>CANNCP010000001.1 GCA_947503145.1 uncultured Roseovarius sp.
GGAACCCCGAAAGACCCCAAGACAAAATAAACCGGACGCGCTAAATATCAAGCGCCACCCGCCTAAATTGCCTCAATTTTTTCTTACCGTCTGATCCTCTGGAGCGTCGCTCCGTTGTCCCTTCCGGCGTCCCGGTGTGCATCTCTGCGCCGCCGGTGAGGTGGGGTTTACGGTTTGCACTCCGGACCCGCAACCCCTTTTTTCGGTAAACATCATCTTTTTTCCAATATCCCTATTTTTCCATGGAAAAGAGAGGGTTAGATGCCTGTAGTTTCCAAATTACCCCCTTTGGCGCAACTTTGTTGCCGCGCTTACCAAGGGTCAAACCCAACATCTTGGGGGTCCCTTGCCGTCAGCACCCAGACTCGATGGGGATTCCCGCAGGTTTGCCCCCGACTCGCCCCCCTGAACCAGTTCCGACTCGGATGTTTCCGTCTGAAATTTGCCGCTGATCGACTCGTTTTCGTGATTGCGGTCCGGCGATTCCCGCTTTGACCTGTCTGCTTCCACCGGATTCGCCCGCCGACCGTCACTGATAAAGCGTTCCGCCTTAAACCTGAGATTCAGGTTTTTCGCGGAACGCTTTAGTGGAGCTGACACCCTATGCCGCCGGTTTTTGCGCCATCCAATTCACCCGCAATGCGAAAAGAGCCGGAATCGCGCGAATGCGGGTATGGGATCAAAGACCATGTCAATGCGAGGCCAGTTCTCCGGCCTGCGCGGTCACGGGTACAAGGCAGCGTCATGGCTGGGGCGGATCTGGTTCATCGGAACCGAGCTGCCATCGGCCTGGACAAGCCGGACATGCCGCCGCCGCATCAGCCGCGGCTCGGCCACGCCGACCGAATGGGCGATGGTCTCTACTTCCTTGATGACAGACTTGGCATAGTTCGCGACCTTCACGTACTTGTCCTCGACCACCAGCCCGCGTTGCAGGCCCGGATCGTGGGTGGTGATGCCCGTGGGGCAGGTGTTCTTGTTGCACTTGAGCGCCTGAATACACCCCAGAGAGAACATGAAACCGCGCGCCGAGGTCACGATATCAGCGCCCGCGCAGATCGCCCAGGCAATCTCGCTTGGGTTGACCAGCTTGCCGCTGGCAATGATGCGAATGCGGTCCTTCAGCCCGTGCCGGTCGCGCAGATCGACCATGCGCGGCAGTGCGTCGCGAATGGGCATGCCCACCAGGTCGATCAGCGGCATCGGGGCCGCCCCGGTGCCGCCCTCGCCGCCATCGACAGTGATGAAATCCGGCGCGCTCTCTTCTCCGCGCTGGGTGATCAGATCAAAGAAGTCCTCCCATGCGTTGGACGCCCCCAGCACGACCTTGATCCCGACGGGCCGTCCCGTCACTTTGCGGACATGCCCGATCAGATCCAGCAGAGCGGCAAAGTTGTCGACCTCCGGATACCGGTTTGGTGAAATGCTATCCTTTCCCTCCGGTATACCGCGAATGCTTGCGATCTCGGCGTTGACCTTCTCGCCCGGCAGGATGCCACCCTTGCCGGGCTTGGCGCCTTGCGCCAATTTCAACTCGATCATTTTCACATATGGGTTCTCACCCACTTCGCGCAGCTTTTCATCACTCAGGTTGCCGTCGTGATCGCGCACCCCATATTTCGCCGTCCCGATCTGATAGACAATGTCGCACCCGCCTTTCAGGTGATATGGTGACAATCCCCCCTCACCGGTGTTCAGCCAGATACCCGCCCTGGCCGCACCGCGGCTCAGGGCCTCAACCGCGGGGCGTGAAATCGCGCCATAACTCAAACCCGAGATATTAAAGATCGACTTGGCCACATATGGGATCGCGGCGTGCGGGCCAATCTGCATCGGGCTGGTCGAGGCGAACTGATCATCGAGCGGCGGAAAGGCAGCCGGGACGAAGATCGGCGTGCCGGGAATCGACAGACTGCGGGTCGACCCAAAAGCGACCGTGTTGCCGCCACCCTTAGCGGCATTGCCCACCCACTCGCGTTGCGCCCGGTTGAACGGCATCTCTTCGCGGTCCATGGCAAAGAAATACTGCCGGAAAAACTCTCCCAGCGTGGAAAACAGGTGCCGGAACCGCCCGATCACCGGATAGTTCCGCCGGATCGCATCGCCGGTCTGCGTCCGGTCCAGTATGAACATGAAGACAACAACCAGAATGAAGGCGGCCAGCATCATCACGACACCGAGTGCGAGGAGCTCCAGTAGTTTGAATGCGAAGTTCATGATGCGCTTTTCCTTGGTCTTGGCAGTTGCCGGTATTCGTTTGCGATCCGCTTCTATCGTATATCCCGCATCAGTACACTGCGGATCGTGCGGCAGCCCCAAGGGGCCTGAATTCCGCCCGGCGCTGGTCAGAACAAGCGTTCTGCAAAACTTTCAGAAGCATGATTTTCTCACTCACCGCACTTTGCCAGCCGCAGGAGATTATCGTATTCCTCTGACAGCTTGGCGGTGCAGTTCGCTCTCTTTGTTCTCGCGCAGGATCACAAGGATGGCTGTGAAAAGTCCGAGGGCCGTGACCACATAGCTCAGCGCCTCCAGCCAGATCATGCCGCTCGCCTTTCATGTCTACCGCTTGTGGATCACCGCCACCTGATCCTTGCGTTTCTTCTGATAACGCACGGGATGCACGATGCAGGCCGATATCTCGGGGATCAGCGCGTTAAAGTCATCGGCAATCGCCGGATCGGTATGGCTGAAGGTCCGGTTGTCGATGAAGGACCGCAGAAGCGCCGCGGTCTTGGTGATGCCCGGCACTTCGTATGGGTCCGGTTGCCAGCGTAGGTCCTCGATCACGTAGAGACCACCGGATTTCAGCTTGGGGAATATATCCAGAAACGCGTTCTGCTGATGATGACTGGCGTGGCTGGCATCGTCGATCACGATATCGGGCGCCGCCATGTTCTGCATCGTCTTCGCAATCTCGGCGCGGTCGTCCATGTCGCAGCGGTGAAAGGTGAACCGCTCGTGTTTGAACCAGGAGAAATCCGATACATCCAGCCCGTGGATATTCGCCTTTGGGAAATACTCCAGCCACATCCGGATCGACGGCACATCCGTCGTCTCGCGATCCTTGTCAATGCCGTGCTCCGGCCCACCGATCAGCAGGCCCATCTCCAGAAAGTTGATCTTGCGCCGCCGGTAGGGGTGAAAGAGCATGTGGTAAAGCTCGGTATACCGGTGCTTGATCGATCCCTTGTCCGATCCGTAGCGATCCGCCAGATCGGTCAGGTTCTCGTTCTTGGCTCTCATCGGGGTAAGTCCTGCATCTGACATGGCTCTGCCACTTATAGCTCTGCTGCGTCTGCTTTGTCTTTCTTGCTGAACACCGGTGCGCCCAGCGGGTCGATCCCGTGTTTTTTCAGCAGCGCGTCGATCAGCCCGCCCTCATCTGGCAACCCATCCGGGCGGCTGGCCAGAAACTCGCGGATACGGCGACCATAGAGGTGAATGGATGTGCTGCGCTCGGTCAGGCACTTCTCGGCAGCCTTGCGGCCCCCGGCCTTGACCATCTTGCGGCGCATCTCGAACGGCACGGGATAGAGCACATCGCGCCCCAAGGCATATTTGTCCTCTCCGGTCCGCTGCACCCAGGCGGTGACCGCATGCGGCCCCCAGACCCCCCAGGGCAGGTCGCTGACATGCACCGGCGTGCCTGCGTCAGCCTGCGCCCTCAGCTTGGCGCGGGCGCCGTCACTGTACCAGAACGGGATTCCGTATTCATCCTCGGTCATTGCCAGCAGACCCGCCAGTGCAGGGCTGTCCGACGGCAGGCCCAGAACGCCACCGTTGATATGATGCTCGCTCTCCCAGCCATAATAGTGGCCGGTCTCGGTCTCGAACGGTTTCAGACAATAGGCGTCGGTATCCGCCCAGATCGTGCGCGCCGATTTGGTCAGCAGGTGATAACGGAACACATCAGAGAAGAGCGCAAGGCTCCCGGTGCGTCCGTGCTGGATGAAATTATCGCGCTTGAGAATGGCATCGCCATGCACCACCTTGGCGCCCTCGGGCACATTCGAGACCGGCCCGTAGTGATAGAGCGTCGCCTCGTGGCCCGCGTCCAGGAACGACTGCACGCACAGCTGTTCGACATAGCTCAGCGGGCCTTCGACCCACAGCATCGCAATATGGTGTAGCTTACTCATCAGGTGGGACTGCCCCCGCTTGCCTAAAACTGCCTCATGCACGCCCGTTTTCGGGTCTTTGCTCTGCACACAGCCTAGCCCGTCGCCAATATTCGCGCAATCATGCATCGCAGTGCAAACGTGACACGATACATGAAATCCAGGATTTATCTGCAAAATCGATTCACGCAGACCATATTTACGGTTACCAATTGCTTAACACCCGCGATCAGCATGAGCAGCCAACCGATTACACCGCTATCCTTTTGCGTGATGCCTTCACGCTTTTAGCGCCGTAATACGCCTCGTGGTTTTGCCGATTGGGACGATGCGGCAAAAACTGCATTCGATGATGGCACGTTATTCTACGACGTGTTCCAATCGAGCATGCCCGGCACAATCTATGCCGTCGGCCCCCCATTGAAACGGATCTTTCGACGGTTCCTTAATCGCGCGCAACTGACGCTAGATGGCGTACCCGCCACCATGCGCGAGATCAGTCAATCACGCCGCGCCTCGATGATCGAGATTTCGGCCCCCGTCAATAATCCGCGCGCCCTTGGGATCGCCCACCCGCACCTGTCTTTCAACATCTCGATCAGTTCCTCACAACTGCATCGCTATGCCGGGACGCGCTCGATGTTCACGCTAACCCGCAACAATACGCTGGATTGGGTGCGCGACTGGGCGCGATTTCATGTCGAAACACAAGGCGTGGACTCGATCATCCTGTTTGACAATGCCTCCGACATTTACAACGCGGATGCGTTGGCCGAGGTGCTGGACAATATCAACGGGCTCCGGGCGTTCGATGTCGTGTCCGCCCCGTTTCAATATGGCCCCGTCGGATTGGGCCGTGAACTGACCAGCGCGCGGTATCTGCAATTCGGCGTGTTCGAGATCGCCCGCCTGCGGTTTCTTCAGGATGCGGCGGGCGTGTTGAATATGGACATAGACGAGATGACCCACAGCCCCGACAGCACTACGGTGTTTGAGGCCGCCGCTGACAATGACGCCGGCTTTCTCACCCTGCCGGGCAGGTGGCGCTACCCCGAGCCGGGCGCACCAATGTTGCATGGCACGCACACCCTGCGCCAATCAGGCGAGGAAGAGTCGATGTACCCCAAATGGTGCCTCATCCCCAAAGGTCCGCAGCTGGGCAAAAGCTGGCGCACCCATGGGATCAAGGGCCTGCCGGACCAGACGCAGGACGGGTTCGGTTTTTTCCACTGCCGGATGATTTCCGAAAACTGGCATTACGACCGCTCGGAATATACCGAAATGGCGCTGGAACCCGATCCGTTGGCGCAGGCCGTCATGGCCTCAACCCTCAAGGACGCAGCAGCGTAACCCGCTTGCGCATCGTGATTTCCTTGATGTCCTTGTCGTAAATCCGCCCCAGATGTGCACGCTCGGCCTCTGTCCAGGGATCATACCCCGGATAATCCGGCCCGCGCGGATAGGCATCCTGTATTTCCACCCGCCGTGCCAGCGCCGCTTCGCCGCCGGATCGCTCGATCTCCATCAGCAACTCCTGCACCGCGCGGTGACTGGCCGAAGGTCGGCCGCGCTTGCGTTTGGGGGTGACCAGATCGCCCACCTCCACTGCGTCGCCAATCAGGTTGCTGACCACCCGGTCCGACAACCCGCCAAAATCCTCGTGTCGCCAGACGGTCATCTGCGCGTCGGGAAAGCAGCTGAGCACCAGATCGATGAAGCCCGTCCAGCTGGGCAGGTTCGACAGCACCGCACGTTTCATCTGCGCTTCCGGGATCACTTTGTCGCCCTGCGCAGACCGCAAAAATTCAACAAAGGTCGAGGCAAAGAAATCCGCATAGTGGCGGATTGCGATATGCACCTCCGTCACCGGGTAGGGGATGTTTTGGGCAAAGATCGGCAGCAGCGTCTCGCGCCGGTTATAAAGAAGACCCGAGCGCACGCAGTGCCCGCTATGGCCCGGCATGTTCTCGTCCGACAGCACGATACGTTCGCCCGCGCCTGCGCCGATCTTGTCAAAGAAGTTCTTTGCCTTTTGCGCCAGCACGTCATCCGGCATCTTGGTCTTGTAGCCCAACCCCAGCTTTTGATAGCCGTTGAGCTGCGTGGGAAAGGTGTATTCCTTGCGCGTATCGCGATGATGCACGTAATAAACGCCGCGCTTTTTCAGCCGCCCTGCGTTGCGTTGCAAGATTGCCTGGATATGGCTCGTGGCGGTTTTGTGTACTCCGCCATGCATCACCACGTAGGGCATGCCCTTGGACATATCCCTAACCTGTCTGCAGTTCGGGAGCGGCGTTGATCGCCATGATCTGCTCGCGGAACGTGTCCCAGCCGTCGCGCTCGCGCAGTGCGTCGATCTTGCCCCGGTGCCAGTCGATGGCGCTACGGTGCAGCTTCGCCAGCTCCGGGTCTTTCAGCAGCTTGGCCATCTCGCGACGCAGGCCGGGCAGGCGCGCATGGATCGAGGTATCGCGCTCGATATTGTAATTCATGTTCGACCAATAGGTGATGCCCTGATCGTCGCCCACATGGTTGGTCCGGCCCCGGTCGCGCTTGACCAGGAAGCTGTCGACCGAGCGGACGGCATAATGGTGCAACCGCGCATAATCGTGACTGAAGCCCTCGAACGCCTTCCATCCCTGTTGCAGGTAAAGATCCGGCATCGGATTACCACCCGCATCGACCCAGGCCACATCGCCACGATCCAGATGGAACGCGGGCCGGTGAATGCGCAGCTTGATCAGCCGGTCGTTATTGCGCACCAGCGTCTTCATCCCCAGCGCGCGGTAATTGGGATACTCGTGTTCGCCGCAGCAGCGGTCGAACTGCTCGATCACCGGCTTGTCCTCATAGGCCAGCTGCCCGCTGTTGCCGAACAGCTTCCAACAGACCGAGATCGCATCGGCATCACCCACGGCGGCAAAGAGGTCGTCGAGCCGCCCCTTGCCGACGCGGATGTTCAGAAACTCATCGCAATCGGCGCAGATCAGCCAATCGGCCTGTCGCACCATTTCCTGTTTGCCTGCATCCTTCAGCGCCGAGCGTTGCGGGCTGCCGCCGGGTTTGAACGGGTTCTGCCGGTGCTGGGCCAGCCCCATCTCCTCCAGCCGCTTGGCAATCAGGTCGGTGCCGTCGTCGCAATCGTTGGTGTAGATCAGGAAATCAGTGAACCCGATGGCGCGGTTATAGGCCACCCATTCCAGCATGAACGGGCCTTCGTTCTTCATCGTCGTCACGATGACCCGGCGATCCTTGGCCTGTCTGGCGGGCGCTTTGCCTCCTGCATTGGCGGGCGCGATGATCCGCGCCATTGGACCATCAACCGGTGGCTTGGCTGATTTGATCTTGGGCTGCGTCTTGATGTCGGCCTGCGCCTCGGGGCTGGGCGTGTCGGCGGCGGGCCTTGTGGCAGTATCGGGCGCAGCCTGTGGCGGCACTTGGCCCTCGGCCTCGGCCTCTTCGGCCAGACGACGTTTACGTTTGCGCAGCCGACGGCGAAATACCTGGTCGAAATGCCCCGCCAGTTCCTCGCGGCCCTTTTCGCGGAAATATTCCGAAACCGATCCGCGATACCACGGCAGGTTCCGCCGCGCACGGTAGAGCCGGTAAAACTCCGCCTCGGTCAGTTCATCAAAGATCGCATGATGCATCACCGCCTTCAGCGCGCCGATCTTGCGCATGAAAACCGCTGTCTTGTGGGCCGAGAACCAGCATTTGAAGATGCGGATATTGTCACCGCTGAACCGGTCCACATGCTGTTGGTCAAGCTCGTGATAGGGATCATAGAACACATTCACCCGCCCTGCCCCGGCGGTCAGCGTAGCCCCGTCGGCCAGCGGCAGGGTCCAATCCTGACGGCGACCGTTTTCATACCGCGTCTCCCACGGTATCAGATCCGGGTCGAGCGTCGTCTGCGGATTGATTGCCACCACATGCGCGCCCGGCACCAGCGACGAAAAGGCAAGCGAGGCGTAGCCACCCATCGACACACCGGCAAAGACGACACGTTTGTACCCGTCAAAAAATCCCTGCGCCGCAAGCCCCTCGAACCGCTTGATCAGATCTGCATCGCGATACCAGTCGCTGACATGGGCCATGATCCCCAGATGCGACAGGCTGCTGTCCTGCGCAAACTTGTAGGCCCACGGCTCGCGCGTGACGGACTCGTCATTGACGTTACTCAGATTGTCGAACGTCACCAGCAGCCGGTCACTGGGGCGCTTCACGAACATCAGCGAATGCCGCAGGTTTTTCTCGAAAAATCCCTCACCCTCGGCACCCGGACGCAGATCATGCAGCCAAAGCGGGGTCTCGGGAGACGTGTCTGGAGCCTGTTCTGTCATATCGGTACTCGTGTTCTGCCTCTCTGGGGCATGCTCTGGTCGAAGATCGACAGGCCCGCCCTCTTTTCGGGCCACTATAGAACGCTGAGCGAAAAACCCGCAACATATCAATGTATTTGTGGTTATTGCCTCGCCAACCGAAGCATTTTACGCACGGTCAAAGCCTTCTCTACCCGGATTTCGCTTTGAGCCACGCTCGGTATCAACAAAAAAGGAGGCGCTTTGGCCCAGCCCCTTGCAGTAAATGATACAGCATGCAGCTGAGGTCCGGCCTGAGCCCAAATCGATCGATGCATGCATGATGCACGGATGCCTGCCATCACGCGCGCGCCAAAAACGAGGGCTTATTGAACTCTTGTGAAGGTCCGTAGTGGGGTACGTTACCGCTCAATTCGAATACGTCTTGACCGGAACTAAAAAATGCGCCGAACACGGCGCATTTTCAGTATTCATTTTCTGAGATAATCAGAAGCGGTAGTTCACGCCGAGCTTTACCTGACCGAGAGTTGCCTTGAGCCGGCTTTGGGTATTTTCGACCGTTCCGAAGTCAGTGTAAGTGTACTCACCATATGTCGACCAGTTGGGGTTGAACTTGTATTCAGCGCCAAGGCCGATGGTTCCGCCATCCAAGTCACGACTTTCATCAAAATTAACCCCACCTCCGGAAGCTGATGCTGAACCTTTTGACCAAGTGTACCCCACAAGCCCGTAAGCCATGAAGTTTTCATTGATCGCATAGCCCGCGCGCGCAAAAATCATGGCAGCACTTTTGATTTCGGTGTTCAGACTACCTCCGGGGCCGACTGCGCTATCTTTGTATTTTCCAAGGTTATATTCAGCACCAACGCCAAAGACGCCAACACCGCTCTGCCAGTCATAACCTGCGCGGATCGCGCCGGAAGCACCGTCTGGTTTGCCAACAGTTGGAAAGCCATTACTACTTAAACCGGTTGCCCAGTCACCCGAAGTTGTAAACCTGCCAGTGCCGTAGTTAAGGTTTCCGCCGAGATACCCACCTGTCCAGCCCGTTGCGGCATAGCCCTGCGACGTCTGAGAAACAGGCCCAACGTATGACTGATTCGTGTCGTCAGCAATCGCGGTGGAAGCGAAGGTGGCTGCAACGGTAGCGGCTGCTGCAATGCTAGCATATTTCATTATGACAGTGTCTCCTATTAGTGTCTGTATTAATAATATATGCGAGAAATCAAATACGGCAGCCTTCAGGCGGAAATCCCGTTAAATCGCTGGTGTTGTTGCGTAAATGCCCGCTTTCATGAAGAAACCCCGTTGAAATTTGATGTCTAATTTAAATTTTTCGCTATGCCTTGACAATTCACACAGCACTACCTCGACGAGGCCCACATAAAGGTTGAAAGCTGAAGATCACATACAGCCATAAAATGGGCGCCATAAACCACCGTTTGTTAAACGGCTCACCGAAGCAGACCTTAGCGCAATTGCAGCGTAATCTCGTTAAGTCCGCAAAGCGGATATAGGCATGGTCCCAGGAACAGCTTACCCCGGAGCTCCCGAAAAAATCTTCGGGAGCTCCGGGGTCTCTGGGCGCTTTGGCGCCCCCCTTTCCTGCATTTGTTGCCCGAATCAATGCACCACGGCATCCCCGGGTTTCGGGTTGTTCGTGCTACCGATCCGGTCGCCGATGATCAGCCGGTCCTCACCAGCGCTGATCGGCACCGTGGCCCCGTCCAGGACATCGCCCGCCAGCAGCATCTCGGCCAGCGGATCCTGCACCGCGCGCTGGATCACCCGCTTGAGCGGGCGTGCGCCGAACACCGGGTCATAGCCCTCGTCAGCCAGCCATTTCTTCGCGCTCTGGTCAAAATCGAGCGTGATCTTGCGTCCTGCCAGACGTTTGGCCAGAAGCCCCAGCTGAATGTCCACGATCCCCGTCATATCGTCGCGGCTGAGCCGGTCGAAGATCACCGTTTCATCCAGACGGTTCAGGAACTCGGGCCGGAAATGCGCCCGCACCGCGTCCATCACATCACGTCGCGCCTGCGCCATATCACCGCCATCGGGCAACTGGCTCAGCGCCTGCGCGCCCAGGTTACTGGTCAGGATGATCAGCGTCTGCTTGAAGTCGACCTTGCGGCCCTGCCCATCGGTCAGAACCCCGTCGTCAAGCACCTGAAGCAGCACGTTGAACACGTCCGGGTGCGCCTTTTCGACCTCGTCGAACAGGATCACCTGATAGGGGCGCCGCCGCACGGCCTCGGTCAGAACACCGCCTTCCTCATAGCCGACATAGCCCGGAGGCGCGCCGATCAGGCGCGAAACCGCGTGTTTCTCCATGAACTCGGACATGTCGATGCGCACCATCGCGTTGTCATCGTCAAAGAGAAATTCGGCCACGGCCTTGGTCAGTTCTGTCTTGCCCACACCGGTCGGCCCGAGAAAGAGGAACGACCCAAGCGGTCGGTTCTCATCGTGAAGACCCGCACGCGCGCGACGCACGGCACTGGCTACCGCCTTGACGGCGGTGTCCTGCCCGATGACCCGCTTGTGCAAGCCTTCTTCCATGCCCAGCAGCTTTTCGCGCTCGCCTTCCAGCATCTTGGCGACGGGGATACCTGTCCAACGCTCGACCACCTGCGCGATCTGCTCGGGACGCACGGCCTCTTCGACCATGACGCCGTCTTCTTCGGCCTTCTCCGCCTCGGCCAATTGTTTTTCCAGCCCCGGAATCACGCCATAGGACAGCTCTCCGGCCTTGGCCAGATCGCCCGCACGTTTCGCATGATCAAGGTCGATCCGCGCGCGGTCCAACTGTTCCTTGAGGTCGCGCGCCGAGGCCAGCTTGTCCCGCTCGGCTTGCCATTGCGCTGTCATTTCGGATGAACGTTCCTGTAGCTCGGCCAGCTCTTTTTCCAGCTTCTCGAGCCTGTCCTTGGACGCGGTATCGTCCTCTTTCTTCAAGGCTTCCGCTTCGATCTGCTTTTGCAGGATCTCGCGGTCCAGCGCGTCCAGTTCCTCGGGCTTGCTGTCCACTTCCATACGCAAACGGCTGGCGGCCTCGTCCATCAGGTCGATCGCCTTGTCCGGCAGGAACCGGTCGGTGATGTAGCGATGGCTCAGCGTCGCGGCTGTCACCAGCGCGCTGTCGCTGATCCGCACCCCGTGGTGCAGCTCGTATTTTTCCTTGATTCCGCGCAGGATGCTGATCGTATCCTCGACGGTCGGCTCCTCGATCACCAGCGGCTGGAACCGGCGCGCCAATGCGGCGTCCTTCTCCACATGCTTGCGATACTCGTCAAGCGTCGTGGCCCCGATACAGTGCAATTCACCCCGCGCCAGTGCCGGCTTGATCAGGTTGGCCGCATCCATTGCGCCGTCACCCTTGCCCGCACCCACCAGCGTGTGCATCTCGTCGATGAACAGGATGATTTCACCCGCCGCAGCAGTTACTTCGTTCAGCACGGCCTTCAGCCGCTCCTCGAACTCGCCGCGATATTTCGCACCGGCAATCAGCGCACCCATATCAAGGCTCATCAGCTTCTTGTTGGCAAGGCTTTCGGGCACATCGCCGTTGATGATGCGCAGCGCCAATCCTTCGGCAATCGCGGTCTTGCCGACACCCGGCTCACCGATCAGAACCGGGTTATTCTTGGTCCGGCGGCTGAGAATCTGCATCGCGCGGCGAATTTCGTCGTCGCGACCGATAATCGGGTCAATCTTGCCCTCGGCAGCAGCGGCTGTCAGGTCGCGCGCGTATTTCTCAAGCGCCTCATAGGTATCCTCGGCGCTGGCCGTGTCGGCGGTGCGCCCCTTGCGGATATCGTTGATCGCCTCATTCAGTTTCTGCGCAGTGACGTCGCCCGCCTCCAGCGCCTCCTTGGCAGGCGACCGGACCATCGCCAGGGCGGTCAGCATCCGTTCGACGGGCACGAAACTGTCCTTGGCCTTGGTCGCCAGCTTTTCAGCCTCGGCCAGAACCTTGCCGGTCTGCTGATCCATGTAGGTCTGACCGGCGTCACCGCTCACTTGCGGGATTTTCCCCATCGCAAGGTCCAGCGCCTGCACCACACGGGCCGGATCACCGCCCGCACGTTTGATCAGGTTGCTCGCCAACCCCTCGCTATCGTCCATCAATGCCTTGAGTAGATGTTCGGGGGCCAGTTTCTGGTGGCTCTCCCGCATTGCGATCGTCTGCGCCGCCTGAATGAAGCCGCGCGACCGCTCGGTGAACTTGTTCAAGTCCATCGCTATTCTCCTTTTATTAAGCGTTATCCCGTATGCGCACCCAACATTAGGCATGCGCGGTCGGGACCCTTGGAATGAAAATGGGCAGCGCCTTGGCCTGGTTCAAGACGAAACGGCCAAATTCCGCCTATGACACAACAATTTCGTCCCTCTGCCGATGAAACTTTTCCGCACCTCCCCACGTTACCCACAGGAAGGGTCGAGTTATCCACAGGCTCGCGCACACCAGAGAGTCTGGAAACCGAAGGAGTATTGCCATGCAGATCGAGAAAATTCAGTTCGAAGACATCCGTTACAATCCTGAGATCAGCGCCTTTGAGACGTTGATCCGTATCCATGATGGCGCGCAAGGCTATTCCTATCCGGTACACGTGACCGCACCACTGCACGCCGACTACGGCATCGTCACCCGTGGCCTTGCCGAGGCAGGCCGCCGCGCACACCGACATGGCAAGCCCGCGCTGCGCCTAACGCATGCCGCACAACCGGCGCATGCCAAAGCACCAACGCCGCCCGCCGCACAGACCGACGGCTCGCTCCTTGATCGGCTCTTGGGCAAACGCGCCGCCTGAACTGCGGATCAAACGACCCAAAGCCTGCCTGCCCGCGCGCAGGCGCTGATTTCTGATGCCATACGTCAGGTTCGTCAGGTGCCCGAATTTTGCGGTGACAGGCCGCTGGTCGTGATTTGTGAAAACATCAGGCATGAATTACTCGGCCCCCATCCGAATGCATCCGACCAGAGCACAGGCTCTGCGCGCCTGACGAGCCTCCCCCCGATCCAAACCGCAAACCCCACAGGCATCACAGCCAATTGGCTTGACGAGCCGGAACCGAACCGCAAGAAAGGCGCAAATTCCCCTTATGCCGGAGCGCACCATGCCCACATCCGATGATCGCCTGATCGTGGCACTCGACCTGCCTAACGCGCTCGAGGGATTAGAGATGGCGCGGCGTATCGGCCCACAGGTCAACTTCTACAAGATTGGCCTCGGCATGCTGACCGGCGGTGGGCTGGCGCTGGCGCAAGAGCTTAAACAGGAGCACGACAAGCGCATCTTTCTGGACATGAAACTGTTCGATATCGGGGCCACCATCGAGAGCGCCGTGCGCGGGCTTGCCCGGTTTGACCTCGATTTCCTCACTGTACACGGTGATCCGCATGTAGTGCGCGCCGCGCTCGAAGGGGCGGCGGGCACGCCGCTGAAAATTCTCGCCGTCACGGTCCTCACCTCGCTGGACCGCGCCGATCTTGATGAAGGCATGACCCAGCCCGGCGATCTGGCCGAGATCACCACCACCCGCGCCGCCCGCGCGCTGGAGGCCGGTGCCCACGGCATCATCACATCACCGCGCGAAGCCGCACGGATCCGCGCCCTGCCCGAGGCCAAAGGTCGGCTGATCGTCACCCCCGGCGTGCGCCCCGCCGGTGCAGCCCCCGGCGATCAGAAGCGCGTCGCGACCCCGGCCGAGGCGATCGCGAACGGCGCCGATCACATCGTCGTTGGCCGCCCTGTCTGCGCCGCCGCCGACCCCGCCACCGCTGCCGCCGCGATTCTCAAAGAGATCGCCTGACGCAACCGGCGCACCAAAGAATCTTCATGCCTTCGGCGAGGATATTTTTCGGCAAGAAGAAGCCCTTGGATTTTCATATTCTTCTTGCTGGAAATATCCTGGGGTGAGGCCGCAAGGCCGAGGGGCAAAGCCCCTTATTTCCGGCCTTCGTTTCAGATAAGATGATCGCGTCTTAATCCCGGTCCAACGCCATGCCCGCCTTCTGCCGCGATTGCCTGATCATAACCGACGCGGGCCAGCGCCGCTGCGCTGCTTGCGGGCGTCCGCGCGTGCAATCCCATCCCGAGCTTTTCGAGTTGAGCATCGCGCATATGGATTGCGACGCCTTCTACGCCAGCGTCGAAAAGCGCGACGATCCCAGCCTCGCAGACAAACCGGTGATTATCGGCGGCGGGCAGCGCGGTGTTGTCTCGACCGCATGCTATGTGGCGCGCATCCGCGGCGTACGGTCGGCCATGCCGATGTTCCAGGCGCTGAAGCTCTGCCCGGATGCGGTAATCGTGAAGCCGCGCATGGAGGTCTATGTGGCGGTCTCCAAACAGATCCGCGCCATGATGCAGGAACTGACCCCCGATATCGAGCCGCTTTCGCTCGACGAGGCGTTTCTCGACCTCAGTGGCACGCGGCGCCTGCACGGCGCACCACCCGCGATCATGCTGGCCCGGCTCGTGCGCCGCATGTCCGACGAGTTGGGCATCACCGGCTCCATCGGTCTGAGCCATAACAAGTTCCTGGCCAAGGTCGCCTCGGACCTCGACAAACCGCGCGGCTTTTCGGTAATCGGCAAGGCCGAGACCGCCGAATTTCTGCGCAATAAGCCGGTACGCCTGATCTGGGGGGTCGGCCACGCGGCGCAGGCCGCGCTCGACAAGGCGGGCATCCGCACCTTCGCCGACCTGCTGCGCTGGGAGCGAACCGATCTCGTGGCCCGCTTCGGCACGATGGGTGAACGGCTGTGGCATCTGGCACGCGGTCAGGATCACCGCCGCGTCAACGCCCGCGCCCCGGTGAAATCGATCTCCAACGAAACCACGTTCCTCAAGGATACCGGCAACCTAGATCTGCTCGACGGTCATCTCTGGCGGCTCTCCGAAAACGTCTCGGACCGAGCCAAGGCGCGCGGGCTGGCCGGGCGCGTCGTGACGCTAAAGCTCAAGCGCGCCGATCATGCGATTCTCACCCGCCGGCTGGCGCTGCGCGATCCGACACAATTGGCGGATGTCATCTACCGCACCGCACGCGCTCTGATGGACCCGGTCGCGGACAAGGCGCCATTTCGCCTGATCGGCGTCGGCCTGTCGGATCTGCTGAACGAGGAAGGCGCGGATCTGTCGGGCGATCTGCTCGACCCCGACGCCCGCCGCCGCAGCAGCGCCGAGCGTGCGACCGATGCGATTCGGCGCAAGTTCGGGAGTGATGCCATCCGCAAGGGGCGCGCATTGCGCTGATATTTCCCGCGAGGCCGCCCGCAAGGGCGAAGGAGCGGCACGGCTATTCAGCGGCCAATTGCTGTACAGACGGGCGCCCGATTTCGATGATCTGCGCAATCACCCCTGTCAGCAACGCCCGAAATGCATCAAAATCAGCATTCGGTTCAATCCTGGGCTCGTCCATGTAGAGCGCTCGGTCGATCTCGATCTGCACCGCATGGTGACCCCGTGACGGGCGGCCATACTGCTGGGTCACGTAGGCCCCCGCAAACGGCGTGTTGCGCGCCACGCACAATCCGGCGGCGCGAAATGCCGTCTCGATCTGGTCAACGATCTCGCTGCTTGCCGAGGCACCGAACCTGTCGCCCAGCACCACCTCCGGACGCTGCGTACCCTTGCGCGCGACCTGATCCATTGCCTCGTGCGGCATCGAGTGGCAATCGACCAGAATCGCCTGACCAAAGAGTGCATGCGCTTGTTTCATCTGATTGCGCAACGCCGCATGATAGGGTCGCCAGTAGCTCTCGATCCGGGCATCGGCTTCGGCACGGCTCAGCTTGCCGTCATAGATTGCGCGGCCATTGGCCACGACCCGTGGCACGACACCCAGCCCCGAGGACACGCGCGGATTGTGCCCGCTCTTGCGCACACCCACGATCAGTGCCGGATCCAGTTCATCCTCGGCCCGGTTCATGTCGATCAGCGCCCGCGGCGCACCCGCCTGCAGGAATGGCGCGCCCAGCCGTGGCGCGGCGGCAAAGAGCTGATCCACAAAGGCATCTTCAGAGCTTCGCACCGCCCGCGCATCCAGCACCGAGCGTTGCAGGAACCACGTCGGATAGTCCCGGCTGCTATGGGGCGATGCAAACACCAGCGCAGTGTTGCGCCGGTCGGGATGAATCAGGTGATAGGCGACCTTGGGCATGGGTGACGGACGATCCCTGTGGTTTTGCATTGGATGATAGTCCTTTTTTTTCCCGAACCAAAAGCCCTTGATCACGGGCCTGCGTTCTTTTATAGACCAGCCCACCGGCGCGGACCTCCGCGCCCCAATTTGTTGGGGCATTGGGGACCGTTCGGCATTCATGGGCGATTAGCTCAGCGGTAGAGCACTTCGTTGACATCGAAGGGGTCACAAGTTCGAACCTTGTATCGCCCACCATGAATTCACTGTTCCGGGCCTGCCTGGAACGCCCGTAACCCGCAAGGCGCTGGCCCGCGCCGCGACAACAAAGGAGACGACGATGAAAGTTCGCAACTCGCTTCGCTCGCTCAAGAACCGGCACCGTGATTGCCGCGTCGTGCGCCGCAAAGGCCGCGTCTACGTGATCAACAAGACCCAGCGCCGCTTCAAAGCCCGCCAGGGCTGAGCCGCGCCAGCCGCGTCCTGCGGCAGGACATCAGAAAGCCCCGTCTCGGACCCGAGATGGGGCTTTTTCTTTGGCAGCCCCATTACCGTGCAGCAGATCCTGCCCAAGAAACGACGGTATCGCCCAAAACACGGCCAGATCGCGGATTTATCCTACATCACCGCCCACTTGCCGTTTGCGCCACCCTCCGCTTAGGGTGGCGCAGACACCACCCCAAGCGCCCGAGGATTCCACCATGACACCCCGAAACATCATCGTCGTCGGCGCGGGCATCTGCGGGCTGTCCTCGGCCATCTGGCTGCGCCGCGCGGGCCATGCGGTGACCCTGATCGACCGCGACCATCCGGGGGCCGGTGCATCCTTTGGCAACGCCGGGCTGCTGGCGGAATGGGCCGTGGTGCCGATGAACACGCCCGGCATCGCGCGCGACGGAGCGAAATACCTGACATCCCGTGACGGTCCGCTATTCCTGCAATGGTCCTACCTGCCACGCCTGATTCCGTGGCTCGCAAAATTCATGGCGAACGCCACCGATTCCCGCACCCGCGCCACTTCGGCCAGTCTGACACATCTGCTGCATGACAGCGTCGACCAGCACCACGCGCTAACCAAGGGCACAAGGGCCGAGAGATGGATCACCTCCAGCGATTTCGGCTATGCCTACCGTGACCGTGCCGCCTATGAGGCGGACGCCTATGGCTGGGCGCTCAAGCGCGAGGCGGGCTATATACCGGATCTGATCGAAGGCGATGCCGTGCAGGAGGCCGAGCCGATGCTCGCCCCTTCGCAGCGCTGCCTCGCGATGCTGCGCGGGCACGGCCATATTCTCAATCCCGGCGCCTACATGGCCGATCTGGCACAGGTGCTTCTGGACGAGGGTGGCAGCTACCTTCAGGCCGAAATGCGCGACGTGACGCTGGACGGCGATGGCCGCATCACCGAAGTGATCACCACCCAAGGCAGCCTGCCCTGCGATTCGGCGGTCCTGTCGGCAGGCATCTGGTCAAAACCGCTGATGGCCAAGCTGGGCGTCAAGGTGCCGTTAGAGGCCGAGCGCGGCTATCACCTGCACTTCAGCGGCCCCAATGCCACGGTGCGGGTACCTTTGATGATCCAATCCGGCAAGTTCGCGGTAAACCCGATGGAACACGGGCTGCGCTGCGCCGGGCTGGTCGAGTTGGGCGGGATCACCGCACCGCCGTCACGCGCTCCATTCGACCAGCTGCGCCGCAAAACGGCAGAGGTATTCCCGAACCTCACCTATGACAGCGTCGAGGAATGGATGGGGTTCCGCCCCTCCACGCCCGACAGCCTGCCGCTGATCGGTGAAATCGGCGGCAGCGGCGTCTTTGCCGCCTTCGGACATCAGCATGTCGGTCTGACCGGCGGGCCAAAAACCGGGCGCTGGGTGGCCGATATGGTCAGCGGGCGGCGCATCAATGCGGACCTCGCCGCCTTTGACGCCAACCGGTTCGATTAAAGAGCCGCCCGTCCGGGGCGTCGGCTTGTCAGTCTGTAGCGTGCCGTCCGATCATCCCGCGCAGCCGCGCCATCCGATCGGCGATCTGACCCTTGAGGAAATCATTGGTCAGCCTGCCATCCTCGTCGAATTCTTTCTGCGCCTGCGCTACCAGAATCAGCGGCCCATGCACCACGTTTACCTGCAACTGCTGCAGATTGTTCAGTGTCATGAAATGTGCCGTTTCGCCGCCCGTGCGGCCACCGGCGGCGGACATCACCACGGCGATCTTGTCCTTCAGAACCGATTCCCTGGCGCGGCTCAGCCAATCGGTCGCGTTCTTCAGAACGCCCGAAATTCCCTTGTTATACTCCGGCGCACCTATGACCAGCACATCGGCACCGCGCACCTGATCCATCAGTTTCGTAACCTTGGCGGGGATGCCCGCAGCCTCCACATCACCGTTATAGAGCGGCAGATCGAGATCGGCCTCGATCACCTCTGCCTCGCCGAACGCGGCAGCCGCCTCGCGCAGCAGCATCTTGTTACAGGATGCTGCGCGCAACGAGCCGGACATGAGCAGAAGGGTGGGTTTGGCCATGAATTTACCTCATTCGGTCATTGACTTGCGATGCCGCCCATCTGCCGTTGCCGGTATGAGAATGCAAGCGGGCGACGCGCACATGCCCTGTGCAGCGCCCGGCACAGGCTGTCGGGCGGAATGTGCGAACGTTCTGCACCCGCACCCATGACGCACGCAAAAGAAAACCCCGGCTGCAAGCATGCTGACCGGGGTTCAGGCGGCCCTGCCAAAGTGTTTCGCAAAAACCTGAATCACAGCTTTCTGCCAAACGCTTTGGGGGCGGGGAGGAAAGTCAGATCACCATTCGGCAGGGCCCTTGTCGGCAAAGGCGTGGACCAGAAAATCAATGAACGCGCGCACCTTGGGCTGGGTGAACCGGCCCGGCGGATAGACCGCATAGATGCCCTGGGTTTCAACCGGCAGATCGGGAATCACATCCTCTACCAGGCCACTCGCCATCGCATCGGCATAGAGAAAGCTGGGCAGATAGGCGATGCCGAGGCCCGAAATGGCTGCATTGAGCAACGATTGACCGTCATTGACCGAAAGGCCGCCGGCGGTGCGCACCTGGCGCTTCTCGCCCGAAGGTGCAGTCAGTTTCCATACCGACCCACCCGACTGGCTGGAGTAATGCAACAGCTTGTGCTCGTTCAGTTCGTCAATCTTCGACGGACGACCAAATTTCTGAAGGTATCCCGGCGACGCGATCATGCGTTTCGTCGTCTCGGTCAGCTTGCGGGCCCGCAGCGTGCTGTCTTCCAGCTCGCCAATGCGGATCGCCATGTCGAACCCTTCTGAAATCAGTTCCACATAGCGGTTGTTCAACACCATGTTGACTGTGATATCGGGGAATTCATCCAGGAAACTGCCCAGCACCGGACTGAGGTGATTGACCCCGAAATCCGTCGCCACCGATATTCGCAACAGCCCCTGAGGATCGCTCTGCATCGAGCTGACCAGCGCATCAGCCTCACCGGCATCATTAAGAACACGCAAGGCCCGGTCATAATAGGCCAGACCGATCTCGGTCGGGCTGACACGCCGCGTCGTGCGATTCAGCAGGCGCGCGCCCAGCCGCGCCTCCAGCGATGATACGTGCTTGGAAACGGCGGATTTGGAAATCCCCATCTTGCGGGCTGCATCCGTAAAGCCCCCCTGATCCACCACCGTGGCAAAGGCTTCCATTTCTGTCAGGCGATCCATTAACACATACCTCTAATCTGTCTCGTTGACGGTAGGTATGGCGGGACAATCAGGCGCAACTTGGGCACGCACCGGACAATATCGGGGTTTTGTTGCTGATCGTTCGTATTCTGGAAACATGGAAACGGCTGTTTCCTGCGGGCGCCGTCATGAGGTATGAACGCGGTTTGCACGCATCCCAGGAGGATGGACCGGCCTTTTCCTTAACGCTGTGCCGGATTTCAAAGAGGTGGATGCATCGCTGCCTCCGACCCGCGATAAAGGCCGGGTGACGCAGCCACGGCATCAAAGGTCTGCTCGTTTGCAGACAATTATTCACATCTTCCCGCAGCGACCACGTTTCAGAACAAACTGCCCTGATCCGGCTTCGGCTTTGGCGGTGCGGGTTTCTTCGTCGCCTTGGGTCTGGCCGCTCTTGCACTGATCTCCAGCCGCCCATCGGCAAACTCGATCTCCAGCGCCCCCGCCGCGCCCGCCACCTTGCGGGTCGTCACAACATCACCGTCGCCCCATACTACCGCATAGCCCCGGCTCAGCGTCGCCTTGTAGCCCAATGTCTCGCGTAGCCGGTCCAGCCCCGTCAGCACATCACGCCAGCCGCGCACTTGTCGTGTGCCGACATCGCTCAGCCGCGCTCCGACGCGCGTCAGCGCCTCGCGGCTGCGGCTGATCTCGGCTCCCGGTTCGACCCTTGCCAGCCGCGCCGTCACCGCTTCCAGCCGCCGCCGGTCAGTCTGGGCCGCCCGGCCCAGCGCCGGACCCAGCCGCCCGCCCAGTCCCGCCAATCGCCGCGCATCGCCCTGCACTGCCCGGCGCAAAACGCCCGGACGCAGGCTGCCGCTGGCCTCCGACAGTTTGACCCGCCGCGCCTGCACCCCGCGAATCAGCGCCGCAGGCAGCCGTTCGCCCCAAATATCCAGCCGCTGACGTGGACTCTCCAACAAGTTGTCGGCACGCGGCAAGGCCCGCGACAGATCGCGCAGACGTTGCCCGCGTTGCCCCACGCCGCTGGTCAGCGCCCGGGTCAGCCGCGCATCCATCCCGTCGAGCCAGGCCGCCAGTTCCAGCCGCACGGGCACCGCCAGTTCCGCCGCCGCCGTGGGTGTCGGCGCGCGCTGGTCGGATGCGTAATCAATCAGCGTCGTGTCCGTCTCGTGGCCGACCGCCGAGATCAGCGGGATTTCGGACGCCGCCGCCGCGCGCACCACGATTTCTTCGTTGAACCCCCATAGATCCTCGATCGACCCGCCGCCGCGCGCCACGATGATCAGATCAGGCCGGGGCAATGCCCCACCGGGCGTCAGCGCATTGAACCCGCGGATCGCGTTCGCCACCTCCGGTGCACAATTTGCCCCTTGCACCGCCACGGGCCAAATCAGCACCTTGCGCGGAAACCGGTCGCGCAACCGGTGCAGGATATCGCGGATGACCGCGCCCGAGGGCGACGTCACAACGCCGATGATATCGGGCAGATACGGCAGCCGCTGCTTGCGTTCGGGCGCAAACAGTCCCTCTGCCGCCAGCGCCGCCTTGCGCTTTTCCAGCATCGCCATCAGCGCACCGGCACCCGCAACGGCAACCTCTTCGACATTCATGTTATACTTGGATTGCTGGCCGAATGCCGTCAGACGGCCGGTCACGACCACCTCCATGCCTTCCTCGGGGACCACGGACAGCTTTGCCACCTGTCCCTTCCACGTGGTGCAGGCCAGTACGTTACGGTCGTCCTTGACGTCGTAATACAGGTGCCCCGAGCGCGCCTTGAACACGCGGCCCACCTCGCCGCGCACACGCAGACGCCCAAAGGTCCCTTCGAGCGTGCGTTTCACTTCGCCAGAGATTTCCGACACGGAGTATTCGGGAATGTTCTGGCCCGGGGCCGGGTCATCAATAAGGTCAGACATGCCCCATCAATGCCCCAAGCCTGCGGAGATGAAAAGACTGCACTGCACGGTTCCCGCAAGGCGCTTGCCTGCCTTGCCTCACAGATCAGGTACGACTAAAGCATCTCGGGATTGAGTTGAGATACAACTTGAATTCGAAACGCGCGCAACACTCGCTTGTCGTGGGCATTTCGACATACTGTTGTGTTTCAACAATATGTCGAAACACTTTAATCAGACCGTAATCCTGACACCAGCCCAGCGCGGAGCACACATGAACATCCTGATCCTCGGCAGCGGCGGGCGCGAACACAGCCTCGCATGGGCCGTCCTGCAGAACCCCAAATGCGACCGGCTGATCGTGGCCCCCGGCAATGCAGGCATTGCCGGCATCGCAGAATGTGCCGCACTCGACATCATGGACCCCGGCGCGGTCGTCGGATTCGCCGAAGAGGAATCAATCGATCTGGTGATCATCGGACCAGAGGCGCCGCTGGCCGTCGGCGTCGCCGACCGTCTGCGCGAATCGGACATTCTCACCTTCGGCCCCTCCGCTGCCGCCGCCCAGTTGGAGGCATCCAAGCGGTTTACCAAGGAGATCTGCGATGCCTCGGGCGCGCCCACCGCCAGCTATGGCCATTTCACCGACGCTGTCGCCGCCCATGCCCATATAGACGCGACAGGCGTGCCCATCGTGATCAAGGCCGACGGTCTGGCGGCAGGCAAGGGCGTGATCATCGCTGAAACCGTGGCAGAGGCGCACGCCGCCATCGACGACATGTTCGGCGGTGCGTTCGGCAGTGCCGGTGCCGAGGTGGTGATCGAGGAATTCATGACCGGCGAAGAGGCTTCGCTCTTTGTCCTCTGCGACGGCACCGATATCCTGTCCATCGGCACCGCGCAGGACCACAAGCGCGTCGGCGAGGGCGATACCGGCCCCAACACCGGCGGCATGGGCGCCTATTCGCCCGCGCCCGTCCTCACCCCCGAGATCGAGGCGCGCGCACTGAACGAGATCATCCGCCCCACCATCGCCGAGATGACAAAACGCGGCATGCCGTTTCAGGGTGTGCTCTACGCGGGCCTGATGATCAAGAACGGCGCACCGCGTCTGGTAGAATACAATGTCCGCTTTGGTGATCCCGAATGTCAGGTGCTGATGATGCGCCTCGGGGCGCAGGCAATGGACCTGATGCATGCCACCGCCGACGGTCGGCTGGCAGAGTGCAAGGCGGATTGGGCCGAGGATCATGCACTGACCGTCGTTCTGGCAGCAGATGGCTATCCCGGCGATTATCAGAAGGGCAGCGTGATCAGCGGTCTTGATACCTGCCCCGAGGACAGTTTCAACATGGTTTTTCACGCCGGAACCACCCGCGCGAACGGCCAGATCACGGCCACCGGTGGCCGTGTCCTCAACGTGACTGCGCGCGGTGCCAGCCTGCGCGAGGCGCGCGACCGCGCCTACGCGATAGTCGACCGGATCAACTGGCCCGAAGGGTTCTGCCGCCGCGATATTGGCTGGCGTGCCTTGTGACTACCCACGAAGAGACTGGCCTGCGGTCAGAGAACTAGACCCCGGAGCAAGCAGCTCTGAAAGGCCCAGGATCAGCGCGCCGTGGCGCATGTCAGATTTGTTTTTCGGGCATCTGCACCACCAGACCGTCCAGCGCGTCGGTGACTTTCAGCTGGCAGGTCAGACGCGAGCGGAGCGGATCGGGCTCATAAGCGAAATCGAGCATGTCCTCTTCCATGTCGTCCTTGACGGGCAGCTTTTCCACCCAGTCCTGGGCGACATAGACATGGCAGGTCGAACAGGCGCAGGCGCCGCCGCAATCCGCCTCGATGCCGGGAATGTTATTGTCCCGTGCACCTTCCATCACGGTCAGGCCATTCGCCACCTCGACCACATGTTCCGTACCGTTATGCTCGATATAGGTGATTTTCGCCATGATCGCAGGCTCCCTTCATACAAATCCCGCGGCTGTCGTATCTGTCCGGGATAGGCCAGACCAGCCCCTTTTGCGACCCTGCATAATCAGAGTTACGACAAAATGCGTGTATTCTTTGTTTGTTCCAGCTTTAACACGCTCACCACTGCCTTTCCCAACGCCGCAAAAGCGGGTAGCCTGCCATGCAAAATCCGCTCCAGAGGCAAGAGCATCCATGCGCCGAAATATTCCCATGCTGCTGATCGCGGCCAGTCTGCTGGCGGGATGTGATGCGCCGCTGCCCGGCAGCCCGGGCGAACCTGCGCTGATCCAGACCCTGGCCGAGACACCGCCGGGGGCCGCACCCGGCACCTGCTGGGGCAAGGTGGTCACGCCCGCAGTCATTGAGACGGTCACCGACCAGATCATCCTGCAACCAGCCGAAGTGCTGGCCGATGGCACGGTGATTGCCCCCGCCATCTACAAGACCGAGACCCGTCAGGTCATCGTGCAGGAGCGCAAGGCGACGTGGTTCGAAACACCCTGCGCCGCCGATCTCACACCAGAATTCGTGGCGACGCTGCAACGCGCCCTCAAGGCCCGGAAACTCTATCGCGGGCAGATCGATGGCCAGATGGACGCCCGCACCCGCGCCGCCGTGCGCCGCTATCAAAAACCCGAGGGACTGGACAGCGGTATCCTGTCGCTGGCCGCAGCGCGCAAGCTGGGGCTGATTGCCGTGGCCCGGTCCGAGACGGAATAAACCAGAGCATCGACCGATCCCGCATCCCCGTCCCGGACAGGTCCCGAAAATGGTGCACGATTCGATTGTTGGATTAGCACCCCGCAGCCTGACGCCCGCGCCGAACCTACTTCCCCGCCTCTACCGCCTTGATGGTCGCCGCCACCCGGCGACCGATTTCGCGGCTGCCCTTCAGCGATGGGTGGATCATGTCCAGCGCGTGAAACGATGTGTCGCCATGTGGCACCATGTCCGCAACCGATACATAATAGAACCCGTCCAGCAATCCAGCGAGACGCTTGAGCCGGCGCTCCAGCTCGTCGCCGTCATCGCGGCAATTCTCGATGGGCGAGCCCGCGCCGGGGCTGCGCAAATAGCCCACATAAACCACCTTGGCCCCGGTGTGGCGCAGCTTGACGATCAGCTTGGCGATCTCGCCGCCAGTGCCCTTTTGGGTGATAAGCTGATCCATCCGTCGGTGACAGCGGCTGCACCCGCAGCCCAGCCACAGATCGTTGCCGCCGCCGTTCAGCACGATCCAGTCCCAGTCCCGCTCGCGGTACTGCCGCCCGATATTCAGACCCAGCGCCCCGGTGATCGGTAGCCGGTAGATGATCCGCGCGCCCATGACCGACTGATCCATGACCTTTGCCCCCAGCGCGCGTGCGATCGAATGCGACACCGCCCGCCGACTCAGCCGGTGCGAGGCCATCATCGAATCGCCCATCGTCAGGATGCGCAAAGGCTCGTCTGCGCGCAAAGGCGCGGCTTGGATCGTCATCAATACGGCGATGAAGCTGGCCAGGATAAAGCGATGCATGCGTGGGGAATACTTTCTGAACTACTCGTCTGACGCGCCTCTGCGGGCTGCTTTCATGGACAGATTAGCCGTTCGGGACCAAGCCGCGCAACCGCAGACTGAATGCCCTGCTCAGGCGATGCCATCCTTGATCAACTGCTCCGCCAGTTGCGCATAGGCCTCGGCCATCGGGCTGTCTCCGGCCGCGACCGGCGTGCCGCTGTCGCCAGCCAGCCGCGTATCCAGATCGATCGGCAGCGAGCCGAGAAAGGGCAGACCCAGCTTCTTCGCCTCCGCCTCGACTCCGCCATGGCCGAATATCTGCGTCTCATGCCCGCAATTGGGGCAATGAAAGGTCGACATGTTCTCGATCAGGCCCAGCATCGGGGTTTTCAGCGTGTTGAACATGTCCATCGCCTTGCGCGCGTCCAGCAGCGCCACATCCTGCGGCGTCGACACGATGATCGCGCCTGTCGGCTCGGCCTTTTGACACAGTGTCAGTTGCACATCGCCCGTGCCCGGCGGCAGATCGACGATCAGCACATCCAGATCACCCCAGTTCACTTGGGAAATCATCTGCTGCAACGCGCCCATCAGCATCGGACCACGCCACACCACGGCCTTGTCCGGGTCGAGCATCAGCCCGATGGACATCATCGTGACGCCATGCGCGTGCAGCGGCTCGATGATCTTGCCGTCCGGGCTGGCGGGGCGCTTGTTCACGCCCATCATACGCGGCTGGCTGGGCCCATAAATATCCGCATCCAGCAGGCCGACCCGGCGCCCGGCCCGGGCCAGCGCCACCGCGAGGTTGGACGACACCGTGGATTTGCCTACGCCACCCTTGCCCGACCCGACGGCGATGATCGACGCAACGCTGGCGGGCTTCAGGCTGCCTTGGGTCGATTTGGGATGGCCGCCGATCTTCAGGTCGGGTGGCGCACCACCCGGCCCGGCGGCGGCAGGCGGGGCCTTGGCGGCGGGGCCGTGCGCGGTCAGCGCCACGCTGACCCTGGTCACACCGGGCAATGCGGCCACGGTCCGTTCGGCTGCGGCGCGCAGCGGTTCCATCCGGCGGGCAATCTCGGGGCTGGGCACTTCGATCACGAATCGCACCTCGCTGCCCTCGACGCTCAGCGCGCGCAGCATGTCGCGACTGATCAGCGTCCCACCGTCCGGCAGCTCCAACGTGGCCAGCACGGCCTCTACCTCGGCGC
Source organism: uncultured Roseovarius sp. (assembly GCA_947503145.1). Classification (GTDB taxonomy): domain Bacteria; phylum Pseudomonadota; class Alphaproteobacteria; order Rhodobacterales; family Rhodobacteraceae; genus Roseovarius. The sequence continues at coordinate 26,878 of CANNCP010000001.1, forward strand.
GGTTCACACTCATGCCTGATCTCCTGTTACTGATGCGGCAATTGTACCTTTTGCGGATGTCCTGACTCTGGGAAACCGCAAAACGCCCACTTCCCCTCAAGGTGTCGGCGTTTTGCATCAAATCCGCAACCCGGATCAGATGCAAAACGCTTTTGGTCGCGGGTCCTGCCGCAGGGGTGCGGTAATGTATTAGTCGCTTACTTTAGGTAAGCTTTACTTATGCACTTTCTGCATAGCAGCATTGAGGATTCGGGCATTGTGCATCTGCAGCATTCCACTATCTATTCAGCACAACACGAACATGATGGCACGATCGGATGCGCGCCATGAAAAACGAAAGAAGGACCCAGCGATGATTATCGCCGCAAACGCCCTGATCCGCCGCTCTGGCCATAGCCGTAGCGTGACAGAGATCTGGAACGAGCTGAAAATTTCGCGCGCCAAGCGCCGCGCATACAAGAACACGATCAAGTCGCTCTCGAACTTGAACGACCGGGATCTTCGCGATCTCGGGATCGGACGCAGCCAGATTGCCTCCAAGGCATGGGACTGCATCTACGAAACAAGCCACCAGGCTTAACGGCATCAGGTGTCCCGTTCCTCCTCCCAGGGGCATCTGTGATGGCTGCAACCCCGTTTCTCCTCCCTAGGGGTTGCAGCCCAAACCATCCGGACCCTGCGGGGTCCACCCGGATCTGCCGGTTCGCTCCTCCCCTGAGCCGGCGGTAACGAGAACGGCGACATCCTCCTCCCTGGGTGTCGCCGTTTTCGTTTTGGATGAGGGGAGAGGCAAAAACCTTCAACAGTTGCTTTGGTTTTGAACGGGGTTTTTGGTGGCACCAAGCGAGGTGATTTGCAGGTGTTCCAAGAGGAGGGGCCTTAGCGCAATCTGAATAGCCGCGGTGCTTTACGCTGAACATCTAAAGCGTTGACCATCCTTCATCCGGCTCGAACCGTGCGCCATATGTCGCGGCAAACCCCGTGAGGCGGGCGCATATGTCCTTGGTGCCACGGGTGCGGGCATAGTGCATCGGGCCGCCCCGGAAAGGTGCGAACCCGGTGGCAAAAATCATCGCCCCGTCCACCTGATCGGCGTCATGGGCGATACCCATACGCAGACATTCCACGCAGGCGTCCAGCATCGGCAGGATCAGCCGGTCGGTCATGTCTTCGGGTCCGGTGTCATCGGTATCGGGGTGCGGCGCGCCGTTCCACCAATCGTAAAATCCCTGCCCGGCCTTCTTGCCGGTCTCGCCTTTTTCCACTTTCTCGCGCAAAGCCTCCGAGATATCCGCCATCGGCTTGTCGAGCGTATCCTTCAGGTTCTCGGCGGTACGCAGGCAGATATCGAGCCCCACCTGATCGGCAAGCGCCACCGGGCCCATCGGCATCCCAAAGCGGATCGCGGCGGCGTCGATCACTTCCTTGTCGATACCTTCGCTCATCAGCACCATCGCCTCCATCAGGTAGGGCGTCAGCGCACGGTTCACGAGAAAGCCGGGGTAATCCGTGACCTTCACGGGCAGCTTGCCGATGGCACGGCAGAACGATGCGAGCCGCTGAACCACCTTCGCGTCCGTCGCCTCGTGCGCCACGACCTCGACCAGTTCCATCCTTGCCACCGGATTGAAGAAATGCAGACCCGCGAACCGCCTGGGATGTTTCACGCTCCCGACCAGTTGCTTCAGTTGCAGGCTGGACGTGTTGGTGGCAAGGACCGCGCCCGTCTTCATCCTCCGACCCAGATCGGTGTAGATCTGCTCTTTCAACTCCGGCTTCTCGGGGGCCGCTTCGATCACCAGATCGGCGCGGGCGATACCGTAGCCCTTCAGATCCGGCATAATCCGGTCCAGCGTGTCGCGCGTCTCGATCCCGCTCAGATGCGACGCCTTGCAGATACTTTCAGCCTGCGCCACCGCCTTGGCCAATGCCTCGGCCGAGATATCCCCAAGCGTGACGGTCTTACCTTTCAGCGCGGCCCAGGCAGCGATGCCGCCACCCATTGCGCCCGCGCCCACAACATGGACATGGGCGACCCCATCATCGCCCTTTGCCGCGTCTTTCAGGGTCTGGCGCAGAAAAAATACCCGGCGGAGGTTTTGCGAGGTTTCGGTTTTCAGCAATGCGGCGAAACTCGTGATCTCTGCTTTTTGCATCGCCTCTGCGTCGTCACCGTGCGCCTCCCAGATATCAATCAGGGCGTAGGGCGCCGGGTAGTGCTGTTGCGGAGCCTGTCTTGCTGTCTCGCGCCGCATCTTGCCTGCTGCGAGGCTACGCGCCGGTTTCAGCAGCAGGACACCCGCCGTCACCCCGCCGCTCTCGCGTTCCTTGATCTGGCCCGTCGCGGCGGCGTTGACCACGGCGGCAACGTGACGCTCCTCGACCACCGCATCTGCGATGCCCAGCGATTTTGCCCTGGCCGTATACGCCGTCTTGCCCGTCAGCATGAGCGTCAGCGCCTCATGCGGGTCGATCAGCGCGGGCAGGCGGAACGTGCCGCCCAGCCCCGGATGCAGGCCCAGCTTCACCTCGGGAAAGCCGAAGCTTGCTCCCTCGACCGAGATCCTGATGTCGCAGGCCAGCGCCAGCTCGAACCCCGCGCCCAGCGCCGCACCATGTACGACGCAGATCGTGGGGCAGGACAGGGCGGCGATCCGGTCGAGCACCGCGTGCCCCTGTCCCAGCAGATCGGCGGCATCGCCGTCGGACATGGCGTCGAAACTGCCGATATCGGCCCCGGCGGCAAAGCCGCCTTGCTTGGCGGATCGGATCACCAGCGCCTTTGGCGGGTCGGCCTCTGCCTGTTCAATCAGGTCTGACAGATCGCGGATCACGTCTTGGGAAATGGTGTTCGTCCCGGTGCCATCCTTGTTCAGCGCCAACCAAAGGATGCCGTTTGCGTCCGTTCCGTGCTGCCAGTTGCCCTTGCCGGGTGATACCGGGCCTAGCTCCAGCTTCATCTCGCCGAGATGCCTCAGAACCTTGTCCATCACACTGCCTCCAGCATCATCGCGCCGCCAAGACCACCCCCGATACATTCCGTCGCGATGCCGGTCTTTACCTTCTTGCGCTTCATCGCATGGGCCAGATGCAGCACGATCCGGTTGCCGCTGGTTCCGACCGGATGCCCCATCGAGATCGCGCCGCCGTCGATATTGAGCCTGTCGCGATCGATCAGCCCGAGGGCGGCATCATATCCCAGCACCTCGCGGCAGAAGTCCTCATCCTGCCACGCGGCAAGGCAGGCGAGCACCTGCGCGGCAAAGGCTTCGTTCAGCTCCCACAGGTCCACGTCGTCAAGGCCCAGCCCGTGGCGCTGCAGGATCGGCGTAGCTGCCAGCACCGGCCCCAGCCCCATGATCGACGGATCAAGTCCCGCCCATTCACTGTCGACGATTCGCGCCAACGGCTTCAGCTTGTGCGCCCTGACCGCCTGTTCCGAAGCGAGGATGACCCAGCTTGCGCCATCGGTGATCTGGCTGGAATTGCCCGGCGTGACATTACCATAAGGTTTCTCGAAGGCCGGGGTCAGCTTGGCCAGGCTTGCCATGTCGCTGTCGGGGCGCACGCCGTCGTCGGCACGATACGCGTGCCCGGCGCGATCAAAGGCGGGCAGCATCTCGTCGGCCAGGTGGCCTGCTTTCGTCGCGCGGGCCAGCCGGTGATGCGATTCCATCGCATAGGTATCGGCGGCCTTGCGGTCGATACCGAACCGATAAGCCAGAATCTCGGCGGTCTGGCCCATATTGAGGTTCGTAATCGGATCGGTCAGCCCCTGTTCGAGGCCGATGACCGGTTTGAAGAAGTCGGGCCGCAGCCCGGTCATCTGTTTGGCCTGCGCCAGCGGCCCCTTGGCGCGGGCCATGCCGGCATACCATTCCACCGCCTCCTGACGCAGGACCAGTGGCGCATGGCTCAGCGCTTCGGCCCCGCCAGCCAGGATCATCTCGTGGCTGCCCTGCCGGATATAGCGGCACGCCGTGTCGATCGACTGCATCCCCGAGCCGCAGTTGATTTGCACGGAAAAGCCCACCGTCCGTTCCGGCAGCCCGAGCCTGAGGGCGGCCACGCGGGCGGGGTTCATTTCATCCGCGATGACATTGACGCAGCCGAGGATCACCAGATCAATGGCATCTTTGTCAAACGGCTGGCGCATCAGCAATGGCCGACCGCACTGCACCGCCAGATCAACCGGCGTGAACGGACCCGGCCCGCCACGGGCCTTCAGGAACGGGGTGCGCGCCCCATCGACGAGGTAAACTGTGCGGCTCATTCAACGGCCTCCCGGCGTTTCGATCTCTTTTTCGGTCCTGCCGCCGGGAAATACCGCCGCAATTCCTGCTGCGTGAAATCGTTCACCGCCACGACCTGATTCACCAGCACCCGAATCTCGCCGAGGCGGGCGTATTCCGCATCGCTGAGCATTCGTGCCCCGCATGCCGCGTCAGGTGTCATTTTCATATCGCGCACACGTTTCATCGCCGGTGCCATCTAGGGTCAGGTCAGTCTCGAAACGCTTGTCTTGTGATTTCGAACCGCGGGAAAAGAACGTTGTTCTCCAAATGAATGTGCTCGATCAGGTCGGCCTTGAACCGGGCCACATCAGTGTAGAGTGCCTGCCAGGACGCACAAGCGTCTTTGGGCAGGGTGCAGCCATCAGTAAGCTGGTCAATCTGATCCAGAAAGAACGCAAACTGGTCGTGGTCGTGGCGCATCGCCCGGATCGAAAGAGCGAGTTGCTCGGGTGTCTTGGTCTGCAAGGCGGGAAAGTGGGTCATCTCCTGCTTTTTCATGAGCGCTTCCAGTTCAGCCCGGAATTGCGTGATTGTCTGCGCCAGCCCCGCCGGCACCTTCGGATGGTTCACGTGGGCGGATTCTACCTTGTGCGACAGCTCGATCAGCTCGGCGATTTGCCGACGGTGAACATCATGATAGCGGGTCTGGATATGATCAATCAGCTCGCCTGTTGGCACCTCAGGCGCAGCCTTCGGGTCGAGGGCATCCAGCGCCTTTTGCACCTCTGTCAGATCGGCGTTGCGTCGCCTCACCGCGTCTGCCAGCGAAACATGGCCCTGGCAGCAGAATTCGATGCCGAACCTGTGAAAAACCGCAGATGCGCCGGGCAGTTGTGCTGCAATGTCGCCAACACCCCGGTCATGCAGGTTATTGATCGTTTCCGCCATGACTTCCTCCGTGAGCTGAATGCACCGGCACCGCCCGTGCGCTTTAGAACTCCTCCTCGATGATCTGCGCGTCCTTGACCCCCAGATCATGCAGCGCCCCGCGGACCGCATCCATCATCGGCGGCGGGCCGCAAAGATAGCAGTGACTGTCCGCCATCACGAACTGGCGCAGATAATCCCGATCCAGCCTTTGCTGCGGTACGCTGGCCCCCGGCTCGTCTACGACAAAGGCGGTGGTCAGGCCCTGCATCGCCTCGAACTTGTCACGCCAGATGATGTCGCGTTCGGTCTTGTTGGCGAACAGCAGCGTCGATCCCTCAAGCGTTCCGTGATCGTGCAACCGTTTGCGCAACAGCGCGATCATCGGTGTGACGCCCGCGCCGCCGGCGATGAAAACCCCCGCCCCCTTGTCCGAAATCGCGCCGAACGGTCCGTCCATCACCACCTTGTCTCCGGGCTTCATGGTGCCGATCTGTCCGGTCACGCCGTGACGGTCGGGGTAGGTCTTGATGACGAATTCCAGCGTCGGTTCATGTGGTAGCGAAACGGGGGTAAACGCCCGCCCCTTGTCCTCCCAGCCATCCTTGAGCAGTGCCAGTTCCACCCCCTGACCCGGAGAATATTCAAACCCTCCGGGCCGATCGAACACCAGATGGTATGTGTCATGCGTGACCGGTTCGATCCGCTTCAGCACCAGCTGACAGGTCATGGTAAACCTCTCTCCTTTAACCAAGAATGCGATTTTCTCTGCACGAATACCTTCATTGTCGGCTGGCCGCCCCTTGGCACCCAGATTCGTCATTTACTTGATTCGTCGCTTAATTGGTATTTGCAATACCTATTATCCGTCAGCATATCGCATCTTGTCAACACCCATCTGGATGAACATGCCGTCACCGCCAGCGGCGTTCCGCGAAAAGCTGTCGTGCACATATCTGGCCCATGGTGTAGTTTCGATTTACATCTCGCCTTGCGGTGATAAACTGGTATCTGAAATACTGATTATTTTGAATCCGGGTCATGACACGCCAAATGCCCATATCGACTGAAAATTCCGCCATACGGACGGGCCGGATTGCACGCATTGGCTGGCTGACGTTTGGTCTTGCGGCGCTGGCCTGTGGCGCGATTGGCGTGGTTTTGCCGCTGCTGCCCACGACGCCTTTTGTCTTGCTCGCTGCTTTCGCCTTCGCAAGGAGTTCCCCAAGGCTTCGCCGCTGGCTGGTTCACCACCGCACCTTTGGTCCGATGATCATCGAATGGGAAACCCACGGCGCGATCGCCCGGCGCTACAAGGCGCTAGCCTGTGGCGTGATGGCCGCTGCCCTGTTCGGCAGTTTCCTTGCGGCAGTCCCGACACAAATCCTCTTTATACAGCTTGTCGTGATGACAGCCGCGGCGACGTTCATCCTGACCCGTCCCGACGTGGCCCGCGACCCATGATCGCAGAACAACCAAGCAGAATTCACACACCGCTATGTTCATTGCTCGGATGCGATGTTCCGATCTTGCTAGCCGGGATGGGTGGTGTCGCGCGTTGGGAACTGGCGGCAGCGGTCGCCAATGCGGGCGGTTATCCGGCATTGGGAATGGTCCGCGAGAGCCCCGAATTGATTACCTCCGAAGTCACGGCACTTCGGGCGGCAACGGATCGCCCCTTTGCGGTCAATCTAATACCTTCCGCAACGGATCCGGTGCTGCTGGATGCTCAGATCCGGCAGTGTTTCGAGCTTGGCATCACTGCCTTTTCGTTCTTTTGGGATGTGCTTCCTGATGCCATCGCACGGGTCAAGAAGGAAGGCGCACTGGTACTGCATCAGGTCGGATCAGCAGAGCAGGCCCGCCGCGCCGAGGACGCCGGAGCCGACGTTATCATCGCGCAGGGGATTGAGGCCGGGGGTCACGTTCATGGCCGCATCGGATCGTTTGCCCTGGCCGAGGCGATCGTGCAGGGAACGACACTGCCCGTTGTCGTGTCAGGAGGTGTCTCGACCGGCAAGGGGCTGGCGGCGTCACTGTCGCTCGGGGCGCAGGGCGTGCAGTGCGGCACCGCCTTTCTGGCCACGAACGAGTCCTTTGCGCACCCCTATCACAAGCAACGCGTGGTCGAGGCGACCACCGACGATACCGTTCTGACGGATATTTTCATCCTGAACTGGCCCAAGGGTGCAGCAGTTCGGGTGATCGGCAACAGTATCACGGATGCGCTGGACGGCGCGTTGCTGGGGCACGATCCGGACACGTTGCCGCGTGATGCAATTGCCTGGGACGACGATGAGGCGCGCTATCGCTACAGCACGGATTCGCCGCTGCGCACGACAACCGGCGATCTCGAAGCGATGCCCATCTACGCCGGGCAAGGCGCCGGGCTGATCCACGACGTTGTTCCGGTCGGCGTGCGCATCGAGCAGATGGTCAGTGATGCCCTGTCCTGCCTTGATGGCGGGCGCGCGCCATAAGGCGCTCTGGTCATGCAAAGACTGGCAGACCGATCACAATCGGATGCAGGGCAATCAAGAGCAGATAGACGATCACGCCCACACAAATACGGATGATGTCACCCCGCGATGGGCGTTGGATACGGCGTGCCTTGCGGGCTCTGGAGCAAAGTGTGGCCCAATTGTCGGCCCCCAGATTGCGCCGCTTTCGCATGTCCACGATACGGCGCCCCATGATGGCAAAGAACAACAATGTACCGAACAGCAGAACATGCGCCAGATCCCCGTTCATGACCATATGCAGAGCCGCCCACAGCGCCATCGCGATAAGAAGCGGGTGGCGCAGATAACCAAAAATGCCCGGAGCCTGCGGATCAAAGGCGTCATTGTTGGTCCCACCAAAGGAGAATGGGTTTGGCCGCCCTATGGCAAGGGCCGCGATCAGACAGGCGATGAGCATGCCCAGCCAGATGACGGGCCGGTGCCAGGACGCTTCGGCCCAGAGCGGGACGAAAGGCGCCTGCTGCGTGGCCCAGATCAGCAGGGCAAGCATCCCGAGCGATAGCAGGCCATACCACAGGGTAAATCCGCGCGCCCCCAAGAGCGTCACGAGACGCCGCTTGACCGGCGGGCGCACCGGAATCGAATGTGTCGCAAAGAAGAGGGCAAACACACCCGCGAAGGCGAACCACGAATTCATCGGCGTGCCGGCTTTGGCTTCATCAGGGCCGGCCCGTAGAAGACCACGAACCCCAGGAAGGCCCCAATCCACAGAACGCCCGAGGCAGCATAAAGCATGGCGGTCTGGCCGCTCCAGATTGCGGGGGCCAACCGTACCAGGACCGATGCAACCAGACAGCCATAGATCGCCATGCTCCCCCCGCCTGCGCGCAGGCTTTGGCCGGTATGCCCCAGCGTTGCGCGGGTCATCATCGCCAGGGTCATGAGGCCGAACGCCCCGGCCATCCAAAGGTGCTGCGACGCCGCCAGGGGCAGCAAATCAGGCCGCAGGATCGAAAACCCCTCGACCAGCGCACCGAGCGGAACAAAAGCGTAGGCGAGATGCAGAATCCAAAGAAGCGGCTCTGCCAATGTCTGCGCCCCCTGCCAGCGGACAAGGCGGGCAACATGGATCAGTCCGACCGCCAGAAGCGAAACACCCGTCGCCGCATGCTCGGGCCTTGCGACCCACAGCCCGAGGACGGCCACCGTGACCAGAAGGGCGGCCTTGTCAAAGCGCTGCATGGGCGGGACCGGCAGGCGTTCGGCCTTTCTGCTGACCAGCCAGTTCCGGGTAAAGGACGGCACGACACGTCCCCCGATGACGGAAATCAGAAGGATCACGACGGCGATACCGATCCGCAGACCAACGCCCTGGGCGGCCACGTCTCCACGCGCTGCTTCGATGTGGAACAGCAAATTTGCCAGCGTAAAGACCGTCAACAAGACCAGCACCACCAGATTGCGCCAGTTTTTACCGGCGATGATCTCGCGCAGGATCAAAATGCCCAGAGCGATCAGGAATGCAAGATCGACGGCTTCGGCCACGCCGGACGGCCACAAGCCGGAGGTTGCCACGGCGACGCGCCCGGCAACCCAAAGCCCGAACAGGCCCGCCAGATGCCAGCCGACGACAGGCAAGCGCCCTGTCCAGTTTGGCACTGCGGTCAGCAGGAAACCTCCGATGATCGCGCCCAGATAGCCAAAGAGGAATTCATGCGCGTGCCATGAGACCGGATCGAGGCGGGTCGGCAACATGAAGCGCCCCGACAGCATCAGGATCCATGCCAGCATTGCCAGTGCCGCCCAGACGGCACCAAACAGGAAGAACGGGCGAAAGCCGAAGGAAAAGACCGCCGGTCCCTTCCATTCACGGCTCTGCTCGGAGGTCGTTTTTTTCATGATCAGCGCCATTCTGTGCCGAGTGAATTCATAATCATTGCCATCGCGCCTGACGATAAATGTCATGCTCGAAAGCGACGTTGCGTCGACGGCAAGGCCATGCTTGTGCGTGTCTGCCCGCGTCAGGCCTGTTCTTGCCAGTATCCATTGGCAGCCGAGACCGTCGCGAAATGCGTGGCGACGACCTGGCTTGAGGCGATCAGGGCGTCAAAGTCGGTCGCATATTCGGGGCGCAGCTTCTTGCGGATCTCTGCGTCCGGTTGCGTCATCGCGACAGCGACACGCGCCAGCTTGACGGCTAGTTCATAGCCCTCTTCAGGTGTTTTTGTTTTCAGAGTGGGAAGCCAGTCTTTCATTTGTTTGTCCTTTCGTTTGGGGTGGGTTTTCATTCAGCAAAACGCGCCAGGCGTTGCCTTCAGGGTCATCGAACTGGTCGTGACGCAGCGCCCAGATAAAGGCCACAAGGCCAAACAGACCCATACCGATGGAAAGGGGTATGAGAACCAGCAAGCTCACTCTGCGTCACCCCGAAGTGCCCTGTACGCATGCCAGGTGCCATGACCCAGCACGGGAAACACGATGGCCAGCCCGACAAGGCCGGTCACGACGCTCAGGGCGATGCCTGCGGCGACGATCCCGCCCCAGGCCAGCGCAACCGGCAGGTTCTGCACCGTCATGACAAAACTGATCCCCATCGCGGTCAGTGCGTCCCGGCGTTCTGCCAGCATCATCGGAATCGAGAATAGGCTAAGCGCGAAGGCGAAAGCTGCAAAGAGTCCGCCAACCGCACAACCAACCAGAATCAAGCCCCAGCCCCGGCCTGTCGTCAGCACGTTGACGAACGCATCTTCTGCGCCCGGAAAAGGAGTATGCCCAAAAAACAACGCATAGAGCAGATCCGCCGCCCGCAGCCATGACAACACCAGAAGGCCAAGCAGCAAGCCGGCATAGGCCAACTGCCCCAGCGACGCAGGACGCACCAACAGCATGCGGTGCAACGAGATCGTTTTACCCTGCTCCAGTACGCGGCTCTTCTCATAGAGGCCCAGCGCCAGGAACGGTCCGACAATCAGGAAACCCGCAATGGCTGGCAGCGCAAGATAGAGCAGCCCGGCCTCGGCCAGCGCCCAGAGTGCGCCGTAGGAGACGAGGACCAGAAAGACACCATAGGCAAGGCTGGAGGCGGGCTGCGAACGCAGATCGTTCCAACCTGCGGCCAGCCATCCAAGAGCCGCACGCGCTGGCAGTCCGCGGGCAAAGGCAGAGGCCGGTTTATCCGGTGCGCGAAGCGTTGGGAGTGGTTCAAGCATTTGACACCTTTCAGCAGGCAGGTTTGGCGGCGGCAGCCGCCGACGCCAGCGTGCAATCGGGCTGCGACAGGATGGCAACCGTGATCAGATGCGCATTCGCCGCGATGAAGGCTCCGACAAAGACCAGGGCCGCTGCAATGGCCAGAGTGCGCTGTGAAATACGGGTCATTCCTTTGCCTCCGTCGATTGTCGGGACAATTCGGCGACATAGACCGCCAGCAGGTTTATCTCGGCCTCGGTGAGCCGGTCGGCCCAGGCCGGCATAACGCCCTGACGTCCGTGGCGCAGCGTCTGCAGGATCGTTGTACGATCCTGTCCGTAGATCACCGAAGCATCGGTGAGCGAGGGTGCGCCGCTCATCATGCCGCCAATTCCGCTGTCACCGTGGCACGAGCTGCAATTGTCGGCAAACAGGGTGGCCGCAGGTCCGTCTTCCTCCGCAGTGCCCTCTGGCAGGGCTACCACATAGTCGGCAATCGCGGCCCGTTCGTCTTTTTCCATCCAGTCAAAGGCAGGCATCTGCGCCCAGCGGGTGTCGTCATTGTCCGCGTTGATCCCGACGTGAAGCGTCTCGGCGATCGTCTCGGGCTCGCCGCCCCAGAGCCAGGAATTGTCATTCAACGCCGGATAACCGGGGCCGCCCGCCCCGTCGCTGCCGTGACAGGCTGCGCAATTGTCCTGAAACAGCCGGTCAGCCGCCGGCATGGCGCGCGTCATCAATTCATCGTCGCCCTGCAATGCAGCGAAATCATCCGAACCAAAGCTGGCCATCCAGTCATTGCGTCTGGCGTCCATCGCGCGGAAATCCTTGACCGCCATCTCGCCCTGATCCAGCCCGAGCAGCCCGGGGAAATAGGTCCGGCCTATCGGCCACGACGGCAGAAACACCCATGCGATGAGAGAATAGGCAAAGGTCAGGATCAGTGCCCAGATGACAATCCTGGGGAACGGCGTATTGAGTTCCTTGATCCCGTTCCAGTCGTGGCCCGTGGTGTCATAGCCAGTAACGGGGTCAATCTCCAGGTGCCCGGTATGCGGGTCCATGTCATTTTCGGGTGTTGCATTAAGACGCGGATCGCTCATTTCGGATCCTCCGGCCCCTGGTTCGTCAGGATTGACCGGGCGGCCCTGTCATGGGCGGCGCGCCTCTTGGGACTGTAGGCGCGGATAACGACGATCACGAAGAACCCCATCATCCAGATCGGCCCGAATGTCTTGGCGATGAAGGCAAGCGTTTCGTAGCTCATTCTGTCTCTCCCGCAAGCAGATCATAGGGAGCATCGGTCAACGTGCCGAGCGATTGCAGATAGGCCACCACCGCATCCATCTCGGTCAACTGCGACGGGTCGCCATCAAAGGACCGAACGGCAATGCCATCCCCGTAGCGTTCGCGCATCTCGTCACCGGCATCCGAGTCAGGCTGGCTCTGACCACGCGCATCCGATACCGCCGCGGCGATCATCTCGGGGTCATAGGGCACGCCGAGACGCGCAAGCGTCGCAAGCTGGGCAGACAACAGCCGCGTATCCAGCGGCCGCATGAGCCAGGAATAGGCTGGCATGATCGACGCCGGCACGACGCTGCGCGGATCGATCAGGTGCGCGACATGCCAGTCATCGGAATACTTCCCGCCCAGCCGCGCGATGTCCGGCCCCGTCCGCTTTGATCCCCAGAGCATCGGATGATCATATGCGCTCTCGGCGGCCAGAGAATATGGGCCGTAGCGGTCCAGCTCATCGGCTAGGCTGCGGATCATCTGGCTGTGACAGGCGTAGCAGCCTTCGCGGATGTAGATCTCGCGCCCGGCCAGTTCCAGTGGCGTATGCGGGCGCATGTCGGCAGGGATTTCTACCGTTTCGTCGATCATGAACAGGGGCGCGATTTCCACGATCCCACCAATCGACGCGGCGACGATAATCCCGGCCACCAGACCCATCGAGAGCTTTTCAAGGTTATAATGTAGTTTCAGCATGGCTTACTCCGCCGGTTGCGGATTGAGAGGGCGATCGCTGGCCTCAAGGAGCGGCGGCGCGGCGCGGAAAGTCGCGCGACAGTTGAGCACGCAGACAATAGTGCCTACGAGGAACATCGCGCCACCGATTGTGCGCAGCAGATAATAGGGCGCCATCGCCTGTACAGACTGCACAAAGCTGTAGGAAAGCGCGCCGTTCTCGTCATAGGCCCGCCACATCAGGCCCTGGGTGATGCCGGCATTCCACAACGCGACCACATAGATCAGCGTCCCGCCCACGGCGAGCCAGAAATGCCATTCGATCGCACGCGGCCAAGCCATCGCCTCGCGGCCGGAAATCTGCGGAACCAGCGTGTAGATCGCGCCAAAGATGATCATCGCAACCCAGCCAAGCGTGCCGGAATGAACGTGCCCTACAGTCCAGTCAGTATAGTGGCTGAGCGAATTGACCGGCCTGATCGCCAGGAATGACCCCTCGAATGTCGACAACCCGTAGAAGACCGCAGCGACGAACATGAAGCGCAGCGTCGCGTCATCCCGGACCTTGTGCCATGCGCCATTCAGAGTCGCGATAGCGTTCCCCGCAGATGCCCAGGACGGCACCAGAAGCATCACCGAAAACGTCATGCCAAGTGTCTGAACCCAGTAGGGCAGCGCCGTGTAGTGCAGGTGGTGCGACCCGACCCAGATGTAGAAGAATACGATACCCCAGAAGCTGACAATCGACAGACGATAGGACCAGATCGGCCGCCCCGACCGGACCGGCAGGAAATAGTAGAGCATCCCCAGAAACCCGGCCGTCAGGAAAAATGCCACGGCATTGTGCCCGTACCACCACTGGATCATGGCATCCTGCACGCCCGCCCAGATCGTAAAGCTGTCGGCCGCAGCCCAACTCACCGGCAGAGCGAGGTTGTTGACGATATGCAGCATCGCCACGACCAGGATAAAGGCCATGTAATACCAGTTGGCCACGTATATATGCGGCTCGTGCCGACGTGCCAGGGTGCGGATATAGAGGGTGAAATAGACGAGCCAGACCACGACAAGCCACAGATCGGCATACCATTCAGCCTCGGCATATTCCTTGGATTGGGTGCTGCCCATCACGTAACCGGTCACCGCCCATGCGCAGAACAGGTTGAACCCGATCAGCACGAACCACGGGCTGATCGAATCTGCCAGCCGCGTGCGGGCAGTGCGTTGCAGCACATAGAGTGACGTCGCGATCAGCGCGTTGCCGCCAAACCCGAAGATCACGCCGGTGGTGTGCACCGGGCGCAACCGGCCAAAGCTGGTCCACGGCACAGCGGGGGTCGCTTCGGGCCAGTAGAGCAATGCAGCGACCCAGACACCGGCGCTCATGCCGATGATGGCCCAGATCAGGGTCATCCAGATACCGAAACGGGTGGGCGCATCGTAATACTGATTGGCACGATCCACCGACGGCTCCGGGTCATAGAACGCGCCGCCGATGCGAAACACCAGATACATCCCCAGCACCAGGGCCATCGTGCCATGCACGGCCATGACACCGTGACGTGCCGCCGCCGCCATGGTCAGGCCAAGAAGCGCAAGTGCTATCGACAGGCCAAAGCCGACCTGGCGTTCAGAACGACTGAGTGTTGCGGCTGCCGTCATTTCAGGACTCCTCCTCTACCGCCGGAGCGAGCGCGATATCCTCAAGGGTCGAGCGATCAAGATCCGCCAGAAATGCTGCCTCTGCGGATCGGAACCTCGCCTTGAGCCTGCATTGTCCGTCGATCATGCAATCCCCACCGTCGGGTGCAAAACATTCTACAAGCTGCTGACCGTCTTCCAGCAGCCGCACGACCTGTCCGAGGCGGATTTTGCTGGCAGCACGGGCCAGGCTGGCGCCGCCACCACTGCCCCGGCGGGTTGTGACCACATTGCCAGCGGCCAGCCGTTGTATGATCTTGGACAGGTGGTTGCGCGACAGATTGAACTCATCCGCCAGCTCCGCTGTCGAAAACACGCGATCCGGCGCGCTGGCCATGCGCATGAGCATACGAAGCCCATAGTCAGTAAAGGAGGTGAGGCGCATCTGTGTTCCGTCTCTATAATAGGTATTTTCAATACCCATTAACTGAACCGTGATGAAATGCAAGCCGAAATCAGAAGAGATAGCATTTTGTCGGCCTTTTTCACAGCCTGGATTGCGTTAGCCTGCGACAGCGTGACTTTGGCGCGCCCGCATCTCATCTCGCCTTTGTCCGAGGTTCACGCAAGTTGGCCCAAAGCGTTCCGCGAAAAACCTGAGGCACTCGGTCAAAGCGGAACGCTTCAGCAATCGAGTCCAGACGACTCGCTTTCGTACAGACAGGCCAGTTTAATTCCGTCGAGCCCGGAGATGGGCGGAAAGCTGCCTATCAGAACTGTTTGCCGGTTGGAGACAGTGCCTGGCGTTTAGGCCGCATTAACGGCAGGTTAAGCCTTTTCTGGCGGTAGCGGGCAAAGATTGCTATCGGTTTGGAAACAGTCCCGGATTTTCTACCGCAGGCAGATACCTGTGGGATTTGTCCGCAAGTGACCCTTCCATTTTGCATTATCCAGGCTAGACTGCAGGTGCCCATTGGGGGGTAGAGTTACTGGCCACTTTCCCGATGCATTTCAAATGAAATCGCAAAGGCAAGTGGTGTCTGTTGTTGTACGCAATCGGGACAACCCAGAGCCGTGGAGCGCTGATCGCATATGCGTTGCCAGGTGTCATTTGGCGTGTGCCCGCATGTAATGTCCGCCTACCACGGCTAAATTCAAAGACGGATGATGCGGCGCAATGGGTGGCATCACTCGAACACTTTGGACCAGATAGTGAAACTATGGTCCGACTTTTGGCAAGGGGGGGTCAAAAATGGCCGACTTGAGTTTGAATTGGGGCTTGTTTGGCGGGTACAACACCGAGGTAGCCGATGGGGCAACCGTCGACACCGGAGGAATGAATGTATCCATCGGCTTTGACGGTGCCGAAAACGTCAGTTCTATCTTTACCGTAGACACGCCAATCTACGTGGCTGGCAATGAGGGCTTTGACCCGAATTCGGGCCTCAAGATCTACGGCTACGGTGGGGATTACTCCGTCGGTCAGAGCTCGACCACCACGCTCAGCTTTTCCGCGGCCGATCCTCTTTATGCGGATCAGGTCAACGATGTGTCATTCCGCATCAGCGATATCGACACCGGTTCGGGTGGAAGTACCCATGTCGATACAGTGACAGTGCGCGCCTTTGACGCGGTCGGCAACGAAGTGCCGGTGACCATGTCAAACACCGGCACGGTCGATATCACCGGCAACACGGCAACTGCCACTGACAGCTTTGACAGTGAATGGACGCCTGCCGACATCGAAGGGTCCACGCTGGTCAATATCGCCGGTCCTGTCGCGCGGATCGAGATCGATTTTAACAATGGTGACATCGCAAACCAGAGAATCCTGGTCAGCGACGTGGAGTTCTCGACCATCGACGCGACCGATGAAGGCCCCGATGGCATCGTCATGGGCACGCCTGACGACGATCTGATTGATCTGGGCTACACGGGCGACCCCGATGGCGACAGGATCGACCACGAGGATGCGATCCTGCCCGGCCAAGCCCCCAACGATGACATTGTCCACGCAGGTGAGGGCGATGATACGGTGCACGCCGGTCTAGGTGACGACCTTGTCCTTGGTGGCGATGGTGACGACGTGCTGTATGGCGAAGCGGGCAACGACACCCTGCATGGCGAAGATGGCGACGACATTCTGGACGGCGGTGAAGGTGACGATGTTCTGGACGGCGGCGCAGGAAATGACACGTTCATCAGCAGCGATGGCGCCGACACCATGTCTGGCGGTGACGATCGCGACGTGTTCCTCGGCTCGACACCGGGTGATGTGATCGACGGCGGCGAAGGCGGTGACGACTACGATACGCTGGATCTGCGCGACTCGGCACCCGAGGACGGGCGGATCAATGTCATCTATGATCCGACCAACCCGGAAAACGGCACGGTAGAGTATTTCGACAGGGATGACGCGCTGACCGGGACCTCGACTTTCGAGAATATCGAGCGGGTGATCGTCCCCTGCTTTACCCCCGGAACCATGATCGCCACACCCAAAGGCGAACGTCTGGTCGAAGACCTGCAGGTGGGTGACCGGATCATCACGCGCGACGACGGAATTCAGGAAATCCGCTGGCTGGGCACAAGGACGCTGAACGGGCGCGAGCTGCTGCAGGCACCGCAATTCAAGCCCATCCTGATTCAGAAAGGCAGCCTTGGCAACGGTCTGCCGGAACGGGACATGATGGTCAGCCCAAACCATCGGGTTTTGATGATGAGCGAAAAAACCTCGCTCTATTTCGAGGAAAACGAGGTCTTTGCCGCTGCCAAGCACCTGACCGGAACACCCGGCGTCGATGCCGTGGGCGCAAATGGCGTGACCTATATCCATTTCATGTTCGACCAACACGAACTGGTTCTGTCGAACGGAGCCTGGACCGAAAGCTTCCAGCCAGGCCATCTGTCATTGAATGGAATCGACGGCGATCAACGCCAAGAGGTTCTGGCGCTCTTCCCCGAGTTGAAAACGGCAGAAGGGATTGACGCCTACCATTCGGCCAGGCGCTCGCTGAAAAAGTACGAAGCGCAGCTTCTGACAGTGTAAAACTGTATCGGGATGAACCTGGGTCACCAGTTCATCCCGGTACGCCTTATTCATTACGCCGCTGCACTCATGCAGTCTGCTCAGCAGGTGGATTGGCGGCGTACCGCTTGATGTCTTGATGTGCTGAACGCCGGAAACAGGTGCAGTCCCTTGGGGAATGGCTGGTTTAATCCGAACGCTCGGTCGTGCTATGGCCCCGCAATGGCAAACGACACACAAGATACCACCATGCGGATCTCGCAGCAGCGTTTCAAGCTGCGGGCATGGATTACGTCCAGGCTCTGGGCCCAGGTAATGGCCGGAATGGTCCTGGGCTTTGGCCTCGGTTTGCTGCTGAGCGAAACAACGGGATTGATCCACCCCGAGACGGCCGAGGTGGTTGGGCATTGGCTGGCTCTGCCCGGTCAGATATTTTTGGCCTTGATTGCCATGGTCCTGATCCCCCTGATCTTTTCGTCGATTGTGGGGGGACTTTCCGGGGCCGGATCCGGCGAAGAGTTGCGTTCTGTAGGTCTGCGGCTGGCTGCGCTCATCCTTTCGACCACCACGGCGGCGGCGGCCATCGGTGTGATGCTTGCCCAGTGGTTGCAGCCCGGCAAGGGGCTTGCCGGATTTTCTCAGCTCCCCGTTGACGCCAATCTGATGTCCCAAGCCGACCCGATGGCCGACTTGCCGGATCCCGGCGCGCAAGCGACCCTGCCGGATTTGATCGTCAACATCCTGCCGGCCAATCCCACGGCCTCGATTGCGCAGGGGGATATGCTTGCCGTTGTCGTGCTGGCGCTACTGGTCGGCGTGTCGGTCACGCAGGTTCAGCCAGGTCGTGCCGCGCCCTTTCTGGCCCTGATGGACGCGTTGCTGTCGATCTCGATGAACATCGTGAAATGGGCCATGTTTCTGGCACCTTTCGCGGTTTTCGGGCTGATGGCGCAACTGGTGATGCGCATGGGGTTTGAAACCATGGTTGGCATCTCGGGTTATGTTGGCACCGTGCTGCTGGGGCTGGCCGGGCTGTTGTCCCTCTACCTTCTGATCGTGCTGATCTTTGCAAAGGTCACGCCGCTACGCTTCATGAAAACGGCAGGCAGCAACCTGTTGCTGGCCTTTTCGACCTCCAGTTCCTCGGCGGTGATGCCGGTGACGATCCAGACAGCACGCCAGCTTGGCGTGCCAGAGAATATTGCCAATCTGGTGGTGCCGTTGGGGGCGACGATGAACATGGCCGGAACCGCCCTGTATCAGGCAGTGGCCATTCTCTTTCTTGCGCAGCTTGCCGGGGTGGACCTGACAATGGTTCAGATCGGTGTGGTTGTCGGGACGCTTGTCGCGTCCAGCATTGGCGCGCCCGGCACACCGGGCGTCAGCATCGCCATTCTGGTCAATGTGGCGACAAGCATGGGCATACCAGTCGAGGGTATGGTAATCATCCTCGGTGTTGATCGTCTGCTCGACATGTGCCGGACGGTCGTCAATGTCACCGGCGATCTGGTCGCGGCGGTGCTGCTTCGCACGGTTGGGCAAACAGAGACAGTCAGACCGGCCTGACCGCAGAGAACGAGCTGACAGACAGCGGCAATTAGAAAGCTGTACAAGTTCGACACATGGCCACCACCCCCGTGCTGCGAAGGTTGCCATAGTATATCCATGCCGAACCACCAACGACGCAACTGCCCCCGCCAAAGCGTTTCGCAAAGCGCTATAACCAGGTTTTGTTGACTAACCCCTCGAAATCTGGTCCGTATTGCCGCATAACTCAGTAGAAAAATAACTTACAGGAGTTGACCATGCGTTTGCTTTCCACAATTTCAGCCCTCGCGCTGACAGCGGCCCCCGCCTTTGCCAATTGCGATCTGGTGCGCTTTTCCGATGTCGGCTGGACCGACATCACGTCGACCACCGCCGCAACCAGCGTTGTTCTGCAGTCGATTGGCTATGAAGTTGACATCAAGGTTTTGTCTGTGCCGGTCACCTATGTGTCCCTGTCCAAGGGAGATATTGATGTATTCCTCGGCAACTGGATGCCGACCATGGAGAACGACATCGCCAAATATCGCGACGAAGGCAGCGTCGAGACGGTCCGCACCAACCTTGAAGGCGCAAAATACACGCTGGCCACAAATGCCGCCGGTGCTGAGGCCGGTATCGACAGCTTCGCCGCAATCAGCGAACATGCAGATGCGCTGGAGGGCAAGGTCTATGGCATCGAGCCGGGCAATGACGGCAACCGTCTGATCCAGACGATGATTGATGATAACGCCTTCGACCTCGGCGATTTCAAGATGGTAGAGTCCTCCGAGCAGGGCATGCTGGCGCAGGTCCGCCGCAGCAAGGACAAGCCGATTGTCTTTCTGGCGTGGGAGCCGCACCCGATGAATGCCAATTTCGATTTGACATATCTGCCCGGTGGTGACGATTTCTTTGGCCCCGATCTGGGCGGTGCGACAGTGCTGACCAATACCCGCAAAGGCTTTAGCGAAGAGTGCCCCAACCTCGGGCACCTCCTGCAAAACCTGACCTTCACCCTGCCGATGGAAAACGAGATCATGGGCGCGATCCTTGACGACGGGGTCGAGGCGCAAAAGGCTGCCAAGGCTTGGCTGAGCAAAAACCCGGAAGTGATTGAGGCGTGGCTTGATGGCGTCAAGACAGCCGACGGCAGCGCGGATGCACTGCCCGTCGCCCAAGAAGCACTGGGGCTCTGATCCCACAGGGGCGGGGCTTGTCGCAATGCGGCCCCCGCCTCCGGTCGGCCATCAAAGCGTTTCGCGGCCAATCCGGTTCACGGATTGAACGTGAAACGCCCGCAACATTGACAGGTCATACTACGCTTCGCCTTGCTTCTGATTCCGCAAACAAGGCGAAACGATTTATCCTGCAGGCCATAGAAGGACATCCAGATGGATTGGCTGACCGATACCAAAATCCCCGTGGGGCGCACTGCCGGGCAGATCTTTGACTGGCTGCAAACCAACGGGGCCTGGTTTTTCGACGGCTTGTCCACTGCCATGCGGGCGCTGATCGACAGCGTGCTGTGGCTGTTCCAAACACCGCATCCCTTGATCGTAGTCGCCGTGATCGTAGCATTTTCCTACATCCTGCAACGCAGGTGGAGGCTGTGCCTGTTTGTGACTGCGGGATTTCTGTTCATCCTCAATCAGGGCTATTGGGAAGAAACCACCGAAAGCCTGACACTGGTGCTGGCTGCCTGCCTCGTATGCATGGGGGTCGGCGTGCCTATCGGAATCGCGGTCGCGCACCGGCCCCGGCTGTACCGGGTGGCACGGCCCATACTGGATTTGATGCAAACACTGCCCACCTTTGTATATCTGATCCCGGCCATCGTATTTTTTGGTATCGGCATGGTGCCGGGCCTGATCGCCACTGTCATTTTCGTGTTGCCGGCGCCAATCAGGCTGACCCAGCTTGGCATTTCCTCGACACCAACGCCGCTCCTGGAAGCGGCCCGCGCCTTTGGGGCCACGCCGCGCCAAACACTGTGGAAGGTCGAACTGCCCTCGGCCCTGCCTCAGATCATGGCGGGACTGAACCAGACGATCATGCTATCCCTATCGATGGTGGTGATTGCAGCGCTGGTGGGGGCAGATGGGCTGGGTGTGCCGGTGGTCCGCGCGCTTAATCAGGTCAACCCGGCGCTTGGTTTTGAATCCGGCTTCATCATCGTGGTGGTGGCAATCATTCTGGACCGGATGCTGCGCGTGGAGCGCCACTGATGCGCACAGCAGTGGAATTCGACGCCGTCTCGATCGTGTTCGGCGGCGACCCCGCCAGCGCGCTGCCCCTGATGGACGCGGGCCTGTCGCGTGAAGAGGTGCAGGAGAAAGCCGGGCAGACCCTTGGCGTGCATGATTGCAGCCTGACCGTGGCCGAAGGTGAAATCCTGGTGCTGATGGGGCTGTCAGGGTCGGGCAAGTCCACACTGTTACGTGCGGTCAACGGGCTGAACACCGTCGTACGCGGCACGGTACGGGTGCATGACGGCTCAGACATGGTCGATGTCTCTCATGCTGATGCTCCCACCCTGCGGCGGATGCGCCAGCGCCACATCGCCATGGTGTTTCAGCAATTCGGTCTGCTTCCCTGGCGAAGTGTGGCCGAAAACGTGGGACTGGGGCTGGAACTGTCGGGCATGGGCCGCACCGAACGGCGCACCAAAGTGGCCGAGCAACTGGCGCTGGTGGGGCTATCCGATTGGGGGGATCGCAAGGTCTCGGAACTGTCGGGCGGCATGCAGCAACGGGTGGGTCTAGCCCGCGCCTTCGCCACTGACGCACCGATCCTGCTGATGGACGAACCATTCTCGGCGCTGGATCCCTTGATCCGTGCGCGCCTTCAGGATGAACTGGTGGACCTCCAGAAACGCCTGCGCCGCACGATCATCTTTGTCAGCCACGATCTGGACGAGGCGTTCAAGCTGGGCGACCGTATTGCCATCATGGAAGGCGGGCGCATCGTGCAATGTGGCACTCCGCAAGAGATATTCACCAACCCGGCCACAGACTATGTCGCAGATTTCGTCACCCATATGAACCCGCTCGGCGTTCTGTGCGCATGCGATGTCGCGACCGCCCTGCCCGATGGCAATTTGCCGCCCGGCGAAATACCATCTGTGGCACCTGACGCAACGATCCAATCGGTCATGCGCATAGCCCAAGGCCATGATGGCCCGATTTACGTGATCGAGGATGGACGCGCTATTGGCCAGATTGATCGCAACACGATCCTGTCAAAACTACTGGATCCGCGTGGCTAAAGTATCCGTCATGATCAAGGTTTGTTTTGTACCCATTCTCTATCTTCTTTGACGAGAGTGTTGGCAAGGATCAGGAGTTTTCGCATGACAGCCGTTATTGCGAGTTTTGACGGCTTTCATGCGCATGTAGTGTGCCTTGAGGTCGGGGTTGTATCAGATCGCGACCAAGGCTGGCATGTAGAGGGCGTCGCGCAGCGGTTTTCGACCGCCCTGAATGAACGCCTGGCCCCGCCATCGCCCTGATTGTCGCGTGATCGGGGCAACACCTACGAGTGCTGCGACCGCCTTTTTGCGAAGTGTTCCGATTCACAGTCCAGAACCACCTTCAGAAAATTCTTGCTCTGCCGAGGGCGTCCATACACGTTGGCAATCGCCCTGCATCTGCTCCGTCTTTTTGCTGACGGAATTCTTTAACGGCCGAAAGGCGGCCTTGCTGGTCCGAAGCCTCGGGCGCCAGAGGGTTCGCGAGTGTATGCTCATCCGCACCTCACGGACATGTGACCGAATTGCACCAGCGGAAAATTGCCGACATCCACGCCCTTGAGCTTCGGCTGTTGATCCGCGCAATTCGTGCGCGAGTTGGTTGTGATGACGCGCTGCGTCTTGCGTCAATAAAAATCCGAGAATCGATTCCGCCGCCCGGTCCGCCGGAGGAAGAGGGTCGGCAAGAACGAGCAGACGCAGTGACGACATACACACGCGACCCAAGCGAAAAGCAGGCCAGCCGCGCGGCGCGCCGGAAAATGCCCTTGGCGCGCGTGCCGTCCGGCATCTGGCACATGACCGCCTGCGCCAGACCGGCGCGAGCGCTCTGCGACACGACCGGCCAATCGACCATCACCAAACGAATCACAGGCATGCGCATGAGGCGGGCAAAACGCGCCCTCGACCCGCATCTATCGGAGGAACTTACATGCAAAAATTGATTATCGCAGCCCTGGCGGCAATGCATCTGGGAACCACACCAAGCACGGGGGCGGCTTTCGAGAACAATGACCGTCTGGACCCACCTTTTATTGATTTTGGGGACTGCGTAATTGACAGAAATATTCTCGGGAGCCAGCAGAACGCGAGTGTCAGTATCAGAAAGGACGGGGTCCGTTATTATCCCAATGGCAGCTTGTTCAATCAGGATCAACTAAAGACTCTGGACTGGATCAGCACGTCGGTAATTACGGGATGCCTCAACGCTGCGCCGGGCGATGTCATAAACCTTCTTCAAGATGGCGCAAATGGCACATACGCCTCTGATAATTATATCGGATTCAAGTTCACGCTGACGAGAACCAGGGCCGGGTTTTCGCCGGCTACCTACGAATACAAGATTGGCAGCGGCTCCATGATTATCCCTCCCAGAGCCAATGCCGGCAGCATGCAAAGAGTGAATTCGGGGACCCAGGTCACACTGAACGGATCAGGATCAGATCCGGATGGCACTATCGAAAGCTATTCGTGGAGCTGGGCCGGCGGCTCGGGGGATCCTGCCAATGCGGTGCTGTCCGATCCCAACGTAGCGCAACCCACCTTCACCGACAGCTCACTTGATTTCGGGGATGAGAGCGTCACTCATGTATTCAAACTGACAGTTACCGACGATGACGGAGCCACCGGCGCCCACACAGTTATCATCATCATCAATCCACCAGCCAACGCGGCTCCCACCGCAAATGCCGGAAGCGGACAGACCGTGGTCTCGGGCACGCAGGTCGCGTTGGACGGAAGCGGGTCATCAGACAGCGACGGCACTGTCGAGTCCTACTCCTGGAGCCGCATCGGCGGCACCGGCAACGCGGGCAGCATCACGCTGGCGGGCGATGACACAGCGACCCCGACTTTCACCGACAGCTCCCTGTCCATTGGCGACAGCAACGCTACCCATATCTTCGAGCTGACCGTAACCGACGACAAGGGGACCACGGGCACGGATACGGTCGAGATTACCGTGACACCGCCCGAGGATGTCGAGCCGCCGAAAATTACCGGCATTACAGATATCTACACAACCACAGATGCAGGCGTCAACACAGCCTCGGTGTCCCTGACAGCAAGCGTTGGAGATAACTCGGGCGAGGTCATTACCCCCAGTTTCTTTGTCGACGACAAGGCCATTCCCAACCCGCATGTCTTCCCCGTCGGCGAAACCGTCGTCAAAGCCGTCGCCGAAGACAGCGCCGGCAACAAGGCAGAATACATCTACAGTGTGTTCGTAATCGACACCACGCCGCCCGAAGAACCCGATGCCTCCGGTGTGAAAACACCAGATGGAAAGGCAAGCGTTTCAGGCACGGCAGAGCCGGGAAGCACAATCACGGTGACCTTTCCGGACGAAACCAGGCTGAGCATGATTGCGGACCCGTCCACCGGTGCCTTCTCCGTAATGTCTGCCACGCCGCAGAAGTCCGGGGAGATCACCGTGATGACAAGGGATGCCGCCGGCAACCAGTCACCCCTGGCATCCTTCCAGTTCGCAGGAGACGACACGTCGCCCACGATCACGATCGATCCTCTCACCGGGCCCGTTGACGGCAAATACGCGGCCGTCATCACACTCTCCGAAGAAAGCGATGACTTCACAGTCGGGGATCTCACCCTGGTCAATATCGACAGCGCCATTCTCTCTGGGTCGGGTACCAGCTATTCGGTAATCCTGACGCCCGAAGGCGACGGTGAAATCAAGCTCCTCGTCGCGGAAAGTACCTTCACCGACCTCGCCGGCAACGCCAATACCGTCTCGAACAAAGTCAGCATCACCCATGACGGCACACCGCCAACAATCGAGATCACCGGCGCACCGGATGATCTCTCGGCGGCGACCACATTCACTGTCGACATTACCTTCTCCGAGCCGGTTTCCGGCTTCGAGATCTCCGATATCGTGGTCTCGAATGCAAATATCACCAACCTGACTGGCAGCGAAGCCGCCTACTCGGCAACGGTCGTCGGATCGGGCCTCGGCGATATCAGTATCGCAATCCCTGCCAACAGCGCAGCAGATGACGCAGGCAACGGCAACCTGGCCTCGAATACGGTCAATGTCGCCGACATAACGGTAGAGCGCACGCAGACGCTGATCGCAGGCTACATGCAGACCCGTGCCAACCAGTTGGTTGGCAACCAACCCGATCTGCATGGTTTCCTTTCAGGAACGACTGGCCGAAATTTCGATCTGATCGCAACGCGAGGACGAGGACATTTCAATTTCGCTTCCGATCCGGAGCAGATGATCTGGATGCGATTCAGCGGCTCATGGATGAGCGATGGGACAAGCAAGAGCCGTTATGCCTTTGGTGCGATCGGTAGCCATCAAGCTATCAACAAAAACCTGTTGGTGGGGACCATGGTGCAATTCGACTATCTCGAAGAAGATACCGGAGGGGCATCCGTCTCTGGCACCGGCTGGATGGTGGGGCCGTATGTCGTGGCGAAGGCGCCAAGCCAGCCGCTCTACTTCGAGGGCCGGCTCCTCTATGGGCAGACACATAACGACATCTCGCCTTTCGGTACTTATCAGGACAGCTTCGATACCACGCGGATGCTGGCACAATTGAAGGTAGCCGGTAAACTTGAATACGGCCTGACGACCCTGAGCCCGTTCCTGGACGCGTCCTATACCTCCGACGATCAAAGAAGCTATATCGACAGCCTGGGCAACGCTATTCCCGGGCAGAGCGTTGAGCTGGGACAGATCGAGATCGGCCTGGATTTCAGCAGGATGTTCGACGTCAGATCCGGAACTTTCGAGATCTGGGGCGGCGCGTCGAGCATCTGGTCGAAAACCAGCGGCAGCGGCTTTGCCTCCACGGTCACGCCCGACTACGAGGGCGGTCGGGCGCGAGTCGAGCTGGGCATCAACCATACCTTGTCGGCGAACCGAAGCTTTTCCGCCTCCACCTTCTACGATGGGATTGGCACCGATGGCTTCGAAAGTTACGGGCTGAGCTTTGGATACGAGATGAGCTTCTGAACGAGGTCGAGCCCGAAGCGTTGGCTTCGGGCCCGACAAGTCCTCTCGCTCGCGGAACCATAGTAAGCCTTCGGCAAAGGCCGCAAGAGATGGTCGCAGGATTTCGGGGCAGTTGCTCTAATGATCACCGTCAAGCCCTTTTCAATGACAAATACACCGGCGCTGACCCACTGACCTGCCACTGAACTTTCATCCACCCGGAGCCAGAGCCCTTTGGGTTGATACCCCGATTGACGCAGGTGGAGCAACCGACATCCGCGCGGAGCTTTCAGATGGCGCAGCGCGGGTGTCGGTTGCGGCGGTGAGGCCCACCGCCAATGCTTTGGGTGTCTGAGTATGAACATCATGAGGCTGAGGCGCTGGGCGCGGTAATGGATTGGCTGGGGCGGTTCGGCTGACGAAACAGCAAAACAGACCAATCACCGCAGTCCCTTAGGGGCGTTAAAAGGGGGATTGGGTCGCAAATATATTGCGTATGTATTTGAGATATATTGGCAATTTTACTTCAAGTGGTGCCCAGGAGAGGACTCGAACCTCCACATCCTTGCGAATACTAGCACCTGAAGCTAGCGCGTCTACCATTCCGCCACCTGGGCCGGTGTCGTGAGCCGTGCGTTTAGCCCCGAGAAGCAGCAGTGTCAACGGCATTTTATCACGCCGCGCGAAATGCCGTAGCGCCTTGTCCAGAGCGCGCCTTGCGAGTAGGATTGAGAGCGGAAAACGTCACGTCCACAGATCCGGAGGCTCGCCCATGTCCAAACTCGTCACCATCTACGGCGGATCAGGTTTTGTCGGACGCTACATCACGCGCCGACTGGCCGGGGACGGCTGGCGCGTCCGCGTGGCAGTGCGGCGCCCGCACGAGGCCATGCATGTCACGCCCTACGGCGTCGTCGGGCAGGTCGCCACGGTGCTGTGCAATATCCGCGACGACGACAGCGTGCGCTCTGTCATGCAGGGCGCGGATGTGGTGATCAACTGCGTCGGCACGTTCGATCGCAAGGGCAAGAATAACTTTGACGCCGTGCAGCACGAGGGCGCGGCCCGCATCGCCCGCATCGCCGCTGAAACAGGCGTGGCGCGAATGGTGCATATTTCGGCGATCGGCGCAGATTCGGACGCCGACAGCGAATACGTCCGGTCCAAGGGTCGCGGAGAAGATGCCGTACTGGAGCATTTCCCGAATGCCATGATCCTGCGCCCGTCCGTGATCTTTGGAAACGAAGATAAATTCTTTAACCGCTTCGCCGGAATGACCCGGCTGGGGCCGGTGCTGCCCGTTGTCGGGGCGGGTACGAGGTTTCAGCCGGTCTATGTCGACGACGTCGCCGCCGCCGCCCTGAAGGGCGCATCAGGCGTCGCAGCGCCCGGCACCTACGAGTTGGGCGGACCGGAAGTGAGCACATTCCGCGACTTGATGGAGCAGATGCTGCTTGTCATTCGCCGCCGCCGCATCGTGATGAACATCCCGTTCTGGATCGCGCGCCTGATGGCGGGCGTGATGGAGCTGGTACAGACCATTTCGCTGGGGCTCGTACCGCCGCAGATCACCCGCGATCAGGTAGCAACCCTGCGACATGACAACGTAGTGAACGAGGGCGCCAAGGGCTTTGCCGATCTGGGGATCGAACCGCAGGCGCTGGAAGCGGTGCTGCCCGATTACCTCTGGCGGTTCCGTCCGACGGGCCAGTACGAGGCAATCAAGGAATCGGCCGGTAACCTTCGCGCCTGAAGCGGTTTGCGTTTGATCCGAGGCAGAGATAGTGCGAGACGCGCGCATCGTTCGAATGTCGTGGCTGTATTGGCAATAATCAGTGCTGCGGGTTTGTGCCAAACGCAATAACATTTCGGGAACCGCCTGATGTCTGATACCACTCTGGTTGCGGCCTTTCTCGGGCTCATCGAAGGCCTGACCGAGTTCATTCCCGTGTCATCCACGGGGCATCTGCTGCTGTTCGGGCATTTCCTGGGGTTCGATAATCCGGGGCGGGCTTTTGAGGTGGTCATCCAACTCGGCGCGGTGCTGGCGATCCTGACGATCTATTTTGCAAAGCTCACGGGTATTGCGCGCGCGGCGCCGCATGATCCGCTGGCACGGCGGTTCCTGTGGGCGGTGCTGCTCGCATTCCTGCCAGCCGCCTTTGTCGGCGTATTGGCGCATGAATTCATCAAGACGGTGCTCTTTGAAGCGCCGATTCTGGTCGCAATGATGCTGATCATCGGCGGCATTATCCTGCTCTTTGTCGACCGCTACGCGCCCGAACCGCGGCACGAGGACGCGACCCGGCTACCGCTGGCCATCGCGTTCAAGATCGGCCTCTTTCAGTGTCTGTCGATGGTGCCGGGCACCAGCCGTTCCGGCGCGACCATTGTCGGCGCGCTGCTGATGGGGGTCAGCAAACGGGCGGCTGCGGAATTTTCGTTCTTCTTGTCGATTCCGACAATGGCAGGCGCGTTCACCTATGACCTTTGGAAAAACCGCGATGTGCTCGACCTCAGCGCGATGGGGGATATTGCCATCGGTTTTGCGCTGGCCTTTGTCACGGCGGTGCTCGTGGTCAAAGGGGTTTTGGATTTCATCAGCCGCAATGGCTATGCCTTTTTCGGATGGTGGCGAATCACCGTGGGTGTCAGCGCAATGATTCTGTTGTGGGCGGGGGTTTAATTAGGTCACATTTGCTTACTATTTTTCCGGCCTCATTCTGAAATTCGCACTTTTCTTAAAGAACAGCGTAGTATTGGGTCACAAATACTGACTTTTACTCCCGGACCGGACGTATTAAAACGGCGCATCAACGAAAGGTGCGCCCGTGGCCAATGATCCGATGCTGAAGTTCGTGACCGTTTCGCGCGACATGCCGGAGAAACGTCCGCCGGATCTGCGCAACCGCGATTTCCACGAGATCTACGCCGAATACGCCGACGCCAAAGCGAGGGAACAGGCGAGCCGGTGCAGCCAGTGCGGCGTGCCCTACTGCCAGACCCACTGCCCATTGCACAACAATATCCCCGACTGGCTGCGCCTGACTGCGGAGGGTCGGCTGCAAGAGGCGTATGAGCTGAGCCAGGCAACCAACACCTTCCCCGAGATTTGCGGCCGCATCTGCCCGCAGGACCGGCTGTGCGAGGGCAATTGCGTGATCGAGCAGACCGGCCACGGCACCGTGACCATCGGCGCGGTCGAGAAATACATCACCGACACGGCGTGGGATCAGGGCTGGGTGCAGCCCATCTCGCCCCTTGCCGAGCGACCCGAGAGCGTCGGCATCATCGGCGCGGGCCCCGGCGGGCTGGCGGCAGCGGATGTTCTGCGCCGCGCAGGCGTGCAGGTGACGGTCTATGACCGCTATGACCGGGGCGGCGGGCTGATGACCTACGGCATTCCCGGATTCAAGCTGGAAAAGGACGTGGTTCTGCGCCGTATCAAGCAGCTAGAGCAAGGCGGCGTGGAAATGAGGCTGAGCTGCAACGTGGGCACTGATATCTCATTCGGTGCGATCCGGGGCAAGCATGACGCGGTGATCATCGCCACGGGAGTCTACAAATCGCGCGAGTTGCAAGCGCCGGGCGCGGCGGCGACCGGGATCGTGCGGGCAATCGACTACCTCACCGCATCTAGCCGACTGTGGTTTGGCGACACAGTGCCCGAGATCGACAGCGGCGAGCTGAACGCGAACGGCAAGCGGATCATCGTCATCGGCGGCGGCGACACGGCAATGGATTGCGTGCGCACAGCGATCCGGCAGGGGGCAACATCGGTGAAATGCATATACCGCCGGGACCGGGCCAACATGCCGGGCAGCCAGCGCGAAGTGATGAACGCCGAGGAAGAGGGCGTGATCTTTGAATGGCTGAGCGCGCCCAAGGGCTTCTTGGACGATCCGGTCACGGCGGTGAGGGTGCAGCAGATGCGCCTCGGTGCGCCGGATGCGACGGGTCGCCAAAGCCCCGAAGAGATCGAGGGCGCAGAGTATGACGAGCCTGCCGATCTGGTGATCAAGGCGCTGGGGTTCGAGCCCGAAGACCTACCGGGGTTATGGGATCAGCCAGAGCTGACCGTGACCCGTTGGGGCACGATCAAGGCCCAATTCACCACCGGGCGTACCGATATGGACGGCGTCTATGCCGTGGGCGACATCGTGCGCGGTGCCAGCCTTGTGGTCTGGGCCATTCGCGACGGGCGCGACACGGCGGCGGCGGTACTGGCGGATATCAACGCCGCAGGTGCCGTGGCGGCAGAATAACCGGGATCGGCTGGACGATTGCCGGATCGAGGATGACCACACCTATGGCCCCGTGCGCCGGGGTGATGACGGAACGCAGCAAAAGGACCGCCACATGACCCGCTATGATGAGATCTGGGCCAGAACCGAAGAGGCCAAGCGCAACTGGTTGGCCAAGAATGGCATGTATGCGCATGACGAAGAACATTCGTCATGTGGTGTCGGTCTGGTGGTGTCGATCAACGGCAAGCCGTCGCGCCGCGTAGTGCAGGCGGGCATCGACGCGCTCAAGGCGATCTGGCACCGGGGGGCCGTCGATGCCGACGGCAAGACCGGCGATGGCGCGGGCATCCATGTGCAGATCCCCGTGCCGTTCTTTTACGACGCGATCCGCCGCACCGGGCACGAGCCGCGCGAAGATCAACTGGTCGCCATCGGTCAGGTATTCCTGCCGCGCACCGATTTTGCCGCGCAAGAGATGTGCCGAACCATCGTCGAGACCGAAGTGCTGCGCATGGGGCACACGATCTATGGCTGGCGACATGTGCCGGTCGATATCACTTGTCTGGGCGAAAAGGCCAACGCGACCCGTCCCGAGATCGAGCAGATCATGATCTCGAACGCCAAGGGTATCGAGGAAGAGGCGTTCGAGCGCGAATTGTACGTCATTCGCCGCCGGATCGAGAAGGCCGCAGTGGCGGCCGAGATTGCCGGGCTATATATCGCATCGCTCAGCTGTCGCAGCATCATCTACAAGGGCATGATGCTGGCCGAGCAGGTGGCGGTGTTCTACCCTGACCTGATGGATGAGCGGTTCAAGTCCGCCTTTGCGATCTATCACCAGCGCTATTCCACCAACACCTTTCCACAGTGGTGGCTGGCCCAGCCCTTCCGCATGCTGGCCCATAATGGCGAGATCAACACACTGAAGGGCAACAAGAACTGGATGCGCAGCCACGAAATTCGCATGGCCTCATCCGCGTTCGGAAATCTGGCCGAGGATATCAAACCGATCATTCCCGGCGGCTCGTCCGACAGTGCAGCACTTGATGCGGTGTTCGAGGTGCTGGTGCGTGCCGGCCGCAGCGCACCGATGGCCAAGACGATGCTGGTGCCCGAAGCGTGGTCCAAACAGGCCGAAGACCTGCCGCAAGCCTGGCGCGACATGTATTCCTACTGCAACTCGGTAATGGAGCCGTGGGACGGCCCCGCAGCACTGGCGATGACCGATGGCCGCTGGGTCTGTGCCGGGCTCGACCGCAACGGGCTGCGGCCCATGCGCTATGTCGTGACCGGCGACGGGTTCCTGGTCGCCGGTAGCGAGGCGGGTATGGTCCCGATTGACGAGGCCAGCATCCGGGAAAAGGGCGCGCTGGGGCCAGGTCAAATGCTGGCCGTGGACATGAAGGCGGGGCAGATGTTCCGCGACCAAGAGATCAAGGATAAACTGGCAGCAGCACTGCCCTTTGGCGAATGGGTCGGCAAGATTAACGACCTCGAAGAGACCCTGAGCGTGGTCAGCGAAGAGCCGATCCATACCGGCGGCGACCTGCGCCGCCGCCAGATCGCGGCGGGCTATACCATCGAAGAGCTGGAGCAGATCCTGGCCCCCATGGGCGAGGACGGCAAAGAGGCGATTGCCTCGATGGGCGACGACACACCCAGCGCAGTGCTGAGCGCCAAATATCGCCCGCTGAGCCATTTTTTCCGGCAGAATTTCAGCCAGGTCACAAATCCGCCCATCGACAGTCTGCGCGAATACCGGGTGATGAGCCTCAAGACCCGGTTCGGCAACCTCAAGAACGTGCTGGATGAATCCAGTGCCCAGACCGAAATTCTGGTGCTGGAAAGCCCGTTCATCGGCAACGCGCAATGGAGCGTGCTGATACAGCAGTTCAAAGCCGATGTGACCGAGATCGACTGCACGTTCAAACCCGGAAGCGGTGCGCTGCAGGCCGGGCTACAACGTATCCGCGCCGAAGCCGAGGACGCGGTGCGTTCAGGCACGGGGCATCTGGTGCTGACCGACCAGAACACCGGGCCGGACCGGATCGGCATGCCGATGATCCTGGCCACCTCTGCCGTGCACAGCCATCTGACGCGCAAGGGCTTGCGCACCTTCACCTCGCTTAACGTGCGGGCGGCGGAATGCATTGATCCGCATTATTTTGCCGTGCTGGTGGGGGCCGGTGCCACAATGGTCAACGCCTATCTGGCCGAAGACAGCCTGGCCGACCGGATCGAGCGGGGCCTGCTGGAAGGTACGCTGACCGAAGCCGTGGCGCGCTATCGCAAGGCGATTGACGCGGGCCTGCTGAAAATCATGTCCAAGATGGGGATCTCGGTCATCTCGTCCTATCGGGGAGGGCTAAATTTCGAGGCAATCGGCCTCAGCCGCGCAATGTGCGCCGAATATTTTCCCGGCCTCGTCAGCCGGATCAGCGGCATCGGCGTCAGCGGCATCCAGACCAAGCTGGAAGAGGTACATGGCCGCGCCTACGGCACGGCCGAGAATGTCCTGCCCATCGGTGGTTTCTACAAGGCGCGCAAATCCGGCGAGAGCCACGCCTGGGGCGCGCAGACGATGCACATGATGCAGACAGCGTGCAACACCGCCAGCTTTGAGATGTGGAAACGCTATAGCGCCGCGATGCAGGCCAATCCACCGATTCATCTGCGTGACTTGATGGCGATCAAGCCTCTGGGTAGTCCGGTCCCTATCGAGGACGTCGAAAGCGTGACCGCAATCCGCAAACGCTTTGTCACGCCGGGCATGAGCCTTGGTGCGCTCAGCCCCGAGGCGCACAAGACGCTGAACGTGGCAATGAACCGGATCGGCGCGCGCAGCGACAGCGGCGAAGGCGGCGAAGACCCGGCGCATTTCCTGCCCGAACCGAATGGCGACAATCCCAGCGCCAAGATCAAGCAGGTGGCCTCTGGCCGCTTTGGCGTGACAGCCGAATACCTCAACCAGTGCGAAGAGCTGGAAATCAAGGTGGCGCAGGGCGCCAAGCCCGGCGAGGGCGGCCAGCTGCCCGGCATGAAAGTGACCGAGCTGATCGCGCGTCTGCGCCACGCGACACCCGGTGTCACGCTGATCAGCCCGCCGCCGCATCACGACATCTATTCCATCGAGGACCTGGCGCAGCTGATCTACGACCTCAAGCAGATCAACCCGATCGCCAAGGTCACGGTCAAGCTGGTGGCACAGTCGGGCGTCGGCACGATCGCCGCGGGCGTGGCCAAGGCCAAGGCGGACGTGATCCTGATCAGTGGCCATAACGGCGGCACGGGCGCGTCGCCTGCGACCTCGATCAAATATGCCGGCCTGCCGTGGGAGATGGGCCTGACCGAGGCGCATCAGGTGCTGAGCATGAACAAGCTGCGCGACCGCGTGACGCTGCGCACCGATGGCGGGCTGCGCACCGGGCGCGACATCGTCATGGCAGCGATGATGGGGGCCGAGGAATACGGCATCGGCACCGCCGCGCTGATCTCCATGGGCTGCATCATGGTGCGCCAGTGCCAATCCAATACCTGTCCGGTAGGCGTTTGCACGCAGGACCCCGCGCTGCGCGACAAGTTCACCGGCAACGCCGACAAGGTGGTGAACCTCATCACCTTCTACGCGCAGGAGGTGCGCGAGATACTGGCCGGTATCGGGGCGCGCAGCCTTGATGACGTGATCGGACGCGCTGACCTGCTGATGCAGGTCAGCCGGGGCAGCGCACATCTGGACGATCTGGACCTCAATCCGATGCTGGTCACCGTCGATGGCGCCAAGAACGTGCGCTATGATCGCTCTCGCCCGCGCAATGCCGTGCCTGACACACTGGATGCGGATATCGTAAACGATGCGCAACGGTTCCTGGAGGACGGTGAAAAGATGCAACTGCATTACGCGATCCAGAACACCGACCGGACCGTGGGCACCCGTCTGAGCAGTCACATCGTCAGAAAGTTCGGCATGCGTAACACGCTGCAACCCGATCACCTGACGGTCAAGCTGTCGGGCAGCGCGGGCCAGTCACTGGGCGCATTTGCTGCGCCAGGGCTGAAACTGGAAGTGTCCGGCGATGCCAATGATTACGTAGGCAAGGGCCTGTCGGGGGGCACGATCGTCGTGCGTCCACCCATGTCCAGCCCGCTGGAAGCGTCACAGAACACGATCATCGGCAATACCGTGCTCTACGGTGCGACGGCGGGTTATCTCTTTGCCGCGGGCCGCGCGGGCGAACGCTTTGCCGTGCGCAATTCGGGTGCGCATGTGGTGATCGAGGGATGCGGCAGCAATGGCTGCGAATACATGACCGGCGGTGTCGCGGTCATCCTGGGCCGGATCGGGGCCAATTTCGGCGCAGGCATGACTGGCGGGATGGCCTACCTTTACGATCCCGACCGGTGCGCCGCGCATCTGATGAACATGGAAACGCTGGTCACGTCCGAGGTCGCGCATCCGCATTGGCAGACCGAACTGCGCACGCTGGTCGAGCGCCACGCTGCCGAGACAGGCAGCCGCAAGGCGCAGGACATCTTGCAGCATTGGGACTTGGAATTGCAGAATTTCATCCAGGTCTGCTCGATCGAGATGCTGAACAAGCTGCCGCATCCGCTGGATTGCGCCGAGGTGGCTGTACCGGCAGAGTAGGCGCGCGGGTCTTCGGGCCAGGGCATATAACCACAGATGCGCAGGAACACCCATGCCCAGGACACTGATACCCTATTCCACCTTGCTGGAGACCGGCGAACAGGTGCGCGTGCGCGAGGTCACTCCGGCTGATCGCAGCCTGCTGTTGACGGGGTTTGCGCAACTCTCGGACAGATCACGCTATCTGCGGTTCCTTGCCGCGCACCCAAGCCTGAGCGAGGCCGAACTAGATGCACTCACCGCCACCGGCAACAGCTCACACGCCACCATCGGTGCCGAGCGGCAGGGAGCGGACGCGATAGAGCCACTTGGCATCGCACGTTATATACGGCTGCGCCCCGAGGATAATATCGCCGAGATCGCGCTGACCATCGTCGATCACGCCCAAGGGCTTGGGCTGGGCAGTATCCTGCTGGGCACCCTCATCAGGCATGCAGTCGCAAACGGTATCCGCGAATTCGTGGCCCTCGTGCATGCCGAAAACACCGCGATGCGCGCGCTCTTGCGTCGCCTCGGCGCCCACGAGGGTCTCCCGGACTATGGGCAGATCGAAATACGTGTCCCGATCGGCCCGCCCGGCAGCAAAGAAGCTGCCGCATTGGCAGGCAGCCTTGCGGATGCCTACCAGCGCGCCGTGATGGGATGAACCCGCGTCAGAGGCCGGGCCTGAAACGCAAAAGGTTTAGAGGCTCGCCTCAAACAGTTGCCGCAGATTGGCTTCGGTCAGCTTCACAGGATTGCCACCGCAGCTGGGATCCTTGAGCGCCTCGGGGATCAGTTCGTCCACCCGCGCGGGGTCGACGCCGATATCCTTCAGTGAACGCGGAATGCCCAGGGAATCGTTGAAACCCTGCACAAAGGCGCGGAACCCGTCAAAGCCACCTTCGATATCCAGATAAGCCGCCGCCGTGCGGAACCGGTCGGCGATTTCCGGCGCGTTGAGGTCCAGCACCGCAGGCATGCAGACCGCGTTCGTGGTGCCATGATGGGTGTGAAACACCGCGCCGACAGGGTGACTCATCGCATGGATCGCGCCCAGCCCCTTCTGGAACGCGGTGGCGCCCATCATCGCCGCAGACATCATCTGGGCGCGCGCCTCGATATCGGTGCCGTCCGCGTAGGCGCGTGGCAGATAGTCCTTGACCAGCCGCATGCCCTCCAGCGCGATGCCCTGGCTCATCGGATGGTAATGCGGGCTGCTGAACGCCTCGACGCAATGGGCGAACGCATCCAGCCCGGTGCCTGCCGTGATGAATTTCGGCATACCCACGGTCAGTTCGGGGTCACAAATGACGACCTCCGGCAGGACCTTGGGGTGAAAGATGATCTTTTTCACATGGGTCACAGAGTTGGTGATAACGCTGGCACGCCCCACCTCGGACCCGGTCCCCGCCGTCGTCGGCACTGCCACGATGGGCGCGATGGCATCCGCGTCGGCGCGTGTCCACCAGTCGCCGATATCCTCATAGTCCCAGACAGGCCGCGTCTGCCCGCACATGAAGGCCACCATCTTGCCCAGATCAAGCCCCGAGCCGCCGCCAAAGGCGATCACCCCGTCATGCCCGCCGGCCTTGTAGGCCGCAACGCCGGC
The DNA here is from genome assembly GCA_947503145.1 of uncultured Roseovarius sp. Lineage (GTDB taxonomy): Bacteria > Pseudomonadota > Alphaproteobacteria > Rhodobacterales > Rhodobacteraceae > Roseovarius. Next base: position 63,549 of record CANNCP010000001.1, read on the forward strand.
TTCGAGGTTCTTCTCGTTCGGGTTCGGATCCACCTGCGAGAAGATGCCGCGCCCGAGGCCCGCCGCCGCCATGATATCCAGCGTACGGGCCGTAATCGGCAGATCGGCCAGCCCCTTGTCGGTGACCAGTAGCGGGCGGGTGATACCGGCCTGCGCGCAGGCGGCGGGCAACTCGGCAATGCGGCCCGCGCCGAATTTGATCGTCGTCGGGTAGGACCAGTTGGCAGTAAGGGTCATGAGGTCACCTTTTTCAGATGGTAGGATTTGGGCCGGGTGAGGTTGTGATAGCCGATCACCGACAATCCGCCACCACGCCCGGTATTCTTGCAGCCGGTCCAGCACAGGCCGGGATCGAGGTAGTCGGCACGGTTCAGGAATACGGTGCCGGTCTCGATCCGGTCGCCGACCGCCTGCGCGCGTGCGACATCGGCAGTCCAGAGGCTGGCGGTAAGGCCGAATTCGCTGTCGTTCATCAGCCGGGTCGCCTCGTCGTCATCGCTGACCTTCATGATACCGATGACGGGCCCGAAGCTTTCGTCGCGCATCACCCGCATGTCATGGGTCACATCCGTCAGGATCTGCGGCGTGAGGTAGGCACCGCCATCATCTTCGGCAAACCTGTCGATATGCGCAACAGCCCCCGCCTTCAGCGCCTCATCTATCTGTGCGCGCACTTCCTGCGCGAACCGCACATTCGCCATCGGTCCCAACGTCGTCTCTGGGTCCAGCGGATTGCCCAGTTTGTAGCCGCGCACGACCTCCACCGCTTTCTCTACGAAGGCATCAAAGAGGCTCTCATGCACGTAAATCCGCTCGATCCCGCAGCAGCACTGCCCGGAATTGAACATCGCCCCGTCGATCAGCGTCGCCACCGCCGCATCCAGATCGGCATCCTCCATCACATATCCGGGATCCTTGCCCCCCAGTTCGGTGCTGACGGGCGTGAATGTGCCCGCCGCCGCGCGCTCCATCGCGCGCCCGCCGCCGACAGAGCCGGTAAAGTTGACGAAATCGAACGCCCGGTCGGCGATCAGTGCCGATGTGGTGTCGTGATCCAGAAACACGTTCTGAAACACATCCTCCGGCACGCCTGCGGCATGAAAGGCGCGCGCCATCCGCTCACCCACCAGCAGCGTCTGCGTGGCATGTTTCAGCACCACGGCGTTGCCCGCAATAAGAGCAGGGGCAACCGTGTTGATCGCCGTCATGTAGGGATAGTTCCACGGCGCCACGACAAAGACGACACCATGCGGAATACGCCGGATATAACGCTTGAATGTCGCGTCCTCGCCCACCTCGATATCCGCCAACGCCCCTGCGGCGATCTGCGCCATGTGGCTGGCGCGCTCGTCAAAGCCGCCGAATTCGCCGCCATAGCGGATCGGACGCCCCATCATATGCGCCAGTTCCGGCACCACCTCATCGTTCATCGCCCCGACGGCGGCAACTCCGGCCATCACCAGCGCGATCCGCTCGTCCAGCGGCCGTGCCGCCCAGCTCGCCTGCGCCGCACGTGCGCGCGTGGCCGCCAACATGGCCGCCTCGGCACTCAGCACTGGCCGGGTGGCGTAAACCGATCCGTCAATCGGCGAAATGCACTGCAATTCTTTCGTCACGTTCTGTCCTTTCAGACCAAGGGCTCTGCCCTTCTTCTTGCGTCAAATATCCCCGCCGGAGGCTCCTGCCCCCTCGGCGCGTACGACTCAGCAGCGCTCGAACCCGCGGGCAATCTCGTAATCCGTCACGACGCGGTCAAAATCCTCGATCTCGACCTCGGCGGCGCGCACATAATGATCCACCACATCGTCACCCATCGCGGCGCGCAGCATGTCCGATCCCTTCAACGTCGCGCGCGCATCGCGCAGGGTGCCAGGGATCATGCCCTCGTCACCAACATAGGCGTCACCGCTGAAGGGCGGCGACAGCTCCAGCGCCTCTTCGATACCTGCGATCCCGGCCGCCAGCTGGACCGCCATCGCCAGATACGGGTTCAGGTCCGACCCGCCGACACGGCATTCGACCCGCACCGCCTTTGTCCCGGCACCGCAAAGCCGGAAACCGGCGGTGCGGTTGTCCACCGACCAGATCGTACGCGTAGGCGCGAAGGAGCCCACCTGGAACCGCTTGTAGCTGTTGATGTAGGGCGCGAGGAAATAAGTGTAGTCAGGGGCATATTTCAGCATGCCCGCCATGTAATGTTTCATCAACTGCGACATGCCCAGATCCGCGTCCTTGTCGAAAAAGACGTTGCGTCCGTCCTGCCACAGCGACTGGTGCACGTGGCTCGAACTGCCAACGCGGTCATGATGCCATTTTGGCAGAAAACTGGCGGCATGGCCTTGCTGCCACGCGATCTCCTTGATCGCGTGCTTGGCGATGGTGTGATAATCGGCGGTATCGAGGGCGGCGGCATATTTGATGTTCAGTTCTTCCTGACCCGCCTCGGCCTCGCCCTTCGTGCATTCGATCGGAATGCCCGCGTTCCACAGATGGTTGCGGATGGGGCGCATCACATGCTCTTCCTTGGTGGTCTGGAAGATGTGGTAATCCTCGTTATAGCCCGAAATCGGCTCCAGATCGCGAAAGCCGCCCTTGCGGATCTCTTCATAGCTCTTATCGAACAGGAAAAACTCCAGTTCAGTAGCCATTATCGCCTCGTATCCCAGCGCCTCCAGCCGCCGTAACTGCTTTTTCAGTATGGCGCGGGGCGAATGCGGAACCTCCGCATGGGTGTCATGATCCAGCATATCGCACAGCACCATCGCCGTGCCCTCCAGCCACGGCATCAGGCGCAGGGTGCCAAGGTCGGGCTTCATCGTGTAGTCGCCGTAACCCTTTTCCCACGATGTGCTGGCATAGCCATCGGGCGTGGTCATCTCCAGATCGGTGGCCAGCAGGTAGTTGCAGCAGTGAGTTTCCGCATAAGCGCCATTGATGAAATGGCCTGCATGGAACCGCTTGCCAAGCAGGCGGCCCTGCATGTCAACAAAGCAGACAAGGACGGTATCGATCTCCCCCGCTTCGGTCTTGGCTTTCAACTCGTCGAAACTCATGCTCATGTCTCGGTCCACTTCTGTCAGGTGGTGGCAAAATTCTTCGCGAAGAATTTTCGGCCAGTTTTTCGCAAAAAACTGCCCCCCGGTCACAATCCGGGGGGCAGGCTTGTTCAGGTATAGCGGTAGGGCCGACCCGCCTTGCGCATGTCGGCATTGTAATCCTTGAAGATCTGCACGACCTTGGCCTTGGTTTCCGACTGGGCGGCGATTTCATCCCAGAACACTTGGGCCGCGTCTTCGACGGTTTCCCACTCAGCGTCGGGGATCGAGGTCAGCTTCATCTTCTCGCCGTTCACGCGCAGCTTTGCCTCGCCGCCCCAGTACCAGTGCTGACGATAGTAGTGCGACTGCTCGCAGCAGACCTGAAACAGTGTTTTCAGATCTTCGGGCAATTCATCCCAGCGGCCCTGGTTGGCAAAGAAATGGCCGATCCATGCGCCCGAGATGTTATTGGTCAGGAAATAGTTGGTCACATCCGCCCAGCCGACGGTGTAATCCTCGGTGATGCCCGACCAGGCAACCCCGTCCAGTTCGCCGGTCTGCATCGCTACCTCGATATCCTCCCAGGGCAGGGTCACAGGCACGACGCCGAACTGGCTCAGGAACCGTCCCGCCGTGGGGAAGGTAAAGATGCGCTTGCCCTTCAGGTCCTCAAGGCTGTGGATCGGATCCTTGGTCGCGAAATGGCAAGGGTCCCAGGACCCGGCGCTGACATGCTGCACGCCGACCTTGGCGTATTCTTCCTTCCAGATTTTATCCAGGCCGTACTGGTTGAACAGAACCGGCACATCCAAGCTGTAGCGGCAGCCAAAGGGGAAATAGCCGCCGAACACCGTCACTTCGGTGGGGGACGCCATGCTGTCGTCGTCGGACTGAACGGCGTCGATCGTGCCGCGCTGCATCGCACGAAAGAGTTCACCGGTCGGCACCAGCTGATCGGCATAAAACAGTTCGATCTGCATCCGGTCGCCGGCAATCTTGTTGAACAGGTCGATGGCCGGTTTCGCCACATGTTCGCCCAGTGCGGCGCCGGCATAGGTCTGCATGCGCCATGTGATCGTGGATTGGGCAATCGCGGGCGTGGCCAGCGGGCTTACTGCCGCACCGACCGCGGCGGTGGTCAAAAACTTACGTCTGGTGGTCATGTCAGTTCTCCTTGCGTTTGTTATTGGCCCCCTTACAGGGCTCTTTTCGGGTTATTTTCCGTAGATGTATTCAGGCAACCACAGGGCAATTTGCGGAAAGGCCATGATCAGTGCAAGCGCCACGACCATCACCCCGACAAAAGGAATGATCGAGACATAGATATCCTTCAGCCCGATTTCGGGCGGCGCCATGGCGCGCATCAAAAAGAGATTATAACCAAAGGGCGGAGTCATGTAGGCGATCTGAGTCGTGATGGTGTAAAGTATACCATACCAGATCAAATCAAAGCCCAGCGCGCCCACCAGCGGCACATAGAGCGGCGCCACGATCACCAGCATCGCCGTGTCGTCCAGAAACGTGCCCATCAGGATAAAGCTGAGCTGCATCAGGATCAGGATCGTCCAGGGGCTGAGCCCCAGCTTGGCGGTGAACAGATCCTCGATTGCCTTCACCGCACCCAGACCATCAAAGATCGCGCCAAAGCCCATGGCGGCAAGGATGATCCACATGAACATGCAGCTGATCGCAAGCGTGTTGCGCACTGAATTCTCGAACACCTCGCGCGTCATCCGTCGCTTCAGAACAGCCGCTATGAACGCCGCCATCGCGCCCAGCGCCGAGCTTTCGACCAGCGATGTCCAGCCCTTGACGAACGGCACCATCATCGTGGCAAAGATCACCAGCGGCAGGAGGCCCGCGCGCAGCAGGCGCAGCTTCTCGACGGTGCTGATGTTGCGTTCTTCTTCGGGCAGAACCGGGCCAAGATCAGGCTGTAGCCGGCAGCGCACATAAATGTAGATGATGAACATTGCCGCCATCATCAGTCCCGGTATCACCCCGGCCAGCCACAATTGGCCGACCGGCTGGCGCGCGATCATCGCATAAAGCACCAGCACCACCGACGGCGGCACCAGAATGCCTAAGCTCGATCCCGCCTGAATGACCCCTGTGACCATGATCTTGTCATAGCCACGGCGCAGCAGTTCGGGCAGCGCGATGGTCGCCCCGATGGCCATGCCCGCGACCGAAAGTCCGTTCATCGCCGAGATCAGCACCATCAGCCCGATCGTGCCGATGGCCAGACCGCCCCGGACCGGTCCCATCCAGACATGGAACATCTTGTAGAGATCGTCGGCGATGCGGCTCTCACTCAGCACATAGCCCATGAAGATGAACATCGGCAGGGTCAGCAGCGGATACCACTTCATCAGCTTCATCGCCGCCGCAAACGGCACATCGACCCCGCCCGTGCCCCACAGCAGCATGCCCGCCACCGCGCCGACAAAGCCGATGGCGCCAAACACCCGCTGACCAGTCAGCAGCATCAGCATCATGGTGCTGAACATCAGGATGGCGATCATTTCATATGGCATCAGATTTCCGTCCCGCGAATGCGGCCAATATCGCGGCACAACTCTGCCAGTGACTGAAGCAGCATCAGAGTGACGCCAATGCAGAGCATCAACTTGACCGGCCAGATATAGGGTCGCCACGCGGTCGAGCTGCGTTCGAGAAAGCCAAGCTCTTCACCCGCCGCTGTCGGCCCCTGAGTGATGAGGGTGACGAAGAGATCCCAGAAGAAGCTGAACGGCTCAGTACCGAAATAGCCCAGGGAATAGGCAGTCGACCCGACCGCCCCATAGAGCAGAACACCGAGGTAAAACATCAGGAAGAAGACGGTAAAGGCATCCATCCACGCCTTCTGCCGGGGCGACCATCCACCATAAAAGAGATCCATCCGCACGTTTGATCCCAACTGGATCGAATAGGGCCCGCCCAGCACGTAATAGGCGACCATAACGAATTGCGCGGTTTCCAGTGTCCACAGGGTGGGGTTGAAGAACGTCTTGGACACCGACGACCAGATCAGGACGCCCACGAGGACGAATATCAGGTACATCGCAATACGTCCGATGAACCGGTTCATCCCGTCGATGGCATGCACATAGCCGCAGATCAGCCTAGGCATGGGCGGACCCTTGCGTTTGCAGTCCGAGATGGATCAGCGCGGGGCGTATCATGCTCAGTAGCTCTTCACCGATTTCGGCCACCGCCTCGGGTGTTTGCAGCAGATCGTTGCGTACCTCTATCATCACATTGGGCAAGCCATGGGCGATACCGTGGATCTGCAACGAATGGGTGACGCCGTCCTCGGGGCCGTAGGGCCGGTTCCGCTCGACCAGGCGGTGCGACACCTTGAGCGAGGCGGCCAGCATCGCATCGGCCAGGCGCGGATCCACATCGTGCAGAATGCCGATCTCGGTCGGGCGTTCCTTGCCGTTATAGACAGGGGTAAAGCTATGAACAGTGATCAGCGCGGTCGGCTGGCCGCGGGCCGCGCGGGCGCTGATTACTTCTGCCACCATCTCGCAAAACGGGGTGTAGACCGTGCGCACGCGCTCTGCCCGGTCGGCGGTGCTGAGGTCGCGATTGCCAGGCACCTCGATCCGTTCGGATTGCTCGGGCATGGCCGAATCTGCGTCTGGCGGGCGGTTGCAGTCATAGACCAGCCGGGAAATCGTGCAGGCAACGAGCAGCGCATCCAGCGCTTCTGCCAGATACCGGCTGAGATCGAGCGCGCCGGGATCCCAGGCGGCATGGCTGACCCTGTCCTCGGGTGTCAGACCCAGATCGCCATAGCGCGCGGGGATAAGATTGGAGGCGTGCTCGCATACGATCAGCGCCGCACCACTGGCCGGTCCGGTCGACCCCAAAAGCTGGGCTGCGCTGCCTTTCGGTGCGTTTGCCATTTATCCCCCCGTGCAACGTCTCTGAAAAAATCCTTTCACAATGGAAATTTTCTGTCAATATCATTTCAGAGCTGATCGTGAGGTTTACCTGCCGCGCGATCATCAACGCCTGAAAGTAGGAACCTCGGGGACACCGCCACCGTGAGCACATCACCCGACCCCCAGCCCGGCAAGCCCGGCCCGACGGTCCGCGAGAGAATCCGCGCACAATACGCGACCTTGACCCAATCAGAGCGCAAATTCGCCAACGCGCTACTGGCCAATTACCCGGCAGCAGGCCTGGCCTCTATCACCATCGTCGCCGCCAGCGCAGAGGTGTCCACACCGACCGTGGCGCGGATGGTGCAGAAGCTGGGCTTCAAAGGGTATCCGCAGTTTCACCAGGCCCTGCTGCGAGAGTTGGAGGCGACCGTGTCAGGCCCGACGCGGCGGCGCGCCAACTGGGCCAGCGAGGTGCCCGCGACGCATCTGCTGAACCGGTTTGTCACTGCCATCGGCCAGAATATCGAGCAAACCCTGTCGAATATCGACACCGCCCAGTTTGACGAGGCGGTGAAGGCATTGGCCGATACCGACCGGCGGCTCTATGTGGTGGGTGGGCGGATCACGCGGGCGCTGGCGGAATATGCCTTTACCCATTTTCAGGCTGTGCGGCAGCGGATCACGCATATGACTTCGTCCTCGGCCACGTGGCCGCATTACCTGCTGGACATGAAGGCAGGTGACGTCCTGCTGATGTTCGACGTGCGCCGCTACGAGAAAAACCTGCAACGTCTGGCAGAGATGGCGGCAGAGCGCGGTGTGCAGGTAATCCTGATCACCGATCAATGGGCCAGCCCGGTGGCGGCGGTTGCCGATCACACGTTTCATTGCTGGGTCGAAATCCCGTCAGCCTGGGACAGCAACATCTCGACCCTGATGCTGCTGGAAACGCTGATTGCCGCCGTGCAGGAAGAGGACTGGCCGGAAACGCGCGCGCGCTACGAACGGCTGGACGAGATTTTCGATGCCGCGCGGCTGTTCGGAAACTAACCCATAAGGCGCAGTCCGCACGAATTTAGGCTCTGCGCGACCTTTGCAAGCCCCTGCCGCCGGGATAGTGTCGTTCGATGTGCAGGCCGTGGATAGCGGCCAATACGACAGGAATTGCCGCAAAGGATTGACCCTATGACGCGATGGATCTGGCCCGCTCTGATGAGCGTTGCGCTCGCGCTGCCCGCAGCGGCACAGGACACCCCCGAGGGGCAGATCGTGCTGAAACCGGTCAAGTTGATGACAGTCGAGTACGGATCGACCGGGATGGTGCGAAAGTTCTTTGGTCATGTCGTCGCCCGCCAGACTGTCGATCTGGCATTTCAGGTTTCGGGACAGATCGTGAAACTTCCCGTGCTAGAGGGCGAAACGGTGCCACAGGGCGCGCTGATCGCGCAGTTGGACCTGTCGACGTTCGAGCTGTCGCTTGATCAAGCCAGGCTGCGGCAGGAGCAGACCGACCGAACCGTTGAACGGCTGGCCCAGCTAAGTGATGCCACCGCCAGCCAAGTGCGGCGCGAAGATGCCGATACTGAGGCCGCCCTGGCCCGTATTGCGGTCGCAAATGCCGAATACGCACTGGAAAACGCAACATTGCACGCACCGTTCAAGGCGATGATAGCATCGCGCAATGTCGCCAACTTCACCACCGTCAGTGCCGGCACATCGGTGGTCCGGCTGCATGACATGTCCGAACTGCGCATCGAGATCGAGGTGCCCGAGGTACTATTTCAGCGCGTCGGCGCCGACCCAGACGTGACGATGGCCGCAGTATTTCCCGCCAGCGAGCAGGAATTTCCACTGAGCGTGCGAGAGTTCAAGGCCGAGACGTCAGAAATCGGGCAGACCTTTCGCCTGACCCTTGGCATGCCGCCGCCCGAAGGGCTGCGCATCCTCCCCGGTTCTTCCGCGACAATAACGGCCAAACTGAATTCAGCCAAGACAGGCATTATCGTGCCGCCCGACGCGGTGGCCACGGCAGCCGATGGTGCGACGTCGGTCCTGGTCTTTGAGCCGGGCGAAGACGATACCGGCACGCTGTCGCGGGTGCCGATCACCGTCACGGCAGGGCATAATGGCCGCTTCATGATCGCCGACGGCATAGAGCCGGGCACCGAAATCGTCATGGCCGGAGTCAACACGCTGGAAGACGGAGCACACGTGCGCCGCTTCTCCGGCTTCCCGAACTGAGGGGCCCGCGATGACCATTGCCCGCGCTTCCATCGAGAAACCACTGCTGACATGGCTGCTGATCCTGGGCTGTCTGCTTGGCGGCATCTGGGGGTATGTGAACCTCGGGCGGCTGGAGGATCCGGCCTTTACGATCAAGGTCGCCGCCATCTCCACGCAATATCCCGGTGCCTCTGCCGAACAGGTCGCGCATGAAGTGAGCGATCCGCTGGAATCCGCGATTCAGAAGATGGGCGAGGTCGACAAGATCACTTCGGTCAACCAGCCGGGCCTGTCGATGATCGAAGTCGAGATCAAGCCGACGTTCAAGGGCCATGAACTGCCCGGCATATGGACCAAGCTGCGTGCGCGTATCAGAGATACCGCGCGCAACCTGCCGGAAGGCGTTTCAGAGCCGCTGGTCAATGACAGTTTCGGGGACGTTTTCGGCATTTATTACGCTGTGAATGCCGAAGATTACAGCGATGCCGAACGCTATTCGCTGGCCACCTTTCTGCGGCGCGAGTTGCTGGCGGTTGACGGCGTTGCGGATGTAGACATCAGTGGGCTGGCGGACGAGGCGGTTTTTGTCGAACCCGATCTGGGTCTGGTGTCCAATCAGGGGATCTCGCCTCAGGCGCTGGTCAATGCGATTGCCACGGCGGATTCGGTGATACGCGCCGGGTCGCTGGGCGATACGCGCATTCAGGCACCGGACGGATCGGACAGCGTGACCGCGATTGCCGGCCTGACCGTGGGGGTTAGCGGCGAGGTGATCAACCTCACTGATGTAGCCAAGGTCAGTCGCGGACGGCAGGACGACCCGTCGCTGATCGTGCGCTTTAACGGGACAGAGGCCTTTACCCTCGGGATCGCCGGGCTGGCCTCCGAAAACATCGTCGAGGTCGGCAAGCGGGTCGACGCGAAACTGGCCGCGCTGGACAGTGAAATTCCGGCGGGGGTCACCCTTAGTCCGATCTATCAGCAACATGTTGTAGTCGATGAGGCCTCCAGCGCGTTTCTGATCAATCTGGCGATGTCCGTCGTGATCGTGGTGGTGGTTCTGGCGCTCTTCATGGGCTGGCGGGCAGCGGTTGTTGTCGGCGCGACCTTGCTGCTGACGGTGGTGGGCACACTGCTCTTCATGGCGATCTTTTCCATCCAGATGGAGCGCATTTCACTGGGCGCACTGGTGATCGCCATGGGGATGCTGGTGGACAATGCCATCGTGGTGGCGGAAAGCATGCAGATCGCCATGCAGCGCGGCAAACCCTCGCGTGATGCCGCAGACGAGGTGGCGGGCAAGACGCAGACGCCGCTGCTGGGGGCGACCGTAATCGGTATCATGGCCTTTGCCGGCATTGGCCTTAGCCCGGACGCAACCGGCGAGTTTCTGTTTTCGCTCTTTGCCGTGATCGGCATATCACTGTTGCTGAGCTGGGTTCTGGCGCTGTCGGTCACGCCGCTCTTGGCGCATTATTTCTTTCGTCAGGGCAAGAACGCCGACGATGACGCCTATGATGGCTGGATGTTTCGCGCCTATGGCAGCGTACTGCGCGGCGCGCTGCGCTTACGTTGGCTGGTGGTGCTGGCGCTGGTTGCGATGACGGTGGCCAGCTTCGTGGGGTTCGGGCAAATCAAGCAGCAGTTTTTCCCGAATTCGAATACGCCGCTCTTTTATGTACATTACAAGCTGCCCCAAGGCACCGGTATCGACCGGACTTCGACCGATCTGACCCGCATCGAAGACTGGTTGCTCGCGCGCGATGACGTGGTGTCTGTCGCCAGTTTCGTCGGTCAGGGCGCGACACGGTTCATATTGACCTATTCGGCGGAGAAGCCGAACTCTAGCTATGGCCATCTGATCATCCGAACCGAGACGCTGGAGGATATTCCACCGTTGCGCGCCGCACTCGATGCCTTTGGACGTGGCGCGTTCCCCGACGCCGAGTTCCGTACCGAACGGCTGGTCTTTGGTCCCGGCGGCGGTCAGCCCATCGCGGTGCGCTTTTCCGGCAGCGATCCCGAGATACTGCGGCGGCTGGGCGAGCAGGCGACGCGCCGGATGCAGGCAGCGTCCGACAATCTGGTGGACATACACACCAATTGGCGCGAGCAGGAACTGGTCCTGAAACCTGACTATGCCACCGACCGGGCACAGATGGCCGGCATCACCCGCGATGATGTGGCCAACACTCTGCAGTTTGCCACGGACGGTATCAGTGGCGGGGTCTACCGCGAAGGCGAGCGGCTGATTCCCATCATCCTCCGCCTGCCCAAGGATAACGGGCTGGGGCTGGGCGATCAGGTAGTCTATTCGATGGTCAGCGACAGTTTCATCTCGATCGGACAGGTCACGGATGGCTTCAAGGTGGAGGTGCAGAACACGCTGGTGCATCGCCGCGACCGGCTGCTGACGCTGACCGTGGGCGCAGGTATCCCGGCGGACAAGACAGCCGCCGAGGTGCATGCAGAACTGCGTGAGAGCGTCGAGACCATGCCGATCCCGCTGGGTTACAAGATGGAATGGGGCGGCGAATTCGAAAGCTCGGGCGATGCCAATGCCAGCCTTGGCAAGCAATTGCCGCTAAGCATTCTGGTAATGGTCCTGATCTCGGTCCTGCTGTTCAACGCGCTGCGTCAGCCGCTGATCATCTGGCTGCTGGTGCCGATGTCGGTCTGCGGCGTGGTGATCGGGCTTCTGGGCACCGGCCTGCCCTTTACCTTTACCGCGCTGCTGGGGCTTCTGAGCCTGTCGGGCATGCTGATGAAAAACGGCATCGTTCTGGTCGAGGAAATCGACATCGTGCGCCGCGAGGGTCTGGCGCTGCACGAGGCGATCGTGACCGCCTGTACGTCGCGGCTGCGTCCGGTGATGCTGGCGGCGGTGACGACGATTCTGGGGATGGCGCCGCTGCTGACCGATGCGTTCTTTGTCTCGATGGCGGTGACGATCATGGGCGGGCTGGCATTCGCGTCGATCCTGACGCTGGTCGCGGCACCGGTGTTCTATTACATCTTCTTTGCCCACTCAGAGCGGGCAAAGATACAGGCAGAACCGGCGGTAGGCTGAGGGAGAGGCATACGTCTCAGCCCTGTGCGTGCCGTACCAATCCCCACAGGCTCGACACTGCGAACAGCGCCGCTGCCACACAAACAATCGTCGGACCGGTCGGTGTGTCATAACGATAGGCCAGCGCCAGACCGCCCAGCGCCGCCAGACCGCCCATCCCCATAGCCAGCGCCGCCATCCGCTCGGGCGTCGCGGCAAAGGGGCGGGCGGCAGCGGCGGGGATGATCAGCAGCGACCCGATCAGCAGTGCCCCGACCACCTTGATCGCGACCGCGATCACCAGCGCCAGCGCCACCGTCAACACCACCTGTTCGCGCCGGGGATCTATCCCTGCGGCATAAGCCAGATCCGCCCCCAGCGTCGCGGTCAGCAACGCCGACCAACGCCACCACAAAAGCGTCAAGACCAGCACCGCACCGCCCCAGATCACCGCCAGATCGCCGCGGCCCACCGCTAGGATATCGCCAAAGAGATATCCCATCAGGTCGATCCGCACACCCTCCAGCAGCGACACGGCCACCAGCCCGATCGCCAGCGCGGAATGCGCCATGACACCCAAAAGCGTGTCTGTCGCATGGCCCCGCCCGCTGAGCCCCGACACGATCAGCGCCATCGCCAGCGCCACGACCAGCACGCCCGCAAAGACCGACAGGTTAAAGCCCAGCGCAAGCGCCACACCCAGGATCGCCGCATGGGCGGTCGCATCGCCGAAATAGGCCATCCGTCGCCAGACCACGAAACAGCCCAGCGGTGCCGCGGCCAGCGCGACGCCCAGCCCGGCAAGTGCTGCGCGCACCATGAAATCATCTAGCCAGCTCATTCTGCCGCCTCGTGATCATGATCATGGGCGTGGTCATGGGCGTGGTCATGTTCGTGCCGGTAAAGCGCCAGCGCGCCCTGCGTGCCGGTGCCGAACAGCGCGCGGTATTCGGGGGCCGAGGCGACCTGTTCGGGCGCACCCTGACAGCAGACATGACCGTTGAGGCAGATCACCCGGTCCGACGCGGCCATGACGACGTGCAATTCGTGGCTGACCATCAGAACCGCACAGCCGATCTCGGCCCGCAGACCCGCAATACGCTCATAGAACGCCGCCGATCCGGGCTGATCAAGACCCTGGGTCGCTTCGTCGAGGATCAGCAGCTCGGGCCGAGTCAGCAGCGCCCGCGCAAGCAGGACGCGCTGGAACTGCCCCCCCGACAGACGTGCCATCTGCCGATCCGCCAGATCAGGCGCACCTGCACGCTCCAGCGCGGCCTGCGCCGCGACGCGGCCGACCCGCTCGGGCAGCCCGAGGAACCGCGCGACGGTCATCGGCAGAGCCGCATCCAGATGCAGGCGCTGCGGGACATAGCCGATGCGCAGCCCGGACCGAAGCGTCAGCGTGCCGTGGCTAAGCGGCACAGCACCGATGATGGCGCGCAGCAGCGTGGACTTGCCCGACCCGTTGGGGCCGACGATGGTGACGATCTCGCCCGGCTCGATACTCAGATCGACACCATGCAGGACCTCGGTAGCGCCCAGGCGAACAGAAAGATGACGCGCAGTCAGCAGCGTCATGTCTGCGCCTCCGGCTGGCAGCGCGGGCACAGCCCCTCAGCCTCGACCACCGTGCGTTCGATCTGGAACCCGGCCGCGCGCGCAGTGCGGCCCAGCGCACCCTTGGCCGGTTCGGACAGCGCCTCGGCCACCGACGAACAACTGCGGCAGATCAGGAAGGCCGGCACATGCACATCGCCGGGGTGGGCGCAGGCGACAAAGGCACTCAGCCCCTCGATCCGGTGGACAAAGCCTTGCGCCACAAGGAAGTCCAGCGCGCGGTAGGCGACAGGCGGCTGCGATCCCAGCCCTTCGTCGCGCAAGATATCGAGCAGGTCATAGGCCCCCATCGCACGATGTTTCTGTAGCAATATCTCCAGCACCCGGCGACGGATCGGAGTGAATTGCAACCCGGCCGCGCGGCAATGCGCGTCCACCGCCTCTAGTGACGTGGCGATGCAGGCGGCGTGGTCATGGCTGGCAAAGCCGATAGGCTCCATGGGACAGCTCCATTGGTTCGAATGGGTGTTGATATGTTATACAATCACACTTATCAAGCCGCAATCCCGTTCTCCAAACTATTGAGGCCACCATGATCAGACCCTTACTTGCCGCATTGTCACTGCTCATCGCCACCCTGCCCGCCCGCGCCGAAGCGCCCCGCGTGGCCACCGACATCCTGCCAGTGCAATCACTGGTGGCGATGGTGATGAAGGGCGTCGGCAGCCCTGATTTGATTGTGTCCCCCGGTGCATCACCGCATGGCTATTCCCTGCGCCCGTCGGAGGCGCGCGCGCTAGAGGACGCCGACCTGGTATTCTGGATGGGTCCGGCCCTGACCCCCTGGCTGGAAGAAGCCATCGGCACCCTGGCCCGCGACGCGCATGTAACATCGCTGTTGCGGGTGGATGCGACCGTACTACATCTGTTCCGCGAAGGGGTCGGGCTGGAGAGCCACCATGGCCATGACGATCACAGCCATACCGGCGTCGATCCGCATGCCTGGCTCGACCCGCAGAACGCCATTGCGTGGATAGAGGTGATTGCCTTTCGGCTGGCCCAGGAAGACCCCGACAATGCTGCAACCTATGCCAAGAACGCCAAGGCCGCTCAGGCAGAAATCGAGACTGTTTCGGCCCAGATCACCGCCAAGCTCGCGCCATTGCACGACAGGCCCTATATCGTCTTTCACGACGCCTACCAGTATTTCGAACACCGGTTCGACATCCCCGCCGCCGGGTCTATCACCCTGAGCGATGCGACCAAACCAAGCCCCGCGCGACTGGCTGAAATTCGCGGGATCATTGCCGAAACCGGGGCGCGCTGTGTCTTTTCCGAAGTGCAGTTCAACCCCGCCCTGATCGCCACGGTGATGGAAGGCAGCGATGCGCACACCACGGTTCTCGACCCGCTCGGCACCGAGCAGACGCCGGGGCCGGGGTTATATCTCGCTGTGTTGCAGGCAATGGCGGATCAGATGGCGGGGTGTCTCTGAGTGGATCGCGATAGCCGCGTGATCGCCTAAACCATACCATCCCCTACCTTTTCTCTTGCCCTGCACGTCACAGCCGGGCAAACCTGAGCGGCAATGGAACTGGGACCCTATCTCTTGCTCGCGACGCTCGAAGGCGCGGTGACGGCGGCGGTGCTGGCGCTGACCGCCGTCGGCCTCAGCCTGGTCTTTGGCGTGATGCGAGTGGTGAACATCGCGCATGGCGAGTTTTTCATGCTGGGTGCCGTCATCGCCTGGTATGTCGCGCAGATGATGGGCGGGCATCCCGCCATCGGCTTTGGCGCGGCGCTGATCGTGGCGCCGCTGCTGGTGGGCGCGATCGCCGTGGCGGTGGACATGACCATCCTCAAGCGGATCGACTATGACCCCGAGCGCACCATCGTAGCCACGATCGGCGTGCTCTACATCATCCAGCAGTTGACCCTGATGGGCTACGGCCCCGACGCGCGGCCCGTGGCGGCCCCCTTCAACACCCGGCTCGCAATCCCGTGGTGGGAGTTGAAGGATGGCAGCCTGCAGATGTACTGGCCCTGGGGTCTGAGCACCACCAGCTACAAACTGGCGGTGATCGTAGCGGCGCCACTGGTCCTGCTGGGGGTGTGGCTGATGATGGCACGCACCCGCATCGGCCTGCTGATGCGCGCCACCCAGCAGGACCGCGACATGGCGCTGGCCTTTGGCATCCCGGTCGAGCGGGTCTATGCACTGGTCTTTGGGATCGGCGCGGCACTGGCGGCGCTGGCGGCGGTGCTCATTGTACCGATTCAGCAGGCGCATTACCTGATGGGAACCGATCCGCTGCTGTTGTCGTTCATCGTGGTGATCATCGGTGGGCTGGGCAGCCTGCCCGGCACCGTCGTGGCGGCGATCCTGATCGGGCTGAGCGACGGCATCATCTCGGTGTTTTTCTCACCCACGCTGGCCAAGATTCTGGCAACATTGCTGGTCGGGCTGGTGCTGGTGTTCCGCCCCCAGGGCCTGTTCGGGACACGCGGTTCGTGAGGGCCGGGATGAAGATCGCCGTGCTGCATATCGGCCTGCTGGCGCTGCTGTTCGCGCTGCAGTTCGTGCTGCCCGCCTATCATCACGGCAATCTCGCGCGGATCATGGTGCTGGCCAGCTACGCGGTCGGCTATAATGTCCTGTTTGGCTACACTGGTCTGCTGAGCCTGGGGCACGCCCTGTTCTTTGCCGCCGGAATGTACGGGATGGCGCTGACGATCGACCATCTGGGCTGGTCCCCTGCGCCCGCGCTGATCGCCGGTCTGGTGGCGGGGCTCATCGTGTCGGCGGCGCTGGGTGTGCTGGCGCTGCGCACGGCGGGTGTTGCGTTCATGATCGTGACGCTGATGTTCGCACAGGCGGGGTATCTGACGATCCTGTATTTCGCCGAATGGACGCACGGCGACGAAGGATTCGTCATCCAGCAGGCGCAAAGGGTGCTGTGGGGGATCGACCTGAGCGATCCGTCTAACCGCTACTTTGCTGCACTGGCACTCTTTTCGGTCAGCCTGCTGGTGTGTCTGTGGCTGGTGCGCCGCCCGTTCGGTCGCACGCTGGTGGCGATCCGCGAGAACGAGGAACGCACCGCGATGCTGGGCTATGACACCTTCGCGCACAAACTGGGCGCGGTCGTGATCTCCGGCATGATCTCGGCGGCAGCCGGAGCGTCTTACGGGCTTCTTTTCGGCTATGCCGGCGCCACCTTTGCCAGTGTGCAGTACTCGATCTTTCCGCTGCTCTGGGTGCTGCTCGGAGGTGCAGGCACGGTGCTGGGACCGTTCATCGGAACGCTGTTCATGTTCTACCTGATCGACCTCAGTTCAGGCATCACCACGGCCTACATGCTGATTGCAGGCGTGGTGCTGGTGGCGCTGACGCTTTTCGCGCCGCAGGGCCTGGCGGGCGAGGTGCGTCGCCGAATCTGGTCGTGGCTGCCATGAGCCTGCTGAGCGCACGTGGGCTAAGCAAGAGTTTTGCCGGTTTGCAGGCCGTCAGAAATGTGGATTTCGACCTGCCGCAAGGCGAAGTGCGCGCGCTCATTGGCCCCAATGGCGCGGGCAAGACAACATTGGTGGGCATGATCTGCGGACGGATCGCACCCACGGTCGGCACTGTCCATTTTGACGGGCGCGATATCACCCGGCTGCCGGCCCACCGGCGGATCAGGTTGGGCATGGCCTATACGTTTCAGATCACTGCGATCTTTGCCGGGCTGGACGTGGCCGAGAACGTGGCACTGGCGGCGCGGCGGCGGCTGACCGGCGATGCAGTTGCATCCGCAGTCGAGGCGGCGCTGGCGCGCGTGGGCCTCGCCGGCCACGCCGGACAGGAGGCAGGTGATCTCAGCTACGGGCACCAGCGCCTGCTTGAGATTGCGATGGGGCTGGTGCAGGAGCCGCGCCTGCTGATCCTCGATGAGCCGACGCAGGGGCTGGCCGAGGCCGAGATTACCGCGTTCAAGGCGCTCATCCGCGATTTGGCGGGCAATACCACGGTCCTGCTGATCGAACACAACATGAGCGTGGTGATGGAAACGGCCCACAGGGTGAGCGTGCTCAACTTCGGCGAGATGCTGGCCGAGGGCACGCCGGATGAAATTCGCGGCAACGCCGATGTACAGGCCGCCTATCTGGGGACCGGATGATGCTGGAACTGCACGGGATAGGGGCCGGATATGGCCGTGCGCAGGTGCTACGGAACCTCTGCCTGCGGGTGGAAGCGGGCGAAATCCTGTGCCTGCTGGGCCGCAACGGCGCAGGCAAGACAACGACGATGAAGGCGATCATGGGCCTCTTGCCGCTGATGGCCGGCCGGATCGTGCTGGACGGCACAGAGATCAGCGCACTGCCCGCGTATCAGGTACCGCGCGCGGGTATCGGCTATATCCCGCAGGGGCGGCGGCTGTTTCCGGGCCTCACCGTGGCGCAGAACCTGGCGGTGGGCATGCAGACACGGGCCAGCCCGCCGGAGGTGCTGGAGGAAATGCTGGACCTCTTCCCACGCCTGCGCGAGCGCATGGGGCAGCGGGCGCAGACCCTTTCGGGCGGCGAGCAACAGATGCTGGCGACCGCCCGTGCGCTCTGCCTGAGGCCCAAGGCACTGTTGCTCGATGAGCCGACGGAGGGGCTGCAACCCTCGATGATCGAAGCCATCCGGCAGGTGATCGTGAAGATGCGGGACAGAGGTGTTGCGATCTTGCTGGTCGAGCAGCGAGTCGATGCGGTGTTGTCGGTGGCAGACCGCGTGGCGTTCATCGAGAACGGACTCAATGGCGAGACACTGTCAGCCGAAGCCCTGCGCGCCGATCATTCCATCGTAGATCGCTATGTCGGTGTATGACGGCAACCGTTGACTGGGGCGCTGCCCCAGACCCCGGAGTATTTCGAGAAAAATGAAGGCGTGACCGAAGCCCTTCATTTTTCCACAAATACTCCCGCCGGAGGCGGAACTCTGAATGCCGCGCCGCGCAACAGTTCGGTTGACAGGCCGCTGATGCCGGGCGCACCATCCGCGTATAAAGTCACGGGGGATCTTGTGCAGGCGAATTGTTATAATCGGCCCGAAACGATGGCCGAAGCCTTGCGCATTCTGGCGGCTGGTCCCGCGACGATTGCCGCCGGATGCACCGATCTGCTAGCCGCCGCGCAGCAGCGCACGCTGGAGGGGCCTGTGCTGGATATCACCGGCGTGGACGCGCTGCGCGGTATCGAGGTGAGCGCAGGCAGTGTGCGTATCGGGGCCGCCGTGACATGGAGCGATGTTGTGCGCGCTGATCTACCGCCTGCCTTTGAAATGTTGCGGCAGGCCGCCATCGAAGTGGGCTCGGTCCAGATCCAGAATGCGGCGACGGTGGCGGGCAATATCTGCAATGCCTCACCTGCCGCTGACGGCGTGCCGTGTCTGCTGGCGCTGGACGCCGAGGTCGAGCTGTCCTCCTTGACCGGTCTGCGGCGCGTGCCGCTGAGCGCATTCATCACCGGTGTACGACAGATTGATCTGCGGACAGGCGAGATGGTGACGGCGCTCTGGGTGCCGCCCTCGGGAATGTCCGGCATTTCACGGTTTCGCAAGCTGGGGGCGCGGCGCTATCTGGTGATTTCCATCGCCATGGTGGCCGTGAGGCTGGTAATCGAGGACGGGCGCGTGGCGCAGATCGCCATCGCCGTGGGCGCATGCAGCGCCGTCGCGGCCCGCCTGACACGGCTGGAGGGTGCGCTGACCGGGCTGCCCGCAGACGCGGCGCTGTGGCGTGCGGTGCAGGACGATTTGATCCTTCCGGCGCTGGCACCCATCGATGATATTCGCGCGGATGGTCCCTACCGCGCCCATGCGGCCGCAGAACTGGTGCGCCGGGCCCTGCGTGATTTGACCACCGGAGAGACGCAATGAACCGCGCCCTGACCACATTGACACTGCGGGTGAATGGCACGGCACATGCGCTGCCCGTGGCACCCGGTCGGCGCTTGTCGGAGGTGCTGCGCGAGGATCTGGCGCTGCGCGGCACCAAGGTCGGCTGCGATGCAGGCGATTGCGGTGCTTGCACCGTGTTGCTGGACGGCGCGCCGGTCTGCGCCTGCCTGACGCCCGTCGCACAGGTGGCCCGACGCGAGGTGACAACGGTGGAAGGGCTGGCGCGGGGCGCGCTGCAACAGGCGTTTTTGCGGCACGGGGCGGCACAATGCGGGATATGCACGCCCGGCATGCTGATGGCGGCCACCGCGCTGCTGACACGCACCGCGCAACCCAGCCGCGCACAGGTCGAGGCGGCGCTGGGCGGTGTGCTGTGCCGCTGTACCGGCTATACCAAGATCATCGATGCAGTCTGCGACGTGGGTATTGCAGCGCCCACACCTGTCTTCACGGACGGGACGGTGGGTGCGCCACTGCCCCGGCTTGATGGTGGACCAAAGGTGGACGGGACGGAGATCTACGGTGCCGATACCTGCCCCGAGGGCGCGCTGCTGGTGCGCGCGGTGCGTGCGCCTCTGGCTCCGGCGCGGTTTCAGTTCGGCGACCTGAAGGCATGGCAAGCGGCGCAAGACGGACCGGTGGAGATGTTTACCGCCGCAGACATCCCCGGCGAAAACTGCTTTGGCACCATCCCGCCCTTTGCCGATCAACCGGCTCTGGCCGAGGGCCATGTACGGCTGCGCGGTGAGGCAGCGGCACTGGTGGCCGGACCGCCCGCGGTGATCGAGGCGCTGGATCTGGGCACATTTCCGATCACGTGGGAAGAAACAGAAGAAGCGCTGGTACACGCCAGCCGGGCGGATAACCTGCTGATCACCGGGCGCGTGCACTGCGGCGATGCGCAGGCGGCGCTGGACCGTGCGACCTTTGTCGCCAACGGCGCAATGACGACCCCCTATGTCGAACACGCCTATATCGAGCCGGAGGCCGGCGTCGCATGGATGGACGGCGAGACACTGGTCATTCAGGCTTGTACCCAGGCGCCGATCATGGATCGCGATGGGACGGCCACAGTTCTGGGCCTGTCCCCCGACAAGGTGCGCATCATTCCGGCGGCGGCGGGCGGCGGGTTCGGGTCCAAGCTCGACCTGTCGTTGCAGCCGCTGATCGGGCTGGTGGCACTAAAGACCGGGCGGCCCGCGCGAATGATCTATAGCCGCGCCGAATCGATGGCCTCCACGACCAAGCGGCACCCAGCACGGATGACCGCGCGGATCGGGGCGGACGCGCAGGGGCGCATTTGCGGCATGGTGTTCGATGGTGAGTTCAATACTGGCGCCTATGCCAGCTGGGGTCCGACCGTGGCAGGGCGCGTGCCGGTGCACGCCTCCGGTCCATACTACACGCCCGACTATCACGCCGAGGCCGATGCACGGCACAGCTTTTCGGCCATTTCCGGTGCGTTTCGCGGTTTTGGTGTGCCGCAGGCGGCAATCCTGCAAGAAACGCTCTATGACGATCTGGCGCTGCAGGCAGGGATCGACCGGCTGCAATTCCGCCGGAACAACGCCCTGCAGAGCGGGCAGCGGACGGTCTGTGGGCAGGTATTGCAAGGCGTCGGGATTTCGGCCTGTCTGGAGGCGCTTGAGGGGCCATGGACCGCCGCGCTGGCACGGGCGCAGGCAGCCAATACCGCAGACGGCACGCTGCGGCGCGGTGTCGGTGTCGCCTCTTGCTGGTATGGCTGCGGTAATACCGGGCTGCCGAACCCGTCGACGATCCGCGTCGGCATCACGCCGGATGGCGCGCTACGGCTGCATCAGGGTGCGACGGATATCGGGCAGGGTAGCAACACGGTAATCACCCAGATCTGCGCCGAATCGCTGGGCCTGCCGGTAGCGCAGTTCGCCCTCATCGGGCCGGACACCGCACTGACCCCCGATTGCGGCAAGACGTCGGCCTCGCGCCAGACCTTTGTGACCGGCAAGGCCGCTCATCTGGCGGGGGGCGCACTGCGCGCGGCGATCCTGAGCCTCGGCAATATGGGGCCGGAGGCGGAAATCACGCTGGAGAGTACTCACCTGACCCTGCGCGACGGCGCCGGTGAGCGGCGGGTGAATCTGAGCAATCTCGCGCCCGATGCCAATGGCTATGCCATTGCCGCCGAAGAAACCTATGATCCGCCCACCACCGGCCTTGATGCTGACGGACAGGGTGCGCCCTATGCGGTCTATGGCTACGGCGCGCAAATCGCCGAAGTGGTGGTGGATACCGTGCTGGGAACAGTAAAGGTCGAGCGGATGACCGCCGCGCATGATCTGGGCCGCGTGATCAACCCGCAACTGGCCGAGGGTCAGGTGCAGGGCGGCATCGCGCAGGGGCTGGGCATGGCACTGATGGAAGAGTTCATCCCCGGCCGAACAGAGAATCTGCACGATTACCTGATCCCCACGACCGGCGACATGCCGCAGATCGACACGATTTTACTCGAAGTGCCGGACCCTGAAGGACCGCTGGGGGCAAAGGGGCTGGGCGAGCATGTACTGATCCCCACCGCCCCCGCCATCCTGAACGCCATCCGTCATGCCTGTGGTGCACGCGTGACGACGCTGCCCGCGCTGCCGCACCGCGTGCTGGCGGCCATCCGCGAGGCCAAGGCATAAAGAAGATACGCGGCGTATGCGATCCGGGTAGCCGGATCGACGCGCGTTCGTCCCATGCAGCCCCACATCAGGCCCGTGATGGACGTTTGGACAACTGCACCGCGAGAATGCCAGCCATGATGACCACGACGCCGACCACGTCATAGACCTGCAAAGGCTCGTTCAGGATCAGCGCGGCGATGGCGACGCCCAGGAACGGGTTGAGGAAATGGAACGTGGCGGCGCGGGTGGCCCCGATCCGCTGCACCAACCAGAACCACACCAGCGTGGCACCAAGGCCGGGAACAATCGTGGTATAGACAAAGGACCCTACCAGCAGCCAGCTCCAGTCGATCTCGATCGTCTCGGTCGTGACCGCCACGACGCTGAGGACCGCGCTGGCGATCAGCATCTGTAGCCCGACGACCATCAGGAAATTACCACCCGACGTGGCGCCGCGTACGGCCAATGTCGCGACGGCCAGTGCAATCACACCTACCACGCAGAGCGCCAGCCCATAAAGGTCGACGCCACCGGACAAACGATTGCCCATGATGATTCCGACACCCACAATCCCGGCCACGAGGCCGAGCGCCGCCATAGGTGCAAGACGTTCGCGGAACACCACCCAGCCCGCCAGTGCCACCAGCAGCGGCATCGTCGAGGCAATGATTGCTGCCAGCGACGCCTCGATTGTTTGCATCGCGACGAAATAAAGACCCAGATAGAGCGCGTTCTGGCAGATGCCGAAGACGAAGGTTGCCCGCCATTGCGTCGGCGTCAGCCGCCAGGACTGGCCCAGCATCCGCGCAATCAGGATGCCCAGAAGACCCGAGATAAGGAACCGCAGCGTCAGCGCGCTGATCGGCGGCGCGGCGGTGACGATGATGCGCGCCGAGGTGTAGGCGCTCGACCACATGAAGGCAAAGGCGAGACCCATGATGATTGCGCGCAAATCCATGTCCGAAAAATCCTGCCTGAAAACTGAAAAAGGGTCGCCCTCAAGGGGCGACCCTTTCCGAAACTCTGCTTTGATGCAAGCCTAGCCGTTCACGCTGTCTTTCAGCGCTTTGGCGATGGTCATCTTGACGACCTTGTCGGCTTCTTTCTTGATCTGCTCGCCCGTGGCGGGATTACGCACCATGCGCTCGGGGCGCTCGCGGCAGTAGATCTTGCCGACGCCGGGCAGGGTCACGGCACCGCCACCCGAAACTTCACGGGTGATTACGGCGATCATCGCCTCAAGCGCCGTGTTCGCGGATTTCTTGTCGCTGTCCATCTCTTCGGCCAGAGCCGCAACGAGCTGGGTCTTGGTCATAGGTTTTGCCATTTTATGGTCTCCTTCAACTGCCCGTTCATTGGGCCTCACGGGCGTGATTTAACGCGATCTTGTGGGGTAACACAACGAATAGTGGATACGTAACAACCGAAAACATGCATTTTTTACAGTATTTCGCCGTGTCAGAGGAACGCCGTTTCCTGAAAAGAGCGCAATTTGCGGCTGTGAATGCGTTCGAGTGGCATTTTGGCCAGCATTTCCATCGCGCGAATCCCGATCATCAGATGGCGCGCAACCTGGGTATTATAGAAATCCGACGCCATGCCGGGCAGCTTCAGCTCGCCGTGCAGCGGCTTGTCCGACACACACAAAAGCGTCCCGTAGGGCACGCGAAAGCGGAACCCGTTTGCGGCAATCGTCGCACTTTCCATATCCAGCGCGATGGCACGGCTCTGACTGAGGCGCTGGACCGGGCCGGACTGGTCGCGCAATTCCCAGTTGCGGTTATCAAGGCTGGCCACGGTGCCGGTGCGCATGATCCGCTTGATGTCGTACCCGGTCAGCCGGGCCTGCTCGGCCACCGCCTCTTGCAGGGCGATCTGGATTTCGGCAAGCGGCGGGATCGGCACCCAGGTCGGAATGTCGGCATCCAGAACACCGTCCTCGCGCAGATAGGCATGCGCCAGCACGAAATCCCCCAGGCTCTGCGAATTGCGCAGGCCCGCGCAGTGGCCGACCATGATCCAGGCGTGCGGACGCAGCACGGCGATATGATCGGTCGCGGTCTTGGCGTTGGACGGGCCGACGCCGATATTGACCAGCGTGATGCCTTCGCCGCCCGGACGCTTGAGGTGATAGGCGGGCATCTGCGGCAATTTCAGCGGCACGTCCAGCGGCGCGAGGGCATCGGTAATCTCGACATTGTCGGTGCTGACAAAACTGGTATAGCCGCTGTCCGGATCGGCCAGCGCGCGGCGCGCAAAGGCTTCGAATTCGGCAACGTAGAACTGGTAATTGGTAAACAGCACGTAGTTCTGGAAATGCTCGGGCTCGGTCGCGGTGTAATGCGCCAGCCGTGCCAGCGAATAGTCAACGCGCTGCGCGGTAAAGGGCGCGAGCGGCCTTGCCCCGTCGAGAGCGGGGCGCGCGGTGCCGTTCACTATGGCATCGTTGGTTGTGCTGAGGTCGGGCACATCAAACACATCACGCAGCGTGAATGCCGTAGCGCCGGCGTGCGGCACGGTCATTTCAGGGTCTTGTGCGACGGCAAAATGCACCGGTATCGGCGTGTCCGATACGCCGATGCTGATCGGTACGCCGTGGTTGCTCATCAACAGATCAATCTGCTGGGTCAGATAGCCACGAAAGAGATCAGGCTGGGTGATCGTGGTGGCATGGGTGCCCGGCTCGGACACGTGGCCAAAGCTGAGCCGACTGTCCACCTTGGAAAACGAGGTCGTGGTAATCCGGATTTCGGGGTAATAGGCGCGGATGCGGCGGCTGGGCACCGGGCCTTTCATCGCCGCATCGAAGGACTGGCAGAGGAACTGCACCGCCATATCATAGAGCGCGCACAGGTGATCCACCGCGGCCACCGCATCGGTGAATTCCGTGCGCGGCGGCGCGCCCGGGGTGTCCATGATCCTGTCTGCCTGATGCATATATGCCTGCCTCGCCTCCTTGGCGGCCACGTTGACACGGGCGCGGGCGGGTATCAAGCTGCGGCAGAGCGCAATCGCAACATGGCGCAGGATGGATTACTGGCCGGGTCGGCCGCCTCTGGGTCGTTGCGGGTGTCTTGCATTCGATCCGTGGCCCGGATCAGGTGCGGAACGCCTCGGGCCGCTTGCCAACCTGCAGGCACTCGCGCATATCCTTGGGCATGACCCAGACACTGCTTTCTTTCGGGCACGGCTATTCGGCCCGCGCCCTGACCCGGCTGCTGCTGCCCGAAGGGTGGCGCGTGATCGGGACCACGCGCAGCAACGACAAAGCGGCAGAACTGACAGCGACGGGCGCCGGGGCAGTGATCTTTCCCGGCGGGGATCTGGACGCTGCACTGGCCAACGCCACGCATCTGCTGATTTCGGCGGGGCCGGACCCGAACGGTGATCCGGTGTTGAACGCGCTGAGGGACGACATCGCGCACATCGCGCCACGGCTGGAATGGGCGGGCTACCTGTCTACTACCGGCGTCTACGGCGATCATGCGGGCGGCTGGGTCGATGAGACGACGCCGCCAGCCCCCAGTACCCGGCGCGGTCAGATGCGCGTCGACGCCGAAGCCGCATGGCAGGCGATCCAGGATCTGCCGCTGCACATCTTTCGGCTGGCGGGTATCTACGGTCCCGGACGTGGCCCCTTTGCCAAGGTGCGCGCAGGCACGGCGCGGCGGATTATCAAGCCGAACCAGGTTTTCAGCCGCATCCATGTCGAGGATATCGCGCAGGTTCTGCTGGCCTCGATCCGGGCGCCACGACCGGGCGCGATCTACAACCTGTGCGACGACGACCCCGCACCGCCCGAGGACGTGATTGCGTTTGCGGCCAAATTGCTGGGGTTGCCGATCCCGCCAGCCACGCCCATCGACGAGGCCGACATGACCCCGATGGCACGCAGCTTCTATGCCGAATCCAAGCGCGTGCGGAACACCCTGATCAAGGAAGAACTGAGCGTCACGCTACACTACCCCAGTTACCACGACGGACTGCGCGCGCTGCTGGCTGCCGAGGGCTGACCCCGCTCAGCAAAGGACCGGTCAGCGCCAGAAATGCCGCCGCCTGGTCGTCATAGGACGCAACCGGCACGGGGTCCTGCGGGACGATCCCGCGCGATAGCTGCGCCTCGATCTGCGCGCGTAAGGGTGCGGGGCCAGCGCCGATCGGGATCAGGTCGGCTTCCTGCACCGCGCCGTGTTCGACAGTGCCACCGCTGTCGGTCTGGATCACGCGAATGCCGCGCACCAGCGCCTCGCGGATAGCCAGGCCAAAGGTCTCTTTCCATTGCGACACGAACAGCAGCACGTCGATCTGCGCGTAGAATCTGTCGATCTGGCCCTGGGCAAACCTTGGGTGTATCTGCCATTTTCCGGGCAGCCCGCCGAGGTCGATATCGTCCCACCATCCGCCGTCCAGCGCCCCGTCGGCCAGATGCACGGTAAAATCGCTGCGTCCCAGCCCGGCAAAGGCGGCGCGGATATCGGGCCACCCCTTGATCTGCACTGGTCCGCCAAGATAGCCGAAGGACAGCGGCCCGCCGCGCGCGCGCCGCGCCGCCTGCGCTGCGGCGAAATCGGAACCCGGCAGGCGCACACCGTTTTCCCAGACGGTGCCGCGCCCCGGCGCGAGGCCGGATGCTTCGCACAGGTCGCGAGCAAAGCGGCTGGGGTAGGTCACGACATCCGCCAGCGCCGCCTGCCGCTTGAGATAGGCATCACGGGTACGGGCGGCACTGAAATCCTCGACACAGCCGCGACAGCGAGACAAGGAGACCGGCATCTGGCCGCAATAGCCTTGATCGGGGGTGATCATGAACTGCCGTTCACAGAGCCACCAGAAATCGTGCACGCTCAGCACCACCGGCAGATCGCGTGCCTTGGCTGTCTCGATGATGCCCGCGCCCACGTCCTGCACGCAATGCACATGCAACAGATCCGGGTCGAGCCCGTCCATCAGCGCGCCCAACCGCTCGGCAAGATCGGGGTTATTGTAGCGCGCGGCATAGCTGCGCCCCTGCGGCAGGTTGATGAGGTACGAGGTCTGGCCCTCTACCTCGGATTTGATCACCGCGTAGGGCGCCAGTTCTGCCCGGCTGATCAATGAGACGGCGGTGATCCGGCACCCCCTGCGGCGTAGCGCGCGCGCCACCTCCTCGGCCACGATGGTCGCGCCGCCATACGAATTCGGCGCGTAAAAGACATTCACGATCAGGATATGCGGCGCGCTCATGCCAACACCCAGTCCAGCAGTTCGGGGTCGGCAATATGTGGGGCGATCTGCGCCGACCAACGGCGTTCCAGATCATGGCGGGCGCGGGTGCCCATCGCACGCGCCGCCCCCGGATCGCGCGCCAGATCGCGCAGGACACCGCCCCAATCCGAGGCCGTTTGCGCGACAAAGCCCGTCTGTTCATGCCGCACCACATGCGCCAGATCGCCCACCGCGCTACAGATCGCCGGGACGCCAACGGCGGCCGCATCGATGGCACGCACCGCGCTCTTGCATCGGTTGAACGGGTCATCCACCAGCGGCATCAGCGCGCAATCGGCCTGCGCCAGCACCCGCAGATAGGCATCATAGCCCGAAAAGCGGTGCCATTCGGTCTGTCGCGCGATGGCGCGGGGCAGATGGCCCTGCTCGAAATGCCCCAGGATCATCAGGCGGCGGTTCGGATCGGCGCGCAGAAACGCTGACAACTCGGCCTCGATCTGCGCAAAATCGGCCTCGTGGCCTCGCGACCCGCTGGCAAAGGCGACCCGGAACACCGCCTCGTTGTCAGTGCTGACCTGCATCGCCTGCCGCCCGGCCTGCAGCGTCACATGGTCAGCAAAATTGCGCCGCAAAAAGACCGGGCGCGGCGTGTAGAGTTGCGCATGATCCACCAGCCCAGGGGTGGAGACCGAGACCGCATCACAGCCATTCATCACCTCCAGATAGCGCGGCGCCTCTGCCGCGAAATGCTTTTGCGCATCTGCTTTCAGCACGGCCATATTCGCGTAGGTCTCGTAGGCCGAGACAGAGAACAGCGGGTCGTCGATATCATAGAGGATCGGCAGGCGCAGACGCCGCGCCTCATAGAGCAGCATCGGCACATCGCCACCACCGGGCAGGCGATAGCACATCAGATGCGTCGCATCCTGCAGGATCTGCACCGCGCGCGGCACGTCCTGATAATGAGCATAGTACAGATCGACATCGTGCAACCGCCAGAATTCCGTCAGCTGCTCGACCCGGTATTTGCGGCATTGCGGCAGGTTGAGATCACCGATCAGTGCAATGCGACGCCGCCGCGCAGCATAGGCGGGCGCCGCAGTGACATGAAATGCGTCCGTGCATGCCAGGCTGCGCCAGATGCCGCTGAGATAATGCACACCGCCGGTATCCGCTGTGTGCGGCACGACGCTGGGTGCGCCACCCCTGCGCCGGGTCGCGATATAGGCCCATGCCCGGGCCATTGCGATACCCGGTCCCTGTTCGCGCATAACGCCAAGAAACTGCCGGATAAGCGATAGGCGCAGATGTCTGATCACCGGTTTCCCCTTCGACTGCGGTGCGGTTGCCTCATTTATTGCGCAATAAAATTAAGTGGGGGTTTACGAGTTCCCTTTACCAAGAACAGCGAAGCGATTTCGGCGATCCAAGGCGGCGACAGGAACGGCAGAATGACATGCGATCCGGTTCATATCCTGATGGGCATCCACAATGGCGCGGCCTATCTGCCCGCCCAACTGGGCAGTATCGCATGTCAGCGCGGTCCGCGCTGGACCCTCACATGCAGCGATGATGGATCAACCGACGACAGTCGCGCGCAGATTACCCGCTTTGGTCACGACTGGCCCGGACGGGTCGCGCTACAGGATGGGCCTGCGCGGGGGTTTTCGCGCAATTACATGGGTTTGATTGCGGGTTTGCACGGATCGCCGGGGCTGGTTGCCCTCGCCGATCAGGACGATGCGTGGTTCTCCGACAAACTGCAGCGCGCGGCCACCCGCCTGGCCCGCGTACCGCCCGGCCGACCCGCGCTCTATTGTGCGCGCCGCTGGGTCTGGGACGGCGCGGCACGGGTACGGCGCGGCACGGACAGCCGTGTAAGCGCGCCATCGTTTCGCAACGCGCTGGCCGAAAATATCGCGCCCGGCAACACCATCGTGCTTAATGCGGCGGCAGTTGAACTGGCACGCGCGGCTGCCCTGCTTGCCGGGCCGGTCTTTGCCCATGACTGGTGGCTCTACCTTCTGATCTCGGGCGCGGGCGGGCTGATCCTTGCCGATCCCGCGCGCGTGCTGCTTTATCGGCAACACGCGACCAATGCGATTGGCGCGGGCGCAGGCGTGCGGGCTCAGATCACGCGCAAACATGCGGTCCTGCGCGGCGCATTTCGCGCGCGGGTGGCAGGCAACATCGCCGCAATGCAGCGCTGCGCGATGTTTCTGACGCCTGAAAACCGCGCCTGCCTCGATCAGTTCGCCGCCGCACGGGGCAAACGTTTGCCGACGCGGCTGTGGGCGCTCGGGCAGATCGCCCCCTACCGCCAGTCGGGCCTCGGGTCGGTCGGTTTCTGGGGGGCGGTCACGCTTGGCAAGGTCTGATCAGATACCGCACTTCGTACTGTTTGGCGGCGATGGCGGACGCACCGGCGTGCCACGCCACCTCGAACAACTGAGCGAAACACTGGCCGGGGCTGCGGTGCTGACGATTGTCAGCGACCGAAATCACGGCGGCTATGACCGGATCATCGAGGCCGGCACGCGCCATATCGAAATCGACGGAATGCGCAGTTGCCTGCGCCCCCGAACGCTGTGGCGCGGATGGTGGGGCGCGATCCGCGTGGCCCGCAGTCAGGTCTGGGATGTGCTCTGGCTGCATGCGCGGCTGCCTGCACTGATGCTGCGGATGGCGCTGGCACTGCGTCTGCTGCGGCCGCCACCGCAGACCCGCATCGTGATGAGCTATCATGGCATTCCCTTCGATCCCGGCCACCGACGGATGGCAGCGATCGTGTCGCGCTGGCTGGAGCGATTCCTGCTGGCACGCTGCCCGCCGATGCATCTGGTCTTTTTGTCGTCGGACATGGCCGCCCGGTTGCGTCATGTCGTGGGCGACCGGCGGATGAGCCGACACAGCATCCACGTCCTTCCCAACAGCTCGAACCTGGGCAGTCTGCCGATACCGCACCACGGGCACACTCAGCGGCGGCTGGTGATCACCGGGCGCGCGGGCTACCAGAAGAACTATCCGCTGGCCGCGCGGCTGATGGATCACATGCCGTCCGGTTACAGCCTGACGCTCTGCGGGACGGGCACCGATGATCCGCGTTTCCAGGCGCGGATATTGCGACAGGTGCGGCCCGACACCCGCCTGCGCATCCATTTCGCCGGATCTCTGGCCGACGTGCGCCCGGTGCTGGCCGAGGCCGACGGCTATCTGCTGACGTCGCGCTACGAAGGGCTGCCCATCGGCGCGATAGAGGCGTTCGAGAGCGGATTGCCCATCGTGCTCAGCCCGATCGAGGCCGCGCCTGAAATGATCGCGGCGCATCCGATGGCGATGTGTGCGCCGCTGCGCGATCTGCCGCGCGACGCCGCGCGTATTACCCGGCTGATCGAACGATACGTCAGCGATCGGAGCGACAGCGCCGCGCGGATCCGTGCGGCGTGGCGGCACAAGTACCCCTATGATGTCTGGCAATCCCGCGTCCGCAGGCTGGTGCGCGAGGTGCTGACCGACTGAGCACAGATGTCGAGGACGCCCGCAAGGGCGAAGGAGACGCGCCGCTTACGCCAGCGAAGCACCAAGGTTCAGCTGCGAGCCTGCCAGGTTACGCTCGTGCAGCGCCAGCGCCTCATCCAGATCATCAAAAACACGCAACACGCCGTTTTCCAGCACCGCGCCCATGTCGCAAATGCGCCGGATCATCGTCACTGAATGCGACACCACGACTGCGCCCGCATGTTCGCGTCGCGCATCAAACAGCGCAATGCTCTTGCGCCGAAACGCCCCGTCGCCCACCGATGTGACCTCGTCCACCAGATATGTATCGAACGGAATGCCCATCGACACGCCGAACGACAGCCGCGCCTTCATCCCCGCCGAATAGGTGCGCAACGGCATGTGAAAATGCGGACCGAGCTGGGCAAAATCCGCGACGAAATCCAGCAATGCCGTCGTATCCACCCCGTAGATGCGCGCCACGAACCGTGCGTTCTGCGCGCCGGTCAGATCGGGGTGGAACGATCCGGCAAAGCCCACGGGATAAGAGACGCGGCCCTGCGTGATCACCCTGCCCCGCGAGGGCCGTGTCGTGCCCGCGATGATATCCAAAAGCGTGCTTTTACCCGCGCCGTTGCGGCCCAGCAGGGCCACGCTGCGCCCCGGGGGAAAGACGGCGGTAGCATTCCGGATCACCTGTTTGCGCCCACTGCGCAGTGGAAAGTCCTTGCTCACATTCTCCAGCCGGATCATCGTCTGGCCCTCAGCGCCGGTCGCGCAGGCTGTAGGTGACCAAGACCGCCACGCACCATAGGAAAACCGCGAACAGCCCGGCCAGCAGCAGCAGTTTCAGCCGTTCGGGATATTCCGCCGCTTCGGCCAGGGTCGGCTCAATATGGGCGGCCAGATAGCGGCTCTGTTTTTGCGCCTCGGCCTGGGCGGCGTCGTAATTGGCCAAGGCTGCAGTATAGGCGGTCTCGGCAAACTCGCGGTCCACGATCAGCCCCTCGTATTCACCCACCAGATCGGCAAACGCCTCTGTCGCCGCGTTGCCGTGTCCCAGCCCCAGCTTGCGCCGTTCGGCGGCGATCCGGGTCTCGATCACCGTCACACGCTTGGTCGCCTGCACCACACGCGGATCGCTGGCGCGGGTCGAATCGCGCAACAGATCCAGCTCGATCAGCGCCTCGGCCAGTTGCCGCTGGAGCGTGGTGACAAGGCCCATGCGCCCGGCAGTGTCCATTGTCGGGTCGACCATCTGATTGCGATTTCGGTAAGCGGTCAGCGCCTTGCGCGCCTGCTTGAGCCGGACAACCGCGCCATCAAGCTCGTTACGCGCATATTTGATAGCATCCTCGCGGGCCACCGCCGACAGATCGTTGATCATCGCGCTGCACGCAGCGTATAGCGCGATGGCGATCCGCTGCGCATCTTCTGGCGCAAAGGCCAGGATGCGCAGGTCGATCATGCCGCTGCCATTATCATACTCAATCTGCACCATGCGCCGCCAATGGGCCTGCATATCCTCGATCGTGCCTGCCGGATCGACGGTAAAGACCGGATCGCGCCAACGGTCCGTATCACCCCAGATCGCGCGCAGATCCACGTGCTGGTCCATCAGGCGCACCAGTTTCTGGCTGGTGAGGTACGCATAAAGGATATCCGTATCTGACGAAGACGATCCAGAAAGCTCGGTCACGCCACCCAGCAGCTCGATCGCCGATCCGCTTTCCTCGGTCCGCACCGAAAAACCGAGATGCGAGGCGTACTGGTCCGCCGCGCGGGCATAGAGAAACCAGCCGACAGTGTAGACCGGCATCGCCACCAGCAGGAAAAAGCTGAAGATCGCGAAGCGGTGCCGCAACCGCAACCGACTGCGCGGGGCTGGCGGCGGCAGCGCCGTTGCGCCCTCTCGGTCGATTGCTCGGGTGATGGACATGTCTGCCTGCCTTCTGCCTGCACCCGCGCGAGCCGCGCGCGGACGGGTCGCGGTCAGGTCTATTCGCTTTTGATAAAAGATTTCTTAAACCCGGCCCGCTATCCCTGCCGGAATGAAACGGAGGCGGGTATGGCCAGATCAGCAACAGCGAGAGCAGATAACGCAGGCCGGACGCCCCGCGCCATCGCGGCGTTGATCCTGCGCGAGATGTCCACGACCTACGGTCGCTCGCCCGGCGGCTACCTCTGGGCGATCATCGAGCCTGCGGCAGGGGTCGCGCTGCTGACGGCGGTGTTTTCCATCGGGTTTCGCGCGCCGCCCCTCGGGACCAGCTTTCCGCTCTTTTATGCGGCGGGGGTTCTGCCGTTCCTGATGTTCAACGATCTGTCGAACAAGCTGGGCCAGACAATCCAGTTTTCGCGCGCATTGCTGAAATATCCGCGGGTGACCTTCCTCGATGCAATCCTCGCGCGGCTCATCCTGAACGCTTTCGTGCAGCTGCTGGTCAACGGCATCGTGCTGGTCTTTATCTTCTGGGGTCTGGGCGCACGGGGCGGCCTTGATGCGGGCAGTCTTGTGCTCGCCTATCTGCTGGTGATCTGCCTTGCGGCAGGGATCGGCACGCTCAACGCGTTCCTGACGCTGGCTTATCCTCTCTGGGCGACCATCTGGGCCATCGTGACACGGCCGCTCTTTATCGTCTCGTGCATCTTCTTCGTATTCGAGTCGGTTCCGGCGCCTTATGATGATCTGCTGTGGTTCAACCCGCTGGTGCATGTCGTCGGGCTGATGCGTGCGGGGTTTTATCCATTTTATCACCCCGGCTATGTATCGGGGCTCTATGTGCTGGGGCTGTCGGCAGTGACATTCATCGCCGGGCTGTTCCTGCTCTGGCGGCATCACCGCGATATTCTGCTAAAGTAGAGGCGCGCATCAGCCCCAGCTGGCGGGAATGTCAAAGCCTTCGCTGCGCACCTCGTTCGTGATCCGCGCGATATCGCGGGCGAACAGCCCGGCAAAGAAGTCTGGCATCGGGTGGCGCACCGATTCAGTATAGCGGCGCGCCAGCAGCGTCTCGGGATAGTCTTGCGCATCAATACCGAGAAACCGTTCGATCCGGGCCAGCATGGCACGCTGGTCGGCGTGGATATCCTCGTAGGAAATCGCCAGCCAGTTGCCAGGATCGAGCCCGCCGCGCAAGGCACGCAGGGTGCGGCCATATTCGGCATTGTCCCAGATGAAGGGTCTGCGCACGAACGCATCGAAATCGGCAGGTCCCCACTCTTCCAGCAGGTGCAACTGGCCCGTGACCTGAAGGTGAAACTTGGTATGGCTCCACAGCCGCCTGAGCGGGTCACGCATCGTGTAGAGGACACGCAGCCGGGCGCAGGCCCCTTCGATCCGCGGCCAGACCTCGGCGGGGAGATGTGCGGTGAGGTTGGAGAAATCGCAGGCGTAGCGGTGATGCGGGCGCGGTTGAAAGAGGTTGCGATACCAGTGATCATCCACCGGCCCGCTCAGGTAGGCGCTGACCCAGTGCAGGTTCTGCCGGATACGGTCGATATTGGCCGTGGCCGGATCGAACCGCAGCAGATACCGCTCGCGCACATTCTCCAGCCTGCGCCGCTCGCTCAACTGGGTGTTATCGACGTAGCGATGATAGAAATAATGCACTTCCTTTTCGGGACAGAAATGCAGATGCCTGTGCTGGTCGAGCATTGCATAGAGCCATGTCGTCCCGGCCTTCATCGCGCCGATACCAAGGAAAAGATTGCCGAACATCCTGGGGTCTGCCACGCACTGATACCTCCGCATTGCCGATATTCCCGAGAGTTACGGGAATTTCGTTAACCAAAGATGTGCCGCGTCTGACCTATCCGGTTCAGAATATGAAATCGCTCCCATCCAGATCACTGACCGACACGCCCAGCAGCGTGATCCGCCCGCCGCCGGTGTCGATCACTGCATCGCTGCCGATCTGGCTGAGGTGATTGTTCAGCAGGTCGCTGAGGTCGGTAATGGCCGAGATCTCCGACAGGTCCAGCCGCTCGAAATCGTTGAGCGCCTCGAAATCAGTGATCCGGTCATGGCCGTGCCCATCGGCAAAGACGAAGGTATCAGCGTTGAAATCGCCTGTCAGCAGATCATTGCCGGTGCCGCCGGTGATCGTGTCGAACCCCGCCCCGCCATAGATCGAATCGTCTCCCGGACCGCCGAACAACTCATCATTGCCAATGCCGCCAAAGAGCCTGTCATTGCCCGAACCGCCCCAAAGGGTATCGTTGCCCTGCTCACCAAAGAGGCCATCATTGCCCTCACCGCCATAGCATAGGTCATCGCCCGTCCCGCCGAACAGCCGGTCCAGCCCGTCTCCGCCGATCAACGTGTCGTCGCCGCTGCGACCATAGAGGTTATCGGCCTGCTTGCCGCCATCAAGGTAGTCATTGCCCGGACCACCGTCGAGATGGTCGAACCCGCCATCGCCCATCAGCGTGTCGTCGCCTTCTCCGCCAAAGAGACCGTCCACGTTGAGGCCTAAATTAATGCCTCCGCTCAGGTAATCATTGCCGGCCCCCCCATAGAGCCGGTCAGGGCCATCACCACCCAGAATCGTATCATTGCCCTCACCGCCATAGATCACGTCATATCCGCCCTCGCCCAGTATCCGGTCGTTGCCGCCCTCACCGTAGATCAGATCGGCCTGCCCGCCACCGTTGATAAAATCGTTACCGTCCCCGCCATAGATGGTGTCGAACCCCGCATCACCGGTGATCGTGTCGTTTCCCGGGCCGCCATAGAGCAAATCCTCGCCAAAGCCGCCAGAAATGCGGTCATTGCCGTTACCGCCCATCAGCGTATCATTCCCGCCTTCACCGCGAATATCATCGTCGCCCGTCAGACCATCGAACCATTCAGGCTCGTCACCACCGCGAAACACGTCGTTCGACAGCGTGCCGGTGATCTGGCCTGCCGCCTTGGACAGGGGCACGCGGTCGATTTCGGTCAGCCCGCCATCTATGATATCGTCCCGTTCAAGACGTCGGCCATCCACCGAGCGTACCATCGTGACCTCGCCACGATAGCGAATCTCGGCACCCCAGCCTTGTGGC
The DNA here is from genome assembly GCA_947503145.1 of uncultured Roseovarius sp. Taxonomy (GTDB): domain Bacteria; phylum Pseudomonadota; class Alphaproteobacteria; order Rhodobacterales; family Rhodobacteraceae; genus Roseovarius. The sequence continues at coordinate 99,638 of CANNCP010000001.1, forward strand.
AGGATCAGCAGGTCCTGCACGTCCCAGATACCCGGCATGGCAGTGAAATCGAGCCGGTCCTCGCCCAACTGGAAATCCATTACCGTGTCTATCTGGCCATCCGCGACAAAGACAAAATGATCCGGCCCCGCACCGCCGATCAGCGTATCCGACCCGGCACCATCGACCAGCACATCGCGCCCCGCACCCCCCGATATCCGGTCGGCACCGGCACCGCCGATCAGCACGTCATCGGCGCCAGTACCCATCAGCGCGCCGCCCGCGTCACCGGCCTGACGGGTCTGGCCGATGTTCAGCCCGGAGGTGGTGAATTGCACCAGATAGGGCGCGCCCTGAGTGGCGGCCCAGATGTGCAGCTCGCCCCCGGCTTCTGCCAGCGTGATGTCGGTGACACCGCGCAGGGGGGTGTCCGGCGTCGCGGCGATGGTGTCGATATGATGCAGTCGCCCGCCCGGCATCAGGGTAAAGAGGCTGACGCCGCTATCAGACCCTGCAACAGCGACAAAGGCCCGGCCACCCACGGTCAGCACCTCCAGATGTGCCGCATCGGCAAAGCGGGTATCACGGCTGTCGAGCACCTGATCGCTAAGGCTGAGGCTGCCACCGGCGCCCAACGCGAAGACCGACAGCGAACCGGTGCCCGACGCGGCGACCACCACATAGCCTGCGCCGCCGATTTCCAGCGCGCGGACCGTCTGCGGACCGGCCAGCGCACCGCCGACGGTATCGGTCGTGAGTGTAGCGAGCGGCGTCGCCCGACCATCGCTCAGCCGAAAGGATGACAGCGCATCGTCACGCCCGAACGCGGCAAAGCCGTAGGTGGTGTTGCCCAGCGCCAGCACTGCCACCGCACTGGCCAGTTCGTGGTTTACCGCATCGCCACCACTGACGCCCCGCGCCTGCGTGCCGCTGCCAGAGAAATCTATGACGCTCAGCCCGCCGCTGCGCAACGCGGCAAGGCCCAGATCACCAGACACAGCGAGCGCGCGCAGGTTACTCATGTCAAAGCCCCGGGCGCTGTAGCTGGTGACACCGCCAAAGCCAGTGCCGCCCAGCGCCAGCCCGGTCAGAGAGCTGCCCGCCAGGCCCGCCAGAAGCAGCTGATCCACGCCACCATCGCTCATGATGGCCAGATCGGTCGATTCCAACTGCAACCGCGCACTGCCGATCCGCCAGCTGTCTTGTTCGGTCAGACCATCCGCGCCGATGTCGAACGCCGTGACCCAGCCATCGCCACGGGTCGTGCTGACCAGCATCGGACCGTTCGGGCCAATCACCACCGCAATATCGGTGATACCAATCAAGGCTTCCGGATCTGCCGTTCCGATCGCACCGACAGCGTTCAGACGCAACTCGGGCATGTCTTTCCCCTCTCACGCCCACCCGCAGTAGAATGTGCCCTGCTTCGGTTAATGGCCACTTGTGCAAATGCGGCCTGAATGCGGAGATTAAGGAGGATTAAGCGGGGTTCCATCCCGCCGTGCCAGACGCTTGGGACGTGACACGACGGAGGCGTATTGGTATCAATCACGCGGTGCAAGTAATGGGCAGGAGTATCCGCGTTGGAGATAACCGAAACAGCACTGCCGGGTGTGCTGGTCCTCACCCCGCGCCGCTTTGACGATGCGCGCGGATTTTTCTGCGAAAGCTGGAACAGGCGAACGCTGGCCGAAGTCGGGATTGAAATTGATTTCGTGCAGGACAATCATTCACTGTCGCGCGACATCGGCACGCTGCGCGGATTGCACTACCAGTCACCTCCTCATGCCCAGGCCAAGCTGGTACGCTGCGGTCGTGGCAGCCTGCTGGACGTGGCGGTGGATTTCCGGCGTGACAGCCCGACCTTTGGGCGCTGGGTGGCCGAAGAACTGAGCTATGACAACGGACGCCAGATGTTAATCCCGGCGGGGTTCCTGCACGGGTTCGTCACGCGCGAGGCCGAGACCGAAGTGATTTACAAATGCTCGGACTATTACGCGCCCGAATGCGACGGCGCGATCCGGTTCAACGATCCGGATATCGGAATCGATTGGGATCTCGGTGACACGGTGCCGATCCTGTCCGACAAGGACTCTACCGCGCCGCGCCTGCGCGATGTCATAAGCCCGTTTTCCCATGACGGATAAGGTGCCAAGCATCCTCGTGACCGGCGGGGCCGGATTCATCGGGTCCGCCGTGGTGCGACAGGCGGTGGCAGCAGGGCACCGGGTGATCAACCTCGATGCACTGACTTATGCGGCCTGCCTCGACAATGTGGCAGACGTCGCAGGCAGCAACCTGTACGCGTTCGAGCATGCCGATATCCGCGACCGCGCCACGCTGGGTCTGATCTTTGCCAAGCACCGGCCCGACGCGGTCATGCATCTGGCCGCCGAGAGCCATGTGGACCGGTCCATCGACGGCCCCGGCGCATTCATCGAGACCAACATCACCGGCACCTACAACATGCTGGAAGCCGCGCGCGCCTATTGGCAAGAGAACGGACGGCCCGAATGGTTCCGGTTTCACCATATCTCGACCGACGAGGTTTATGGATCGCTCGGGGCCGAGGGGCTCTTTACCGAAGATACATCCTATGACCCGCGCAGCCCCTATTCGGCCTCCAAGGCGTCCTCGGACCATCTGGTGCGCGCATGGTTTGAAACCTATGGCCTGCCCGTCGTGCTGACCAATTGCTCGAACAATTACGGCCCCTACCATTTCCCGGAAAAACTGATCCCGGTAGTGATCATTGCCGCCCTTGAGGGGCGCGAAATACCGGTCTACGGCAAGGGCGAGAACGTGCGCGACTGGCTCTATGTCGAGGATCACGCCAATGCATTACTGACAGCATTGACGCGCGGACAACCCGGACGCAGCTACAATATTGGCGGCAACGAAGAGCGGCGCAATATCGATCTGGTGCGGCTGATTTGCACTCTGCTGGATGAAATACGGCCCAAGGACACGCCTTATGCCGATCAAATCGCCTTTGTCACCGACCGGCCCGGCCATGATCTGCGCTATGCGATAGACGCCAGCCGCATCCGGGATGAATTGGGCTGGCAACCATCGGTCACGCTGGAGCAGGGACTGAGGCGAACGGTGGAATGGTATCTGGAGAACGAGCCGTGGTGGCGCGCGCTGATGACGCGGGATGGCGTCGGCACAAGGCTGGGCACGGTATGAGGCTGCTGGTTTTCGGCAAGACCGGGCAAGTGGCGCAGGAACTGGGGCGGCTGGGGACCGGGCGGCACGAGATCACCTGTCTGGGCCGGGACGCGGCGGATTTCACCAACCCGCTGGCTTGTCTCGCCGCGCTCAAGCGACACGCGCCCGATGCGGTGATCAACGCTGCCGCCTATACCGGCGTGGACCGCGCCGAAGAGGAAGAGGCGCTGGCGACGCAGATCAATGCCGCCACACCCGCAACGCTGGCGACCGAATGTGCGGCGATGGGCATCCCGTTCGTTCATATCTCGACCGATTACGTCTTTGACGGCAGCGGGCAGGTGCCCTTTGGCCCCGACCATGCAACCGCACCTCTCGGGGCTTACGGTCGCAGCAAGTTGGCCGGCGAAAATGCTGTGCGCGCTGCTTGTGGCGCGCATATGATCCTGCGCACGTCGTGGGTTTTTTCCGCGCATGGCAGCAATTTCGTAAAGACCATGCTGCGCCTTGGTGCAGAGCGGGACCGGCTGACCATCGTCTCGGACCAGATCGGTGGCCCGACCCCTGCCGCCGCCATCGCCGCCGCCTGCCTGCGCTGCGCCGAAGCGCTGGCAGCACGGCCGGACCTCGCGGGCACCTATCATTTCGCAGGCACACCCGATACCAGTTGGGCGGATTTTGCCCGCGCCATCTTTGCCGCCGCCGGGCTGACGGTGGAGGTGGTGGATATCGCCAGCGCGGACTATCCGACACCGGCGCGCCGCCCGGCCAATTCACGCCTCGATTGCAGCAGCCTGCACGCCGCGTTCGGGATCGAGCAGCCCGATTGGCAAAGCGCGCTCGACACCGTCATCACCGACCTCACAGGAGCCACCCCATGACCCAGCGCAAAGGCATCATTCTGGCGGGCGGCACGGGCACCCGGCTGCACCCGATCACCATGGGCATATCCAAGCAGCTGTTGCCGATCTATGACAAGCCGATGATCTATTACCCGCTCAGCGTGCTGATGCTGGCAGGGATCCGCGAGATCGCGGTGATCACCACACCGCAGGATCAGGAACAGTTTCAGCGCCTGATGGGCGACGGATCGCAATGGGGCCTCACGCTCACCTGGATCGTGCAACCCTCGCCTGATGGACTGGCACAGGCCTATGTTCTGGCAGAGGGCTTTCTGGCTGGCGCACCTTCGGCGATGGTGCTGGGGGACAACATCTTTTTCGGGCACGGATTGCCCGAAATACTGGCTGAGGCAGATGCGCAGGAGGTAGGTGGCGCGGTCTTTGGCTATCACGTGGCCGATCCCGAACGCTACGGCGTCGTGACTTTCGACGAGGATGACCGCGCGGTGTCGATCATCGAGAAGCCCGAAGTGCCCGGATCGCCCTATGCGGTAACCGGGCTCTATTTTCTCGATGGCAACGCGCCCGAACGCGCCCGCGCCGTGACGCCCTCGGCGCGCGGCGAACTGGAGATCACCACGCTGCTGCAAAGCTATCTCGACGACGGCACGCTGAAGGTTCGCCGCATGGGGCGCGGTTATGCGTGGCTGGATACCGGCACCCATGCCAGCCTGCTGGATGCGGGCAATTTCGTGCGCACTTTGCAGGAACGGCAAGGGTTGCAGGTAGGCTGTCCCGAAGAAATCGCCTATGATCAGGGCTGGGTCGACGCCGATCAGCTACGCACGCAGGCAGAGCTGTTTGCCAAGAGCGCCTATGGGTCCTACCTGCTGCGCCTGTTGAAATAAGCCGCCGCTCTGGTTCAAGGTACCGCGTGATCCCCAGCGCCGTCAGAGTGACGATGAACCCTACAGAAGCCCAACGTGATCAATACAGTTGCCGCGCGGGAGGGCAGATTAACCACGCCTTAACCAAGCGCACTGCATTCTGCCTTCATGGCCCAGTATTCGCATTTCGCCGAAAACCGCTTGCCGCTTTTCAGCGGCGACGAGGCCGTTCAGGCGGCACCCCGGACAGATAAACAGCCTTCATACATCCGCGATCACCGCGCCCGCCTGCGCGAACGGTTCCGCAACGGTGGCGCGCAGGCGATGCCTGATTACGAACTGCTGGAACTGGTCCTCTTTCGCGCCATCCCGCGCCGCGATGTGAAACCGCTGGCACGGCTGCTGCTTGATACGTTGGGTGATTTCAACGGCGTCATCTCTGCCCCGCCAATCCGGCTGGCGGAGGTGCCCGGCGTAGGTGATGCGGTGATCACCGAACTCAAGATTATCGAGGCCGCCAGCCAGCGCCTCGCGCGGGCGCGCGTCATGCGGCGTGCCATAGACGCCACACTTAGGATTCCTGATCCCAGCGCCTCGCGCGGGCGCGCGTCATGCGGCGGCAGGTGATCTCGTCCTGGGGCGCGCTGCTGGATTACTGCCACACCACCATGGCCCATCGCGGGACAGAACAGTTTCGCCTGTTCTTCCTCGACACCAAGAACACCCTGATCGCCGATGAGGAACAGGCCAGCGGGACGGTCGATCACGTGCCGGTTTATCCCCGCGAAGTGGTCAAGCGTGCGCTGGAACTGAATGCCTCGGCGCTGATACTGGTGCATAATCACCCGTCGGGCGATCCTACGCCCTCGCAAAGCGATATCGACATGACCCGCCAGATCGCCGAGGCGGCGCAGGTGATGGGCATCACGCTGCACGACCATCTGATCATCGGCAAATCCTGCGAACTCAGCTTTCGGTCAGAGGGGTATCTGTGACGATGTGGCAACCCCGCGCGCCTGAGGTCCTGGGTCAGGCCCGGGGCGTGTGGCTATTTATAGGCACTAAAGCGTTTCGCGAAAAATCTGAATCACCGCCTTTTGCAAAATGCTTTAGCGCACCCAGATTTCGACCCGGCGATTGGCCCGGCGGCCCCATTCGCTGTCATCACAGGCCATTGGCATCGCCTCGCCAAAGGCTTTGAGATCGAGCTGCAGCCGCGACTTATTCAGCGTTTCGGCCCGGCGCAGCACCGCGTCGTGTACCGCCGTCGCCCGGCGCAACGCGATCTGCTGATTGATCTCCGCCGACCCCTCGCCATCGCTGAACCCGACAAAGACCAGCCGCCGCCCGTCGTAATACCCACTCTCCAGTGCGCGGGCCAACTGCGCCACGTTCGAGCGCGACTGCGCATCGAGCCGGACCGAGCCCGGCTCGAACCGGAACGTGGTGCTCAACCGTTTGAGCGGCGCGAGCATGCGAACCATGCGCTGCAATTGCTCCAAAGTGATCTCTTCACCCGCACGCAGAACCGCATTGGCAAAGCGGTCACCCTGCGCGTCGATCTCGATCTCTTCGGGCAGTTGATCGACGAACCCCGCGCGGCGCACCACCAATTGGGCCGCCGGATCACGGGTAAAGGACAGGAATTCGCGGACCAGCTTGGGAAAGCGGCGCGCCGGAAGGTACAGGAACATCGGCGCCGACAGCGGGTAATCCTCTGTCTTGACCGCGCGGCGGGTCGCACGCATCGAAAATCCGCAAGCACCCTTCAGCGCCAACTCAAAGGTCAGCCCCTTTTGTGACTGACTGCCAATACCCAGCGCAAAGGGATCACGCGCCACTGCCGCAGCCAGCGCCATGCCATCTCCGTGCCGGATCGCCCCTGGCAGGATGCCCGCCGCACGCCCGTTGGCCATCTGGTCTTCGGTCGCCTGCCCCAGCCCGCTGCGCGGATCGTGCAGATGCACCGCAATCGGCGCATCGGGGCCGTCCAATGCCGCCCAGTTGTCGATCTCGCCAGTCAGCACCTGCGCCAACTGCGATGTGGTAATCGTGGTCACGGCATTTTCAGCAGCCACCAGCGGCACCAGTGCATCAAGCGCCAGGACCCTGCTGCGCCGCGCATCGGTCAGATCGCCCAGCCCCGCATCACGGCCGCGCCGGACCTCGTCCGGCCGTGCCTCGCGCAGCGACATGACCACGTCGGCCTCGCCCGCCAGCAGATCGGCGAATCCCTCGTCAGTATTGGTTAGGTGAAAGTAGAAACGCCCGCGCACCGCGCCGCTGTCTCGATCCGTCAGGGTATAGACCGAGCGCCGGTCATCCTCGGTGTGGCGTGCCAACTCCAGTCCGCTCTTCAGCGCAAAGGCCTCGATCAGTGCGGGCATCAGAACCTGGCCGATCGTCGGCGCCCCGGACAGGCGCAGCTCTGCCACGTAGTCCGACAGGCTGGGGCAGCCCGGCCCGGCACAGAGCACGCCCGAGCCATCGACCGTCAGTTCACCATAGATCGTATCGACCCGGTAGAATTCGCCATCGAATCCCAGCAGATCGCCCGAGATTTCCACCGCACCATCGCGCGACGTCAGCGTGACGTCCTGCGCCAAAGCGGGAAACACGCCCTCAAACAGAAAAAGTGCGGCGACAATCGCCGCGCGCACCCAAGTCATTGATGTACCCCGGTCGTTGCGAATTAGTTCTGCGCGATCTTCAGGTCATTCAGCAGGTTTTTCAACAGCAGAAAGTCACCAACCACATTACATTCCGGCATCGCCAGCGTCAGCGTCTGCACCTTGAGTCCGCCATCGCGCTGCAATTGTATTGATTGTGCCTCAACATCACGCTCGCAATTGTCCCGTGTGACCTGCGCCTCGACCTGCAATTGCACGTCGCCATCGCGCGCGGCAAGACTGCTGGGAAAGGTATAGATCTCGGCCTGATAGGCGTGCGGCAGATCGCCTGCGCCCAGTCGGGTCAGAAATCCGCCCCGGCCACCGACAGCCTGGCTCAGATCATGCGGGGCCTCGGCCCAGACATGGCCCGCCTCGCCATATGTGGCGCCATATTCCATCGCATGCACCTGAAGGCCGCTGTCGCCCTCCCACTGCACCGCGACACGGTCGTAATATTCAAGGGATTCGACCGTCGCATTGGCCACGGCCCCCTCGCCATTCGGGAAGGCCACGATAAAGACCGCCTGGGCGCTGAGTGCAGGCACCATCATCTCTATGGTGCCGTCTTCGCCCGTCACTTCGGTGATCATCATGCCGTTATGATGCAGGGTGAACCTCTCGTTCGGCATGCACGGCACGTCGAGTGTCAGTGCCACCATCGCCCCGGCAGAGGCTTCGGCAGTCAGCGCAGGGTCGCAGCCAAAGGCCGGCGCCGCTTCTTCGGCAGGCATGTCCGTGATCGGCTCCACTGCGACAGAGGCCAGCACCACCGACTGTGCGGGCAGCGCCGCAAGGTTCCGACTCGCATCGGGTGCCGTCGGCAGCGCCGAAGTGAGGGTGACCGCGCTGATATCGAGTGTGTCGACAGCTTCGGTCAGGTTGGCGGCGGAAATCTCGTCTTGTTCATCAGGTGGTGTATTCGTGACGACGGACGCCTGCGCCATGGACCGCGCCGCGACAGGCGCCGGATTACCAGTATTCTGGGTGAAGTGTCCGGCCACCAGCGCCACCGCCAATGTGCCGCATCCAACTGACATCAGTTTGATCTTGGACATGTTCAGACCTCCTTACCGAGGGTTTCGGTAACGGGAAGAACGCTAGTCGAACAAAACGGCAGCCTTGTGGCCCCAAGGCGGAGTCATTTGGGCCGGAATGCGGCGTCTTGTGCGGATTGTGGCGATTCCGGGCCGAGTGGTGCCGGACGAGCGCCCGGCCCGGACCTCAGGCCAGCCGCCCGTGGCAATGCTTGAATTTCTTGCCCGACCCGCAGGGGCAAGCGGTGTTGCGGCCTGGATTACCCCAGGTCGCGGGATCGCTTTCGTCAAAGCCCGGTACCGCCTCTTCCGTCTCTTGCGACCCGTCTTCGGAGGTTCTGGCAGCAGCGGACTGTGCCGCCAGTGCGGCCTGTTGCTGGGCCATCTGCTCCATGATCGCCTGGCGGTCCTCTTCGGACATCGGGCGCACTTGCGACAGTTGTTGCGTTACGGTGTGACGCAGGCTGTCCAGCATCGTCTCGAACAGCTGGAACGCCTCGTTCTTGTATTCATTGAGAGGATCGCGCTGAGCATATCCGCGGAACCCCACAACACTGCGTAGATGTTCCAGCGTCAGCAGGTGTTCGCGCCAATTCGTGTCGATGGTCTGCAGCAAGATCTGCTTTTCCACCAGCCGCATGTTGGCCGGGCCGAACTGTGCTGCCTTCTGCGCCATCATCTCGTTCGCGGTCTTTTCGATCCGTTCCGATATTTCCTCGTCGTCCACGCCTTCTTCGTCAGCCCAAGCCTGCACCGGCAGGTCCATGTTGAGATGCTCGGTCAGCGCCGCGTGCAGCCCCGTCATATCCCATTGCTCTGCGTAGGATTTGGGCGGCATGTACTGGTCGACGAAATCGTCAATCACCTCATTGCGCATATCCTTGACGATATCGCTGAGATCTTCGGCCCGCATGATATCAAGCCGCTGCTTGAAGATCACCTTGCGCTGCTCGTTCATCACATCGTCAAACTTCAGCAACTGCTTGCGGATGTCGAAGTTTCGGCCTTCCACCTTGGCCTGTGCGCGTTCCAGCGATTTGTTCACCCAGGGGTGAATAATCGCCTCATCCTCTTTCATGCCCAGCCCGGACAGCACCTTTTCCAGCCGCTCAGATCCGAAAATGCGCATCAGATCATCATCAAGCGAGAGGAAGAACGCCGACTTGCCCGGATCGCCCTGACGGCCCGACCGACCGCGCAGCTGGTTGTCGATCCGGCGGCTTTCATGCCGTTCGGTCGCCAGGACAAACAGACCGCCTGCGTCGATCACAGCCTGTTCATCTGCGGTATGCTCGGCCTCGATCCGGGCGCGGATCTCTTCGGGATCGCCCTCGGGGTCGGCCGCAATCGCCTCCAGTACCTTCTGTTCGACATTGCCGCCCAGCTTGATGTCGGTGCCGCGTCCGGCCATGTTGGTGGCGATGGTGACAGCGCCCAGTTTGCCCGCGTCGCCGACAATCTGCGCCTCTTTCTCGTGCTGACGGGCGTTCAGGACGTTATGCGCCACGCCCGCCTGGGTCAGCAACTGGCTGAGGTTCTCGGATTTCTCGATGGAGGTGGTGCCGACCAGCGTCGGTTGACCTTTTTCGTGAGCCTCCTGGATTGCCTTGATCACCGCCTTGTATTTTTCGGCGGTGGTCCGGTAGACCGCATCATCCATGTCGATCCGCGCAATGGGCCGGTTCGTGGGAACTTCGACCACGCCAAGACCGTAGATTTCAGCGAACTCCTCGGCCTCCGTGGTGGCGGTGCCGGTCATGCCGGACAGTTTGTCATAGAGCCGGAAATAGTTCTGGAACGTCACCTGCGCCAGCGTCACGTTCTCGGGCTTGATGTCGCAGCCTTCCTTGGCCTCGATGGCCTGGTGCAGCCCGTCGCTCAGGCGTCGGCCGGCCATCATCCGTCCGGTGAACTCGTCAACCAGCACCACTTCGTTATCGCGAACCATATAATCCTTGTCCTTGGTGAACATCTTGTGCGCACGCAGGCTCTGGTTGATATGATGCACGATGGTCGTGCTCTCGGGATCATAGAGCGACTGGTCCTCGGGCAGAATGCCGCGTTCTACCAGCAGGGTTTCGAGAAATTCGTTGCCTTCGTCGGTAAAGGTCACGTTGCGCGACTTTTCGTCCAGCTTGAAGTGCGAGTCCTCCAGCTCGGGGATCAACGCATCAATCGCAACATACAGGTCGCTGCGGTCCTCCGAAGGCCCCGAGATGATCAGCGGTGTGCGTGCCTCGTCGATCAGGATCGAATCGACCTCATCCACGATGGCGTAGTTATGGCCGCGCTGGCTCATGTCATCGAGGTCCGATTTCATGTTGTCGCGCAGATAGTCAAAGCCCAGTTCGTTGTTGGTGGCGTAGGTCACGTCACAGGCATATGCATCGCGTTTTTCCGCGCTGTCCTGATCGGGATAGACCACGCCGGTGGTCATGCCCAGCGCACCAAAGACGTTGGACATCCATTCGGCGTCCCGCTTGGCCAGGTAATCGTTCACGGTGACAATATGCACGCCCTTGCCGGTCAACGAGTTAAGGTAGGCAGGAAACGTCGCGACCAGGGTCTTGCCCTCACCGGTCTTCATTTCCGAAATGTTGCCCTGATGCAGAAATATCCCGCCCATCAGCTGCACGTTGAAAGCCCGCAGCCCCAGCGCGCGGCGCGCGGCCTCGCGGCAATTGGCAAACGCCTCGGGCAGCAGGGCATCCAGTGACTCGCCCCCAAGGGCGCGCTGGCGCAATTCTGCGGTTTTCTCGATCAGGCCTTCATCACTGAGCTTTTCGATCTCGGGTTCCAGCGCATTGATCTTGTCGACCAACGACCGCGTCGCTTTTACCTTGCGGTCATTCGGAGTACCGAAAACCTTGCGCGCGACCGTTCCTAAACCCAGCATATTCAATCCGTTCCGGTGATGTGACGTCTCGTGTAATGGCAATGACTTGCCCCGCTACGTTCACGCGCCTACAACGTGGCACATAGCAGCGGGAATGCCTTGAACCTAAGGCGATGTAAGGTCCCGCTGGCAGAGTGTCAACGTCGCGTGCCCACGCGACCCAAGTGCCGTACAATACAAAGGAATACCCCTCATGTTCAACCGCCTCAAAGCAACCATCGCCGCGACCCTGCTGGCCACCGCACCACTGGCCTTGCCCGTCTGGGCCGATGACGTAGCCGAGGGCGCGCCGACTGCCGAAACCGTGGTCGCCACGGTGAACGGAACCGAGATCACTCTGGGCCACATGATCGCCCTGCGCGCGGGTCTGCCCGAACAGTTCGCACAATTGCCCCCCGAGGTCCTCTACCAGGGCATTCTCGATCAGATTGTGCAACAGACATTGCTGCAACAGAACATGACCGCCGAGATGTCCCAGGCGGGCCAGCTCACGCTGGAAAACGAACGCCGCGCCATCTCTGCCAGCGAAGAGATCGCGCGCGTCACCGGCAGCGCCCTTACCGATGCAGCACTCAGGGCCGCGTTTGACGAAAGATATCTCAACGGCCCGGAAGAGACCGAATACAAGGCCGCCCATATCCTCGTGGAAACCCAGGAAGAGGCGGAGGCGCTGATTGCCGAGTTGAAGGATGGCGCTGATTTCACGGAGCTGGCCAAGGAACATTCCACCGGCCCGTCCGGCCCCGGTGGCGGAGATCTGGGCTGGTTCAGTGACGGCATGATGGTCGAGCCGTTTCAGGAGGCCGTTGGGACGTTGGAGGCAGGCGGTGTATCAGATCCGGTGCAGACGCAGTTCGGCTGGCATGTAATTCGGCTGGCCGAAACGCGAATCAAGGAGCGTCCCGAAATGGAAGACGTCCGGCTGGAACTGGAAGAAGAACTGCGGCAGGCCGCGATGACCGCACATCTCGAACAGCTCCAGGCCGGGGCCAAGATCGACCGCACTTCAGGTGACGCGCTCGATCCTGCCGTTTTGAACCAATTCGACCTCCTGGAAGAGTAACCACATTGGCCAAGATCACATCCGTCTCTCCGCTGGCGCCTGCCGCTTTTCCCGATCTTCCCGTGATCGGCGGCGTGCGTTTCGCCACCGTCGCCGCCGGAGTGCACTATGCCGGGCGCACCGATGTCATGCTGGCCGAACTTGCCCCCGGCACCACCGTGGCGGGCGCCTTCACGCGCTCAGCCACACGCGCCGCGCCAGTACTCGATTGTCAGGCCAAGATCGGCACGCATAGTGACGCAGGCGCCGCGATCATCGTGAATTCGGGCAATTCCAACGCCTTTACCGGGCGTAACGGGGTCGATGCGACCTACGCCGTGACCTCTGCCGTCGCTGCCGCGCTGAACCTGCCGGAAACGCGAGTTTTCTCTTCCTCCACCGGGGTAATCGGAGAGCCGCTACCGTACGAACGCATCACCGCCAAGATGCAAGAGCTGACCACCGCGCTGGACTCCGGCGGGATCGGCGCGGCGGCGCGGGCGATCATGACCACAGACACCTTTCCCAAGGGGTCGGCGACCGAAGTGACGATCAATGGCAAGACGGTGCGCATCGCCGGCATCGCCAAGGGATCAGGCATGATCGCCCCCGACATGGCGACGATGCTGGTCTACATCTTTACCGACGCCAAGGCCGACCTGCCCGTGCTGCAATCGATGGCTTCGGCCCTTAACGCCAAGACGTTCAACTGCATCACCGTCGATAGCGATACATCCACATCCGACACGTTGCTGGTCGCTGCCACTGGTGCGTCAGGCGTCGACGTGACCGAAGAATCGGTTGGCTTCATGGAGGGGCTGCGGCGCGTCATGCTGGATCTGGCGCATCAGGTGGTGCGCGACGGCGAGGGGGCCACGAAGTTCGTCGAAGTCTCCGTAACCGGCGCGCATAGCGACAGCGATGCCCATATCCACGCCAAATCCATCGCCAATTCCCCGTTGGTCAAGACCGCCATTGCGGGCGAGGACCCCAATTGGGGCCGCATTGTCATGGCTGTGGGAAAATCCGGCGCGCGCGCGGATCGCGATGCGCTATCGATCTGGTTCGGCCCCATTCTGGTGGCCGAAAAAGGCTGGGTCAGTCCCGACTACTCGGAACAAGCAGCGGCAGAATACATGAAGAACCAGGATCTGGTGATCCATGTCGATCTGGGGCTCGGCGGCGGCACCGCTCTGGTCTGGACCTGCGATCTGACCCATGAATATATTAGTATCAACGCCGATTACCGGTCGTGATGCGCTTGGCCAAAAGCTGCGCGAGAATGGTCGGCAAACCTCTGGAGACGGGTGAGTGAAAACTGTCCTCGTCTCTGCTGTGGCGCTCATTGACGTCGATGGCCGGGTATTACTGGCCCAGCGCCCCGAGGGCAAATCCATGGCAGGGCTGTGGGAATTCCCCGGTGGCAAGGTCGAGCCGGGTGAAACACCCGAGGTGGCGCTGATCCGTGAATTGGAGGAAGAGCTTGGCATAGACACCTGGGCCAGTTGTCTGGCCCCTCTGACCTTTGCCAGTCACAGCTACGATGATTTTCATCTGTTGATGCCGCTATTCGCTTGCCGAAAATGGCAAGGCACACCACAGAGCCGCGAAGGACAGGCGCTGAAATGGGTGCGCGCCCACGATCTCAGGAACTATCCCATGCCTGCCGCCGACGTTCCTTTGATCCCGATCCTGCGTGACTGGCTATGATCTCCTGAGCGATTTTTCGCTCTAAAACATGCTAACCCATTGATTAGTATATTGGAATTTTTACTTTTCGTTTGTAAGAATTAAGCTATTATTAATTAAGGGTCTGTTAAATTCGGTGAATACGGCATTTCCGCCTGAAATATTTCAGTCACCACGTCAATATCTGGGGGATATGACATGATGCAAACAATTCGGCTGGGTAGTTGCATTCTGGTTCAGGGCATTTTTGTGCGCATTCTACCCGACGGGCGCGTGCAGGTGCGCGATGGCGACCGGATATTTTCCGGGCAACCCGTGACCAAGGCCGCTGCCTGAACTGATTTACCGTCTCACTAAAGCGTTCCGCCCTAAACCTTAGACACTCGGATAAGGCGGAACACTTTAGACGCCAAAGGGGCACGGCCGCTGGCCATGCCCCCTATTTTTGGTTTCCCGTCGTGGCAGACACGCAGAGCGCTTTAATCCAGCGTGCGCTCAACCTCTTCGCGCTCGAAAATCTCGATCACGTCGTTGGGACGGACATCCTCGTAATTCTCAAACGCCATGCCGCATTCCTGACCGGACTGCACCTCGGTAACTTCGTCCTTGAAGCGTTTCAGCGTCTTCAGCGTACCTTCGTGGATCACCACATCGTCCCGCAGCAGGCGAACTCCTGCCGAGCGGCGCGCGATACCTTCTGTCACCAGACAGCCTGCAACGCGACCGACGCCCGTGACCTTGAAGACTTCCTTGACCTTGGCATAGCCGATGAACTTCTCGCGGATCTCCGCGCCCAACAGGCCGGATGCCGCCGCTTTCACATCGTTTACCAGATCATAGATGATCGAATAATACCGGATCTCGACGCCCTTCTGGTTCGCGCTCTGCCGCGCGGGCGCATTGGCCCGCACGTTAAAGCCCAGAACCGGCGCACCGGATGCCTCGGCCAGTCCGATATCGCTCTCGGTGATGGCGCCGACACCCGAATGCAGCACGCGCACGCGCACCTCGTCGTTGCCGATCTTTTCCATCGCCTGCGCGATGGCTTCGGCGCTGCCCTGCACGTCGGACTTGATCAGGATCGGCATCTCGACCAGGTTTTCGCTTTCCTTGGCCTGTGCCATCAGCTGATCCAGCGTCACCGCTGCACCTGCCGCCGCGCGCCTCTCTTTCGTGGCCTTCTCGCGGTATTCAGCAATCTCGCGCGCCTGCGATTCGGTCGCGACGACGTTCAGAACATCGCCTGCCTCGGGGGTACCGTTGATGCCCAGCACTTCGACCGGGACCGATGGTCCGGCTTCCTTGATGCGCTCGCCGTGATCATTGATCAGCGCGCGCACCTTGCCGTATTGTTCACCCACGACAAAGATATCGCCCTGCCGCAATGTGCCCTTCTGGACCAGAACTGTGGCGACGGGGCCGCGACCCACGTCGAGCTGCGCCTCGATCACCGCACCTTCGGCAGCGCGATCCGGGTTTGCCTTGAGTTCAAGAATCTCGGCCTGCAATGCAATCGCTTCGAGCAGTTCATCAAGACCCTTACCGGTCTTGGCGCTGACCTCGACATCCTGCACCTCGCCCGACATCGCCTCGACGACGACCTCGTGCTGTAGCAGATCAGTACGTACCTTCTGTGGGTCGGCAGCCGGTTTGTCGATCTTGTTGATCGCCACGATCATCGGCACCTTGGCCGCCTTGGCGTGGTTGATCGCCTCGACGGTCTGCGGCATGACCGCATCATCTGCAGCCACGACCAGCACGACGATATCCGTCACCTGTGCACCGCGTGCCCGCATCGACGTGAACGCCGCGTGGCCGGGTGTGTCGAGAAAGGACAGCGTGGCACCGCTGGCGGTCTGGATCTGATAGGCTCCGATATGCTGCGTGATGCCGCCCGCTTCGCCGGCGACAACCTTGGCGTCGCGGATTGCGTCCAGCAAAGACGTCTTGCCGTGGTCCACGTGACCCATGATCGTGATCACCGGCGGACGCGGTTGCAGATCCTCGGCCTTGTCTTCGATCTGGTCGATCACGTCCTCGACGTCAGCGTCCGATACCCGCACGACGCGGTGACCAAATTCCTCGATGATCAGCTCGGCAGTATCAGCATCGACCGCCTCGTTCTGGGTGACCATCATGCCGTTGCTCATCAGCGCCTTGATCACGTCGCCGACACGCTCTGCCATACGGATGGCCAGTTCGGAGACGGCAATGGTTTCAGGCAGCTGGACGTCGCGCACGATCTTTTCGCGCTCCTGGGTGCCGCCCATCGCCTTCTGGCGGGCGCGCTCCTGCTTGCGCTTCATCGCGGCCATGGATTTCTGTCGGCCGCCTTCGCCAGCCAGCGCCTGGTTCAGAGTCAGCTTGCCGGACCGGCGGCTGTCGCCGCCCATGCCCTTGCCCTTGGCGGGGCGCGCGTCGCGGTCGCGATCCTGCTTGCGCGCAGGCGCGGCGTCGGGACGGTTCATGGGCGCACCGCGGCCTGCGGGGGTCCCGGTCGGCGCCGGGGTGGTCGGCGCGGCAACAGCCTGCTTGGCGGCTTCGGCTTCACGCTTGGCGCGTTCTTCCTCTTCGGCCTTGGCCCTGAGCGCCTCTTCGCGCTCTTGCTCCTCGCGTTCCTTGGCCTCCGCATCTTCGCGGCGGCGCATGCGCTCGACTTCGCGTGCTTTCTCTTCCTGCTCGCGTTTGGCAGCCTCTTCGGACTCGCGCGCCTTGGCAGCAACGAGCGCCTTCATCCGGCGCTCCAGCTCGGCATCCGAAATGCCCGCCGGACGCCGTGAAGGCTTGCCCGCGGGTGCGGGTTTGGCGGTTCCCGTCGCACCCGGCGCGGCGCCAGGCTTGGGCACCACAACGCGCTTGCGTTTGGTTTCCACCACGACGTTCTTGGTCCGGCCATGGCTGAAGCTCTGCTTCACGTTCCCCGAACGGGGACCGCCACGCACACCCAAAGTTTTC
Source organism: uncultured Roseovarius sp. (assembly GCA_947503145.1). GTDB lineage: Bacteria > Pseudomonadota > Alphaproteobacteria > Rhodobacterales > Rhodobacteraceae > Roseovarius. The sequence goes on from CANNCP010000001.1 coordinate 116,805, forward strand.
TTTCCGTCGTTGTCGCTCATGTGGTCTTCTTTCCTTTCCGATGGCCGCTGCCATCGTCCGAGACGCGCAGGCCTTTCAGCCTTGCCGCCTCCTCTACAACACGTTGCGCCAAACCACCAGCATGCAGTGCTGCATGAATCGTGGTTTGGCGGCCAAAGGCCTGGCCCAGCTCATCCGCCGTAAGCCAACCTATGAAAAAGCCGCCATAGGGCGTGCTCAGCTTTGATTTTCCGCGCTCGGATCCGTCGCTGGCCTGAATCAGAACCTCGGCTTCTTCCTTGGCCAGCCAGTCCTTGACCTTTTCGTAGCCCGACACGGCATGCCCCCCCTTGCGGCAGAGGCTGATCAGGTTGACCACCCGGCGCGCCAGCATCGTCTCGATCAGCGTCGGCAGATCTTCGGGCACAGTGACCGTCTGGCGGGCAGCGCGGGCAAAGAGACCCTTGGTCGCGGCCTTGTTCAGCGCGGCAGGGTCTGACGCGACCCAGATCCCGCGACCGGGCAGCTTATGCGCCAGATCTGGCACGATACCACCATCGGGGCCGACGACAAAGCGCAACAGCCCATGCTTCGGCTGCACCTCACCTGTGGCGATGCATTTCCGCTCCGGACCGTCATTTCGGTCTTTGGGTTGCCCAGCGCGCCCCATCAGGTCCAATCGAGGCCTGAGATCAGGCCTCGCTCTCCTCGGTATCGGCGTCCTCTTCACCTTCGGCCACATCGGCCTCCAGTTCAGCGGGATCAACCCAGCCCAGTTGGATACGCGCGGTCATCACCATGTCTTGCGCTTCTTCGAGAGACATATCGAAAGGTTCCAGAATACCGTCATCCTTAGTGCGTTCGCCATCGGTGATGGTCCAGCCACCGGCCAACTCCCAGTCAGCGCAGGTCGCGAAATCCTCCAGCGTTTTCACATCATCCTTGGCCAGCGCCAGGATCATCTGGGGTGTCAGCCCCTCGAATTCAACCAGGCTGTCCTCGACGCCCAAGCTCCGGGCCTCATCCAATGCGGCCTTGGCCTGCGCTTCCAGGATGTCGCGCGCCCGTGCCTGAAGCTCGTCCGCGGTGTCCTCGTCAACACCATCAATCACCAGCAGTTCGCTCTTGTCGACATAAGCGACCTCTTCGAGATTGGTGAAGCCTTCGGACACCAGCAACTGGGCAAAGAACTCGTCCAGATCGAGATTCTCCATGAAGAGCCCGGTGCGCTCTTCGAATTCCTTCTGACGGCGCTCGCTATCCTCGACCTCGGTCATGATGTCGATATCCAGACCGGTCAGCTGGCTGGCCAAACGTACGTTCTGGCCACGACGGCCAATGGCCAGGCTCAGCTGATCCTCGGGAACGACGACGTCGATCTTGCCTGCTTCCTCGTCCAGAACCACCTTGCTGACCTCGGCGGGCTGCAATGCGTTCACCAGGAATGTCGGCTGATCCTCGTTCCACGGAATGATGTCGATCTTTTCGCCCTGAAGCTCGTTCACCACGGCCTGAACGCGGCTGCCGCGCATACCGACACAGGCACCGACCGGATCAATCGAGTTGTCATAGCTGATAACGGCGATCTTGGCGCGCGATCCCGGATCACGAGCGACCGCCTTGATCTCGATGATGCCGTCATAGATTTCCGGCACTTCCATCTTGAACAGTTCGGCCATGAACTCGGGCGCGGTACGACTGAGGAAAATCTGCGGGCCGCGGGCCTCGCGGCGCACGTCCTTGATGTAGCAGCGGATGCGGTCGTTCGGGCGATACGCCTCGCGACCGATCTTTTCATTGCGGCGCAGGATCGCCTCGCCACGGCCCACGTCGACGATGACGTTGCCGTATTCCTCGCGCTTGACGACACCGTTGATGATGGTGCCGGAACGGTCCTTGAATTCCTCGAACTGGCGGTCGCGCTCGGCCTCGCGGACCTTCTGCAGGATGACCTGTTTGGCGCTCTGCGCGGCGATACGGCCCATCTCGACGGGTGGCACTTCTTCGATGAATTGCTGACCGATCTCAGGGTTTTCCATGTATTCTCTGGCCTGCTCGACGGTGAACTCGGCCTGATAATTTTCCAGCTCGTCATCCGAAACCACGGTGCGCACGCGGGTAAAGGTGGCGCGGCCGGTCTTGCGGTCGATGTTGACGCGGATGTCCATCTCGGCGCCGTAGCGCGATTTGGCGGCCCGGGCGAGGCTCTCTTCCATCGCCTCAACCACCAGGATCGGGTCGATCATCTTCTCACGGGCCACGGCCTCGGCAGTTTGCAGCAGTTCCAGCTGATTGGCGGAAGTAATTGCCATGGTCTCAGTCCTCCTCAGACCCGGTTTCGGTTTCGTCGCCCTCAGAGGACGCCTCTTCGACAATTTCATCGTAATCGTTTTCGTCGATCGTACCCGCCGCCTTGCGCTGGCGCAGCATCTCCTTGATCAACTCGTCGGTCAGTACCAGCTTGGCGTCCGCCAGCCAGTCGAATTCCAGTCCGATGGTGCCTTCGTCGACATTGATCAGCACCTCGGTGCCTTCGATGCCCGCCAGCATCCCCTTGAACCGCTTTCGGCCGTCGATCAACTCATTCGTCTCGATCTTGGCCTCGTAGCCCTCGAACATCTCGAAATGCTTGAGCATCGTCAGAGGCCGGTCGATGCCCGGACTGCTGACCTCCAGCGTATAGGGATCGGTCAGCGGATCCTCGACATCCAGCGCGGCACCGACAGCGGTCGAAATCTTCGCGCAGTCATCCACCTCGATGCCGCCATCTGGACGCTCCGCCATGATCTGAAGCGTATGATACTTGCTGCCCATCAGTCGCACGCGCACCAGATCAAACCCCATGTCCTCGATGACAGGGGTGATGATCTCGGCCAGGCGGCGGTCAATCGCGGCTTTTGCAATCAGGTCGTTGGTCATGTATCTTTGGCAGTCTTCCAAGCACAAAAAAACGGGCGCGCGGCCCGTCAAGAATTCCGGTGGAGCCTTTCGGTGTGGACCCGAGAGGCGCCGCTGTTGAAAGGCGTATACGCGGGCGGATCTGAATCTGCAAGGGGTGTCTGGCATGAAACGTCAGACAGACAAAACGCGCGCCGTGTGGTCGCCAGACCACAGGATGGCGAACCGACGATGGCGCCTGCTCTTTTGCGGCACCGTCCTGGCGCCGAATCACACCATGGCCATCCCGTTCATTACCCGCACCAGCTCGGCGCTGATCCCCGGCTCTGACAGTGCGTGCCCGGCCAGCGGGATCATCTTCAGCGTCGCCGCAGGCCAGGCTCGGGTCAGTTCATACGCCGTTTCCGGCGGGCAGATCATGTCAAAACGACCCTGCACGATGGTGCCGGGAACATCGGCCAACCGGTGCAGATTAGCCAAGATCCAGCCGTCATGCTCCAAAAACCCGCCATTGATGAAATAGTGATTCTCCAGCCGCGCGAACGCCCGCGCATAATCCGCCGGACTGTCGCTGCCCTGTCCCGAGGAATGCACCGAGGCCAGCGCGTTTTCCCAGGCCGACCATGCCTTGGCGTGCGCTGTCTCGACCCTGGGATTGCCGGAAAACAGTCGGCGGTGATAGGCGCCGATCAGATCGTCGCGCTCGTCCTCCGGGATCATGCCCACAAAGCGTGCCCATGTCTCGGGCCAGAACCGGCCCGCGCCACCGCCATAGAACCAATCCAGTTCTCGCTGCGTCATGGTAAAGACGCCGCGCAGCACCAAATGCGCGCAGGTCTGCGGATGCGTGATGCCATAGATCAGCGCCAGCGTCGCACCCCAGCTGCCGCCAAAGACGGTCCAGCGGTCGATGCCCAGCTCGATTCGGATACGCTCGATATCCGCGACCAGATGCCAGGTGGTGTTCGCCTCGACGCTGGCATGTGGCCGCGACCGTCCGCAGCCGCGTTGGTCAAACAGGATCACACGGTAGCGCGCAGGATCGAAGTAACGCCGCATCGCCGGGCTGCACCCGCCCCCCGGCCCGCCATGCAGCACCACCACGGGTTCGCCATCCGGGCGGCCGGACTGCTCCAAATAGATCTGGTGGCCGTCGCCCACGTCCAACATCCGCCGGTCGAACGGATCGATCGGCGGGTAAAGATATTGCACTGCGCTTTTTTGGCCCGAGATTTTGTCCATAAGTACCCTATATAAGACGGCAAGGACAATTGAGCACATGGAGACCAGAATGCAAGCCACGCCGTCCACGATTGACCAGGGCGAAATTGCCAAATTCGAAGCGATGGCCGCCGAATGGTGGGATCCGAACGGCAAGTTCAAACCGCTGCACATGCTTAACCCGTGCCGTCTGGACTATATCACCACCCAGATCGCCGCAGAATTCGACCGCGATCTGAAGACGGACAAACCGTTCAAGGGTCTGCGTATTCTCGATATCGGCTGCGGTGGCGGGCTTCTGGCCGAACCGATGGCGCGTCTCGGGGCCGATGTGGTCGGCGCGGACGCGGCAGAGGGCAACATTCCGGTGGCGCGGGTGCATGCCGAACAATCCGGCCTCGATATCGACTATCGCCACACCACGGCTGAGACGCTGGCCGCCGCTGGTGAGCAGTTCGATGCCGTGCTGAACATGGAAGTGGTCGAGCATGTCGCCTCGCCCATCCATTTCCTGACCGCCTGCCGGGAGCTTCTGAAACCCGGCGGCCTGCACATTTGCTCGACCCTCAACCGCAACGCCAAGAGCTATGTCATGGCGATCATCGGTGCCGAACACGTGATGCGCTGGCTGCCAAAGGGCACGCATGACTGGTCGAAATTCATCACCCCCGATGAACTGTTCGATCTGCTGCGCGAGGCGGGGCTTGATCCGGTAGACCGCAAGGGGTTCGTGTTTAACCCCGTGACCTGGAGCTGGTCCCTGTCGGACCGTGACCTGAGCGTGAATTATGTCACGGCGAGTGTGAAGCCGAAGTGATTGGCAGAAATAGCGCGGGCCGCGCGGAATCTAACCCTCCGGCCCCAACCGCGCCCGCAAGCTTCGCAGCACCGGCAGGATCGCGCGCACCCGGTCTTCGCCCAACTCTTCCACCACACCGCTGATCAGCGGTGCGATGGCGGCCAGCGCCTCTTCGCGGGCCTCGCGCCCGGCCGGGCTGATCGAGACGCGCTTGCGGCGGGCATCGTCCCAGTCGGGGCGGACATGGATGTAGCCCGCCCATTCCAGCTTGCTCAGGGTGTTGGTTATCGCGCCGCGCGTCACGTGAAAACTCTTGGCCAGTTGCGCCGGGCTTTTCTCGTCCCCGGCGCGCGCCAGGTGATTCAGCACCGAAAAATGCGATACTTCCATGCCCTTGGGCAGAATTCGTGTCAGCTGATTACGGATCAGCTGATCGTTGGTCAGCACCTCGCTAAAGAGTGCCACGGCCAGCGATGTGCGGGTCTGGTCGGTCATGTCGGACCGTGGAAGTCGCGATCATGAGTCAGCGCCGGAATGCGCTGCCGCGTGCGGGTCACCGCGTCCTTGTCGAGATCGACAATGACATATCCGGGGTCGGTCCCGGCATCCACCATCACCTCGCCCCAGGGCGCGACGGCCAACGTGTGCCCGTAGGTCTGGCGCGGCTTGCCCTCCACCGCATCATGCGTGCCTGTCTGCGCCGGGGCCAGCACGTAGCAGCCGGTTTCGATCGCGCGGGCGCGCAGCAGTACCTCCCAATGCGCGGCACCGGTGACGGGTGAAAAGGCCGACGGCACGCAGAGGACCTGCGCACCCGCCTGCGCCAACTGCCGGTAGAGATGCGCAAACCGCAGATCGTAGCAGATTGTCATGCCCAGCCCGCCAAACGGCATCGGCGCCAGCACCGCCGCAGCCCCGGGCCGGTAGCCCGCCGATTCGCGGTATGATTCGGTGTCCGAGATGGTGACGTCGAACATGTGGATCTTGTCGTAGCGCGCCGCGATTTCCCCCTCGGGCGTGATCAGGAAAGACCGGTTGGCGAACCGCCCGTCAGCATCGCCAGTCTTCAGCGCCAAAGAGCCGATCAACAGCCAGATTCCGCAATCCTGCGCGACACCGCGCAACGCGGCAAGCGTCTGATCATCGGCCTCGTGCTGCAACACTGCCTCTTGCCGCGCGCGGTTGGACGAGACGCAGTTCGTCACCTCCGGCGTCAGGACGAACTTCGCGCCAGCCGCCACCGCGTCGCGGATCAACAAGACCGTCACCGGCAGGTTGGCTGCCGGATCGTCGCTGCTGCGCAGCTGGAGGAGTGCCGCCCTCACATCGTCCTCACGCCGCCAGCAGCGCGTCAAGCTTGCCCGCCCGGTCCAGCGCATTGAGTTCGTCGTAGCCACCCACATGGGTATCGCCCACGAAAATCTGCGGCACCGTGCGCCCGCCCTTGGCGCGCTGCATCATCTCGGCACGCTTTCCGGGCTGGGTGACAATGTTGATCTCTGAAAAATTGACGCCCTTCTGTTTCAGCAGGCGCTTGGCAGCATGGCAATAACCGCACAGCGGCGAGGTATAGATTTCGACAGGTTTCATCCGGGTTCCCAAATTTGCAAGAGTTTCCCCAACATCTAAGGTGCCTTGCCCGCCCGCGCCAGTACCAGTATCCGAACCTCGCGTGCCCCGGCGGTCAGACATGCCTCGCTTGCCGCCGCCAGGGTCGCGCCCGAGGTCATCACATCATCGACCAGCAGCACATGCCGCCCCGCCATTCGGTGCCGCCGTTTGGGATGCGCGCCGATAGCGGCCTGCATGGCTGCGAAACGCGCCGCACGGCCCAGCCCACCCAGGCTGGGCGTGGCATGTGGACGCACCAGCAGATCTGGGCAATAGGCCAACCCCAGCTCTTGTGCCACGGCGCGCGCCAGCAACGCCGCCTGATTGTAGCGCCGTTTCAGCATGCGCAACCAATGCAGCGGTACAGGGGCCACCAGCATACCATCGCGAATCAGGGGCCGCGCGGTTCGGGCCAGCCAAAGGGCGGCGGGCCGCGCTACATCCTGTCGGTCGCCGTGTTTCAGTGCCAGCGTCAGTTTGCGCCCGTTGCCCTCATACATCAGCGCGGCGCGCCCCTGCGCCCAGGGCCGCGCCAGTGTCATGCATTCGTCACAGCGCACCGTGCCATCGGAACCGCCCCCCGCCATCAGTGGAATGCCGCAATCGTCACAGACCAGCCCCACGACAAAAGGCGTATCACGCCAGCACGGACCGCAAAGGCCGAAATCACTGTCCACCTGACAGCCGCAGACCATGCAGCGCGGTGGATAGATCAGCCGCAGGGCAGATTGAAATGATGCTCCCATGGCGTTATGTGCCTCCCATGACACTGCCTTTGCCTCTGACCGACCGCGCAGCCCTGATGCGCAACCGCACCCGCGCCGCCCACGCGCCTGCGGATTTCCTGCACATGACTGCAGTGGACGAGATCAAGGATCGTCTGGCACTGGTTAACAAATCCTTTACCGCGCCAGCGATCGTGAGCGGACATCCCGCCTGCTGGCAGGCGGCCTTTCCGGATGCGGCCTGCGTGCCGGATGACGAAACGCTTGGGCTGGAGGTCGGCGCGCATGATCTGGTGATCCATGCCCTGTCACTGCATTGGGCCAACGATCCGGTGGGGCAGCTCATCCAGTGCCGCCGCGCCCTGCGTCCCGATGGACTGCTGCTGGCCGTGCTGTTCGGTGGCGAGACCCTGCATCAGTTACGGGCGGCACTGGCGCAGGCCGAATCCGAAGTCACAGGCGGGCTGTCGCCGCGCGTCGCGCCGATGGCCGAAATACGCGATCTCGGCGCGCTCCTGCAACGCGGGGGGCTGGCGCTGCCGGTGGCCGATACGGTGCCATTGACCGCCTCCTACAGCGACATGCGGGCGCTGATGCACGATCTGCGCGCCATGGGCGAGACCTGCGCACTGACAACCCGCCCGCGCCATTTCACCCGCCGCGCGGTGCTGGACCGGGCCGAACACCACTACCGGCAGGCCTTTGGTGACGCGGGCGGGCGTATCCCGGCCACGTTCGACCTGGTATTCCTGACCGGCTGGGCACCTGATGCGTCGCAGCCCAAGCCGCTGCGCCCCGGGTCTGCCACTACACGACTTGCCGATGCGCTCGGCACGGGCGAAACCCGCCTCGATGATTGATGCCCAGAGCAACCCCCCATGTCCTGGTTCATCCGGTGACATGACAAAGACGAGGACCCCCCAATATGCGTGATTCCAGCCAGTCAGCCAGATGCCCTGCCCACGCCCCCGCCGACCATCCCGCGATCCCGTCGGCAAAAACCGGCGTCCTGCTGGCCAATCTGGGCACGCCGGACCATTACGATTACTGGTCCATGCGCCGTTACCTGAACGAGTTTCTGTCAGACCGCCGGGTAATCGACTATGCCCCGTGGAAGTGGCAACCGCTGCTGCAACTCATCATCCTCAGCAAACGCCCCTTTACCAGCGGTGCCGCCTATAAATCGATCTGGAACATGGAACGGGACGAAAGCCCGCTGCTGACCATAACCCGTGATCAGACCGCCGCCATCGCAGACGCACTGCACACCGACCTGGGCGACGAGGTCATGGTGGATTTCTGCATGCGTTACGGCAACCCCTCGACCAAATCAAAGGTCCGCGAAATGGTACAGGCAGGCTGCACCCGCATCCTGTTTTTCCCGCTTTACCCGCAATATGCCGGGGCTACATCGGCCACCGCAAATGACCAGTTCTTTCGCGCGCTGATGACGGAAATACAGCAACCGGCAGCGCGCACGGTCGAGGCCTATTTCGAACATCCCGAATACATCGAGGCGCTGGCGCAATCGGTCGAAACCGCCTACGCCGCCGCCGAAAACAAACCAGAAATGCTGGTGGTATCCTATCATGGGATGCCGCAACGTTACCTGACACAGGGCGATCCCTATCATTGCCAGTGCCAGAAAACGACGCGGCTGCTGCGCGAGCGTCTGGGATGGGATGAGAGCCGCATCACCACTACGTTCCAGTCGGTGTTCGGCCCCGAAGAATGGCTGAAACCCTACACGGTAAAAGAGGTCGCGCGTCTGGCCCGCGAAGACGGCAAGAAAAATATCGCGGTCATCGCTCCGGCCTTCTCCGCCGACTGCATCGAGACGCTGGAAGAGATCAACGAGGAAATCCGCGAAAGCTTTGAAGAGGCGGGCGGCGAGGCGTTTACTTACATTCCCTGCCTCAACGACGACCCGGCTCATATCTCCGCGCTCTGCTCGGTGATCCGCGAGAACCTCAAAGGCTGGACAGGCTAAGGTCTTTCGAGACTGACATGACTCATCAAGTTTTCCCGAAATACCCACACGATCAACAGGTTACGTGCGTTACGCCATATTGCTGTGATCCGACAAAAGGCGGAAGGCTTTAGTCGCGGCGGTGCAGGGCAGTACGGCTGCGGGATACCCGCAACAGAAAAAGGCGGTGGTTTCCCACCGCCTTTTTCATTTTGGAAACGCCGTTTGGCTTAGTCGATAGCAATTGCAGCAGCGACGATCGCCAGCAGAACCAGCGGAATCCAGATGCCTGCAGCCGAAGAGCTTGCCTGCGTTTCTTCAACGATGACCGGTGCTTCCATAATCGGCTCTTCGTAAGTGCCGGCGAAACCGGTCGAAGCAGCGGCGGACAGAGCAGCGGCGAGAGCGAGTTTTTTCATAGTATCCTCCAGATATTGGCCCGACGTCGCACATCGCAACGCCAAGCTCCCAAGACTTACCTCGTGATATTTTTCTAATCAGCAATCTGCATGGAATGCAAACCCAACTTGATGATCCGAAGATACAAATTGCCCTGTTTTCGTCAAATAAGCAACACCTGAGTACCGACCTTGGCCATTCCGAAGAGTTGGGCGATATGCTGGTTATAAAGTCCGATGCACCCATTCGAAGAGCGCCGCCCGATCTTGCGCGTGTCGTGGGTGCCGTGGATACGGTAATAGGTCCAGCTAAGATAAAGCGCATGGGTCCCCAACGGGTTATCCGGCCCGGGTCCGACATATCTCGGCCAATCCGGGTTGCGCCGAAGCATGGAAGGGGTCGGGCGCCAATCCGGACCCTCCACCTTGCGGACCACGCTGGTGCGCCCGCGACGTGTCAGTTCCTCGCTCAGGGGCACGCTGGAGGGATAAAGCCGGTAGGTATTGCCATCCTCGCCCCAGTAATGCAGCGCCCGTGAGTCGACATCGACCAGGATCGCACCATTCCTAAGTGTCGAGAAGTATGGCTGCCAGTCCAGCGCCCGAAAACTGGAGATATTGCGCCGCACCGTCTCTGTTACTTCGCGCTCGATCTCGACCGTGCCCGCACCGTCCACATCCTGAGCCAGTGCCGGGGCACCGATCATGGCCGCTGTGCCTGCCAGAAAATGGCGTCTATTCAGCCTGTTGGAGAATTTCATAAACATACTTGTCTCCCAAGGGTTCCGAATTTATTTGATGCGTGAATATATGGCGCGAATGTCGCAGTCGCAATTCAAACCAGCGTGTGGCGGCAAAGTTCCGGTCATGTGGGTTTGAAACGCAACGCCGGGCATTGTAGAGCTTGCTCGAAGCAATCCAACAGGATGGACTCACCATATGGCGCGTATACTGATACTTCTATTGTCGGCCGTTCTGACACTCGGGGCCTGTGCGGCGCCCCCGCCGCCGCAACCGACACTTGGCGCCGACGGCAAGCCGTTGCCCAGGGTTTACCGAATCCGCACAGGTGATTCGTCAGAGATTCAGTTCCGCATGCTCGATTCGGTCAATGCCCTGCGCGAAGCTGCCGGGAGACCGATGGTACAGCTCGACGCCAAGCTGAACGCTGCCGCCGCGACCCATTCGCGTGATATGTCGGTACAAAACCGCCCATGGCATTTCGGTTCTGACGGCTCTTCGCCGATCGACCGGGTCCGCCGCGTCGGTTTCGAGGGCGAACTGGTGGGCGAAAACATATCGGAAACCTACGAGACCGAGCTGGAAACGCTCGCCGCCTGGATGGATGAGCCCAGCACACGTAACGTGATCCTGTCGCCCGATGCCCGCCGGATGGGCTTTTCCTGGCTTCAGGAAGACAATGGCAAGATCTGGTGGACAATGGTGATGGGCAACTAAGGCCGTCTGGCCAAAGCAAGCGCGCGTAATTGCCGCTCTGCCAGCGCCCCGGGTCAAGCCCCGAGGCGCGGCCGGCCTACCTGTCAGCTACCGGATAACCTTTATGGGCTGATCGTGATCGGCGTCCCGTTCTTCACCATCGCATAGATCTGTTCTATCTCGCGATTCTTCACCGAAATGCATCCGGCGGTCCAGTCGGGCCCGGTGCCAGATTTCTTGTTCGGGCGCCCGTGGATAAAGATGTCGCCGCCAGGGCTCTTGCCCCGCGCAAGGGCCTGCGCGCGGTCCGCCGTATTGGGATAGGAAATCCCGATCGACAGGTGAAAATCACTGTTCGGGTTGCGCCGGTCGATACGGTATAGACCCTCGGGGGTCTTGCCGTCGCCGCGCTCGGTCTTGTGGCCTTCGGGGGCGAAACCCAGCTCGACCTTATGACTCGCCAACACCTTCTCGTGGTGCAGCAGGTACATCTTGCGCGCGTCCTTCTTGACCACGACATGGGTCACTTCGGGACCGTTGTAGGTCTTGAATTTCGACGCACAGCCAGAAAGGCCGACGACCACTAACGCAAGCGCCAGAAATTTGAATATTCGCATGGTTTTTCCACCCGTTTTTTGCCTCGGACACAGCTTAGCTCGGATAGGGGGGCGTCAGATAGGGGGTTTTTGCCCGCTCACGCCGAATTCAGCGTAAACTGCGCAACCAGCTCGATATGGGCGGACCAGCGGAACTGATCGACCACCCGGACCTGACCCAGCGCATAGCCTGCCGCCACCAGCACCGCCGCGTCACGCGCAAATGTCAGCGGGTTGCACGACACATAGGCGATCCGCGCTACCTGTGCGCGGGCCAGTTCGGCCACCTGCGCCTCGGCGCCTGCACGCGGCGGATCGAGCACGGCGGCGTCAAAGTGGGCCAGCTCATCGGGCAACAGCGGACGGCGAAACAGGTCACGCGCCTCGGTGGTGAGCTGTTTCAGGCCCGACGCCTTGCGCCAGCCCGCCTCAAGCGCGCCGATCATCGCCGCGTCGCCCTCGACCGCATGTACCTGCGCCTCCCCCGCCAACGGCAAGGTAAACGTGCCGCACCCGGCAAAGAGATCGACGATGCGCACCGCCCCCGCCGTGCCCGCCATCACATCCGCCAGCAAAGCTGCCTCGCCCTCTGCTGTTGCCTGCAGGAACGCGCCGGGCGGCGGGGTCACGCGAGCCGCGCCAAAGACCTGCTCTGGTATGCTGCGCTGCGCTACGGTTTCGTCCTCCCAGCTGAGGCGCGCCAGATCATGCGTCTCGGCCAGCTGAGCCAGTTGGATGCGCAACGGTCCGTCCAGCGGCTTGCCCCCCGTCACATGCAGGTCAAGCCCGCCGGCCGACAGGCACGCGGCGACGCTCAGCGTACCCTTGCGGCTGGCACAATGCAGCGCCAGCGCCTCGGCCGCCGGGATCGCGCGCATCAGGTCGGGGTGCAGCAGCTGACAATCGGGGATTTCCACGATCACGTCAGACCCCTTGGCATGAAAGCCCGCCATTGCGGCCTTTTTCGTCCGCCGTGCGGTCAGCGTGGCGCGGCGACGCGCCTGCGCCGGAGACGTGGCAATGGGTGCGAAATCGGCACTCAGATCATGGGCGTCCAGCGCGCTGCGCACGATTTCTGCTTTCCATGACGCCAGATAGGTGTCCGAGGCGTGCTGAAGCTGGCAACCGCCACAGGATTTGAAATGCCGACAGGGCGGTTTGACCCGCATATCCACCGGTTCCTCGATCCGGATACCAGACAGGCGGGTGCCGTTCAGCGTGCCTGTGACCACTTCGCCCGGCAGTGTGAGCGGCGCATAGACCGGCCCTTCGGCGATCCCGTCGCCCTGATGCCCCAGGCGCAAGATGGTATGGCGGCTCATTATTGTACGTCCTTCAACAGATCATTCCGGCTCAGGGCAAATCCCGATGCGATCCACCGGGTCTCCAGCGCCTTCAGCGCGTCGCCCAGCGCGGGGCCGGACAGTGCGGGCATCAAATCGGCGGCCTTGATTGGAAACGTCGCCTCGGCCCCTTGCGCCGCTGCCCTGAATGCTTCCTCTGGCAGGGGGCTTTCCAGCAGCGCCTCGCGCAACAGCAGGATATCGCGCGCGGTATCAAAGCCGTGTCGGTAGCCCAGAACGTCAGGCGCATCGCCCAGACCCACCGCATCGCGCAACACGATCAAGCGCGCCGCTTCGGCATTACTCAGCCGCAGCCGGTCTGCCACATCCGCGCCACCCAAGGCCGCAAGCCGCCGAATGGCCTCCGGGGCGATCTGATGCGTAACCTCATAATGTACCAAAGGCCCCAGTCCGCTGTCGTCACTACCGGGCAGGATGCGCGTCAGGATACCGCTCTGCCGCATCGCCGCAACCGCAGGTGCAGGGTCCGATGCGGCAAGCAGCTTGCGCATCTCCTGACCGATCCGTTCGCGCGCGATTCCGGCCAGCCCGTCCTGATACCGCGCCGCCGCTGCCAGCCCCTCGGAGTCGATATCGCCCTTATCGCCGAACCACGCAAAGAACCGGAAAAACCGCAGGATACGCAGATAATCCTCACGAATACGCCGCGCGGGGTCTTCGACGAACCGCACCCGCCCGGCCAGCGCATCGGCCAACCCGCCCAGCGGATCAATCACCGTGCCATCCGCCTGCGCGTAAAGCGCGTTCATCGTGAAATCGCGGCGGCGCGCGTCCTCGGCCATGTCATCAGTAAAGACAACACGTGCGTGCCGCCCGTCGGTTTCCACATCGCGGCGAAAACTGGTGATTTCGTGCGGCATACCGTCCACCACCAGCGTCACGGTGCCGTGATCCAGTCCCGTCGGCACGCAGCGTATTCCCGCCGCCTCTGCCAATGCGATCACCTGTTGGGGTGTTGCATCCGTCGCCAGATCGAGATCGCCCACCGGACGTCCCAGCACCGCGTCACGTACCGCACCACCGACCAGATAAGCCGCGTGTCCGCCGTTTGCGATCAGCGCGAATACCGCCTGCAGATGTCGTGCATTCAGCCAGTCACCGGTGATCTTCATGGTTGCTCTGACACATCGGCAATGCCGCGCAGGATACGCGCCGTCGCGCCCCAGATGTAATAGGGACCAAATGGAACGGTGTAATAACGCCGCAATGTGCCACGCCAGTACCGCGCCTCGATCCGGTAATTGCTGCGTGCCAACAGATACGTCAGCGGCACATCGAAAACCTCGTCCACCTCGCCCGCCTCTGGCACCGGGTCAAAGCCCCGCAACACGCGACCAATCACCGGCGTGACGCAAAACCCTGTCACGGTCTCATGCATCGGCATCGTGCCCATAACCTCGACCAGCGCCGGGTCGAGACCGATTTCCTCATTTGCCTCGCGCAGTGCTGCGGCGATTACATCCGCGTCGCCCGGGTCCTGTTTGCCCCCCGGAAAGGCGATCTGCCCCGGATGATGCTTCAATGCCGAGGATCGCTTGGTCAGGATCACGCGCGGCCCGTCGCGGCCCGGCAGGATCGGCACCAGAACCCCGGCAGGGCGCAGGCGGCGGCCCTCGGGCAGCACCGTTTCGGGGTTCAGGTCGAAATCCGACGAGGCGCCAGACGGGTTTATCAGTGCTGCGCGCACCCGGTCCAGTGGGTCATGCGTCATCGCCTGCACCGCTTCTGGCTTCAAAGCCCAGCGTTGTGGGGTCCATGTCGTAATGGGCACCGCAGAACTGGCAATCAGCAGTCACACGACCATCATCGGTGGTCATCTTCTCGATATCGCTGGCCGAATAGATCGACAGGCTCTGGCGCACCCGATCCTCTGAACAGGTACAGCCAAACCGCACCGGCTGTGCATCGAACACGCGCGGCCCCTCTTCGTGAAAGAGCCGCACCAGCAGGTCCGTAGGCGGCACCGTCGGGCCGATCAGCTCGATTTCCTCCACGGTATCGAGCAGGATATTCGCGCGGCGCCAGTTTTCGCCCTCTTCCTCGTCCAGTATATCGTCCGCTGCCAGCAGCCTTGTCTCGCCCGATCCGCCATCCGTGGCAAATGGCGACGCCGGTGGCATATGTTGCAGCATCACGCCGCCCGCGCGCCAATACTCGTTCCCGCCCGCCTCGGTCGAACGGCCAAAGCTGAGCGAAAACCGCGTCGGCAGCTGCTCTGACTGGGCAAAATACGCCTCGGCGCAGGCGCCCAGGCTGCCACCGGCCAGCGGCGTGATCCCCTTGTAAGGCTCAGTCCCCTCGCCCTGGTCCAGAAGTACCGCAAAATATCCCTCGCCCATCTGATCAAAAGGCGCACCATCCGTCAGGCGGGCGGCGTCATAGCTGGCATAGGCGCGAATCCGCGCCGGTTCGCCCTCTGCACCCGGGCCGTAGTAATCGGTTGCGATCATCCGCACCGCGCCCTTGGACTGCACTTGTAGTGACAGCTTCCAGCGCAGCTTGATCGTCTGACCGATCAGCGCCGTCAGCAGCGCCATTTCGGCCACCAGCGCCTCGATCTGGTTGGGATAATCGTGCTGTTTCAGGATGCCGTCCAGCACCCCGTCGAGCCGCGCAACGCGGCCCCTGATATCCGATTGGTCCAACTGGAACGGCAATACCGTATCGTCCCAGGCGAGTTTCGCCGCAATAGTCATGGGGTTTCCTTATCTGCCAGAGCTTGGCATATCCTGAAGATATAGGCAGATTCAAGGTAAGGTCCAAGGGGGCGGGAAACCATGATCAGACGTGTCGGCGCCGCACCCGACCCCAGCATCCGTTATCGTCTGCGCCCGGGGGCTTATGCGATCCTGCCGCTTCGGCGCGGCCTATTGGTCACGCTTCAGGCTGATCCGGGACCGGAACTGCAACTGCCCGGCGGCGGCATCGACCCGGGCGAATCACCTCTACAGGCGCTGCACCGCGAGGTGTTCGAGGAAACCGGCTGGCATATCGCGGCACCGCGGCGGCTGGGTGCGTTCCGCCGGTTCGTCTTCATGCCCGAATACGACCTCTGGGCCGAAAAGATCTGCACGATCTACACCGCCCGGCCTGTGCGGCAGATCGCCGACCCTACCGAGCCGGGCCACACGCCACTAGTGATCAGCGTGGATCAGGCGGCGGCAGAATTGGGCAATTCCGGCGATCGGCTGTTTGTCGAAACATTCTGCCTCTGATCCGGGGTCCGGTTCCGGGCCTCAGCCGACGTTCGGCACCTGTTTGACCTCCAATAGCACGGCGGACACGTCATCTTCGAAATTATCGCTGCCCGCGAAACCGGTCAGCTTCCATACCAGCGATTCCAACATGGCCATCCCCCGCGTCTGTCGCAGATCGCCCAGCATGCCCGCCAACCCGTCATCGTCCAGCATACCGCCCTGCGGATCGTGACATTCGGACACCCCGTCTGAATAGATCATCAGCCGGTCGCCACTAAACAGCTGCACCTCGAAACCCGTGTATTCGGCCTCCGGGATCAGCCCCACGGGCAGCCCTCCGGTTCCGACCATCTCGACCGTGCCGTCGGCGCGCTGAATCGCCGGGCACGGATGGCCTGCCTGACACATCCGCACCCGCCCGCTGGCCAGATCCACATCCGCCAGCAGCAGGGTAAAATAGTGCTCTGTCTCCATTTCGCTCAGGATCAGCCGATTCAGCGCGGCAACGGTTTCGTCCGGCGGGCGCGGCACATACACACCGTGATCGTTAACCTCCAACGCGATGTTCTGTGACGGGTTCGTGGCCGACAGATAGCCCGCCAGCCGTGCTGTCATCAGTGCCGAACTGATGCCATGCCCCGATACGTCGATCCCATAGAGGCCGACGCGCGTCGCGCTGACCGGGAACATGCCGACCAGATCACCGCCCACATGGCCGCTGGCGCGCAGCAACAGCGACACTTCGACCGGGCCGAAATCACGGTATCGTTCCGAAACCAGCGATTGCTGCAGTTTCTTGGCTTCCACCAGATCGCTGTCCAGCAGGTCATAGACATTCTGCAATTCCGCCAGCGTCGATTCTACCAGCCTGTTCTTCTCGACCAGTTCGCGCTCGATCCGCAGGATACGTTCGCCCGCGGCGATACGCGCCCGCAACTCGCCCGCATTCACCGGCTTGGTCAGAAAATCGTCAGCCCCCGCATCAAGACCGTGCGCCACCTCATCCTTTTCGGATTTTGATGTAAGCAGGATAAAATAGCCGTAGGAATCCCGAGTCATAACTCTGAATTCACGGCAGAATTCAGGCCCGTTCATACCCGGCATCATCCAATCGCTCAGCACCAGATCAGGTGGGGTCATGCGGCAGATATCCAACGCTTCCTGCCCCGATGCAGCCTCTGATATGTCAAAACCCCATTTCCTGAGAGAGCTGGTCAAGATCCGCCGTTGCAGTCGGCTGTCATCGACAACCAGGACATGCCGGATCGCAGCCCGCCCCGGTTCTGCGCCCTCGGTCGATGGTTGTGCGTATAGCACATTTCACCCCTCATTCCTGCCCCGCACTGCATTGATTGCCCGATGTGCCTTAACATGATGTGAATGCTAAAATGCCACGCAACTTGTCGGGATCGAACCTTGCCCCGGTAACTCCGGATTAACGCCAGAGGGGCCAGACTAGGGTGGAGGTATCAGACTGTAGGGCGTGCCATGATTGACTGGACCAGGATCACGGAGTTGCGCGACGAAATCGGTGCCGAGGATTTCGGCGATGTGGTCGAGCTGTTTCTCGAAGAAGTGGACGAGGAAATCACCGTGCTGCGTGCGGGCTGCCCGCCCGAGACCTGGGAGGACAGACTGCATTTTCTCAAGGGCAGCGCGCTGAACCTCGGGTTTCGCCAATTTTCGGGTCTGTGCCAGATCGGCGAATCAGCCGCCGCCGCCGGTCATTTCGACCAGATCGACATGCCCGCGATCCTCGGCTCCTTTGACGCATCCTGCACCGAATTTCTGGCCGGGTTGGGCCGACTCGGCACCGCCTGAACGGCGGTACCAAAGCATTTCACAAAAACCGATAAGTCAGGTTTTTCACGAAACGTCTTAAATCAGGAACTCGGCCAGCACCTCGTCATTGGTGATATCGCGGAACTCGAACTCGCGTTCGCGCAGATCGGCAAGCAGCCGCGCGAAATTCTCCTCGCGGCTGGTTTCGATCCCGATCAGGACCGACCCGAAATTGCGCGCCGACTTCTTGAGGTATTCAAACCGGGCGATATCATCCTCCGGTCCCAGCAGATTGAGAAAATCCCGTAGCGCACCGGGGCGTTGCGGCATGCGCAGGATAAAGTATTTCTTGACCCCCGAATAGCGTTGCGCACGTTCCTTGACCTCGGGCAGCCGCTCGAAATCGAAATTCCCGCCCGATGTCACGCAGACCACCGTCTTGCCCCGGATACGGTTGCGCATATCCTTGAGCGCATCTACCGCCAGCGCGCCGGCCGGTTCCAGAACGATACCCTCGATGTTCAGCATCTCGACCATCGTGGTGCACAGCCGGTCCTCGGGGATCGTTATCGCCTGCCCCGGATCGAGATGACGCAGCCGCGCGAAAGTGCGCGCGCCGACCTGCGCCACCGCCGCCCCGTCGGCAAAGCTGTTGACGTAGGGCAAGTGCACCGGCATGCCCGCCCGCAGGGCCGCGCCCAGACACGCCCCGCCCTCGGGCTCGACCAGCGTCAGTTCGGCCCCGTCGCCGACATAGCTGGACACCCCTGCCGACAGACCCCCGCCACCCACCGGCATGACGATATGATCAGGCAGCCCGCCCAACTCGCGCTCGATCTCGACCGCAACCGAGGCCTGGCCTTCAATCACGTCCTCATCGTCAAAAGGCGACAGGAAATGCCCGCCAATCTGCGTGCAGTAGGCCTGTGCGGCGGCCAGCGCGACGTCAAAATAATCTCCCGTCAGCTCGATCCTCACGGCACCGGCGCCAAAGGTCTCGGTCTTGCCGACTTTCTGCTGCGGCGTGGTCACCGGCATGTAAATCACGCCCTCAACGCCAAAATGGCGGCACATGAACGCAACTCCCTGCGCATGGTTGCCGGCACTGGCGCAGACAAAAATCGGCGCAGCACCATCCTCCGGCACCGCATCCAGAACCTTGCGCATGGCATTGAACGCGCCGCGCAGCTTGTAAGAGCGCACCGGTGTCAGGTCCTCGCGCTTGAGCAGGATATTGGCCTCGTACCGCTCGCTCAGATGTTCGTTGCGTTGTAACGGTGTTGCGTCGAATACGGTACGCATTGCGGCCTCGGCGGTCCGGGCGTTCTGTCGAAAATCATTCATCTGCCCTGCCTGCCCGATCCCCCGCAGGCGCGCAAGAGGCGCGTGCAAATCATGCCCGATAACACGCAGCCGCAATTCAGTCCAATGGCCCCCCTCGACCCCGCCAGACCATGCACAGGGCATCACGATGACTTTCGGCCCGGTCATATTCTTTCCGGCTCCGCGTGATTTTCCCGGATATCTCGACCATGCTTACCCACACGCGCCAAGCTTGGCTTCCCTTGCCCCTGTCCGAAAAACCGGCTAACTCCCGGCGCGACCCTGACAAAGGAAAGACACATGTCCGCGCCCAAGAAAGTTGTGCTGGCCTATTCCGGCGGCCTTGATACCTCTATCATCCTGAAATGGCTTCAGACCGAATATGGCTGCGAGGTGGTGACATTCACCGCCGATCTCGGCCAGGGAGAAGAGCTGGAACCGGCCCGCGAAAAAGCCGTGATGCTGGGGATCAAGCCCGAAAATATCTATGTAGAGGACGTGCGCGAGGAATTCGTGCGCGATTTCGTCTTTCCGATGTTCCGCGCCAATGCGCTCTATGAGGGGCAGTATCTGCTGGGCACCTCGATCGCCCGCCCGCTGATTTCCAAACGTCTGGTGGAAATCGCCGCAATGACCGGCGCCGATGCGATCGCTCACGGCGCCACCGGCAAGGGCAATGATCAGGTCCGGTTCGAACTGGCCGCCTACGCGCTGAATCCCGATATCAATGTCATCTCGCCCTGGCGTGAATGGGATCTGACCTCGCGCACGCGCTTGCTGGATTTTGCCGAGAAAAACCAGATTCCCATCGCCAAGGACAAACGCGGCGAAGCGCCGTTTTCGGTCGATGCGAACCTGCTGCACACCTCGTCCGAAGGCAAGGTGCTGGAAGATCCGGCAGAGGCCGCGCCCGATTACGTCTACCAGCGCACCGTCGCACCCGAGGATGCGCCCGATACACCCGAATTCATCGAGGTCGGCTTTGAGCACGGCGACGCCGTCAGCATCAATGGCGAGGCCCTGTCGCCCGCCACCATCCTGACCCGGCTGAACGAGTTGGGCGGCAAACACGGCATTGGTCGGCTTGATTTTGTCGAAAACCGCTTTGTCGGGATGAAATCGCGCGGCATCTACGAGACCCCCGGCGGCACCGTCCTGCTGGAGGCACATCGCGGCATTGAGCAGATCACACTCGACAGCGGCGCAGGGCACCTCAAGGACAGCCTGATGCCGCATTACGCCGAGCTGATCTATAACGGCTTCTGGTTCTCGCCCGAACGCGAGATGCTGCAAGCGGCCATCGACAAGAGCCAGAAACATGTGACCGGCACGGTGCGGCTGAAGCTCTACAAGGGGTCGGCCAGCTGCGTCGGACGCTGGTCCGATCATTCGCTTTACTCCGAAGCGCATGTCACATTCGAAGAAGACGCCGGCGCCTATGACCAGAAAGACGCGGCAGGTTTCATCCAGCTCAACGCGCTGCGACTGAAACTTCTGGCGGCCCGGGATCGCCGGGTAAAAGGCTAAAACGTTTCGGCGGTCCGCCCCTCGCCCGGCTTGCTCGGGCGGGCTGCCCTCCTTACGGACACCCGCCTGGGCCGGATGATCCACGGCGGCACGCTTGCGATTCGTTGCAGACGCCCCTCTTCACGTATCTTTCAATGCCCACGGCGGGGGTAAACTGCTTTCACCTGCGCGTGATATCGTGTTTCGGCGTATTGGCGGATCGCGCGGCATCGGTCATGCTCGGGGCAATCCAGGGAGGACCCGCAATCATGATGAGTGCAACAACCATGCTGAAGACCATTTTGCTGGGCGCGTTGATCGTGATCGGCCTTGTCGCGCAGGGCAAACATGCCCATGCCGCAGGCACTGAGGTTCTGACCGTCGCCGGTGGCTGTTTCTGGTGCGTCGAGGCGGATTTTGAATCCGTACCGGGCGTCGGCGATGTTGTTTCGGGCTATACCGGCGGCACGTTGAAGAACCCCACCTACAAGGACGTAACGCGCGGCGGCACTGGCCATTTCGAGGCGGTGCAGATCATGTATGACCCGTCCCGCGTCAGCCGCGACACCCTGCTGGCGATGTTCCTGCGCTCGGTCGATCCCACGGATGCGGGCGGCCAGTTCTGTGACCGTGGCGAGAGCTACCGCACCGCGATTTTTGCAGACGGCCCGTCAGAGAAATCCGCTGCCCAGACCGCCATCGCCAAGGCGCAGGCCGTACTGGGCCAAAAGATCGTGACCCCCGTGCTGCCGCTTCAGACCTTCTACAAGGCCGAGGATTACCATCAGGGCTATTACAAGGGCAGCAAGCTCATCGTGACCCGGTTCGGCCCCAAGCGCCAGTCAGAAGCGTACAAGCGCTACCGCAAGGCATGTGGCCGTGATGAACGGGTAATGGCTCTCTGGGGCGCGGCGGCACCCTTTGCCAAAGGTCACTGAACCGGAAACGCGCACTGCTCATTCAGGGCCGGGATCGCCTCGGCGGCGGTCCCCCTGTTCTGTGCACCATGAGGGCGGTAGAGGCTCGGCGCTACGCCGCTACGACATATAAGACAAATACACCACCCGGCACAGCCGGTCTGCTGTTGATCGGGCCGGGATTGCAGACGCCATCCAACCCTTTCATTTTTCCAAAAATACTCAGGTCCGGCGCTGCCACACGCGGTGTCACCCGACCTTGCACGCCGCCAGAACAGCCATGTTCAGAATATCGTTCGCCGTCGACGAAGACGAACAGATCTGGATCGACTGATTGACACCCGACAGGATCGGTCCGATCACTGTTGCACCCGCCATCTCCTGCATCAGCTTGACCGAGATAGAGGCAGAGTGCCGCGCCGGCACCACCAGAATATTCGCCGGACCGGTCAACCGCTGGAAGGGGTAATTTTCCTGCGCGGTCGTGTTCAGCGCCACATCGACTGTCATTTCGCCTTCGAATTCGAAATCAACGCCACGCGCTTCCAGGACTTCTGGCGCAAGGTGCATCTTTTCCGCGCGCTCGGAGCGCGGATAGCCGAATGTCGAAAAGCTGACAAACGCCACCCGTGGCTCCAATCCCAGATGCCGCGCCACACGCACCGACCCTTCGGCGATATTGGCCAGATCATTCTCATCCGGCCATTCATGCACCAGCGTGTCAGCCACCAGAACGATGCGCCCCTTGAGCATCAGTGCGGTGACACCTACTGCCCCATCTTCGGCATTGGCATCGAACACGTGGTTGATCAGTTCCAGCACATGCGCCGATTTGCGCGTCGCGCCGGTAACAAGCCCGTCACCATGCCCATGCGCCAGCATCAACGAGGCAAAGATATGCCGGTCCCGCGCCGCCAGCCTGTGCGCGTCCTGTCGGTCATACCCCTTGCGCTGCAAGCGGGCGTACAGAAACGATCTGTATTCCTCCAGATGCTCGGTATTGGCCGCATTCACGACCTCCAGTTCGGACACTGCATCGGCCATACCCGCCGCTTCCAGCTTGGCCCGTACATCTGCCTCGCGTCCGACGACCAGCGCCTTGCCCATGCCCGCACGCTGATACTGCACGGCGGCACGCAGAACGCGCGGATCGTCACCTTCGGCAAAGATCATCCGCGCCTGGGCGGCGCGCGCCCGCGCATTGATCGACCGCATGATCGCCGCCGTCGGATCCATCCGCGTCTTGAGCGTGACCTCGTAGGCGTCCATGTCCACGATCGGCCTGCGCGCCGCACCTGTATCCATACAGGCCCGCGCCACGGCAGGCGGGATGGTGTAGATCAGGCGCGGATCAAATGGCGCGGGAATGATGTAATCGCGCCCGAAACTCAGCTTGCGGCCATAGGCCATGCCGACCTCGTCCGGCACATCCTCGCGCGCCAGTTTCGCCAACGCCTCGGCGCAGGCGATCTTCATCTCGTCGTTGATCGCGCGGGCATGCACATCCAGCGCCCCGCGAAACAGGTAGGGAAAGCCCAGAACGTTGTTCACCTGGTTGGGATAGTCGCTGCGCCCGGTGGCAATGATGGCATCCTCGCGCACCGCATGGGCCTCTTCCGGTGTGATTTCCGGATCGGGGTTCGCCATCGCAAAAATCACCGGATCGGGTGCCATTGCCGCCACCATCTCTTGCGTCACCGCGCCCTTGGCCGACACGCCGAGGAACACATCGCAATCCTTCATCGCCTCTTCCAGCGTGCGCAGGTCCGTCGTCACCGCATGCGCCGATTTCCACTGGTTCATGCCGTCAGTACGGCCCCGATAGATCACACCCTTGGTGTCGCACATGATGCAATTTTCATTGCGCGCGCCCATGGCCTTGAGCAGTTCCAGACAGGCGATCCCCGCCGCCCCCGCGCCGTTAAGGACAATCCGTACATCCTCGATCTTCTTGCCCGACAGATGCAGTGCATTGATCAGCCCGGCGGCACAGATCACCGCCGTGCCATGCTGGTCATCGTGAAAGACGGGGATATCCATCTCTTCCTTGAGGCGCTGCTCGATGATGAAACATTCCGGCGCCTTGATATCTTCCAGGTTGATTCCGCCAAAGGTCGGACCCATCAGGCGCACCGCGTTACAGAACGCATCGGGGTCTTCGGTATCCAGCTCGATATCTATGCTGTTGACGTCCGCGAACCGCTTGAACAGGACCGCCTTGCCCTCCATCACCGGCTTGGACGCAAGCGCGCCAAGATTGCCAAGCCCCAGTACCGACGTTCCGTTCGAGATAACCGCTACCAGATTGCCCTTGTTGGTATAATCATAGGCCGTCTCGGGGGTTTCGGAGATGGCCAGACAAGGCACCGCGACGCCCGGGCTGTAGGCCAGGCTCAGGTCGCGCTGTGTGGTCATCGCCACCGTGGCGGTGATCTCGAATTTGCCGGGCGTCGGCTCCAGGTGAAAGGTCAGTGCCTCTTCGTCGGTGAATTTCGGGTTGGCCATTGGCGGGGTATATCCTTGCAAAGCGATTTGTCATCCTTAACCGCCCTTTTGTTCGGCCTCAACAGAAACGCGCTTTTGGCTTTCGCTGCGCGGCATGGCTTTGTAGGGTCCGGCAAACGCGATTGGGGGGGATTTCGTGACATCTGTTGCACCGACCGCCACGCCGATGATGGCACAGTACCTTGAGATCAAGGCCGCGTATCCGGATGCGCTGCTGTTCTACCGGATGGGCGATTTCTACGAGTTGTTTTTTGACGATGCCACCCTCGCCGCAGAGGCGTTGGATATTGCCCTGACCAAACGAGGCAAGCATCTGGGAACCGATATCGCGATGTGCGGCGTGCCGTATCACGCGGCCGAAGGCTATCTGCTGACGCTCATCCGCAAAGGGTTTCGCGTGGCCGTCTGCGAACAGTTGGAATCCCCCGCCGAGGCCAAGAAGCGCGGCGGCAAATCGGTAGTCAAGCGCGGGGTCATCCGGCTGGTAACGCCCGGAACACTGACCGAAGAGAGCCTGCTGGAGGCACGGCGGCATAACTACCTCGCCGCCATTGCCGAGGTGCGTGGGGACCATGCGCTGGCGTGGGCCGATATCTCGACCGGTGCGTTTCACGTGATGCCGCTTGCTGCAGCGCACATGGCGCCCGAACTGGCGCATCTGCGCCCTGCCGAAGTGATCACGGTGGATGGATCAGGGACACAATGGGCCGAAACAGTCTCTGAAGTAGGCGGGGCGCTGACCTCTCTGGGGCGCGCCGCATTCGACAGTACAGGCGCCGAAAAACGGCTCTGCGCCCTCTTTGGTGTCGGCACGCTTGATGCTTTCGGCAGTTTCACCCGGCCTGAAATGGCAGCTATGGGGGCGCTGGTCGAATACCTAGAACTGACGCAAAAGGGCAAACTACCCCTGCTGCGTCCACCCCAGCGCGAAGACCGCGCGAGCGCGATGCAGATCGACGCCGCGACGCGCCGCAATCTGGAATTGACCCATGCGCTGTCCGGCGGGCGTGCCGGATCCCTGCTTGCCACGATTGACCGGACGGTGACGGCGGGCGGCGGGCGGTTGCTGGAACGGCGGCTGTCCAGTCCATCGCGCAACCTGCATGTGATTCACAAACGGCTGGAAGCAGTATCTTTTGCGGCGGAACAGGATCGATTATCGACTGATTTGCGCAGCACCCTGCGCAAGGTCCCCGACCTGGATCGGGCGTTGTCGCGGCTCGGACTTGACCGGGGCGGACCGCGTGATCTGGCCGCAGTACGCAACGCGCTGGATCAGGCCGAGGCGATTGCTGCCACGCTGGCGGACACCGTTCTGCCCGACCTCCTCACCAAAGCGGCAGATAATTTGCGCGGCCATGATGCGCTGCTCGGGTTGCTGGAACAGGCGCTGGTGGCCGAACCGCCGCTGTTGGTACGCGATGGCGGGTTCATCGCACCGGGCCATGACGCCGAACTGGACGAAGCCAGGCGCCTGCGGGACGAAGGGCGTGATGTAATCGCCGCGATGCAGGCCGATTACGCGCGCGAAACCGGCATCGCATCACTGAAGGTCAAACATAACAACGTACTGGGATATTTTGTCGAAGTCACCGCGACTCATGCCGACAAGATGCTGTCACCCCCGCTGAACGAGACGTTCAAACATCGCCAGACGACGGCCAATCAGGTCCGCTTTACCACCGTCCCGCTGTCAGAGATGGAAACGCGTATCCTCAACGCCGGCGGGCGTGCGCTTGAAATTGAAAAGCGGCTCTATGACAGCCTGAAATCTGCTATTCTGGAGCAATCGGCCGAGATTTCCCTGACCGCCCGCGCGTTGTCCGAACTGGATCTGACCACAGCACTTGCCGATCTTGCGTCGGAACAGGATTGGTGCTGCCCGCAGGTGGACGACAGCCGCGCGCTACATATCCAGGGCGGCCGTCATCCCGTGGTCGAAGCCGCGCTGCGGGCCCAAGGGAGCGGGCCGTTCATCGCCAATGACTGTGATCTGGGCGGCGACAGTGATATCTGGCTGTTGACCGGCCCCAACATGGCCGGCAAATCGACATTCCTGCGGCAGAATGCGCTGATCGCCCTGCTGGCCCAGATGGGCAGCTATGTCCCGGCAAAATCGGCGCATATCGGCGTGGTCAGCCAACTGTTCAGCCGGGTGGGCGCATCGGACGATCTGGCGCGCGGGCGTTCGACCTTCATGGTCGAGATGGTCGAAACCGCCGCGATCCTCAATCAGGCAGATGCGGCTGCGCTGGTGATCCTCGATGAGATCGGGCGTGGAACCGCCACATATGACGGGCTGTCCATCGCCTGGGCGACGCTGGAGCATCTGCACGAGGTAAACAACTGTCGCGCGCTCTTTGCCACGCATTACCACGAATTGACCAACCTCACCGAGAGACTGAACCGCGTGGACAACGCCACCGTCACCGTCAAGGAGCACGACGGTGACGTGATCTTTCTCCACGAGGTGCGGCGCGGCGCAGCAGATCGCTCTTATGGGGTTCAGGTCGCCAAACTGGCCGGGTTGCCAGCCGCAGTGGTCGAGAGGGCGCGCGTCGTTCTCGATGCGCTGGAACGGGGCGAACGCGAGGGCGGCGCGGCCCGCGAAGCGTTGATTGATGACCTGCCGCTGTTTTCAGCGCGCGCGGCCCCGCCTCCCGGACCATCCACCGCACCGTCCGATGTCGAAGACCGCCTTGCTGCGGTGCTGCCCGATGCGCTGACACCGCGTGAGGCACTGGATCTGGTTTATGATCTCAAGCGGCTGTTGGACGGCGGGCAAGATGGAAATTCCGCGGATTAGAATCCTATAGCCGTGGCGATGCCGGGGTACGCGCCGCTTTAGGCGGCGCGTACATTTTAGTCCCGCATCGACGACACGCCGACCTGCGCGGGACGCAGGATGCGGTCATGCAGCATGAAGCCCTCGGCAGACACCTGGATGATATCGCCGACCTTGGTGCCCGGCAGAGGTGCCTCGAACATCGCCTCGTGCTGCTGCGGATCGAATCTGTCACCGATCTCGGGCGAGACGATCTGGATACCGTGACGGCCAAAGACATTGAGCAGCTCGCGCATGGTCAGCTCGATCCCCTCGATCAGACCCGGCACCGCTGCTTTTTGCTCTTCTCCGACAGTTTCGAGTGCGCGCTTCAGGTTGTCGTAAACCGGCAACAGATCGCGGGCCAGCTTGGACCCGCCGTAGCTCTCGGCTTCGCGGCGGTCACGCTCGGCGCGTTTACGCACATTCTCGGTATCCGCCAAGGCGCGCATGAACTTGTCCTGATAGCTGTCGCGCTCGGCGCGCAGACTGTCTACTTCTGCATCGATGTCGGATATCTCCTCGTTGGTAGCCTCGTACTCTTCGGCCTCTGCCTGTTCGAGATTGTCGAGAAAGTCGTCATTTTTTGGCTCGGCCATCATTCATGCCCTCTAACTTCTGTCGGCGATCAGTTTGCCTACCAACTGCGCCGTGTAATCCACAATCGGAACGATCCGCCCATAATTAAGGCGTGTGGGGCCTATGACCCCGACCGCACCGACAATCTTTCGATCAGCGTTCATATAAGGAGAGACCACCAAAGAGGAACCCGAAAGTGAGAAAAGTTTATTCTCTGAGCCGATAAAGATGCGTACACCCTCGCCTTCGTCGGCAAGCTCCAGGAAATTGGCAATGTCGCGCTTGCGCTCCAGATCGTCAAAGAGGATCTTGATACGGTCCAGGTCTGCTTCGGACCCGTCCGCATCCAGCAGATTCGCCCGTCCGCGCACAATCAGCCGGTCAGGGCCATCGCCATCCGCCTCGCCGGACCAGACCGCCAGACCGCTTTCCACCATCGCATGCGCGAGCTGATCGATTTCCTGCCTCCGATCGTTGATCTGAGAGGTAATGACTGTCTGTAGGTCGGACAGCGTCCGCCCCTCGACCAGCGCATTCAGGAAATTGGTGGCCTCACGCATCGAACTGGGCGTTTGTCCGGGCGGAGGGGTGAATATCCGGTTTTCCACATTCCCGTCGGCAAAGACCAGAACCACAAGCGCCCGGTCATGGCCGAGGCTGACAAACTCGATATGTTTTATCGGTGCCTCATATTTCGGCGCCAGAACCAGCGATGCCCCCTGCGTCACACCAGACAGTGCCGCCCCGATCCGGTCCAGAATACCGCCGACATCCTGACTGTTGCTGGACATGGTCGCATCCATCAACTGCCGATCTGACATCTGCAGATCGCCCACCTCCAGCAAGCCATCAACAAACATGCGCAGCCCGCCTTCTGTCGGGACACGACCAGCGCTGACATGGGGACTACCTAATAACCCCATATATTCAAGGTCTTGCATCACATTTCGGATCGTCGCAGCGCTGATCTTTTCGCTCATGTCACGGGTTAACGAGCGCGAGCCGACCGGCGTTCCGGTCGCAAGATACCCTTCGACCACACGGCGAAACACCTCGCGCGAGCGTTCGTTCATCTCTTCCAGCAGTTTTCTGCTGTCGGCCATGTGGACACCGTTCCTTTGCTGATCTGCCATTAAATCCCTAAGGGTCGAAAGGTCAATCGGGGTTGGCTCTTGGTCGTGTGCACGCTATCTCCTACCCAAAGCGGAAAAGGACATGAAAATGCGGCCTTCGGGAAGAAATCTAGACGAAATGCGCGCTGTTTCAATTGAAACGGGCGTCACGAAACACGCAGAAGGATCGTGCATGATCCGTATGGGTGACACGCATGTGCTGTGCACCGCCACGATCGAGGACCGCGTACCGCCCTTTATCAAGGGGTCCGGCCTAGGCTGGGTTACCGCAGAATACGGCATGTTGCCCCGCTCCACAACATCGCGCATGCGCCGTGAGGCGGCAGTCGGCAAACAGGGCGGGCGCACGGTGGAAATCCAGCGTCTGATTGGCCGCTCGCTGCGCGCGGGCGTGGACCGCGTGGCATTGGGCGAGCGTCAGATCACCATCGACTGCGACGTGATCCAGGCCGATGGCGGCACGCGCTGCGCAGCCATCACGGGTGGTTGGGTCGCGCTGAAACTGGCTGTGCAAAAGCTGATGAAAACCGGCGAAGTGGTCAGCGATCCGCTGATCGACCCTGTCGCCGCGGTATCCTGCGGGATCTACGCCGGTCAGCCGGTTCTGGACCTTGATTATCCCGAGGACAGCGAAGCCGGAGTTGACGGGAATTTCATCATGACCGGCTCCAAACGCCTGATCGAGGTGCAGATGTCGGCCGAGGGCTCGACCTACTCCCGCGACCAGATGAACCTGCTTCTTGATCTGGCAGAGGCAGGTGTGGATCAGCTGGTCGCCGCGCAACTGTCAGCCGTCAATGCGTAAGTTCACCGACGATACCCTGCTGGTTGCAACCCACAACACCGGCAAGCTCGAAGAGATCGCACATCTGCTGCGCCCCTACGGCATTTCCGTTGTCGGCGCAGCAGAGCGAAATCTGCCAGAGCCGGATGAAACCGAAACCAGTTTCGTCGGCAATGCCCGGATCAAGGCGCACGCCGCCGCCAAAGCCACCGGCCTGCCTGCACTATCCGACGATTCAGGGATTGAGATCGATGGGCTGGACGGCGCACCCGGCGTCTACACCGCCGATTGGGCCCAGACGCCCGACGGGCGCGACTTCGAGATGGCCATGACCAAAACGCATGACCTGCTGCTGGCGCGAAATGCGCCAAGGCCCTGGACAGCCCGGTTTTGCTGCACGTTCGTGCTTGCCTGGCCTGATGGTCATGACGAGGTTTTTCCCGGAACCGCAGAAGGTCAGATCGTCTGGCCGATGCGCGGGAAACAAGGACATGGCTATGATCCGATCTTTCAACCAGCTGAATATGATATAACATTCGCTGAAATGGACCGTTGGGAAAAGAACGGCATAAGCCACCGTGCCGATGCGTTCACCAAGCTGGTGAAAGGCTGTTTTGACTGAGGATTGGAAACAGGGGGGCTTTGGCCTCTATATCCACTGGCCGTTTTGCGAGGCCAAATGTCCCTACTGCGATTTCAACAGCCATGTGGCGCGCGAAATCGACCAATCAAGATGGTGCATCGCCTATTTATCCGAACTGGACCGGATCGCCGCGCTGACGCCTGGCCGCGTTTTGCGCTCGGTCTTTTTCGGTGGCGGCACTCCCAGTCTGATGGCGCCCGACACGGTCGCGGCCATCCTGGAGCGTGTCAGCCAGCACTGGACGCCGGCCAACGATATCGAAATCACCCTGGAGGCAAACCCCGGTTCGGTCGAAGCGGATCGCTTTCGCGCCTATGCGCAGGCCGGGGTAAACCGCATTTCGATGGGAATTCAGGCACTTAATGACCCGGATCTGCGACGTCTGGGACGTATTCACACGGTTTCAGAGACACACACGGCCTTTGATATCGCGCGAAACTGCTTTGATCGGGTCAGTTTTGATCTGATCTATGCCCGTCAGGACCAGACGCTAAAGGATTGGCAGGCCGAGCTGACCACTGCACTGTCGATGGCGATTGATCACCTGTCACTGTATCAGCTAAGCATCGAACCCGGCACCGCCTTTGGCGATCGTTTTGCCCGCGGCACCCTGCGCGGACTACCCATCGAGGACACGGCAGCGGACATGTTCGAGGCAACGCAGGAAATCTGCGACGCCGCCGGCATGCCCGCCTACGAAGTCTCTAACCATGCCAAACCCGGCTCTGAATCGCGTCATAACCTGATCTACTGGCAAGCGGGTGACTATGCCGGGATCGGTCCCGGCGCGCACGGGCGGCTGACACTGACGCGGCGCCGCCATGCGACAGAGGCATGGTCACAACCGGACAAGTGGCTACGTCAGGTCGAATGCGGCATGTCGGACAAGGTCGACACACTTCTGGGGTCGGATGAACAAGCGGATGAATACCTGATGATGGGCCTGCGCCTGACGGACGGAATCGACCTGCGCCGCTATGCCGCGCTGCGTGGCGCGCCGCTATGCGAGACCACAATATCAGACCTCGCCGCGATGGATCTGGTCAAGGTCGCAGACGACCGCCTGTACACGACACTGCGCGGCCGGATGGTTTTGAACGCGATCATCGAACGGCTGTTAACGAGTTGACCCGCCTTACCCGTTGCTAAGCAACCGGCAAAGCGTATCGAGATCATCGAGGCTGGTATAAGCGATCGTAACCCGCCCGCCTTCTTCACCCTTGGTGTGATCAACCGACACTTTCATACCCAATGCCGCGGACAGGTCGCCCTCTAACGCATGAGTGTCGGCGTCCTTTTCGCTCGCGCCAGCGCCGCGTTTCGACTTGCCAGACGGGGTAAAGACATTATCAATCCCGGTTTTGGCCAGTCTTTCGGTCTCTCGCACCGACAGTGCTTTCTTGATGACACGTTGCGCCAGCGCCATCGGGTCATCCGACGTGATCAGCGCCCGGGCGTGACCAGCGGTCAACTGTCCATTGCGAACGAACGCCTGCACCTGTTCGGGCAGTTGCATCAGGCGCATTGTGTTCGCGATATGGCTGCGGCTCTTGCCCAGTGCCTCGGCCAGCTTTTCCTGGGTGTGCCCGAATTTCTGCATCAGCTGCTGATAGCCCGCTGCTTCTTCCACCGGATTCAGATCGGCGCGTTGGACATTCTCGATGATCGCGATTTCCAGGACTTCTGTGTCGTCGAAGTCGCGCACAATGACAGGAATACGGTGCAGCTGCGCCTTTTGTGCCGCACGCCAGCGCCGTTCGCCGGCGACGATCTGATAGTCGCCTACTTTGCCGGGCATCGGCCGCACGATCAGCGGCTGTATAATCCCTTTTTCCCGGATGGAGGCGGTCAGATCCTCCAGCAATTCAGGGTCGAACTGCCGACGCGGCTGATCAGGGTTGGCGCTGATCCGTTCAATCGGAACCATCATGTCTGGCGCTTTTGGCGCACTATCAGTGCTGGCCTGTTGATCATTGACGTCGGACATCAATGCCGACAGGCCGCGCCCCAATCCACGCTGCTTGGTTCTCTTGTCAGACATCGCCCCGCCTCCTTATGCCGCCACTGCGGATTGTTTTTGCATCAATTCCTGCGCCAGCGCCCGATAGGCCTGTGCCCCGCGTGAATTCGGATCGTAATCCAGGACCGAAACCGCATAGGATGGCGCTTCGCTGACGCGGACATTGCGCGGAATCAGCGTGCGAAAGACCAGATCGCCCAAATTTTCGCGCGCGTCCCGCTCGACCTGACCTGACAGGTTATTACGTGCATCAAACATCGTCAGAACGATGCCTTCAATCCGCAGGTTGGGATTGGCCGTCTGACGTACCTCGCGAATGGTCAGCATCAGTTGCGACAACCCTTCCAGCGCAAAAAACTCGCTTTGCAACGGAACCAGAACAGAATGTGCCGCGACCATTGCGTTGACCGTCAGCAAGCTTAGCGAAGGCGGGCAATCAATCAGGATGTAATCCAGTGCGTAACCATCCATTGCCGTCTGCCGCAAGGCATCATGCAAGAGGAAACTACGTTTCTCGTTTGAAATCAGCTCGATATCAGCAGAGCTGAGGTCGACTGTCGCGGGGATGATCATCAGGTTCTTGTCGCTGGTCGGCTGAATGACATCGCCAAGCGCAATATCTTCCAGCAACAGCTCGTATGTGGTGAATTCCCGATCCTCGGATGAGATCCCAAGCCCGGTCGAGGCATTTCCCTGTGGGTCAAGATCCACAATAAGCACGCGCATACCCGCCTGCGATAGCGCAGCGCCAAGATTGATCGTCGTCGTGGTCTTGCCAACGCCGCCTTTCTGGTTGGCGATGGCAATGATCCGCGGGCCACGTGGGCGGGTCGGGTCAGACACGGGACACTCCTGAAATCTTTAATATCGCGGCAGCGGGGTCAGTTGAACTTTTAGCAACTTCCAGAGCAAATTGCCACTTCGATTGCGCCTCTTTCACCTCTTGCTGCCATTTTGCGCCCTTTGGAAACAGGGCAACGCCTGTTGGGTGTAAATGCCGCTCTGCATAGTCAAGCAATGTCATAAGATCCGCCAAGGCCCGCGCCGAAAGGACCGTAGCGTCCAAGGGTGGGATGGTTTCGATCCGGGACGTGATCACCTCTCCCCGGCATCCTGTCTCTCGCAGCGCAGTGCGGAGAAAGGCGCATTTTCGCTGGTCACTCTCAACCAGCGTCACCCGCGCAGAAGGCTGCGCCTCTGCCATCAGGATTGCTGCCACGACACCTGGAAAGCCCCCACCAGACCCAAGATCAACCCAGTGTTTTATCGGTTTCGACGCCAGATGGTATACTTGTACTGAATCGGCAATATGCCTCTCCCACAAGTTCTCCAGGCTATCCCGGGAAACCAGATTAATCTTCGCCGTCCACTTTCTCAGTAGATCGGCATATATTAGCAATCTCTCATTTGTTTCACGTGAAACATCTGGCAATGACTGAGCTGTCATGCGGATTTCTCACGCCCTGACTGGCGAAGCCGCGTCAGCAGCAACGTCAATGCTGCGGGTGTCATCCCGTCGATGCGGGCTGCGTGCGCCAGCGTTACCGGGCGCACCTGGCCCAGCTTGGACTTCAGCTCGTTCGACAGACCGACAATCTCTGCATAATCAAAGCCAGCAGGGATTACATGCGCCTCATCCCGCTTGACCAGTGCCACGTCTCGTTTCTGCCGGTCGATATAATTAGCATAAAGCGCATCCTTTTCCAGCTGCGCCCGCGATTCGGTGTCGATATCGGCCCAGTCCGGTTGCAACCCGATCAGGTCATCAAAGCCGATCATCGGAAATGACAGCAATTGAAATCCACTGCGTCGAGCGCCATCCTGATTCACATCCACCCCCTGCTCGATCAGTTGTCTCGGCGTGAATGTCTGCGCCTCGATCATAGAACGGGCTCGCCCGAGACGCTCCATCTTGTTTTCGAACACCTTCTGCCGCTGAATAGAGACACATCCAAGCGCGATCCCCAAGGGCGTCAGCCGCTGATCGGCATTATCCGCACGCAGTGACAGCCGAAATTCCGCGCGGGAGGTAAACATCCGATATGGCTCTGTCACACCGCGCGTGATCAGGTCATCGATCATCACACCAATGTAACTCTCGGATCGGCTGAACGTAGTCTGCTCCTGCCCCAAGGCGACCTGAGCGGCGTTCAAGCCCGCAACCAGACCCTGTGCCGCCGCCTCTTCGTATCCGGTGGTCCCGTTGATCTGGCCAGCCAGAAAGAGGCCCGGCACAGATTTAACTTCGAGAGTGGCAGTCAGGGAGCGAGGATCGACATAGTCATATTCGATCGCATAGCCGGGTTGCAGGATTTCCGCGTTTTCCAGACCGCGAATGGATCTGACATAATCGACCTGTACCTCTTCGGGCAACGAAGTCGAAATGCCGTTGGGATAGATCACGTTATCTGACAGGCTTTCTGGTTCCAGGAAGATCTGGTGTGACGTCTTATCCGCAAACCTCACGATCTTGTCTTCGATCGAGGGGCAATAACGCGGGCCGATTCCGTCTATATGGCCACCGTACATCGCTGATCGAGACAAGTTTTGTCTAATTATCTCATGGGTTTGCTCATTCGTGTGAGTGATACCGCAAGAAATCTGCCTTGCCGACGGTCTGTCCGACAAAAAGGAAAACAGGACCGCGTCATCGTCTCCCGGTTGGCTTTCGAGGACCGACCAATCAATACTGCGACCATCAAGCCGGGGCGGTGTCCCGGTCTTGAGCCGTCCGAGCGCGAGGTCAAAGCTGTCCATCCTCTCGGCAAGCCTGATCGACGGCGCATCCCCCATCCGGCCACCGGGCCGCGAGATATCTCCGATATGAATCACGCCGCGTAGAAAGGTTCCGGTTGTCAGCACAACCGCGGCCGACCGCAGCTCTGACCCGTCTGCCAGAACCACTCCGCACACGCGGTTATCCTGCATCAGAAAATCGCACGCCTCACCTTCGATCACGTCAAGGTTCGGCTGCCTCTCCATCTCGGATTGCATGGTGTCGCGGTAAATCTTCCGGTCAGCCTGAGCGCGCGGACCTTGCACCGCGGGACCTTTGCGCCGGTTGAGCAGCCGAAACTGAATCCCGGCCTGATCCGCCACGCGTCCCATGACCCCGTCCAGTGCGTCAATCTCGCGGACCAGATGCCCCTTGCCCAAACCACCAATGGCAGGATTGCACGACATCACACCAATGCCGGAACGCGTCAGCGTCACAAGCGCCGTGCGCGCACCCAGCCTGGCAGCGGCATGGGCTGCATCCGCCCCCGCATGGCCACCGCCAATCACGATAACGTCGAAATCCAGATGTTTCACGTGAAACACTCCTCACTTTCCCAGACAGAAACTCGCAAAAATCTCGTCCAGTACGTTCTCGATATCTACGCGCCCAACGAGGGAATCAAGGGCCCTGATCGCTGCACGCATTTCTTCCGCTGCGATGTCGGCGGATTCTTCACCCCCAGGAAGCAAATTCTGCGCCGCGGCCAGTGCCGCATCGCCCCGCTGCATCGCATCGCGGTGGCGCACGCGCGTGGCAATTCCGGCACGGGCGGACTCCTGTGTCAGGATCAAAGTCATGCGCGCGATCAGTTCTGGTATCCCCTGCCCGGTCTTGCCCGATACAGACGCCTTATCATCACTCGCCAGATCACCTTTGGCACGCAGGACAATATCGCCTTCTTTCGGCAGGATCAAAGGCGGTTCACCATCCTCGACCAGAAAAACCCGCAGATCGGCTTGCTCGGCGCGATCCTTCGCGCGCGCAACGCCGATCGATTCGATCTGATCATCAGTATCACGCAGGCCCGCGGTATCGAGCAACGTCACGGGCAAGCCGCCAAGGTCCATCCGCACCTCGATCACATCGCGTGTTGTGCCGGCGATTTCCGAGGTGATCGCGGCATCCCGCCCGGCAAGCGCATTAAGCAGCGTAGATTTCCCGACATTCGGCGCGCCGACAATTGCCACCTCAAAACCAGTGCGAATCCGTTCAGCCACGCCGACGCCCGCGATTTCCGTGCCCAGTTCCCGCCGAACACGCTGCACCAGCAGCGTTACCTCGGGCGATACGTCCACCGGGACATCCTCATCCGCAAAATCTATCGTGGCTTCCAGCAGCGCGGCGGCGCGGATCAGATCAGAGCGCCAGGATTCTGCACGTCGGCCCAGATCACCTGATAGCACGCGTAGGGCCTGCCGTCGTTGCGCCTCTGTTTCAGCGTCAATCAGATCGGCCAGCCCCTCGACCTGAGCCGCATCCAGTTGACCGTTTTCCAGCGCACGGCGGGTAAACTCGCCCGGCAATGCAGGGCGCAATCCATCAACCGCCCCGAGTGCTGCCATGACCGCAGAGATTACCGCAATGCTGCCATGTACCTGAAATTCAACACTATCTTCACCGGTAAAGCTTTGACCTGCCTCAAAGCAAATCACAATCGCCTGATCAAGACGCCCGCCCGCCTTGTCACGCAACACCCGCAGACTGGCTATTCTCGGTGTCGGAATATTCCCGCACAGCGCACGACAAGCAGAAAATGCATGCGGGCCGGATACACGCAGCACGGCCACCCCGGCCTTGCCCGGCGCGCTGGAAACAGCATAAATCGTATCCATCACGAGGCCCCCATCACGGGCGTCAGGTGTTCATCGAATCGAAGAACTCCGCATTGTTCTTGGTCTGCTTCAGCTTCGATATCAGGAACTCGATCGCATCCGTCGTTCCCATCGGATTCAGGATGCGGCGCAGAACAAAGGTCTTTTGCAGATCGACCTTGTCGACCAGCAGTTCTTCTTTCCTTGTGCCCGACTTGAGAATGTCGATGGCGGGGAACACGCGCTTGTCCGCGATCTTGCGATCCAGGATCAGCTCCGAGTTACCGGTACCCTTGAATTCTTCAAAGATCACCTCGTCCATCCGGCTTCCGGTTTCGATCAGCGCCGTCGAGATAATAGTGAGCGATCCGCCCTCTTCGATGTTACGCGCCGCACCAAAGAACCGCTTGGGCCTTTGCAGCGCGTTCGCGTCCACACCGCCGGTCAGAACCTTACCCGACGACGGCACCACAGTGTTGTAAGCTCTACCAAGTCTTGTGATTGAGTCCAAAAGGATCACAACATCTCGTTTATGCTCCACCAGACGCTTGGCCTTTTCAATGACCATCTCGGCCACGGCAACGTGACGTGTGGCAGGTTCATCAAAGGTCGAGCTGACAACTTCGCCCCTGACCGAGCGCTGCATGTCCGTCACCTCTTCGGGCCGCTCATCAATCAGCAGGACGATCAGATAGCATTCGGGGTGGTTCTTTTCGATGCTGTTGGCGATATTCTGAAGGATCACCGTCTTGCCGGTGCGCGGCGGGGCGACAATCAACGAACGCTGCCCCTTGCCGATAGGGGCTACGAGGTCGATAATCCGCGCGGACCGGTCCTTGATCGTCGGATCTTCGATCTCCAGCTTGAAGCGTTCATTGGGGTAGAGCGGTGTCAGGTTTTCAAAGGCAACCTTGTGATTGGCCTTTTCAGGCTCTTCAAAGTTGATCTGGCTTACGCTGGTGAGCGCGAAATAACGTTCCTGGTCCTCGGGTTGCTGAATCTCGCCTTCGACCGTGTCACCGGTACGCAGCGAAAACCGCCGGATCACCTCGGGGGATACATAAATATCGTCCGGACCCGGTAGATAGTTCGCCTCGGGCGAACGCAGGAACCCGAACCCGTCCTGCAGCACTTCCAGAACACCATCGCCGAAAACGGTCCAGCCTTCTTCGGCGCGTTCCTTGAGGATCGAGAACATCATCTCGCCCTTGCGCATGGTCGAGGCGTTTTCGATTTCCAGTTCTTCGGCCATCGCCAAAAGATTTTTGGCGGTATGCGCCTTGAGATCGGATAGGTTCAGACGGTCTTCGGACATGATTTTACCTGTGGCCCGCTCTTGGTACGATGGGCGAATCGATTATAAGTGGAAGGTATTCTTCCCGGACGGGAGACTGGAGCGGGGAATACCGTGCGGGCCGATCAAAGTCAACTCGGCTCAGAACCGCACGACAACCGACAGAAC
The DNA here is from genome assembly GCA_947503145.1 of uncultured Roseovarius sp. Lineage (GTDB taxonomy): Bacteria > Pseudomonadota > Alphaproteobacteria > Rhodobacterales > Rhodobacteraceae > Roseovarius. The sequence goes on from CANNCP010000001.1 coordinate 155,067, forward strand.
AATCACCACCATCAGGATGGTCGGCACCTCGTTCATCATGCGAAACTGTCGGCCGCTCACTGACCGGATGCCGGAAGAAAAATCCTTGCGCCGCATTCCGAGCCAGACATGAAACCATGTCATAGCAAGAACCCCCGCCGCTTTGGTCCAGGGCCATACCTGGGACCAATCGATCCCGGATGACGGCGTCATCACCAGGCAGAGACCGAACAACCAGGTCGCAATCATCGCCGGCGCCATGATCACACCCAGCAGCTTGCTCTCCATCACCTGAAACACCTTGTCGCGGCTGTCACCCGGTTCAGACTGCTCGACGTGGTAGACAAAGAGCCGTGGCAGATAGAACAGGCCCGCCATCCAGGCAATCACAGCCATGATATGCAGCGACTTGATCCACGGATAGGCAATCATCAGGATATCAGTCATTCTTGGTCTCTCATCATGAACCTGCTCTTATTAATATAATAGATAGATAGAAAGGATGATGATTAAGTAGGGGGCACCTCTGCCTGTGGATTATCGGGTTATCCGTCGTCCTACACACAATGCGGGAAATTGTGCATAAAAGTCTAAGGTTTTATGACGCTACGAAATTCAGGATATATTGTATAGATATATCAAGGTGATATGTATTCTCCAAAGGTTTCCCCCATGTGGATAAATCTGGGATAAATATCCCTGTCGCAGTTTGTCCACACCCCGGATTCTATCCCCTCCACATGCGTATGGAATTTGGACATCGCCGTGAAAATGGCGGATATAGAGGCGGTTCGTGCCCATTGCGCGATTTTCCCGATCTTCTACCCAGCGCCACGTAGCTCATTCCCTCGGTTATCCACATGAATGTCCGCATTATCCTCGCATCTCGGTCCGAAATACGGCAGCGGTTACTGACGAATGCCAATGTACCCCATGTCGCGCGCCCCGCGAATGTAGATGAGGTCAGCATTCGCGATGCTCTGCTGGCAGAACAGGCGCCTGCCCGCGATATCGCCGATGCACTCGCCGAAGCCAAAGCCAGAAAGCTGAGCGCCAAGTTCCCTTCCGTGTTGGTGATCGGCTGCGATCAGGTGCTGGCCCACCACACGCGGCTGCTGTCAAAGCCCGCCACACCCGACGAGGCGCTGGAGCAGTTGATGGCGCTGCGTGGCGATACCCATCACCTCTATTCCGCAGTGGTCATCTACGAGGACGGAGCGCCGCAATGGCGGCATGTAAGCCGGGCCAGGATGACGATACGCGACGTATCCGACAGCTACCTCTCGGACTACGTAAGGCGCAACTGGGACAGCATCCGTCACACGGTCGGCTGTTACAAGCTGGAAGAAGAGGGCGCGCGCCTCTTTTCCCGCGTTGACGGGGATTACTTTACCGTGCTTGGTTTGCCATTACTGGACGTGCTATCCTTTCTTTCATCGCGCGGAGAGCTGGAGACATGAGCGAGCAGAAAATACCCCTCGCGGGCGTCATCGGATCGCCTATTGAACACTCGAAATCGCCCCAGATTCATCGCCATTGGCTGAGTTCTATGGGCCTGGATGGGTACTACATCCCGATGAGGGTTGCGCCCGACGATCTGAAAACCGTACTGAAAACATTGCCCAAGGCCGGATTTGTCGGGGTCAACGTCACCATCCCGCACAAGGTGGCCGTGCTGGAGATCGCCGATCTGGTCACGGATCGCGCGACCTTGATCGGGGCTGCCAATACGCTGATTTTCCGACAGGATGGCAAGATCCACGCCGATAACACCGATGGCTATGGCTTTATCAAGAATTTGGAAAGCGTGCCGGGAGGATGGGATTCCAAGGCCGGGCCCGCAGCGATCTTTGGTGCCGGGGGTGCGGCACGGGCGGTGATAGCGGCTCTGCTTGATGCTGGCGTTCCCGAGATCCTGATTGCCAACCGGACCCGCGTCCGCGCCGAGGCGCTACACAAGGATTTCGGCAAACGGCTGCGCGTCTTTGACTGGGTTCAGGCCGGAAACATGCTCGATTATGCGGCTACGGTTGTGAATACTTCCTCGCTTGGAATGACCGGACAGCCGCCGCTACGGGTGCCGCTGGATGGTCTGCAAAAGGGCGCGGTGGTCACTGATCTGGTCTATGCGCCGCTCAAGACAAAGCTGCTCGAAGTAGCCGAAGAGGCGGGTTGCCGCACGGTCGATGGGCTGGGCATGTTGCTGCATCAGGCAGTGCCGGGATTCGAGCGGTGGTTTGGCGCTCGCCCGACCGTAGACAGCGCGACCCGCGCCGCCGCCCTCAGATGAGTTTTCGTCTCGGGCTGACCGGCTCCATCGGGATGGGCAAATCCACGACCGCGCGCATGTTTGCCGACGAGGGATGTGCGCTCTGGGATGCCGATGCGGCTGTGCACCGGCTCTATGCTCGCGGTGGCGCCGCGGTGGCGCCGATGGCTGCGGCATTTCCGGATGCCGTCAGGGACGGTGCCGTTTGTCGTGCAGCGTTGAAAGAGATGATTGCCGCAGATTCGACTGCCCTGCGCCGGATCGAACAGATCGTGCATCCCCTCGTGGCGGCGGATCGTCAGGCGTTCTGGGCTGAAACAGTCTCTGATATCACCGTATTTGACATCCCTCTCCTGTTCGAGAATGCGACCGAAATCCATATGGATGCAGTGGTTTGCGTGACCGCCCCGCCGGATGTGCAGCGTGACCGGGTGATGGCGCGCGGCACCATGTCAGAAGAACACTTTGAGACCATCCTCGCCAAGCAGTTGCCGGATGCCGAAAAGCGCGCTCGCGCCGACTATGTGATCGAGACGGATACGCTTGAAAATACCCGCGAGCAGGTGCAGGCTGTGATCCGCGATATCAGGGAAAACCACCTCAATGCGTGAAATCGTTCTCGACACTGAAACCACAGGATTCGAGCCGGAACAGGGCGACCGCATCGTTGAAATTGGTGCGATCGAACTGATGGGGCACGTACCCACCGGGCGAACCTACCACCAGTATATCAACCCGAAACGCGCAATGCCTGACGACGCGTTTAAGGTGCATGGGCTGGGCGACGAATTCCTGCGGGACAAGCCGGTGTTTGCCGATATAGCGCAGGCCTTTTTGGATTTTGTCGGGACCTCCACGATGGTGATCCACAACGCGGCGTTCGACATGAAATTCCTCAATGCAGAGCTGCGTTGGCTCAAGCGCCCTGCCCTGCCGATGGATCAGGCCATCGACACGCTTGCCATTGCACGCAAGAAATTCCCCGGCTCGCCTGCCTCGCTCGATGCGCTTTGTCGGCGGTTCGGCATCGACAACGCAGCCCGTACCCTGCATGGGGCACTGCTCGATTCCGAAATTCTGGCAGAGGTCTATCTGGAGCTGATCGGTGGCCGCCAGCCGGACTTTGCACTGAATGAACAGGGCGGCGGTACTGGTGCGGGGTCAGGCATGCCGGACTGGCGCCCTGCTCCACGCCCGACGCCGCTGCCGTCGCGATTGACCGCAGACGAGCGCGCCGCGCATGAGGTGTTCGTGGAGCAGCTGGGTGACGCCGCCGTCTGGCGTCGGTTCAGCTAAAGCATTCCGCCTTAACTGAGTGTCTCAGGTTTAAGGCGGAATGCGTGCAACGTCCCGGTCAGGACACGTGCTTGGGCGGGGCTTCGGCCTGACGACGCATGATTTCCTGGCGATAAAGCTGCATGAAATCAATGTTCTCCAGGTTCAGCGCCGGGAAACCACCATCACGTGTCACATCATGCACGATACGCCGCAGAAACGGGAACAGCATGCGGGGACATTCGATCAGCAGGAATGGATGCATCTGATCTTCCGACACGCCTTCGACGTGGAAAACGCCCGCATATTCCAATTCCATCAGGAAAAGCGCAGCCTCATCGGTCTTGTTCTTGGACTCGACCTTCAGTTTGATCGTCACCTCGAACTGGTGGTCCGGTTTGCGCTTTTTCGCGTCAAGGTTGACGCTGACCGAGATATCGGGTGACACTTCGCCGCCAGCGCCGCGCTGGGCGAGGATATTCTCGAACGACAGGTCCCGCACGAATTGCGTGAGAACCTGCATCTTTACCTGCGGGGTGGCCTCCGCGCCCAAGGCTTCTTCTTCGGCACCGTTTTCATTGTCTTGCATCTTTGTCTCCGGATGACTTGGCATTTGGGCGTAGCATTAACAGGTCAGCCGATCTGCCTCAATGCTTTGTCCAGCCCGATGGTGTGTCGGACGATGGACGCGACGCAGGAGGATCGACCTCTTGATAGTCGCCTTCGATCGTGCCGGGATCATATGGGCGTCGTTGCGGCTGATTTGGCCCGTCGCCCATGTCAAAGCGCGCCACATGGACACGTTTGCGCAGATATCGGAACGCGGCCCGCCGGAATGGCGGCATCAGCAGCGCAAAACCGAGCGCATCGGTAAAAAAACCGGGCGTCAGCAGCAACACACCGGCAATCAGGATCATCGCCCCATGCGCCAGCGATTCTGTCGGGTCGTCCATACGAGAAAAGGAACTGCGCAGGTCGTTCATTGCCATGGCCCCCTGGGCCCGAACCAGCCAAGTCCCCAGAACCGCCGTCACGATGACGATGGCCAGTGTCGGCCATAGCCCGATCCATCCGCCGACCTGAATAAACAGGCCGATTTCGATCAGCGGAACAGTCAGAAATGCCAACAGCAGCCACATGGGCCGTTCTCCTTTGTTTTGTGGGCCGCAAGGTGGACTTGGGGCAACTCGTCACCTACATAAGAACGAACATTCGTGCTTTCCACGCTTTGCCTGAAAGAGGTGCCCATGAATTCGCCCATCATACAGCTTCTGGTTCTGGCCGGTATCGCTGTTTTTCTGATCCTGCGGCTCAAGAACGTGCTGGGCACTCGCGATGGATTCGAGCCAACCGAACGGCAGAAGCCGCTGTCGGGTAACGCCTCGCATCGGCGCGATTTTGAGGTGATCGAGGGAGGCCCCGATCTCGATATCACCGATCATGTCCCCGAAGACAGTGAGGCAGCCGCCGCTCTGGCCGAGATGAAGCGCGCCGAACCATCCTTTGAGGTTGGCCCGTTCCTGCAAGGCGCACGTGGTGCCTATGAGATGATCCTGATGGGGTTCGAACGCGGCCAGCTGGATGATCTGGTGCCATTTCTCGACGAAGAGGTTTACAATACGTTTTCCGAAGTCGTGGACCAGCGACAGGAACAAGGTCTGTCCATCGAATCCGAGTTTGTCGGCATACGAGAGCTTGCGCTGGTCGATGCCAGCTTTGATGCCGAGACCCGCAAGGGAACGGTCACCGTCCGCTTTGTCGGCGAGCTGATCTCGGTGGTGCGGAACAAGGATGGCGAGATCGTCGAAGGCAAGCCCGGAAAATCCGAGCGCCAGAAAGATGTCTGGACTTTCGAGCGCATCATGGACGCTGATGATCCCAACTGGCGGCTTGTCGCCACGGGCGAATGATCCGGGCAGTTCTCGCCGCCCTTTGCCTCGCGTTGCAGCCGTCTGTTGGCGCTGCGGCGGACGAAACGACCTATTCCGTGCTCAGCTTTGACGAGCTGAACGGGTGGGAGCGGGATGATCATCAAAAGGCGCTGGATGCGTTTCTGGTTACTTGTCCCGACATGAAGGACCCCGATTGGCAATCGCTCTGCGCGCTGGCGCAACAAAAGCCGAACGCCAAGGGGTTTTTCGAGTTGTTTTTTCGGCCCATCCTGATCAGCGAGGGCAATTCTGCCCTCTTTACCGGGTATTTCGAGCCGGAACTGCGCGGTGCGCTGCGCCCTGGCGGGCCGTATAAATACCCCCTCTACCACGAGCCGCCCGAATCCAAGGTGAGCCGCCCATGGCTTACCCGGCGCGAGATCGAGACCGGGCCCACCATGAAGGGGCGCGGGCTGGAGATTGCCTGGGTTGATGACCCGGTCGAATTGTTTTTCCTGCAAATTCAGGGATCCGGCCGGATCCGACTGCCGAACGGCGCGGTGATCCGCGTCGGATATGCTGGATCGAACGGGCATGACTACCGCTCGATCGGTGCCGAGCTGGTGCGGCGCGGGGTCTATTCGGTCCATCAGGTTTCAGCACAGGTGATCAAGAACTGGGTGCGGCGCAATCCCGTGGACGGGATGGAGTTACTGTATCACAATCCGTCTTATGTCTTTTTCCGCAAGCTCAAGGACCACGCCAGTGATCTGGGCCCCTTGGGCGCAATGAACCGCCCCGTGACCAGTGGCCGTTCGGTCGCGGTCGATCCGGCGTTTGTGCCGCTTGGTGCGCCGATCTGGATCGAAAAGGGCGGTAAACGTCCCATCAGGCGGCTGATGATCGCGCAGGATACCGGATCGGCAATCAAGGGCGCACAACGCGCCGATATCTTTTTCGGAACCGGCGACAAGGCCGGACGCGCTGCCGGGCGGCTCCGCGATCCGGGGCGGATGGTGGTGCTGATGCCGATTCAGCGCGCCTTTGCGATGATGACGGAGACGTTGCAATGAGCCGCCGCAAGGTCCGGCCCGACGAGCTTGCGCTCTGGCGCAAGGTGGCGGACACTGCTGATCCAATACATCCAGATCGCCCTGCGCCTGCCAAGTCTCTGCTGAAGCCCACATCGCGCGAGGTCAGGGAGGCCAGATCGGCGCCAAAAGCAATCGAGGCGTTCGAAATTGGCCAGAAGGTAAACGGGCACGCTCCGGCGCATGATGTGCTGCCCGGCCTCACCGACCGGATGAAAGCGCTGCCCGTTATGATGGACAAACGCGCCCACGCCAATCTCAGGCGCGGCAAGACGCGGCCAGAGGCGCGGATCGATCTGCACGGCATGACGGTGGACCGCGCGCATGGCGTGTTGACCGGGTTCATCCTGCGCGCTCATTCTCAGGGCAAGCGGCTGGTTCTGGTGATCACCGGCAAGGGCAAACGCACGGATGACGATGGCCCGATCCCGGTGCGGCAGGGTGTCTTGCGACACAATGTTCCCCATTGGCTGCAGATACCGCCGTTGGCGCAGGTCGTGATGCAGGTGAGCGAAGCGCATGGCCGTCATGGTGGCGGCGGAGCGTACTATGTTTATCTACGCCGTCCGCGCGGGTAGCAGCGGCCGGGCCCGGGCGATCCCCAGGCTCATGGTCACCGTGGTAAAGACGAAATAGAGCGCGACGCCGACATACTGCGTTTCGATCCCCAGCCCCAGGTCGATCCCCAGCCCAGTAACGCCGGGCCCGATGGCGGACCCCAGAACCATGACTGCCGCCGCCATTGCCTTGATCGAGCCGATGAAGCGCGTGCCGTAGAATTCCGCCCAGAACGCGGCGGGCAGTGTCGTGTTCAGGCCGGTGTTCAGGCCGAGAAAGAGAAACCCCAGCCAGAGACCCGGCGTCCCTTTCGCAAGGGCAAAGAGCAGAAAGGCAACGACCATCGGCAGCTGCATGAACGGAATGAGCCGCGCGGTGCCTACCTTGTCCAGCGCCCAGCCACTGGCGACCATCGCAAGGATGCTGACGCCGGTGTAGAAGGGAAAAAACACCACCAGTTCGATATGGCTGACCGACTTCACCTCGGCGAAATGCACCTGGTGGAAAAAGAACGCGGTGTTGAAGGCCGATGGGCCCAGAAGCGCCGGCACCATGAACCAGAAGAGCCAGTGCCGGATGGCCTGGTTGCGGGTCCAGTGTCGCGCCTCCATTCCCTGGCTCTGGTCCGACCCGGTCAGCGACTGCGGTGTGCGCTCTTGCCGGAGCAGCATGAGCAGGATGGGAACGCCTGCGATTGCGATGAACCCGGCCACCATCCACAAGATGCGCCAGTCGATGCTCAGCATCAGTGAGACGAAAATGAGCGGCAGCAGCGCCTCGCCTGCCGCAAAGCCAAGTGTTGCGACCGATAGTGCCTTGCCGCGGGTGGCGATGAACCAGCGCGACATGGCGACCGCGGCGATATGGCTGGTCATGCCCTGCCCCGTAAAGCGCAAAGCGAATATAATCAGCGGCAACAGCCACCAGACCGGATTGAGCGCCATCGAAAAACAGGCCAGCATCAGCATGCCCAGGATGATTGCGCCCAGTGCCCGGACGCGAAAACGATCTGTCAGCCCGCCGGCCCAGACCATCACCGCCGCCGAAGCCGTGGTGCCCAGCGTATAGATCCCGCCCCATTCCCCGTGGCTGAGCTGGAACGCCTCGCGAATTTCGCCCGCAAAGATCGAGATGAAGAATGTCTGCCCGAAACTGCTGAGAAAGGTCAGCAACATTCCGGCCGCCAGCCAGGGGGCGTTGTCGCGGAGAAAGACAAGCGTATTCATGCCCTTTGCTGGCCCGAAACCATGGCAAAGGGAAGCGCAAAAAAACAGGCTTGATCCGGCGGTGCGCCTGCGGCGCGCATTTACGTCAATTGCGCTCAGGCCGCGCGGACCGTGGGGATCATCGCCAAGCGGTCACTTGTGAGGAAGGTCGGAGTGAGTATTTGTGGAAAAATGAAAGGATGTTTTTGTCTGGATAGCTATAGGACGTAGCGGCTCAGATCCGTGGATTTCATCAGCTCGCCCAGATTTGCATCGACGAATGCCTTGTCCACGGTCACCGCATCGCCTTCCCGGTCCGGAGCGTTGAAGCTCAGTTCTTCGAACACGCGCTCCATCACCGTATAGAGGCGGCGGGCGCCGATATTCTCGACATTCTGGTTCACTTCGGCGGCGATATGCGCGAGGGCGGCAATACCGTCTTTGGTGAAATCGACGGTCACGTTCTCGGTGCCCATCAGGGCGGTGTATTGCCGGGTCAGCGCATTGTCCGTCTCGGTCAGGATGCGGATGAAATCTTCTTCGGTCAGCGCGCGCAGCTCGACCCGGATCGGCAGGCGGCCCTGCAATTCAGGCAGCAGGTCCGAGGGCTTGGCAATATGGAACGCGCCTGATGCGATAAACAGGATATGATCGGTCCTGACCGAGCCGTATTTGGTGCTGACGGTTGTGCCTTCGATCAGTGGCAGCAGGTCGCGCTGTACACCTTCGCGGCTGACCTCGCCGCCGCGGGCGTCGCCATGGGTCGCGACCTTGTCGATCTCATCGAGGAAAACGATGCCGTTCTGCTCGACCGATTCAAGGGCTGCGCGGTTCACCAATTCATCATCCAGCAGTTTGTCGGCCTCTTCGCTGATCAACAGGTCATAGCTGTCGGCGACGGTCATCCTGACACGCCGGGTGCGACCGCCGAACGCCTTGCCGAAGAGGTCGCCGAGGTTCAGCATACCCATCTGGCCGCCGGGTTGGCCGGGGAGGTCCATCATGCCCATCGGGTTTGAATTGTCCGCGATGTCCAGGTCGATCTCGGTATCGTCCAGTTCGCCCGATTTCAGCTTCTTGCGGAACATCTCGCGGGTGCCCTCGCGGGCGTCTTCACCGGCGATGGCGGTGATTACGCGTTCTTCGGCGGCGGTATGGGCACCGGCCTTGACGTCTTCGCGCATCTGTTCGCGGACCATCGCGATGGCGCCGTCCATCAGATCGCGGATGATCTGCTCTACGTCGCGTCCGACATAGCCCACTTCGGTGAACTTGGTCGCTTCGATCTTGATGAAGGGGGCGCGGGCCAGTTTGGCCAGACGGCGGCTGATCTCGGTCTTGCCGACACCGGTGGGTCCGATCATCAGGATGTTTTTCGGATAGACCTCGTCGCGCAGATCATCGCTCAGCCGGTTGCGCCGCCAGCGGCTTCTGAGGGCGACCGCGACGGCGCGTTTGGCATCATTCTGGCCGATGATGTATCGGTCCAGTTCGCTCACGATCTCGCGCGGGGTCAGGTCGGTCATTTGGTCGCTCCACTTCGGGGTTTGTGCGGAACCTAAGCACGCGGACGGAAAACACAAGCTGTCACAGGGAGATCACGTTAGGTGAGCACGGCAGCGCGCCGGGCGCGCCTGCAACGGAGCCTCAGCCCTCTGCCTCGTAGGGGGGCAGGCGGGTCTTGCCGGGGAAACCGGGCAGCGCGCGCATCAGCCTGACCCGGAGCTGCGTCCAGAAGGTGCCGAGCACGGTCACAATCGCGCCCAGCACCAGTAGCAGCAATGGCCAGGACAGTTCTGCCTCGCCCAGTTGCATGGCCCAGGCCACGACGAAACCCAGATATCCCAGCCCCGCCGTCAGGAATGACCGCCGGTCGATGATCAGCGCCAGCATGGTGATCAGGATGAGTGCTGCCAGCGTCAGGATCATGCCCTGGGTGCCACCGGTGTTGTAGGCGGTCATCGCCACAGTGTTGACCAGCGCGGGGGCGGCGAGCAGATGCAGCCAGAAGGCAGAGCGCGCCATGCGCCCGATTCGATGGGGATCGCGCATGTCGAACCACAGCCCTGCCGCCAACGCCAGCAGGCCAAAGACCAGCGTGCCCATGGCCAGCCCACCACCGTGGCGCAGGTCGAAAAGAGTGTTCCAATCCCTGAACGGTGTGTCGACCCCGGTCAGCACGCCGGTCACGCCAAAGACCATCGACAGCCCGAACAGCCCGGCGATGAACATTGCGAAGGGCACCTTGAACACGCGGTAATGCAGCGCCATCGCGGCGATCCCCAGCAGGCCGAAGGCCACGATGGCCGAGGTATCTCCGTACAGGATGCCGGAGTCGTCGAGGACCCAGGCCATAACCGCACTGGCAGAGATCGCATAACCAAGTGTCAGGACGATCGAGGGCAGCGTCATCCGCCGTTGTTTTGTGAAATAGAGCGACGCCAACCAGCAGAGAGCCCCAAAAATGAGCGCGATGATCAGCGCATCGCCGATCACCGCCACCAGCGCCATTGCGCCGCTGAGCAACAGCACCATCCCGACCGAGACAAAAATCTCGGCAAAGCCGCGGAACAGCTCGAACGGCTCATCATCCGGCAGGCCCTGTGCGATACGGCCGGCCCGTTTGTGCGAGAGATGGGTCAGACTGGCCGCCTGGGCTTCGGTGATGATACCGGCGGCGGCGGCGGCGCGCAGATCGTCCTGGGTCAGGGTCATCAATGCGCCCCGATTTCTTCGACCGTGAGGCTGCCATTGGTGTAGACGCAGATTTCTGCGGCGATGGCCATGGCGGCGCGGGCGATTTCCTCGGGCGAGCGGTCCGTGTCCATCATGGCGCGCGCGGCGGCCAGCGCATAGTTGCCGCCCGACCCGATGGCGGCAATGTCATGCTCGGGCTCCAGAACGTCGCCCGCGCCAGTGATCACCAGCAGTTCCTTGCCGTCGGTGACGATCAGCATCGCCTCCAGCTTTTGAAGATATTTGTCGGTGCGCCAATCTTTGGCCAGTTCGACGCTGGCGCGCTGCAACTGGCCGGGATGCGCCTCCAGCTTGGCCTCCAGCCGCTCCAGCAGGGCAAATGCATCGGCGGTGGACCCGGCAAAGCCTGCCACCACGTCGAACCCTCCGGGGCTGAGCCGCCGTACCTTGCGCGCGGAGCCCTTGATGATGGTCTGGCCCAGGCTGACCTGTCCATCCCCGGCGATCACGACGGTACCGCCCTTCTTTACGCCGATGATTGTGGTGCCGTGCCAACCGGGAAACTGATCTTTGGCCATGTCGCGCCCTCCGTTTTGTTCCTGCCTATATGCAACCCGTATGTAGATGTCACAAGGGCACGGCCCGAGACCACGAAAAAGGGCACCACAATGGGTGCCCTGATCCGGTTTTCCGTCTGGAGGGTCGGAAATCAGATCGAGTCGTTGATCCAGCTTTGCAGCGCGGCCTTGGGCGCGGCGCCAGCACGGTTCGAGACGACTTCGCCGTTCTTGAAGATGAAGAGTGCAGGAATGCCACGCACGCCCATCGCGACGGCTGAATTCGGATTGCTGTCCACATCAACCTTAACGACTTTCACTTTGCCGTCCATCTCTGTTGCGATCTCTTCCAGTGCGGGGCCGATCTGCTTGCAGGGGCCGCACCATTCTGCCCAGAAATCCACCACGACGGGGATATCGGAATTCTTTACTTCGGCGTCGAAGGTATCGTCGGTGACGGCAACGGTGACCATGAGGTGTCTCCTATGGGTATGGGGGGGTGTCTTGGGTTCACGACGAACCTAGGTACCGCCACGACCAAGGTCAAGGTTCCGCGGTGGCCCCCAGCGCCTCTGTCACAAGATCGTGTGGCAGCATCATGAGCTGTGCGGTGCGGGTCCATAGCAGCGCGGTATCGACACGCTTGGCGGGGTAAATCTGGTGGACGGCTGCACCATAGGCCCCCATCTGCCGCAACAGTCCATCGGGGCAGGCCCCGGCGTGTTCGGGCACTACGCGATTTGTCTTGAAATCAACGATCAGAATGCGGGACGTGCCCACGATCATCCGGTCGATCACACCGTGCAGCCGCCTGCCGCCCAGTACGGGCAGGGATGCGGTGATCGGCACCTCGACCAGCGCGCCGGGGGCGAAGAGATGCTGAAGCGGTGCTGCGGTCAGGACGCTTGTCGCCTCGGACAGGAGCGCCGATTGTGCCTGTACATCCGCCTGATCCGGTCCAGCGCCCAGCAGCTGCGCCACGGTTGCGGGCCAGTCCGCTTGTGGCACGCCGGGCAGAACCTCCAGCAGCAAATGGACCTGCCGACCCCAGCGCATCGCGGCGTCCTCGTCCAACCCGGCCTCGCCGGGCAGGGCCTTGGCGCCGCCCAGGTCAGACGGGCTGAGCGTGGTGGCCCGCTCTGGCACATGGGTGACAGGTGTGTTGAAGAACGCGGGCAATCGGGTGGTTTCTGGCGCTTTTGCCGGGGCCGAAACAGTCTCTGTTCCCGCCCAATCACCTGTTTGCAGGCGCAAGCCCTCTGCATGGCCGAATATTTGCGGCGCGGCCCCGTCGGCCACCATCCCGGCGGCGATCTTTTCGTACCAGCTCTTGCCGTTCTTGCCCGGTGACTTGGCACAGGCGACGATCAGCCAGGTCTCGGCGCGGGTCATGGCGACATAGAGCAGGCGATCGCGCTCTGCCTCTTCGGACGCCTTGGCCACATCAATGGCGGCGCGCATCCGGTCCGGGATATCGTCGCCCGGCATCCGCCAGAGCGGGACATCATCGCATACCGCGATCTGGCCGCGCATAGGTGTATTGCGCTCGGCCGTGTCCGGCAGGATGACCACGGGCGATTCCAGCCCTTTGGCACCGTGTACCGTCATCACGCGTATGCGGTTCCCGGCGCTGTCCATCTGGCGCTTGATCTCCAGATCGTCGGTCTCAAGCCAGACTAGAAACCCGGTGAGGCTGTCCACCGCCTTTTGCTCGTAGGCGAGCGCCTGGGCCAGAAGCGCATCAATGCCGTCCTCGGCCTCTGGCCCCAGCCGCGACAATAGCCGACGCCGTCCATCATGGCGGGTCAGAATACGCTCGATCAGGTCATAGGGGCGCAGGTAATCCACTTGGGCGCGCAGATCATTGAGGATCGTCATGGTCTTGGGAAATTCCGCAGCGCGATCACGCAAGGCGGGCCACAGATGTTTGTCCCGACGCGGTTGCGCCAGCGCGTGCAACTGTGCCTCGTCCCAGCCAAAGAGCGGCGAGCGCAGCGCAGTGGCCAGCGCCAGACTGTCCTCCGGCGTGGCGAGAAACGACAGCAGTGCCGCCAGATCGCGCACCGCCAGTTCGCCCGCCACGCGCAGGCGATCGGCGCCGGCGATGGGCAGATCACGGGCCTTGCAGGCGCGGATGATCTCGTGAAAGAGCGGCGAGCGTCCCTGCACCAGGATCAGCACATCGCCCGCCTGCACGGAGCGCATCGCCGTACCGTCGCCGGTCGGGATCGGTTGCCCGGCAGCGATCATTTCGGAAATCGCCTGCGCAATCTGCTCGGCCAGCACGACCGCCGGATCATCGCCTGCCACCACATCCACCGGATCATGCCAGGGCGGCTCGTCGGCGGTATCCTCGGGTTCGGGCAGGGGCCACAGATCGACGCGGCCGGGCAGGTCGGTCTTGAACGCCAGATGGTGCGCATCCAGAGACAGCCCCTCGGGTTGCTCTGCATCCGCGAATACCCGGTCCACCAGATCAAGGATCACCTGCGACGAGCGAAACGAATGCTCCAGCCGGTGCGATTGCAGCGGTTCGGGTGTGACCTCCAGCCGCTGGGAAAACTCAGCCTGCATGCGGTCGAATTCGCGCGGGTCGGCGCCCTGAAAGGAATAGATCGACTGTTTCTTGTCGCCGACGACAAAGATCGTCCGCCGCACATCGGAGCGCGCGCCGATGCCGCTGGTAAATTCCTGCGCCAGCCGCGCGATAACCTGCCATTGGACGGGGCTGGTATCCTGCGCCTCATCCAGCAGGATATGGTCGATACCACCGTCGAGCCGGAACAGAACCCAGGCCGCGACATCCTGGCGGGTCAGCAGGTTGACTGCCTTGAGGATCAGATCATCGAAATCAAGCCAGCCGCGCCGCTGTTTGGCTTGCGCATAGGCCGGCAGGAGGACATGGGCGAAGTCGTGCAACGCCCGTGCGGCCCCCAGCGCCCCCAGCGCCAGCCGCGTCTCGCGCGCGGCCTCGACCCGGCGCATCCAGTCTTCGAGAGTGGGCAGGGTATCGCTCAATGCCGCTTGGGTGGCCTTGGTGGGAAAGCTGCCGATCTTGGTCGAAAACGGTGCCTTGGCCTTGGCGCCGGTCAGGAACACGGCTTCCAACAGGGGCAGGTCGGCAAGAGAGGGCACACCGATAGGCCCGAGTTTATCGGCGTTCTTTTGATCCGTGCTGGACCCGGCCCGGAGCGCGGGCAGCAGCGAATCCAGAATGTCGCGCTCATTGCCCAGCAGGGTGTCTGCATGCAGTTGGTCCCATGTCTGATCCGGGCGCAGGCCCAGTGCGCGGCGCAGCCCCGCGTCGGTCCATTCGGTCTCGAACAGGGTCTGGTGACCGGCGATCTCTGCCGCCAGATCGCTGATCGTCTCGCCGGTATAGTAGCGTGCCAGGGCTGCCAGTTTGGCGCCATCGGGCCCTGCGGCGATCTCTTCGACGATTTCAGCGCGCAACAGGGCCGCGGCGCGGTCTTCCATCTCGGTGAAATGCGGGCTGACCCCGGCCTCCAGCGGAAACCGGCGCAGAAGTCCGGCACAAAACGAATGAATCGTCTGGATTTTCAGACCGCCGGGGGTTTCGACCGCCATGGCAAACAGACGGCGAGCCTCGCGCAGCGCCTGATCGCCCAGCGGCCCGTCAAGCCCGAGATCATTCAGCTCTGCTGTCAGCGCCGCGTCATCCAGCATCGCCCACGCGCCGAGGCGGCGAAACAGGCGGTTCTGCATCTCGCTCGCGGCGGCCTTGGTATAGGTCAGGCACAGGATGTGCTGCGGATCGACACCATCGAGCAGCAGACGCGCGACACGGTCAGTCAGCACCTTGGTCTTGCCCGATCCGGCATTGGCCGACAGCCATGTGGACCGGTCGGGCCGGGCTGCTGTGATCTGGCGCAGGGTAGCGGCATCGCGTGTCATTGGCCCACCTTGCTGCGGTGGGCCACATCGGTGATGTCCCATTCGCCAAAACGTGCCAGTTGATCGTAATCGCCGGGATCGCGCGTGCGCTGCATCGCCCGCCGCGAGATATAGCCCATATCCTCATCCTGATATGCGGCGATGAGTGCGGTCAGCTCTGTCCAGATTTCATGCGGCGGGGTATCTTCCAGCGGGGCCGGCACGATCTTGCCGCCGCTGCCAAGGCCGATATAGGCGGCATGAGCCACGTGGCCGGGGGCAATGGGGCCGAAACCAGCAATCTCGGCCATCGCCGCCTCCAGCAACAATTGCTTGTCAAAATGCCGCTGCTCTGCCGGGCCGGGGGGCGCGCCGGTCTTGTAATCATAGATGTGCATGTTGCCCGACGGGTCGATATCGATCCGGTCTGCTTCGGCGACAAGGGTAAAATCCAGCGTCTCTATCCGCGCCTCGCTGCGCACTTCGAACGCGGCGGGGCGGGCCGATTTACGGCGCTCCAGTTCCGTCTGCACGAACCAGCCCGCGACGCGGCCGAGCCGCGCCAGCCACATCGCGCGCGCCTCGGCCCAGGGCACATGATCCGTCAGCTGTGTCTCGGCGATCTGCATCAGGCGGGCGGGGGTGCAGAGGCTGTCATCATCGCGCGACTCGCGGATGAAATCCTCAAGCACCTTGTGCAGGACGATGCCGCGCAACAGGGCATCGGGCAATTTCATCAGCGGATCGAGCGGGCGCAGCCGTAACACATGGCGCGCATAGATCGCATAAGGATCGCGGATGAGGCGCTTGATCTCGGTCACCGACAGGCGGCGCGGGCGCTGGGCGGCAGGCGGGCAGGGGGCCGGGCGTGGTGCGGATGCGGTCTTGGGTGCGTCTTCCAGCATCGCCGCGCGGCGCAGCCAGAGCGTACCGCGTTCGCGCATGTCGGCCAACGCTGCCCTACCGCCTTGATCGGGCAGACCGTCCAGCAGGTTCTGAAGCCGGTTGACCCAGCGCGACACCACTGTTTCGGCCTCGTCGCTGCGCACGGAGCGCGTCAGCCAGACCTCGCGCGCGGCAATCGCCTGTTGAAAGTCATGCGCCGCCAGCCCGATGCGCCGTTCGGGCAGTAACAGACCCGCCTGATGGCGAAGTGCGCGGTTCAGCCAGGGGTCAGGCTTGGGCGCTTCGGGCCAGCTACCCTCATTGAGGCCCGCGAGTATCAGCAGCTCTGCACCCTGAACCCGCGCCTCCAGCGTGCCCCAGATCAGGATATCGGGATGGGCGGTGTCGGGGTTGCGGACCTCCTGCCGTGACAGCAGCGCCTGCACCAGCGTGGTGTAATCGGTTGCGTGCATATCGCCGCCATACGGGGCTTCCTCGTGCAACTCCTGCATGGTTTCGCGGGCCTTGCGCCCGTCCTCTTGCGACCACAGCGCGCCAGGCGGCACGGCGCGACAACCGCCCGAGATTGCTTCTGCCGCAGACAGATGATCCGCGACACGCGTGATAAGTGGAATTTCCACTCCACTATCGCCACGCCCGCAGATATGCGTCGCCAGCCAATTACCCCAATCCTGCGCCAATTCGTGATCCTGTGCGGTGGCCCACGCGATGATATCGTCCGCCTCGGGGTAAGGTGGGCCATAACGGCGCAGGTGCAGCTCCAGTTCGTGCGTCAGCAACAGGTGCGCGCCGCGATCACCGCCCGAATGCGTCATTGGATGCTTGAGGATAGTCAGCAGCGCCTCGGCGGTCAGCCGCGTATCGAACAGCGCCGCCACATGCCGTAACAGCCGCCCCGGTGGCGTGCGATGCAGTGGCAGCCCGGCGCTGTCATCGGGCAGGATGCCCCAACGGTCCATCGCTGCCGTGACCTGCCGCGTCAGGGTCCGGTCCGGCGTGATCAGCGCCGCTATCTGCCCATCCTCGGCGGCCTGACGCAGGCGCATGGCGATGGCCAGCGCCTCTTGCCGCTGCGACGGGGCCTCCAGCAGGGTCACGTCCTGCATCGCGTCGGCCAGGTCACGCAATTCCGGCCCTTCCTCGCGCCAGGCATCGGTCATCGGCGCCGGGCGCAGGGCCAGTGAAACGGCACGGTTGCGCGCGGTATTGGCCGCGGCGGCATCGGTCCAGCGGATGATCTGACCGGGTCGCAAATCGAGCGCGCGGCGCAGCGCGTGATAGCGGTATTGCGGGTGATCCTCGGACAGCATCGGGTCGCTCAGCCCGCCCCAGACCGCATCCGGCATGTCGAAATCATAGCCCGGCAGGATCAACGCACCCTGTGGCAACCGCGCCACTGCCTGCATCAAAAGTTGCGTCGTGCCCCGCGATCCGGTCGAACCTGCAATGATAACAGGATGTGCGGGCGGGTTCGCCTGCCAGTGGTCAATCACCGCTTCGACCGTGCGGCGCTGGCGCGAGGCGGTATCGGGCAGCGCCTGCGCGCCGGTGAACTGGCGCACGATGTTCAGAAAGCTGCGCATGCGCTCCCAATGGCCGGACTGGTCGGTAACATCGAGCGCATCAATCACCTCGGGCGCGACCCCTTCGCCCTGCATCTCGTCCATCAACGCGGCGAGGCTGTCGGCCAGATCATAGAGCGCGCTGCGTGGCGCCAGATCGGGCTGCTGGTCCAGCAGTCGCGCGATCAACTGGATCAGCTCCAGCCGCCTGCGCAGCGCCGGGACGGGCGGCGGCAGATCGGTCAGCGCACTATCCAGCCCGATATCGGTGACAAACGAGATGCGCGGTAACAGGCGCGGTGGTCCTGCATCCCAGAGCGCATGAATGCGCCGCGCCATGCGCTGGGTGTTCACGATCAGCTGGACTTGCGCCAGCGCCTCGGGCGGCTGGCCTGCCAGCCGCTGGTCGATCCCGGCGATCAGTTCTGCCGGGAAATCGACGCCGGGAGGCAGGGCGTAGAGGCGTGGATGGGGTTGCGGGTCAAACATCGGCATCGCGCAACATTTCTTCGGCCAGGGTGATCCCGGCCGGATGGCCCACATCGCACCATTTCCCGGCATAGGGGAGACCGTAAAGGCGGCCCGCCGCGATCATCCGGCTCCAGACCAGCCGGAGCGAGAATGCAGCCTCTGGGATTTCGGCCAGCAGGTCGGTCTTGACGATCTGGACGCCGGTATAAATCAGGCCGGGTCCGCGGGCCGCGCGGCCCTGAGCGTCCAGCACGAAATCACCTGTACCGGCATGGCCGATCGCCTGCCCGGGTGCGACGCACAGCAGCAATGCGTCCATCTCTTCGGGTCGCCATTTTGCCGCCAGCGCCGTCAGAGGGTTGGGCCCGGCCCAGACCGCATCGGTGTTCATGGTAAAGAGCGGTCCCGGCCCGGTCAGCGGCAGCGCCGCGCGCAGGCCGCCGCCAGTGTCGAGCAGATCGGGCGTTTCGTGCGATACGCTGATATCTGTGTTTGCGACATGCGCGACGATCTGCGCCGCTTGATAATGCGCGTTCACCACGATCCGCGACAGACCTGCCGCGCGCACTTCGGCCAGCGCGTGGTCGATCAGCGGTTTGCCCGCCACCTTGACCAGCGGCTTGGGCCGGTCATGGGTCAACGCACCCATGCGCGTGCCCAGTCCGGCGGCAAATAGCATTACAGTGTCGGGACGCTGGCGCATTTTGCTCTCAACAGGTTCAGGATTTCGGGGGTGGGCGCAGGCAGGACAGCCCGCACCAGCGGTGCGACTTCGTTCAGGGCGGGGTGGTCCAGATCATGCATCAGATGGTTCCATACGCGCGGTATAAGGTCCAGATAATGCGGTTTGCCGTCGCGCAGGCAGAGCCGGGCAAAAACGCCGAGTATCCGCAAATTCCGCTGCGCGCCAAGGACATGGTAGACGCGGTCGAACGCGGTGGCATCCGCGCGCGTGCGGTCGGTGTAGTGCCGGATCATCTGCGCCGCGATCCGGGGCGGCACGTCGCGGCGCGCGTCCTGCAACAACGAGACCAGATCATAGGCCGGATGGCCACGCATGGCGTCCTGAAAATCCAGCAACCCGACCCGTGCGATCCCGTCCCGATCCGGCAACCAGAGCAGGTTCTCGGCGTGATAGTCGCGCTGGATCAGCACCGGTGCCTCGCTCGCGTCGGCACGTAGCGCGCGCTCCATCGTATCGCGGAACATGGCTCTTGCGCTGTCATCGGGGCTGCCTGCGTGCGCAAGGTACCAGTCATAGGCCAGCGCCGCCAAATCGGCCATCAGCGGTGCATCATACGTCGCCAAACCGGCTGGCGGCGCGTGGCTGTGCAGCGCGATCAACACGTCGGTTGCTGCTTCATATAGCGTCGGTTCCAGCCCTGGAGTCGTGGGTATCAGCCGCGCATAGAGAGCGTCGCCCAGATCTTCGATCAGCAGAAACCCCGCCTTGGTGTCTGCCGCCAGAATGCGCGGCGCGCTGAGGCCGAGCGCGGTCAGATATCCGGCGATCGCAACAAAGGGCGCGGTGTCCTCGCCCCGTTCGGGTGGCGCGTCCATCAATACGGCGGTCGCGTTCGTCGCGGTATCGGTCAGCCGCAGATAGCGCCGGTTCGAGGCGTCACCCGCCAGCGGTGCGATCTGTGCACCGGCCCAGTCTGTTTTGGCCACAAAATCCCGTGCGGCGGCGTCGCGATCAGCCATCACACAGCCCCTCCAGCCGCGCCGCCCAGCGCGGATCAGACCAGGCAAAGTGCAAATGCCGTTCTTGTGGGGCACCGGGGGCGGATAGCGTCAGATGCAGTGCGGTGTCGGGTGCCAGATCGCCCAGTCGGTCGGGCCATTCGATGAGGCAGATCGCCTCGACCATCGCCTCGGTCAGGCCCAGTTCGACAATCTCGCCGGGTGACGCGAGGCGGTAGAGATCAGCGTGCCAGATCTCTGTATTTCGGCCGGGATAGGTCTGCACCAGCGTGTAGGTCGGTGACGGCACATCCTCGGGCGTGTCGAGCAGCGACAGGATCAGGCAGCGGGCGAAATGGGTCTTGCCCGCGCCCACGTCGCCAGACAGCAGGATCACATCACCTGCACCCAGCCGTGCACCCAGCCGCTGTGCGATGGCGCAGGTTACATCGGGGTCGTTCGCGTGGCAGGTCAGGCTGGTTGCTTGCATGCGCCGACACTACACGCGCCACCGCGCCCTGCAACCGGGATCAGCCCGCCTTGGCCCGCGCAGGCGCAGCCCGGGCCGTGACGGCGAGATCGAGGATCAGCATGCGCGCACCCGTCGGCAGGGGTTCGACCCGGTAAGACAGCGTGCCCTGACCGTGGATCGCAGTGCTCTTGAGCAGCGGCTCGCCCGGCATCCGCTGGCGCAGCGCGCGTTCGACCTCGGGCCAGAATTGCGTGGCGGGCAGGGCTGCGCCACACGCCGTGATCAGATCGCTCACGGTCATGTCGGAAAAGCAGCTATCGGGGTCGATCCGCAGGAGGCGAATGCAGGCCGTGTTGCAGAATGAAAGCACGCCATTCGGGCCGATGATGATCACCGCCTCAGGCAGGCTGTCGAGCGCGGATTGCCGCAGATCGAGCTGCGAGCGATAGCGGCGTGCCAACATGACCTCGGCGGTGATGTCCTCGAACAGGAACGCCACCGCGCCATCGGGATGCGGTCGCCCGGTCACGCGGTAGGTCACATCGTTGGGCAGCGACCACGTCTCTTGGTATAGTCCATCCTGGGCGGTTTCGATCATCTTGGTGATCTGCGCCCGCCAGGAGGCATAGCTGCGCGGCTCCGGCATGACCTGACGGTTGCGCAGATTGTCGAAAAAACCCATCAGCTCGGGTCGGGCACTGAGAAAATCGACCGGCAGCGCCGTCAGATCGACCAGCGCGGGATTGAAAAGTGCCAGTTGGCGATTCTTGTCAAACACGGCAAGGCCGATCGTCAGATAGGCGAATGTCTTGGTCAGGGTCTGCACGAAATCGCGCTGCATGGTCTCGGCACGCAAGACCTTGGTGACGTCGGTGGCATGATGCATCACGTGGCTTTGGTGGGCGGTCGAACTGACCTCGTACCAGCGCGGCTCGGCGCGCGGTCCGCCGGGGATGGAAAACCGCGTGTTGCTGCTATGGCCGGGATCGGGCAGCGGTACGTTCATCCGCAATGTGCGCGGCTGGAATGCCTCGACGCAGGCGGTGTTCTGCCAGAGGATCGCGCCGTCGAGGGTCGTTTTCCATGCCGGATAGGGCGCTGCTTCCAGCGCTTCGCGCAGCTCGGTCAGCCGGACATGTTCGGCCAGGACCGCGTGCCGCTCTGCGGGGCAGGCGTGTGGCGGGTCGGTGAGGATCACGCGGCTGGTTTCGCCGTTCCGGCTGATCTCCAGCTGGGCAGTATCATCCGCGTCCCGGCTGATTGCGATCACTGCTACGCCATCCTCCAGATCATCCAGCCGCGCGGGAAGATTGGCAAACCGTCCTGTCATCCAGCGCCGCAGGTCGCCCCAATCGGGCGGATCATTGGCGCTGTGCGGCAGGTGTCCGGCGTCATGATCAATCATCAACTCGCCTTCGAAGAGGTAGCACGCCTTGCCAAAACTGGGGGCAGGGTGCGGCCCGTCGTGCCGGGGCGGTGCGCTCAGTACGCGGATCAGCCAGAGCAGCGCATAGGACAGCGCCGCCGCCATCAGCGCGAATCCAGCCCAGACCATTGCAGTGTCAGGTAGCATGCCGGGCGCCCCTTTCATCATTGCTGCGGTGGGATTAACCTTGATCAATTATAGTTAATTGCAGGTTAACCCCACCGCAGCATGCGATGCCGCACTGTAACTCAGGATGTGATCTGTACGTTCGGACCCGTGCCTGCCTGCCCCGTGCCAGATGCGGCCTCCAGGGCGGTGCGGGGCCAGGCCACCTCGACAAAGGCGCCGGTGCGCGGCGCCAGCGCAACATCGGCTCGGAACGAATCGGTGCCGTTGGCAAAGCTGAGATCGGCACCAGAGCGTTCCAGCAGCGTCTTGGCGATGAAAAGACCGAGACCCATGCCCTCGTATTCCGGGCGGTTCGGGTCGAACCCGTGGCCCCGGCGGCGCATCAGCGGGTCGCCGATCCGGCCCAGCAGGTGCGGTGGATAGCCCTTGCCATTGTCCATGATACGGATGGTTACGCTATCCGCGTTCCAGTCGCTTTCGATCCAGACTGTATCGCGCGAAAAATCGACCGCGTTCTGGATCAGGTTGCGCAGCCCGTGGATCACCTCGGGGCGGCGCAGGATGATCGGCTGATGTTGCAGCAGCGCGCGGTTGCCTGCGCCGTGGTCGAACAGGATGGTCTTGCCACGTTCGGTATGCGGTTCTGCCGCCTCTTCGATCACGGCGGTCAACGGCGCCGAACGCAAATGCAGGTCGTCCTTGCCGGCGTGCCCCATGGATTGCAGGATGTCGCGGCACCGGTCCGCCTGCTGGCGGATCAGCAACGCATCGTCGCGGGCGTCGCTGCCTGCGGGCAACTCGTCGGCCAGTTCGGACGCAGTCAGCTTGATCGTCGCCAGCGGTGTCCCCAATTCGTGCGCGGCAGCGGCCACCACGCCGCCCAGATCGGTCAGCTTCTGTTCGCGCGCCAGCGCCATTTGCGTGGCCTGCACCGCATCCGACATCGCCTCCATTTCCGACACGACCCAGCGTGAATAGACACCCAGAAAGATCACCGCAATCACGATCGCCATCCAGTTGCCGAAGCGAAAGATATCCGGCATCTGGATCACCACCCCCAGTTCGGTGCGCAATGGCAGGTGATAGCGTAGCAGAACCGACACGATGGCAATCGCCGTGAGGCCCAGAAAGAAGGTCGAGCGGGTCGAGAGCGCCGAGGCCGACACGATCACCGGTCCCACGATCAACATCGCGAACGGATTGTTCAGCCCGCCCGTGAGATAGAGCATCAACCCCAGCTGCAGCATGTCAAAGAGCACAACCAGCAGGTTCTCAGGTTCGGTCAGGCGCTTGGTCGCGGGAAAGACGAAGGCCGCGACAAGGTTGGTGATCACCGACGCACCGATCACCAGATAGCAAAGCCCGATCTCGAAATCGAGCCCGTAGACACGTTGTGCCGCCACAAGTGCCGCGATCTGCCCGCAGACAGCCCACCAGCGCAAATAGATGAGGGTACGCAGACGGATCCAGTTGCCGCTGCCGCGGCGGTAAAGCGGAGGCGATGAAATGTTCGTCATATGTGCGGTTTCGCCCTGTTGCCTGGTCCAGTCGGCCTGTTAGATGTGCCCGGGCAGGGCAAACCTGCCGACCTGCCGAGAGGATATACGCATGACCCGTACTTTTGCCATAGCTGCCGGGCTGGCCATGATTGGCCTGCTGGGCGTGATGCTCTTTCTGACCATTGGCCGCAATGACGACCGGTTTGCCCAATGTCGCGCCTCGCAGGTTGCGGGCGGTGGTGGCGCCATCGGCGGCGATTTCACGCTGGTCGATGAAACCGGCCAAACCGTGACCGCGGCGCAGGTGATCGACCAGCCGACGCTGATCTATTTCGGATACACCTTCTGCCCCGACATCTGCCCCTTTGACGTGGCGCGCAATGCCGCCGCGGTCGAGCTGCTCGAAGAGCAGGGCAAGATGATCAAGCCGGTCTTCATCACCATCGATCCGCAGCGCGACACGCCCGAGGTTCTCGCTGATTACACGGATGCGATGCACCCCCGGATGCTGGGCCTGACCGGCAGCCCCGATCAGATCAAGACCGCGAGCAATGCGTACCGCACCTACTATCAGGCGCAGCCCTCGGCACCCGGTGAAGAGGACTACTACCTCGTCGATCATACCACGCTTACCTACCTCACCATGCCCGAGTTCGGCTTTGTCGAATTTTTCCGCCGCGATCTCAGCCCCGAGGACATGGCGCGTCAGGTCGGCTGCTTTGTCGATGCCGCGGGCTGACCCGAAACGCCGCAGCAGCGTTTGACGCGTCTGCCACCGCGTTCTAAAGTCTTAGGACAAAAGGCATAAAATTCGGGGTATGGGCAGGATGGCGGATAGCATACGAGAGATCGGGAAAGACAGGTCTCTGCTGCTGGTGGACGATGATGAGCCCTTTCTGAGACGTCTTGCCAAGGCCATGGAAAAGCGCGGTTTCGAAGTGGAAACCGCGCTTTCTGTTGCGGCTGGCCGTGCCATCGCCACAGCCCGTCCGCCCGCCTATGCGGTCTGTGACCTGAGGCTGGGGGACGGCAATGGTCTGGACGTGGTCGAAGTGATCCGGGAAAAGCGCCCCGACAGCCGCGTGGTGGTGCTGACCGGGTATGGTGCCATCGCCACCGCCGTGGCCGCGGTCAAGATCGGCGCGATCGACTACCTGTCCAAACCCGCCGACGCCCGCGACATCACCAATGCCCTGCTGGCCAATGGGGATGAACTGCCGCCGCCGCCCGAAAATCCGATGAGCGCGGACCGCGTGCGCTGGGAACATATTCAGCGCGTCTATGAACTGTGCGATCACAATGTCAGCGAAACCGCCCGACGCCTGAACATGCATCGGCGGACATTGCAGCGGATATTGGCAAAACGGTCGCCGCGATAGGCTGCTCCTCCGCCCTGGCGGGCGTCCTCGCAACCCGAGCCTTCGGCGAGAGTATTTTTGCAAAAGAGAAGGGCTGGTGTGACAATTATCGCAGCACTTCAGCCATATGTCGCCCATGAGACCCGAAGTCAGATCACAAGCTGCGCAACCCCGAAACCCGGCACTGATCCAAGCATATCCCGGTGCTATGCACCCGGATCATCCCATTTCATTCAGCAGGGCAGCGGTGCGGGCAGTATAGGCAGCGCGGGTTTCCAGTGGCGGGCGCAGCAGCAGGCGCAACCCCTCGATCAGCGCCGGATCGGGACGGCCAAAGAACCGGTTCGCCTCGGTTTCGTCGAATCCGGCCAGTTGGGTCGCCTCCATCCAGGCGCTGAGTTTGTCAGCTTTCTTGATCTGCTTCTTGACCGTGGCCGGGATCGCGGCAGGCAGGCCGAACCGGATATGGATCGCCGCGGTGAGCCGCGCATCCAACTCGCCATAGCCGGGGCCAACGGCTGTCTTGACCGGTGAGATCATGTCGCCGATCACATATTCCGGTGCGTCATGCAGCAGCGCTGCCAGCCTCCATTTGGCGGGCGTTTTGGGCGTCAGACGGGCAAAGAGAACCTCGACCAGCAGCGAATGTTCGGCGACGGAATAGGCGTAATCCCCCAGGGTCTGTCCGTTCCAGCGGGCGACAAAGCTGAGGCCGTGTGCGATGTCCTCGATCTCGATATCCACCGGGGTCGGGTCAAGCAGGTCAAGGCGGCGGCCCGAAAGCATCTTTTGCCAGGCGCGGGGTTGGGGCATGCGGTCTCCTTTCGACTTGGAGTCAGGTCGTACCGGCCTGAGCGCGTGATTGCAAAGCCTGTCGGAGCGCGGCCAGAAGCGGCGCGACGTGATGCCCGGCGACGAAATTGCAACCCTTGCAAGGATCGGCTTTCTCGCGGGTGTCAGCCAGATCCGTCATCTCCTGAAATCCGTTTTTCAGCGCAAAGAGCTGCGTTTGCTGATCATTCAGAAGATGCGCACTGAGCGCACAATCGGGGTCATTGTCGCGATCCTCGCGCCCGCACCGCAATCGACGAGCGCAATTGCCGATAGAGACGGGCCGCAGCCATCCCTGCATTGCCGAAACGCCCCCTGAATGCTATTTGCGCATCAAATAATCTCAAGGAGTTGCCACATGGCAAAAGATTACGTCGTCAAAGACGTTTCCCTCGCTGCATACGGCCGCAAAGAACTGGATATTGCGGAAACCGAAATGCCGGGCCTGATGTCCTTGCGCGAGGAATTCGGCAAGAGCAAACCGCTCAGGGGTGCGCGTATCGTGGGCTCCCTTCACATGACGATCCAGACCGCCGTCCTGATCGAGACGCTGAATGTGCTGGGCGCGGATGTCCGCTGGGCGTCGTGCAATATCTTTTCGACGCAGGACCACGCCGCGGCGGCGATTGCCGAGGGCGGCACGCCGGTCTTTGCGGTAAAGGGTCAGACGCTGGTGGAGCATTGGGATTATCTGGACCGTTCGTTCCAGTTCCCCGAAGGTGCCAACATGATCCTCGACGATGGTGGTGATGCGACGCTCTATGTTTTGCTGGGTGCGCGCGTCGAGGCGGGCGAGACCGGTCTGATCGAGACGCCGACCTCTGAGGAAGAAGAGGCGATTTTCGCACAGATCAAGAAGCGCATGGCCGAGACCCCCGGCTGGTTTACCAAGACGCGCGATGCGATCAAGGGCGTGAGCGAGGAAACCACGACCGGTGTTCACCGCCTCTATGACCTGCACAAGAAAGGCCAGCTGCCTTTCCCTGCGATCAACGTCAACGACAGCGTTACCAAGTCGAAATTCGACAATAAATATGGCTGCAAGGAATCACTCGTGGACGGTATCCGCCGCGCCACCGATACGATGATGGCCGGCAAGGTCGCCGTCGTCATGGGGTATGGCGACGTGGGCAAAGGCTCTGCCGCGTCGCTGCGCGGTGCGGGTGCCCGTGTGAAAGTGACCGAAGTCGATCCGATTTGCGCGCTTCAGGCGGCGATGGATGGGTTCGAGGTCGTTTTGCTGGAAGATGTGCTGGCAACTGCCGACATTTTCATCACCACTACCGGCAACAAGGACGTGATCCGCATCGAACACATGCGCGAGATGAAGGACATGGCGATCGTCGGCAATATCGGCCATTTCGATAACGAGATTCAGGTCGCCGCCCTGAAGAACCACAAATGGACCAACATCAAGGACCAGGTGGACATGATCGAAATGCCTTCGGGTAATCGTCTGATCCTGCTGTCCGAGGGTCGGCTGCTGAACCTCGGCAACGCTACGGGGCATCCCAGCTTTGTCATGTCGGCCAGCTTTACCAATCAGGTTCTGGCGCAGATCGAACTGTGGACCAAGGGCGACGAATATCAGCCTGGCGTCTATATCCTGCCCAAGCATCTGGATGAAAAGGTCGCGCGCCTGCATCTGGGTCGCATTGGTGTGAGGCTGACGGAAATGACCAAGGAACAGGCCGACTATATCGGCGTGCCGCAGCACGGCCCGTTCAAGCCCGAACATTACCGCTACTAAACCAGAGCGCCCTGTCCCCTTAGCCAGGGGCAGGGCCCGACGCCGCAGCGAAGTTCAATCCTGCGAGGCATATGCCAGACCGCTTTTGCGATCTGCATCGGCGATAAAGAGAAACACATCACCGGTCTTTTTATCTCGCCAGAAACTGGTCGGGCACCATTGGCTGCGCCCGTCCGTCATGATGCGACAGGCGGTATCCGCGCCGGGGTCATTGCCGTTATCGCCCTCGTCCGGCATTCCGTCGCGCCAGTATTCGGCGGGCGCGCCGTCGAGCGTGAATTCCGGCTCCATGTCATCCGGCCAGCTACGGCCATATTCGCCCGTTGCCGTCGCAATGATCTGCGTCCCGTCGTCGGTGTCGAATGTCGTGCGGGTCAGCGCGTTCAGCGCCTCGTCCGCGATGACGGATTCGGTGCGGACACAGTGGAAATCCCCGGTCAACTCACCGCCAGAGATCACGCCGCAAAGCCCCTCATCCTTTGTCCTGTCCGGCGCGTTGCGGCTGGCGATGGCAACCGGTTCGGGCACTATGTCCGATTGCCGCGCCAACCTGCTCAGCCGGGTCGGCGGTGTGAACAGCATCGGGCCGTAAAGAGACCGGTAGAACTGAGCACCATCGCCCCCGCCCATCGTCAGGCTGACGATGCCGACCCGTCCCGCGGGCAGGCTGTGTGCGCCTTGATAGCTGACCTTGCACATCACATCGTGCCGGTTGATCCTGAGCGGCAGGATACCGACCTCAGAGCCTGAACCACTCGTGTGCAACTCGGGCGTGCCGCGCTCGGGCCAATCGGGATTGTGCAGTTCGTCATCCGCAAAGCGCAGCCGATCTATCAAGGGCGTGCTTGCGTTGGTGCACGCGGACAGCACCGCCAGAGGGCTGAGCCGGTCGGGCATCACCGCCGGCCCGATGCGGATTTGCCATAGCGACGCTTGGGCAGCGGTTTCGAGCGTTCGGGCAACCGGAGACGCCTCAAGCATGGCCAACAGGATATCGGAATGAATGCTGTACTCCGATTGCAAGGCGATGAGCTGCGCGATCTGCCGGGTGTCCAGCAGCGTTGTACCGGGTCCCCCAAAGCCCAGCGTGCCCTTGGGATGCACGATTCGGCCGCCCTGTCGGCTGTCCAGCGTGCCGCCATCGCCTTTGCGCCCGGCCATGAACAAGAGCGCGCAGGCCCCGGCGCAGGTATCGTCGGCAGCGATCGCCGTGGAAAACCGCCCGCCCAGCCGGTCGATGATATCGAGGGCCGCCGCATAATCGCCGCCCTCGCTGTTCAGGCAGATGCGCGGAGATGACGGGTGATCGCGGCTGGTCGTGTCGTCGTCGTAGTGCGTCAGTATTTGGTCCAGCATAGCGGCATCGCCAGAATCGAGCGACCCATCAAGGCGCAGATAGCACGACATCACCGCATCGGTGTGCAGCGTCACATCTGCCGCCCAAGCGTTTGATGGCAATCCGCCACCCCCAAGCGCGACACATATGATCGCGGCGCTGCGAACGAGAAAAGCGCGAGTCATGCTGGAATTCCCTGTCTAAACAATACCCTCCAACTCTATGAAGAAGGCCGCGCGCCTGTCAAACCTGCCGCGTCGCCGGGTCGGGGAATCTGCCGGGGATTTTCCCTTTGTTTAACCTCGCCAATTCAGTAACCTTTATAGCAAGCCGCGAGGGCTATGGACTATCATCTGCGGGGAAACCCGCCAGAGGGAGACTGGAACTATGGGAAAACGTGACGATCTGATCGCCAAATATGCAGACGATCTGCGCGATAAATGTGGCATGCAGCCCGATATGGACTTGCTGACCAAAGTAACGATCGGCTGTGGTCCGGCGATCTACAACCCGGATGCTTCGACAGTGGCCGCAAGCCAGGAGCACGAGCTGGAAACCGTCAAGGACAACTTTCTGATCAAGAAACTGGGTCTCGCTGACAGTCCGGCGTTGATGGAGGCGATCAATCAGGTGCTCGAAACCTATGGCCGCTCTGAGCGCAACAAATACCGCGCGGTGGTCTACTATATGCTGACCAAGCATTTCGGCAAGGAATCGGTCTACGGCTGATCGCGCTGTTTCAGGACATGCAAACGCCCGCCGTGATCCGGCGGGCGTAATGCGTTATGGGCCGGCCGGTCAGCGCATCGAGGCACAAAGCCTCGGCGCGCTTTGGGCGAGAATGTTTCGTGCCTGCCTTGTCCGCTTATGGTGCATCCAGTGTCGCTAAAGCGGTCCGGCGTATTGTCGTGATCGGGCAATATGTCGAAATGCTGCAAGTCTGCTGTGCGCTCGCGTGATCTGTCATACCGGTCGCAGGAAGGAGTTTCTGAACTCAGGCAAATGGAGTCTGGAAAGGATCGGAGTGATCCGAATTGGGTTTTGGACGTAATACAAGGCGATCATGGCAATTACTGTCGCAACCAATTATGTAGGAGACTTGCAATGTCGCCGGGACTGGATGGAATGAACCACCTCGATTCTGATTTGCCTGTCGTGCCGGAACGTGAAGAGGCGGAGGATGCGCTTGCGCTGCTGCGCCGCTGGGCCGCCGTTGCCAGCCCCGAAGAGGTGGCCGATGTCGATCCTGCGATTGCCCGGCTTCTGCCGAATGGCGCGGTATCGAACTATCCGGTGCTGTCGCGCAACTATCCCGAAGGGTTCGTGGCCGATGAGGCCTATCGCGCCACGTTGCCGGACCTGCAGAACGGACCGACCTCGCTGATCCGCGGGGCAAGACAGCAGTTGCAGCATGTCGGCATCTCCAACTTTCGTCTTCCGATCCGGTTTCATACCCGTGACAATGGCGATCTGACGCTGGAAACCTCGGTGACGGGCACGGTCAGCCTGGAGGCGGGCAAGAAGGGCATCAACATGTCCCGGATCATGCGCAGCTTTTACAAACACGCCGAAAAGACCTTTAGCTTTGAGGTGATCGAAGCCGTGCTGGATGATTATATCCATGATCTGGACAGCCTCGATGCGCGCGTCCAGATGCGGTTCTCCTACCCGATGAAGGTGGAATCGCTGCGCTCGGGGCTGATGGGGTTCCAGTATTACGATTTCGCGCTGGAGCTGGTCGAAAAGGATGGTGTGCGCCGCAAGTTCATCCATCTCGATTACCTCTATTCGTCCACCTGCCCCTGTTCGTTGGAGCTGTCCGAGCACGCCCGCCAGACGCGTGGCCAGCTGGCGACGCCGCATTCGCAGCGATCCGTCGCGCGGATTTCGGTCGAGATGATCTGCAAGGATTGCCTGTGGTTCGAGGATCTCATCGAGATTGCCCGCAATGCTGTGCCCACCGAAACCCAGGTGATGGTCAAGCGCGAGGATGAACAGGCTTTTGCCGAGTTGAACGCCGCCAATCCGATCTTTGTCGAGGACGCCGCCCGGCTCTTTTGTGAACGGCTGCTGGAGGATGCACGCATCGGTGATTTCCGCGTGGTGGCGAGCCACCAAGAGAGCCTGCACAGTCACGATGCGGTCAGCATCCTGACCGAGGGCGACACCTTTGCCGCCCAGAGCATCGACTCCAGGATGTTCAGCACGCTGTTCCATGTCGGCTGACGCCGGCGTGAAATGATCAAAGCCCCGGCAATGTCCGGGCGTGCCAGCGCTGGTCAGATCCGCCGACTGACAGGCAGAGTTACAGGACCGCGATCGTTTCGGCCAACGCCTTGGCCGTGCCGGGATCGGCAGGCAGGAGCGGTGGCCGCAGGTTCAGCCACCGGGCGTCGCCCGTCTGCTGCGCCTTCAGCGCCTTGAGCCCCGGAATCAGCCCGCCCGCCTGCACCGCTGCACGGTGGGCGTCGATCTGTGGTGCCAGTGCCGCGGTTCCGGCCTCGTCGCCTGCGCGGGCGTGCTCATAGAGCGTGCGAATGCCCGCAGCGTTCGAGTTGCAACTGGCCGAGATGCAGCCGCCGCCACCGATCGCCATGGCCCGCAGCATCACGCTCTCTGATCCGGGAAAGACGGAAATGCCCGGCGCGGACTCGATCACGCCGACGGTATTGTCCCAGTTTCCCGAGCTGTCCTTGTACGCGACGACAACCTCTGGAAATGCGGAGTTCAGGCGCGCAGCAAGGGAGGGGGCAATGCCGATCCCGGTGTTCTGCGGAATGTTATACAGGCAGATTTTCAGCGCATCGCTGCCGACCTTTTCGATCAGCGTGCTGAAATACCGGTACATTCCTTCGTCGGGGGCCGCGACAAAGAAGAACGGCGGCAACGTCATCACGGCCTTGCAGCCCAGATCGATGGCGTGACGGCACAGATCCCGCGTTTCTTCCAGATTGCACAGACCAGTACCCGGCATCAGCTGATCTGGCCGCGCGGCCCCACTTTCGACCAGTCGTTCCAGAACATGCATGCGTTCGCTTACGCCGTGGCTCAGCGCTTCGCTGGTCGTGCCGAACGGCGACAGGTAATGCGCCCCTTGCACAAGGCAATCCGCCGCATGTGCGAGGTAGAGGTCATAGGCGATGCTGAAATCGTCGTTATAGGGGGTGAGCAGGGGGGTGATGACCCCGGTTAGCCGGTCCGTCATGCTGGTTCCTTTGTCTATTTCACACGTTTCAGTAGCCACGTTCGGGATTGACGATGTTATGTAATGTCTCGCCTTTTTTCCAGCACGCCAGATTTGTCAGGAACAGCTCGAACGATGCGTCGGCCCACCCTTCGTAAACGGACGAACAATGCGGCGACACGATCACGTTCCCAAGCTCCCAGATCGGGCTGTCCTGGGGCAGAGGTTCGGGCGCGAACACATCAAGCGCGGCAGCCGCGATTGACCCGCCCCGAAGTGCATTGATCAGCGCGTCACCGTCCACCACGCCGCCGCGCGACACATCGACGAGGATCGCACCCGGCTTCATCGCGGCAAAGGCCTGCGCCCCGATCAGGCCACGCGTCGCAGGCAGCAGCGGCACGCAGACCGTGACGAAATCGGCGCGCGCCCACAGCTCTGGCAATGCGTCGCCGGGATGTACCTCGTCGACGTTTTCCATCTCTTCGGGGCGGGCGCGGGTGCCGATGACATGCATGCCGAACGCTTTGGCGCGGGCGGCCACGACCTGTCCGGTATGGCCCAGCCCGACGATCAGCATCGTCTTGCCATGTATCCGGTTCATCAGGCGGCTGCCGTCCCAGCGGCGTGCGGCCTGATCGGCCATGAGGCCGGGCACATCGAGGGTGAAATGCAGGATCGTGCCAAAGACATATTCTGCCATCATCGCCGCTGCGACGCCGGCGGAATTCGTGACCGTCACGCGCCCGGTATCCCAGTTGTGCAGATGATCAACGCCCGAGCCACCGACAGCTATCCATTCCGGCCCGCCCGGCCCGAACAGGGCATCGCGCGGAAACCCGTCCCGCCCCATGAAACAGATACCATAAAAGATATCGGGCCGGAAATCGGCGATCAGGGCAGGCAGGCTCTCGTAATCCTCGCAGGTGGCAATCAAAGCGTCCGGCACGGCCTCGGCCAGACGCGCGGCCATGCGGGCGGTGTCGTTGTTGTGGATCAGGATGCGGGGTGCGGTACGGGTCATCGGGCCTCCGGTGCGGAATAGAGCAGCTTTGCCAGCTCGGAAAAGGATACGTCCGGCTCCAGCCGCGTGTACTCTGGCATAGCCATCTCGGGCGACAGGACGAAATCGACGATCACACCGTACTGTACGGCGTTCGGTGCGGCCAGTGTCTGAGGCATCTCGTTGATGGCCTGCCCTGTCGCGCCGAAACAGGCATCATACAGCGTCAAGCGCCTGCATCACATCCGCGATCAGATCATTGGTATCCTCGATCCCCAACGAGAACCGGACCAGTCCGGGCGTGATCCCCAGCGTCGCGCGCTGTGCGTCGCTCAGCCGTTGGTGCGTGGTCGTTGCCGGATGGGTGATAATGGACTTGGCATCGCCAAGGTTGTTCGAGATCAGCACGATTTCAAGTGCGTTGAGAAACCGGAACGCGGCGGCCTGCCCGCCTGCGATCTCCAGCGCCACGACGGTGCCGCCCTGGCCCATCTGTTCGTGCACCAGTGCGGCCTGGGGGTGGCTTGCATGACCGGGATAAACCGCGCGGCTCAGCTTGGCATGTCCCTGAAGCGCCTCGGTCATCGCCAGTGCCGAGGCCGCCTGCGCGCGCACCCGCAGATCAATCGTCTCCAGCCCCTTGAGCATCACCCAGGCCGTAAATGGCGACATGGAGCCGCCGGTATGTTTCATGTAAGGTTCCAGCGTCTTGCGGATAAACTGCCGTGTGCCCAGGATCACTCCGCCCAGCGTGCGGCCCTGCCCGTCGATATGCTTGGTCGCCGAATAGATTACCACATCGGCGCCCTGTTCGATGGCCCGCGAGAAGACCGGCGTGGCAAAGACATTGTCCACGACCACTGTCGCCCCGACCGCATGAGCCAGTTCGGACACGGCGCGTATGTCGATGACGTCGAGCGTGGGATTGGCGACTGTCTCGAAAAATACGACTTTCGTACCCTCGCGGATCGCTGCCGCCCACTGTGCGGCATCGGTGCCGTCAACGAATGTGACCTCAACACCGAACCGTGTCAGGATTTCTTCGAGCACATAAAGGCACGAGCCGAACAGCGCCCGCGCCGCAACCACATGATCGCCCGCGCGCAGCAAGGAGGTCAGCGCGCCGCTGACCGCCGCCATGCCCGATGCGGTCGCAAAGGCATCTTCGGCCCCTTCCAGCGCCGCGATGCGTTTTTCGAACATCGCCACTGTCGGATTGCCGTAGCGCGCGTAGATGTATTCGTCCGGTCCGGTTTCGATGAAACGCGCCTCGGCGGCTTCGGCGCTGTCATAGACAAACCCCTGGGTGAGAAAGATCGCTTCGCTCACCTCGCCCCATTGGCTGCGCTGCGTGCCGCCATGCACCATCCTGGTGCGGGTGTTCCACTTTTTTTCCATTCTGACCTCCGGGCTGGCGCCCACAAAAAAACCCCCGTGCCGGCCAAGCATCAGGGGGTCCCCGGTCCTGACCTTTTAGCGGAATTATTTAACGTGGCCCACAATCCGGTAACAAATCGCCACGGCAATCCGTGTAGCGCCAGAGCGGTGGCGCGTCAATAAAGCTGTGATATCCGACCCCAACCATTCCGCGTCATCCAGCAAGCCGCGAGGCCGGGTCAGGCTTGGGGTGGGGTTTCCTCGTCATTGTCGGTGCCGTGTTGCTTGAATAGTTTGCCCTGCGTGATGAAGAACAGGAATATCGCCGCTGTCAGGCCGAATGTCTTGAAATAGACCCATACTTCTTCGCTCTGGGTCCGCCAGATCACCTCGTTCAGCACCGCGAGCGCGAGGAAAAAAAACATCAGCCGCCGCGTCAGGATCATCCAGCCTTCGTCCGTGAGCGGCATCAGTCCTTCCATCAGCGATTGCAGGTAGGATTGCCCGCGCATCAGCCCGAGGCCAAGCGCACCGCCAAAGAGCAGATAGATGATCGTCGGCTTCATCTTAAAGAACCTCGGATCGTTGAACCACACGCTGAGCCCGCCAAAGACGACGATCAGCACCGCCGTCACGATCTGCATTTTCGACAGGTGCCCGGTCAGTTTCCACAGGATCGCGATGGACAGCAGAAAGACCGGGATGAACCCGGCGGTGACCACCACAAACCCCGCATACTCGGTTCCGCCGATGTCATAGGTCCGATCCTTGAGCCACAGGTAGGCTATGAAAAACCCCAGGATCGGGCCGAATTCCAGCGCGGTTTTCAGCCCGCCATTGATCGATCTATCCGCCATCTAAGTGTATTCCTTTCGGGTTTTACCCACCCATTTCAACTATGACCGCGCCGAGCGCAATCAAGGCCATCAGCGCGATGCGTCGCGGCCCCACGGTTTCTTTCAGGACCAGCCAGCCGATCAATGCGGCAAAGACTGTGGACGTCTCGCGCAGAACGGCGGCTTCGCCGACCTTGTCCAGCCGCGTCGCCAGCATGATCGACCCGAACGACGCGAACGCGATCACCCCGCCGATCATGCCCCGTACCATCAGTGGTCCGGGCGCGGGCGGTGTGTCCATGCCGCGCCAGCGCAGATAGGCGATGACCGGTATCACCAGCCCGTCGAAAAAGAAGAACCACGCCAGAAAGGTGAACGGGTTCGCTGTGGCGCGGATACCGTAGGCATCATAGGTCGTATAGAGCGCGACCAGCAGACCGGTGATCACCGCCAGCCCCAGCGCCAAGTGCAACGTATCGCGTGCCGCCACCAGAAAGATCAGGTTGTAGACCGCCAGCCCGAAAATTCCCGCCAGCAGAACGGCGACGCCCAGCCACTGCACCGGCGTGAACATCTCGTCAAAGATCAGATAGGCCCCGATCACCGCAAAGAGCGGCCCGGTGCCACGCACCACCGGATAGACCACCGTATAGGCGCCCTTGGTATAGGCCTGCGCCTGAAGGATCTTGTACACTGTGTGGATAACCCAGGCGATGGCAAAGATGCCCCACATGTGCGGTTCGGGAAAGGGCACGACGAAGAAGGCAAAGGGCGCTGCCATGACGGCATAAGAGATGTCGACCGCCCCGCGTGTCAGCCACGGATCATGCCGCCCCTTTTGCAACGCGCCAAAAATCGCGTGCAGAAATGCCGCCGCCAGCGCCAGGACAAGGGCGAGGTCATGGCCTGCTTCGGTGCCTTCCAGTGAGATCAGCCAGTCACTCATCTGCGCTTGCCGCCCGACAAATTTCCATCCGGGAACCGGGTCTAGGCCCGGTGCGTTGTTGGCGTAGCGGCACTGTGACCGCGTGGCGCGAACAGGGGACTTGTTTGAATTCGATCATTGATGAATTGTCCGGCAGTTTCGCCGCGGTGCCACCGTTGATCGCGGCGACGCGGCTGATTGCAGCGATCCTGCTCGGCGGTGTTATCGGGTTCGAGCGCGAGCATCGCGGCAAACCCGCCGGGCTGCGCACCCATATGCTGATCTCGATGGCCGCCTGCCTTTTCATCATCGTCAGCCAGCAATTGGCCAACATGCCCTTTGGCGCAAGCGAAGCGATCAGCGTCGACCCCTTGCGCCTGATCGAGGCGGTGACGGCCGGCGTCGCGTTTCTGGCGGCGGGGATAATCTTTACCTCTGGCGGCAAGGTGCGCAACACCACGACGGGCGCATCAATGTGGTTGGCGGGCGGGATCGGGCTGGCCTGCGGATCGGGCCAGATGCCACTGGCAGCCATGGCGACGGGAATTGTGGTGGTCGTTTTGACGGTCCTGCGCTGGGCAGAGCGTTGGATGGGCACCCGCGACGACACCTAGTCAGACCGGAAAGATGAAGTTGTTGGTGAAATTGTCGACTGTTTTGACGGTGCCCAGCCGCTTGTGCAGCCGCAGCTTGACCTTGATCGCCGCGCCGCTTTTGGCAAGATGATCGGCTATGCGGATCACCTTGTTGCGCAACCGGCCGTGATAGCGTTCCTGACCATTCGCGAGGTTGCTCAGGTAGGTATCGTTGCCGTAGCGAATGAACAGCAGGTTCAGGCTGTCGATATTCTCGGGCACGTTTTCCTTGGCCTGTAGCGCGAATTCGATCTGCCGCGTCCGCAGCGACAACAGGAAATTTACCTCCTTTGCCAACCGGCGGGCAAAGGTCCAGACGATGCCCGCGATGGCGATCAACAGCGTGACATTGAAATACAGCTCGTATGTCCCGAACCGGGTGATCAGGTCGTCGT
Source organism: uncultured Roseovarius sp. (assembly GCA_947503145.1). Taxonomy (GTDB): domain Bacteria; phylum Pseudomonadota; class Alphaproteobacteria; order Rhodobacterales; family Rhodobacteraceae; genus Roseovarius. Next base: position 192,241 of record CANNCP010000001.1, read on the forward strand.
GAATCATTTTTCAACGCCAGTCAGTGCGACGGCGAAATCCTCGGGATCAAAAGGCGCCAGATCGTCGATCTGCTCGCCCACTCCGATGGCATGGATCGGCAGGCCGAATTTATCCGCCAGCGCCACCAGAACGCCGCCCTTGGCGGTCCCGTCCAGTTTCGTCATCACCAGGCCGGACACATCGGCCAGTTTTTGAAACGTCGCCACCTGGCTGAGTGCGTTCTGCCCGGTAGTTGCATCCAATACCAGCAACGTGTTGTGCGGCGCGCTGGGGTCTTTCTTGCGGATGACACGCACGATCTTGGCCAGTTCCTCCATCAGGTCGGCGCGGTTTTGCAGCCGCCCTGCCGTGTCGATCAACAGCAGGTCGGCGCCGTCTGCTTCGGCCTGTGTCATCGCGTCAAAAACCAGACTTGCCGGGTCGGACCCCTGGGGCGCGATCAGCACGGGCACGCCGGCCCGCTCACCCCAGATCTGCAACTGTTCCACGGCAGCGGCCCGGAACGTGTCACCGGCGGCGATAATCACTTTCTTGCCCGCCGCTCGGAATTGGCTGGCCAGCTTGCCAATGGTCGTCGTCTTGCCCGAGCCGTTCACGCCAACCACCAGTACCACCTGCGGGGTTTTCGCATATAGCGGCAGTGGGCGGGCGACAGGTTCCATGATGCGGGCGATTTCGCGCGCCAGCAGTTCCTTGATCTCTTCGGTCGACAGGCGTTTGCCCATGCGCCCCTCGGCCAGGTTCGCGGTGACGCGCAGCGCGGTGTCCACCCCCATATCGGCGGTGATCAGCAGCTCTTCGAGCTGTTCCAGCATGTCGTCGTCCAGCGCGCGGCGCGTAACCACCTTGCCTTCGCCGCGTCCCAGCAGGCGTCCGAGCAGGCCGGATTTTGCCGGTGCATCGGCTTGTGACAGCGTTTCAAGCGGGATTTCGGTGGGCGTCGGCGCAGGCATCGGTTCGGCGGGACGCGCCGGGGCTTCCTGCGGCGGTTCGGGTACTTCGCGCGGCGGGGTCGGTGCCGGTTCTGGGCCGGGCTGCGGCGGTGTGTCGGGCAGGGGCGGGGTATCAGGCGCGGGGTCAGGCACCTCTACCGGTGCCGGATCGGGCGTGGGCTCCGGTTCGGGCACAATGTCTGGTTTCGGTGCAGGCACCTCCACAGGCTGAGGCGCCGGGACTGTGTCGGGTGCCGGGTCCGGTGTGCGTTCCGGGTGGTGCGCCGGTATGTCGGGCGCGTCCTCGGTGCCACCATCACTGACGATGGCGTCCAGGCCGTCCTCGATCCTGGACGATGATTTAAAGAGCCTGTCTTTGAGTTTCTTGAAAAACGCCATGTTTACGCCTGTTCTGGACCCCTTTCATCTAATCAGTAATCAATCCGGTTGAAAGTGGCCGTTTTGGGTTTGAGCGGCGTAATTGCCCAAGACTGCCGTCATCGAGGCTGCAACCTGACGGCAGCCGACCAAGTGGCGGCCCCCACGGGGGTCTTGGGTTCGCATGACAGGTGGTTACGCCAAGCTGTCACACCTCGTCGGGGAAATGCTTTATTGCCGAGCGGATCGGGTTCGGCGCTGCCTGACCCAGCCCGCAGATCGACGCATCGGCCATAGCGGTGCACAGCTCGTCCAGCAGCGGCTGATCCCAGCGATCGGCCTGCATCAGCTTGACCGCCTTTTCGCAGCCCACCCGGCAGGGCGTGCACTGGCCACAGCTTTCGTCCTCGAAAAACCGCAGCATGTTGAGCGCGGCGGCACGTGCCGAGTCGTGATCCGACAGGACCACCACCGCGGCAGAGCCGATGAACGTGCCATGCGGTTGCAACGTGTCGAAATCCAGCGGGATGTCGTTCATCGAGGCAGGCAGCAGCCCCGAAGATGGGCCGCCCGGCTGATACCCCTTGAAGCTGTGGCCATCCAGCATCCCGCCGCAGGCCTCGATAATGTCGGTGATGGTCGATCCGGCGGGCAGCAGATGCACGCCGGGGTTCTTTACCCGGCCCGATACTGAATAGGACCGCAAGCCCTTGCGCCCGTTCTTTTCCACATCCGACAGGATCGCGCCGCCTTCGCGCAGGACGCGCGTGACCCAGTGCAGTGTCTCGACGTTGTTGACCAGCGTCGGACGGCCAAAGATGCCGACCTGCGCCACAAAGGGCGGGCGGTGGCGCGGCATTCCGCGCTTGCCCTCGATGCTCTCGATCATCGCGCTCTCTTCACCGCAGATATAGGCACCCGCACCGCGTCGCAGCTCGATATAGCCCGCTTTGACGATACCCGCCGCTTCCAGCGCGGCGATCTCGGTGGCCAGAATGTCCAGCACGGCGGGATATTCATCGCGCATGTAGATGAAACAGGTCTCGGCCTCGACCGCCCAGGCGGCAATCAGCATGCCCTCAAGGAAAAGATGGGGCACACGTTCCAGATAATAACGGTCCTTGAACGTACCCGGCTCGCCCTCGTCGCCGTTCACGGCCAGATAACGCGGTCCCGGTTCCGCGCGCACGAAACCCCACTTGCGCCCCGACGGAAAGCCCGCACCACCAAGCCCGCGTAACCCCGCGTCCAGCAATTCGGTCTGTACCGCCTCGAAATCGCCCCCCTCGCGCAGTTCCGCCAGCCTGGCGTATCCGCCATCCGTGCGGTAGGCTTCGAATGTCTGGTAATCAGGCACATGCGCATGGGTATCATCTGCGGCGATGGCGGCCTGCACTTTTTCCGGCGTGGCGTGGTCGATATGGTTGTGGCCCAGTTCCAGCACCGGCGCCGTGTCGCAGCGGCCCATGCAGGGCGCGCGCAGAACGCGCACCTGTGCCGCATCCAGCCCGTCCTCAAGCGCGGCCTTCAGTGCCTGCGCCCCGGCCAGCTCGCATGACAGCGAGTCGCACACCCGGATCGTTAGCGCGGGCGGCGGTGTTTCGCCTTCCTTGACCACGTCGAAATGGGCGTAGAACGTGGCGACCTCATAGATTTCGGCCATGGAAATGCGCATTTCCTCGGCCAGTGCGCGCAGATGCGCGGCGGATAAATGCCCGTATTCGTCCTGGATAAGATGCAGATATTCGATCAGCAGATCACGGCGGCGCGGCGTATCGCCCAGCAGCGCCTTTACCTCGGCCCAGGGGCCATCCTGAAGCTGCCGACCCTTTGGGGTGTGGCGGCCCTTGCCCTTGCCCGATTTCCAGACGCCCTTGCGTTCATCCAATGCCATAACCGGTCCTCATGCGTGTATCCCTGTCAATGTTATCTGCCTGCCCTATGGCTCGCGATGCCAAAAGCGACCCCCGCCGCATCAGAAGCGTTGGGACAGTGGCCAGTTTGTTCATATTCTGCGGTTAAAGTGTTCCGCCTTGAACCTGAGGCACTCAGTCAAGGTGGAATGCGTGCAACGATCATATGTATCGCTGCGTTCCGCGAAAGCTGTGAGCCAGGTTTTCGCGGAACGCCTTAGACTCCCTGTGCGTCGGCCTTATACTCGCTGCCAATGATCCCCCTGACCGGAGCCAACCGCCATGTCGCTATTCGCTATCGCTACGCTGATGCCCGCCGCGCTGATCGCGCTGGGCGTGGCCTTTGGTGGTGCCGCGACCGCGCTTGGCCTGCTCTACATGACCGTACTCGTGGCGCTGCTGGATCAACTGGTGGCGCGCGAGGCGGTCAATGCCGACCCGCAGGCAGAGTTCCCGGGCAGTACCGCGTTGCTGGCAGTGCTGGGGGGCGTGCACTTCGCGCTTCTGGGTCTTGCCGTCTGGGCCGTGGCAGGCCCCGGCACGCTCGGGCTGGCAGAGCGTGCGCTGATCGGTATTGCCGTCGGGCTGGCCTCTGGCCAGATATCCCACCCCGTTGCGCATGAACTGATTCACAAGCCCGCCCGCGCCCTGCGCCTGATGGGGCGGCTGATCTATACCAGCCTGTTGATCGGGCACCACGCCAGCGCGCATCTGCGCGTGCATCATGTGCATGTCGGCAGCGACGGCGACCCCAACAGCCCGACCCTCGGACAGGGATTCTACCACTTTGTCCTGCGCGCTGCACCGGGCAGCTTTCGCGCGGGCCTCGCTGCCGAAACGGCGATGCTGGCGCGCGCCGGCAGGCCCGTCTGGCGGCACCCCTATCTGCTCTATGTCGGGGGCGGGGCGGGATGTATCCTGGCCGCGGGTCTGGCATTTGGCCCGGCGGGGGCGCTGGTCTATCTCGTGATCTGTATCTATGCCCAGACGCAGATTTACCTGTCCGATTATGTCCAGCATTACGGCCTGCGCCGCAAGACGGGCGCGAATGGCACGCTGGATCCTGTCGGCCCGCAACATTCGTGGAACGCGCCGCACTGGTTCTCGTCGGCGCTGACGCTGAACGCGCCGCGCCATTCCGATCACCACGTCACTCCCAGCCGCGCCTATCCTGCGCTGCAGTTGCGCCGGGCCGACATGCCGATGCTGCCGCGGCCTCTGCCGGTGATGGCCGCCATCGCGCTCTTTCCGCCGCTTTGGCGGCGGATCATGGACAAACGCGCGGCGCGCTGGGCCTGATTTCGCGCAGTCGGCCGGAAACAGGTGGAAACCGACGCTGTGCTCTGCCAGACTTGAATGATGCGTAGCCTGTCCTTCTTTCTCGTGCTGTCGTTCTCGGCGCTGCCCGCCACGGCGCAGGATCTGATGACTGCCGACGAATTCGACAGCTACACCAACGGCAAAACCTTCTACTATGGCAGCATGGGATCGCCCTATGGTGCCGAGGAATACCTCGACGATCGCCGCGTGCGCTGGTCGTTTCTGGATGGAAAATGCCAGGAAGGCGTCTGGTACGAGGAGGCGGGGCTGATCTGTTTCGTCTATGAAAACCAGCCAGACCCGCAATGCTGGAGCTTTCAGCAAGGTAGTCGCGGCCTGATCGCGCGTTTCGAAAACAACCTCCAGAACACAGAGCTTTACGAAGTCGAAAAGAGCGTTGAGCCGCTTTTGTGTCTTGGCCCGGAGGTCGGTGTCTGATCCCGCCCGCCGTCGTGCTTTCGGCTGGCGATGGATGCCTCCGGCGGGGATATTTCCGGCAAGAAGAAGCAGGGCAACGAACGCGTCTGGGATCGGCATTGCCTCTACAATCCTGAGGTGATGGTGAAGATCGTCTGGAACTATCGCTTTGTCGATAATTGGATTGGATCATCGAAGACCAAGCAAATCCCTGTGATGAACTCGGCCTCGCCCGCGGGAAGTTGTGGACGAGTTCTTCGGATAAAAAGCGAACAGCTGCCGATTGCTCGGTGGCTGCACCATTTACTGCAAAGGGCTGGGCACGACACGTTCCCCCCTTTATTTTTCTAAAAATACTCAACTACGCCGTCAGAGTTTCGCAGCCAATCGTGTGCCTTGATTGATCGCCCGCTTTGCGTCCAGTTCCGTCGCCACGTCGGCGCCGCCGATCACATGCACGGTTCGGCCCGCCGCCTGCAACACGTCGGCGAGGCTGCGCTCGGGCAACTGGCCGACGCAAAGCACGATGGTGTCCACCTCGATCAAGCCCGGGTTCTCGCGCGTCTTGCCATAGCTGACATGCAGCCCGTGCGCGTCGATGGATTCGTAATTCACGCCGCTCACCATTGTGACGTTCTTCATCCTCAGTGCAGCGCGGTGAATCCATCCCGTCGTCTTGCCCAGTTGCTTGCCGGGCCGTTCTGCCTTGCGCTGCAACAGCGTGATTTGCCGCGCGGGTGCCTCGGGTTGCGGACCCTCGGGGGCCAGCCCGCCGCGGGCCTCGTTCGGGTCGGCGATGCCCCATTCGGTCATCCATTCCGGCAGGTTTTCGGTCGGGCTGCCGCCCTTTTGGGTCAGGAACTCGGCCACGTCGAAACCAATGCCGCCGGCACCGATGATCGCGGCACGCGGCCCGACTTCGGCACGACGGCGCAGCACGTCGATATAGCTCAGCACGTTGGGGCCGTCCTGGCCGGGGATGGCGGGGTCGCGGGGGATCACGCCGGTGGCGATGATCACCTCATCAAAGCCGTCCAGATCGCCCTCGCCCACGTCGGTGCCCAGCATCACGGTGACGCCGGAGGCGGCGAGCATCGCGGCGTACCAGTCGACCAGGCCGTGAAACTCTTCCTTGCCCGGAATGACCCGCGCCATGTTCAGCTGCCCGCCGATCTGCGTGTCGCGGTCGAACAGTGTCACTGCGTGGCCCCGCTCAGCAGCGGTGATTGCCGCGGACAGGCCGGCGGGGCCTGCGCCTACGACCGCCACGGTCCTGGATATATCCGCAGGTCTGACCACCAGTTCGGTTTCGTAACAGGCGCGCGGGTTTACCAGGCAGGTGCTGATCTTGCCCGCGAATGTATGGTCCAGGCAGGCCTGGTTGCACGCGATGCAGGGCGCGATGAGGGCGGCCTGATCCGCCGCCGCCTTGGCCACGAAATCGGCGTCGGCCAGAAACGGCCGCGCCATCGACACCATGTCGGCGCAACCGGTGCTCAGCACCTCTTCGGCCACGCCGGGCGTGTTGATCCGGTTCGATGCGATCACCGGGATGCTCACCTTGCCCATCAGCTTTTTCGTGACCCAGGCAAAGGCTGCGCGCGGCACTGATGTGGCGATGGTGGGAATGCGCGCCTCATGCCAGCCGATGCCGGTGTTGATGAGCGTGGCACCCGCCGCCTCGACCGCCCGGGCCAGTTGCACCACCTCGTCATGGGTCGATCCGTCGGGGACCAGATCGATCATCGACAGCCGGTAGATCAGGATGAAATCGGGGCCGACCGCCGCGCGCGCCCGGCGCACGATCTCGATCGCCAGGCGCATCCGGTTTTCATAGCTGCCGCCCCAGCGGTCGTTGCGCTTGTTGGTGTGTTTCACCAGGAACTGGTTGATGAAATACCCCTCGGACCCCATGATTTCGGCGCCGTCATACCCGGCCTCGCGGGCACGTATGCAGGCGGTAACGATATCGGCGATCTGTTTCTCGATACCGTCCTCGTCCAGCGCTTTGGGCGCAAAGGGAGATATCGGTGATTTGATTGCTGACGCGCTGACGCATTCCGGCCCGTAGGCATAACGCCCCGCGTGCAGAACCTGCATCGCAATCAGCCCGTTTGCGGCATGCACGGCGTCCGTGACAATGCGGTGATTGGCGATGTCCTGATCCGAGAACAGACCCGCAGCGCCGGGGAACACTCCGCCCTCGCGGTTGGGCGCCATGCCCCCCGTCACCATCAGCGCCGCCCCGCCCCGTGCACGGGCGGCGTAGAATTCGGCCACGCGCGGCCAGTCCCCGGTCTCTTCCAGTCCGGTATGCATGGACCCCATCAGCACGCGGTTCTTCAGCGTGACATGGCCCAGGTCGAGCGGCGACAGAAGGTGGCTGTAACGGGTCATGGCGGCCTCCGGATAATGTGCGGGCCACCATGGCGCGGGCATCAAGAATTGTCACCCCGCAACGCAGAGTCATGCTGTGGCGGGGCGGGGCGCTGCCTGCGTCAGATGCGCAGGAAGCGCTGCGCGATGCGATACCCCAGCTTGTGGAACCGCAGAGGCGCATCGCTGGCGGTCAGGCAGATGCAATCGACCCCGATATCCGCAACCGGCGTATGATCGAGATCCTCGTTCGCCACCTCGATATCGCCCAGACCGAAGCGATCCGTCGCGTCCAGGAATGCGCCTTGCAGCACCAGCGTCAGCTCGGTCCCGTGATGGCCGTGATCGGGGATCGATGTGCCTGCCGGGATATGGAGCAGTCGCGCCGTCGCGCGTTTGTCGGTGCGCAGGATCGCCTGCCGCACGCCCATGCCGACGGGACGCCATCTAACGGCGTCCAGATCACCGCCGACATAATCCCGGATCGGGCCGGGCAAGACGCCGTTTACGCCGGGCGGGGCGGGATTAGAGGTGGCGACCATGGGGGTGGCCCTGGCGCGGGCCAGGCACGCGGCAAAGCTGCCGCCGGGCATATCTGCTGCCCCGCCATCCTCGATCAGCGCCCCGCCGATGGCGTCATAGGCACCCAGCCGCGCGCGGCACTCGTCGCACATCGAGATATGCGCCGCCACGGTCAGGCTGAATGCCTCTGGCAGGGATCCCGCCGCGTACGCCATCAGGAGGGCGTCGGTCAGGTGATGTCTGATTTCAGGTGTCATCTGTCTGCTTCAGTTCATGGCCTGGCGCAGGCGCTCCAGCGCCAGGCGGATTCGGGATTTGATCGTGCCCAGCGGCAGGCCGGTCTCTTTGGCGATCTCGGAATGGCTGAGATCGGCGTAATAGGCGGCTTCGATCAGGGCTTTTTGTTTGGCGGGCAGTGCGCCGATGGCTTTGGTCAGTGCTGCGCTCTCTTGTTGGAGTGCGAGTAGATCGGCCTGATCAGGCGGCACGGCAGGGCCCCAGGTGATATCCTCGGGATCGGGCCGTCGGGATTTGCGCAGCGCGTCGATCCGACGATTGCGCGCGATGGTGAATATCCAGGTGGCGGCGCTGGCGCGTGCTGGATCGAAGAGGTGTGATTTTTGCCAGAGCGTGGCCATGACATCCTGCGCGCATTCCTCGGCCAGGGTCGTATCCGCGCCGGATTTCATCAAGAATCCCTTCACTCTGGGCGCAAAATGCGCGTAAAGCTCGGCAAAGGCGCCTTCGTCCGCATCTGCGCGGATGCGCGCAATGCACGCGACCCACCGTGCGTTTTCCATCTTTCGGTCTGATCTCATGACCACCCGTCCCGGCCCCCTGGCCACACCTGCACGCTCATGGTTCTCGCCACCCCAGACAGCGTCCGCAGAAGATGGCAAGGGTTGGCAACAGGTGTCAATCGCGCAGTTCATGGGCCAGTTACGCATGGGCGCGCAGATCGGATCATAAAATCATGATGCGTATTCCGTGACTGTTCGGTTTGAGCCTTTCTTCGGCGGCTTGTGTCTCAGCCGCCTGCGATCCGACCGGTCCTGTAGGCGGCGCTTTGCGAAAGGTCAAAGAGAGCGTAGCCTTCAACGGGCATCGTGCAGGCGAATCGATGGCACTAGAAAGGGGGCAGAGATGCTTGAGATCAGCACATACAAGATTGCGCAGGTGGTCCTGATGGCCCGCGAACTGGACCGGGCCGAGGGTGAACTGCGGGCGTTCATCGATCGGCTGAGCGAGGACGAGCAAGCCAGCCTCGTGGCGGTCATGTGGATCGGACGCGAAAGCTTTGATGCAGCCGACCTGGCCGAGGCGATTGAAACCGCCCGGAGCGAGGCCACAGTGCCCACTGCCGACTATCTGCTCGGGTCGCCGCACCTGTCGGACCATCTGGAAAACGGGCTCGAGGCGCTGGGCCTGTCGGCCTATGACGACGAGGATGATCTGATACGCGGCGGCTAAGGGGCGGTCTTGATTTTCACGGTTCCCGTCCCGGCGCGTCGGCGCGCAGCACATCGGTGGCAGCAGCGTCCACAGAGCCGCTTTCGGTCAAAACCACCCCAAACAGTGCGCGCCCTTGATCGACAGTATACCGCTCCAGCCGCACATCTTCGGCGACCAGACCGGGCACGCGGGTGAACGGATCGCCATAGCCGCCGCCGCCGGGGGTCTTTACGCGCACCCGGTCGCCGGGGCGCAGCGGGATGTTCTGCTCCTTGGACAGATGCAGCGGCGTGTAGGGCGTGCCGTCCTGCCAGACGGTGACCTCGTTGACCGCGCCATCCGCGCCGCCCAGCGCCCCGAGCGGCCCGGTACGGCCATGATCCATCACAAAGCTTGCCGTCGCATTGCCGCGCCGCAGTTCCACCTCGTAATCCAGACCAAAGCCGCCACGCTGCGCACCTGCACCGCCTGACCCTTCGCGCAGGGCATAGCGGTGGTAGAGTACCGGAAATGCCTGCTCCATGATCTCGACCGGCGGCGCCTTGGAAATACCGATGGTCGAACAACCATTGCTGAGACCATCACCCCCCGCATAGCCGCCATAGCCGCCGCCCGACAGCTGGTACATCACGAAATCGCGCTCGCGCTCGGGGTCGTGTCCGCCCAGTGCGAAATTGCCGCTGGTGCCCGCGGGCGCGGCTGTCACGCGGTCGGGTAGAACAGGCACCAATGCGGCGAAAACCGCCTCTGCGATGCGCTGGCTGACTTCCGCTGCACAGCCCGATACGGGTCGCGGGTACTGTGCATCCAGAAACGTGCCTTCGATCCCCGTCACATGCAGCGGCTCGAACGCGCCTGCGCTGATCGGCACCTCGGGAAAGATGTGTCGCATCGCCAGATAGACCGAGCTTAGCGTGGTGGCGCGCACCGAATTCATCGGCCCGATGCAGGGCTGTGAGGAGCCGGAGAAATCAAAACTCAGATCGTCGTCTTCGCGCCGCACAGCAAGGCGGATCGTCAGCGGCTCATTCACCACCCCGTCGCTGTCGATCCATGCGGTGCTCTCGTGCGGCCCTTCGGGGATGCGGGCGACAAAGGCGCGCATCTGCTCGGCGGCGCGGCGGCGTAGTTCGGCGATCGCCTCGGTCACGACATCATCACCGTAGCGGTCCAGCATGAGGCCCAGCCGCTCGGCGCCCAGCTCCAGCGCGGCGGCCTGCGCGCGCACGTCGCCGATACGCTGATCGGCAACGCGGATATTGGAGCAGATGATGCCGTAGATTTCGGCGTCCAGCACGCCTTGCTTGAACAGGCGCACCGGCGGCAGGCGCAGCCCCTCCTGCTCGACTGCGGTGGCAGAGGCGGAAAAGCCGCCCGGCACCGCGCCACCGGTATCGGGCCAGTGGCCGGTATTGCTGAGCCAGCAATAAATTTCGCCGTCCCGGTAGAAGGGCATGGCAAAACGCACATCCATCAGATGCGTGCCGCCCAGATAGGGATCGTTCACGATATAGATATCACCCGGTTGCGGGGTGGCCGCCCGCCCGTCCGCGATCATCTCGATCAGGGTGCGGGTCGAGTACTGCATCGTGCCGACAAAGACCGGCAAGCCGCCCGCCCCCTGGGCGATCAATGCGCCGTCCTGTGCGTCATAGATACCGTCCGAGCGGTCATTCGCCTCGGCAATCACCGGCGAGAATGCAGCGCGGGAAAAGCTGAGGTCCATCTCATCGCAGACCTGTTGCAGTCCGGCCTGAATGACAGACAGCGTAATGGGGTCAAGGCTCATGCCGGATCTCCGATCTCGATCAGGATATTGCCGCTTGCGTCGCCATGCGCCCGGTCGCCGGGTTCGATCAGGGTGGTGCAGTCCATTTGCTCGATGATCGCCGGGCCGGTGATCTCGACATCCAGCGGCAGGTGATCGCGCCAGTAGACGGGCGTGTCATGCACCGCCCCGTCAAAGCGCACGGCACGGGTGCCGGTCTGCGCCTGCGCGACCGGTGTCCTGCGTCCGGCCGGGTCGATCAGGGTGCTCAGGTCCAGCGGCGCACGCATCCCGATCACCGAGGTGTTCACATTCACCAGATTGGCGCGAATGCGGTCCAGCTTGACCCGGAAACGGGCGAAATAGGCCGCCTCAAACAGTGCCTGCAATGTGTCGAGGTCCACGTTCGGTCGATCCAGCGACACGCGCAGCAGGTGGGTTTGGCCAATGAACTGCATGTCGACGCTATAGAGATGGCGTATGCCGGTCAGGTTGATGCTCTCCTTGGCGATCATTCGCTCGCCACGGTGGATCTGGGCGTCGAACACATCGTCCAGCGCACCGGGGTCGAGCGTATCCAGCGGCGTGTTCAGCGTGGTGACGAAATCATGCCGCAGGTCGGCCACGACGCAACCCAGCGCATTGGTGATGCCGGGGCGGCAGGGCACCAGCACACGCGGCACGCCCAGCTCGCGCGCCAAGGCGGCGGCATGCAGCGGCCCGGCACCGCCAAAAGCAAACAGCGCAAAGTCGCGCGGGTCCGCCCCGAGCGAGATCGACACCATGCGGATCGCGCCGGCCATGCGCGTGTTGGCGACGCGTATGACCGCCTCGGCGGCTTCGGGTACTGACAGCCCGAGCGGGCGGGCCAGCGCCGTCTCGAATGCTGCCTCGACATCGCCCAGCGCGACACCGCCTGCCACGGCCAGCCTGGCCGGATCGAGCCGCCCGAGCAGCAGGTTGGCGTCGGAAATGGTCGGGTCAGTGCCGCCTCGCCCGTAGCAGATCGGCCCTGGATCGGACCCCGCGCTGTGCGGACCGACCTGCAGCAGCCCCGCCTCGGTCACGCGCGCGATCGAGCCGCCGCCCGCGCCCACGGTGCGCACATCGATCATCGGCACGTGGATCGGCATGGCATATTCGATCTCGATCTCGTTGGACACGGTCGGCTCCGCATCGCGAATCAGTGCCACATCGGTCGAGGTGCCGCCCATGTCGTAGGTGATCAGGTTACTCATCCCCGCCGCACGTCCGGTATAGGCCGCGGCCATCACGCCCGAGGCCGGGCCGGACATCACCGTTTTCGCTGCCTCCTGCGCTGCCAGCCGGGCCGAGACCATGCCGCCATTGCCGTTCATCACCAGCATGTCATTGCGGTAACCGCCCTGCGCCAGATCCGAGGTCAGCCGGTCCAGATAGCGTGCCAGGATCGGCTGGACGCTGGCATTCACCGCTGCCGTCACACCGCGCTCATATTCGCGCGATTCCGACAGGATGGCGTGGGCCATGGTGATGTGTGCATTGGGCCAGGTATCGCGCAACAGCGCCGCCGCCCGGCGTTCATGCGCGGGGTTGGCGTAGGCGTGCAGGAAATGCACCACCAGCGATTCGCAGCCCGCCGCCAGCAAGGCATGGCCCGCCGCCAGAACGGCGGCCTCGTCCAGCGGTGTGACCACCTGGCCACCGGCATCCATCCGCTCGGGTACCTCCAGCCGCAGGTCGCGCGGGATGATGGGCGTGAATTGCCCGGACATGCCGTAGGCCTGTGGACGGGTGCGGCGGCCCAGTTCCAGCACGTCACGGAAACCCATCGTGGTAATAAGGCCGGTGCGGCTGAGCTTGCGTTCAAGCACGGCGTTGGTCGTGGTGGTGGTGCCATGCACGATGAGATCGAGCGCACCGAGGTCGCTACCTGCCTGGCGCAGTGCCTCCATTACGCCGTAAGCCTGATTGTCCGGCGTGCTGGGCACCTTGGCCAGCCGCACCGCCCCGGTGGCCTGATCGAGTTGCACCAGATCGGTGAACGTACCGCCCACGTCGATCCCGGCCACGAGCCGTGCCTTATGCGTCAATTGCTGTTTCCTTCGGGCCGTTTGCGCCGAGAGTTGGCGAGAGCCGCGCGAAAGTCAACGCACAGAACAGGCTTGACCTGAATGTGCACCTGCGGCGCGCCGGTTTGGTTATTGGGGGCTTTGCCCCCAAACCCCCAGAGTATTGTCGGAAAAATGAAAGGGGCTGGTTTTGCCTTGCTTGGTGCGTGCGGACGGGCATCATGGTGTCATGATACAAGTGGTTCTCATTGGCGTGGCAGTCTGGGGTATGACCGCGGGAGTGGCGCTGGCCCATGCGGCGGAGCAGGGATTCGTCCTGCTGTTGCCGACGGATGTCTATATCGTGTCGGGTGTCGCCGCGGTGGCGTTAACGGTACTGGTTCTGGCGCTGGTGCCCGACAGGCTGGCACATCGGGTGTTTTACCCGCTTGGTTTATGGCGCGCAGGGCGCATCCCGCTGGCTCATGTCACGAGTTGCCTGTCGGCGCTCATTCTGGTCGGTCTGGTTCTGTCCGGGATATACGGCAGCCGCGATCCGCTGATCAATCCGCTGCCCCTGGCGGTCTGGACCGTTTGGTGGGTCGGTATGGTCACTGTTCAGGGGTTGATCTGGGATCACTGGCGTTGGACCAACCCGTGGACCGGCCCGGCGGCCCTGATGGCGGTGCTGACCGGCGGGCGGGCACCGCTGCGCTATCGTGTAGCGCTGGGTCATGCGCCGGGGATCGTCGGATTTCTGGCTTTTTGCGGATTTTTGCTGGCCGATCCGGCGCCATCCGATCCGGCAAGGCTGGCGAGGATCGTCGGGGGCTATTGGCTGGTCATGTTGGGTGGTCTGGTGCTGTTCGGCCCGCGCTGGCTGTTGCGGGCCGAGGCGGTGACGATGCTGATGCGCCTTTATGGGCGCATGGCCATGCTGGGCCGGTATCGCGGACGGCTGGCGCTGGGCCTGCCCGGCTGGCAGATTGCGCGCGGGCCGCGATTGTCGCGGGGGCTGGGCCTGTTTGCGCTGTTGCTGCTTGGTGGCGGTAGCTTTGACGGGCTGAACGAGACATTCTGGTGGCTGGCAAGGCTAGGCGTCAACCCTCTGGAATTTCCCGGTCGTTCGGCGGTGATCACGCCGACACTGGCCGGGCTGTTGGCGGCGAATGCGGCGTTGCTGGCGGTCTTTGCGCTCTGCACCTGGGGTGGGGTGCGAATTGCGGGGGGTGGTGCGCCTCTGAACACTGCGCTGCGTGCCTTTGCCCCTGCGATCCTGCCGATCGCGCTGGGCTATCACATCGCGCATTACCTGGTTTCGTTTCTGGTGGACGGGCAATATGTGCTGGCGCTGCTCAGCGACCCGTTGGGGCGCGGCTGGGATATTCTGGGGCTAGGCGCACATAGCGTCAGCACCGGATTTCTCAATACTGCCGCGATGGTCAAGGTGATCTGGCTGACCCAGGCGGGTGCCGTGGTGATCGGTCATGTGATCGCGATATTGCTGGCGCATGTGCTGGCCTTGCGCCTCTATGGACATAGCAGGCGGGCGGTGCTGAGCCAGCTGCCATTGGCCGCATTCATGGTCGCTTATACCTGTTTCGGCCTTTGGCTGTTGGCAAGCCCGCGCGGGATATGACGCGTAAATCACTGGACAAGTGTGGATTTGCTTCGCAGGATCGTCACCAAAGGCGGCATCAGCCCGCCACAACACGGGAGAGAGACCATGACCAGCAAGCCGAAATCGAAACAGAGCCTGACGCGCCGCGGTGCCCTCAAGACGCTGGCGGTGGGTGCCGGGGCGGCGAGCCTGCCACTCTGGGCGCGCTACACTCATGCGCAGACCGCCGAGCCGATCAGGATCGGGTTCCAGATCCACCGCACCGGCATCGGTGCTGCTTATGGTCGCTGGTACGGGCGCACCACGGATGCGGCGGTCAAGCTGATCAACGATGGCGGCGGCATCAATGGTCGCCCCATTGAGATCATCGCCGAGGATGACGGCACCGATCCCAAGCGCGGCGCCGAAGTGGTCGAGAAATTCGCCAATCAGCACAAGTGCGACATCGCCTACGGCACGCTGTTTTCCCATGTGGTCATCGGTTCCGCCCCCCGGGCAGGTGAGCTGAAACTGCCCTATTTCGTGGCCTCCGAAGGGCATCACGTGGCCAGCGGCATGCTGAACCGCTATACTCTGCAACCGGGTATTACCGACGTAAAAAGCCAGGTTCAGGCGATGGCGCCCTATATCACCAACACGCTGGGCAAGAAGGTCACGATGATCTACCCGGACTATGGCTTTGGCTATGATCACCGCGACAATCTGCCAGCTGCGATTGCAGCCCAGGGCGGCGAGGTGATCGCACAGATCGCGATTCCGCCGACGGAGACGTCGTTTACCAAGTATTTCCCCAAGATCCCGCGCGAGACGGAGGTGCTATATCACGTCATGGTGGGCCCCGCCGTGCTGACTTTCGTCAAGGAGTTGGGCGAATTCTTTGGCCCCAGCGCCCCGCCGCTCTTTGGCTTTATCGACAGTCTGGAGGCGGTCGACATTGCCAGCCCCGGTCTGGAATTCCTCGAAGGCACATTTTTCTGGGAGGGCATGCCGCGCTATGCCCAGGAAGATCAGACCGAATACGACAAGCTCTACCGCGAGGCGGTCGGTGTCGATGCCAATGGCGCGTCGGTCAGCGATGCGTCGGATATTTCCACCTACGCCCACATGTTCGGCTGCTGGGAAACGCTGCATGTGATCAAGGCGGGGATGGAGGCGGCAGGATATTCCGGGCCGGCGGACCGCGCCGCGCTGATCGAGGCGGTCGAGGCGATGACCGACATGCCCGAGGGGCGCGCGCATCCGCAGGGGGCAAAGCTGTTCAACGGCAAGACGCACCAGGTGTTCGGGCACCAGTATATCTCGAAGGTCGAAGACGGGAAGCTCAGGCGGGTGCATACCACGTCGATCGAGGACACGCTGTATCCCGATGAAGTGGATTACACGACGCAGTCGTTCTGAGCTGGTCATTATTCTGGATGATGGGCCGGTCCGCAGATTTGCGGGCCGGTTTTTCTGTTCTGGGGCGAAGTGTGGTGTTTCCACAAAGGGCAGCGCCCGGCCGCGGGTGGGTGCGAAGCGCCCGCCCATGGGGGCGGTCGGCGCTGCCCGGCGGTGCCGGGCTGAACCTCCGACCAAAACACGAGCAAGCTTGTCTTAGAATCCTGAAATCAATCGCGCAGCTTTTTCTGGCGGTATTATAGTCGCTTCTGGGAAGAGTGGTGACTTCTCAAGCTTTGTAAAATTCTTGTCGCTGGTGACAAAATTTGTCTCTTTGCATTATCGTGCGCCCAGTACATCAGAACATCACACTTTCGATTGCGCCGTAATCAGTCAAGAAGCTGCCACCGGGCCGCCTTTCTGACGCGCTCTGCGCAACATAGGCGACGTTGGCGGTACCGTTTTTGTGTGCGTCTGCCAGTTTCCTTATTGAGGACGCTTCTGGCTCGCCTTTATCTAGCGCGATGATGCAGTTTGTATCCAATGTGAATGACGGTCCTTGCTTCAAACCACAACCTCCAACGCTTCCTGATCCCCCACGCCAAACACCCGCTTGTAGCGCGCGATCTCGGCCTCCGGTCCCATCGCCTTGCGCGGGTTGTCCGACAGCTTGACCGTGGGCCGCCCGTTGGCCGACACCGCCTTGCACACCAGTGAAAACGGCGTCAGGGCGTCATCCGGCGTCAGTCCGCGGAAATCGTTGGTCAGCAAGGTCCCCCAGCCGAACGACACCCGTGCGCGACCTGCGAATTGCGCCTGTAGCTGCACGATCTTCTCCACGTCCAGCCCGTCGGAGAAGATGATCAGCTTCTCGGTCGGGTCCTCGCCGCGTGATTTCCACCAGTTGATGGCCATCTCGGCGCCTGTCGCCGGATCGCCGCTGTCGATGCGGATACCGGTCCAGCCGGCCAGCCAGTCGGGCGCATCGCGCAGGAAGCCTTCGGTGCCGTAGGTGTCGGGCAGGATGATGCGCAGATTGCCCTCGTGTTCCTCGTGCCAGTCGCTCAGCACGTCATAGGGGGCATCGGCCAGTTCTTCGTCAGTATTGGCCAGCGCGGCATAGATCATCGGCAGCTCGTGCGCGTTGGTGCCGATCGCCTCGACTTCGCGGTTCTTGGCGATAAAGCAGTTCGAGGTGCCGACGAACTTGTCACCCAGCCCCTCCATCATCGCCTGCACGCACCAGTCCTGCCAGAGAAAGCTGTGCCGCCGCCGCGTTCCGAAATCCGCGACGAACAGATCGGGCACGTCGCGCAGCCGCTCGACCTTTTCCCATAGCTTGGTCATCGCGCGGGCATAGAGCACCTTGAGCTCGAACCGGCCCATGCCGTTCAGCACCGCGCGGCTGCGCAGCTCCATCAGCACTGCCAGTGCGGGCACCTCCCACAGCATCGCTTCGGGCCATGTCCCCTCAAACGTCAGCTCATACTGATCGCCGACACGTTCCAGGTGATAGGGCGGCAGGCGCATCGTCTCGAACCATTCCATGAACTCGGGCGTGAACATCTGCCGCTTGCCGTAGAACATGTTCCCGCGCAGCCATGTGCTCTCGCCGCGACTGAGGCTAAGCGAGCGGATATGGTCGAGCTGCTCGCGCAATTCGCCCTCGTCCACCAGATCAGCCAGCGGGATATGCGTGGACCGGTTGATCAAGCTGAACGTCACCTGCGTGTCCGGCCGGTTGCGGAATACCGACTGGCACATCAGAAGCTTGTAGAAATCCGTGTCGATCAGGGACCGGACGATCGGGTCGATCTTCCATTTGTGATTGTGGACACGGGTGGCGATATCGACCATTGCAGGGCCTCCGGCTGGGTACCGGGTGGTTAAAGCAGGGGGCGTGGGGGCTGGCAAGGGGCCGCGCGGGTCTGGGCAGGCAGTGCAGGTTGTGTAAAGTGGCCGCAACCAGATCAGCCAAAGGCCCAACATGCGCAATCCGATCCACGATATCCTGTTCGAACCTGTCAGGCTCGGACCCGTCACCGCACCCAATCGGTTCTACCAGGTCCCCCATTGCACGGGCATGGGCCACCGCTATCCGCAGAGTGAGGCCGCGCATCGCGGGGTCAAGGCGGCCGGCGGCTGGGGTGTCGTGTCGACGCAGGAAACCGAGATTCACCCAACCTCGGACATTACGCCCGCCAACGAGGCGCGCCTGTGGGACGACCGCGATATTCCTGCGCTGCGGCTGGTGACGGATGCAGTGCACGAACATGGCAGCCTGGCCGCGATCCAATTGGTCCATAACGGGCTGCATTCGGCGAACCGGTATTCGCGCCGCATTCCGCTGGCCCCGTCCGACGCACCGGTGGACAGCGACGACCCGGTAAACGCGCGCATGATGGACAAGGCCGATATCAGGGCATTCCGTCGCTGGCACGTAGATGCCGCCCGCCGGAGCAAGGCAGCCGGGTTCGACATCGTCTATGTCTATGCGGGCCATGATATGACCCTCCTGCAGCATTTCCTGCTACAGCGGCACAATCACCGGACCGACGAATACGGTGGGTCGTTGCAGAACCGCTTGCGTCTGTTCCGCGAGGTGATCGCGGATACGCGCGACGCGGTGGGTGATACCTGCGCCATCGCCGTGCGCTTTGCCGTCGAAGAGCTGCTGGGCCCCGAGGGTATCCGCCACGATGTCGAGGCGCGCGAGGTGATCGAGGCGCTGGCAGAGGAGCCGGATCTCTGGGACGTCAACATGTCGGACTGGTCGAACGACAGCCAGACCTCCCGCTTTGCCAAGGAAGGGTATCAGGAACCCTATACCGAATTCGTCAAATCCGTCACGACCAGGCCGGTGGTCGGTGTCGGTCGCTACACCTCGTCCGATACGATGGTTCGGCTGGTCAGACAGGGCAAGCTGGACATGATCGGTGCGGCGCGGCCCTCTATCGCCGATCCCTACCTGCCCAGAAAGATCGACGAAGGCAGGCTGGAGGAAATCCGCGAATGCATCGGCTGCAATATCTGCGTTTCGGGCGACAATACCAGTGTGCCGTTCCGCTGCACCCAGAATCCGACGGCGGGCGAGGAATGGCGGCGCGGCTGGCATCCCGAGATCATCACCCAGCCCAATAGGACCGAAGCGTATCTGGTGATCGGCGGCGGTCCTGCCGGGCTTGAGGCGGCGCGCACACTGGTCAAGGCGGGTAATGATGTCATCGTCGCCGAAGCAAGCGACCGCTGGGGCGGGCGCGTCACGATTGAGAGCCAGCTACCCGGCCTTGCTGAATGGGCGCGGGTGCGCGACTGGCGTATGTGGCAGTTGAGACAGGTGCAAAATGCCGAGCTTTACCTGAACAGCCCGCTGAGTGCTACGGATGTGCTGGAGTACGGGACTGCCAATGTGGCGATCGCCACAGGGTCCTGCTGGCGCGGTGACGGGGCCGGGCGGACGCATCGCCGACCGCTGGCCTTTCTGCAATCGGGTCATGTGCTGACGCCGGATAACGCCATGCAGGGCGGGCTGGAACAGGACGTGGCGACGGGGCCGATTGTCATTTTCGATGATGACCTGTTCTATCTCGGCAGCGCGCTGGCCGAAGTGGCGGCAGCCACCGGGCGCAGGGTGGTTTTCGTGACCCCGGCGCCCATCGTAGCACCCTGGTCCAAATTCACGCTGGAACAGCATCGTATCCAAAAGCGCCTCATGGACCTTGATGTGGAGATCGTGCCGAACAGCAAACTCGCCGGCATGGACGCCACCAGCCTGACACTCGAATGTGTCTATTCCGGCAGAACACGACAGATCGACTGCGGCACGCTTGTCCCGGTGACTGCGCGCCTGCCCAATGATCAGCTCTGGACCGATCTTGGCGCGCGGCAGGCCGACTGGCAGGATGCGGGTCTGCGCAAGGTCACGCGGATCGGCGATTGTTACGCCCCCGGCCTGATCGCGGCGGCGGTCCATGCGGGGCATGAATACGCGCGCGAGGCGATGGGCATGGATACCGTCCTGCGCGAGGATATGAATGGTAATGTTTGAGTGGATGAAGCCCGCACCCCTTTCCCCATCTCACGCCCACGCCTTGTCCGTTATCGCCCTCAACGTTGTTGATCTGGCCGGTTTGGCGTGCAGCGGGCATTGTCACTGATAGTGACGGGCATTGAAATCTCTGCGCCATTGGCGGCATAGAGGATGCATGCCCACCCCGGAACCAGAGGAGCCGCTCAATGATGGACCTGCGCAAGATTTCCGACAGCTTTACCGTTTCGCCCCAGATCGGGGTCGACGACATTCCCGCCATTGCCGAGGCGGGCTATTGCTCGATCCTGTGCAACCGACCCGATAACGAGGAAATCGGTCAGTGTGGCGGCGATGCAATCGCGGCAGCAGCAGAGGCGGCCGGGCTGGTCTATCGGGCGGTGCCGATCAGCTCGGGTCAGGTGAGCGAGGCGAACATGGCAGACTTTCGTGCAGCGCTGGATGAAATGCCGACACCGATCCTGGCCTATTGTCGCACCGGTACACGCTGCACCATGCTCTGGAGCATCGCGCAGATCGATCACATGCCGCCCGAACGGATTGTCGCTGCGACGGCAGAGGCAGGATACGATATGTCCGGCCTCGTGGCGCAAATGACCCAGAGCCGAGGCGGATGACTCTCTGGCTGGCCTATGGGGCGGATGATGGCGGTGCCCGTGTCTGCCTGATGAATGGCAATATCTTGCAGGAACAGAGCCTGTTTTCAGATGTCGGGGCGGCGCTGGGTACTGACCGCGCGCGAGGCCGGATCACGGTGCGGATCGGCGGGACCGCCCCGCAGGCCGTGCCTGTCCGCGCGCTGCCGGACATAGCCGACGCCGTGCCGACGGCCACGCAAGAGACGCCGCCCGATGCGCTGAGCGGCTGGGCGCGGTTACGGATCTCGGGCGTGCTGGCCTCGCGCCCGAACTGGGACGGTGTCGTGGTCGATGTCACGGATCAGACGACGCATTGGATACATGTCAGCGCCGCCGAGATCGTCAGCTTTCAGGGCTTTGCCACGGGCCGCCTGATCACCGCGCTGGGCGGCGCGGAAAAGGCCGATGCCGATGCCGCAGACCAGACACGATCCCGGCCCGAAAGGCTCGCCGCGCACTTGCATGCCGCGTCGCTTGGCGGCGATGCGCGTGCGCTCACCGGCCACCTGATCGGGGCCGAGATCGCGGCCGCAAAACCCTACTGGCTGGGACAGGAGGTGATTGTACTGGACCAGGCCCAAAGCCTTGCCCAGATCCTGCAATCCCAGGGCGCGATGGCCGAAACAGCCGCACCACAGGGCATGCTAGAGCACGGCCTCGCGGCCTTTGCACAAACGGCCGGATTCTCGCGCTGACCAGTCCCTTCATTTTTCCTGAAATACTCATAATCCCGCCGCCCGCTAAAAGCGCCGCCGCTTGCCAATATCACGCCTGCATGACACGCTGATCCATCTTCGACTACCGGTAAGAGTTTGATGCAAACCCAAAGCTCCACAGATCAGGTGCACCTGCCGCAGATCGTGTTGTCGCGTAACGACGGCATGCCGCTGGACCTGGCGTGGCTGCGCAATGTCCAGGCCAACACGCCCGCGATCGAGCGGCGCGTGGCGGCCCTGCCCGGGCGACGCAGCATCAAGAAGGATCATCAGGCCGCGTGGCTCTGCCGGGCGATTTCCTGTATCGATCTGACGACGTTGGCGGGGGACGATACGGCGGGTCGGGTCCGGCGTCTGTGTGCCAAGGCGCGCCAACCGGTGCGCGCCGATCTGCTGGCTGCGCTGGGCATGGACGGGCTGACCGTGGGTGCGGTCTGTGTCTATCATGACATGATCGGCACGGCGTTGGACGCGCTGGCGGACAGCGGCATCCCCGTGGCTGCCGTCTCGACGGGGTTTCCGGCAGGGCTGTCACCCTTTCCGCTGCGCCTGGCCGAGATCGAAGCGAGCGTTGCGGCAGGTGCGGACGAGATCGATATCGTGATTTCGCGCCGCCATGTGCTGACCGGCGACTGGCAGGCGCTCTTTGATGAGATGACCGCTTTTCGTGCGGCTTGCGGCGCGGCGCATGTCAAGGCGATCCTGGCCACCGGAGAGCTGGGCTCCCTGCGTAACGTGGCGCGTGCGAGCCTGGTGTGCATGATGGCCGGTGCCGATTTCATCAAGACATCGACAGGCAAGGAGCCGGTCAACGCGACGCTGCCGGTGACGCTGGTGATGCTACGCGCGATCAGAGACTATTACAGCCAGACAGGCATCAAGGTGGGCTACAAACCGGCGGGAGGGATATCCAGAGCAAAGGATGCGCTGGTCTATCTCAGCCTGATCAAGGAAGAGCTGGGAAATGACTGGCTGGACCCCGTCCTGTTCCGCTTTGGCGCGTCGTCGCTCTTGGGCGATATCGAGCGGCAGCTGGAGCATCACGTCAGCGGGGCCTATTCGGCGGGGTGGCGGCATGCGATGGGCTGAGCGAATGAGGCAGATGCAATGAGCATCAAGGATATCTATCACAGCATGGATTATGGCCCGGCACCCGAAAGCGCGGCAGAGGCGCTGGCCTGGCTGGTGGATCAGGGTGGCCGGTTCGGGCATTATATCGGCGGTGAATTCACCGATGCGGGTGACGGGTTCACCGCACGCAATCCGGCAACGGGCAAGACGGGCGAAGTGCTGGCGACCCTCACCCAGGGCACATCGGCCGATGTCGATGCTGCGGTGGACGCCGCGCGCCGGGCACAGCCGGGTTGGGCGCGGCTGGGCGGACATGGTCGGGCGCGGCACCTCTATGCGCTGGCGCGGCTCATCCAGAAAAACGCACGGCTCTTGGCGGTTCTGGAGACGCTGGATAATGGCAAGCCTATCCGCGAGAGCCGCGATATCGACGTGCCACTGGTCCACCGGCATTTCTACTATCATGCAGGCATGGCGCAGCTGATGGAGACCGAACTGTCCGGGCAGGTGCCGCTGGGTGTTTGCGGGCAGATCGTGCCATGGAACTTTCCGCTGCTGATGCTGGCATGGAAGGTGGCACCGGCGATTGCGATGGGCAACACGGTGGTGCTGAAGCCGGCCGAATACACGTCGCTGACCGCCCTGCTGTTTGCCGATATCTGCCGGATGGCGGGCCTGCCCGAAGGCGTGGTGAACGTCGTCACCGGGGATGGTGCGGTGGGCGAGATGATTGTGCGCCATCCCGGAATCGACAAGATCGCCTTTACCGGATCGACCGCTGTGGGGCGGCGCATTCGCGAGATGACGGCAGGCAGCGGCAAGGCACTGACGCTCGAATTGGGCGGAAAGAGTGCCTATATCGTCTTTGACGATGCTGATCTAGACAGTGCGGTCGAAGGGCTGGTGGATGCGATCTGGTTCAATCAGGGGCAAGTCTGTTGCGCCGGATCACGCCTGTTGGTGCAAGAGGGCGTGGCAGAGAGGTTCTACGCCAAGCTGACTGCGCGGATGGACAAGCTGCGCATGGGCAATCCGCTGGACAAGTCGATCGACATCGGCGCGATGGTGGATGCCGTGCAGGTGGCGCGGATCGCCGAAATGGTCGATGCCAGTGCGGCAGGGCACAGGCATGTCGCCGATGTGGCTATGCCCGAGGATGGCGCGTTTTATCCGCCGACGCTGATCACCGGGCTCGCGCCATCGGATCCGTTGATGCAGGAAGAGATCTTTGGCCCGGTTCTGGTGGCCACCACGTTCCGCACGCATGTCGAAGCGGTGGAGGTGGCGAACAACACGCGCTACGGGCTGGCCGGATCGGTCTGGTCCGAGAACGTGAACCTCGCGCTTGATGTCGCGCCGAAACTGGCAGCGGGGGTCGTCTGGGTGAATGGCACCAATATGCTCGACGCGGCGGCTGGATTCGGTGGCGTCCGCGAGAGCGGCTTTGGCCGCGAAGGCGGCTGGGAAGGGCTGCGCGCCTATACCAAGGCGTCAGGCAAGGCGAAGGCGCTGAAACCCGTCAAGGGTTTTGCCGGCAATGGTGGCGGCGCGCCGGGGATCGACCGGACCGGCAAGCTCTATATCGAGGGCAGGCAGGTGCGGCCCGACGGGGGGTATTCACGCAATATTTACGGTAAGACCGGCAAGCTGCTGGGGCAGGTGCCGATGGCCAATCGCAAGGACCTGCGCAACGCGGTCGAGGCGGCGCAGGCGGCATCCGGTTGGGTGAAATCAAGCGGACACGGGCGGGCGCAGATCCTCTATTACATGGCCGAGAACCTATCGGCGCGTGCGGACGAGTTCGCCGTGCGGATCAACGCGATGACCGGCAAGCGGCAGGGCGCCAAAGAGGTGGAAGCGAGTATTTCGCGGCTCTTTACCTATGCGGCCTGGGCGGACAAATATGACGGGCGCGTGCACGGTGTGCCGATCCGGGGCGTGGCGATGGCGATGCATCAGCCGACGGGTATCATCGGTGCGTTCTGCGCCGACGAGGCGCCGCTGCTGGGGGTGATTTCGGTTATCGGGCCGGTGATGGCGATGGGCAACCGCTGTGTCGTGGTGACAAGCGAGCTATTCCCGCTGGTGGCATTGGAATTCGTGCAGGTGCTGGAGACGTCCGATGTGCCGGGCGGCGTGGTGAACGTCCTGACCGGGAGCCACGCGGATCTGGCCCCGCATCTGGCGGCGCATGGTAGTGTCGATGCGGTCTGGAGCTTTTCGTCGAGTGACATCTCGGGCGAGATCGAGCGCGCGAGTGCCGGTAACCTCAAGCGGACCTGGGTGAATAATGCGCACGCCCGCGACTGGATGGGCGCGGCAGGCGAGGGGCATGAATTCCTGGAAGCAGCGACAGAGGTGCAGAATATCTGGATTCCCTACGGCGAATAGGTTTGATCCCGATGAATGCGCCTGTCGGTGCATACTGGTCTGCGGATTGGCGCGTGGGGCAGGTGGACGTGGAAAGCACCCCCGGCAGCACGGTTTGCCGGGGGTGTTCTTGAGTATTTATGGAAAAATGAAGGGTCTGGTCAGTTCAGTGTGGAACTGAGGCCTTCGGGTTTGCCGACGACGACGAAAGTCAGTTGGTCAGGCTTTAGTCGTTCGCGTGCCACGCGGTTGATCTGTTCCAGCGTGACGGCGTTGACGCGGTCGTTGCGGTTGGCGATGTAATCGGTCGACAGGCCTTCCATCTGCATCATCACGGCGATGTTGGCGATCGAGGCATTGCCGTCAAAGCGCAGAGGGTAGGCGCCGGTCATGAAGGTCTTGGCATCCTGCAGTTCCCTGGCGGTCACGCCGTCCTGGGCGATGCGGGTCCATTCGGCGCGAATCACCTCGATGGCGTCGCTGATGCGGTCATTGGCCGAGGCGACGCTGCCCATCCAGACCTGCGCGCCGTCCTTGTCCACGAGATAGGAATAGACGCCGTAGGTCAGGCCGCGCTTTTCGCGCACCTCGGTCATCAGGCGGCTCTCGAAGCCGCCGCCGCCGAGGATTTCGTTCAGCAGATAGGCGGCGAAGAAATCGGGATGGTCGCGGTCGATGCCGGGCTGGGCGAAGGTCGCGACCGATTGCGGCGTGTCGTAGTCCACCACCTCGATTCCGCCGGGCAGGTTAATGAGTGCCGGGCCCGGCAGATCTGCACCGGTGTCTGGCAGACCATCGAACAGGGTATCGACCAGCGCGCTCAACTCATCCGCCGTGATGTCGCCCACGGCGCTGACATAGAGCCGCTCCCGGGTCATCGCGGCGGCATGGGCGGCGATGATATCATCGCGGGTCAGTGCCGCGACGCTTTTCATCGTGCCGTTTCTGGGGCTGCCGTAGGGGTGATCGCCATAGACCAGCGCATCAAAGGCCTGTCCGGCAATGGCGCGGGGGTCCTTGAGGTCGGATTGGATGATGGACAGGACCTGTCCGCGCACCCGGTCGATGGAGGGTTGATCAAAACGGGGCAGCACGATGCTCTGGTGCAGCAGGTCGATGGCGGCGTCGCGATTCTCGGTCAGGACGCGTGCGGAGATGGCGATGCTGTCATCGTAGGTCTTGTAGCTGAAGGAGGCGGCCAGTGCCTCTGACTGGCGGGCGAATTCGCGGCTGTCAATATCGCCGGTGCCTTCCTCCAGCAGGGCGACCATCAGGCTGGTGGCGCCGCGTTTGCCGGGCGCATCCAGCGATGCGCCGCCGCGAAAGTGCAATTCGAGCGCGACAAAGGGGATGGCGTGCTCTTCGACCAGCCAGATATCTATGCCACCGGGGGTCGTCAGTTCCTGCACGTCGATTTCGGCGCGCAGCGGCAGGGTGGCAAGGGCCGTCAGCAGGGCGGCCAGGGCTAGGCGGATCATTGGGTCACCTCCGGGGCGGTCAGGTAACCTGTGACCGCGTTCTGACGTTGAAATACGTTGCGGGCGGCCGCCATGATCTGATCCGACGTGGTGGCCTTGAGGATATCGGGCCACGCCTGCACATCCTCGATCGTGAGCCCCTGGGTCAATGCGCTGCCATAGCGGTTGGCGAGCGTGTTCACATCATCGCGGGCATAGATCTGTGATGCGCGCAGACCCATCTTGATCCGGTCCAGTTGTTCTTCGTCGATGCCGGTTTCCAGGAACCCGGCGATGACCCGGTCCATGGCGGCCTCGGCGTTTGCCAGGCTGACACCGGCGGCCGGCACGACAATCAGGTCGAACGTGGTATCGTCGAGCGATGTCGCGCCGTACCCGGCGTGGGTGTGGACCGCGATCTGCGCGTCGAATTGCAGCTTTTCGGCCATCACCGAGGTGGTGCCACCGCCGAGGATCTCGGCCAGCAGCGCCAGCGCGGCGGCGTCCTGTTGTGCGCCGCTATCGCGTTCGGGCGCGAGATAGGAGCGCGTAACATAAGGCTGGGCCACGCGCGGGTCCTCAAAAATCAGGCGGCGCTCGGCCATCTGACGCGGTTCTTGTGGGCGGATGCGTTCGGGCAGATCGGGGTTGGCGGGGATCACGCCGTAATAAGTCCTGGCCAGTTCGTGCACATCGTCGGGATAGACGTCGCCCGCGACCACCAGGATCGCGTTGTTGGGCGAATAGTATGTGTTGTAGAAATCCTTGGCCTTCTTCAGGTCGAGGTCGCGCATCTCGTGTTGCCAGCCGATGATCGGCACGCCGTAGCGGTGGTTTAGGTACTGTGCCGCGTTGTGCTGTTCGCGAAACAGCGCGCCGGGGTTGTTTTCGACCCGCTGATTGCGTTCCTCGATGATCACGTCGCGCTCGGTCGCGATGTCCTCCGGCCCGATCCGAAGGTTAACCATGCGGTCGCTTTCCATGCGCATCATCAGCTCCAGCCGGTCGGCGGCGATGCGCTGAAAATAAGCAGTATAGTCGTAGCTGGTAAAGGCGTTGTCGTTGCCGCCATTGCGCGAGACCGTGGCCGAGAATTCACCTGGCTGCACGGTGTCCGTACCCTTGAACAGCAGGTGTTCAAGGAAATGCGCCACGCCCGAGTTGCCCGGCGGTTCGTCCGCCGATCCGGCGCGGTACCAGACCATGTGCACCACCACTGGGGCGCGGTGATCTTCGATCACCACAACTTCCATGCCGTTATCGAGGGTAAAACTGGTGACCTGATCGTCGGCATGCCCGGCCAGCGGCGCGCAGAGCAGCGACAGCAAGGCCATCAGGCGGGTCATCGGGGGTAGGTGCATTCGGGGCGTCTCCATCCGGTTTGCTCGCGGGGCTGCGCCATAGATACGCACATGACGCGCGCATTCAAGCGCGCTGACGATCCTGTGACCGGCTTGGGGTGGTTTGCGGCAGTTCTTTGGGTATTTCCGAGACTTGCAGCGATTGCTCCGCCGCGCGCCGACGCCCAGAGCGTATTAAGGCCGCGCGCAGTTTGATCGGTCTGCCTTATGCGTGCCAAAGCGTTCCGGGGTAAACTTGAATCACGAGTTCAAGTTGCACTTAAACTCAAACCTGAAACGTTTGTCGTACAAAACGCCTTAACTCGGCGGTGGTGCGGACGGGACCGCAACGCCCATCCGGCGCAGACGGTACTGTTCGGCCTGACTGTCCAGCCACTGGCGCTTGTAGGCGTCGGTATAGTCGTCGTTGGGCCCGATATTGAGGATGTTCACCCGGCCATGACGGCGGCGCACATCGAGATCCTCTTGTGCCAGTGTCTGGCGGATATTGCCTGTCACGCCATAGCGACGCGTACGGTTCAGCAGAGCCCCGTCTGCGGCACCGACGCCGCTCCTGACCAGCGCAGCGGGGTTTCCGCCCAGCGCCGCGATGCCTTCGGCCTCGGGGTTGGGATCGACCAGGTTGCTGCTACCCGGCGTCGGCGCAGGCAGTGCGCTATAGCTCTCGGGTGTCTGAAGCGGCTTGGTTGGCAGAACCGTAAATTCATCCGGTCCGTTGCCAGTCTTCTTGATCTTGGCCAGTTGGATATCGCCATCTTTGCGGCCACAGGCCGACAGGGCCATTGCCACCGCTACTACCAAAATTACACTGCGCGATAGGATCATCGTGCGTCTCCCGAACAATTTACCCGAGGTTTATCGCAAAGCCGGGCCAAGGTCACGAGGGCTTTTTCATGGGCGGTTTTTTTGTGGGCGAAAAAACGACCATGCCGATGGCACCGGCAAAGACGGCGATATCGGCAACGTTGAAGGCATAAGGGTTTTTAAGACCGCAGCAGCTGAGGTTGAGAAAGTCCGCGACCGCACCATAAAGCACACGGTCGATCACGTTGCCGAGTGCCCCGCCGATCAGAAGACCTGCGGCGATACTCTGCCACTTGCCGCCCGGTTCGAAATGAATCCACCACAGAACGGCACCCGAAATGGCCAGCGCCACGCCGACGAGCACCCAGCGAACGATGTCCGAGTCGCCTGCGAGTAGACCGAAATTGATGCCGTAATTCCACGCCATCCGCAGATTGATGAATGGAGGCCACACGTCGATCGAGCCAAGCGTGCGCAGGTCCAGAGCATGCACCACGGTGTATTTCGTAATCTGATCGAACAGGAAGGTCCAGAAACCCACCCAGAAAACCAATTTCATTGCCTGCACCTCATGCGCGCGCCACCGGGTGGCTTTTTTCTGCCTTGTGGCACGAACAGCGCGCGCGGAGAAGCCGAAACCGGCCGGCCATTGCCGGAAATCAGTGCCGGAAATGCCGCATCCCGGTCAGCACCATCGCCAGCCCGGCCTCGTCGGCGGCAGCGATCACCTCGTCGTCACGCATCGAGCCGCCGGGCTGGATCACGGCCGTGGCCCCGGCTTCGGCAGCGGTCAGCAGCCCGTCGGAGAACGGAAAGAATGCATCCGAGGCGACAACCGACCCCTGGGTCAGCGGCGCGGACAGGCCGAGCGCGTCAGCCATGTCCCGGGATTTGCGCGCGGCGATGCGGCAGCTGTCCACGCGGCTCATCTGTCCGGCACCTACGCCGACGGTCGCGCCGTCCTTTACATAGACGATGGCGTTGGATTTGACATGTTTTGCCACCCGCCACGCAAACAGCATGTCGGCCATCTCGGTGGCCGAGGGCGCGCGTTTCGTTACCACCCGCAGATCCTCTGCCGTTACATGCCCGCTATCCTTGTCCTGAAAGAGATACCCGCCTGATACCTGCCGAATCGTCTGCGCCGCCGCGCGCGGATCGGCCATCGCCTGCGTCACGAGCAGGCGCAGGTTCTTCTTCTTTGCAAAAATACTCATTGCATCATCATCCGCTCCGGGTGCGATGACCACTTCTGTGAATATCTGCGCGATCTCTTCGGCGGTGGCCCCATCGAGCGGCTGGTTGAGGGCAATGATCCCGCCAAAGGCCGACGTGCGGTCGCAATCAAAGGCGCGCATATACGCCTCTTTCAGAGTGCCGGCGCGGGCGACACCGCAGGGGTTGGCGTGTTTGATGATTACGCAGGCGGGACCGTCGGCGGGGGTGAACTCGCTCGCCAGTTCGAACGCGGCATCGGTGTCGTTGATGTTGTTGTAGCTCAACTCCTTGCCCTGCAACTGCCGTGCGGTGGCAATACCGGGCCGGGCCGATCCGTCGGTGTAGAACGCGGCCTGCTGGTGCGGGTTCTCGCCATAGCGCAACGGCTGGGCCAGCGTGCCCGCCACGGCGCGGCGGCGGGGCGCGGTATCGCCCTGCTGTGCTGCCATCCAGCCGGATACGGCGGCGTCATAGGCGGCAGTCCGGGAATAGGCGGACATCGCCATTTTCTGACGGAATTCCAGTGTCGTCGCGCCATCGTTGGCGGTCATTTCCTTCAGTAGCGGCTGATAGTCCTCGACATCCACGATGGTGGTGACGAACTGGTGGTTCTTGGCGGCCGCGCGGATCATGGCGGGGCCACCGATATCGATATTCTCGATGCAGGTGTCATAATCTGCCCCGGCGGCGACGGTAGCCTCGAACGGATAGAGGTTGACCACCAGCAGGTCGATGGCACCGATACCATGCTCCTGCATCGCGGCCAGGTGGTCATCGTTGTCTCGCAGCGCCAGCAGCCCGCCATGAACCATCGGGTGCAGGGTTTTCACGCGCCCGTCCATCATTTCGGTGAAACCGGTCACTTCGGCCACGTCGCGCACCTTCAGCCCGGCGTCGCGCAGCGCCTTGGCGCTGCCCCCGGTGCTGAGCAACTCGATCCCCTGACCCGAGAGTGCGTGGCCCAGATCAATGAGACCGGTCTTGTCGGATACCGACAGAAGGGCGCGGCGGATGGGGGCGGCGGTGGCAGATAAGGTCATGTTGCGGCAGGTCCTCGGATCAGTTGCGATGCGCCGCTCAGTCCTGATCTGAGGCGGACGTGGCCCCGTTCGCCAGATCGCGAATACTGACGGGGGTGTCCTGTGCCTTGGCCAGAGACCAGCGGATGCGTGTCGCATACTCCATCACGTGGCCAGATAGAACGATCTGTTTGGTCGCGCGGGGCTTCAATCGTCCTTTTTCCAGATAAACACTGGGTTCCAGCGTGATTTGCGCCCGCGCATCATGGCGGAACACCCAAATTTCGCCAGAACGCAGCGCGACCGAGACCGCCTGACCGCCCATATCCAGTTCCGCATCCGCTTCGGGATGCAGATGGAAGTGGATCTGAAACTTCAGTCCCGCCAGCCGGGTGGCATCAAGCGCCTTGTCGAACCGGTGCTTGTCCGCGTCCTCCAGCGCCAGCATCATGTCCTCGCCGGCTATGCCGCGCCCGTCGAACGTCATTTCGATGGTGCGCGCGTGCATCAGGCCAAAGCAGGTGAGGTAGCCGTCATGCCCGCCCTCGAATCGCAACCCGTCGGAAGCACGGCTAAGCTGGACCGGCACGTTCCTTGCGCCACCCACCAGCCATTCCTCCTGCGGGCCGGGCGGGCCGAGGCGTGCGCTTGATTCGGCAGCGATCACCAATGTGGAATGCGACGGTGTGGCCCGCCCGGCACGGCGCCAGTCGGCGCCAAAGGTCTCGCCCGAGCCGCAATTGACGATCAGTGGCCGTCGTCCCGATGTCAGTTCAAACGCGAGTGTGGAGGCATGGGCGTTTGACGAGGCAGCGCCCTGCGGTGGCGGGCTGGCGTCGATGATAACCGACGTGCGCCCGGTACTGAGCCGTGCGTATCCCATCGCCAGACCATCGGGCGCACGGCCCTTGACCCCGCTATTGGCCAGCGCGTTGTCCAGCCGCCCCTCAAGCCCCCTGCCGCCGCCGTGAAACCGGGCAAGCGCGCCATCGGCATGTCGCAGGGTGCGCAGGGTCGGCGCGATCCGTTCGATCGCCAGCCAGTGCGAATCGCCCGGGCTTCGCCCCGCTTCGCTGAGCGCGGCCGCCGCCCAGCTGAGCAGGGTGAACACCTCCAGCAGTTCTTCGGGGTTACGGGTCGGCAGCAGCCCGTCGCCCGAGATGCGCGTGTCGCATTCGCGAGACAGGGCAACGCTGGCGGGGCCGACATTACCCTGCATGCCCTCCAGGGCCAGTCCCGCGTAAATGAGGCCGGTCAGCGCTTCGAATCGGGGTAGGCCGGGCTGTGTTGCCTCACACCGTCTGCCGAGAAAGAGGGTTTGCTGCCCCAGCGAGCGGTAAAACAGGTCCGAGGTGGGTTTGTCCTGCCCTCTTAGCAGGAACAGCGCATGGTTGATCCAGCGAATCAGCCGCCGTCCGGTCAGATCGGGCGTCCAGCCAGAGCCGTGCCCGTTGCCGTAGCGGTCGATCCAGTCCCAGACCCAGGCCTGCGCCGTCTGCCGCGCGGGCAGATCGCCCACGGCGGCCAGATCGTCGAGCCAGGCAAAGCCATGCAGCTCGGCCCCGAACGCATGGTCAGGGCTCTGCACATCCCAGATCCGCGCATCGGGATCCTGTACCAGATGCCCCGCAAAGAGAAAGTTTCCGGCGCAGAGCTGTCGCCCACGGGCAAAGCTGCCAATGGTGCGCGGCTCGGGCGAGGACACGAATGCCGTGGCGGGGCGCGCCCATGACGCACGCCGGGCCTGTACGCGGTTCATCAGCCGTGTCCACCGCGCGCCAATTGTGTCGGTTGCTGCCATAGCCTCGCCTCTAGGGGCGCTCTTTGCGGCACCACTGTCGGCAACATACCGCGCAGCAGGTCCCAAGTCACCGCCAAATGAGTTCCGGGCGGTCAGCCGCGCAGCAATGCCATGTAAAATCCGTCCATACCGCCCCGATCGGCCCAGTAGTCAGGCCGCAGGCGCAGCCCGCCCTCTTGAGTGATCCACGCAGGATCGAGGCCCGGCCGTGTGACGGCAGAGCGATCGACGCGCAGTTGCGGATGCCGTTCCAGCGCGCTGTCAATCTGGCATTCGCCCTCGTCTGGCAGCAGCGAGCAGGTGCAGAACATCAGCCGCCCACCGGGCTTCAGCAGCGTGATGGCGTGATCCAGCATCGCCTCTTGCAGGGCGATGAGGCTGCCGATCTCGGCACCGTCGCGGGCGTGCGGCAGGTCGGGATGCCTGCGGATCGTGCCCGTCGCCGAACAGGGCGCATCCAGCAGGATTGCATCATATGGCCCGCCCTGATGCTCCAACGCGTCGCCGGTCACGCAGGTCGCGGCAAGGCCGGTGCGCGCGAGGTTCTGTGCCATGCGGGTCATCCGCGCCTCTGACAGGTCAAGCGCGGTCACGGCAGCACCCGTGGCGGCCAGTTGCAGGGTCTTGCCGCCGGGTGCTGCGCAGAGGTCCAGGACCACCTCACCGGGTTGTACGTCCAGAATCTGCGCAGGCAAGGCGGCGGCGGCGTCCTGTACCCACCAGTCACCTGTGTCGAATCCGGGCAGGGTACTGACCTGTCCGGGCTGTGTCAGTCGGACCGAGCCGGTGGGCAGCAGCGCGCCGCCCGTGGCATCTGCGACCGCCTGCCCGTCGCCCTTTGCTGTCAGATCAAGCGGTGCGCCGGTAAAATGCGCCGCCTCGAAGCCTGCGACGGCAGTGCTGCCATAGGCTTTGCTCAGCGGAACGCGTAGCCATTTGGGCAGGTGCGGGATGCGCAGATTGTCCCAGTCTGCCGGGGCTTCTGTCGCCATCTTGCGCAGGACCGCGTTGATCAGCCCCTTGAGCTTGCCGTAGCGTTTGTGCCTTGCGATGAGGTTCACCGCGTCATTCACTACGCCGTGCGCATCGCCGCCCATGCTCAGTTCGACAGTGCCGAGCCGCAGGATGTTGTGGACGTGCAGGGGGGGCGGCTTGCGCAGATGCCGTTTCAGCAGCCGATCGGCGCGCTCCAGCCCGCGCAGAGTGTCGGTCGCCAGTCGTTGGGCGCGGGCGCGGTCGGCAGGTTCCAGCCGGTCCAGCGCGCCACCTGTCAGCAGTTCTGACAGCAAACGCCCCTCGCCCAGGATCTGGTCGAGCAGATGCACCGCGCTGGCGCGTGCCGAGGGCGGGCTGTCATTGCGTGTGGGGCGTGGTCCGGGCGGCATTTCGTCTCCTTGCCGAGAGGTATCAGGCGGGTATATCAAGGCGGTAAGCGCAGCGAAAGGCCAACCATGACCCAGGATAAATCCGATCTGCCACCAGAGGCACAGCGCGCCCTCGCCGAGGCCGAAGCCCGGCGCAAGGCTGCTGCCGCGCCTGATCTGCCCCAGGAACTGGGCGGCCGCAAGGGGCCAGAGCCGGTGCGCTTTGGTGATTGGGAGCGCAAGGGTATCGCCGTCGATTTCTGACGCTGCGGCTGGACCTTGACGCGCGCGCTGCGCTGGCGCACCCTTGTCGCACGACAGGGGCGCTCGCGGATGCGGGCTGAGAAGCACCCTTTGAACCTGACCCGGATCATACCGGCGGAGGAAGTCGCGGGGCGCCTCGTCGCATTTGCTGCACTGGTCCCTGTCACGCCTCCGCTCCTTGGAGGCGAAAATGGACGAAATAGGCACTTATCTGGCGAAAATGCAGAGCAACGCACCGCTGGTGCAAAATATCACCAACTATGTTGCGATGAACGTCATGGCGAACGTCATGCTGGCGGCAGGCGTGTCGCCTGCGATGGTGCATGCGCGCGAAGAGGCGGCCGAGTTTGCCGCAATCGCGCAGGCGCTGACGGTGAATATCGGCACGCCTGACCCAGAGTGGATCTACGCGATGGAAGAGGCGGCAGGCGTCATGGCGGCGGCGGGCAAGCCTTGGGTTCTGGACCCGGTTGCGGTGGGTGCCACGGCGTTGCGACGGGATGCGGGCGCGCGACTGCTGGCGCTGAAGCCGACGGTGATTCGCGGTAATGCCTCCGAAGTGCTGGCGCTGGCAGGCACGGATGCGGTGGGGCACGGCGTGGATGCAGCGGATGCGGTCGCCGCGGCAGAGGCGGCGGCGCACGATCTGGCGCAGCGCACTGGCGGTGTGGTGGCCGTGACCGGTCCTGTTGACTATGTGACCGACGGCGCAGTGGCCTGGCGCATCGCCAATGGCGCGCCGGTCATGCCGCAGGTGACCGCGCTGGGCTGTTCGCTGACCGGGATCGTGGCTGCTTTTGCCGTCGGTCAGCCCGCGCTGCCCGCCACGGCCGCAGCACTGGCCTATTACGGTCTGGCCGGAGAGCAAGCCGTAGCGCAGAGCACCGGGCCGGGTAGCTTTCAGCCAGCCTTCCTTGATGCGCTGGCAGCGATGACGCCCGAGGCTCTGACAAAGGGTGCGAGGGTGACACAGGCATGATTACAGGCATCTATTTCGTCACTGATGCAGATGCGGCGGAAACAGTCGCCGAGCAGGCATTGGCCGCCGCGCGCGCCGGGGTGCGCTGGATCCAGTTGCGGGACAAACATGCGAGCGATGCGGCGATGATTGCGATAGTCCGCGATCTGCGCCGTGTGCTGCGGCCTCACGGCGCGCGGCTGATCGTCAATGACCGGATCGAGGTGGCTATCGCGGCGCGGGCGGACGGGCTGCATATCGGCCAGGGTGACGGCGACCCGCGCGCCGCGCGCGCCCGGATCGGGCCGCAGATGATCCTGGGACTGTCGATTGATGCGGTTGGTCAGACAGGCTCTGTGCCACCTGAAACCGTCGATTACCTGGGTGTCGGCCCGGTGCGCGCAACAGCAAGCAAACCTGATCACGCGGCCCCGATAGGATTTGAAGGGCTGAAAGAAGCGGTTGGGCAATCTGCACTGCCGGTGGTCGCGATTGGTGGGCTGGCCGCAGGTGATGTGACGGCGGTGAGAGCCGCAGGCGCACAGGGCATGGCCGTGGTTTCGGCGATCTCGCGCGCGCCGGACATGGAAGGCGCGGCCCGCGCGCTGGTCAAGACATGGAGGCAGACATGATCCCCAACATCCTCAGCATCGCGGGCTCCGACCCGTCGGGCGGCGCGGGCATTCAGGCGGATATCAAGGCAATCTCGGCCAATGGCGGCTATGCGATGGCCGCGATTACCGGGCTGACCGTGCAGAATACGCGCGGAGTGTCGCGGGTCAGTCTGACCGCGCCCGATCTGGTACATGAACAGATTATGGCGATTCGCGAAGATATCCACATCGACGCGGTCAAGATCGGCATGCTGGGCAACGCCGCCATCATCAATGCCGTGGCCGACGCGCTGGCCGGGCTGGGCGCGCCCGTCGTGGTCGATCCGGTGATGGTGGCCAAGGGCGGCGACCGCCTGCTGGAGGGGGCGGCAGTGGCGGCATTGCGCGACCGGTTGTTGCCCATGGCAGGGGTACTCACGCCCAACCTGCCCGAAGCGGCGGACCTTCTGGGCGGGCCAGAGCCGCAGAGCCGCAGTGAAATGCAGGCACAGGCCGCCGCGCTGCTGGCGCTGGGGCCGGGGGCGGTGCTGCTGAAGGGTGGGCACCTGCCCGGCGGGGACAGCCCCGATCTGTTGCTTCGGGCGGGCGGTGCGCTCTGGTTGGAGGGCGCGCGCGTTGCGTCCGGCAATACCCATGGCACCGGTTGCACGCTGTCCTCGGCGCTGGCGACGTTGATCGGGTCCGGGTACGATGTGAACGAGGCAGCGCGGCGGGCCAAGGCGTATGTCACAGGTGCCATCACCGGGGCGGATCAGTTGCGCGTGGGCACAGGTCATGGTCCGACGCATCATTTCCACGCATTGTGGGACGCACCGGAATAGCGCAATCATGGTGTCTTGCGGCGGCCGGCAGACCCGGCGTGCCCGGAAGGAAGACAAAGCCATGACCACACTGTGCGATTGCCGGCTTGAGACGTATTTTGCCAAATGGGAATTTACCGCACAGGTATCACCTGACCGCCTCGGACGCTGATTGATCTGTGCCCGACGCACGGCATCTGGAACCTGCATGACGATATTTTCCACGGTCTGTGGCGGTCAGCTACGGCACGTCTGCCCTTTATCGCGGACGAATACGAACGCGGCCTGTCGCTGGGCGTGACATGGAAAACTGTGTTTCCACACAGTCTGCACCGTTTGTTAAAACGGCACTCCGAAGCAAACCGCAGCAAAATCTCACTAAGTCCGCTGAGCCGACATCCAGTTTACATTGCCGCCAAAGATTTCTTCGGGGGAGTGTTCGTCCTGTATCGCTTCCTGTTCACAAAAGGTTTCGCCCAAGCGTGCACCACGAAACGCAAAGGGCTGGCCGTTCAGCCGAAGATTTGGCTTTGAAGGCAAAGCAGTATATAGCCCCGAGTTCCAAGATGAGAGGCACAACAAGATGTTCTGGTCAGAAAAAAGAGCAGCGAAAACGGGACGGAATTCGGGCTTTATACGTTGTTTCACCATGCTGCTGGCAGTCTGCGTGTGGTTGACGTTCGATGTTGTCACGGCCTCTGCGCAGAACGTTGGCACATACGCAGTTGTTGACGCCCGGGTGCTGAACCTGCGGGCGGCCCCCAGTACCGGATCGCCGGTCATTGGGAAACTTCGGCGCGGGACGATTGTCAGCATTCTCGACCGCAAAGGCGTCTGGGCCAGGGTTTTCGTGCAGGGTGCCGATGGCAAATTTGCAGAAGGCTGGCTATCGACACGTTTTCTGGGCAGGTCCGCCAATACCATAGACGACCTCAGGGCACCGGCATACGACGCGCCGAGGCGCAGATCCGGGCGTAGATCTCTGCACCGTGGTACGACAGCCCCGCTGCGGGTCAGCAAGCTCGACTTCGATTGTCGGCCAGCCCTCTTCGGCAACAGCGGCATAAGAAAATGTGCCGCAAGCGTTCGTGTTCAGCTATCGGCCGGTGAATACGATCCGGGCCGCACCGACAGCGTCCTGGTCGCATGTCGGGGCGTGATCTCTTATCGCACGGAAAATGATCGTTTCGCACAGCGCATGTTTGCAACCGAAAGAAGGAGCATTGCCCGCAATGATCGTCTGGGGCAGACGGTGATGGTCAATTTCGATGTCCGTGCCATCAGGGACAAGATCGTATCAGCCCAACTCCGATCCTATACCTGCATGCGGCTTTGACCTTGGCGAAACGCCACCGAGGATGACGTATTTGGCATGGCTTGGCGGCTTTTGGCCTGAATAGTCTCTTATTTCTGGATTTCAGGCATTGTCGGCTCCGAGCTGGCTGGTCAGCAGGATGTTGATGTCAGACTGGTCCGCGGCGCGCGTGAGGCCGGTAAAATCGCCCCCCAGCATGCCGCGTGTGGCAGATATGGCAGCGCCGTAGGCAACCCGCGCCAGCGCCCCACCGATCGAGAGGCGCGCCGCCCCCATTTCAGCGAATTCCGCCTGTGTCAGAGGCGCAAATCGGCCCGCCGCCAGCACGTTTACCGGGATTGAGACGCTGGCGATGATCCGGCGCAACGCATCCCTATCCGGGGGTGCCGGGACATAAACACAATCCGCACCGGCGGCCTCATACGCCTGTATCCGGCGGATCGCCTCATCGACGCCGTATTGGCCCAGCATTACGCCATCGGCGCGTGCGACCAGCACAAAATCACCGCGTAGGGTGCGCGCGGCCGAGGCGGCGGCCCGGATGCGTTCCACCGACAGATCGAACCCGTAAGCGGTAAAATCGGGCAGCGCGGTATCCTCGATGGAACACCCCGCGAGGCCGATTTCAGCCGCCAGCCGGATCGTCTCGGCCACCACCTCGGGCGCCTCTCCAAAACCGTTCTCGAAATCACCGGAAACAGGCACTGTTACAGCCGAAACCAGCACTTGCGCATGCTCCAGCGCCTCGTCTCGTGTCAGCGTCCCGCCATCCACGCGCCCCATGCTGAAGGCGTGACCGGCAGAAGTGGTGGCAATCGCGGATGCGCCGAGCGCCTGCATCATGCGCGCCGATCCCGCATCCCAGGCATTGACCAGAAGAAAGGGATCGCCCCTGCGATGCAGCGCGCGGAATGCGGTTCCGATGTCAGCCATTTCATTTCTCCTAAAGCGTCGTCGCGATAAGTCTATCGTCTGAATTGCTCAGCCCAGGCGGTGTTGCGAGCGCAGGAGACGCCATCAATGCGATACTGACAAGAAAGGATATAAGCCGCAATCTCATGCGTCATTCCAATCCATGACCACCTTGCCGGAATTGCCGGATATCATCGCGGCAAAGCCTGCCTCGAAATCGTCGATGCCGATGCGGTGGGTAATCAGGCCGGTCACATCAAGGCCGGATTGCACCAGCGCGATCATCTTGTACCAGGTCTCGAACATCTCGCGGCCATAGATGCCTTTGACATGCAGCATCTTGAAGATGATCTTGTTCCAGTCGACCGCGAATTCGGTCGGTGCGATGCCCAGCAGTGCGATCTTGCCGCCGTTGTTCATGCGGTTGATCATCTGCTGCATGGCGGCGGCAGCACCGGACATCTCCAGCCCCACGTCGAATCCCTCTGTCATGCCGATGCCATTCATCACGCCTTCCAGCTTCTCGGCGGACACATCGACCACATGCTGCACGCCCATCCCGCGCGCCAGGTTCAGGCGGTAAGGGTTGATGTCGGTGATCACCACCTTGCGCGCGCCGACCTTCTGCGCGACCAACGCGCCCATGATCCCGATGGGACCAGCGCCGGTCACCAGCACATCCTCGCCCACCAGATCAAAGCTGAGCGCGGTATGCACCGCATTGCCCAAAGGGTCAAAAATCGCGGCGACCTCGTCCGGGATGTCCTCAGGGATCGGCACCACGTTGGCCTCGGGGATGCACAGGTATTCTGCAAAGCTGCCGGGGCGGTTCACGCCGACGCCCTTGGTATTGCGGCACAGATGCCCCCGCCCGGCACGGCAATTTCGGCAGATGCCGCAGACGATGTGCCCCTCGCCGCTGACCCGCTGGCCAAGCTGGTATTTCACCGCCGCCGCGCCGTTATCGACGATCTCGCCCACGAATTCGTGCCCGACCACCATCGGGACCGGCACTACCTTGGCGCTGAATTCGTCCCATTTCCAGATATGCACATCGGTGCCGCAGATCGCCGATTTTCGCACCTTGATCAGAACGTCGCGCGGCCCCGGTTCGGGCACTGGGACATATTCCATCCAGAGGCCCGGTTCGGGACGCGCCTTGACCAGCGCCTTCATGCGGTTTTCCATCAGATCACCCCCAGATCGCGCCCGACCACCTCAAACGCGTCGATCGCCTCATCCAGCATTTCGCGCGTCAGGGCGGCGCTCATCTGCGTGCGGATGCGGTCCTGCCCCTTCGGCACGACGGGGAAGCTGAAGGCCGTGACAAACACGCCGCGCTCGTTCAGCCGCGCCGCCATCTGCTGTGCCAGCCTGGGATCGCGCAGCATGACAGGGATGATCGCGTGGCTGCCTGGCAACAGCTCGAATCCCAGCGCGGTCATACGGTCGCGAAAATGCGCGGCGTTCTCCCACAGACGGGCGCGCAGATCGGCACCCTCCTCGACCAGATCAAACATCTTCAGCGAGGCGGCAGCGATCACCGGGGCCAGTGTATTGGAAAACAGATAGGGCCGCGAGCGTTGCCGCAGCCAGTCCACGACCCGTGAAGAGGCAACAGTATAACCACCCGACGCACCACCCAGAGCCTTGCCCAGCGTGCCGGTCAGGATGTCGACGCGCCCCATGACGCCGCAATGCTCGGGTGTGCCGCGCCCGGTAGCGCCGACAAAGCCGGTGGCATGGCAGTCATCGACCATGACCATCGCATCGTATTTTTCCGCCAGATCGCAAATCTCGTCCAGACGCGCAAAATAGCCATCCATCGAGAACACGCCGTCGGTGGCAATCAGCCGGTGCCGCGCGCCCTGCGCCTCTTTCAGGCAGCGCTCCAGATCGGCCATATCGCTGTTGTCATAGCGATAGCGCTGCGCCTTGCACAGGCGCACGCCGTCGATGATGCTGGCATGGTTCAGCGCATCCGAGATGATCGCATCATCGGGGCCGAGGATCGTCTCGAAAAGCCCCGTATTGGCGTCGAAACACGATGGATAGAGGATACAATCCTCCATCCCCAGAAACTGCGCGATGCGTGCCTCCAGCGCTTTGTGAACCTCTTGCGTGCCGCAAATGAATCTTACCGACGCCATACCGAACCCGTAACGGTCCAGCGAGTCCCTGGCGGCACCGATGATCTGCGGATTGTTCGCCAGCCCAAGATAGTTGTTGGCACAAAGGTTGATCACCTGCGCCCCGCCCGCCAGCGTCACCTGCCCCGATTGCGGCGAGGTGATCACCCGCTCGGTCTTGTAAAGCCCGTCTTCACGTAGCCCATCCAGCCGCCCGCCGATATCCTCGCCAAACTTATCCAATGCGCGCATAGCCTGATCCCCTCCACTTTCCCTGTGGGCTTCTTCTTGCCCCAAATATCCCGGGGGTCCGGGGGCTGGCCCCCGGTCCACCTTATCAACTCAATACCATGCCTCAGGTATCTCGGATTTACGACGGATAATGTAATCGCGAAACTTTACGGCCCTGGGCTACGTCGATGATCGGTTGCTCATAGCATCCCGGTCCAGCAGGTATGCACGCACTCGCATCAGGCGCGGGCCGCGCGCGATCGGCTGGTCTTGTTTGCGCCCACATATTTGCGCCTACATAGGCCACACCGCATCCTGTCAGACTGCGATGCGGGGCCGCCCCGACACCTCGACCATGATTTCGCCTTCCAGAAACACCAGCCGTGCCTCGGCCTGCGCAGTGCGCAGATCGCGCGTGGCGTTCACCTGCAGATCCTCGGCGCCTGCGGCTTCGGCCTCAAGGCGCGCTTCGGCCTCCAACGTGGATTGCAAGGTATCCAGCGCCTCTTCTGCACTGGTAAAATCCTGCGGATCGGTGCCCAGATGCACGCGGTAGAGCCCTTCGGAGGGGCTGGTGACCGTGCCACTGCGTCGGATCGTGACACGCCCCACCACGGCACCGATGGCGTTGGCCACGTCCGCATGTTCAGGCAGGATCATCTCGCAGCCCAGCCGCGCACCCACCGCCGGATAGTAGCTGGCAACAGAGGCCCCGAGTCCCACAACCGGCACGTTAAGCCCCGCATCCAGCCGCATGAGCCCGCGATAGCCGTCCATTCCGTACTGAACCAGCACGTGCCGCGCCAGTTGTTCGGGCGACGGGCCAAGCGGGTGATCCTCTTCGGCGAATGCCGTCTCCAGCAGGACCAGAACAGTCTGATAGGTCAGTCGGTCCACGATCATCTCGGCCAGTTTCTGCGCCCCGTTGGCCAGTTGGTTTCCCGACCCGGTACGCTTGCGGCTCATCAGTGTCAGCGCCTTTTCCGCCGCCTCGGTGTCCCAGGCAGCGACGCGGCCCAGAACATGGCTGGCATCCGACGGGGTCGCACCCGAAACCTGCACCAGCCCGCGGGTGACGAGACGACGCAGCGCCTGTTGCTCCATCCGGGTGCGCAGGACCGCCCCGACCGGATGCACCATGTCGCCGATCCGCGCCAGAAAATCCGCGTCACGCTCTGCCAGCCCGCATGCATCCATGCCCGGCACTGCCCGGACAAAGATCGCGTCATATTCCCCCGGCACCGTGTTGCGCAGCTGCGCATCCAGCGTGCGGTGCACGATATCGGGCGCCTCATGGGCAACCAGGCTGACCGGCAATACCCGGCGCGGGCCCAGCGTAATACCGCCCGACAGCCCCTCGT
The DNA here is from genome assembly GCA_947503145.1 of uncultured Roseovarius sp. GTDB lineage: Bacteria > Pseudomonadota > Alphaproteobacteria > Rhodobacterales > Rhodobacteraceae > Roseovarius. The sequence continues at coordinate 234,799 of CANNCP010000001.1, forward strand.
CCAGCACCTGCACCTCGCTGTCGCCGCCCAGGCCGGTGGTGCGCATCGCGACTGCCTCGACCATGGTGCGCCACGGGCCGACCCGCGCACCGAGGGGGTCGATCATCGGGCGGCCACCGCGCAGCACCGCCACATCGGTGGTGGTGCCACCGATATCCGACACCAATGCATGCGTGACACCCGTGAGCCAGCTGGCCCCGACGATCGACGCGGCCGGGCCGCTGAGGATCGTCTCGATCGGCCGCGCCTGTGCCTGTGCCGCGCTGATCAGCGCACCGTCGCCGCGCACCACCATCAGCGGCGCAGTGACACCGAGCTGCGCCAGCTTGCCCTCGGCCTTGCCTATCAGCCGGGCGATCATGCCGATCAGCCGCGCATTCAGCAGCGCCGTCAACGCCCGTTTTGGCCCGTTCAGCTTGGCCGAGAGGTGGTGCGAGCACGAGACGGGCCGCCCGGTGATCTCGGCGATCATTTCGGCAGCGGCCAGTTCATGCGCGGGGTTGCGTGTGGCGAACTGCGCCGCGACCGCATAGGCCGAAATCCCGCGATCCTCCCGTAGCCAGGCCCGCAGCGCCGCACGATCCAGCGCGCTGGCCTCAAGACCCGCATGATTATGCCCGCCAGTCAGGAAAACAACCGGATCGCCGCCCAGCGCCGTACGCAACCCGTGCGTGTCGAGATCCTGCTCGCGAAAGCCGATATAGACCAGGCCAACGCGCCCGCCCTGTCCCTCGACCAGCGCATTGGTAGCAAGCGTCGTCGACAGGGACGCCAGCACGATATCGCCCGGCGCCGTGCCGCTGACCTCCAGTACATTCGCCACGGCCTCGCCGATACCGATGGCCAGATCGTGACGCGTGGTCAGGGCCTTGGCACTGGCAAACACCTCTGTCTCGTCGCGCAAGAGCACCGCATCCGTATATGTGCCGCCCGTGTCCACGCCCAACAAGATCGCCATAGCCACTTCCTTTTACCCTGCATTCTGGATGTAGCGGTTTTGCCGCCCTATGCCTGTCCGTTTGCGTCATTTTTCAGCCGAATCAGCGCCCAGCGCGCCGCATCGGCCACCTCTGGCGCCGCCGCGTCCACATGTGCTTCGGCCGCAGGAATCAGGTCAGCACGGCCCGAGTTGCCGATGGCGTAGAGCACGTTGCGCAGAAACCGATCAATGCCGATCCGCTTGATCGGACTGCCTGAGAATCTGGCGCGGAACGTGGTATCATCCAGCTGCGCCAACTCCGCCAAGGGTGGCGCATTCAGATCATCGCGCGCGTGATAGCGCGTTTCGCGCGCCGCCACTGCGAACTTGTTCCAGGGACAGACCGCCAGACAATCGTCGCACCCATAGATACGATTGCCCATCAGCGGGCGCAAATCAGGGTCGACCGGGCCCTTGTGCTCGATCGTCAGGTAAGAGATGCAGCGCCGCGCATCGAGTTGGTAAGGTGCGACAAAAGCATCCGTCGGGCATATATCCAGACAGGCCCGGCAATTGCCGCAATTGTCTATTTCCGCCGGATCAGTGTCTAATTCGAGTGTCGTAAAGATCGAACCGATGAAGAACCAACTGCCCAGATCGCGACTGACCAGATTGGTATGCTTGCCCTGCCAGCCAAGACCTGCCGCCTGCCCCAGCGGCTTTTCCGGGACAGGAGCTGTGTCCACGAACACCTTGACCTGAACGGGCTCCTCCTTGGTCCCTTGCGGGCCCGCCTCGGAGATGAGCCAGCGCACAAGACGCTTGAGGCGCTTCTTGACCAGGTCGTGATAATCGCGATTCCGGGCATAGACAGAGATGGTTCCGACATCCGATTGCACCAGGCTCGCCATCGGGTCGGTGTCGGGCGTGTAGCTTTCGCCCAGCATGATGACCGAGCGGGCCTCGGGCCAGAGTGCCGCCGGATCACTGCGCCAATGGCTGCGTTCGGCCAGCCAGTTCATCTGGCCGTGATAGCCCGCCTCCAGAAACGCGTCGAGCCGCGCGGGCACCTGCGGCACATCCCAGGGACGGCAGATGCGGGCCAGATCGAACCCCTCCTCTACCGCGCGCGCGACAAGGGCTTCTTTCAAGCCGGACATGCTGCATCTTGCGGCAAAGACCCGGCGAAACTCGGGGACCCGGTCATGTCAGAAATCCAGGTCGGCATAATGCGGTGGCGGCGGAAAGCCGGAGACCTGATCGGTCAGGATATTCCGAAAAGCCGGGCGTGACTTGATCTTGGCGTACCAGTCCTTGACCACGTCGCTGCGGTTCCAGTCCACATCCGAGATATAGTCAAGCGCACTGAGATGCGCGGCGGCAGCGAAATCGGCCAGCGTCATCACGTCGCCCGCCAGCCAGCGGCGATGATCCAGCAGCCAAGCCATGTAGTCGAGGTGATACTTGATCGCCCGCGCGCCGGATTTCACATTGCCGCTGTCGGGAAAGCCCCTGCCCATCACCTTCTTGTTGACCCGCTCGTAGAGCAGTTTCGACGTCACCTCGTGGTGAAACTTGTCATCGAACCACGTCACCAGACGGCGCACCTCGTAGCGAGCATCCGTGCCGCGAGGCATCAATGGCGGCTCGGGGTACTTTTCCTCAAGATATTCGCAGATCGGCGCGCTTTCGGACAGCGTCTTGCCGTCGATTCGCAGCACCGGCACCTTGCCGGCGGGGTTGCGCCGCAGAAATTCGGCGCTCTGTTCCCAATAGCGTTCTTCGACCAATTCGCATTCGATCCGCTTTTCAGCGAGGCTCAGACGCACCTTGCGACAGAAGGGAGAGAGCGGGACATGATAGAGTTTGGCCATGTGCGGCAAGTACCTTTGACAGATCGCTGATCTTCCATGCCTGCTCTGGCAGCGATTTTCAATCCTCGAAACAGGCCGCGCGGCCATCGCGGCGGATGGTGGCCGCCCCGTCCATGATCGCCGCTGTGCGTTTGCGAATCCAGTCCGTGGGGTTACTGGCAGAGCGGCCCTTGGGGTCGGGAAGCACCGCGGCCAGCCGCGCTGCCTGCCGCGCGCTCAACGCCTCGGGACCGATTCCGAAGTAATGACGTGAGGCCGCCTCGACGCCAAAGACTCCCTCGTCGAATTCGGCAATATTGAGGTAGACTTCGACGATCCGCCGTTTCGGCCAGACGGTCTCGACCAGAGGCGTCATCAGCGCCTCCAGCGCCTTGCGGAGCCAACTGCGGTCATGCCAGAGATAGACATTCTTGACCGTCTGCTGGCTGAGCGTGGATGCGCCCCGCGCGCCGCCCTCTTCGATCACGCTGCGAATCGCACCCATGTCAAAGCCCCAGTGGGTGCAGAAATTGGCATCTTCCGCCGCCACCACGGCGCGCGCCATCACTGATGCCACCTTGTCCAGCGGCACCCATTCGCGGTCCACCCCACCAAGACGCTGCGCCTCCTGGCGCATGTAGTAGGTCGGGCCAGGCGCGATATAACGATGCACCAGTGCTGCGAGCCCGGCAGAGGTAACTGCAACCAGCACGCACCACAGCACGAACCGCCGCAGGGCACACAATGCCCGCTGCGGTGGTGGCCGAGTTCGGGTGGCCTTGGAGGCAGCCTTCCCGGATTTGGGTTTCTTGGCCATATCGGCTCGCTTTACTGACCATCGTTGCGCTCCGGTCCGGGTTGCCATTGAGTATTTAGAGAAAAATGAAAGGAGCGATGATTACCCTTCATTTTTCCAAAAAATGCTCAAACCCTGCTCTCGGCGCATCAGGTCGGTTTCAGGTGATCCACCACGGTGAGGTGCTGCGCCAGTGTGCCGATTTCGCCGAGATAGCGTTCGACCAACGTTGGATCGGAGGGAGCGGCACTGACGCCGGGCGCGATTTCACCGTTTGCGACCGAACCGATGGCGAGCGCAACCGGGATCGACACCAGCCGGGCCATCGCCGTGCCGCGCGCATCCCCCCAGGCGTCCATCACGAATGTCTTGTGCCAGACCGGCACGCCGTCTTGCTCCGCCTTGAGCCCGACGCAGAGAACGACACGGTCCGGCTCGCCTTCGGCATAGGCGTTTTCGCCCCAGAAGGTGTCGGACATCTCCTTGAGTCGGGTCTCGCCTGCGACGCCTTCAAGTGTTTCGATCTCGGCAAAGACTTCTTTCCACGCGTCCGTCCAGCCGTTCAGGCGCAATGTGCCGCGTACGAATTCCTTCACCCGCCAATCCGGGGAGAATTCGTATTGCTCGATGAAGGGCAGGCTGTCGCGGTTGGGATAGACCTCGAACGTCTCGGGCGCGGGCAGTGGTGCGGTGTAGCTGCTGATCGCGTCCCAGGGGCGCGCGACGTTGCGTTCGACGTGATCGCGGATTGAGCGCGAGGGCGAGCGCAGCGCCTTGAGCACGCCCAGTGGTGACCAGCTGAACTTGTAGCGGAAGGGGTTGGGGTGCTTCGGAATGCCGCCGCAGTAGGAGGTGAATGACAGGTCGTTCTGTACATCGCACGCACCGCTGGAGCGGTAATCGGCGATCAGGGCGTGAGCCATCAGGTGATCGATGCCGGGATCGAGACCCACCTCGTTCACCGCGCAGACGCCCGCCGCCTTGGCACGTGCATGCAGGCTGCGCATTTCGGGCGCGATATACGAGGAGCTGACAAAATGCGCGCCCTTGGTGATGCACATTTCGGCCAGCGGCACGTGCCAGTCGCCGGGCAGCATGCTGACCACGATATCACCGGGCTGCACCTCGGCCGTCAGCGCGTCCAGATCAAAGACCTGAATGCGTTGTGTCAGATCGCCCACAGCCTCTTCGGCTTTTTCAAGGGTCCGGTTCCAAACGCTGACCTCGTGGCCCGCCGCGATCAGCTGCCGCAAACCGGGAATGGCCGAGAGGCCGGTGCCGCACCAGTGGATTGTCATATCAAAGACCTTTCATTGCGTCAGTGAACGTATCATGAGCCCGTTTCCAGACGCCAGCGTCCAGACTGCCCAGTGCTTTCAGCGAGGGCAGGAGTTGCTCGGCAAAATCGTGTGAGGATTCGGTCGGCAGTAGTGACGGCAGGTTGTCGATCGCCATCACGTCCATCGGCGGGCTGTCGTGCACACGTGTTGCAGGCGCAGACCAGTCGGTGGCCGCCGCATAGATCGGAACCGGATTGTAATCGCTGTCAGGATCGCAGGCGACATCGCCGACGATACTCAGGCGGCGCTCTGTCCGCAGCGCGGGTTCCGGCACGAAAACCGGCGTGCCGGGGCGTGCGAAGATGCAGTTGAGAAAGATGTCATGCGCCAGGATTTCCAAGAAAGGACCTCCACCCGCCGTCTGGGCCATGTCCCAACAGGTCGGGTCGATCCCCATCGCGCCACACAGATCCGCCGCACCGGTACCGACCCGGCCCAGCGCGCCGATGATGATCGCCGATGGCAGGGCGTGCCCGTCCAGATCACGCGCCAGATCGGCCAGCAGCGCGTGCTTGCCCGAATAGGTGCCCACCGGCGGGCAGATCCCGCCCGACTTCTGGGCTGCCCAGCTCTTGAGCGCGATAGCCGCACCGGCATAGCCCGCCCAATAGCCAAAGGCGGCGACGCGACGCCCGTTGCCATCGACGAGATATTCCAGATCATAGAGCGTGCCACCGCCCGCGCGGAAGCGTTCCAGCAGAGCGCGACCGGAATGCTGGCCCTTGAAGGCATGGCCGAACATGACGTGGCGGTGCGGCAGGGGCGTACCGTCATCGGGCAATTCCTTGAGGCCAAAGATGATGGCGTCCTCGGGCGCATCCGGCCAGCTGTGCTCGGGCGCAATGGCGCAGCCTGCCGCCTCATATCCCTCCAGCGGGATCGCACGCACGCGACTTTGCTCCACTGTCACGTCGATGCCGGCGGCGCGCAGGGCCGCGGCCCCCTCGGGCGTCAGGCCGACTCGTTCCTCGAACGGGCGTTGTTCGGCCCGAACCCAGAGATGTGTCATGTGCCTCTCCTTCAGAGCATGCCTGCGGCGCGCACCGTCTTGACCGATGCGCGTTCTTCCATCGCAGCACGAAAGGCGCGGATCTTGGGAAAGGCAGCCAGATCGACGTCGTCACCTTCGAGCCAGGAACACACGACAAAGAGATAAGGATCGGCGATGCTCAGTTTCGCGCCAGCCACCAGCGGGCCGCGCAGACAATGGTCTTCGACATATTGCGCGCAGGCGGTCATCGTCTCGGGCACTTTGGCGGCCATGTCGGCGCGGCTGGCCTCTTGGTCGGCCCAGCGGTTCCCGCGCATCTTGTGCGCGTGGTTAGGGTGCATTGTGCTGGCGAGGTAGTACATCACCGCGCGCACATGCGCGGCGTCCAGCGCCGCCTCGGGCATCAGGCCGGCATCCGGGGCTGTGGTGGCGATGTATTCCAGGATCGCGCCGGTTTCGGTCAGCAGCGTACCGTCCACATCAAGCACCGGCACCCGGCCCTTGGGGTTGATCTTGTGATAGGTCGGCGTGGTCTGCTCGCCGCCCTTGAAATCCACGGCCCGTGGGGTGAATTCCAGACCAGCCTCGTGCAGGGTGATGGCAGCAGCGATCGAGATCGTGCCCCGTGCAAAGTAGAGTTTCATCAGAGTGGCCTTTCAGGTCAGATATCAGATAAAGGTACGCGCATGCGCGCGATCCGGTGCATCGAGATGCGGTGTGGCGTTGAACGTGGACAGCATGAGCTGATCATGTGAATAGCTGACCCGGTGCAGCGAGCTGTTCATGGTCTGCAGCATGACCCGTGCCATGCCCGCATTGTTCAGCGCCAGAACGTGGCGCAGGACCATGCCGATCACGCCACCGGAGGTGACCACCAGAACGCGGCCACGCTGGTGGCACAGCTCATTGACGAGGCCGGTCACGCGCGCATGAAATCCCGCGAATGTCTCGGGCACGGCAACCAGCTTGTTATCGGCCCAATGGTCGATCACTGCGGGCAGGTGACGGGAAAATTCGGCGGCAGAGGTGGGCGCGGGGATGCCGTATTGCTGCTGCATCGCGTGGGCGAGGTCAAAATAAGTCAGCTCGTTCAAGCGGGCGTCCTCGACATGCGGCGTATAGCCCATCGCGCGGGCGGTGCCGATCTGCCGGTGCAGCGTGCCGGTGATCACCCGGTCGAAATGCGGGTTGGTGCCCGTCAGGTGCTGACCCAGCCATTCGGCCTGCGTCCGGCCCAGATCGGACAACCGGTCATACCCGATCTCGTCGGTGGCGGCGCTGTTGGCCTGCCCATGCCGCACCAGTACAATTTCCGTCACGCGCCAGCCCTCCTGTCAGTCGCGTACTTTAGCGCGGCACGCCCGGGCGCGAAAGGTGCAAGGCGCCGAAAACTGGCTCATTCCGGCTGGTTCATCCCGGTCAGGTCGCGCGGTGAGCAGACCGCGCGCCGCAAAATCCGTTGCAGGTGTCGGGATTGATGGCCTTTTCTGCTGGCCATCGTGGTTTAATCTGTGGTGACAACTACGGCGGAGGCATACGCATGTCCGATATCATCCGATTCACGCTCGACGGCAAAGAGGTCGAGGCCGAGGCCGGACTGACCATCTGGGAAATCGCGAATGGCCGCGGTCTGGTGATCCCACATCTGTGTCACAAGCCCGCGCCGGGGTATCGCCCCGACGGCAATTGCCGCGCCTGCATGGTCGAGATCGAGGGCGAGCGCGTGCTGGCTGCGTCGTGCATCCGCGAACCCGCCAACGACATGGTGGTAAATACCGGTTCCGCCCGCGCGACCGCCGCGCGCAAGATGGTGATGGAAATGCTCGTCGCCGATCAGCCCGAACAGGACGTGGCCCGCGACAAGTCCAGCCACCTGTGGGATATGGCGGCGCTGACCGGCATTGAGGCCAGCCGCTTTCCCAAGCTGGAGGAGGGGCGCATTCCGCTGCTGGACGACAGCCATGTAGCGATGTCCGTGAACCTTGATGCCTGTATCCAGTGCGGCCTGTGCGTGCGGGCCTGCCGCGAGGTTCAGGTCAACGACGTGATCGGCATGGCCGGGCGCGGACATGACAGCTACCCGACATTCGATTTCGCCGATCCGATGGGTGACAGCACCTGTGTGGGCTGCGGTGAATGCGTGCAGGCCTGCCCGACCGGTGCGCTGATGCCCTCGACTGTCATGGGCAAACACCAGGTCGGCGACAGCGCCGATTACGATAGCGAAACCAAGAGCGTCTGCCCGTTCTGCGGTGTCGGCTGCCAGATCTCGATCAAGGTCAAGGACGACCGTGTGAAATATGTCGAGGGGATCAACGGCCCCGCGAACGAGGGACGGCTCTGCGTCAAGGGGCGCTTTGGCTTTGATTATATCAACCACCCCCACCGCCTGACCAAACCGCTGATCCGGCGCGACGACGCGCCCAAAAAGGCGCTCAACATCAATCCCGACAACTGGCAGGACTTCTTTCGCGAAGCCAGCTGGGACGAGGCGCTTGATTTCGCCGCAGGCGGGCTGAAGGGGCGCGGGCGTGAGGTCGCAGGCTTCGGCAGCGCCAAATGCACCAACGAAGAAGCCTACCTGTTTCAGAAACTCATCCGCCAGGGCTTTGGCCATAACAACGTGGACCACTGCACACGGCTGTGCCACGCGTCCTCGGTTTTCGCGCTGGTTGAAAACGTCGGTTCGGGCGGAGTGACAGCCACGTTCAACGAGATCGAGAATGCCGATGTCGCAATCATCATCGGTGCCAACCCGATCGAGAACCACCCCGTCGCGGCCACCTACTTCAAGCAGTTCACCAAGCGCGGCGGCAAGCTCATCGTGATGGATCCGCGCGGCGTGGGCCTGCGTCGCTTTGCCAGCCACATGCTGCAATTCCGCCCCGGTGCGGATGTGAGCATGCTGAACGCCATCATGCACACGATCGTCGAGGAAAAGCTGTATGATCAGCAATATATCGACGCCTACACCGAAAACTGGGAAGCCCAGAAGGCACATCTGAAGGATTTCAGCCCGGAGAAGATGGAAGGCATCTGCGGCATTCCCGCCGAGACCCTGCGCGCCGTTGCGCGCGACTTTGCCACCGCGAAATCCGGCATGATCTTCTGGGGGATGGGCGTCAGCCAGCATATCCACGGCACGGACAATTCGCGCTGCCTGATTTCGTTGGCGTTGATGTGCGGTCATGTCGGACGTCCGGGCACCGGCCTGCATCCGCTGCGCGGCCAGAACAACGTGCAGGGCGCGTCCGACGCGGGCCTCGTCCCGATGTTCCTGCCCGACTACCAGAGCGTAACCGACGACCGGGTCCGCGCGGCCTTTACCAGCGTGTGGGGGTCGGGTGATTTCAGCGCCGAAAAGGGCCTGACCGTGACCGAAATCATGGACGCGGCCCACGCGGGCGATATCAAGGCGATGTATGTGTTGGGTGAAAACCCCGCCATGTCCGACCCGGACGTGGAACATGCCCGCAACGCGCTGGCCAAGCTGGATCATCTGGTGGTGCAGGATATCTTTATCACCGAGACTGCCAACTATGCCGACGTGATCCTGCCTGCCTCGACGCTGTTTGAAAAGTCAGGGACAGTGACGAACACCAACCGGCAGGTGCAGATGGTGCGGCCCGCCGTGACCCTGCCGGGTGAGGCGCGCGAAGACTGGTGGATCGAGGTGGAAATGGCCAAACGCTGCGGGCTGGACTGGCGGTATACGCACCCGTCCGAAGTCTATGCCGAAATGACCATCAACATGCCGTCCCTCGATAACATCACCTGGGAGCGGCTGGAAGAAACCGCCGTGACCTATCCCAGCCTCAGCCCCGACGACCCCGGCCAGGCGGTGGTATTCGGCGACGGCTTCCCACGGCCCGAAGGGCGCGCGCGGTTCACGCCCGCGAACGTGATCGCACCGGACGACATACCGAACACCGAATACCCGATGATCCTGATCACGGGCCGACAGCTGGAACATTGGCACACCGGGTCGATGACCCGCCGGGCCAGCGTTCTGGACGCGGTGGAACCAGAGGCAAACTGTTCGATCCATCCCGGCACCTTGCGCCAGCTCGGCGTGGAACCGGGCGGCATGGTGCGGCTGACGACCAAGCGCGGCACGATCACCGTCATGGCCCGCGCTGACCGTGCGGTTTCGCCGGACATGGTGTTTCTGCCGTTTGCCTTTGTCGAGGCAGCAGCCAACATCCTGACCAACCCCGCAATCGACCCTTACGGCAAGATCCCCGAGTTCAAGTTCTCGGCGGTGAGGATCGAAAAGGCCGAGAAACAGGCGATGGCAGAGTAGCGCCGACAAACTGCAGACTCCGCGCCAGCCCCACCCCAAAAACCCCCGGAAGCATCGTGCCTCCGGGGGTTTTGCGTGATCAAGAGTGAGGCCTTGAACCGTTCCGCGAAAAACCTGACTCACAGCTTTTTGCGGAACGCTTTAATTCAGCAGCGAGGTGATGTTGCGCACCGCTGCACGGCGGTTTGTGCGTTCGGCAGTCAGCGAGGGCACCTTCAAATCACTCTCGCCGTAACCTTGGGTGATCACGTTCTGCGGCGGCACGTCGAAATATTCAGTGAGCGCCAGTGCCACGGTCTCGGCGCGCCGATCCGAAAGCGCCAGATTATAGCCAGCGCTGCCGACGGCGTCGGTATGCCCTTCAACCAGAAAAACCGCGCGCGGGTTATCCTCGATGATCCGTCGCATCGACCCGCCAAGATCGGCCAGCGCCTGCGCCTGGCTGGGCTGGATCGCGGCAGAGCCGGTGGCGAAGGTGATCGCATCAAGCTCGACCTGCGGCGCGAGCGCGCGAACCCGCTTGTAGTCGCGCACCTGTCGCAACGAGAAGCGGCGATTGACATCGGCGAACATCACCTCCTGCAAGGCCTCTTGCAACGCGGCCTCATCATTCAGCGCAACCCTATTCTGCCGCGCGGCAATCGTTTCGAGCGATGGCAGGCGGTCAAAATCCACCGGATCGACCTGTTGGGTGTCATCGAACAGTACGAATTCCCTACCGTCGGAGGCGCGGATCCGCGTGCGGCGCAGCACCGTGCCATCGCTGGCGCGGACGGTCACGATCTGGCTACCGTCGTCATAGGCGACGGTGGTGCGGGTCGAGCCGTCGTCGAAGGTCTGGGTGCTGACCTCTGCACCGGGGCGGCGCAGCAATTCATCATCGTTCTTGAGTACGCGCAATTCGCCGTCGCGCTCGACCACGACGCGATCGCCCGAGTTTGACATCACGCGGTCGCCATTGGCCAGAACCGTACCGACGACAGCGGCGCCCAGACCCAGCAGCAGGGCTTTTTCAAAGCTCGACAGGCCCTTTTCCTTGCTGGGGGCTGCGGCGGTAGCGGCGGCGGCGGCGGTAGCCTCCGCATCGCCGGTCACGCCCGTGGCGAAATCTTCAGCACTGCTGCGCACGTCTTCTTCGGTGACAGTCTGGGTTTCGACCTCGGCATCGGCCTCGCTCTCGGCGGTGGCGTCGGCGGCGGCCGAAGATTGCACCTCGTTTTGTTGGGCGCGTTCCTGACGCTCGGCATCAGTCAATTGCTCACCGTCTGCCTCGCCGGCCCCGGCATCACCGTCGGCAGCGTCTGTGGCCTCAGCGGCGGCCTTGTCCGCAGCGGCCTGTGCTTCGGCAGCAACGGCTTCATCGGCGGCAGCTTTCTCCGCAGCGGCCTGAGTTTCGGCAGCAGCCTCAGCGGCGGCAGCCTGCGCTTCGGCAGCAACGGCTTCATCGGCGGCAGCTTTGTCTGCAGCGGCCTGAGTTTCGGCAGCGGCGGCAGCTTCATCAGCGGCGGCAGCCTTGTCCGCGGCAGCCTGCGCTTCGGCAGCAGCGGCTTGCGCTTCAGCAGCGGCAGCAGCCTCATCATCAGCGGCGGCCTTGTCCTCGGCGGCTTGCGCTTCAGCAGCGGCAGCAGCCTCATCATCAGCGGCGGCCTTGTCCGCAGCCGCCTGCGCTTCGGCGGCAGCGGCTTCATCGGCGGCTTGCGCTTCGGCAGCAGCCTCATCAGCGGCGGCTTGAGCTTTAACGGCGGCAGCTTCTGCGGCGGTAGCTTGCGCTTGCATCTCTGCCTCTGCCTGCGTTTCGGTCGCGGCCGTGGCGGCATCCAGAGCCTCTTCTGCGGTATCCTGAGCCTCTTGCGCCAAGTCAGCAGCGGTCTTGGCCTCTTCTGCCAGTTCCGCAGCTGTCTGCGCCAGATTATCCCCGCTGGTTGCTTCAACAGCGCTTTCCGGACTGACCTGCGCCAGCCCCGGCAGCGGCTGCATCAGACTCAGGCACAAGAACGCAGCGGTGGATGATTTCAAACTGGAGATATTCATGACAATCCTGCTCATGGCTATGGCCCCGTCGGGCCTTCAGAGGATAAACTCGCAAGGCGGGGCATTTGTTCCCGCATGATTGCCTGGATCGGCGCGCGGGCGACAAACGATGAGGGACACCGATGGACAGTACCGGCATGAAATACCGCGCGGTCGGGGTAACGCTCGCGATCCTTCTGGCAGCGGGCAGCGTTGCCGCGCTTGTCCTCAGCGCGTCCGAATTTGTGTCCGAGGACAAGCTTTTTGGCGTCTGGCGGCTGCGGCATGTGATCGTTGCAGCGGGGCTGTTGATGCTCGCAATCGCCTTGACTTGCCTGGTTTCCGGGCGCGGCGCGTGGCTGGGGTTCTGGGCGAGCGTGATCCCGGCAGGCGTTTTGCTGGTGGCAATGGAACTGGCCGGGCGCGCGGGTCTGGTGGATTGGGCGGCCCTGCTCAGCCCCAGGCCCGCGCAGGGCAAAGCGGTGGGCTGGACACTGCAACCGGGTATCAGCGTGCGGGGCCAGACCGGACAGGATATCGCGGCGCGCCTGGGCCTGCCGCATGATCCGATCCCGTTCGATTTTCACGCCGACAGCTACGGCTTTCGTAACGGAGATGAGCCGGTCGGTGACATCGTCTTTCTGGGCGATTCGATCATTCTGGGCGCCGCTGTGCCAGTGGATGAAACGATCGCCGAAGTGGTCGAGGATACGCTGGGAAAGCCGGTGATGCAGGCGGCCTTGCTGGGGCTGTCGATTCAGGGCCAGCACGACATGCTGCGCAGTTCCGGCCTGCCGCTGAAGGGCAAGACGGTGGTGCAGTTCCTCTTTGAAGGGAACGACCTGCTCGATTCTCGCGCCTATCGCAGCCAGAGCGATACGCCCGCCCCGGCGGGCGGTGCGTCGCTCGGGCGGTTGGTCTGGGAAAGGCTGGTCACGCTCACCAACCCGGCGGCCCGCTATTATAGCTGCACCATCGGCGATCAGGACGTTGCTTTTCTCTGGACCCGGCGCTCTTTTGACGGGGTCGAAGACGAGGTGACGGAAATCACCGACGCGATCCGGGCGTATCGCCAAGAACTGCGTCGTGAGGGTGCGGATTATGCGCTTGTCCTTGTGCCGACCAAATACCGCGTGCTGGAGTCACAATGCACCTTTCCGCCCGGCAGCCCGATTGCCAACCCCGCCGCCAACCTGTCGGCACTGCCTGCTGAACTGAGCCGGTTCGCGGATGCGCAGGCCATCAGGTTCATCGACCTGACGCCGTCGTTGATGGCAGCGGCGCAGCAGGGCACGCTGCCGTGGTTCTGGGGTGATACGCACTGGAGCAGCGCCGGGCACGCGGTTGCCGGCAAACAGGTCGCGGACTGGCTGTCAGGCTGGGGCGGGTAAGGCTGTAAAGTGCAGACTAAAACGTTCCGCGAAAAACCTGACTCACAGCTTTTCGCAGAATGCTTTAGCGTGAATAATTACCGCATTTACTTCCTGTGATCGCTGGTTAGATTGTAACTCTGTCCGCGCACAGCACATACGCCGCGTGTGTACGCATATCGAAATAAGGAAGATAGGATGAGGTCAACATGAGCATTGCGTTGGAAGCACGCGGACTCACCAAGGAGTTCAAGGGCTTCGTCGCCGTGAACGACGTCAACCTGTCGGTAGAGCAAGGCACGATCCATGCCCTGATCGGCCCCAATGGTGCCGGCAAGACCACCTGTTTCAACCTGCTGACCAAGTTCCTGCAGCCCACGCGCGGCACAATCATCTACGACGGGCGCGACATTACCCGCATGGCGCCGGCCGGGATTGCGCGTCTGGGCATGGTGCGGTCCTTCCAGATCTCCGCAGTGTTCCCCGATCTCAGCGTTTTGCAAAACGTGCGCGTGGCCCTGCAGCGCAGGCGCGGCGACAGCTACGATTTCTGGCGCTCCGAAAAGAACCTGCGCCGTTTTGATGACGATGCCCGCGCGCATATCGACGAGGTCGGATTGACGGAATTCGTCGATCACCGCGCCGCAGAGCTGTCCTATGGCCGCAAACGCGCATTGGAGATCGCGGCGACGCTGGCGCTTGACCCACAGATGCTGCTGCTTGACGAACCGATGGCCGGCATGGCGCAGGAAGACATCGAGCGGATTTCGGCATTGATCCTGAAGATAGCCAAGGGCCGGACCATCCTGATGGTGGAACACAACCTGTCCGTCGTTGCCAATCTTTCCGACCGGATCACGGTTCTGGCACGGGGCGAAATCCTGGCCGAGGGGGATTACGAGACAGTCTCGAAGTCCCACGAGGTAATCGAGGCCTATATCGGAGCAGCTGATGAGTGATGTCGATAATGGCAAGGCGTTGCTGCGCGTCGAGGAATTGCACGGCTGGTACGGCGAAAGCCATGTACTGCACGGTGTGAATTTCCATGTGAACGAAGGCGAGGTCGTCACATTGCTGGGGCGCAATGGTGCAGGCAAGACGTCGACCTTGCTTGCCATCATGGGAATGCTGCCCAAACGCAGCGGCTCTATCATATTCGACGGCACCGAGGTCATCGCGATGCAGTCGCGCCATATTGCGCGTCTCGGGATTGCGATCTGCCCCGAGGAACGCGGCATTTTCGCGTCGTTGAACGTAGATGAGAACCTGATGCTGCCGCCACGCATCCAGAAGGGCGGCATGGAGGTCGAGCGCATTTACGATCTGTTCCCCAACCTCAAGGAACGGCGCCGCAGCCAGGGTACGAAATTGTCGGGCGGTGAACAGCAAATGCTGGCGATTGCGCGGATTCTGCGCACTGGCGCGAAATTCCTGCTGCTGGATGAACCAACCGAAGGGTTGGCCCCTGTGATCGTTCAGCAGATCGGCCGCACGATCAGCGCGCTGAAAAAGGAAGGCTTTACCATTATCCTGGTCGAGCAGAATTTCCGTTTCGCGGCCTCGGTAGCAGATCGTCACTATGTCGTGGAACAAGGCGGGGTGATCGACATGATCCCCAACGCCGACCTGAACAATAGCATGGATAAATTGCACGGCTATCTGGGCGTGTGACCATCCATAACCGGCGCTAACTGCGCCATATGAAGAAGGAGAAGCTACATGATGAAGAAGCTTTCATTGGCGACAGCACTTTGCGCGCTGTCCACCGGGGCAGCCTTTGCCCAGGAGATCGACGTCAAGCTTGGTGTCCTGAACGACCGCTCGGGCGTCTATGCCGACCTGTCCGGCGAAGGGTCGGTCGTGGCGGCACGCATGGCTGTCGAAGACTTCAAGGCGGCCGACAAAGGCCTCAACGTCGAGATCATCTCGGCCGACCACCAGAACAAGCCTGACATCGGGTCGAACATTGCCCGTCAATGGTATGAAGTGGATGGTGTAAACGCGATCCTCGATGTACCGACGTCCTCGGTGGCGCTGGCCGTGGCCGACATCACCGCCGAAAAGAACGGTGTGTTGATCGATTCCGGTGCCGGCTCCACGCAGCTGACGCGCGAGCAGTGCCGCCCGACAACCGTTCACTGGACCTATGACACCGCAGCGCTGGCCACCGGCACCGGTGCCGCAATGACCAATGCTGGCGGCAAAAAGTGGTTTTTCCTGACCGCTGACTATGCCTTCGGCCACTCGCTTGAGGAAAACACCGCACGGGTCGTCGAGGATAACGGCGGCGAAGTTGTCGGTCAGGTCAACGTGCCGTTCCCGGCGCAGGATTTCTCGTCCTTCCTGCTTCAGGCGCAGGGCAGCGGTGCTGACGTGATCGGCCTGGCGAACGCAGGCGGTGATACCGTCAACGCGATCAAGCAGGCGTCCGAGTTCGGCATCACTCAGGCGGGTCAGAAACTGGCCGCGCTGCTGTTCTTCGTGACCGACGTACATGCACTGGGCGCGCAGACGGCACAGGGCCTGTCCCTGACCGAAGCGTTCTATTGGGATCAGAACGACAACACCCGCGCATGGTCCAAGCGGTTCATGGACATCCAGGACGCACAGCCGACAATGGTGCAGGCCGGCGTCTATTCCGGCACTATGGCCTATCTGGCGGCGGTCGAAGCCCTGGGCAGCGCCGAGGATGGCAAGGCCATCGTCGCCAAGATGAAAGAGATGGAATTCAACGATCCGCTCTTTGGCAAGGTCACCGTGCGCGGCGACGGGCGTGCGCTCCACGACATGTACCTCTTTGAGGTCAAATCGCCCGACGAGTCGACCGGCGAATGGGATCTCTACAACCAGATCTCCTCCATCACGGGCGAAGAAGCGTTCCTGCCGATGCTGCCTGAGTGCGACTTTACCAAGCAATAAGACCATACTCTGCCGCTTTCCGGGCACAGATCCGGGAAGCGGCGCATAAACTCAACGGGGCAGTATCATGTTCGAGCTTCTGGGAATTTCGCCGCAGGTCCTGCTGGGCCAACTGCTGTTGGGCCTCATCAACGGCGCATTCTATGCGATCCTGTCATTGGGGCTGGCGGTGATCTTTGGGCTGCTCAACATCATCAACTTTGCCCATGGTGCGCTCTATATGGCGGGTGCATTCGTGGCATGGATACTGCTGCACTATCTCGGCATAGGCTACTGGCCTGCGTTGATCCTGGCGCCTCTGATCGTGGGGGCCTTCGGGATCGTGCTGGAACGCACCATGATGTCGCGCCTATACAAGCTGGACCATCTCTATGGGCTGCTGCTGACATTTGGCCTGGCCCTGATCATTCAGGGGCTTTTCCGCAACTATTACGGCATCTCTGGCCTGCCCTACCAGATTCCGTCTCAGCTTTCGGGTGGCCAGAACCTTGGTTTCATGTTTCTGCCCAACTATCGCGCCTGGGTCGTCGTGGCCTCTATCGTGGTCTGCTTTGGCACCTGGTTCATGATCGAAAAGACACGGCTGGGCGCATATCTGCGGGCCGCCACCGAAAACCCCGCTCTGGTAAGCGCATTCGGGATCAACGTGCCGCTTCTCATTACCCTCACCTATGGCTTTGGAGTCGCGCTGGCCGGTTTTGCCGGCGTGCTGGCGGCACCGATCTATTCGGTCAATCCCAACATGGGCGCGGACCTGATCATCGTTGTCTTTGCCGTCGTGGTGATTGGCGGGATGGGGTCAATCCTGGGGGCGATCATCACCGGATACATGCTTGGAATCGTCGAGGGTCTGACCCGGGTTTTCTACCCTGAAGGATCCGCCGTGGTGATCTTTGTCATCATGGCGATCGTGTTGCTAATCAAGCCTGAAGGGCTGTTCGGAAAGGAAGCACGATGAGCATACAACAGACGGATACGCCGGCCTCTTCTCCCATTGCGAACGACGCGGGCATGTCGCCGTTGCACAAGGCAATATTTCTGGGCCTGCTTGCCTTTCTCGTGGTGCTACCATTCATGGTCTATCCTGTCTTTGCGATGAAGATCATGTGTTTTGCCCTGTTTGCGGCGGCGTTCAACTTGCTGCTGGGCTTCGGCGGCCTGCTGTCATTCGGTCATGCCGCCTATTTTGGCGGCGCCAGCTACGTGGCCGCCCACGCGGCCAAGGTCTGGGGCCTGACGCCCGAACTTGCGGTGCTTAGTGGCGCGGCGGCTGCGGCCTTTCTGGGTCTGATCATCGGATCGCTGTCGATCCGCAGGCAGGGGATCTATTTTGCGATGGTCACTCTGGCCTTTGCGCAAATGGTCTATTTCGTCGCCCTGCAGGCGGAATTTACCGGCGGCGAGGATGGCATCCAGTCGGTTCCACGCGGCAAACTGTTCGGCCTTATCTCGCTTGAGGACAACATCTCGCTCTATTTCTTTGTGCTGGCGCTGACCTTTGGCGGTATCCTGTTTCTCTACCGCGTCGTGCATTCGCCCTTTGGTCAGGTGCTCAAGGCGATCCGTGAAAATGAACCGCGCGCGATCTCCCTCGGGTATGATGTCAATCGCTACAAGCTGATAGTTTTCGTCCTGTCCGCCACCTTTGCGGGCCTTGCCGGAGCAACAAAAAGCCAGGTGTTCCAATTGGCATCGCTGACCGATGTTCACTGGGCGATGTCCGGCGAGGTGGTGTTGATGACCTTGCTGGGTGGCATGGGCACGGTTTTCGGCCCGATCCTGGGGGCCGCGATGATCGTGACAATGCAGAACTACCTTGCGACATTCGGCGCCTGGGTGACTGTTATTCAGGGGGTCATTTTCGTCATCGGCGTGCTGTTGTTCCGCGAAGGGATCATTGGCGTGATTTCCCGCTGGCTGAAACGACCTCTTTGAGGCGCAGCGAGGGCTCAAAGGATCGTCACACTCCGGCGGCTACACCACTTTTGCGGGCGCAATCCGTAAGGGGTCGGGCTATTTCGACAGGAAAGCTCTGACTTCGCTTTCCTTTTCCATCGTGTCGGCATAGCCCAGATCGATCAGCGCACCGATATAGCCCGGCTCGAACAGCAGGTAGCTGACCAGCCGCCCATCGCTGCCCCAAGAGCCCAGGGTGCGCATCAACACCCGGATCGCGAACGGCATTTCACCTGCATGCCGCTCGGCAACCTCGCGCAGGTCCTGTGAAGGCGAGAGCATGACAGTGTCAATCACCCGCAGCGGTGTCTGCTTGCGCGCCTCGTCGGACAACAGGGACAGGGTTTCATTGACCCGGGTCATGCGTTCATGGTCGGCATCCAGATTATCGTTGAACATGATGTCCAGCGCATGACCCGCCATTTCACCGATGGATGGGCTTTGGGGGTGTTTCTGCTTTTGCGGTTCATCCGGCACGTTATCACGAGCTGCGATGACCAGCACCTTGTCGGCGCCGGTTCTGATTGCCGGTGAAAGCGGCGCCGTCAGGCGTAGCGCCCCATCGCCGTAATATTCGCCATCAAGGCGCACCGGGGCAAAGACGAAGGGCAGAGACGACGATGCCAACAGATGTTTCGGTCCGATCTCGGTCCGTACTCCTCGCCGCCGGGCGCGCGCCCAATCGGTGATGTCCTCATGTCCCTTGACGAAGGTGACGGCCTTGCCTTCGTCATAGCTTGACGCCGTAATGCACAGCGCGTGCAGTGATCCGACGCGGATCGCGCGGCTGATATCCCGCTGGTCGAACTCACGCTCCAGCAACTCGTCCAAAGGTTTGTTGTTCAGAAAGGAACAGAGCGCGCCCACCCCGAAATGCCCGAACAACAGCGTCCAGGCGTAGCGGACACCGGTCGCGATCAGCGGCAAGGCGCGCGTATCGAAAATCGAACTGCACCTGAGCGAACGCCAAAGAGCTTCCAGATTGCGCATTCCGGACTGGAAATCGCTGGACGCCGCCGCGAGTGGTGCCGCATTTACCGCCCCGACAGATGCCCCGCAAACGATCTGAAAGGGCGACCGGCGCCGCCCTGATATCTCGGCAATAGCCTTGAGGACACCGACCTGATACGCGCCGCGTGCGCCGCCGCCCTGCAGAACCAATGCGGTTTTTGATACTGATGAGAGGTGGGGCGGCATTTGCTCTGATGATGATCCGTAAAACATACACCCTAGGACGTCTGCCCCAAAGATCAACGGCTGTTCGCATCACTTGTAGGGCTATCGCATTTGACCGAGGATGGTTCTTGCGAAGGCGTCGGACCAACCTGCGCGTTTGCGTTTTCGCGAGACGGGGAGCTTTGGGCGGGTTTTTCGGAGCAAATTGAGGATGGGTTTACGCAAGATGGCGAGGTTCACGGGTCCATGATCCTTGCGGTTTCGTGCCCGGTCCTCGTCGAAGGTGACGTCGAACATCCAGTGCAAGGAGTTCTTGATGGCCCAGTGGGCGCGGACGTTGGTGGTGGCGAAGCGTTCGGGGGGATGAGTGGCTTTCCGTGGGGCTTCAGGCGCGCCATCTGTGCTTCGCTCAACCAGAAAATATCAGATATGTCACCGCTCTGTTTTCAGACGGTGAATCAAGACGCCTCAATGAAATTAATGGGGCCCGACACTAAAGCGTTCCGCGAAAAACCTGACTCACAGCTTTTCGCGGAACGCAGCGATACGTATGAGCGTTGCACGCATTCCGCCTTGACCGAGTGCCTCAGGTTCAAGGCGGAACGCTTTATTCGCATGAAACGGGTCGTCTTATCTAAATCAGCTTGTATATCCAGTCATGACAAATGAGCAATTTTGGAAGCCTTGGACATGACCAACGATTCTGCGCCATCCATGGATTTGAAAGCCACTACCATGCTGTTGGCGCTTGCGGCCGTGTGGGGAGGATCGTTCTTTTTCGCTGAAATAGCTCTACGCGAAGTTCCACCGATGACCATCACCCTCCACAGGGTAATCTGGGCGGTGCCGATCCTGGCCCTGATCGTGCGCATGAAAAGGATCGTCGTTCCACGCTCACTGCACGTCTGGGGTGTCTATCTGGTGATGGGAGCACTTAACAACGCAATCCCTTTCTCGTTGATCTTCTGGGGCCAAACGCAGATCGAAAGCGGACTGGCATCAATCTTGAACGGCACTACGGCCATGTTCGGCGCGGTCGTTGCCGGCTTACTGCTTGCTGACGAACCGTTGACGATGAAGAAAGTTGCGGGGGCGGGGCTGGGTATTGCCGGCGTTGCGTTCATTATGGGGCCGGGTGTTCTTACAAATTTCGATCCGGGCAATCTCGCTCAGCTTGCCATTCTTGGGGCGGCTCTATCTTACTCGCTTGCAAGCGTGTGGGGTAAAACAAGACTCGCGGGCCAGCCGCCGCTAATGAATGCACTCGGCATGTTGATCGCAAGCACGTTGTTGATGATCCCGATTGTATTGATCTTTGATGGACCACCCGACTTGGCACTTTCCACCAGTGTCTGGGGGGCATTGCTGGGTATTGCCGCCCTATCGACTGCTTTGGGGTATGTCCTCTACTTTGCCATTCTCGCACGCGCCGGAGCCGCAAACCTGATGCTGGTCACGCTGTTGATTCCAGCTTTTGCCATTAGTCTTGGCGCGTTTTTCCTTGGCGAGAGAATTGGACCAGAATCACTTGTTGGTTTTGCCATTATTGCATTGGGTTTCGCCGTGACTGACGGGCGTTTGATTTCATACTTTTTTGCGAACTCCGCTGTCAAAGCCGATATAGAAGAACCATAGGCGGGCAGGGGTTCAGGCTCCGAACTCGCCGTTATCTGCGCCCTCAGGCCACACCCGCCCGCAGCGTATCGTGGATATGTACCAGCCCCAGCAATGCGCCGTCCTCACCCACCACAAAGAGGGCCGAAATCTTGTTGGTGTTCATCACCCCCAACGCCTCGGACAGCAGCGCCTCGGGCCGGGTCGTGCGCGGCCCTCGCGTGGCGACTTCGCCTGCCTCGCGCTCCATCAGATTCGCCAGGTTGCGTCGCAGATCGCCATCGGTGATCACCCCCGTCAACATGCCGCGCTCGACGACGGCGGCGACACCGAAACCCTTGGCGGTCATCTCCAGCAGCGTCTCGCCCATGTCGGTATGTTCGTGCACCACCGGCAGCGCGTCGCCGGTATGCATCACCGTGCTGACCGTCAGCAGCTGCGCACCCAGCGTGCCGCCCGGATGGAAGGCCAGAAAATTCTCGCGTTCGAAGCCGCGCAGTTTCATCAGCGCCACGGCCAGCGCATCGCCCAGCGCCATGGCACAGGTCGTGCTGGTGGTCGGCGCCATGCCGATGCCACAGGCTTCGGGCGCATCGGGCAAGAGCAGCAGGTGATCGGCCTGTACCGCCAGCGTACTGCGCGCGTTCTTGGTCATCGCGATCAGCGGGATCGAAAACCGTCTGCTATGGGCGATGATATCGGCCAGCTCGCGGGTCTCGCCCGAGTTCGATATCAGGATCACTGCGTCCTCGGCGGTGATCATGCCCAGATCGCCATGGCTCGCCTCGCCGGGATGCACCGCCTGTGCGGGCGTGCCGGTGCTGGCCATGGTCGCCGCGATCTTGTGCGCCACATGGCCCGACTTGCCCATCCCCGAGACGATGACGCGCCCGCCCACGTTCAGCAGTACCTCGACTGCCGCATCGAAATCGGCGGGCATGGCATCGCGCATCGTCAGCAACGCCTCGCCTTCGATGGCCAGGACATCGCGGGCGATCTTGGTCGGGCTGGGCTCTCGGGTCATGGATGTCGCTCCGCTGTCATTCTGGCAGGGTGATATCGCGCCGCCCAACCTTAGGGAAGCCCCGGCCGCTTGCGCGCCTGCTTTGCACCCTCGGCGAGGCGGGCCATCGCGATCATGATACGCACCCAGACGTCCAATGTACCTCAGGCCGTGGCCGCGTAGCCCGCCTTAATCCCCCGGCACATTCTGCATGTGCCGTTCCCCCCGTGCCGCCGCCAGTGCGATCTGCTTTTGCCGCTCGCGAAAGCGGTCCTTCGCCTCGGCGCTGGTCTCGTGCGCACAGTGATGGCACGCCACGCCCTGTTCGAACTCAGGCCGCGCGGTGTCTTGGGGCAGAATCGGACGGCGGCAGGCATGGCACAGTTCGTGCGCCCCCACGCTCAGCCCGTGCCCGACCGATACGCGCCCGTCAAAGACAAAGCACTCGCCGCGCCACATACTCTCGGCCTCGGGCACCTCTTCGAGGTATTTCAGGATGCCGCCCTTGAGGTGGTAAACTTCATCGACCCCCTGTCCCAGCAGGTAATTCGTGCTCTTCTCGCAGCGGATACCACCTGTGCAGAACATCGCGACACGCTTGTTATGAAAGCGGTGCTTGTTCTCCTCCCACCAGGCGGGAAAATCGCGAAAGCTGTCAGTCTGCGGATCAACCGCGCCCTGAAAGGTGCCGATGGCCACCTCGTAATCGTTCCGCGTGTCGATCACGGCCACGTCCGGGCTGGCAATCAGATCGTTCCAGTCAGCCGGCTCAATATAGTGCCCGACCTTGGCCAGCGGATCGACATCCGGCTGGCCCATCGTGACGATTTCCCGCTTCAGCCTCACCTTGAGCCGCCCGAAGGGCTGCGTCTGGCTGGTGCTTTCCTTATGCTCCAGCCCTTCGCAGCCGGGCAGGCCGCGCAGGTGTGCCAGCACCGCGTCAATACCCGCGCGCGAGCCTGCAATCGTACCGTTCACTCCCTCATCTGCCAGCAGCAAGATACCGGTGATGCCCTCGCGCTCGCATAACGCCAAAAGCGGCGCGCGAAGAGCGCCGGGATCGTCAAACCGGGTGAAATGATAGAGGGCGGCAATGGTGTACATGGCTCGGGTCTCTACGCCCTCAGGCCACGCCGGACAAGAGGCGCAGTTGACGGAACACGCACCGGTGCCTACCCATGACACAGCCCAGAAGGAGAAAGCCCATGACCCGCGCCCTGATCGTGATCGACATCCAGAACGATTTCTGCCCCGGCGGCGCGCTGGCAGTGACGGGCGGCGACGGGATTGTACCGGGCATCAATGCGCGCATGGACGAGGCAAGCGCCGTGATCCTGACCCAGGACTGGCACCCGGCGGGGCATTCGTCGTTTGCCTCGTCCCACGCGGGCAAGGCGCCGATGCAGGTGATTGACATGCCCTATGGCCCGCAGGTCCTCTGGCCCGATCACTGTATTCAGGGCAGCTTTGGCGCCGCGTTTCATGCTGACCTCAACACGAACCGCGCCGATATGATCATCCGCAAGGGGTATAACCCGGCTATCGACAGTTATTCGGCGTTCTTTGAGAACGATCACGAGACACCGACCGGCCTGCACGGCTATTTGCAGGCACGCGGGATCTCCCGGTTGATGCTGGTCGGTCTCGCGACCGATTTCTGCGTCGCCTATTCGGCTGAGGACGCGGCGCGGCTGGGATATGACGTGCAGGTGGATACCACGCTTTGCCGCGGGATCGACCTGGACGGTTCGCTGGCAGCCGCGAAAGCCCGAATGCAGGCCGCAGACGTCACCTTGCTCGGCTGATCCGGCGCGCATCCTGCCACAGGCCCAGGCTGCGCCCGATCAGTGCCCCTGCCAGCGCCCCCGCCCCACCGGCCAGCGCATCGAGCAGTTCGGCGCCCCGCCCGAAATGCGGCTGGATCACCTCGATCAGGCCACCGTAGATCGCCGCTGCGATGACAATCGCAAACACGTATCGCGGATAGGCCCAGCCAAGCGGCAATACCAGCACGGCAAATGCGATAAAATGATAAAGCTTGTCCGAACCCGGCGCGGCCTGCCCCTGCGGCAGCGGCGTCAGCGTCGCAAAGCCGATCAGCAGCACCAATGCCGCAGTCAGCCACCACACCAGCCTGACTGGCCGTTCTGTGCGCTTGGCCTGCATTTGTTTGCCGCTCCCGGACATGTTCCATGATCTTCTGCCTCAACACACCGTACATGACAAGCGCCGGGCCTGCGTAAATCCGCGCGCTATTCGCCTCGCCACTCGCCAAATGAGCAGACCACGTATAATGAGAATTCCAATTGCGCCGAGCAAGGTGCCATACCGAAGAAGAAAGAAAGGGAGGCCAGATGGCGCGCAAGATTTTTGGCACTGACGGAATCCGGGGCACGGCGAACACCCATCCCATGACAGCCGACTACACGCTGCGTATCGGTGCCGCGGCAGGACGTCACTTTCGCCGCGACAAATCGAACGGGCACCGGGTGGTCATCGGCAAGGACACGCGCAGATCCGGCTACATGCTGGAAAACGCACTGACCGCCGGGCTGACCTCGACAGGCATGAACGTGCTGCTTCTGGGTCCGGTGCCGACGCCTGCGGTCGGCCTTCTGACCCGGTCGATGCGGGCCGACCTGGGCATCATGATTTCGGCCAGCCACAATCCGCATTACGACAACGGGATCAAGTTTTTCGGCCCCGACGGGTTCAAGCTCGACGATGCGAGCGAGGCCGAGATCGAGCGCATCCTCGGCGGCGACATCGCCCCGGCTCAGCCAATCAATATCGGACGCGCCAAGCGGATCGAGCATGGCCAGGGCCGATACATTGAATATGCCAAGACGACTATCCCGCGCGATGTGCGCCTCAGCGGACTCAGGGTCGTGGTAGACTGCGCCAATGGCGCTGCCTACCAGGCCGCACCGGACGTGCTGTGGGAAATGGGCGCCGAGGTGATCCCGATCGGCGTCAGTCCCAACGGCTACAACATCAACCTCGATTGCGGTTCGACCAGCCCGCAGGCTGCGGTGGCCGCAGTCCGCGAACATGGCGCCGATCTGGGTATTTGTCTTGATGGGGATGCCGACCGGATCGTCATCATCGACGAAAACGGCGCCATCGCGGATGGCGATCAGATCATGGCGCTATTTGCCGAGAAGTGGGCCGAAGCCGGGCTGCTGCGCGGTGATACGCTGGTCACGACGGTGATGTCCAACCTCGGGCTGGAACGGTTCTGCGAGGGGCGCGGCCTGACGATGGAGCGCACCAATGTGGGCGATCGCCACGTAGTCGCGCGGATGCGCGAGGGCGGGTTCAATCTGGGCGGCGAGCAGTCGGGCCATATCGTCATGACCGACTATGCTACCACCGGCGACGGACTGATTGCAGGGTTACAATTTCTGGCGGCGATGGTGACATCCGGCAAGCCCGCCAGCGAACTCATCCGCAATTTCGAAGCGGTGCCACAGTTGCTGGAGAACGTGAAATACAGCAGCGGTGCCGATCCGCTCGGCTCGGATGATGTGTGCACTGTGATCACGGCGCAGGAAAAACGCATCGAGGGGCACGGTCGCCTGCTGATCCGCAAATCCGGGACCGAGCCGCTGATCCGCGTGATGGCTGAATGCGAGGACGAGGATTTGCTCAGGGATGTGGTGCACACCATCGCCGATGCAGTACGCGAGGCCGGCAAGGCCTGAGCCAACGCCATCGGAGAACATTCATTCTCCCGGTCTGCATTCCGGATATGAAGCGCTTTAACGCCGCGCATCCCAACTGGCCGAGGCATGATGGCGGGTATAGAATTCGCCCATCATCCCGATCACGATAAAGATCATCCCGACCGTCACCGGGTACTCGATCGACGAGTTGCGCGGAAAGTAGTTGATGAAGACGAAACCGCGCGACTGATCGATCAGGTGAAACAGCGGGTTCCAGTCGAACATCGCCAACATCGTCGGCGGCAGAGAGTTGGCCACGAACATCTTGCCCGACGCGATCATGTTCGCGCGCTGATACACCGTCACGAACGTTGCGGTGAAGGTGGGAAACCACGGCTTGAGCGCCAGCAGCACCAGGCCCAGCGCCACCGCTGTGAACCACGCCAGCATCAGCATCAGGAACGCCCAGAACGGCTGATCGATCGTGAACGGCGTGAACGCCACGTGATAGACGAAAAGGATCAGAAAAAGCGTCAGCAACTGAATATAGAGCGCCCCGAACGCCGCCGCGCAGATCGCGATCATCGTGTTCATCGGCGCATGTTTCATCATCGCCGAAGACGGCCCTTCGGCACCTGCCACCGCGCCCAGCGTTTTGACATGCGATAGAAAGAGGAAAATGCCCGACATGATATAGAGCAGGAAATCACCGCGCAGCGCCGCTCCGCGCAGGCCCAGTATCATGAACATGATGTAAAATGATCCGATGAAAACAACTGCCTGCAACAGATTAAGGGCCAGCGCCATCAACGCATTTCCATGCGCCTTGCGCACGTCGCGTACCGTCGCGTGATAGATCAGCTCGGCGATGGAAATCACCGTCTGCAGCGTGGTTTTCGGTTTTGCCTGCTGAAACATTGTCTCGCGCCCATGCCTGCTGTGGCGAAATATTGCACGGAATTCTTGCTGTCCCGTTATACGCGCAGCATAAGAGGCTTGGCGCACTCCCGCAACATGCACGTTTCGCCGCCCAACCGGCCTCAGTCAGGAGCTTGAATTTGGACCATGCCCAGTTGATCACCACCATTCGCCGCCTCGCGCTGGAGGCTGGCGATGTGATCCTGAAAATCTATAATTCCGACGATTTCGGTGTCCGGACCAAGTCCGATGACAGCCCGGTGACAGAGGCTGACGAGGCCGCCGATGCACTGATTTCGGCCGGGCTGCGCGCCGCCTTTCCTGACGTGGGCCTCGTGACCGAAGAACAGGCCGACAGCCACGCCTTGCGTGCCGACACCTTCCTGATCGTCGATCCTCTTGACGGAACCAAGGAGTTCATCCATCGCCGCGGCGATTTCACCGTGAACATCGCCTATGTGGAAAACGGCGCGCCGGTGCGCGGTGTCGTCTATGCGCCCGCCCGTGGCCGGATGTTCTTTACCATGCCCGACGGGCAGGCGGTCGAGGAAACCGGTGATTTCGACAAGGATACCGTCGGCCCCGTCCGTCCGATCCGGGTGTCGGACCCGGACAATGGCGCACTGATGGTCGTTGCGTCCAAATCCCACCGCGATCAGGCAACCGACGACTACATCGGAAAATACGCCGTCAAGGATATGACCAGCGCCGGGTCGTCGCTCAAGTTCTGCCTCGTCGCCACTGGCGAGGCGGATATCTATCCCCGCCTCGGGCGCACGATGGAATGGGACACTGCCGCGGGCCATGCGGTGCTGAGGGGTGCGGGCGGACGCGTCGTGCGTTTCGATGACCATACCGATCTGGCTTATGGCAAGGGCGGCTATGCCAACCCGTTCTTTATTGCCTGCTCGCCCGCCGTGGTCCTGAAAGAGGCTTGAAAACATGAGCGTTCTGATCGCAATCCCCGCCCGCTACGCCTCTACCCGGTATCCGGGCAAGCCACTGGTGACCCTGACTGGCGCCACCGGCGAGACGAAATCGCTGATTCAACGCTCGTGGGAGGCCGCCTGCCAGGTCAATGGCGCGGACCGGATTGTGGTCGCCACCGATGACGCGCGCATCCAGAAGGCCGCCACGGATTTTGGCGCCGAGGTGGTGATGACCTCGCCGGATTGCACCAACGGCACCGAACGCTGTGCCGAAGCGGCACAGCTGCTGGGCGGGGGCTTTGATATCGTGGTGAACCTTCAGGGTGACGCCCCGCTGACCCCGCACTGGTTCGTCGAGGGTCTGGTGACGGGGCTGCGCGCCGATCCCGCCGCAGAGGTGGCCACGCCCGTGCTGCGCTGTGACGGACGCGCGCTGAACGGGTTTCTGGAAGATCGCCGCAATGGTCGCGTCGGCGGCACCACAGCCGTCTTTGGCGCGCAGAACCGTGCGCTCTACTTCTCCAAGGAAGTGATCCCTTACACGCCCGACACCTATGCGGACGCGGATGCCACGCCGGTTTTTCATCATGTCGGCGTCTACGCCTACCGCCCCGCCGCGCTGGCCGCCTATGCAGGCTTTGGCACCGGTCCGCTGGAACAGCTCGAAGGGCTCGAACAGCTGCGCTTTCTCGAACAGGGACGGCCAATCCTTTGCGTCGAGGTCGAGGCTCGCGATCGGCAATTCTGGGAACTGAACAATCCTGGAGATGTTTCCAGGATTGAAACAATGATGGCTGAAATGAACATGCCTTGATTTCTCAACCGTTGATTGCATTTGTTATTCGTATAAACAACTTGCAACATATTTTCGATTTCAGGAATTCTATTCCACGTCAAAGATTTGCCCCATTTACGCCTTATCCGAATATAAAATTTAGTATTTCCGTGCTAAGTGGCTGAACAATGAGGGCAAGAAGGATATAAAAATGCGGCGCAAGGTGTCAAAGGCCATATTTCCGGTTGCAGGAATGGGCACGCGGTTTTTGCCTGCGACAAAATCCGTTCCAAAGGAAATCATGACGTTGGTTGACCGCCCGCTGGTGCAATACGCCATCGACGAGGCGCGCGCGGCCGGGATCAAGGAATTCATCTTCGTCACTTCGCGCGGCAAGGGCGCGCTGGAGGATTATTTTGACCACGCCCCGCAGCTGGAACAGGAACTGCGCAAGAGAGGCAAGACGGAACTGCTGGAGATCCTCAAATCCACCAACATGGACTCGGGCGAGATCGCGTATCTGCGTCAACACAAGCCACTGGGCCTCGGCCACGCAGTCTGGTGCGCGCGGCGCCTGATCGGGAATGAGCCCTTTGCCGTGATCCTGCCCGATGACGTGATCGCCGCCGAAAAGCCCTGCCTGCAACAGATGATCGAGGCCTACGAGGAAACCGGCGGCAATATCGTCGCCGCGATGGAGGTCCCGGATGACAAGGTATCATCCTACGGCATTCTCGACATCAAGGAGGACATGGGTTCCATCGTCTCGACCAAGGGCATGGTGGAAAAACCCGAGCCGGGCGCTGCGCCGTCGAACCTGGCGGTGATTGGCCGCTATGTGCTGACACCCACGGTGTTGAAAATGCTCAACCAGAAGAAAACCGGCGCAGGGGGCGAGATCCAGCTGACCGACGCCATCGACAACGCCCGCGATGAAGGCGAAGAGGTCTACGGCTTTCGCTTTCGCGGTCGGCGTTTCGATTGCGGGTCCAAGGCCGGGTTCCTGCAAGCGACCGTTTCATTCGCACTGGAACGGCCCGAGTTGCGCGAAGATTTGCATAACTTCCTTTACGAAATCATCAACGCTGATAAGGCTGCCCAGTAAGACTTGAACAGTCAGAAGCAGCGATGTGACGAATATCCTGCTGACGGGTGGGGCAGGCCGAGGCAAAACCGGGCCGCTTCCCTCGCGGACTTGAGACCCCGGATCAAGCTCGGGGCGCGATGCCCACGTTGCCCGTCCCGGACCTGATCCGGGACCTCCGGCGGCTGGGGCAAACCTTTGTTATACGCAAAACCCCATCTTTCCCCTGATTTCATGAAAACCCGGGATTCAGATTTTTCATGAAACGCTCTACACTGCCTTTCCAGACAAGCAGACCACACCGGCGCGCCGGGCTACCCGAGGAGCAGATGCAGCACCCGCAGGACATTCGGCAATGGATCGGTATCGCGGCGGAGGCCTATCGCCTGCGCTGGGAACGCCGCCGCCTGCTGACCCGCGCGCTGCACAAGCGCCGCCAGCTCAGCGAGGTCCGTAACCGCGCCGAGCAGATCACGCCGGGCGCGATCCTGTGTTTTTCCACCGTGCGAAACGAACGCGTGCGCCTGCCCTATTTCCTCGATCATCACCGCAAGCTGGGCGTTGATCATTTCCTGTTCGTGGACAATGCATCGGACGACGGCACCGCCGAATACCTCGCGGAGCAGCCTGATACCTCGCTCTGGCGAACGCCGCACAGCTACCGTTTATCCCGGTTCGGGGTCGATTGGCTGACATGGCTGCAAATCCGCCACGGTCACGGTCATTGGTGTCTTACGCTCGATGCGGATGAGGTGTTCATCTACCCGTTTCACGACACCCGGCCCCTGCGCGCACTCACCGAATGGCTGGACATGAAGGATATCACATCCTTCGGCGCGCTCATGCTGGACATGTATCCAAAGGGCCCGCTGGATGCGCAGCCCTACGAGGCCGGCGGTGATCCGTTCGAAATCCTGTCGTGGTTTGATGGCGGCAACTACATGATTCAAAATAAAAAACAGCTGCAGAATCTCTGGATTCAGGGCGGCCCGCGGGCGCGTGTCTTCTTTGCCACGACCCCCCGCCGCGCACCCACGATGGGCAAGGTGCCCCTGGTCAGATGGAATCGCCGCTATGCCTACGTCAGTTCCACCCATTCATTGCTGCCCCGGCGACTGAACCATGTCTATGACGATCAGGGCGGCGAGAAAACCAGCGGCATCCTGCTGCACACCAAGTTCCTGCACATGATCGCGGACAAATCCGCCGAGGAAAAGACGCGCGGCGAACACTTTGCCAATTCCGCGCTCTATCAGGATTACTATGACAGCCTCACCCAGAACCCTGATCTGTGGTGCGACGGCTCGACCCGCCTGACGTCTTGGCGCCAACTCGAAGCGATGGGGCTAATGTCGCGGGGGACGTGGCTTTGACCAAGTGCGCAATTCCCATTTACCCAAGCCCCTCAACAGCTTATCATATGTTCAATTGGGGTAGCACAGATCATATGGCGGGCAATCTTACCTTAAGGCGGTACGCCTATGCTGCCCGACGGCCGGCGAACAGATCCGGCGCGCTGAGGGGGCGTATCACGTGAGTTTCGTTCAATCCTACCGCATGCGCTTGCTGCGCAAGCACGCCAAGGCGCGGGCGTTTCGCAAGCATTTTGCACTGCGTCCGGTGATCGATCGGACACAGCATATCAAACCCGGTCAGGTTCTGCTGTTCTCCACGCTGCGCAACGAACATATCCGCCTGCCATATTTCCTGAATTACTACCGCGAATTGGGCGTGGATCATTTCCTGATCGTGGACAATGACAGCACGGACGGCGGCGGCGATTATCTGGCCGATCAGCCCGACGTGTCGCTCTGGCACACGCGCGGCAGCTATAAACGCGCCCGCTTTGGCGTCGACTGGCTCAACTGGTTGCAGGCCAGGTACGGCCACGGCCACTGGACGCTGGTCGTCGATCCAGACGAGTTTTTCGTGTACCCGTTCTGCGATACACGGCCTATCCGTGCCCTGACCGATTGGCTCGATGGGTCGAACGTGCGCAGCTTTGGCGCGATGCTTCTGGACATGTATCCCAAGGGACGGCTCGATGCGGTGCCCTACCGACGCGGGCAGGACCCGATCGAGATCGCTGCATGGTTCGACCCGGGCAACTACATGCTCAGCAAGAACCACAAATACGGTAATCTTTGGATTCAAGGCGGCCCCCGTGCTCGGGTCTTTTTCTCCGAAACTCCGGTAAAGGCCCCCGCCCTGAACAAGATACCATTGGTGAAATGGAACCGTCGCAATAGCTATATCAGTTCGACCCACACGCTGCTGCCGCGCGGTCTGAACCTGGTCTATGACGAATGGGGCGGCGAGACGGCCAGCGGCGTTCTACTGCATGCGAAATTTCTCGATACCTTCACCCAGAAGGCCGAAGAGGAGATCGAGCGCAAACAGCACTACCGTGCCTCGCTGGAATACAAGGCCTACGTGGAAAACCTCGCCGAAACGCCAGAGCTTTGGTGCAAATGGTCGGAAAAGTATATAAACTGGCGCCAGTTGGAGATCCTTGGCCTGATGTCCAAGGGCAATTGGGCATGAAGAGCAGGAAGGTAATCACCGCATGAGCGTCGGCATCGTCATGCTGGTCCACACGGCGCTCGGGCGCGCCGAACAGGTCGCGCGCCACTGGTCCGCCGCGGGCTGTCCGCTGGTGATCCATGCCGATGTCTCGGTCCCGAAACAGACCTACAATGCGTTCGTAAAGGCGCTCTCGGACCTGCCCGATGTCAGGTTCTCCAAACGCCACCGCTGCGAGTGGGGCACATGGGGCCTTGTTGCCGCGTCGCAGGCGGCCTCTCAGATGATGTTGGACGAGTTCCCGGACGTCCGCCACGTCTATCTCGCCTCCGGCTCTTGCCTGCCGCTGCGCCCGGTCGAAGATCTGATCGATTACCTGTCAAACCGCCCCCATACCGATTTCATCGAGAGCGCGACCACCGCCGATGTGCCCTGGACGATTGGCGGGCTGGACGACGAGCGGTTCACGCTGCGCTTTCCCTTTTCCTGGCGAAAGCATCGCTATCTTTTTGACAAATACGTCGCGATCCAGCGCGGCCTGGGGATGAAACGCCGCATACCCGGCGGCATCGTCCCGCATATGGGCAGCCAGTGGTGGTGCCTTACCCGCCAGACCCTGTCGGCGATCCTCGGCGATCCCGAACGCGCCACCTATGACCGCTACTTCTCAAAGGTTTGGATCCCCGACGAGAGCTATTTTCAGACCCTCGCGCGGCAATATTCGCGCCAGATCGAAAGCCGCTCGCTCACGCTCAGCAAGTTCGACTATCAGGGCAAGCCGCATATTTTCTATGATGACCATCTACAGCTATTGCGCCGTTCCGATTGCTTTGTCGCGCGCAAGATATGGCCGCGTGCCAACCGGCTCTATGATGCCTTTCTGACCGACGCCGCCCACGCGATGAAAAGGACCGAGCCGAACCCCGGCAAGATCGACCGCATTTTCGCCAAGGCGGTGGAGCGACGCACGCGCGGCCGTCCCGGCCTCTATATGCAGAGCCGCTTTCCGGTGGAGACCCGCGAAAATGGCCTCACATCCGCGCAGTATTCGGTCTTTCAGGGGTTTTCCGCCCTTTTCGAGAACTTCGAATCGTGGCTCGCCCGCGCCACCAGCACGCGGGTGCATGGCCATCTCTTTGCGCCTGAACGCGTCGAGTTCAGCGAAGGCGCAAGCGTGATGAACGGCGCGCTGAGCGAAAGCGCCACCTTGCGTGACTACAACCCGGACGCCTTTCTCGCTTCTTTGATCTGGAACACGCGCGGCGAGCGGCAGTGCTTTCAGTTCAGCCCGCGCGACAATCAGGCCGTGAATTGGCGCATCGCCAAGGATCCAAATGCCCAGATCTCGGTGATTTCGGGCGCCTGGGCGGTGCCGCTGTTCAAATCGAACCAGAATTTCTCGGACATCCGGCGCGAAGCCGCCCGCCTGCAGCAGATCGAGAGCAAGCATCTGGAAATCCTGCGCTCGTCCTGGACCAAGGCGCGCGTGCGCATCTGGACCATGGCCGAATTCATCGAGGCCCCGATGGAGCCGTTGCAGACTATCATCGACGAGATCGGCCCACAGCAGAACAGCCGCGGGCTGGCCGAGGTGCCGCAAATGGCCGACCTGACCGGCTTTGGCCAGTTTCTGCAAAACCTGAAAAATCAGGGCATGCACCCCTATCTCATGGGCAACTTCCCCGTTACGCGCGACCCGCTGGAGGTACCCGGCAACAAACGCAAACCCTATCTGGTCCGGTAAGCACGCATGGCTCCACGTTTTGACTATTTCGTGGTATTCGCAGAGATGCGCACCGGCAGCAACCTACTGGAATCGAATCTGAATTCCTTTGACAGCCTGCATTGTCACGGTGAGGCGTTCAATCCGCATTTCATCGGCTACCCGAACAAGACCGAGATCCTCGGCGTCACCCAGACCATGCGCGAAGACGATCCCGCCCACCTGATCCACACCATCAAGACCGAAGCCGATCGCATGGGCGGCTTTCGCTTTTTTCACGATCACGACCCGCGCGCGCTGGACATCGCGCTGGCCGACCCACGCTGCGCCAAGATTATCCTGACCCGCAACCCGGCCGAAAGCTATGTCAGCTGGAAAATCGCGCAAGAGACGGGCCAGTGGAAGCTGACCAACGTCAAGCGCCGCCGGGGCGCCAAGGCTACTTTTGACGCGGTTGAGTTCGACGCTCACATCACCCGGTTGCAGGAATTTCAGATGTTGTTGCTGAACACGCTTCAGCGCACCGGGCAGACCGCGTTTTACATCGCCTACGAGGACCTCAATGACCTGGAGGTGATCAACGGTCTGGCCAGGTTTCTGGGCACCCAAGAGGTGCTGGAAGAACTGGACAGCAGCCTGAAGATCCAGAACCCTCAGGCGCTGGAAGACAAGGTTGCCAATTTTGATGAAATGGTCACAGCACTGGCTGGGCTGGACCGGTTCAACCTGACCCGCACCCCCAATTTCGAGCCGCGCCGCGGCGCCGCCGTACCCAGCCACATCGTCGCGCACAAGGCACCGCTTTGCTACATGCCGATCCGATCCGGGCCAGAGTCCGAGGTGCAGAACTGGCTGGCCGCGCTCGACGACGTCGCACCCGAGGGGTTGCGCACCAGGATGAACCAGAAAATGCTGCGCCAGTGGATGCGGCAGCACCCCGGCCATCGCTGCTTTACCGTGCTGCGCCATCCCATCGCCCGCGCGCATTCCGCTTTTTGTCGGCGCATTCTCAATCGCGGCCCCGATTGCCTGACCGAAATCCGCCGCACCCTGCGCAACTTTCATAAACTGCCGATTCCCGGCCCCGGCCCGGACGAGACCTGGGACAGGCGCGCGCATCACACGGCCTTTGTCGCGTTCCTGGAATTTCTGAAGGCCAATCTGCGGGGCCAGACCAGCGTGCGGATCGACGCCAACTGGGCCAGCCATATCTCGGTGCTGCAGGGCATGGCGCAATTCACCCTGCCTGACCTGATCCTGCGCGAAGACGAGATGCTGCAGGGGCTGGGCGCGCTGGCCAAACAGGTGGGATATCCGGGCGCGCCGCCCGTGCCAGAGGCAGCGACGGACGAACCTTTTGCGCTGGCCGATATCTATGACGCCGAAATCGAAGCGCTCGGCGCGGATATCTATCAGCGTGATTACATCATGTTCGGGTTTGATCGCTGGCGGTGAGTCGACGGAATCCTACGCCGCAAGCGACGATTGCGCCTCGGTCACGATAGCATAGAGCGTTGCCGGGTCACGGTTCGCGCGCAGCTTGGCACAAAGCGCCGCATCGCGCAGGGTTCGTGACACCAATGCCAGCGCCTTGAGGTGTTCGACCCCCGCATCACGCGGCGCAAAGAGGGCAAAGACCAGATCGACGGGCCGCCGGTCCACCGCATCGAAATCAATCGGCTTTTCCAGCAGCACCAGCGCGCCGACAACACGGGTCACGTCGTCAATCCGTGCATGCGGCAGCGCGACCCCGTGACCCACACCCGTGGGCCCCAGGCTCTCACGCTGCTGCAGCGCCTCGATCGCGCCCTGAGCGTTCACGCCATAAGCGGCGTGGGCGGTATCGCCCAGCTCGTGAATGAGACGCTTCTTGCTGGATACTGCGGAAAAAACGCGCACCGCCTCGGGCTTGAGGATCATTGAAACTTCCATTTCTTGCTCCGAACAAGCGCCGTCAGTCCGTGCGCTGCCCTTATGTCAGGGATCAATCCACCCGATGTTGCCATCTTCGCGACGATACACCACGTTAACCCCGTCTTTTGCCTCGTTTCGGAATACAAGAACAGGGGCACCTGCCAGCTCCATCTGCATTACCGCCTCGCCGACCGTCAAAGACGGAATGCGCACCTCGATCTCGGCGATGATGACAGGCTGAAGGCTTTCAGGCTCCGATTCCGCTTCTTCGGCTTCTGACGCGAGGATATATGAGGACCCGCCAAAAAGTTCAACCGGCTCTGTCCGATCCTTGTAGTGGTCCTTCAATCGGCGCTTGTAACGGCGCAGCTGCTTGTCCATCTTTTCGCGGCACTGTTCAAATGCCTCATAGATCTCATGCGCACGGCCCTTGGCCTGGGCGGTCAGTCCTGTCGAAAGATGCACGATGGCCTCGCAGGAAAACTCGTTTGCAGTCTTGGAGAAAACCACCTGCGCATCTGTGGGGCGCTCCGCGTATTTCGCTACCGTAGACCCCAGTTCATCCTTTACGTGGGTTTGCAGGGCCTCGCCAATATCGATCTGCTTTCCGGTGATTTGATAACGCATGGTTTCTCCTTCATATATCGCGCCGAACGGCGTGCGCGGATTACGCAAGTGCACCGCACGTCGCGTTGGTTTCGGCTACGGAAATTGGACATTTGCCGGGCCTGTAAGCCGCTGACCTCAACTGACCGGTCCCCCTGTATGAACAGTTCGAAAACCCCAAATGTCATACCATGATTGAGGCGTCTTCCGGCGTGATTGTCAATCAGGATCGTGAGTCATAAGCGAAATACCAGTGCCGAAAATCAGGAAATCCGGAAATTCTCGCCTAGATAGACGCGGCGGACATTTTCATTCTTCACGACTTCTCCGGGGCTGCCGGACATCAGGACACGGCCATCATGCAAGATATAGGCCCGGTCGACAATTTCCAGCGTTTCCCGCACGTTGTGGTCAGTGATCAGCACGCCGATACCGCGCTTTTTCAGGTCCGCGACCAGATGGCGGATATCGCCCACACTGATCGGATCGACCCCGGCAAACGGTTCGTCCAACAACAGATAGCGCGGATCGGCCGCCAGACAGCGCGCGATCTCGACCCGCCGCCGCTCACCGCCCGAAAGGGCCAGCGCGGGGGCGCGGCGCAGATGCTCGATCGAGAACTCCGACAACAGCTCTTCGAGCCGCTCGCGACGCTTGTGCCCGTCACTCTGCGAGATGTCGAGAACCGCCATTATGTTGTCCTCGACCGTCAGGCCGCGAAAGATTGACATTTCCTGCGGCAGGTAGCCGACGCCCAGCTTGGCGCGGCGATACATCGGCAGGTTGGTCACGTCGCGCCCGTCGATCAGGACGCGTCCGCCCTCGGGATAGATCAGCCCGGCCATAGCGTAGAACATCGTCGTCTTGCCCGATCCGTTCGGCCCCAGCAGCGCCGCCACCTCGCCCTGCCGCAGCCGGATCGACACATCACGAATCACGACCCGCTTCTTGTAACTCTTGCGCAGATTCAACGCGACAAGACCCAGCGCGTTATCGTCGCTCTCATGCGCGACATGCAGCGTGGCACGCTTCACTCTTTGGGCTCCGGTTGAAGCACGGTCTTGACCCGGCCGGTCATCCGCGCGGTGCCTGCCACCGTATCGACGAACATCTTGTCAGCCGTCAGCGCGGTCAGCCCCTGCACCACCAGGACCTCGCCCGTCATCTCGATCAGGCCGGTCTGCACGTTGTAATCGGCCCGCTGCGCCTCGGCGGCATCCTCGCCGCTGACCAGCGTCACACCGTCCTTGGCCCGCAGCCGCTCGATCCCCGAACGATCCTCAAGATACACCACCAGAACCCACGGCGCCGACAGACGCATTTCACCCTGCCCGATCAGTACATTACCGGTGAATACTGCGGTGCCGTCATTCTGATCGACATCCAGATTATCGGCCGTCACTTCGACCGGCAGGCTGCTGTCCTGTTGCACGCTGCCAAAGGCAACCTGCATCCCCTGCGCCTGCGCCATGCCCGCAAACCCTAGTAAGACCATCACTTGTATGAGGCGAAACACGTGCATCATTCCTTTGTCTTTGGAGGGGTATATACCAGTTTGACGCCATCGGTGAACAACAAATGTGCGGTGCCGTCCTCCTCTTCGGATGTCAAAAGCATACGCCCCGCTTCCAGCGCCCCCGGCGGGCCGGTGCCAGTAACCCGCCCGGGCGTCTCTGCGCGCAGAGTATCGAACTGTGCAGTGATCCGGTCGGTGCGAATATCATAGCCCGTGCTCGTCGTGACCTGCACATTGCCATTCAGCAGCGCCGAATACTCGATCTGGTCGCTCTCGCCATGATCCGAGGTGATGGTGACCACCGCGCCGCCATTCAGCCGCAGCTCTGCCCGCACTGTATCCGCCAGCACGCGGCCCTCGTGATCCGGGTCAGGCCGCACCTTGTCGGCCTTGAACGATACGTGCTCTCCGCCCGTGGCGACCCCGGCAAAGTTGGGATTGGTCACACCCTGATCATGGGCGCGCTGCGTCAGATCAACCTGGCTGAACGGGACCGGCTGATCGAGATCGACCTTGCGGCTAAAGAGGAACACGGTCGACAGCAGGCCCAGCGCCAGCAACGGCAGGACGATCTTCATCCACGCGACAAAGACTGAATGGAAATTGTCCCTGGCCGCCATCAATGCGCAAAGATGTCTTGTTCGGGCCAGCCCACCAGATCAAGCCGCGCCCGCATGGGCAGGAAATCGAAACAGGCCTGCGCCATCTGCATCCGGCCTTCGCGGATCAGCCGCGCGTTCAACGCCTCGCGCAGCTTATGCAGGTAAAGAACATCGGACGCCGCATAATCGAGTTGCGCCTCGCTCAGGACTTCGGCCCCCCAGTCAGAACTTTGCTGCTGCTTCGAGATATCGACGCCCAGCAATTCCTGCAGCAGATATTTCAGCCCGTGCCGGTCGGTGTAGGTTCGAATGAGCTTGCTGGCGATCTTGGTGCAGTAGACCGGTGCCGTGACGGCCCCGAACGCATTCAGCAACGCTGCAATGTCGAACCGGCCAAAGTGGAACAGCTTCAGCACATCAGGGTTTTCAAGCATCGCGCAGAGGTTCGGCGCGGCGGTCTGGCCCAGTGCCACCTGCACCAGATGCGCGTCGCCATCGCCGCCCGACATCTGGATCACGCAGAGCCGGTCACGATGCGGGTTCAGCCCCATCGTCTCGCAATCGATCGCCACCACCGGCCCCAGATCAAGCCCGTCCGGCAGATCGCCCTGATAAAGATGGTTCGCCATTGTTTGCCCTCCGCGCTGTTGCGCTTGGGTTTATATAGGATCGCCGGGCGCGACCACCAAGAATATAGGCGGATGATCGCATGGCAAATGCAAAGTAGGTTTCAAACCCACCGCCTGGGCCATTCACTCCTCGCCCGGGGTCACACTCCCGCGGAGCGACTTCACCTCGCCACGCACCTTCTTGGCCTTCAGCCGTCGCTTCTTGGACCCCAGCGTGGGCCGTGTCGCAATCCGCCGCTTTGGCGCCTCCAACGCGCGAGTGATCAGCTCTGCCAGCCGCTCGCGCGCGATGTCGCGGTTGCGCGCCTGATGGCGGGTCTCGTCGCACTGGATGATCAGCGCGCCCTCCTTGGTCCAGCGCCGACCGGCCAGCCGTTTCAGCCGTCGTTTCACCGGGTCTGGCAGGTTGGGCGAGCGTTCGGCCTCGAACCGCAGCTCGACGGCGCTGGCAACCTTGTTCACGTTCTGCCCGCCCGGCCCACTGGCGCGCACAAATTGTTCGGTCAGTTCCCAGTCCTCGATTGTAATACGGTCATTTATCTTCAACATGATTTCAACTTAATGGGTTTTGGCCAAATCAAAAGGGCCGCCCCATATGGGAACGGCCCTCTAGAAGTTTACGGAGGTGGGCCGGTTAGGCGCACCAATTCTGGTCAGTCGTCTCGCCCAGGGGCTGCCCTAGACGCGTGCCTCCAGAACTGTTCCGACACCTCGCTCCAATACCTCTATGGACACTGGACCACCTCCTTTCGTTTGTTAAACCTGAGGCAAGCCTGCCATAGATTTCACATTTGTCAAAACATTTTAGCGCACATCCTGCGTGAACCGCGCCACGATGAGGCGAAACGGCACCAGCGCCAGCAGCGCCACGCCCAGCTTTACCGCCCAATCGGCCACCGCCAGTGTCACCCAAAGCGGTGCCTCAGGCCCTGTCATAAGAAACGGCGAAGCCTCCCACGCCCAGCTTATCGCCGCATCCGCCCGGTCACCGAAAATGCGGAACGACGCCGAAAAGGCGATGGAAAAGAACAGGATCGTGTCCACGGTCGAGCCGATCAGCGTCGAGGCCAGCGGCGCGCGCCACCACACCCCGCCGCGCAGCCGGTCGAACACCGCCACGTCCAGCAACTGCGCCACCAAAAAGGCCGTCGCAGATCCTACCGCGACCCGCAGCGCCACCGCAGGCCCGTATTCCAGCATGATCTGCGAACCGATCAGGCTACACGCGATCCCAACAAGAAAGCCCGCGAAAACCACCCGCCGCGCTGCCGCCGCGCCATAGATGCGATTCATCACGTCCGTCACCAGAAAGGCCAGCGGATAGGTGAACGCGCCCCAGGTCAGCAACCCGTCCAACACCAGAAACTGCACAAGGATGTTAGAGGCCACCACGATGGCAGCCATGGCAAGAATGCCAGTCAGATGTCGCATGAGCTTTTCCGTTTTCACAAGGTTGCGGAGACTTGGCCCCCGGACGCCGGGGACGAATACAGTTTATTCCCTGCCACCGGCACCGTCAACACACCCCAAGAACGCACGCCCCCGACTTCTTCTTGCCGAAAATATCCCCGCCGGAGGCACCAAATCTCTTTGGGGCACCGCTTACTTGGCTTGCAGAACGCTCACGCATTGCGACGGCAGGTCTGCCATGGTGTATTCACGGCGCTTCTTGGGCGGCGGTGCGTTCGGGTCCGGCGGGGGCGGGTTCAGGATATCGTTCACCCAGTTCTGCGCGTCGGCACAGCCGTCGCCCGCAGGTGGCGCCGCCTGATCGACACAGCCGCGCGCGCCCTTGGGGCATTTCAGCCGCACGTGGAAATGATAATGGTGCCCCCACCAGGGCCGGATCTTGCGCAGCCAGGCGCGGTTACCCTTCTCGTCGTTGCACATCTGAACCTTGGCCCCCGGAAAGACGAAAATCCGCGCGGTGCGGGGGTCTCTGGCGGCGGCCTTGATGATCTCGTGATGCGCGCGGGTCCATTCCGAATTGGTGTAGGCGCCCTTGGCCCGGCGCATCGACACCGACGACAGGTTCTCGCGCTCGGCCCGGCTGAGGTTCAGCCGCTTGGGTGCCAGCATCCAGATGTCCATGTCCAGCCCCAGCTGATGCGACCGGTGCCCCGACAGCATCGGGCCACCGCGCGGCTGGCTGATATCCCCGATATAAAGCCCGGCCCAGCCCGGCTGCTGCGCGGCCTTGGCCGACAGTTTCCGAATGAAATCTACCGCCTCGGGATGGCCCCAGTTGCGGTTCCGGCTCAGGCGCATCGCCTGCCAGGTTGGCCCGGTTTCAGGCAATTGCACACCGCCCGCCATGCAGCCTTTGGCGTAGCTGCCGAACGGCGCCGCGACATGCGGTGAACCGCTCTTTACCTTGCCAAATAGCTGCTTGGCCTGCACACCCTTCATCGAACCGGGAATACCCTGCGCCACGGCTGGCTGTGCCAGCGCAGCCAGCGCGCAGATCGCTGCAATCAGTTTCATACCCTTGAACATTTCACACCGCCTTGCGCATCAGTCATCCCCATCCGGCCTGACCCAGAGTAACAACAAGAACCCCATCCCGAAAAGGATTATCAGCGGAGTCACGCCAATCTGCTGGCTGCCGGTCATGGCGGTGACCACCCCGATCGAGATCGGCGCGATGAAACTGGTGGCCTTGCCCGCCAATCCATAAAGGCCAAATGCCTCGGCCATATGTCCGGGCCGGGCCTGAAATACCATCATCGTCCGGCTGGCCGATTGAATGATCCCGCCCGCCGCACCGATAAGAGCGCCAAACATGTAGAATATGATATCCGGCAGGGCCGACCCCGGCCCGACGGCGATGCCGTAAACGCTGTCGCGCGACACAAAAATGATCGAGACCGCGACAAACCCCAGAACCAGGATGCATCCCATGATCACCGGCTTGGGCCCGAGACGCTGATCGACATACCCACCAAGCCAGGCAAAGATCGCACCCGCGATGATCGCGATGATACCGAAAATTCCGACGTCAACGACGGTCCACTCCAGCACCCCGGCCGCGTAGATGCCGCCAAAGAAATACATGCCATTCAGCGCGTCGCGATAGAACATCGACGCCCCGAGATAGGAAAACAGCGACGGCGTCTGTGGCAGCCGGGTGATCGTCGCCCACACCTTGGCCAATGCGCGCCTTACCGCGCCGGGCTCCTTGGCAGCCGGTTTCGGATCTTTGACCCACATGAAGAACGGCGCCATGAACAGCAGATACCAGAACCCGGTCAGCGGCCCGACAAACCGCGTGCCCTCGCGGGTCTGCGCATCAAGGCCAAAGAGCGGATCGATACCGATCATCGTCTTGCCGGTCGCGCCATCCTCGGCAAAGAACGCCAGCATGATCACCAGTGCGCTCAGACCGCCCAGATAGCCGAACGCCCAGCCATTGCCGGAAATACGCCCGATCTCTTCGCGGTTGCCCAGATCAGGCAGCATCGAGTTGGTAAAGATCGTCGCGAACTCCATCCCGATCATGCCGATGATAAACAGGATGAGGATCGCGACCAGATTGAAATCATGCGGCATTGCCCACCAGATACCGAACGCACCGATCACATACATCGCCGAAAACAGCTTGATCCATTCAAGGCGATTGCCCGAATGATCCGCCATCGCGCCCAGGACCGGGGCCATTAGCGCAATGATCACCCCGCCCGCACCGATACCGAACCCCCAGGCCGTCTGTGCCTGTGCCCCGTCGCCGATCAGTTCCTTGACGTAGGGCGCAAAGATGAAGGTGATCAGCAGCGTGTTATAGGGCTGACTTGCCCAGTCGAAAAAGAACCAGCCCCAAATGCGCTTGGTGTGCGAAACAGCTTTCATAATCTGCCCTTGCAAATGCTTTTGCCAGATATAGACAGCCAAGCCGTTACCGGGGCAAGTTATTCTTGCACGGCGGGGTCCTGCGTGGGTGGCCAGGGTCGCTGGTTCTCGGCCTCCAGCCAGGTGCGGACCCAGCCCGGCAGCGGCGGAGAGGTCGCGTCCTTTCCCATCGCCGTCAGGGCCTCGGCGGGCGGCACGATCCCCTTGGCCCCCGTGATGGCAGAGCGGTAGACAATGTGATTGGCGCATTCGCCGCTCTTCAGCCACATGGATTGTTCCAGATACAGAAACCGCGCGTCCCAACCGATCGCGCGACTGCGCATCTCGATCCGCTCAAAGGTGCGTATCCGAC
The DNA here is from genome assembly GCA_947503145.1 of uncultured Roseovarius sp. Lineage (GTDB taxonomy): Bacteria > Pseudomonadota > Alphaproteobacteria > Rhodobacterales > Rhodobacteraceae > Roseovarius. The sequence goes on from CANNCP010000001.1 coordinate 278,131, forward strand.
GCCGATAGCGCACTGTGGCGCCCGCCATCGTGAGGCCCCACCGCTTCTTGCGCAGCAGACCGAGCAGCCCGACACGTCGCGCCAGCGGAATTCGCCCCAGATCATACAGCGTGAGCGTGCGACCGTTGTTCAGCTCCATCCACAGGTCGATGTCCCACGGCAGACAATAATGATACGACACATGGCAACCGGTCAGCGGCAGTGCAGGATCGTTGCGATGCTTGTATAGCTGCCAGAACATTCGGATGAAGGGATACATGGGCAGGTTCCTTTGGGGTGCAATTTCGTGACGCATTACCCGGGCGTCAACCGTCACCCGGCGTAAGCCTTGCGCTTTGCCGCACAGCACCTTACCTCTGGGGCGATTTTGCAAGTTAGGCGCACCTATGACATCGCTTTTTCAGATCATCATGCTGATATTGGACATCCTGTGGTTCGTGATCATCGCCCATGTGATCATGTCCTGGTTGATCAATTTTCAGGTGCTCAACCTGCGCCAGCCGCTGGTCGCCCAGATCTGGAGCGGGCTTGAACGCTTGCTCGACCCGATCTACAGCCGCATCCGTCGCATCCTGCCCAACATGTCCGGCATCGACCTGGCGCCGCTGGTGGCGCTGGTCGCGGTCTATGCGCTGCGGATCGTGCTGATCAACAACGCGGCGGCGTTTTACTGATATAATGCAGCACTTTATTAATACGCTATGCGTATATTTCTGCTGTATCCCGTTATCGGGCTTGAAGACCCAGAGCACTGGGCAGGCCGCCCAACGAACGATGACAGCTTTAGGGCAGTCTAGATTGTGTCAAGCGTCCCAAAACCCCGCCTCGCGCGGGGTTTTGCGTTTCTGATACTAGACCCTTGTTCACCGAATCGTAGTGTGAAAAGCTGACGCTCAGAGCAGTTGAAAAAATCTTACAGGATCAGCAATGTCAGGCGCTGCCACGCTTTTGCGCGACATATTCGGATTCGATGCCTTCCGCCCCGGCCAGGAGGAGATCGTGACTGCCGTGGCGGGCGGGCAGAACGTGCTTGCCATCATGCCGACGGGTGGCGGCAAGTCACTGTGTTTCCAGCTGCCCGCGCTGATGCGGGACGGCGTCACGGTCGTCATATCGCCGCTCATCGCGCTGATGCGCGATCAGGTCCGCGCCCTGCGTGCAGTGGGCGTCGAGGCCGGCGCGCTGACCTCTGGCAACACCGAAGAGGAAACCGATGAGGTCTGGCGCGCGCTTGATGCCGGCACACTCAAGCTGCTCTATATCGCGCCCGAACGGTTGGCAGCCGGATCGTCGCTGAACATGCTGCGCCGCATTGGCGTCAACATGATCGCCGTGGACGAGGCGCATTGCGTCAGCCAATGGGGCCATGATTTCCGCCCCGACTACCTGCGCATCGGCGAATTGCGTCGCACACTGGACGTCCCGCTCGCGGCTTTTACCGCCACGGCGGATGCCGAAACCCAGGCCGAAATCGTCCAGAAGCTCTTTGACGGCGAGGCACCCGCCACGTTCCTGCACGGGTTTGACCGGCCCAACATCCACCTCGCCTTTGCCGCCAAGGACGGACCCCGCCGTCAGATCATGGAGTTCGCCGCCGCCCGCAAGGGGCAGTCCGGCATCGTCTATTGCGGCACCCGCGCGCGGACCGAAACGCTGGCACAGGCGCTGGGGCAGGCCGGGCATTCGGCCTGCTGCTATCACGGGGGCATGGACGCGGATGCGCGTCGCCATGTCGAACAGCGGTTCAACACCGAGGATGGCCTGATCGTCGTCGCCACTGTCGCCTTTGGCATGGGCGTGGACAAGCCGGACATCAGATGGGTCGCCCATGCCGACCTGCCCAAATCGATCGAAGCCTATTATCAGGAAATCGGCCGCTCGGGCCGCGACGGAGCGCCTGCCGAGACGCTCACCCTGTACGGTCCCGACGATATCCGCCTGCGCCGCTCCCAGATCGACGAGGGGCTTGCCCCTCCAGAGCGCCGCGCCGCCGATCACGCCCGGCTCAATGCGCTGCTGGGCCTCGCCGAGGCACTGAAATGCCGCCGCATGCAGTTGTTGGGCTATTTCGACGAAGACACGGGCCCTTGTGGCAATTGCGATCTGTGCGACAATCCGCCCGCCACATTCGACGGGACAGAGGCGGTGCGCAAGGCGCTCTCGGCGATCCTGCGCACCGGCGAATACTTTGGTGCGGGGCACCTGATCGACATCCTCACCGGCAAGGTCACTGACAAGGTCAGCGCACGCGGCCATGACGACCTGCCCACCTTTGGCGTCGGTCGCGACATTGCCCGGCCCGTCTGGCAGGGTATATTTCGCCAGATGATGGGCCATGACCTGATCCGCCCCGATCCCGAACGCCACGGCGCGCTGCGCATGACCGACCCCGCCGTGCCGATCCTCAAGGGTGAGGCGCAGATCACCCTACGGCAGGACACGCTGACATCGAAAACACGCCGCCCGGCGGTCAAGGCGCTGGTGTCGGACGAGGACGCGCCGCTGCTGTCCGCGCTCAAGGCCAGGCGCCGCGCCTTTGCCGAGGCGGCACGCGTGCCGGCCTATGTGGTGTTCAACGACCGCACCCTGATCGAAATGGCCGAAGCGCGTCCCACCAACCTGGACGAGATGGCCCGCATCGGCGGTGTCGGCGCCAAGAAGCTGGAGCAATACGGCGATGCCTTTCTCGCCGTGATCAATGGTGAAGCCGCCCAGATGCACCCCGCGCGCCGCAAACTGGCAGGGCGCGACGCGGGCAACCTCTATGACCGGTTGGCCGAAGTCGGCTCGCAGCTTGCCCGCGGCGCTGACGGGTTGGACAAACCGCTGAGTTGTTCGACCTCGCTGATCACCCGCGTGGCCGAGACCCGTCCGCAGGACAACACCCAGATGGCGCGCATCCTTGGTGAAAAACGTGCCGAACGCTTTGGCGACGCATTTCTGGACGTTCTGCACGGCGCGTCCTAGATCTGGGTCATACGGATCAAAAAGGAAGATCACATGCTTGTCGTCGTCTCGCCCGCCAAGAAACTCAACATGGAACCGGCAGAAGGGTACAGCCCCACCACACCCGCGTTTCTGGACGAGGCCAAGGCACTGGCCGAACGCGCCCGCGATCTCAGCGAGGCCGAGCTGCAAAAGCTGATGAAGATCAGCGCGCCACTGGCCAAGCTCAATGCCGACCGTTTTCGCGATTTTGGCACGATGGACAGCAAACCGGCGGCGCTGGCCTTTGCCGGCGACACCTATCAGGGGCTTGAGGCCGACACGCTTAGTGAGGATGAAATGCGCTATGCGCAGGATCATCTGCGCATCCTGTCGGGGCTTTATGGCCTGTTGCGCCCGCTCGATACGATCCAGCCCTACCGGCTGGAAATGGGCAGCCGTCTCAAGACCCGGCGCGGTTCGTCGCTCTATGACTGGTGGGGCGCACGGATTTCACAGGCGCTGAATGCCCAAGGGGCGCAGACCGGCAGTGACGTATTGATAAACTGCGCCAGTCAGGAATATTTCGGCGCTGTAGACACCGACGCGCTGGACCTGCGCGTGATCACCCCCGTCTTCATGGAAGAACGCGGCGGCACCCCCAAGATCATCAGCTTTTACGCCAAGAAGGCCCGTGGTGCCATGGCGCGTTACATCGTACAGAACCGCCTGCGCGACCCCCTCGCGCTGGAGGCGTTCGACGTGGGCGGCTATGCCTTTCAGCCTGATCTGTCGGAGGATGGCCGCCCGGTATTCCTCCGCGGTGAAACCGCCGCCACCAAGACTGCCTGAGCGGCACCGGCTCAGCCGTCATCGGCCGCAGCGAGCGGCGCGCGCGCATCGGCCGGGCATGCGTCGGCGATATGTTCGTGAATGAGTGCCATGCGCAGCGGTTTGGTCATGTAGTGATCAAGGCCCGCCGCCAGAATGCCCTCATCATCGCCGTTCAACGCATGTGCCGTCATCGCCACGATCGGAACATGGCGGCCCGCCGTCTTTTCCAGATGCCGGATGGCCCGCGTCGCCGCCTTGCCGTCCATACCGGGCATCGAGATGTCCATGAACACGATATCGGGCGCAAAGCTCCGGTAGAGGTCCACGGCCTCGCGCCCGTCCACCGCGAATTCCAGCGTGATGTCCAATGCACTGACCATCTTGCCAAAAACCAGGCGGTTGGTCTGATTGTCCTCGGCGGCGAGCACGCGCATCGCGCGCCCCGATCCCGGCCTTGATTCTGGCTCTGATTCTGGCCCCTGCTGCCGCGCACCCTGCTCGGGGCCGGGTGCTACTGCCTGATCCGGCTCGTCGGATGGGGGGCAGGCGGCGGGCATGGTGATCTGAAAGCTGAAGGTCGATCCGGCACCTTCTTGCGATTCGGCCCACATCTCTCCGCCCATCAGGCGGATCAACTTTTGCGAGATGGTCAGGCCCAGCCCCGTGCCTTCGAACATGCGGTTGCGTTTGTCATCGACCTGGTTGAACTCGCCAAAGACGTGATCGATCTTTTCCGACGGAATGCCGATCCCGGTATCCTTGACCGCGAAATGCAGCGCCACTTCGCCGGTTTCCGCGTCCGCCACACCGGTCACACGGACGATTACCTGTCCGGCCCTGGTGAACTTGATCGCGTTGCCCATAAGGTTCGTCAACACTTGGCGCAGACGGCCCGGATCACCGATAAACTCGGTCGGCAGGAACAGGTCATAATCCAGCAGCACCTCAAGCCCCTGATCGTGCGCCTTGGGCTGCACCAGCATGATCAGTTCGTGAATGCACCGCTTCAGGTCGAACGGCTCAGGGTGCAGCACCAGCTTTTCGGCCTCGATCTTGGAATAGTCCAGCACATCGTTGATGATCACCAGCAGCGCCTCGCCAGAGTTCTTGATCGTGTTGGCATATAGCAGTTGTTCCTCGGTCAGTTCGGTATCCTGCAGCAACTCGGCCATGCCGACGACACCGTTCATCGGCGTGCGTATCTCGTGGCTCATGTTGGCCAGAAAGGATGATTTGGCGCGATTGGCCGCCTCGGCCTTGCGCCGTGCCTCTTTCAGCTGGTCCTCGTAGCGGACGGTATCGGAAATGTTCAGCGCCAGACTGACCACATCGCCGCCATGCCCACGCTGGTCGATCAGCTTGATATATGCGCCGCTCCACAGGCGGATGATCGTCTGCCCCGGCACCGGGCTTTGCCAGCGATCCAGCATCTCTTCGCGCCAGTCAGCCGGGGTCTTGTCGCCGATATTGACGATGCCCTCCTCCGTCAGAAATTGCAGGATCTCGACGTAGCTCACACCGGGGCGCACATCCTCCAGCCCGTCGAAAACCGACATGTAGGCCGGATTGGCCGCCACCATGCGGCTACTTTCGTCAAAAAAGGCAAAGCCGTCCCCGATCGCCTCGATCGAATGCCACAGCCGCCGCTCGGCAATCTCGACCTTTTCGTTGGCCACTGTCAGATCGGATTTTACCCGCTGGTTTTCGTCCAGGGCAGTCTGCACCCTGGCTCGGGTAACGACGATTTCATCCGACAGCGCGCGCGCATGATGGCCCAGCTTGCGATTGGCCTCGTGCAGTTCGGCATGCTTTTGCTCCAGCAGACGTTCTGCCGCCAGTCTTGCCCGCCGTTCCTGCGTCAGTTTGTCGGCAAGGCTCATCGCCGCCCTCCGCCGTCCCATCATGTCAATCTGCACGACAATCGGCGATCAGGGTGAATAACTATTTAAGGCGTTTCGCGAAACGTCAGCATCTCGCGCCACAGTCCCGCACGACACCGCTACGGGTAACTGTCGCAACTATTTAATAGTTGAACTGAAATCATTGCCATGAGGACCAAACGCATGGCACCATGTCCCTAATCATATTCAGGAGGGTGCTCATGCTCCGTGCTTTGTTTTCTGTCATCGCCTTGATCGTTTTCGCCGCGCAGGCAGCCGCGCAGGCCGGATTTCCCGACAGGCGCGCGATCGTCACCAATGATGTCGACTACTACGGCGCGGATTTGCAGGCGATTTTCGACACGACTTATGCCACCTGCCGCAACACCTGCCTGAACAACCCAACGTGCAAGGCGTTCACCTACAATTCCAGATCAAGCGCCTGTTTCCCAAAGAGCAACGTCAGCGAGGAAGTGGCCTATGAGGGTGCCTTTTCCGCGCGCATCCTGCCCACCGATCGGGCCGTGTTGGCACAGGTGGACGCACGTATCGCCGATCTGGGCTTTCTCGGCGATTACATGATCGAGAACGCCAATGATCTGGCGCGCAGTGTCGGCGGCAAGCACCCCGCCGGACAATGGAGCGCCGAGGCCTTGCTGCAGGCGGCACAGGACCGGCTGGCACAGAACGATTACCTGAACGCGATGCGCTGGACCGGGGCAGCGGTATCCGTCACCGATGCCGCTGACCAGTGGACCGAGTATGCGCGCCTGTCGCTGCTGATCAAGAATGACCAGAGCAAGTACAGGTCGCAGGCGTTGCAGGCCGCGATCAACGGCTACCTGCGGGCCCGGAATGATGGCGCGCGGGTGAATGCGCTGATGATCATGGCGAACGGTCTGGAAAAGGATCGCCGCGGCCGCAACATGGTGCAGGCGCTGCGCCTGGCCAGCGACATCCAGCCGCGGGGCGACGTGACCACCGCGCTGGACGCAGCCATCGCCAAATACGGCTTTCGTATTACCGAACACCGCGCCGATAACGAGGCTGCATCCCCCCGCATCTGCGCCGAGTTTTCCGAAACGCTGATCGAAGCGGGCACCGATTACACCCCGTTCGTACATCTGCCCGATCCCAATCTGGTGGTACAGCCCGACGAGCGGCAGATCTGCATCGACGGCGTGCGCCACGGCGAACGCTATACCATCACCTTTCGCAGGGGGCTGCCCGCCGCGAATGGCGAGACGCTGATCAAGGATGTCGAGCTGTCGCTCTATATCCGTGACCGGTCGCCGAAGGTCAGCTTTCCGGGCCGCGCCTATGTGCTGCCCCGTGCCGCCGATGTGGCCCTCCCGATCGAAACCGTGAACCTCGACAAGGTCGAGCTGGAATTGCGCCGCGTCAGCGACCGCAACCTGCTGCGCGCCATGCAAGACGATTATTTCGGCCGCCCGATCAATGAGTATCAGGTCGATACGTTCGAAGAGGACATCTCGGAAGAGGTCTGGACCGGCGTGGGCGATGTGCAGAACAGCCTGAACCAGAACATGACCACCCGTCTGCCACTGGGCGAGGTGCTGGCCGATCAACCGCCGGGCATCTACACGCTGGGCGCACGGATCGAGGGCGTGCCGCACTACGAGGATCCCGGTGCACTGCAGTGGTTCGTGCTGACCGATCTGGGCCTGACCACGCTCAAGGGCACCGACGGGCTGCATGTCTTTGCCCGTGGCCTGTCGGATGCAGGCGCGCTGGACGGCATCGAAGTCACGCTCTTGTCCCGCGCCAACCGCGTGCTGGCCACGGCCACCACGGATGCACAGGGGCACGTTCGTTTTGACCCCGGCCTGTCGCGTGGCACCGGCAGCACGGCACCTGCGCTGATCCTGGCCAAGGCAGGGACAGAAGACATGGCATTTCTGTCACTGACCGATCCGGCCTTTGACCTATCGGATCGCGGCGTCGAAGGACGCCCGCCAGCCCCCCCCGTCGATGTGTTCCTGGCCACCGATCGCGGCGCCTACCGCGCAGGCGAGGTGATCCATGCCACCGCACTGGCCCGCGACGGTATCGCCGAGGCGATCACCGGCCTGCCGCTGACGGCAATCCTGACACGTCCCGATGGGGTGGAATACGCGCGCCATTTCTCTGCCGATGACGCGGCGGGCGGGCATGTCTTTTCCATGCCCATCGCGGACACCGCGCCGCGCGGCACCTGGCAGCTTGAGATCAAGGCCGATGTGGATGCCCCCGCGCTGGTAACCCGGTCGTTGCTGGTCGAGGATTTCCTGCCCGAGCGGATCGATTTCGACCTGACACTGCCCGAGGGCCTGATGCAGGCGGCCAACATGCCCGATCTGCAGGTTGCGGCAAAATACCTGTTTGGCGCACCCGGCGCGGGGCTGAAATCCGAGGGCGAGCTGTTCTTGCGGCCCCGGCGCAGTCTGGACGAATTCCCCGGCTACGTCTTTGGCCGTCATGACGCAGAGGCCTCCAGCCGTGCGCGCTACATGGACAGTTTCACCACCGATGCGGCAGGCAATCTGTCCGTGCCGCTGGAACTGCCAGAAATGGACGCCAACGACCGCCCGTTCGAGGCTACCATCGCCCTGCGTCTGCGCGAAGGGTCGGGCCGTCCGGTAGAGCGCCAGATCAAACGCATGGTCGCCCCCGAAGGGTCGATGATCGGCATCAAGCCGGACTTTGACGGCGTCGTGGCGGAGGGCAGCAAAGCCAGCTTTGGCGTTATCGGCCTTGGTGCCGATCTGCAGCCGCAACAGATGCAGGTGACATGGACGCTGAACCGCGTCAGCACCCGCTATCAATGGTATCAGCAATGGGGCAACTGGGAGTGGGAGCCGGTAACCACCCGCACCCGCGTCGCCTCTGGCACCGGCGTTCTGGGCGACACACCGCTGAATGTTTCGGGCGATGTGGACTGGGGCCATTACGAGCTGGTCGTGGAGCGCACTGATGGGGCCTATATCGCCGCATCGGCAGATTTCTACGCCGGCTGGTACGCCCCTGCCGACACCAGCCAGACCCCCGACACGCTGGAGCTGTCTCTCGATGCGACGGGCTACCGCCCTGGCGACACCGCGCAGCTGCGCATCGTGCCACGCTATGCGGGCACGGCACTGATCACGGTGATGTCGAACCGCGTGATCGACATGCAGGCGGTCGAGGTCGTGGAGGGTAAAAACACCATTCCGCTCCCTGTCACCGACGATTGGGGGGCCGGCGCGTATGTGACCGCGCAGGTGATCCGCCCGATGGACGTGACCGCCGGGCAGAACCCGGCCCGGTCGCTGGGCCTGAGCTATGCCAAGATCGACCCCGGCACCAAATCGCTGAGTGTCAGCATCGACGCGCCCGACACGATGGCCCCACGCGGCCCGATGACCGCCACAGTCAACGTGGACGGTCTGGCAGCGGGTACAACGGGCTATGTCACCCTGGCTGCCGTGGATGTGGGCATCCTCAACCTCACTGGTTTTGACAGCCCCGACCCGTCCGAGCATTACTTTGGCCAGCGCCGCCTTGGCGTGGAAATCCGTGATATCTATGGTCGCCTCATCGACGGCATGAACGGCGCACAGGGGCAGGTCCGCTCTGGCGGTGACGCGGGCAGTGGCATGCAGACGCAATCGCCCCCCCCGACAGAAGAACTGGTGGCCTATTTCACCGGCCCGGTTGCAGTAGGTGCAGACGGTACGGCACAGGCCCAGTTCGACATGCCCGATTTCAACGGCACCGTGCGCCTGATGGCCATCGCATGGTCCGGCACCGCCGTTGGCGAGGCCGAGCGCGATGTACTGGTGCGCGATCCGGTTGTCGTGACCGCCTCGCTGCCACGGTTTCTCGCTCCGGGCGACGAAAGCCGCCTGCTGCTGGAGATCGTGCATGCCACCGGCCCCGCCGGGCGCATCGGCCTCGATGTCAGCGCACCGGGCGTGACGCTGGCGGGGGGTATCCCTTCGGGCTTTGACCTGGACGAGAACGCCAAGGCCACCTTCAGCGTACCGATCACCGCGGGTGACGAAGGCGACTATGCCGTGCAGATCGCACTGACGACACCGGACGGCAAGCAGCTGACCAAATCGCTGACGCTGCCGGTACGTTCCAACGATCCGGCCGTGTCGGAAACCCGCCGATTCGAGTTGGCGGCAGGCGATACGTTCACGCTGGGTGCCGATGTCTTTGCCGCGCTGAAACCCGGCAGCGGGCAGGCGGTCATCTCTGCCGGGCCGCTGGCGCGCCTCAACGCACCTGCGTTGCTGCAGGCACTGGACCGCTACCCCTACGGCTGCACCGAACAGGTGGCGTCACGGGCGATGCCGCTACTCTACTTCAATCAAGTGGCGCAGGCGCTGAACCTGGGCAACGACACCCAGATCGCCCAGCGTATCGAGCAGAGCATCGAACGTATCCTGACCCGCCAGACCAGCAACGGTGCCTTTGGCCTGTGGCGTGCGGAATCCGGTGATTTCTGGCTTGATGCCTATGTCGCAGATTTCCTCAGTCGCGCCCGCGCTGAAGGGCACACCGTGCCCGACCGCGCCTTTACCATGGCGATGGACAACCTGCGCAACCGGCTGAACTACGCGCCCGATTTCGACAATGGCGGCGAGGATATCGCCTATGCGCTGATGGTGCTGGCCCGCGAGGGCGCGGCACGCATGGGCGATCTGCGCTACTACGCCGACGTCAAGGCGGGCGATTTCGCTACCTCGCTGGCGATGGCACAGCTGGGTGCGGCGCTCGCCTCCTACGGCGATCAGACCCGCGCCGACCGGATGTTCCGCGCCGCCGTCGTCCGGATGGCCCGCGATACCGGCAGTGAAAGCCACCTCTGGCGCTCTGATTACGGCACGCACTATCGTGACCGAGCCGGGGTGTTGGCGCTGATCATCGAGGCGGGCAGTCAGGCCACCGACACCACGCAGCTGGCCAGCACGCTGGGCCGCACTGGCCCGCACATGTCGACGCAGGAACAGGCTTGGACCCTGCTCGCCGCGCGCGCTCTGATCGACGATCCGTCGGCAAACCGGCTGACCCTGAACGGCGAAGCCGTCAGCGGCCCCTTCGTGCGCATGATCGAGGCCGAGACAGCAACCCCGCAGGCGATCCGCAACACCGGCAGCAGCGCGACCGACATCACGCTGACCACCGTTGGCGTGCCTCAGGTGCCCGGCCCCGCAAGCGGTTATGGCTACCGGATCGAGCGCAGCTATTACGATCTCGACGGCAACCCGGCCACGCTGGACGGTGTCACCAGCGGCGCGCGGCTGGTGGCCGTGCTCAAGGTGCTGCCGGCAGGCGATGGCCAGGCGCGGCTGATCATCAACGACCCGCTGCCAGCGGGGCTTGAGATCGACAACCCGAACCTGCTGCGTTCAGGCGATGTACGCGCGCTCGACTGGCTCAAGACGACCCATACCGAGCATTCCGAGTTCCGCTCGGACCGCTTCATCGCCGCTGTTGACTGGCGCGAAAGCGATCCGTTCACGCTGGCCTACATCGTGCGCGCCGTCTCGCCGGGCAGCTACCACCACCCGGCGGCCACGGTCGAGGACATGTACCGGCCGCAATATCGGGCAAATACCGACACCGGCGCGATGCGCGTGACCGAATAAGACGGCAGGCCGATATACGGCCTGTGCCGTACCGGGGCCCGCCTGATCGCGGGCCCCGCAAATGACAAAGGCAGACTGCGCGATGCGGCTTGACCGGCTTTTCCTCGTTCTGGTTCTGGTGCTGACGGTCGGCGGGTATACCCGCGACCGGCTAGACCTCTGGGTGGATGCAACGCAACTGCCACCGCTCCTGAGCGAGACATCAACCGAAGTGCGCGACCGGACGGGCCGCCTGCTGCGGGTCTATACCGTCGCCGATGGCCGCTGGCGGCTGGCGGTCACGCCGGGTCAGGTCGATGCGGGCTTCCTCGATATGCTGATCACCTACGAGGACAAACGCTTTCACACGCATGCCGGGATCGACCTGCGCGCCATGGTCCGCGCCGCATTGCAGGCCGCGTGGAACGCCGAGATCATCTCGGGCGGCTCGACCTTGACGATGCAGGTCGCCCGCCTGCTGGAGCAGAGCGGCACAGGCCAATGGGCGGGCAAGCTTCGCCAGATGCGTGTCGCCCTCGCGCTGGAACGCAAGCTGACCAAGAATCAGATACTCACACTCTACCTGACCCATGCGCCATATGGCGGCAATATCGAGGGCATCCGCGCCGCCACGCTCGCGTGGTTCGGCAAGGAACCGCACCGCCTGACCCCGGCCGAGGCGGCGCTGCTGGTCGCACTCCCGCAATCGCCCGAGGCGCGCCGCCCCGACCGCGCGCACGCGGCAGCCCGTGCCGCCCGCGACCGGGTGCTGGACCGCATCGTACAGGCCGACCGGCTGAGCGCCGAGGCCGCGAACGCCGCGCTGACCGAGCCTGTCCCGACCGCGCGCCGCGCCTTCCCTGCCATCGCCCCGCACATGGCCGACCGCGCCCGCACCGCAGCCCCTGGCCAGACCCGCCACCAGCTGACCCTCGATGCCACGCTCCAGACCAAGCTGGAGACGCTGGCGCAAAGGGCATTGCGCGGCCTGCCCGGCAACCTCTCGGTTGCCATCGTGCTGGCCGACCACCGCAGCGGCGAAATCCTTGCCTCTGTCGGCTCTGCGGGGCTGGTGGGCGCGGACGCGCGACAGGGCTTCATCGACATGACCCAGGCGCTGCGCTCGCCCGGCTCCACGCTCAAGCCGCTGGTCTACGGGCTTGCCTTTGATCGCGGGCTGGTACATCCGCAAACCCTGATCGATGATCGCCCGGTCGCCTTCGGTCGCTACGCACCGCAGAATTTCGACGGCCGGTTCCGCGGCGAGGTGACCGTGACCGAGGCCTTGCGCCAGTCGCTGAACATCCCCGTGATCCTGCTGATGAACGAAATCGGCCCGGCGCATCTGATGGATGTCTTGCGCCGCACCGGAGCACAGGCCGCCATGCCCGGCGACCGCGCCGGGCTGGCCGTGGCGCTGGGCGGGATCGGAATCAACCTGACGGATCTGGTGCAGGCCTACGCCGCCCTCGCACAGGGCGGGCAGGCGGTGCCGCTCTACTGGCGCGACCCCGCACCGACAGGCGCGCGCCAGCGCATCCTCAGCCCCTCTGCCGCCTGGCAGGTGGGCGATATCCTGGCTGGCCTGACCCCCCCGCCAAACGCCCCGCGCCGGGCCCTTGCGTTCAAGACCGGCACCTCCTACGGGCACCGCGACGCCTGGGCCGTCGGCTATGACGGCGCGCATGTGGCCGGTGTCTGGATCGGGCGGCCCGACGGCACCCCGGTGCCGGGTGCCTTTGGCGGTGATCTGGCCGCCCCGGTCCTCTTCGAGTCGTTCCAGCGGCTCAAGGAGGCGCGCGATCCACTACCTGCCCCGCCGCCTGAAACGCTGATCGTCTCGACCGCCGAACTGCCCCAGCCGCTACGTCGCTTCACCCCGCGTGATGCGGTCTTTACCGCAGCACCGGACGCCCCCAAGCTGATCTTCCCTCCCGACGGCGCGCGCCTTGCCACCGATGAGCATGGGCTGCCGGTCAAGGTCCGCGACGGCAAACCGCCCTTCACATGGATGGCCAACGGCACACCGCTGCTGACCGGCGTGCACACACGGCAGGCCCAGCTCAAGGGTCTCAGCGCCGGATTCTCGCAACTATCGGTGATCGACGCCAGGGGCCGCGCCTCGCGGGTCACAATCCGCCTGGACTGAAACCCGCATGCCTTCATTTTTCTCCAAATACTCGTGCCCACCGCCGAGAGAGGCGGGCATCCGGTACGAAGACGCCCGTCAGGGCGGATGAGTTGCCCGTTCAGACCCGCTCGATTGCCAGTGCTATGCCTTGTCCGCCGCCGATGCACATGGTGATCAGCGCCTTCGATCCGCCAGTACGCTCCAGCTCATACAGCGCCTTGACCGTCAGGATCGCGCCCGTCGCACCAAGCGGATGGCCCAGCGCAATCGCGCCGCCATTGCGGTTCACCCGTGCCGGATCCAGGCCAAGCTCCTTGGTCACCGCCAGCGCCTGCGCGGCAAACGCCTCGTTCGATTCGATCACGTCGAAATCGCCCACACTCAGCCCCGTGCGCGCCAACAATGCCTCGACCGCGGGCACGGGCCCGATGCCCATCACCTCGGGTCGCACGCCCGAATGAGCATAACCCAGCACCCGCGCACGCGGCTTGAGGCCCGCCGCTTGCGCCGCATCGCCCCGCGCAATGACGATCGCCGCCGCGCCATCATTGATGCCCGACGCATTTCCCGCCGTCACGGTGCCGTTCTTCTGAAACGCCGAGCGCAACCCCGCCAGCGCCTCTGCCGTTGTCGCCTTGGGATGCTCATCGGTATCGAAACTCACGGTGTCGCGGCGCACCTTGACGTCAATCGGCACGATCTGGTCCTTGAAGTGCCCCGCCTTGATCGCCGCCGCCGCGCGGTTCTGGCTCTCCAGCGCAAAGGCGTCCTGCGCCTCGCGGCTGATGTCATGCTCTGACGCCACATTCTCGGCGGTGACACCCATATGACCGGTACCGAACGGACAGTTGAGCCCACCCAGCATCATGTCGATCGTGGTCACATCGCCCATTTTCGCGCCCCAGCGCTGATCCGGGATGATGAAGGGTGCGCGCGTCATGCTCTCGGCACCGCCGGCCAGTGCATAATCGCAATCGCCCAGCATCAGAGACTGAATGCCCGAAACGATCGCCTGCGCCCCCGATCCACACAGGCGGTTCACGTTCATTGCCGGCACGTCCGCGGGAATGCCCGCTTCCATCGCGGCAACACGGCTGAGATACATGTCACGTGGCTCGGTATTGATCACATGACCAAAGATCACATGCCCGATCTGACCGCCTTCGACACCGGAACGCTGCAACGCGGCACGCGCCACATGTGCACCCAGCTCGGTCGGCTTCACCCCCGCCAATGCGCCGCCAAAGGTGCCGATCGCCGTGCGGGCCCCGCCAAGAATTACGATATCCGTCATGTTCCGATTTCCTCATGTCTCTTTCGGGCACTCTATCGCGGATCGCACCAGACAGGCAAACGTGAGTTTCCATCACAAGGGCCGAATTATGGACGCAGCCGCACCCGGTCCTTGTCCGACAGCAACCAGCATTCGCGCTCCTCGAAAGCTGCGGGCCCACAGCAGTCTGCCCCCGCAGCCCGCGCCAACAAGCGCTCAGCCGGCCTGCACTGCTTCTGCCGCATGGCGAATTGCACGGATGTTAGCGCCGTAGGGTGCTGGATTCTTTACGCTGCCCCCGGTAAACACCGCGGACCCCGCCACCAGTACATCGGCCCCCGCCGCCGCCATCAGCGGCGCGGTTTCGCGCGTGATGCCACCGTCGATCTCGATATGGATGGGGCGGTCACCGATCATCGCGCGCAAGGACCGCACCTTGTCGATCTGACTGTGGATGAATTTCTGCCCGCCAAAGCCGGGATTGACCGTCATCACGCAGACCAGATCGATCATGTCCAGCAGATGCTCCACATCACCGAGGCCGGTACCGGGGTTCAGCGCCAGCCCCGCCTTGCACCCCGCGCCGCGAATGGCCTGCAACGTGCGGTGCGTATGCGGCCCGGCCTCCAGATGCGCGGTCAGAATATCCGCGCCCGCACTGGCAAAGGCGTCGATATAAGGATCGACCGGCGCAATCATCAGATGCACGTCCATCACGGTCTTGATATGCGGGCGGATTGCCTTGACCAGCGGCGGGCCGAACGTGAGGTTCGGCACAAAGTGCCCATCCATCACATCCACATGCACCCAGTCACAGCCCTCAGCCTCGATCGCCTCGATCTCCTGACCGAAATTGGCAAAATCCGCAGACAGGATCGACGGGGCGATTTTGATAGAGCGGTCAAAGGACATCTTCTGTCTCCTGCATCGGGGGATTGTCTTGCTGCTTGCGGGTGGGCTTGTTTGCGAAATTCGGACACAAGGCAAAATGCGGTGTGATCTGTCAATATTGTGGGGTTGTGCGCGTTTCGCGCTCAATCGGTGAACCAATTGAACGCGAAACTCTTTAAGGTCAAGGGTCGGGTGCGGGAATTGATCACCAATCCGCTTTGTGCAACTGTCCCCGCTCAAAGCAACAACTATGAAAAGGGCACCGGAACATGATGGGGATGATGATGCACCGGCCTCTGCGAATTATCGACATCCTGGCCCATGCCGCAGAGATCACCCCGCAAGAGGGCATCGTGTCGGTCACGCCCGAAGGCTTGCACCGCTATACCTACCCCGATGCGTTGGCCCGCGCCGCACAACTGGCCCACGCGCTGGTGGCCCAAGGGATCGTGCAGGGCGACAGGATCGCAACGCTGGCCTGGAACTCTCACCGTCATTTCGAACTCTACTTTGCCATCTCCGGCATGGGGGCTGTCTGTCACACGATCAATCCACGCCTGTCGGACGAACAACTGATCTACATCCTCAATCACGCAGACGACCGGATATTGTTTCTGGAACCTGAATTTGCCCCACGGATCGCGTCACTTGCCGATCAGATTCCCGCTGAAATGACCTGCATATTACTGTCTGATACACCGGATCAGACTGATACAGAGACTGATATTACCGTTTACGAGACGCTCCTCTCCGGGCAGCCCACGCAATACGACTGGCCCGACCTGCCAGAGGATACTGCTGCCGCACTTTGCTATACTTCCGGCACCACGGGTGTCCCCAAGGGCGCGCTCTTCTCTCAGCGCTCCACCGTCCTGCACGCGATGATGGTGCCGCTCAGCCAGACCAGCAGCTTTCGCGCGGGGCGCCGGGCTATGCCCATTGTGCCGCTCTTTCACGCCAACTCCTGGGGCTTGCCCTATACCGCGCCCCTGATGGGCATGACGCTGGTGATGCCCGGCGCGGCCCTTGACGGTGCCAGCCTCTGGTCACTGATGGAAGCCGAGCAGGTCTATTCCGCCTGGGGCGTGCCCACCGTCTGGGCCGGACTGCTGGCCGAGATCGAAAGACGTGGCCGCCCGCCTGCCGGATTCACCGATATGGTTGTCGGTGGGGCTGCCATGCCCCATTCACTGTCCGTCGCCTATGAAAACCACGGTATCTCGGTCAGCCGTTGCTGGGGCATGACAGAGATGAGCCCGGTGGGTGGGCGCGGCACACCCAGCCCGGATATCGCGACGCTGGACCTGGATGCACGCTTGGCCATCCAGACCAATGCCGGGCAGCGCTGCTTTGGCGTGGATTTCAAGCTGATTGGCGACGGCGGCAGGATCGTGCCCCATGACGGGCACAGCACCGGCGAGCTGCATGTGCGTGGTAACACCGTCATTTCCGGCTATTATAACAACCCCTCCGCCACCGCCGCCGCGCTGGATGCAGAGGGGTGGTTCGCCACCGGCGATATCGCCTCTGTCGATCCTCAGGGACGGCTGGCGATACATGACCGGACCAAGGATCTGGTGAAATCAGGCGGCGAATGGATCAGCTCCATCGACCTTGAGGATATCGCCACCGCGCATCCGGGGATCGACAGCTGTGCCGTGATCGCCGTGCCGCACCCCAAATGGGACGAACGGCCCGTTCTGGTCGCTATCGCCGCCACGGATACACCCCCCGATCTGGCCACTATACAGGCCCACATGGCGCCGCATCTGGCCAAATGGCAGTTGCCCGACGATGTGATCTACGTGGACACCCTGCCACTTACCGCGACGGGCAAAGTGTCAAAATTGGCGCTCCGGCAGCAATTCACGGATTATCTGCTACCCGACCTGCGATAGACGCTGACACGATCAAGGAAGATGAAAAACCGGCTCTGGTCGCCCGTGTTGGCCGACCCGCTAAAGCATTTCGCGAAACGCGCACGACATATAAGCATTGCGTGCGGTTTATCTTTGCCTGATGTCTCGGATTAAGGGCGAAACGCTTTTTAATGTCGCATTTTCGGGCGCCGCCCCTTGACCTTCCAGCGACTGGAAGCCTTATCTCTGCCTGCAAAGGAGCGGCAGATGAACGAGACATTGACCATTCGGATCGGCGAAATGACCTGCGCCGGATGCGCGGACCGGGCCGAACGCGCGCTGAATGCGCTGCCAGGAATTGGCGGCGCGACGGTGAATTTTGCTGCGCGCACTGCACATGTCGATCTCGGCACCGTCCAGCCATCCGCCCTGTCGGATGCGCTGGCACAGGCCGGCTATCCGGCGGAACAATCGCAGGCAGAGCTGGAGGTCACGGGCCTTAGCTGTGCGTCCTGCGTCGGGCGTGCCGAAACGGTGCTGCGCGCCGTGCCGGGTGTTCTGGACGCGCATGTGAATCTGGCCACGCGACGGGCCCATGTCACCTATCTGAGCGGATCCACAAAAGCGGAATATCTGGCAAGCGCCCTGACCTCCGCAGGCTACCCGGCAGAGCCGCTTTCAGGCGGAACAGAGCCTGCTTCAGACTATCATCACGATGAGATCACTCAATCCAGGCACACCGCACTCATTGCGGCTGCACTGACCCTGCCGGTGTTCGTGATCGAAATGGGCGGGCATGTGTTTCCGGCCCTGCATATGGCGATCCATGAGAGTGTCGGCATGACCGCCTCATGGGTGTTTCAGTTCGTGCTGATCACGCTGGTCCTGCTATGGCCGGGGCGGGTGTTCTATCAAAAGGGGCTGCCCGCCCTGATGCGCGGCGCACCCGAAATGAACAGCCTCGTTGCACTCGGCACTCTCGCGGCCTGGGGCTATAGCAGTATCGCGCTCTTTGCTCCGGCCCTGCTGCCCGCAGGTGCGGCAGCAGTCTATTTCGAGGCAGCAGGCGTCATCGTCACACTGATCCTCGTAGGCCGCTGGATGGAGGCGCGCGCACGCGGTCAGACGGGTGCCGCGATCGAGCATCTCATCGGGCTACAGCCCGACACGGTACGCGTCCTGCGCGGTGACACGATCCAGTCTGTTCCGCTCGCGTCCGTGGTGGTGGGCGATGTGATCGAGGCCCGCCCGGGCGAACGGATCGCGGTGGATGGCGAAGTGATCGAGGGCACGACCCACATCGATGAGAGCATGATCACCGGCGAGCCAATGCCAGTGGCCAAGGGTCCGGGCATGCAGGTCATTGGCGGCACGACGAACACCTCCGGTGTGCTCCGCATCCGGGCGGGCGCGGTCGGGCAGGCCACCATGCTGGCGCGCATCGTGGCGATGGTCCAGGAGGCACAGGGCGCGCGGCTGCCGATTCAGGCCGTGGCAGATCGTGTCGTGCGAGTCTTTGTCCCTGTCGTCATCCTGATTGCCGTGGTCACGGTTCTGGTCTGGCTTGCGTTTGGGCCTGTACCGGCACTCAGTCACGCGCTGGTCGCGGGTGTCTCGGTGCTGATCATCGCGTGCCCCTGCGCGATGGGTCTGGCCACGCCGACGTCGATCATGGTCGGCACCGGGCGTGCGGCGGAACTGGGCGTGCTCTTTCGCCGGGGCGAGGCGCTGGAGCGTCTGGCAGGTGCTGCCGTCGTCGCCTTTGACAAGACCGGGACGCTGACCGTGGGACAACCGCGCGTGGTAGACGTGGCGCTGACACCGGGCACCGACCGGGCAGAGTTGCTGCGCCACGCCGCAGCCGTCGAGGCGCAATCGGAACACCCGCTGGCCCGCGCAATCGAGGCGGCGGCAGAGGGGCTGACCCTGCCTCGCGCAAGCCAGGTTCAGGCGCTCGCCGGGAACGGTATATCCGCAGATGTCGAAGGCCAGACCGTGATCATCGGCAGCCACCGGATGATGACCCAGCACGGTATCGACACCGCACCGCTGGCCGACGCCGCGACAGAGATGGCAGCAAAGGGGCAAACCCTCGTCTTTGTCTCTGTCTCAGCCCAAATCACCGCCGTTATCGGCATCTCGGACATGGTGAAACCCACCAGCGCCCGCGCAATCGCCGCCTTGCATCGGGCCGGTCTGCACACCGTGATGATCACCGGGGACAATGCCACAGCCGCCGGGGTGATCGCCCGGGAACTGGGCATCGACGACGTGATCGCCGAGGTCCTGCCCGAGGGCAAACGCGACGCGATTCGCGCGCTGCGGGCAGAGCACGGCCCGGTCGCCTTTGTCGGTGACGGGATCAATGACGCGCCCGCGCTGGCAGAAGCCGATATCGGCATCGCGGTCGGCACCGGCACAGATATCGCGATAGAGGCCGCCGATGTGGTACTGATCTCGGGCGATCTGGGCGGGACGGTCACGGCACGGCATGTCTCGGAACGCACGATGGCGAATATCCGGCAGAACCTCTTTTGGGCGTTCGCCTATAATGCGGCGCTGATTCCGGTCGCGGCTGGGGTGCTCTATCCGGTTTGGGGTCTGCTGCTGTCGCCGATGCTGGCGGCGGGGGCAATGGCCCTGTCGTCGGTCTTTGTGGTCAGCAACGCGCTGCGCCTGCGGACCCTCCGGCGCCCGTTGGAGAATGGAGAGACGTCATGAACATCGGAGCCGCCGCCGCACGTACCGGCCTGCCGTCCAAGACGATCCGCTATTACGAAGAGATCGGGCTGATCCGCCCCGCGCGGGGCAAGAGCGGCTATCGTGACTTTGCCGACGCCGACATACACAAGCTGGCATTTCTTGGGCGTGCCCGCATGCTGGGATTTTCGATCGAGGATTGCCGTACCCTGCTGGGGCTCTACGAGGATGAAAGCCGTTCTTCCAGCGACGTGAAGCGGCTGGCGCGCAGCCATCTGGTCCAGATCGAGGACAAGATCGCAGCGCTGCAATCGATGCAGGCGACTCTGTCGCATCTGGTAGAGGCCTGCGCCGGCGACGAGCGCCCCGATTGCCCGATCCTGCGTGATCTGGCGGATGGGTGAGAGATACGCAACATGAGGGCGGGAAAAGCGGTCGCCGCATTGCGGTCATTGCGCCTCTGTTTCTATCCCCGCGATGGCGGCATTCATGGTGCGGATCACCTCTTGCAATGCGCGTTTGTCGTGCTTGGGCATGTGGTCTGCTCAACTCGCACACGAGCTGTATACAGAATGTATTTCCTGTCCGGTTAATTCGCGCAATGACCGCTGCCAGCCACTCTAAGCGGCTTGACACCGGGAAGGTAGGCAGCCAACGCTGCGGCCCATGATGGATTTACGCCCGGTGGGATATGTTATCGGCCTGATGGTCATGGCACTGGGGCTGGCGATGGTTTTTCCGCTGCTGCTCGATATCGCCGAAAGCCGTGGCGAATGGACCGTATTTGCCCAATCCTCGATCCTGACTGTCCTGATCGGTGGCCTCGTGGCACTGGCCTGCCGCAACGGCGTGCAGCCGGGCCTGACCATCCAGCAGACCTTCTTGCTGACCACCGGCCTCTGGGTGGTGCTGCCGGTCTTTGGCGCACTACCCTTCATGCTGGGTGAGAGCGACCTGCGATTCGTCGATGCATTCTTCGAGGCGATGTCAGGGCTCACCACGACCGGGGGCACGGTGATAAACGGTCTGGATACGTTGCCTCAGGGCCTGCTGCTGTGGCGCGGGCTGATGCAGTGGCTGGGCGGGATCGGCATCATTATTGTCGCGATGGTCTTCCTGCCTGAACTGCGGGTCGGCGGCATGCAGCTTTTCAAGGCCGAGGCCTTTGACACCTTTGGCAAGATCCTGCCGCGCGCGACTGAAATCGCATCTCGGATCTCGGTGATCTACCTGGCGATGACGATGATGTGCGTCGCGGCCTATATGCTTGCCGGCATGAGCACCTTTGACGCCACCGTGCACGCGATGACCACCATCTCGACCGGGGGTATGGCAAATTACGACGCCTCGTTCGGCGCAATCGATCCGGCTGGCGAATATGTCGCGTCGGTTTTCATGGCCTTGGCGGCGCTGCCATTCGTGCGGTTTGTGCAGATGACGGCGGGCACGGCCCGCCCGCTGCTGGTCGACCCGCAAGTGCGCGGCTTTCTGATGACAATATTCGTGATCGTGATGATCATGACGTTATGGCGCTTCGTACAGCAAGGCGACCCCAGCGAGCAGGTCTTTCGCGAGTCGCTGTTCAACACGATCTCGATCATGACCGGAACAGGCTATGCCAGTGAGAACTACATGACCTGGGGACCGCTGCCGATCGCCGTAATCTTCTTTACCGGGCTGATCGGCGGATGCGCGGGGTCGACGTCCTGCTCGATCAAGATTTTCCGCTATCAGCTGCTTTTTGCCTCGATCCGGGTACAGATGAGCCGCATCCGTATGCCTCATGGCATATTCATACCGCGCTACGCGGGACGTGCGGTTGATGACGATGTATTGTCATCCGTGATGTCGTTCTTTGTCTTTTTTGTCGTCTCACTCGGGGTGATGGCCGTGCTGCTGAGCTTTACCGGGCTCGATTTTGTCACCTCCATCTCCGGCGCGGCGGCCGCGCTGGGAAATATCGGGCCGGGATTGGGCGATACCATCGGACCGGCCGGCAATTACGCACCGCTCAACGATAGTGCCAAGTGGATACTGAGCGCCAGCATGTTGATTGGCCGCCTGGAACTGCTGGCAGTCTACGCCATTTTCACCATCAGTTTCTGGAGGTCCTGATGGCCGCTGTTGACCAAACCCGCCCGCCGGGGTCGCAGATCGTGCCCAATTCGGTGATCGCGCATAACCCGGATTTCTGTGCGCTGCCAAGGCGTATGGAGCCTATGCCGAGGCGCCAAAATCCTGTTCGGAGCTAAAGAAAGCCGTCACAGCCGCCTACAGGGCCGATCGTCCGACCCTGATCTACATGACAGCCGGCATGACAGCAGACTGACCGCTCAGCCGATCCGCCCGCGTGGACCGTCGCCTACCTGACCGCGATGCAGCAGCAGGTGGTCAAGGATCACGCAGGCCATCATCGCCTCGCCCACCGGCACCGCGCGGATGCCGACGCAGGGATCATGGCGGCCTTTGGTGATCACCTCGGTCGCGCTGCCGTCGATGCGGATCGACCGGCGCGGGCTGAGGATCGACGAGGTCGGTTTGACCGCGAACCGCACGACCACGTCCTGCCCGGTAGAGATGCCGCCCAGGATGCCGCCTGCATGATTGCTGCTGTATTCGGGTCCGTCAGGCCCCATGAAAATCTCGTCCGCGTTCTCGGTGCCCTTCAGCTCTGCCGCCGCCATGCCTTCGCCAATCTCGACGCCCTTGACGGCGTTGATCGACATGCAGGCCGCCGCCAGATCGGTGTCAAGCTTGGCATAGACCGGCGCGCCGAGGCCCGCAGGCACACCGCGCGCCACCACTTCGACCATCGCCCCGACCGAGTTGTGATCCTTGCGCAGCTTTTGCAGATAGGCCTCCCACTCGGGCGCGGCACCGGCATCGGGTAGCCAGAAGTCATTACCGTCGATCGCGTCCCAGTCGAACCGCGCACGGTCCAGCACCATGGCGCCCATGCGGGTCATGTAGCCCTTGATCTGCACCGTCGGCGCCAGCGTCGACAGCGCCGCGCGGGCAATCCCGCCCGCCGCAACCCGCGCTGCCGTCTCGCGGGCGGAACTGCGCCCGCCGCCGCGATAATCGCGCAGACCGTATTTTTGATGATAGGTGATATCTGCATGTCCGGGCCGGAACGTGTTGGCGATATCGCCATAGTCGCGCGACCGTTGATCAGTGTTCTCGATCATCAGCTGAATGGGCGTTCCGGTGGTCTGCCCCTCGAACACGCCCGACAGGATGCGCACCGCGTCAGGCTCCTTGCGCTGGGTCATGTTCTTGTTCTGGCCGGGCCGCCTCTTGTCCAGCCAGTGCTGCAGCATCGCCTCATCCACCGCCACACCCGGCGGGCAGCCATCGATTGTTGCCCCCAGTGCGGGCCCGTGGCTTTCGCCCCAGGTGGTGACACGAAAGAGATGTCCGAATATATTGAGGCTCATGGCACGGCTCCTTTGCCGCTTGGGTCTAGCGGGGCCGCGCGCGCGCCTCAAGCAGAATTGAAAAAGGCACCGCCGGTCTGGCCCGCCTAAACGGTACAGCCGCTGTCGGGCATCCGATCTTCATAGGCGCTTCCCCTCCTGATTATGGATATAATTCTGCCGGTTCACCCAAGAGGTGCGGAATACCTCTCGCAATTTGGGGAATCTTTCGAATAATCTTGATGAATTCATCAATTCCATCGCAAAGGATTGCGCCCAGTGCTCATAGACTCCACCGACCGCCGCATCCTGACCGTACTGCAACGACAGGGCCGCATATCCAATGCCGACCTGGCGGAGAAGGTGAACTTGTCGGCCAGCGCCTGCCACCGCCGTGTACATCGGCTGGAGGCCGAGGGGTATATCGTCGGCTACGTCGCATTGCTGGATCCACGCAAGATGGGCGTGCCTGCGACTGTATTCGTGGAAATCACGCTGTCGACCCAGGCCGAAGAGGTGCTGGAGGCGTTTGAAAAGGCCGTGGCCCGCATCCCTGACGTGCTGGAATGCCACCTGACGGCCGGCACCGCCGACTACATCATCAAGGTCGTCGCCGAAGACACCGAAGATTTTGCCCGCATCCACCGCCAGCACCTCGCGCGCCTGCCGGGGGTGGCCAAGATGCAATCGAGCTTTGCCCTGCGCACGGTGTGCAAGACGACAGCGCTGCCCGTGTGAAAAGGATGGAACTCCCCTTGGCTCGTGTCCGTCACGCACCCGGCACTATTTCAAATGATGCTGAAACCTCTCGGCTCACAATTTTGTGATCGACACTGATTGAACTGAATTATGTCGCAAAGCGTTTGGAAATTAACTATATTACCAGTCTACCGAATACCAAAAGAACCCGCGGGAGCGCAAAGCTGATGTTGACGAGACGCCATTTCATACACGGAACAGCCGCACTCTTTTCCGCCGCGCTTCCGGCTTCGCTATACCCGGGCCCGGCGGCAGCCGCGAGCAAGTGGTCAACCTGGGATGCACAGGTGACGCCCCCGAACTACAATCCCACGACATCCAACCCCTGGGGTTTGCTGCCCCGTTTTCTACCCGTCCGTGTCGAGGCGAATGACGGACTGAAAGCGGGTGACATCCATGTGGATGCTGTGGCGCGGTATTTGTATCACATCAAAGGCGATGGAACGGCGATGCGCTATGGCGTCGCCATTGCCCGGGGCAACCTCTACGAAGCGGGCATCTACACGATCCGCCGAAAGGCAAAATGGCCGACGTGGACACCCACGCCGACGATGGTGAAACGCGAGCCGCAAAATTATTTGCAGTATGCCGACGGTGTGCCGGGCGGCCCGACGAACCCGCTGGGTTCACGCGCATTCTATCTTTATGTGGGCAATCGCGACACCTATTTGCGGATTCACGGAACACCGAGCCCCAGTACCGTTGGCGGGAGGGCGAGTTCGGGATGCGTGCGCATGGTGATGGCCCATATCAACGGGCTATATGATCAGGTGTCCGTCGGTGTCACCGCGCATCTCTACGCACCCGAGAGTTACATCACCGCAAAAAGCTGAGTGTTGCGCCGCCAGACCTGTGCCGGTCAGGACGCCGTTCGCGTGCAGATTGGCCGACCGGCGGTCGTGCGCAGGGGCAACAAAGTGGTCTCGACCGGGCCGACGTAACGATACCAAAGACAGCCATCTTCCGGCATCACGCGAACCGACGCAAGATCCTGGTCCGGTGCCGCCATTGCGACAATGCTTTCAGACAAATTCGTTACGGCAGCGCCCGGTTCTGTTGGGGCGACCGGTTCGGTGCAGGCAGCAAGTGCCAAGGGAGCAATAAGTAGGCACGCGATCTTAATTTGCATCAAGTCATCCATCCGGGTGTTTTTTGCTGCACCTACTTTGCCTACACACAGCACCCAAATGCAAGCTCTGCCACAAGGCTTGGCTCAGTGGCCTGTACCCGGTCCCCTGTATCGGTGAACTGCGACCGCACATGTTGCAGGGCCAGAATCGGATAAATGGCACCGCATTTCACCTTGCTGCGCAGCGGGACAAATTCGACTGAACGCAACATGCTCCTGCCGCCAAGCAATCCTCAACAACAAAAAAGCCCCGGTGTTTCCACCGGGGCTTTTCCTGCAATATCAAGGCGTTCACGGAAAGCCTGAATCACCGCTTTTTGCAATACGCTTCAAGCCGTCGGCTCAGGCGTCGTTTTTCTCCGGCTCGATTTCTTCGCCGGTTTCCTGATCGACCACTTTCATCGACAGACGGACCTTGCCGCGATCGTCAAAGCCCAACAGCTTGACCTTCACTTCCTGGCCTTCCTTCAGAACGTCCGAGGGATGGTTCAGGCGGCGGCTCTCGATCTGACTGACATGCACCAGGCCGTCACGCTTGCCAAAGAAGTTCACGAAGGCGCCGAAATCGACGATCTTGACCACGGTCCCGGTATAGACCTTGCCTTCTTCCGGCTCGGCCACGATCGAGTGGATCATGTCGTAGGCTTTCTTGATGGCCTCGGCATTGGGCGACGCGATCTTGATGATGCCTTCGTCGTTGATGTCGACCTTGGCGCCCGACACTTCGACGATCTCACGGATGACCTTGCCGCCCGAACCGATGACCTCACGGATTTTGTCCGTGGGGATCTGCATCGTCTCGATGCGCGGCGCGTGGATCGAGAAATCCTGCGCGCCGGTCAGCGCCTTGTTCATCTCGCCCAGAATGTGCATCCGGCCGTCCTTGGCCTGAGCCAGCGCCTTTTGCATGATGTCAGGCGTGATGCCTGCCACCTTGATATCCATTTGCAGCGACGTGATGCCGTTCTCGGTGCCTGCAACCTTGAAATCCATGTCGCCGAGGTGATCCTCGTCGCCAAGAATATCGGTCAGGATGGCATAAGACCCGTCATCCTCAAGGATCAGACCCATTGCCACACCGGCAACGGCGGTCTTGAGCGGCACGCCCGCGTCCATCATCGACAGCGAGGCACCACAGACCGACGCCATCGAGCTGGAGCCGTTGGATTCGGTGATCTCACTGACCAGACGGATCGTGTACGGGAAATCCGTCCCGGCAGGCAGGACCGCCTGAAGTGCACGCCATGCCAGCTTGCCGTGACCGATCTCGCGGCGACCCGGAGGGCCCACGCGACCCGCTTCGCCCACCGAATAGGGGGGGAAGTTATAGTGCAGCAGGAAGTTCGACTTGAACATGCCTTGCAGGCTGTCGATCATCTGCTCATCGTCGCCGGTGCCCAGCGTGGTCACAACCAGACCCTGCGTTTCGCCGCGTGTGAACAGCGCCGAACCGTGGGTACGGGGCAGCAGGCCGGTTTCGCACACGATATCGCGCACCTTGTCCAGCGCCCGACCATCAATCCGCTTGCTGGTCTTGACAACATCGCCACGCAGCACAACCGCTTCGAGCTTCTTCAGCGCCGCACCGAGGTTGGCATCTTCAAGCTGCTCTTCGCTCAGCGATTCCCTTATCGCCGCCTTGGCGTCGGAAACCGCAGTTGTGCGTTCCTGCTTGTCGGTGATCGCATAAGCCGCGCGCACCTTGTCCTCGCCAACCGCTTTCACGGCTGCATACAGCTCCGAGTAATCCGGCGGGCTGAAGTCGAACGGCTCTTTTGCCGCGGATTCGGCCAGATCAATGATCAGGTCGATCACCGGCTGGATTTGCTCATGCGCGAAATTGACAGCGCCCAGCATCTCTTCTTCGGTCAGCTCGTAGGCTTCGGATTCGACCATCATCACGGCGTCTTTGGTGCCGGCGACAACCAGATCGAGCCGCTGATCGGGGTTGTTCTTGAGTTCGTGCATGTCGTCGCATGTCGGGTTCAGGATGTAGTCGCCATCCTCATAGCCCACGCGGCAGCTTGCGATCGGGCCACGGAACGGCGCGCCTGAAATCGTCAGCGCGGCGGATGCGGCGATCATCGCGACCATGTCGGGATCGTTGACCAGATCATGGCTGAGCACGGTGCACATCACCAGTGTCTCGTGTTTGAACCCGGGGACAAACAGCGGGCGGATCGGGCGGTCGATCAGACGCGCGGTCAGCGTCTCTTTTTCCGTCGGGCGCGCCTCGCGCTTGAAAAAGCCGCCGGGCACCTTGCCGGCCGCATAATATTTCTCTTGGTAGTGAACCGTGAGCGGGAAGAAATCCAACCCCGGTTTCGGTTGTTTGGCAAAGGTCACGTTGGCCATGACGCTGGTTTCACCCAGCGTGGCGATGACGGACCCGTCTGCCTGTCGGGCAACCTTGCCCGTTTCCAATGTAAGGGTTTCTTCGCCCCACTGAATCGATTTTTTCACTTCGTTGAACATCTATCGTTTCCTGTCTGGAGGCACTCCGGGCCCCTGCCCGGTCCTCCGTTTCAATGGCGGCCCCATTGCCGCCGACCCCAATCTTGTTTCATGCGCCCGGGATCAGGGACATCACGTCTCAGATGCGCGGGCCATACAGGAGTTTTGCGCATTTGGAAAGCGGCGATGATTTATGTGCGTTTCCGCAAAAATGGGCTTCTCGCACGATAATTGGCACGGACCTGATCGGCACGGGTCGCACCGATCACGATTTACCCCGCCGTGTGATAAGATCAGCGCGGCACGGCCCGCCGGACCGCCAGCAGCGTGCCGAAACCGGACGCGGCGATCACGCACAACCCAGCCAGTGCCACCGCATCGGGCCAATCGCCAAAGACCAGAACCCCCACCACCGTCGCAGCGATCAGTTGTGAATAGATCAGTGGCGCGATCACCGTTGCGCTGGCGATCCGGCTGGCAAAGACCAGGATGTAATTGCCCATGGCCGACCCCACCGCACTAAGCAGCACCAGCCCGGCGGCAGGTAGCCCGGCCTCGGGCCAGGTCGCGACCGCGCCAAAGGGCGCCAGCACCACCGTACCGATGATCAATTGCGAAACCAGCAGAAATCGGGGCCGGTAATGCCCCGCGATGGCCCGTGTCATCATCAGGTAGGACCCATAAAAACACCCTGCCAGCAGCGCCAGCGCGATCCCTGGCGTCGCGCCAAAGCCCGGCTTGACCACCAGCATGACACCGACGAAACCGATCAGCAGCAGCCCGGTGCGCAGCGGTGAAATCCGCTCGCCCAGAAATACCACGGCCAGCAGATAGGACACGACAGGCCCGATAAAAAATGCGCCGAACACATCCGCGATCGGCTCGGTCCGCAGGGCGGTGAGGATGCTGCAAATGCCGCCGACGATAAACAGCGTCCGCAGCAGCACCTTCCAGTCTAGAAAATGCACCAGCTCCGCACGTTTCAGCCCACTGAACGGCAACAGCAGCAGCGCCCCCAGCGCAAAGCGCGACCATGCGACAAAGATCGGGCTGGCCCCGCCCGCTGTCAGCAGCTTGCCCGCGGTGTCACCGAATACCACAAGGCTGGTGGCGGCAAAGACCATGGCGGCCACCTGTAAAAGCAATGCAGCGGGCATGAGCGGGATCCTTATCGGCGCACGTCACGCGCCGTCAAAGCGTTCTGCCTTAAACCTGAGGCACTCGGTTAAGGTGGAATGCGTACAACGATCATATGTATCGCTGCGTTCCGCAAAAGCTGTGATTCAGGTTTTTCGCGGAACGCTTTAGATGGGCCTCACCCATGCCTGCGACATCACGGGGGCGGATACGAAAACGCCCGCTCTTTTCAGAACGGGCATTTGTGGAATTGCGTAGTTCCGGACGGCTTAGCGGCGGATACCCAGACGCTTGATAAGGTCCTGATACCGTGCTTCATCCTTGGATTTGGTATAATCCAGCAGCTTGCGGCGCAGGGCAACCATCTTCAAGAGACCACGACGACCGTGGTTGTCTTTCTTATGGGTCTTGAAGTGTTCGGTCAGCGTGGTGATACGCGAGGTCAGAATAGCAACCTGAACTTCGGGCGACCCGGTGTCGCCTTCCTTGGTTGCGAATTCCTTCATCAACCGGTTTTTTTCTTCGACAGTGATCGACATCGGGATCTCCTTGTATGAAAGGGTTCTGGGCACAAGCCGGGATGTCGTCCAGCAAGGTCCATGGAGTCTGCGCCACGGCACATGCCGGACGCCGGGCGCGTATAGGCCAGTTATGTCTCAAAGAAAAGCGAAAATGAGGTCAGGCGGCAACGCCCGGCCAATCCAGCACGCTCTGCCCGATCAGCGTCACATGGCCCAGCGTCAGCCCGGGCGCATTGTGCACCGCCGCAATGGGCGTTCCGTTAAGCAGTACGTGTTGCAGGTCCGGCACGTCGGCGTCCGGTTCGATCGTCACGTCCGGTTCGGGATTCGCCAGATCGTCAAAGACGATCATCAGCGTATCCTCGGCCAGCGAGAAATCCAGGATTTCGGGCTGATGCTCTGCCGTAGCCCAGGGGCCGATGGCTACCGTATCGGCCCCTTCGCCTGTCGTCACGATATCGCCCGCACCCGCAAGGATCATGTCATCCCCACCGCCGCCGTTCAGGTAATTCGCCCCATCGGTATCGTCCCATTCGGCCGTGTCGGGATCATCCTCCAGCCCGATGATCGTATCATCACCCCAACCACCAAAGAGCGTATCCTGCCCCGCACCGCCAATCAGCACATCATCGCCCAGCCCGCCATGCAGCGCATCCGCACCCGCACCGCCCTCCAGCGTGTCATCGCCCGCGCCGCCGAACAGCGTGTCGTTACCATCATCACCCGCCAGCAGGTCGGCACCGCCATGACCGTAGAGCGCGTCATTGCCTGCACCACCACGCAACTGATCCTGCCCGTCGCCGCCATGCAGGTTATCATCGCCCGCATCGCCGCTGAGGCTGTCGTCTCCTGATCCGCCAAATAGCGCATCGTCGCCAGCCCCACCGCCGATCAGATCGTCACCGGCATAGCCATTCTGCCAATCGACACCTTCGGTGCCCGGCATGATGTCGTCGCCCGCGCCACCTGACGTGATCTGCTCGCCCGGCGATACATCCAGTGCGGGGATACCCTGCCCGTCGCCTTGTTCGGGCTTGGCCGTACCCTGAGCGGAATCATCGGTTTCGGGGTCATTGGCCGGGACGGGATCACCGGGATCGGGCACAGCCATCTGCCCGGAACTATCGTCATTGTCGTCGGTGGCATCATCCGCCACAGCCTGTACGGCGTCGCCGTCCGGCCCGTCTGTGTCCGATACCGTGCCTGCATCATCTCCGGTGGCTAAATCAAGGATGCTCTGCCCGGTTCCGTCGGCCACATCCCCTGCCTCTGTCGGCGCATCGACATCGGGGCTGTCGACGTCCTGAGCATCGGCGCCCTCGTCCCCGGACATATCGAGAAAGGCGATCGACCCGATTGCCATCATACCCATGAGGCCTGCCAATAGCAGCATATCACCTACTCACACTTACCCATGGCAAGTGTGCCGTCGGCCCCCCGCTCTGGTCAATCACGACCTGATCTGATGGTTAACCGCCGGGCAGCCAGAGCTGCGGCTGCTGGCTGTAACTGATGTAGAGCGGATGCCGGGGGTGGCCGGCCTTGGTCAGCCCCAGATGGTGCACCGCGCGCCCGGTCTCGCGCAGCAGCGCCGCCACCTGCGGGCCGCGCTCCAGATGCGCACCATGCGTGCCCCATCCGGCAATGATCTGGTCGGTCCAGCCGCAGCCCTCGACGATGGCCGCATCATTGCCCGGCCCCACCGGATCGGCGGCGGCGCGCATCTGGCGCGGATCGGTATCGCGCCAGGCAAAGATGTTCGTGACCCGGAACGCGCCAAAGCCCAGCGCGCGCGCGCGCCGCTCACAGCGCTCGACCGTGGGATCGTTCTGCACCTCGGTCGCGGTTGACGGATTCAGCATTATAAACAGGGCGCGCCGCCCGTCAGGCTGCCAGATGCGGGTCAGCTGATAGCGATAACGCTCGCAGGGCGAATAGATCGCGGTCGATTGCGCGTCGTCCTTGAGATGTGTCCGCTCGATCATGAACCGCTTTTGCCGCCCATCGTCCCCCGATGCAAGTGGGCCAGGCGAAACGCGTTAGCTTTCGGTGTCGCTCTGCGGTGCCACGAACACCCGGCTGGGATGCAGCGCACCGGCCTTGTAGATACCGACCGCCACGGCATGCCCGTCCAGCGAGGCCCAGCATTCATCGCCGTATTCGGCGTCACCCGGATACACCATGCCGGGATTGCCGTTGCGCAGCTTTGCCGCGCCTTCTGGCGTGCAGCGCAACTCGGGCAGTTCGCTCAGCCCCACTTCGAGCGGCAGCAGATGCCCGTCCAGTTCCGGATCCTGCGCCAGCGCCTCGATGCGGTCCAGCGTGATGCCGTCTTCGACATCGAACGGCCCGGACCAGATCCGGCGCAACCAGATCACATGCCCGTGACAGCCCAGCGCCGCGCCCAGATCGCGCGCGATGGCGCGCACATAGCCACCCTTGCCGCAGGTCATCTCCAGCACGGCGGTATCGGCGTCGGGCCGATCCGTCAGCAGCAGCTCCTCCACCCAGAGCGGGCGGGCGGCGATCTCTATATCCTCGCCGTCGCGAGCCAGCTTGTAAGCGCGCTGACCGTCAATCTTGACTGCCGAAAATTTCGGCGGCACCTGCATGATATCGCCGACAAAGGGGCGCAACGCTTCCTTGATCTCGTCATCGGTCGGGCGCGCGTCGCTCTGCGCGATCACCTCGCCTTCGGCATCATCGGTATTGGTGGCCTGCCCGAACCGCACGGCGAACCGGTAGGCCTTCAGCGCATCTGTCACGAATGGCACGGTCTTGGTCGCCTCGCCCAGTGCCACCGCCAGCACTCCGGTCGCTTGCGGGTCGAGCGTGCCTGCATGGCCCGCCTTTTTTGCCTGAAGCGCCCAGCGCACCTTGTTTACCACAGCGGTCGAGGTCGGGCCTGCTGGCTTGTCCACCACCAGCCAGCCGGAAATGTCGCGCCCCTTGCGTTTGCGTGCCATCATGCCGCCCTTTTGCCCCGTGACCAGAGGCTGGCGGGCTATCTCACAGGGGGGATCGTGTCAATCTCGGCCGTGTCAGTCTGTCAGACTGTGCATCAGCGGGGCACGACCGTGCCGACAATCGGCCCCATTGGAAAACCTGCATCGTGGCGATTCAGACCCGGCGCATAAAGCCGCGAGATGTTGCCATCAAAATAGAGCGCCTGTGGCAGCTTCAGGTAGTCACGAAACAGCCGCCCGAAGGCGTGAAAGTTCACCGGACTCTGCGAGATCGCAAAAACCGCGCGCTTGCCATCCGCCGAAGTACCGACACCGTTGCGTATATACAGGCTGTCGCTCTTCGCCAGAAACCGCGGGTGCAGCTGGCCGTCGATCACCAGCATCGGCCCCGATTGACTGGCGTACTCACAAACCGGCGCATCGCGCACGAAACGACGCGTCTCGATCACGTCAGCACGATCCTCGCCGATGCAGAACACCCCGTTCGGCAGCAGGCCGAAATTGCCCGGCCCGGCACTGGCGATCACCTTCGCCCGCTCTTCTCCATCTTCAACGTAATGTCCCACGGGGCTGCGGTCCGCGTGATACATGCCCGCATTCATCGCAAACCCCAGACGCGCGTGACCGGGCCCAAGCAAGGCATCGACCTTGTCAAAACTGCCCAGCGGCATACCCGCGCCGTCGTTCAGAAACAGTCGCAGATCCTCTGCCGCCACGTCCACTTCACAGATGGCGTACCCGGCGCCGTCAAACACCACATCCCGACACTCCGCCGCCGCCAGCGGTACCGGCACCAGAAGCAAGAGCGCCCATACCCCGCGCAACGCGCTTACTCTTCCAGGTCGCGCTGTACCGCGTCCTGCGCGAACAGGCGGCGCGTCTCGTCCATCTGGTCGAAAGTGGTATCGAGCCGGAACCGCAGGTCGGGCGCGTATTTCAACGCCAGCTTCTTGCCGATCATATGACGCAGTTCGCCCTTGTTGCGCGCCAGCAGCGCCACGATCTCGTCCTGCCCCTTGCCGCCGAGCGGCAGCACATAGGCGGTCGCGATCTTCAGATCTGCCGACATGCGCACCTCGCCCACCGTCACCGACAGGCGGTTAAGGTCGGGATCATGAACATCCCCGCGTGCCAGCACATCCGACAGAGCGCGGCGGATCAACTCCCCCACCCGCAGCTGTCGCTGCGACGGTCCGGGCCCATCTTGAAACTTGTTCTTTGCCATAACCTCGCATCTAAGCGTTCCAACAGCTTTTGCCAAGCAACCATCCTCGCAGCCAGCCATTCCCGCCATGATACTTCTTCTTGCAAGAAATATCCCGGGGAGTTTGAGGGGCAGCGCCCCTCATTCCAGAAACATTCCAATAACAGGCAAGCGCGGCGCGCAGCTTCGAAGTCCGTGATTGTCTGCCAACCGCTTCGCGCGCTAAGGATGACGGACAAACG
The DNA here is from genome assembly GCA_947503145.1 of uncultured Roseovarius sp. Classification (GTDB taxonomy): domain Bacteria; phylum Pseudomonadota; class Alphaproteobacteria; order Rhodobacterales; family Rhodobacteraceae; genus Roseovarius. Next base: position 312,067 of record CANNCP010000001.1, read on the forward strand.
CAAGGAGGCCGCATCATGTCCCAGGGACCAGGAATTGTCGTGACCGGCGCATCGGGGCGCATGGGTCAGATGCTGATCCGTACCATCGCCGACAGCCCGCGCGCGCATCTCGTCGCCGCACTTGAGCGTCCCGGCCATGACTGGGTCGGACAGGATCTGGGCCGCGCCATGGGGGGCGGCGACATGGGCATCACGGTCACCGATGACCCGTTGGAGGCATTCGCCCGTGCACAGGCCGTCTTGGATTTCACCGCGCCCGCCGCCACCGTGGCCTTTGCCGATCTCGCGGCCCAGACGCGTGCGGTACATGTGATCGGCACCACCGGGCTCGACACGTCGGATCTGGCCCGCCTCAAGGCCGCTGCGCGCGATGCGGTGATCGTGCGGGCGGGCAACATGAGCCTGGGGGTGAACCTGCTGACGCAACTGACGCGCCAGGTCGCCGCCGCACTCGATGACGATTACGACATCGAGATCATCGAGGCCCATCACAACCAGAAAGTCGACGCGCCTTCCGGCACTGCCCTGATGCTGGGCGAGGCCGCCGCCGATGGGCGCGGTGTGGCGCTGCAGGCCACCTCGGACCGTGGCCGCGACGGAATCACCGGCAAACGGCGTCGCGGCGATATCGGGTTTTCCGCCATCCGTGGCGGCGATATCGTGGGCGAGCATGACGTGATGTTCGCAGCCGCGGGCGAACGCATCATCCTGCGCCACGTGGCCACCGACCGCGCCGTCTTTGCACGCGGCGCGCTCAAGGCCGCGCTCTGGGGTCAGGGTCAGCAGCCCGGTGAATATGATATGCTGGACGTCCTGGGGCTAAAGCAGGACTGAGCAGCGACCATGTCCCGCAAACAGCGCCTCGCCGGATTCATCCTGTTCCTTATCGTGCTGCTTCTCGGCGCGGCATGGACGGCAGTGGCATTGTGGCTGCACTTGCAGGGCATGATCCGCCTTGCGGCCCTCTTCGCGCTGGGCGCCACCCTGATCGCGGCCCTCGTGGCACGGCGGCGGGCGCGCGTCCTTGGCTGGGTCGTGCTGGCGGTCGCGGCTTTGGTCGTGGCGGGCCTGTATCAGCCCATCGTCCCGCGCGCGGATCGTGACTGGGCCTTTGATGTGCAACGCGGCGTCAAGGCAGAAGTGGCGGGCGATATCGTCACCCTGCGTGACATACGCGATTTCGAATGGATCACCAAAGACACCGCGCAGGAACGCTGGACCGGCGGCACCTATGATCTGAAGAAACTGCAGACCGTCGACATGCTGACTTCGGTCTGGGACAATCCGGGCATTGCGCATCTGCTGGTCAGCTTCGGGTTCGAGGGTGGCGAGCATGTCGTCTTTTCCGTCGAAATCCGGCGCGAGGCGGATGAGTTATTCAGTGAGATTGGCGGATTCTTTCACCAGTTCGAACTGGTCCTGATCGGTGCCACCGAACGCGACATCGTCAAGCTGCGCACCAATCACCGCAAGGAAGAGGTCAGCCTCTTTGCCATCGATCTGACGCCCGGGCAGCGGCGCGAATTCTTCATGGCCTACGTCACGCTGGCCCAGCGGCTGGAAGAGCGGCCCGAATTCTACAACACCCTGACCGCGAACTGCACGACGATGGTTTATCAGCTGGCCACGGTCGTGAACCCCGACCTGCCGTTTGATTGGCGGATCGTCATGTCCGGCCACCTGCCCGAGCTTATCAAAGACCTGGGCCTTCTGGCCGGCGACGGCCCGATCGAAGATCACCGCCGCGCCGCCCTGATCACCCCGCGCGCGCAGGCAACTGAGGACAGCGCTGATTTCTCGCAAGCGATCCGTGACAGATGACCCGGAGCAGCAGAGGCCGGGTGTCTGATTAAAGTGTTGCTCACGTTTCGCCTTTACCTGACATCTCAAGTTAAAGACGGAACGCTTTAGCGGGACAAGATGACCTTTCGCCTCGGTCGGGCCAATGACCGGTTTGTAAGCGGCGGCTAATCGACTATAATTCTTATAGTTCATGTAACGATAAATTTCGAACGATCAAACAGGACGTATCTCAGCGCCATTAAACGATCCGAATAAATTTTAAACGGGAAGTGAAAGAGGCAGGTCACTCCTCAGTCCCAAATTAGGTCTGCGCACAAATCTGGTTTGTCCCACCGTCCACCGTTCGAAATCACGCCTTCAATACGTTGGGAAAGACGCCGTCTATATATAGCTCGTAATATTTCTTTACGCACACGGTAGGGCCATGGCCCTAGGTAAATTCTGGACTTCCGCTTTGGTGCATCGACCCGCTTGGTGGTTTTTAGAAAATGAGGGACTTCTCGCCGCTGATCAGCGTACTTACCAAATTGAGCCTGGACGGTAACAATCGGCTCAAGCTGAAGAATGGTAAGATTATGTCCTTTTGCACCACGATCCGAAGAAGTTGGATCAAAGAGGTAATCATCCACTGTTCGTTCGATTTTTACCTTGGCAACCAATTCAGCCGCAGTTTTGGGGTCCAGCATGTAGGCGGCAGCACTCGCCACCAGAGAGCCAACAGGACAGAGCGTAAATTTATCCAGATGCATCACCGCTTTTTTCAATATCTGCGGGCGGTTGATGCCATCTAGGCGGACTAACCCACGGACTTGCACGGCCTTCAGCTCCGAAATTGCGCGCGCGAAGTCATCCGAGAAAAGCAGATCATCCTCAAGCACTACGCCTGCTTCCCCTGACGCAGCAATTTTTTCCCAGCAATCTATGTGGCTTCTAAAAATCTCAATGTCGCTAGGTCCGAGTGACCACCTATCACTTTTCCAACGTCCGGGTCTTACAAAGGTAGGAGCTGCCCAACCAGGAGCCTTGATGTCAACGCACATCGCGCGCTCAATCCGCGCATTTGGGACCAAACGAGAAAGTTCTTTTATCATATGCTCGCGACGGTCGGCCGCGCGGTCCAGATTTATAAGAAAGAAATTCACGGTGTATTCCAGAATCTTGAGAAGCTACGCGTTGGGATATTGGTGTCATTAGGCGAGTCGAGCGAGTGAGGATACGCCAGTTTGCCGCATGTAGTTTCCCTCAATCTATCCTTCCGAAATAAAGTTAACTCAATTACCGGAGGGACTGACCGACCCAAAATATTTACGTGAGAACAGACATTGTTAGGGCGTAAGTGGCAAATTGCGTGGTTTTCGAGCAATCTCCCCATCAGTTGGCTAAGCTGCATTCTTTCATCTCCGAATAGGTAGCGATCAACTCAATGTAGCTGTCAAATTCCGTAAGGTAGTATAGCCGTTTCCTGAACAACTCTGGCCGTAGTTTGTACCAGCCCTTCATCGCCCGCAAGGGCGTCTTGCTGCCCAGAGCTGATTGCGGGAGTTGCTGGTTGTAGAGCAACGCATGGCGATGCAGCGTGGTTTCCAGATCTCCGCCTGAGCGGAAGTGATGGCTTTGCGGCACCTCCTCGATGCAGTCGTTAAGGCGTTCGATCTGTTGCGCGGCAGGTGATTGCCTGCAATCACCCAGAGGAGTGCCGTTTGTTTGCGGATTTTGCGGCGGGGCCAGGCGGTGCTCGATGCTCGGGCCACAGCAGGCAGCGGTCCAGCCCGGAGCGCGAGACATTCGGGTTCAGGAACTCGCGCACCACCATCGAGCAACACCAGCAACACCAGCAACGCCACCGCAACGGCCTCCTGCGCGGGGGGGGCAGCGTCGTATACAGGCGGTGCGGCGTGTGGCTGCGGCCCTCGGCACTGTCGCTGGCGCCATTTTTACACCGTCTGCGCAATCGTGCCGAAGCGTTCCGCCAGAGCTGATGCAGGTTCGTCACAGGCCTGGAGCGCCGCCCTTACCTTTGGTGTCGTCGTTGCCTGCTTGTGAAGATGGATCAGCATGGTCGACACCCCGTCCCGAGCGTCCCTCAGAACCGATCTTGCCATGAAAAGTGCCGATCGCCGAGGCGGAATGTGTTCATCCGGGATAGGACGCCCAACGATCGTCCCGAGTAGGGTACGACCTTCGTTTCACGGTCACTCAAACGGAGCGAGGAGCCGGTCAAAAGCAGCCTCCAAGGTGCAGGGAAACAAAGCCTTCTTGCTACAGTTCCGTCCGCTTGCCACCTCGGACGTGACATCATAAAACTGCCGTCGGGCAATACAGACAAGAACCTGAGGTAAGAAAACTTATGGCTTTCAAGATTTTGGGCAGCAGCGCCCTGGCAATATTTATTGCTGCGCTGTCATTCTATGGCGGGGCCAGCTACCAGACCGCCCGCTATGACGACCTTTGCCTGGATCTGGGCGGAGGGCGAAACCCCGGAGATCATCCTGTTTGCGTCATGGATGATGGCGCAAAGGCTCTTTGGCTGGGGCCAATTCGGGTAACCGCAGAGGACCTTAGCAAGTTCGAGACCGATCAAGCCGCCGAAGGACAGACGCAGGTTCATCTGTCTTTAAGCCCGGCGATAGCGGCCGCTTTGAGTGGCTTCATCGAACAGTCGGTAGGAGGCCAAATCGAAATCCGTATCGGGGGTGATCTGATCAACACGGTTCACATCGCCGAAGCTGTGAGTACAGAAAACTTGACCATTGTGATGACTGATACGCAGGCTGAACAGCTTGCGATATTGATCGCGTCAGGCAACGGCTGACGGAATGACGCTCAAAAACCCTCATTTTTGGCGCGCGCATGATGGCAGACATCCGTGCATCATGCACGCATCGATCTGGGCTCAAGCCGGACATTGCGCTCCGAGCCTTGGGATTGCTCACTTGCACCACGAAACGCAAAGGGCTGGGCTGAACGGGTCATGATTTGGTTTGACCGAAGTGTTTCCCCCGGTGCCCGGCATCCACCGCCCCGGCAGTGTCTGCCCGCATGAAAATGCGGCGCTTTCGTCCGGGCAAGGCGATGCAGATACCGGGCCTGCCATCGGATAATGGTGCTTTCTTCCCCGTCTGGATCACCCGGTAGTGAGCGGTGTGAAATATCGCTTTGAGTTTGGCACATTTGCTCCATCTGATATGGTACATGTGAGGAAAGGAACGCCGACATGACCAAATACACCAAAGATCCAGATGCCATCGCCCGCCTCTCGCCCGAGGCGTTTCGCGTCACCCAGCAAAGCGGGACGGAGCGCCCCGGCACCGGCGCGCTGCTGGAGAACCGGGACCCGGGAATTTACGTCGATATCGTTTCGGGAGAGCCGCTCTTTGCCTCGTCCGACAAGTTCGAGAGCGGCTGTGGCTGGCCCAGCTTCACCAAGCCGATCAAGCCGGCCCATGTGAAGGAGCTGCGCGATGCCAGCCTCGGCATGGTGCGCACCGAAGTGCGCAGCACCCATGGCGACAGCCATCTTGGCCATGTCTTTCCCGACGGGCCGCGCGACCGTGGCGGCCTGCGCTATTGCATCAATTCCGCCAGCCTGCGGTTCATCCATCGCGACGACATGGAGGCGGGGGGCTATGGCGATTACCTGAACCAAGTGGAGGATACGCAATGACCGAACGTGCAGTTCTGGCGGGGGGGTGTTTCTGGGGCATGCAGGATCTGATTCGCCACAAACCCGGCGTGATTTCGACCCGCGTAGGCTATACCGGCGGTGATGTGCCCAACGCCACCTATCGCGATCACGGCACCCATGCCGAAGCCATCGAGATCGTGTTTGATCCCGCGATCCTCAGCTACCGCCAGATCCTGGAGCTTTTCTTTCAGATACACGATCCGACCACGGCGAACCGGCAGGGCAACGATATCGGGATGAGCTATCGCTCGGCGATCTACTACACCGACGATGCGCAGAAGCTGACGGCGCGCGGGACCATGCGTGATGTCAACGCCAGTGGCCTCTGGCCCGGCAAGGTCGTGACCGAGCTGGAGCCTGCGGGCGACTTCTGGGAGGCCGAGCCGGAGCATCAGGATTACCTGCAGCGTGTGCCCAATGGCTATACCTGCCATTTCCCGCGCGCCGACTGGGTGCTGCCGCGCACGAAGGCATCCGCCTGACACTCCGGGCGCGCTTGACCTGAACTGCGCCGAGGCGCAAGCAGGGGGCCAAAGGAGCGCCACCAGCCATGCAGCCAGTCAAAGGGATCACACTGAAACTTTGCGCCGTGATGCTCTTCATCATCATGTCCGCACTGATCAAGGCCGCGTCCGGGACTGTGCCGCCCGGACAGGCGGTGTTTTTTCGCTCGGTTTTTGCTATTCCGGTCATCCTGGTCTGGCTGCTTGCGCGTGGCGATCTGCGCACCGGACTCAAGGCGCAATCCCCCATGGGCCATATCTGGCGCGGAGTGGCGGGCACCACGGCAATGGGGCTCGGCTTTGCCGGGCTTGGTATGCTGCCGCTGCCCGAGGTGACGGCGTTGGGTTATGCCGCGCCGCTCTTGGTGGTGATATTCGCCGCGATGTTCCTGAACGAGCCGGTTGGCATTTTTCGCATCAGCGCCGTGGTGCTGGGCCTTGTGGGCGTGCTGATCATACTGACCCCGCGTCTTACCATGCTGAGTGGGCCTACGGTAAACACCGTTCAGGCCGTCGGTGCGGTGCTGGTCCTGATGGGGGCGGTTTTTGCCGCGCTGGCACAGATATATATCCGCAAACTGGTAGCGACCGAGCAGACATCGGCCATCGTCTTTTACTTTTCGGTCACGGCGTCGGTGCTGTCGCTGGTCACGCTGCCCTTTGGCTGGGTCCTGCCGGGCATCTACGAGGCGATGCTGCTGATCCTTGCGGGGCTATTGGGAGGGACGGCGCAGATTTTCCTCACGTCGGCATTTCGCTATGCTGACGCCAGTGTGATCGCACCGTTCGATTATGCCTCGATCCTCTTTGCGCTGGTCATCGGTTACGTCTTTTTCGACGAGGTGCCGACGCAACCGATGCTGACCGGCGCGGCGCTGATCGTGGTGGCGGGGATCGTGATCATCATCCGCGAGCATCGTCTGGGACTGAGGCGCGGACAGGCACGGGCGGTACGCACACCTCAGGGCTAGCGTTTGGCGCGGCTTGCGTTACTGACCCGTTGCCCAGGCGGCGCCGTAAACCGGCCAGAACCAAGCACGGCGGAACCGCCCCAATGGCCATTTCTTTGGCGGGCGCTGCATGATTGCAGGATATGGCCGCGTCGGCTTGCGGTCCTGCGCCAGATCAGCCAGCAGAGCGCCCGCATAACTGGCCATTGCCACCCCGTTGCCATGATAGGAAATTGCGGTATAGGCTCCGGGCAGGGTGTCGATCGGGCCGACATAGGGTGTCAGATCGCGCGCGATACTTAGCAGACCGTGCCAGCTATGCGGTGTCTCGACATGCGCCCAGGCCGGGAACATCGCGTCAAAATGGTTGCGGATGTTGTTGTGCATCCGTTGGTCGGCCCAGGGCGCGCTGAACAGCCCGCCGCGCATGCCAAACAGCATCTGCCGGTTTGGCATCAGACGGAAGTAATGCAAGAAAAACCGATCGTCATAGCAGGCCTGATGGCTGGACCAGCCCTGTGCCGCGATCTCGTCCTCTGTCAGTTCGCGTGTGACCAGCACATTGGACTGGGTCGGCAGATAGCGCCCCGCCATCCAGTCCGGCAGATCGTCCGACGAATAACCGTTGGTGGCCACGATCAGGCGCCGCGCGTTCACCCGTGCCTGTGGCGTCTGAAGGGTAAAGCCGCTGCCATGGTCGATGCGTTGTACCGGGCTTTGCCCGAATATCCGGACACCCGCCGCCTGTGCCGCGTCCGCCAGACCCAGCACGTATTTCAGCGGGTTGAGGGCAAATCCGATGGGGGTGGTCATCGCGCCGAAAAACGGGCCATTGAGCCCGTTTTGTGCCAGTTGGTCCTGCGCCAGGATCGCAGGCGTCACGCCCCAGTCGCGCTCGATGTCTCGGGCGCGCAGATCAAAGCTTCGGGCTGCAGCCTGGGTATGGGCCATCAGCGTCTCGCCGTGCGAATGGCGGTCCACCTCCAGCCCGTGCGCGTCAATCAGCCCCCTGGCCAGATCGACCGCCGCGTGTTCGCTTACGCGGTACTCACGCCGTGCCGCTTCGCCGAACATCCGCCGCAGCACGCCATCGGACGCCGCCGATCCGCCGAGGCAACAAAAGCCGCCATTACGCCCTGACGCGCCCCAGCCGACCTCCTGCGCTTCCAGTACGATCACATCGGCGCCGTCCTGTGCCAGATGCAGGGCCGCGCTCAGCCCGGTAAAGCCAGCCCCGATAACCGCCACATCGGCTGACAATGTGCCGTGTGCAGGCGGGTTGGGCGCCGCTGCCTCAGTTGTCGGCCAGTAGCACCGCTCGCGCGGCAACTGGCCATAGGCGTGGGCGGGATAGACACGTCTCATGCGTGTACGGCAGCCCTTTCGTCTGCCTGCCTTCGCAGGCTCATCCGTTTGCTGGCGACCGACGCACTGATGACGCCCACGGTCACGAATGCGATCAGGATCGTCGACAGCGCGTTGATTTCGGGGCTGAGGCCCAGCCGGATCGAGCTCCAGATCTTGATCGGCAGTGTCGTGGCAGACGGCCCCGCGGCAAAGCTGGCGATCACCAGATCATCGAGGCTGAGTGTAAAGGCCAGCAGCCAGCCCGAGATTACCGCAGGTGCGATGATCGGCAAGGTGACCAGACGGAACGCCTGCATCGGCGAGCAGCCCAGATCGAGTGCGGCCTCCTCCAGCGAATGGTCAAAGCTGACCAGCCGCGACGACACCACGACCGACACGTAACACATCGAGAACGTGGTATGTGCCAGGATGATGGTGAACACGCCCCGGTCGAGGCCGATCCCGATAAAGAGCAACAGCAGTGACAGACCCGTGATCACCTCGGGCATGACCAGCGGCGCATAGATCATGCCCGAAAAGAGTGTCCGCCCGGCAAAGCGCCCGGCCCGCACCAGCACCAGCGCGGCCATCGTGCCCAGGACTGTCGCGATGGTCGAAGACACCACCGCCACCCGTAACGTGACCCACGCCGCATCCAAGAACGCCTCGTTGCTAAACAGTTCGCTATACCATTTGGTGGAAAAGCCTGCCCAGACAGTCACCAGCTTGCTTTCATTGAAGCTGTAGATGATCAGGATCACCATCGGCAGATAGAGAAACGCGAATCCCAGCGTCAGAGACGTCGCGTTGAACCATGTCATGCGTCTCATTTGTCTGCCTCCCGCTGTTTCTGTTCGTTGCGCTGGAACAGGATGATCGGGATGATCAGGATCAGCAGCAGGATCACCGCCACCGCGCTGGCCACCGGCCAGTCGCGGTTGTTGAAGAATTCCTCCCACAGCACCTTGCCGATCATCAGTGTCCTGGAGCCGCCCAGAAGCGACGGAATCACGAATTCACCAATGGTCGGGATAAAGACCAGAAAACACCCCGCGATGATGCCGTTCTTGCTGAGCGGGATCGTGATCAGCCAGAACGCCTTGATGCGGCTGCAGCCGAGATCCTCGGCGGCCTCCAGCAGTGAGGCATCCATTCGCTCCAGCGTCGAATAAATCGGCAGGATCATGAACGGCAGATAGGTGTAGACGATGCCGATATAGACCGCCGTGTTGGTGTTGAGGATGGTCAACGGCTCGCTGATGATGCCGATCCCCAGCAGGAACTGGTTCAGATACCCTTCATTGCTCAGGATGCCGACCCAGGCGTAGACCCGGATCAGGAAGCTGGTCCAGAATGGCAGGATCACCAGCATCATCAGGGTGGGGCGCCAGTGATCGGGTGCGTTGGCCATGCCGTAGGCGATGGGATAGCCGACGATCAGGGTTGCCAGCGTTGCAATGAATGCGATCTGCACCGAGGACAGATACGCCTTCCAATAGAGATCGTCAGTGGCCAGAAACCTGAAATTCTCCAGGTCGAGGGCACCAAAGAACGCCTTGATTCCCTCCCAGCCTGCCGAGAAATCCAGCGTCGGCGTGTAGGGCGGAATCGCCAGGATGATATCGCTCAGGCTGATTTTCAGCACGATGGCAAAAGGCACCAGAAAGAGCGCCAGCAGCCATAAATAAGGAACGGCGATGAGGATGAAACGACGCATCCGCTATCCCTCCAGCAGGACGCCGGCCGTCTCGGTCCAACTGAGCCAGACGGTGTCCTCCCACGTAAAGTTGCGGCGCGACAGGCGCCGGGTGTTCACGATCTGCGATTTGATGACCTGTCCGTTAGGCAGCTCTACGTGATAGGTCGAAAGGTTGCCCAGATAGGCGATATCCAGAATCTTGCCCTGTACCGCGTTGACCACCCCCTCGGGCCGTTCGGCGGTGATCGCCACCTTCTCGGGGCGGATTGCCAGATGGCAGGCCTGACCGTTCTGGAATGTCTTGTCGGTCTGGGCCCGCAGGGGCGGCTGCCCTTCGGCATAGGCGATGTCGTAGCCGTCGCCGGATCTGGTTGCGCGGCCGTCGATGATCGTCACTTCGCCGATGAAGTCCGCGACATAGACCGAATTGGGTATCTCGTAGATACGGGCGGGTGTGTCGGCCTGAATGATCCGACCATGATCCATCACCGCAACGCGGCTGGCCACGGTCATTGCCTCTTCCTGATCGTGGGTGACGATCACGAAGGTGGTGCCGGTTTTTTCCTGAATATCCATCAACTCGAACTGCGTATCCTGCCGCAGCTTGGCATCAAGCGCGCCCATTGGCTCGTCCAGCAGCAACAGCTTTGGTGCCCTGGCCAGCGACCGTGCCAGCGCGACCCGCTGCCGCTGTCCGCCCGAAATCTGGTGCGGTTTGCGTTTGGCGAACTTTTCCAGCCGGGTCAGTTTCAGCATCTGCGCGACGCGCTCGGCGATCTGGTCTTTGGGCTTGCGTTCCCGCTTGAGGCCGAAGGCGATATTTTCCCAGACGGACAGATGCGGAAAGAGCGCGTAAGACTGGAACATCATGTTCACCGCCCGCTTGTTCGGCGGAATGGGCGCGATGTCTTGGCCTGCCAGAAGGATCGTGCCCTCGGTGGGGGCTTCGAACCCAGCCAGCATGCGCATCATTGTCGTCTTGCCACAGCCCGACGGGCCCAGCAGGGCAAAGAATTCCTGCGCGTAAATGTCAAAGGACTGGTTGTCGATGGCGACGAAATCACCGAACCGCTTGGTCACGTTTCTGAATTGAATGAGCGGCTTTACGTTCGGGTCGTTCCATGGCTCGAAAACTGTCTGGCCCAATATTTGTCCCCTTGAAAGAGCGGAAAAAGCCCGCGCAACCTGTGCTGCGCGGGCGGGGATGGTCAGGTCTCAGGTGCCCGACTTGATCTTGGTCCACAGGCGCGTGACAAAACGCTGTACTTTTGGATCGAGCGGGGTCGTGGTGTAGAGGTTGTTCAGCGTCTCCTCGTCCGGGTAGATCGCCGGATCGTTGATCACATCGTCAAGCAGATACTCCTGGCTCGCCTTGTTGCCATTGGCGTAATAGACGTAGTTCGACGCGGCGGCGGCATTTTCAGGGTCCATGATGAAATTCAAGAACTTATGCGCGCCCTCGGGGTTGGGCGCATCCACCGGGATCGCCATCTGATCAAACCACATCTGCGCCCCTTCCTTGGGCGCGTGATACGCAATCTCGACGCCATTGCCGGCCTCGTCTGCCCGGTCGCGCGCCTGAAGGATGTCGCCCGACCAGCCCATTGCAACGCAAACATCGCCGTTGGCGAGGCCGTTGATATATTCGCTGTTGTGGAATTTTTGCACATAGGGGCGCACCGCAGCGTAGACGTCTTCGACCTTGGCGACCACATCCGTATCATGGCTGTCGGGGTCTTCGCCGAGGAATTGCAGCGCGAAGGGGATTGTCTCGGCGGGCGCATCCAGGAAGTGCACGCCGCATTTGGCCAGCTTTTCCATATTTTCGGGTTTGAAGATCAGATCAAGCGAGTCAATCGGCGCGTCCTCGCCCAATGTTTCGCGCACCTTGCTGACATTCACTCCGATGCCGGTGGTGCCCCACATATAGTTGACTGAATAGGCGTTGTCGGGGTCGTATTTCTGGGTGCGATCCGTGATCAGGCTCCACATGTTGTCGTGGTTGGGCAGCAGGCTCACATCCAGCTTTTGATAGGCACCTGCGGTGATTTGGCGCTGCAGGTAGGTGCCCGAAGGTACCACGACGTCATAGCCCGACCCGCCGGCCAGCAACTTGGTCTCCAGCACTTCGTTGCTGTCGTAGACGTCATAGATCAGCTTCAGACCTGTTTCTGCCTCGAACTTCTCCAGAAGTGCTTCGTCGATATAGTCGGACCAGTTGTAAACGCGCACTTCCTGCGCGCCTGCCGCTGCTGTCGTCAGGGCCAGTGCGATGGTGGTAGTCAGAATTGTGATTCTCATGTTTTCCTCCCTTTGGTCAGCAGTCATGCTGTCCCGGATGCGAATTTGATCAAGTTTTTCACCAAGTGCAATATGGTAATGGTTTCATGCACCCGTTAAACTCGCAAGTCTGGAGAGTGGATAAGTGATCGGAAAGCACGCGAACATGCAAAATGCCGCCGCAGATTTCAGCCCCGAGACCAGTACGGAGTTGCGCCTGCCCGCCCATGAGCTGATCTACCGCCGCTTGCGTGATATGGTGCTCTATGGTGATCTGACTCCAGGGCAGGCGGTTACGATCCAGGGGCTGACCACACATCTGGGCGCTGGCATGACCCCTGTGCGAGAGGCGATTCGCCGCCTGATTTCGCAGGGCGCGCTGGAGTTTCAGGGCAACCGCCGGGTCAGTGTGCCAAAGCTGAATGCTGCGAGTATATCTGAAATAATTCAGGCACGTCAGTGGCTTGATCCCTACCTGATCCGTCGTGCCGCGGCGCGTGCCGGGCCTGCCCACCTCAGCTGCCTGAAGGATATCGACACCGCCCTCGACAGGGCTATCATAGGTGGTGATCTGCGCGCCTATCTGGAACTGAATCACCGTTTCCACAGCCACCTCTATGATATGGCGGCCTCGCCGATCCTGACTGATATGGCCGAAGGATTGTGGCTACGCTTTGGCCCGTCGATGCGGGTGGTCTGTGGCCGTATCGGTACTCAGAACCTGCCCGACAAGCACCGGGAGACGATGCACGCCATCAGTATCGGCGATGTTGATGCCGCTGCCGCGGCGATCGAGGGGGATGTGATGCAGGGAATGGAGCAACTGCGCCTGTCGCTCAGCGAAGAATCCACTGTAGAGTGATTCGATTGACCGTCCGGCAATTTGATCATATTCATGCTGCGACTGATATTCTGTGATCCAAAAAGGACGCGCACCGCGCCGCCCGGACTTGCGAAAGGCCCTTCCCATGACGCTCATCTCCAATCATCTGCCGACCGCTGAACTTCAGGCGCTTGATGCCGCCCACCACATGCACCCGTTCACCAATGGTGGTGAACTGGAGGCCAAGGGCGCGCGCGTCATCACCCGCGCCAAGGGCGTGACCCTGACCGATAGCGACGGCAACGATTACCTAGATGCGATGGCGGGGCTGTGGTGTGTCAATATCGGCTACGGCCGGGATGAGCTGGCCGAAGCCGCCGCGCGCCAGATGCGCGAGCTGCCCTATTACAACACGTTCTTTCAGACCACCCACGTCCCCGCTATCGCGCTGGCGCAGAAGCTGGCCGAACTGGCGCCGGGCGACCTGAACCACGTTTTCTTTGCCGGGTCGGGGTCCGAGGCGAACGACACCAACATCCGCATGGTGCGGACCTACTGGGCGCAAAAGGGCCAGCCGGAAAAAAACATCATCATCAGCCGCAAGAACGCCTATCATGGCTCCTCCGTCGGCAGCGGCAGCCTGGGCGGCATGACCTTCATGCACGAACAGGGCGGTCTGCCGATCCCCAACGTACATCATATCGACCAGCCGCACTGGTGGGCTGAAGGCGGCGACACCAGCCCCGAAGAGTTCGGTCTGGAACGCGCGGGCCAGCTGGAAAAGGCTATCAAGGATCTGGGCGTGGACCGCGTCGCGGCCTTTATCGCGGAGCCGATTCAGGGCGCGGGCGGCGTGATCATCCCGCCCGAGACATACTGGCCCGAGATTCAGCGCATCTGCGACAAATACGGTATCCTGCTGATCGCCGACGAGGTGATCTGCGGGTTCGGTCGTACCGGTAGCTGGTTCGGCTCCAACACGCTGGGGATTCGTCCGCATATCATGACCGTGGCCAAGGGGCTCAGTTCGGGCTATGCGCCGATCGGCGGCTCGATCGTCTGCGATGAAGTGGCGCAGGTGATCAACAATTGTGAATTCGCGCATGGCTATACTTATTCGGGCCACCCGATGACCTGTGCCGTCGCGCTGGAAAATCTGCGCATTCTCCAGGAGGAGGGTATCGTTGACCGCGTGGCATCGCACACCGGGCCCTACCTGCAAGAGAAATGGCGCGGCCTGGCCGAACACCCGCTGGTGGGCGAGGCACCGATTGTGGGCATGATGGGGTCCATCGCGCTGACCCCCGATGCCGCACGTCGTGCGAAGTTTGCCGCCGATCAGGGCGCAGCCGGCCTGAAGTGCCGCGAGCATTGTTTTCGGAACGGTCTGGTGATGCGTCATGTCGGCGATCGGATGATCATCTCGCCGCCGCTGGTGATGACCGATAGCGAGATAGATACACTGGTCGATCGCGCCTGGACCGCGCTTGACCTGACTCTTGCTCAATTGAAGAAAGAGGGGCTGATGGAAGCCGCCGAGTGAGCCTTGGTGGACAGCCAATACCGACCCTGTGAGATAGCTGCAACAGTCGCGGTGTCTTGAGTGTGCGCGGCTCGACAAAATCGAGGGGCCCGCGATAGCGGTGTTCACAACGGACCTGACAGGATCAGACTATCATGAAGCGTGCCAAATCCCTGCTGGCGCTCGTGGCGCTTGTGCTTGTCGCTGCTTGCGGCGTACCGCAATCGGGCAACTTTGCGCCGCCGCCGGGCAAACCGGCCGAGATTGCAGCCCTTGCCGCATCGATCCGCGCGCTCGGTCCCGAGGTCGATCCCGAAGAGGCCAGCCGCGCGGCCCAGGTGGCCTATGATTACAGCCATACACTGGCCGTGCAGTACCAGATCACCGATCCGCCGCTGATTCACAACACCAAGGTCAATATGGGGACCAGACCGCGCGGCCTGTGCTGGCACTGGGCGCATGATCTGGAAAAACGCCTGAAGAAAGAGCGGTTCCAGACACTGGACCTGCATCGGGCCATCGCCAATTCGCGCAACTGGCGGATCGAGCACAGCACGGCGATCATCTCGCGCCGGGGCGATGATTTCGACGATGGCATCGTCGTTGATCCCTGGCGCAAGGGCGGCGTGCTGACCTGGATGCCGGTGCGCGAGGACACCCGCTATGGCTGGGAAGAACGGCGGCTGGTGCTGAAGCGCAAACGCGGCCAACTGCCGCCAGAGGCGTATGACGCGGCGATAGAATAGGGGGGGGGCGAACAGCACCGCAGGCGCCACGCCATCGCAGTCCGCCCGGTCGCACCAAAAGTGCAGCCGCAAAAGTCGGCTCACCTTTGGCGCAACACTTTCCCGCGACCGGGAAAGTCAGTCTTTCACGAACATCTTGCGTGGCCGGTTGCAGAATGTCTCGCAAGGGCCGTCTTCGGTGATCAGGATGCTCTCGGTGATCTCCAGCCCCCAGTCGTCCATCCACAGCCCCGGCATGAAGTGGAACGTCATGCCCGGCTTCAGCACGCTCTCGTCATCGGGGCGCAGGCTGATGGTCCGCTCGCCCCAGTCGGGCGGATAGCTCAGGCCGATGGGATAGCCGCAGCGCGCGCCGCGCTCGATCCCGGCGCGCTCCAGCGGGGCGGCCAGCGCATTTGCGATGTCGCAGGCCCGGTTGTCGGCGCGCGCCTTGTCCAGCCCGGCCTCCAGCCCCTCGATCAGCGCCGCCTCGGCCCGCAGCAGGAAATCGTCGGGTTTGCCCAGGAACAACGTGCGGCAGAGCGGCGCGTGATAGCGGCGGTAACAGCCTGAAACCTCAAAGAAAGTCGATTCTCCGGTCGCGAATGGCCGACCGTCCCATGTCAGGTGCGGTGCCGCCGCGTCGCTGCCTGACGGCAACAGCGGCACGATGGCCGGGTAGTCGCCCCAGGCGCCGTCCACACCGCGCAACGCGTCGCGGTAAATCTCGGCCACGACCTCGTTCTTGGGCACGCCCGGCTCGACCCGTTCCAGCAACCCGTCGATGATCTTTTCGCTGATCAAGGCGGCCTTGCGGATATAGGCGATCTCTTCATCGGACTTCACGCCGCGCTGCCAGTTCACCAGCGCCGTGGCGTCGCTGAACGTAGCATCGCCCAGTTCGGCCTCCAGCACCGCATAGGCCTTGGCCGAGAAATAGTAATTGTCCATCTCGACGCCGATCCGTGCAGCCCCGCGTCCCATGTCGCGTAGCCGGGCGGCCAGGTCCTGCATCGGGTGGCGTATTGTCGATTGCACGAAATGATCGAGATAGCCCATCACCCGGTCATCGCTCATCCAGACGGTGCGCACACCGCCATTGGCGTCCTGCCGCCGCCCCCACCAGATCGGGTCTTCGTCGAGAAACACCAGCACGCCCTGATGCACATAGAACGACCAGCCATCATAGCCGGTCAGCCAGTTCTGGTTCGACGGGTCGGTGACAAACAGGACGTCAATCCCTGCGGCCTCCATCGCCTTGCGCGTCTTGGTCAGGCGACGCTGGAATTCGGTCATCGAAAATGGCAGGTCTTTGTGAATCACGTCTCTCTCCTTACCCGTATCGGATGCAGCCTGCCCCAGGTGGCGCGTGCTTGCACGTGTCTTTTTGCACCGTGCTGCGCTTGACCTTTGCGCGTCACCCGCCAAAGACTACCCCAAACCAGCCGGAGCGCCCCACCATGCAGCCCACCCTTGCCGATATCCTTGCTGCCGCTCGGATGATTGCGGGCGTGGCGGATCATACACCGTTGGTGCCTTCGCCGTTTCTGGCCGCGCGCACCGGGCATGAGGTATTGCTGAAGCTGGAGAACATGCAGCCCATCGGCGCGTTCAAGCTGCGCGGCGCGCTCAATGCCGTGGCCGCATTGGACGGGGCCAAGGGCGTCACCTGCTGCTCGACCGGTAATCATGGGCGCGGCGTCGCCTATGCGGCGCGCGAACGGGGGCTGCGGGCAGTGATCTGCATGTCCAACCTCGTGCCGCAGGCAAAGGTGAACGGGATCAAGGCATTGGGCGCCGAGGTCCGTATCTGCGGCACCAGCCAGGACGAGGCATTAGCCGAGTCGCATCGCCTGGTTTTTGAGGAAGGGCTGACTAATATCTCGCCATTCGACGATCCGCATGTGATCGCCGGACAGGGCACTATCGGGCTGGAATTGTTGGCGGAGCGGCCCGATCTGCGCACGTTGCTGATCCCGTTGTCGGGTGGCGGGCTGGCCGCAGGCGTTGCACTGGCGGCCCGCCGGATCCGCCCGGATATCCGCATCATCGGCCTGACGATGGAGCGCGGGGCGGCGATGCATGACAGCCTGAAGGCCGGTCATCCGGTCGAGGTGGTGGAACGTGCCTCTCTCGCTGACAGTCTGGGTGGTGGCATCGGCACGGACAACAAGCTGAGCTTTGCGATGTGCCGCGATTTGCTGGATGATGTCATCCTGATTTCCGAGGCCGAGATCTATCATGCCATGCAGGCGCTCTACTATGAAGATCGCATCGTCGCCGAAGGTGCCTGTGTCGTCGGCATCGCGGCATTGCTGACCGGCAAGGTGACGCTGCACGGGCCCGCCGCCACGATCATCACCGGGCGCAATCTGGATATGGATCTGCACGCACGGATCATGGCCGGGCAGGACGTAACGCTGGGTGATCTGCACATCCCCGGACGATCATATCAGCCGGAAGGAAACCGCAATGCCCCATGATATCCGCATCCTGACCGAGCCGCAGTTGCGCGATGCCGTTGGTCTTGATCTGGGCACGGTCCAGATCATCGAGCGCGCCTTTGCTTCACTTGCCGAAGGGCGGGTGATCATGCCGCCGATCCTGTCGATGGATCTGGAAAAGATCGGCGGCGAATTCGATGTTAAAACCGCCTATATTGATGGGCTGCAACGGTTTGCGCTGAAGGCCAGCACAGGGTTTTTTGGCAATGCGACGCTGGGATTGCCCAGCCTCGGGGGGCTGATGATGGTTTTTTCGGCCAAGACGGGACAGGTCGAGGCGGTGTTGCTCGATAACGGATACCTGACCGACCTGCGCACGGCGGCAGCAGGCGCGGTGGCCGCATTGCATTTGGCGCCGGTGGGCGTGCGCACTGCGGGCGTGATCGGCACCGGCCTGCAGGCGCGGCTGCAATTGCGTGCCGCGCAACTGGTGCGCCCCTTTGAACAGGCGCTGGTCTGGGGCCGCGACCCGGCCAAGGCCGAGGACTGCGCCCGCGAAATGGCCGAGACGCTGGGTGTGCCTGTCCACGCCGTTGCCGATCCCGCCGATCTGGTCGCGCAAAGCCAACTGGTCATCACCACCACGCCCAGCCGTACCCCGCTGATCACCGCCGACATGCTGCACCCCTGCCTGCATATCACCGCGATGGGATCGGACGCGCCGGGCAAGACCGAAATCGCCCCCGAGGTTCTGGTCGCCGCAGATGCCTGTTTCTGCGACCGTGTCAGTCAGTGCCGCAGTCTGGGTGAGTTGCGCGGCGCGATCGAGGCGGGTTTGTGGGATCGGCCCGATCCGCCGGAATTGGGGCAGGTGATCAATGGTGAGGTCGAAGGGCGCACCGAAGAGGATCAGGTCACGATCTGCGATCTGACCGGCACCGGCGCGCAGGACACCGCGATTGCAGCCCATGTGATGGACATGCTGGGTGGTACGGACACCGGCACAGTGGTCAGGACCTGATATGATACGACTTGATGCCCGCGACATAGACATCCTGCGCGCCCTGGCCCGAGACGGGCGGATGACCAACGCGGCACTGGCCGACGCGGTGGGCCTCTCGGCCAGCCCCTGCTGGGAACGGGTGCGCAAGCTGCAGGAGGCCGGGATCATCAAGGGTATCCATGCCCATATCAGCTTGCGCAAGCTTGGGCCGCATGTGGAGGTATTCGTGACCGCAGAACTGAGCGATCATACTGCCGCCGCCTTTCGCATCTTTGAGGCGGCGATGGAGCGCTATACCGAAGTCACCGGCTGCTGGGCACTGGGTGGCGGGTATGACTACCTGCTGCATGTGGTGACACGCGATATCGACAGCTATCAGCGACTCATAGATGCGATGCTGGAGGCACGCATCGGTCTGGCGCGGTATTTCACCTACATCGTGACCAAAACAGTCAAGGACGACCCGGTGCCACCGTTTGCTGCTGTGCTGGGCGTTGACTGACAGAATATTCTTCTGGTGATCGCGGAAATTTCAGCAACACAGGCTGTTCTGTTTGGGGCATGTTTTGCAGCAAGGCGCCGGGTCATGCCGGGCAGATCATTTCAGGAGACAGACGATGCTGCGCAACGATCAACTTGCCGAATGGGACCGCGAGACGTTTTTCCACCCCTCGACCCATCTGGCGCAATTCGCCCGTGGCGAGGTGCAAAGCCGCATCATCAGCACTGCATCCGGATGCCATATCGAGGACCGTGACGGTAACAAGCACCTTGATGCTTTTGCCGGGCTTTACTGCGTCAACGTCGGCTATGGCCGCACCGAGATTGCCGAGGCGATCTCGAAGCAGGCGCACGAGCTGGCCTATTATCACGCTTATGTCGGCCACGGCACCGAAGCCAGCATCACGTTGGCCAAGATGGTGATGGACCGCGCACCCGATCACATGAGCAAGGTATATTTCGGCCAGTCGGGCAGTGATGCCAACGAAACCAACATCAAGCTGATCTGGTATTACAACAACATCCTCGGGCGTCCCGAGAAGAAGAAGATCATCAGCCGCTGGCGTGGCTATCATGGCTCGGGCCTGATGACCGGCTCGCTGACCGGGCTGGAGCTGTTCCACAAGAAATTCGATCTGCCGCTGGCGCAGGTGCTGCATACCGAAGCACCGTATTATTTCCGCCGTGATGATCTGGACCAGACCGAAGAGCAGTTCGTCGCTCATTGCGTGGCCAAGCTGGAAGAAATGATCGCGCGCGAGGGTGCCGACACCATCGCTGCCTTCATCGGCGAACCGGTACTGGGCACCGGCGGGATCGTTCCGCCGCCCGCAGGGTACTGGCCCGCGATCCAGGAAGTACTGGATCGGCACGATATTCTTTTGGTGGCCGATGAGGTCGTGACAGGATTTGGCCGTCTGGGCACGATGATGGGATCGGACCATTACGGGATCAAACCCGACCTGATCACCATCGCCAAGGGCCTGACCTCGGCCTACGCGCCGCTGTCTGGCTCCATCGTCTCGGACCGGATGTGGAAAGTGCTGGAACAAGGCACCGACGAGAACGGCCCGATCGGCCACGGCTGGACCTATTCGGCGCATCCCATCGGGGCGGCGGCGGGTGTTGCCAACCTCAAGTTGCTGGACGATCTGAACCTGATCGAGAACAACCGTGAAGTCGGCGGCTACCTCAACTCGACCATGCGCGACGCGCTGGGCGACCACGTCCATGTTGGCGATATCCGTGGTGAGGGGATGCTGTGTGCTGTGGAATTCGTCAAGGACCGAGGCGACCGGGTGTTCTTTGATCCCGCCGATAAGGTCGGGCCGCGAATCGCCACCGCGCTGGCAGAAACAGGCGTAATCGGGCGCGCCATGCCGCAGGGCGATATCCTGGGATTCGCGCCGCCATTCTGCCTCAGCCGCGCCGAGGCGGACGAAGTGGTGAAGAAGACCGCTCAGGCAGTCGCCCGCGTTTTGGGCTGATTGCCCAGCGGGCGGATTCGGCGTGAAAAGTCAGAAACTTGCCGAAAAATGTCGCAATTTGTACGAAAACAACCGTTTATCGCTTGCGCCGGGGCTATGATATGGATTTAGTACAGAGTTCACGCAGGAGAAACTGCGAATAAAAATATCAGGGAGCCAAATTTGGCGGATAAGAGCAACGACGACGCATTCGTTGAATTCGAACGTGTCCAGAAGAGCTATGATGGCGAAATACTGGTCGTCAAAGACCTGAACTTATCAGTACCACGCGGCGAGTTTCTGACGATGTTGGGCCCCTCCGGCTCGGGCAAGACAACATGCCTGATGATGCTGGCGGGGTTCGAGACCGCGACACACGGCGATATCCGCCTCGACGGCACGTCGATCAACAATATTCCGCCGCACAAGCGCGGCATCGGCATGGTGTTCCAGAACTATGCGCTGTTTCCGCATATGACGATCGCGGAGAATCTCAGCTTTCCGCTTGAAGTGCGCAGGATCGGAAAATCCGACCGCGAGGCCAAGGTCAGGCGCGCGCTTGAGATGGTCGAGATGGGCGAGTTTGGCAGCCGCCGTCCTTCGCAGCTCTCGGGTGGGCAGCAGCAGCGTGTCGCGCTGGCGCGTGCTCTGGTGTTCGAGCCCGAGCTGGTCCTGATGGACGAACCATTGGGCGCACTGGACAAACAGCTACGCGAAAAGATGCAGTTCGAGATCACTGATCTGGCGCATAACCTCGGTATCACCACGGTTTACGTGACCCATGACCAGACCGAAGCCCTGACCATGTCGGACCGCGTCGCGGTGTTCGATGATGGCCACATTCAGCAGATTGACCCGCCAGACAAGCTCTACGAAGAGCCCGACAACAGCTTTGTTGCGCAGTTCATCGGCGAGAACAACACGATGCTCGGCATCGTCAAAGAGATCAAGAACGGCACTGCACTGGTCGAGCTGGACGGTGGCGCACTGATCGACGCCAAGCCGGTGAACGTGAGCGAAGTAGGTGCTCGCACGCGGGTGTCTATTCGGCCCGAACGGGTCGAGGTGGACAAGAGCCGGCTCAAGCCGGGCGCGCATACGCTCAAGGCCGAAGTGCTGGAATTCATCTATATGGGCGACATCTTTCGCACCCGCTTGCGTGTCGCCGGCAATGACGAGTTCATCGTCAAAACGCGCAACGCGCCCGACCAGCGGCGCATGCAACCCGGAGAGCAGATCGAGATCGGCTGGCTTCCCGAGGATTGCCGCGCGCTGGATGCATAACAGATAAAATTAATATCGCGACCTCTTTGGGTCCGATGAACAGAGGGCCGGATTGCCTCGCCCGTGGCATGGCCCTTCCTCATAATCAACGGGTATCACTAGGGAGAAGCATGAATGAAACTTACTAAAGCACTGATGACCACTACGGCGCTTACAGTCGCGGCAGGCATGGTCTCGGCCGAAGCCCACATGACTGACGAGCTGACAATCGTCAGCTGGGGCGGCGCCTATTCCAAGTCGCAGCAGCTTGCCTATAACGAGCCCTACATGGAGAAGACCGGCGTCACCATCATCAACGACGAGAGCTCGGCCGAAGCTGTGGCCAAGCTGCGCGCGATGAACGAAGCGGGCAACGTCACCTGGGATGTGGTCGATGTGGTTGCTTCTGATGCGATTCGCCTGTGTGACGAAGGTCTGGCGATGGAAATCGACTTTGACGAGATGCTGGCCGACGGTGACGACGGCAGCAAGGCAACGGACGATTTCGGCGACCTGCTGGTGACGGACTGCTTCGTCCCGCAGATCGTCTATTCGACGACCTTCGGCTATCGCACCGACATGGTGCCCGAAGGCGTGGACGCACCGGACGAGGTCTGCGACGTTTTCGACCTGGAAACATATCCCGGCAAGCGTTCGCTGGAAAAGCGTCCGATCAACAACATGGAATGGGCGCTGCTCTGTGACGGTGTCGCCAAGGACGAAGTCTATGACGTGCTGGCCACGGAAGAAGGTCAAGAGCAGGCGCTGGCCAAGCTCGGCACCATCAAGGACGATGTGATCTGGTGGTCGGCCGGTGCGGATACGCCCCAGTTGCTGGCAGATGGCGAAATCTTCATGGGATCGACCTATAATGGCCGTCTGTTCAGCGTGATCGAAGAGCAGAAGCAGCCCGTCGCGATGATGTGGGACGCTCAGGTGTTCGACCTCGACGGCTGGATCATCCCTGCCGATCTGAGCGACGAACGCAAGGCGCGCGCCCTGGACTACCTCATGTTCGCGACCGACACTCAACGTCTGGCAGATCAGGCCAAGTACATCAGCTATGGCCCGGCGCGCAAATCGTCGGCTCCGCTGGTGGGCAAGCATGCCGATCTGGGTATCGAAATGGCGCAGCACATGCCGACCGATCCCAACAACGCCAAGAACACATTCCTCTATAACTATGAGTTCTGGGCTGACTATCGCGACGACATCGACGCCAAATTCCAGTCGTGGCTCGCAAAGTAAGCGAGACCCATGAGGTGCGCGGCCTGCCGCGCGCCTCATAAAAACAAAGTGCGGCCCGCATGAACGGGCCGCACGATCCAACGGGAGAACAAAACCACATGCCCAAGGGCTATATCATCGGTCATATCACGGTGACCGACGCTGACGCGTATCGCGAATACGTCGAGAAGGATACACCGATTCTGTTGGCTCTTGGCGGACGGTTCATCGTCCGCGGAGGCCAGTCCGAGGTGCCCGAAGGCGCCGCCGAGAGCCGCCACGTGGTCATAGAATTCCCCACATACGCGGCTGCCAAGGCCGCCTATAACGACCCGGAGTACCAACGGGTAGCCGATATCAGGCGGCGCACGGCGACAAGCACAATCATCCTGGTCGAGGGCGTCTGACATGAGCGATACCACCAAAACAGCCAAGGTTCTGGCCGCCGATGGTACGCCGTTGAAACGCAGTCTGAACCGGGCCCTGCGCCTGCAAAAGATGCGTGCGCTGATGTTGATCGCACCGCTGTTGCTCTTTGTCCTGCTGACCTTTATCGCGCCGATCGCCGACATGCTGTTTCGCTCGGTCGAGAACGAGATCGTTTCGACGACATTGCCGGGCGCCACGCAGAGATTGGACACTTGGGATGCCTCATTGGGCGAAGCGCCCGATGAGGCCGTATTCGAAGCGCTCTATTATGATATGTTCCTCGCCGCCGAGGCCAAGGAACATACCAAGCTAGGCACCCGGCTCAACTACGAAGAGACCGGGATTTCGTCGCTCTTCCGGTCTTCGGGACGCAAGCTGGACGATATCGGCGAGGACCGGATCGACGTGCTGGAGGATCTCAGTGATGTCTGGAAAGATGCGGCATTCTGGTTCGCCCTGATGAGCGGCCCGGAGGGTGCGGCCAAGGACAATACCCTGCTCAGGACGCAGCGCCAACGCCTGACCAACCTGACGGATGACGACTTTGGCGGCGATATCGGTTTTGAGCCGAGTGCCGAAATCAGCGCGCTCTTGCCGCGCACCGCAGCCGAATACACTGCCTTTGCGCTCTTTACTGCTATTGAGGATCGCAAGGCCGTTGCCAAGCAGAAGCCGTGGGAAGCGGTCAAGGTGGCGCTGACCGAGGATTTGCGCCGGGCCGACACGATCAGCGCGCTGGCGGGCTATTCCGGCCCTGGCGCGGCAGAACTGAAGGCGGCGCAGACCGCTGCGGCGGACATGACGCCGCTGAATTTCCGCGACTCGTTTGTCGATATCGACAAGGACTGGGCCGATGTGGACAACTGGCAGACAATCCAGACCTATAGCCCGCGTTACACGAACGGCTACTTTCTGAACGCCGTGGACATGCAAAAGTCGCCCGACGGTCCAGAGTTCCGCGACGAGAAAGAGCGCATCTACGGGCTGTTGTTCAAGCGGACGCTGTTCATGAGCCTGGTGATCACCGCCAGTTGTATCGTGCTGGCCTACCCGGTGGCGTGGATACTGGCCAACCTGCCGATGCGCACGGCGAACCTCCTGATGATCCTCGTGCTGCTGCCGTTCTGGACTTCGCTTCTGGTGCGGACGAGCGCCTGGAAGGTGATGCTGCAACAGCAGGGGGTGATAAACGATGTGCTGGTCTGGCTCGGCCTTGTCGACGACGGCGCCAGATTGATCATGATCAACAACCAGTTCGGCACCATCGTGGCGATGACGCATATCCTGCTGCCCTTCATGATCCTGCCGATGTATTCGGTGATGCAGACGATCCAGCCCAGTTACCTGCGCGCGGCCAAATCGCTGGGTGCGACGAACTGGACAGCGTTTTGGCGGGTCTATTTTCCGCAATCGGTACCGGGGATCGGTGCGGGGTCCATCCTCGTTTTCATTCTGTCGATCGGCTATTACATCACGCCCGAAATCGTTGGCGGCACCACCGGCACGTTCATCTCGAACCGGATCGCCTATCACATCTCGTCCTCGCTCAACTGGGGCCTCGCCGCCGCGCTGGGCACCATCCTGCTGGCGGTCGTGCTGCTCCTTTACTGGGCATATGACAAGATCGTCGGCATCGACAACGTGAAGCTGGGGTAAGTCAATGACCACAAGCGATATCACCGAAATCGAAAGCGGCAAGAAGTCGGCCGGGTTTTACGTGCCGGTCCTCGCCGCTGCGGGTGCCTTTACCGGGGTTTTCATCGGCACGGCGCAGGACTCTACCCTGCTAGGCGTCGTCGTCGGCGCGGCCCTGCTGGCGGTCATCGCCTTTGGCGCGGTAGAGATGCTGGGCCGCAAACAGGAAAAGACGGTTCGCTGGGCGATGATCGCGCTCTTTGCTGCGGGCGGCTATGCCGTTGGCGGGCTGCCGGCCCTGGTGGTCGGCGCGCTCGTTGGCTGGTTCTTCGGCTGGTTCACCTACTGGATCGCGTATAACCGCTACCGCGCCAGGCTGGTGCCCTATCTGACCCCCGGTCAGGTGCTGTGGCATTTTACGTTCCGGGTGATCTGCGGGATGATCTTCTTCTTCCTGATCACACCCATCGTGGTGGTCATGCCGCTCAGCTTCAACGCCGAAAATTTCTTTACCTTCACGCCGGAAATGCTGCGTTTCGATCCTGCTGGCTATTCGCTCAAGCATTATCGCGACTTCTTCAGCAATCCCGATTGGCAGCAGGCGCTGTGGAATTCGGTACGTATCGCGCCGGTGGCGACAGCCCTCTCGGTCAGTTTCGGCACGCTGGCAGCCATCGGCCTCAGCCAGCCACACGTGCCGTTCCGCCGTGCGATCATGGCGATCCTGATCTCGCCGATGATCGTGCCGCTGATCATCTCGGCGGCGGGCATGTATTTCTTCTACTCGCGGCTCGGGCTGCAAGGCACCTACTGGGGCGTTGTACTGGCGCACGCGGTGCTGGGCATTCCGTTCGTGATTATCACCGTCACGGCGACGCTGGTGGGCTTTGACCGCTCCCTTACGCGCGCGGCGGCGAACATGGGGGCAAACCCGGTCACGACCTTCTTTCGGGTGCAGATGCCGCTGATCCTGCCGGGCGTCATTTCGGGCGGGCTGTTTGCGTTCATCACCTCGTTCGACGAGGTGGTTGTCGTGCTCTTTGTCGGCTCGGCGGGTCAAAAGACGCTGCCGTGGCAGATGTTCACGGGCCTGCGCGAGCAGATCAGCCCGACAATCCTCGCGGTAGCGACGATCCTCGTGGGGCTGTCGATCATCTTGCTGGCAACGGTTGAATTGCTGCGCCGCCGGTCCGAGCGGCTGCGCGGTCTCAGTCCGGGCTGACATGGCTCAAATACCGGCCTGTGCGCTGGTGAGGACAATGGTCTGTGGGGCAACCACTGCGAGATGCCGGGTATGTACCTGACATCCGATGTGGCGCAGGATCGTGTTGTGATCCGTCGTCATCCACCGGTTCGGGGCCTGATGCGGCCAGCCGCAAGGTGATATCGCAAATCAAGGAAGCGGGCGTGCAGTTGGACAGCGCGGTGATTACACCGCGCTGCTGCACCGAGCACACTCCTAAAGTGTTTTGCGAAACGCGCACGACATCCAGGCGTTACTTGTGTTTCGCCTTTATCTGATGTCTCGGGCTACGGGCGAAGTGCTTATTCGCGCACCAGCTTCTCGTAGCCTTCGGCAATTTCGCGGGTCATTGCGCCCACCTCGAACCGATAGTCGCCGATCTGCCCCACCGGCGTCACCTCGGCGGCGGTGCCGGTCAGCCAGCACTGCTCGAACCCTTCCATCTCTTCGGGCATGATGTAGCGCTCGTGTACCTTGATCTTGCGGTCGCGCAACATGCCGATCACGGTCTGGCGCGTGAGGCCATTGAGGAAGCAATCGGGATCGGGGGTGTGCACCTCGCCATCCTTGACAAAGAAGATGTTGGCCCCCGTCGCCTCGGCCACATAGCCACGGTAATCCATGAACAGCGCGTCAGAGCATCCCTTGGCTTCTGCCGCGTGTTTGGACGTGGTGCAGATCATGTAGAGGCCTGCGGCCTTGGCATGCACCGGGATCGTCTCGGGGCTGGGGCGTTTCCATTTCGAGATGTCGAGCTTGGCGCCCTTCATCTTGGCGTCGCCGTAATAGGCGCCCCATTCCCATGCCGCGATGGACAGATGCACCGGGTTGCGCGCCGATGCCACGCCCATGTCCTCGCCCGCGCCGCGCCACGCGATGGCGCGCACATAGCCGTCTGTCAGGCCATTGGCGGTCAGCACCTGCAGCTTGGCGGCCTCGATCTCGTCTACGGTCCAGGGGATCTGAAAATCCAGTTCGCCAGCCGAAAAATGCAGACGTTCCGAGTGTTCGCGGCTCTTGAAAATCTTGCCGCCATAGGCGCGTTCGCCCTCGAATACCGAGCTGGCATAATGCATGGCATGAGTCAGAATATGCACATTCGCCTCGCGCCAAGGGACAAGCTTGCCATCCATCCAGATCTTGCCGTCGCGGTTATCATAGCCGGCCATGCCAACTCTCCTTTTAGCCATGTTTGCATAAGTTGCGTAAAATATGTCCGGATCGGGCGTTAAATTGCGCAAAAACTGAGATTCGCTACCAGTTTGATCTTGGAATGTCAATAAAGCTGACTTAAAATAGATCACATATACAAAGGAACGGGTGGACCCATGCGAGAGGCCCAGGGCGGTGAAGCGCTCCTCTTTCTGACGGATGAACAGCTGCGGCAGGGGATCGAAGCGATGTTCTTTGCCTATCGCGGGTTTACCGCTGACCCTGACCGCATTCTGACCACGCTGGCTTATGGGCGGGCGCATCACCGGGCGATTCACTTCATCGCGCGCAGCCCGGGCACCACGGTGAACAATCTGCTCGGCATTCTGGGCGTGACCAAGCAATCGCTCAACCGCGTGCTGCGTAGCCTGGTCGAGGATGGTCTGGTCGAAAGCCGCGTCGGCACCACCGACAAACGCGAGCGCAACCTGCACCTGACCGATCAAGGCGTGGCGCTGGAACGCAAGCTGAGCGATGCGCAGCGTGCCCGCATGCGCGCGGCCTTTCGCGCCGCCGGACCCGAGGCGGTCAGCGGCTTTCGCCAGGTGCTGGAGGCGATGATGGACCCCGATATGCGTGACCGTTATCATGCGCTGAGGGAGGTAGGACGATGAGTGATCCGGCCCCACATCTGCTGATCGTGGATGACGATGAACGTATCCGAGGCCTGCTACGCAAGTTTCTGGTGCGCAATGGCTTTCTGGTTTCGGTCGCCCGTGAGGCCACCCACGCACGGCGGGTTCTGGCCGGGCTGGAATTCGATCTGATCGTGCTCGACGTGATGATGCCGGGCGAGGACGGTGTCGCGCTGACACGCGCCCTGCGCGCCGAACTGGCGACGCCGATCCTGCTGTTGACGGCCAAGGGGGAAACCGAGGATCGCATCGCCGGGTTGGAGGCGGGAGCGGACGACTATCTGCCCAAGCCGTTCGAGCCCAAGGAACTGCTGCTGCGGATCAACGCCATCCTGCGCCGCATGCCCGAACCCGTGCCGGATACTGCGCTGCCCAAGGTGCTGCAGCTTGGCCCGGTGCGCTACGATATCGGACGCTCGGAGTTGATGCAGGGCGAAGAGATGATCCGCCTGACCGCGACCGAGACGCAACTGATGCGCATCTTTTCCGAACATCTGCGCCAGCCGGTCAGCCGTACCAAGCTGGTCGAGGATCTGGGCCGCGACAAGGGGCAGGCACAGGAACGCGCGGTTGATGTCCAGATCACCCGGCTACGGCGCAAGATCGAAGCAGACCCGAAACAGCCGCGATACCTTCAGACAGTGCGCGGCGAGGGCTACATGCTGGCCCCGGACTGACCCACGGGATTACTGCCTGGACCTGGACATGATCAGTCCGGCCAAACAACTTCAGAGTCATTCGGCTTCTTCTTGCTGAAAATATCCTTGCGCATCGCCAACAGGCAGGTTTCCCGCGTAGAGGAAAGGCACGAAGGCGCTCTTGCGCTGGTGTGTCAGATCACCCGGATCACGTCCTTGTCGATCGCCAGGACATAGCCCTTGCGCGCGATGTTCTTGACCAGAAGCTCGCTGACCATCTGATTGCCCAACGTGTCGCGCAGGCGCTTGATGCGGGTGGCGCCCGCCGCCTCTTCGCAATCGGCGGCGCTGCGGCCTGAAATTATCCCTTCGATTTCCGCACCGGTCAGGACGTCGCCATCCATTCGCGCCTCGGCGAGGATTGATAACGTCTCCATCGCGGCATCGGTCAGCTTGAACCCCATGTTGTTCAGGTAGACTGATTTCTCGGCCCGGCTGATCAGCAACGAGCTGACCTGTATGCCCGAGCGTTCGATCTGGGCCATCCGGCGGTTCATTGCGATCAGCATCACCAGAAACACCAGTGCCGAGATCAGCAGTGCTGTTGCAAATACCAACAGCACAAAGATCACCATGCGGTAGCTGATCAGCGTTTCGGAAAACGCGGTGCCCGAGAGCGCGAGGATTTCCAGCAGCTTGATCTCGGCATCCGAGGTCAGCGCGTCATTCTCAACGAATATCCGCTCGACACGGGCGTTGAACGCGTTGGCATCGGGTAACGACATGAACAGCAGCACGGCAGCCAGCGACAGGATCAAAACGATGCCGACCACGCCGATGATCACGACCCGGCTACCCGAACGGCGGGCGTTGGCGGCAGAATAGGTCAGTTCATTCAATGGCGTTCCCCCGGGCGGGCTATTGCTGTTCTACGGACAGCACCTTGAGCAGGGTCAGGCCCTGCGATGCCAGGCTACGGGTCAGCTGTGCGCGGGCCGAGGCTACCGTGCAGGGGCCGCTGATCTGGGCCACACTATAATGCAGCTCAAGCGGGTTGTCGCGCTTGGCCTTGTATTCGGCATAGCAGGCCGCATCGGCGGCATTGGCGCCAAAGGCGATGAGGCCCATCAGGGCCGCGAGGATGAAATGCTGTCTCATGCGCAGCAACATGACCGAGGGCGCGCTGCTATACAATAACTCAAGGGTGATTGCGGCCGTCACGACCCGTGTTATCGGATAGCAGTCCGGCGTTATTGCCTGTCTCGGTGGGTCCGGCCCAGTTTGGTGTCATCGCTTCTGCCCGCTCATCGGGTGGGGCTGCCAACACCTGACCCGAAAGGACTTCACCCATGTCTGGTAAATTCATCTCACTCATCCTTGCCGCGTCGCTTGCCGTGGCCGGCATGACTGCCACACCGGCCGCCGCTAGCGACAGGGATATGGCACGTGCCCTCGCTGCCATCGCCGGCATCGCGATCATCGGGGTGGCGATCAGTGACAACAACAAGAGCAAGCGCCGCGATACTCCCTATGTATCGAGCCGTGGCCACGGCCCGAAGGTGCATCACAGCCACCGCCAGAAAAAGATGCAACGTCATCATCGCCGTCAGATGCAGAAACACCGGGCACATCGCCGCCAGGTGCAAAAGCACCGGGCGCATCGCTCCGGCCATGGCCACAACAGGGGTTACAGCGCGCGGCGTCACTAAAGCCACCAACGCTTTTAACGGGATTTTATGAGTACGGGCTGTCAATTCAACCAGCCGTCGGTTGTGTGAGGGGAGAGGGGCAAATTCGCCCCTCTCTCTTTTTTGCATTTTGGCGCTGCTTGTGAGACATGAAGCAAGGCGCAAATGGGGGAGGACCGGGATGGACAGCTGCGGTTATGAGATCGCCAAAGACGGTGCATCCATCCCGCCGGGTTGGAAGAGAGCGATGGCTAATGCCGACGATGCCGGTGCGCTCAGATTTATCTCGCGCAGGTACATGCGTGATCTGACCGGCATGGAGGTGATCAAAGTGTCGCCGCCCTACATCCTCCATATCCAAGACATCGCGCATTAGCGTGGCGGATGGGCCTGATTTCCGGTTTGAAGAGGCCGCATTTGCCGATGGGTTCACGCTGGTCGCAGGCGTTGACGAGGTTGGGCGCGGCCCGCTGGCCGGGCCGGTGACGGCGGCGGCGGTCATCCTTGATCCCGCGCGCATCCCCGAGGGCCTGCAGGATTCCAAGAAACTGAGCGCAAAGCGCCGCGAGGGTCTTTATGCGCAGATAGCGGCTGTGGCCGAGGTGTCGATCGCCCATGCCAGCGTCGAAGAAATCGACCGCCTCAACATCCTGCGCGCGTCGCATCTGGCGATGGAACGTGCAGTTGCGGGACTGCCCCGCATGCCCGGTTTTGCGCTGATCGACGGCAACATGATCCCGGCAGGTCTGACCATCCCGGCACAGACGATCATCAAGGGTGACGCGCGATCCGTGTCGATTTCGGCTGCCTCAATCATGGCCAAAATATGTCGCGATCATATCATGTGGGATTTGGCGCAACAGTGGCCCGGATATGGCTGGGAAACCAATGCCGGATATCCGTCGAAAAGCCACAAAGAGGCCCTGCAAAATCTTGGTGTGACCCCACACCATAGACGTTCGTTCAGGCCGGTCCACAATATCTTGTATCAAGAGAAATAACTAACTCACTGATTCAAAAAAGAAATTGACCACGAATCAGCTTTGTCTCATCCTTGGCCACAACGAACCAGAGCGCACAAAGCGCCGGATAGAGGCAGAAAATGAAGATAATGACCAAAGCCAAGAGCGCGTCTGCGCTCCCTCTCAACACGATTCTGTCCGGGGATTGCATCGAAGTGATGCAAAGCCTGCCTGAAGCGTCAGTTGATCTGATTTTTGCAGATCCCCCCTATAACCTTCAACTCAAGGGCGATCTGCATCGCCCGGACAATTCTCAGGTGGACGCCGTCGATGATGCCTGGGATCAATTTTCCTCGTTTGCCGCCTATGACAGATTTACCCGAGAGTGGCTCAAGGCGGCGCGTCGTTTGCTTAAACCCAACGGGGCGATTTGGGTGATCGGCTCTTATCACAACATCTTTCGGGTGGGGGCTGCGCTTCAGGATGCAGGCTACTGGATCCTGAACGATGTGGTCTGGCGCAAGTCGAACCCGATGCCGAATTTCCGTGGCAAGCGGCTGACCAATGCGCATGAGACAATGATCTGGGCGTCCAAGCAGGAGGGTGGCAAATACACTTTCAATTACGAGGCGCTGAAATCGCTCAATGAAGGCATCCAGATGCGCAGTGACTGGGTGCTGCCGATCTGCACCGGCCATGAGCGGTTGAAGAACGAGGACGGCGACAAGGCGCATCCGACGCAAAAGCCCGAAAGCCTGCTGCACCGCGTTCTGGTGGGCAGCACCAATCCCGGCGATGTGATCCTTGATCCGTTCTTTGGCACCGGCACCACAGGGGCCGTGGCCAAGATGCTGGGCCGTGATTTCATCGGGATCGAGCGCGAGGCCGCCTACCGCAAGGTGGCTGAAAAGCGGCTGCGCGGTATCCGCAAGTTCGACCGCGAAGCGCTGGAGGTTTCCACCTCCAAGCGGTCCGAGCCGCGCGTGCCCTTTGGTCAACTGGTCGAGCGCGGCATGCTGCGCCCCGGCGAGGAGCTCTATTCGATGAACCAGCGGCACAAGGCCAAGGTCCGCGCCGACGGCACGTTGATCGGCGAGGATATCAAGGGGTCAATCCATCAGGTCGGCGCCCATCTGGAAGGCGCGCCAAGCTGTAATGGCTGGACTTACTGGTGCTTTAAGCGCGATGGCAAAAAGGTCCCGATCGACCTGCTACGCCAGCAGATACGCGCCGAGATGGCTAACCGCCCGAACTGAGTTTTTCCCAAGACAAAAGAACACCGCCGGTGCCTGGGGCCTGACGCCAGGCACTTTACCTATGCCCCGTCACTTGTTGGCGGGGCCTTTTTCCGTCCGGAACTCGGATCGGAGAGCATGTATTTACCGGGCACGCATCGGGTAAACCACTTGTGACCACGTGCGCCGACAACATGGCTGGCGTGGTGCGCGTGCAGTGATTATGTCTCATTCCACTCAGGAGGAATGGCTGCATGGAAATCAACGCCGACTTTGAAAAACGCGTCGTGGTTCTGCCCGAAGATTACAACTGGTCCGAATCCCCGGCTGGGGGCGTCGAGCGGATGATGCTCGACCGGATCGGGGATGAGGTGGCGCGCGCCACCACCATCGTGCGTTTTGCTCCGGGATCGAAATTCGACGCGCATACCCACGGCGGCGGCGAGGAGTTCCTGGTGCTGAGCGGCGTGTTTTCGGACGAGACCGGCGATTTTCCGGCGGGCAGCTATGTGCGCAACCCTATCGGCACCAGCCATGCGCCGCATACTGATGAGGGCTGCACGATCCTGGTCAAGCTGCACCAGTTTGCGCCCGACGACACCGCGCAGTTCAGTATCGACACGCGCCGCACCGAATTTCGCCCCGGTACGGCCCCCGGCCTGTCGGTCCTGCCGCTGCATAGTGGGGCGACCGAGAATGTCGCACTGGTACGCTGGGCGCCGGGCACAAGGTTCACCCCGCATCAGCATTGGGGCGGTGAAGAGGTTTTCGTACTCGAAGGCACCTTTCAGGATGAGCATGGCAGCTATCCGGCAGGCAGCTGGATCCGTAGCCCGCATATGTCGCGTCACGCGCCATGGTCCGACGAGGGATGCCTTATCTACGTCAAGACCGGGCATCTGCCACTGAACGCCGCCCCGTAATCCCCACCACGAGGCCCCGGGTCAGACCCGGGGCGGAATCATGGTTTGGGCAGCGGGTTCAGCGCCTTGTTATACGGCTTCCAGTCGGTGATTTCGGGGTAATACATCTCTCGCCAGCGGCGCACGCGGCGGTTCATCACCCGTCGCCACAGTGGCGGCACCATTGCCGCCATGGTCATCAACGGATAGCCGTAGGGCAATTGCGGCGCGTCTGCTTCGGTGTAGGTCTGCAAGAGCGGGAAGCGCCGGTCAGGTTTGTAGTGGTGATCAGAGTGGCGCTGGAGATTGATCAGCAGCCAATTGCTGGCCTTGTGCGCTGCGTTCCAGCTGTGCTGCGGCTTGACGTGTTCGTATTTGCCATCCCCCAGATGTTTGCGGGTCAGGCCGTAATGCTCCACGTAGTTCACCAGTTCCAGCTGCCAGATCGCGATGAAGGCCTGCCAGACAAACAGCAGCAGTCCGACCCAGCCGCCCAGAACCAGCGCCAGCACCAGCATCACGCCCTGCAGCGCCCAGTACCGGAAAAACGGATTGCCGGGATCAGTCCAGGGGCGGTCCTTGCGCGCCTGCATCGCCTTTTCCGCCGCAAAGGCGGATTTCAGCGAGCCGGGCAAAACCCGCGCGAAGAACCGGTGGAACCCTTCGTTATACCGCGCCGTCACTGTATCGCGCGGCGTGCCGACGTGGCGGTGATGCACCAGCAGGTGCTCGGACCGGAAATGTGAATAGAGCACCATCGCCAGAAGGAGATCGCCCATCCAGCGTTCCCACTTGTTTTTCTGGTGCATCAGTTCGTGGCTGTAGTTGATCCCGACCGTACCTGTGATCACGCCGAGGCCAAAGAACAGCACGATCTTTTCAAGCGCGCTCAGGTGAGCCGCGTCCGGCACGTACCAGATCATCCAGAACAGCAGTACGAATTGCAGCGGTGCCCAGATCAGCGTGATCATCCTGTACCATGTCAGCTGGTCGTCGCCGGTCTCCGGGTCGGCGTTCTCCAGGTTCAGGCCAAGAAGCGCATCAAGCAGCGAAAAGAAATACCATGTAAAAAGCGGCAGCAGGACCACCGTCCAGCCGCCCTGCACGGCGCCGATCAGCGCGATTGGAAACAGTGATAGTGACATCCAGAACGGAAGGGCGTTTTGCACTTTGGCGACGGTGGCGGCGGGGATCATGGCAGGGGCGGTCCTTGGACAAACGGAATGGCTCGTGTCGCGCCAGTCTATCCCAGATTTTCCAGTCTGCCACGCGCCAGATCAAAGACTTTGCGCATGACGGTGGGTAATTCCGCCGGACGAAAGCGGGATTTGTCGATAAATGCGCCGCGATCGGGCGCGCTGTCCATCGGTGCCGTCGCAATCGCGATGCGCAGACGCAGGTGGAAATGGGTGAAGGTGTGGCGCGCCTCGTCCTTGAGCAGCGTCCAATCGGTAAGGAGCGGTGGGGCCGGATCAGGTGCGGCTTCGGTCCACGCACTGCCCGGCCATCCCAGCATCCCGCCCAGCAGGCCGCGATCCTCGCGCCGTTCCAGTAGCAGCGCACCATCGGTCCGTTGCACGACATAGGCGATGCCGTGGCGGGTCGGTTTGGCCTTCTTTGGTAATCTCGCGGGCAGGTCTGCCACAGTCCCGGCAGCCCGCGCGGCGCAATGTGTCATCCAGGGGCAAAGGCCGCAGGTGGGGTTGCGCGGGGTGCAGATGGTGGCCCCCAGATCCATCACCGCCTGGGCATGGTCGCCAGGGCGGTTCTGCGGCGTCAGCGCGGCAGCAGCGGCGGTCAGTTCCGGCTTGGCCGTGGGCAGCGGCGTGTGGATGTCGTACAGGCGCGCCATCACCCGTTCGACATTGCCGTCAACAACCGTTTCGGGTGCATCAAAGGCAATGGCGGAAACGGCAGCGGCGGTATAGGGGCCGATGCCGGGCAATTTCAGCAGTTCGGCATGGGTTTCGGGAAACCGCCCGCCATGGTCCGCCACCACCACTCGTGCGCATTTCAGCAGATTGCGGGCGCGGGCGTAATAGCCCAGCCCGGCCCATGCACCCATGACATCGGCATCCGCAGCCGCGGCCAGATCGGTGACAGTGGGCCAGCGGGCCGTGAACGCCTCGAAGTAGCTACGCACGGCCGCTACGGTGGTCTGTTGCAGCATGACTTCGGACAGCCAGATGGCGTAGGGATCGGGCCGCACGTTCAGCGCCCGCGCCTGCGGGCTCACGCGCCACGGCATCACGCGCGCATGGGTGTCGTACCAATCCAGCAGGAGGGCCGACAGCCGGGATGTCGGGGGCGTATCACGCATTCTTTATGTCCCGGTCAGGTTAAGGGCTGGCAAGCTGTGTCACATGCCCTAAAATGCCCCTTGAGAGAAGGAGGTCAACCATGGCGAACCGCAAAACCACGACGCGCGGCTTCAAACGGACGTCCAGCCTGCTTCAGGACCGGATCAAGCGCGCGTCCGCCAGTCGCGGGTTTGAGCAGTCGCGCCTGTTGACCCAATGGCCCGAGATTGCAGGCGAAGCCATTGCCGCAATCGCCCGCCCGGTCAGCGTGTCCTATTCGCGGGGTGGTTTTGGGGCGACGTTGACCGTGCTGACCACCGGACCTCAGGCCCCGATGCTGGAGATGCAGAAGGAAAAGTTGCGCGAAAAGGTCAACGGTGTTTACGGATACAACGCAATCTCGCGCATCCTGATCACCCAGACGGCGGCGACCGGCTTTGCCGAAGGGCAGGCGACGTTCGACCATCGCGCAAAATCTGCCGAACCGGCCTGCGTTGCGCCAGAGCACAGCGCCATAGCTACCGATCTGGCCGCGTCGGTGGGCGACAGTGATCTGCGCCTTGCACTTGCCGCGCTGGGGGCCAATGTATTGTCCAAACATAAAAGCTGATCCAAGAAAAGGGATAGATGATGAATCGAATTATGATGATCGGGGCCACGGTCCTCGTGGCGTCTGCCGGCGTAGTACTCCTGCAGGCGGAGCGCGCGGTCGCGCAGACTGCAACCGAGCAGACCCAGGCCGAGGAAAACACCGAAACCACGACTGATGCCGCCCCCGAAGAGATGCCGAACGAGGCCGGGATATACGAGATGACCCTCGGCTCGGAGGATGCCAAGGTGACAGTGATGGAATATGCATCTTTCACCTGTCCGCATTGCGCGAGTTTTCATGAAAGCACCTTCAAGGAGCTGAAGGCCAATTACATCGACACCGGCAAGGTGCGATTTGTCTACCGCGACGTCTATTTTGATCGACCCGGCCTCTGGGCCGCAATGGTGGCACGCTGTGACGGACCCGATCGGTTCTTTGGGATTGCCGACATGCTCTTTAATCAGCAGCGCGATTGGGTGTCGGGCAGCGATCCGGTGGCCATCGCCGACAAGCTGCGCAAGATCGGCAAGGTCGCGGGCATGAGCGAAGAAAAGCTGGAAGCCTGCCTGACCGACGCAGACAAGGCCGAGGCGCTTTACACATGGTTCGAGGCCAATACCGAGGCAGATGGCGTGACCTCCACCCCGTCGCTGGTGATCAACGGCGAGACCCACGGTAACATGAGCTATGCCGACCTGTCCGAACTCCTTGAGAAGGAACTGGCGGAGTGAGTGCAGCGCCTCTCGCCGGTCTCAAGGTGATCGAACTGGCGCGCATACTGGCCGGCCCCTGGGCCGGTCAGACGCTTGCCGATCTGGGAGCCGAGGTGATCAAGCTGGAGGCACCCGAGGGCGATGATACCCGTCGCTGGGGTCCGCCCTTTATCGACCGGGAGGAAGAGCGCAGCGCGGCTTATTTCCACGGCTGCAATCGCGGCAAGGCCAGTATCACGGTCGATTTCCGCACCCCCGAGGGCCAGGATCACGTCCGGCAGCTGGTGGCCGATGCCGATATCGTGATCGAGAATTTCAAGGTCGGCGGCCTGACCAAATACGGGTTGGACTATGCCAGCCTGTCGCAGGTTAATCCGGGGCTGATCTATTGCTCGATCACCGGGTTCGGGCAGGACGGACCCTATGCGCACCGGGCGGGGTACGACTATATCATTCAGGGCATGTCCGGGCTGATGTCGATCACCGGCGCACCGGACGGGCAGCCGACCCGTGCAGGTGTGGCGATCACCGATGTATTCAGCGGGGTCTACGCCACCACGGCGATCCTGGCGGCGGTGCATCAGCGCCACGCGACGGGCAAGGGACAGCAGATCGATATGGCGTTGCTGGATGTGGCGGTGGCGGTCACGGCCAATCAGGCGATGAACTATCTGTCGACCGGGCAGGCACCGGGGCGCACCGGCAATTTACACCCCAACCTCACGCCCTATCAGGTGTTCGACTGCTCTGATGGCTACATCATCATCGCGGTGGGTAATGATGGACAGTATCAGCGGCTCTGCGACGTGCTGGGCGTGCCGGAACTGGCGCACGCACCTGAATACGCGACGAATGCGGACCGGGTAGCGAACCGCGACCGTCTGACCGAACTGCTGACCGCGCGCACGGTGAAAATTTCGAAGGCCGATCTGCTGTCCGCCTGCGAAGGCGCTGGCGTGCCCGCCGGGCCGATCAATTCGCTTGATGAAGTGTTTGCTGATCCGCAGGTGGTGGCGCGCGGCATGCAGATCGCGCCGGGCGGCGTGCCGGGGGTGCGCACCCCGATACGGTTTTCGGATGCCGATCTGGTGCTGGAGCGACCCTCGCCCAAGCTGGGGGACGGGAACGCGTAATGCACGCCCCGGATCAAGTCCGGAGCGGTATGTGTCTTGTTGCTCCGATCCGCGCCAACGCCGCCTCCAATGGCGTCCAGTCCTCGATTTCCAGCCGCACGGGCAGTGTCAAGACCTGTGCGCGAAACGCGTCCGGTAGCCGCACGGCGTCCTTTTCGGTGGTGACCAGTTGCGCGCCGAGGGCGGCGGCGTCGGTCGCCAGCCGGGCCATCAGCGCAGGCGTCAGGGGCTGGTGATCCTCCAGCGCCTCGGTGCCCGCCACATCGGCGCCGAGCGATTTCAGCGTCGCAAAGAACTTTTCCGGGTGGCCGATCCCGGCAAAGGCGAAAACGCGCGCGCCCGACCAGTCCATACCGGTCCGCAGTGGCACCAAGGCGCCGCGCAGATGCGGTAGCGCAACCTTGCTCGCCCATGTCGCGGCAAACGCCGTCTGTTGCGCGGCCCCGCCGATGGACAGCAGCAGATCGGCCCGTGCCAGTCCTACGGGGACAGGTTCGCGCAGCGGTCCGGCGGGCAGGCAACGCCCGTTGCCGAACCCGGCGGCGGCATCGACCACGACGATAGCCAGATCCTGCACCAGCGAGGGGTTTTGAAATCCGTCATCCATCACGATCACCTGCGCGCCCGCGGCCACGGCGGCGCGTGCGCCCGCTGCGCGGTCGCGTGCGATCCAGGCTGGCGCGAAGGCCGCAATCAGCAGCGGCTCGTCGCCGATATCGGCGGCGCCGTGGCGTTGCGGATCGACCCGGACCGGACCTGTCAGACGCCCGCCATGCCCGCGGCTGATGACATGCACGTCGCAGCCCTGCGCGACCAGATGGGAAACCAGCGCGATCACCGTCGGCGTCTTGCCGGTGCCGCCTGCGTTGATGTTGCCGACACAGATCACCGGCACACCGACACGGGTGCCGTCCCCCCGGGCCAGCCGCCGGGCCGTGGCGCGCGCATAGAGCGCGCCGAGCGGGGCCAGAAGACGTGCAGCCAGCCCCGGACGATCCGGCGGGTTCAGCCAGAAGCGCGGCGCGCGCATCACCGTGCCTCGAGCATGTCGAGCGTGTCATGAACCAGATCAACGATCTGATCCGTCACCTGCGCGCTGGTTGACGCTGCATCCCATGCCGCATGCGCCATGGCCGCCGACTGATCGGGCGCAATGAGCCGCGCCAGCGCTGCCGAAAGCGTATTGGCATCATGCACGACGCACGCGGCCTTTGCCGCGGCGTAGCGACTGTAGCTGGATTGGTAACGCCTGACATTGGGGCCATGAATGATCGCCGACCCATGTGCTGCGGGTTCGTTCGGATCGCGCCCTTGATGACCGGCCTCCAGCGAACTGCCCATGAACGTGATCGTGGCCAGCCGGTACCAAAGCCCCATTTCGCCGCGCGTATCTGCCAACAGGACCTGTGTTGTTTCCTCTGGTATGCCGCCTTCGGACCAGACGGTATGACGCCATCCATCCTTGCGCAGGGCATCCACAAAGAGGCCGGTCTGCGACAGGTCGTCTGGCACCAACACCAGAAAGAGCCGGTGCGCCAGTCGGCTGACCGTACGGTGCGCGCGCAAAATATCTGTCAGTTCTCCGGGCTGGGCCATCGCCGCCAGCCAGACGGGCCGGCCGCGCAAGCATTCGGCCATCTCTGCGCGCAGGGGTTCGTTATGGGGCATTGCCATCGCACCTTCGCGAAAGGCCCCCGATACGGTGATCCCGCTCTCGGGGATGCCTATGCGCTGAATGTGACGGGCGTCA
The DNA here is from genome assembly GCA_947503145.1 of uncultured Roseovarius sp. Taxonomy (GTDB): domain Bacteria; phylum Pseudomonadota; class Alphaproteobacteria; order Rhodobacterales; family Rhodobacteraceae; genus Roseovarius. Next base: position 352,375 of record CANNCP010000001.1, read on the forward strand.
GCCTCCGAGTGCGCGAGGATCTTCGAAAACCGCGCCAGCGCGCTGCGCGGCAGGTCGGGCAACCAACGCCAGCCGGGGCGCGGCAGATGGGCCGCGATCGTGTCGATGAGGTAGAGCGGAATCTTGCGCCGGTCTGCGCAGGTGATCAGTAGCGGCCGCAGACCGCCACCCGTCCAGAGGCACATATCAGGCCGCCAGTAATCGAGGAACGCCTCGGCGTCTGGCGCGGCCTCTTCCGGCAGCGGCTGGTACAGGGCTTTCGAGTGCAGATAGGGCGGGCCGGGAACATCCGGCGCCGTGGTCAACAGCAGGTGCAGCGGCCCGGCGCGCTGCGCCGCCAGACGCTCGGTCAGCTGCACCAGCGCATTGGCGTGATCGAGGCTCAGGGCGTGGCCCCAGATCAGCGCGCCTTCCGGCCGGGTGATCTGGTCCTTTGTCCGGGTGCCCGCAGAGCGGCGCGGCCAGGGGGCATAGCCCGAAAGAGAGCGTGACCGGACCATGCGCGAAGCCTCTAGCCCAGTTCTTCGGTCGGGGAGGCGGCGCTTTGCTCGTCCCGCAGCTTGTGCAGATGCGCGATGAAATACCGCATATGGGCGTTGTCCACCGTGCGCTGGGCCTCGTTCTTCCAAGCGTCATAAGCGGTGGCGTAATTGGGGAAGATACCGACGATATGCAGGTCCTCGATATTCTTGAAAACGTTGCGCGCGGGGTCGGTCAGCTCGCCACCGAAGACGAGATGCAAGCGTTGGGTCATGAGTGTTTCCTTGGCGTTTCGTGGCTGTGTCGGGGGAGATCCCGGATCTGACTGGTAGCCTTATGCGATATGCCGACAGGGTCAAGCCGCGTGCCCATGTCGCGGGGTTCAGGCGCGGCTGAGATGGCGTGAATGAGTATTTTTGGAAAAATGAAAGAGAGAGGGGGGGGGGGGGCGTCTGGCGCGGTTCGTGTTCTGCGGTTCGCGATCGGGGTGCGGATCAAGGCCGTCGTGATGGCGCGGCTGGCTGGGGCGGGCATACGTCAGAGCATATGTCCGGATTTTGCGGCCTTGGTCGCCAGGTAGGCGCGGTTCTGCACGGTTTCGCCGACCTTGAGCGGTACGCGCTCGGTCACCTTGAGGCCGCAGCGCTGCATCATTTCGATCTTGGCCGGGTTGTTCGTCATCAGCCGCACCTGGTCAAAGCCCATCTGTGACAGGATGGCCGCGCCGATACGGAAATCGCGCTCATCGTCCTCGAACCCGAGTCGATGATTGGCCTCTACGGTGTCAAACCCCTGATCCTGAAGCGAATAGGCGCGCATCTTGTTGGCCAGGCCGATGCCGCGACCTTCCTGGTTGAGGTAGAGCAGAACGCCCGCACCCGCGGCCCCCATCTGGGCCAGTGCCGCGCGCAGTTGCGGGCCGCAGTCGCATTTGAGGCTGCCCAGCAAGTCGCCGGTGAAACAGGCAGAATGCAGCCGGGTCAGAACCGGCGCGCTTCGGTCGGGTTGGCCGATTTCGACTGCGTAATGTTCTTCGCCGCCATCCTCGGGGCGAAAGACGTGCAGGCGCCCGGCGTCGGACACCAAAAGTGGCAGGCGCGCGTGCACCACCGGGTGCAGCGGGCTGCCAGCCTCCAGCGCGCTCTGGCTTGGTCCGGCGGGCAGGCAGGTCAGGCCCGTCTGCCGGGCAAAATCCACAGGGTCGGGGACATCGGACAGCAGGGCGGCGGGCAGCAGGCGCGCGGATTTCACCAGCGTCAGCGCCAGTGCGTGCAGTGTCGTATTGCCGCCGCGGGCTGATTTGAACGGGCCTTTCATCGGGGTGCGCAAGTCATCCTTGGGATCGGCAACGGCATGCAGCCAGGCGATGTCGGCATCCTGCGGCACCTCGATCCGCGCGAGTGTGCCGTCATAGGCGCGCGCCCTGAGCGTCTCGGCCCGGCGCGCGGTCACTGCCAGAACCGGCGTGCGCCCCAGTGCCCGCAGTCCAGACAGACGGGCCGCGCTGGCGGTCTCGGCTGCCAGCATTACCGCGCCGCCTGCATCACCGGACAGAACCACCGGCACGCCCATGCGCAGATCGGCGCGGGCGCGGGCCAGAAGGTCTGTCAGGTCGGGCGAGAGGCTCATGGTTGCTCCGGGGTCAGGTGGCATGCTCTCATCTAAGCCTTTTTGAAACAGAATGAAATAAATCCCACCCCTGCAACACGTGGGCGTGATTTGGGTGTTGCACCCCTTGCCGGATGCCAGTGTGCGGCGCAAGTGTGGTGGAAGCAATTGAGGATACCCTATGGCACAGCTCAAGAAAATTCTGCTGGTCGACGACGACGAGGATCTGCGCGAAGCATTGAGCGAGCAGTTGATCATGACCGAAGATTTCGATGTCTATGAAGCAGGCAACGGCGCCGAGGCGATGGCCCATGCCAAGGATGCGATCTATGATCTGGTGATCCTCGACGTGGGGCTGCCCGACACGGACGGGCGCGAATTGTGCCGCCTGATGCGCAAGCAGGGCGTGAAATCGCCGATCGTGATGCTGACAGGCCATGACGGCGATGCCGATACCATTCTCGGTCTGGATGCCGGTGCGAATGACTATGTGACCAAGCCGTTCAAGTTTCCGGTGCTTCTGGCGCGTATTCGCGCGCAGCTGCGCCAGCACGAACAATCCGAGGATGCGGTGTTTCAGCTTGGCCCATACACGTTCAAACCTGCGATGAAGATGTTGATCGCCGAGGATGATCGCAAGGTGCGGCTGACCGAGAAAGAGACGAACATCCTGAAGTTTCTCTATCGCTCGACCGAGGGTGTCGTGGCGCGGGATGTGCTGCTGCACGAGGTCTGGGGCTACAATGCTGGTGTGACCACCCATACGCTTGAGACGCATATCTATCGTCTGCGGCAAAAGATCGAGCCGGACCCGTCGAACGCACGTCTGCTGGTGACGGAAAGTGGCGGATATCGCCTGTTGGCGTGATTTCTGACGATCCGTTCGCATGTGCGGATCGAAATAGGCATCTTCCTGTCGGACCGGCCCCGGTTTCTTGCCGGGGTATTTTTTTTGGCAAAACCCCTGCTTTGACCGGCAAGAGACGGCGCGCCGAAAGGTTTGTCAAATTCGGCCTCGCCAGATGCGTCGAGACGTTGTATTATATAGTTTAACGCTAAACTACTATTTCCGAGACGCTTGCAAGAAGGAGCCGCGCGCCCATGGCTGCCAAGAAAACCAGCGCTAAATCAAACGCTTCGGCGGAAGATCTGAAAGCCTACTATCGCGACATGCTTTTGATCCGCCGATTCGAGGAAAAGGCCGGTCAGCTCTATGGCATGGGCCTGATCGGCGGGTTCTGCCACCTATATATCGGTCAGGAGGCGGTTGTTGTCGGGCTGGAGGCATCGGCCGAAGAGGGCGACAAACGCATCACTACCTACCGCGATCACGGTCATATGCTGGCCTGCGGGATGGACCCCAATGGCGTGATGGCCGAGCTGACCGGGCGCGAAGGTGGCTATAGCCGCGGCAAGGGCGGGTCGATGCATATGTTCTCGACCGAAAAGCATTTCTATGGCGGTCACGGCATTGTCGGCGCGAACGTGCCGCTGGGCGCCGGGCTGGCATTTTCAGACCAATACCGCGGCAATGACCGGGTGACATTTACCTATTTCGGGGATGGGGCGGCCAATCAGGGTCAGGTCTATGAGACGTTCAACATGGCCGCACTCTGGGCGCTGCCGGTGGTTTTCGTGATCGAGAACAACCAGTATGCGATGGGCACCTCGCAGAAGCGGTCGACCTCGACGCCCGACCTTTACATGCGGGGCGAGGCGTTCGGCATTCCCGGCGAAATCGTCGATGGCATGGATGTGTTGGCCGTCCGGGACGCAGGGCGAAAGGCCGTCGGGCACTGTCGCGCGGGCAACGGCCCCTATATCCTGGAGATCAAGACCTATCGCTATCGTGGCCATTCGATGTCCGATCCGGCCAAGTACCGGACCCGCGAGGAAGTGCAGAAGGTGCGCGAGGAAAAGGATGCGATCGAGCATGTGCGCACCCTGCTGCTGACCGGCAAGCACGCGAGCGAGGACGATCTGAAAGCGATCGACAAGGAGATCAAGCAGATCGTGAACGCCTCTGCCGAGTTCGCCAAGGACAGTCCCGAACCGGCAGTGGATGAGTTGTGGACCGATATCTACACTGATCTTGCGCCGCAGAACGCCTGAGGAGAAAAGAGTATGCCGATAGAAATTCTCATGCCTGCCCTCAGCCCGACGATGGAAGAGGGGACATTGGCCAAATGGCTGGTCAAGGAAGGCGACAGCGTTACCTCCGGTGACATCATCGCCGAGATCGAGACCGACAAGGCCACGATGGAGTTCGAGGCCGTGGACGATGGTGTGATCGGGAAAATCTTGATCGCCGAAGGCACCGAGGCCGTCAAGGTCAACGCCGCCATCGCCGTGCTGCTGGAGGAGGGCGAAAGCGCCGAGGATATTGATGCGGGGTCAGGCAATGAGAAGCCTGCCCCGACGACAGTGGCAGAGCCAGGCGCGGCGAACGCAGAGGCCCCGGCTCAGGCGCGGGGCGGGTCCTCTGCGGAGGCACCTGCCACGGCCAAATCCAACGCGAGTCCCGACTGGCCCGAAGGCACCGAGATGAAAAAGCAGACCGTGCGTGAGGCGCTCAATGCGGCCATGGTCGAGGAAATGCGCCGCGACGATGACGTGTTCATCATGGGCGAAGAGGTGGCCGAGTATCAGGGCGCCTACAAGATCACCCAAGGGTTGCTGGACGAATTCGGCGCCAAGCGGGTCATCGACACGCCGATTACCGAACATGGCTTTGCCGGGATCGGGGTCGGTGCAGCGTTTGGCGGGCTAAAGCCCATCGTCGAATTCATGACTTGGAACTTTGCCATGCAGGCGATTGACCAGATCATCAACTCTGCGGCCAAGACGCTCTATATGTCGGGCGGGCAGATGGGCTGTCCCATCGTGTTTCGTGGGCCCAATGGTGCGGCGGCGCGTGTGGGTGCGCAGCACAGTCAGGATTTTGCCGCATGGTATGCGCAGATACCGGGGCTGAAAGTCGTGCAGCCCTATTCGGCCTCAGACGCCAAGGGTCTGCTGAAATCTGCGATCCGCGATCCCAATCCGGTGATCTTTCTGGAAAATGAGATGCTATATGGGCGCAGTTTCGATGTGCCTGTGCTGGACGACTTTACCATTCCTTTTGGCAAGGCCCGCATCTGGCGTGAGGGCAGCGATGTCACTATCGTCAGCTTTGGTATCGGCATGAGCTATGCACTGGAGGCCGCTGAAAAGCTGGCCGAGGACGGGATCGAGGCAGAGGTGATCGACCTGCGCACATTGCGGCCCATTGATTATGATACGGTGCTGGCGTCGGTCATGAAGACCAACCGCTGCGTTACCGTCGAAGAGGGCTGGCCCGTGGGCGCCATCGGCAACCACCTGTCGGCTGTAATAATGGAGCGCGCGTTCGATTATCTTGATGCGCCGGTGCTCAATTGCACGGGCAAGGACGTACCGATGCCCTATGCCGCCAATCTTGAGAGACTGGCGCTGACCTCGACCGCCGAGGTGATCGAGACGGTGCATAAAGTGACCTATCGCCGAGGAGCCTGAGATATGCCAACGGAAATCCTGATGCCTGCCCTCAGCCCGACGATGGAAGAGGGGATATTGGCCAAATGGCTGGTCAAGGAAGGCGATACCGTCGCCTCCGGCGATCTGCTGGCCGAGATCGAGACCGACAAGGCCACGATGGAGTTCGAGGCCGTCGATGAAGGGGTGATCGGCAAGCTGCTGGTCGCCGAAGGTACTGAAGGCGTCAAGGTGAACACCGCGATTGCCGTGCTGCTGGAAGAAGGCGAAAGCGCCGAGGATATCGACGCGTCTGCCGGAACGGCACCCGCCCCAACCCCCGAGCCGGGGCCTCGTGCCGAATCAAAAGAAGCCCGGGATCAGGCTCAGGGTGGTGAGAAAACGCTACCTGATGCGCCGAAATCCCAGGATGGCGGGCGTATCTTTGCCTCGCCGCTCGCGCGGCGAATCGCGGCGGACAAAGGGCTGGACCTGAGCCAGATCAGCGGCTCCGGCCCGCGCGGGCGGATCGTCAAGGCAGACGTAGAGGCCGCAAAACCGGGCAGCACAGCAGAATCCACCGAAACAGCCGCGCCGATGACAGCGCAGCAGGCCCCCCAAGGTCAGGCCATGCCCACAGGTCCCAGCGCCAGCACAGTCGCGGCCATGTACGAAGGGCGCGAATACGAGGAAATAAAGCTGGACGGGATGCGCAAAACCATCGCCGCACGCCTCACCGAAGCCAAGCAGACGGTGCCGCATTTCTACCTGCGCCGCGATATCCGCCTCGATGCGCTGCTGAAATTCCGCAGCGATCTGAACAAGCAGCTTGAGCCGCGCGGCATCAAGCTGAGCGTGAATGATTTTATCATCAAGGCATGTGCGCTGGCGCTGCAAGCCGTACCTGCGGCCAATGCGGTCTGGGCGGGCGATCGGGTGCTGCAGCTCAAACCGTCGGATGTGGCCGTGGCTGTCGCGATCGAGGGGGGATTGTTTACGCCTGTGCTAAGGGACGCCGATATGAAATCACTCTCGACGCTGTCGGCCGAGATGAAGGATCTTGCGGCCCGCGCGCGTGATCGCAAGCTGGCTCCGCAGGAATATCAGGGTGGCAGCTTTGCCATCTCAAACCTCGGCATGTTCGGGATCGACAATTTCGATGCGGTGATCAACCCGCCGCATGGCGCGATCCTGGCCGTCGGGGCCGGTGTGAAAAAGCCGGTCGTGGGCAAGGATGGCGAATTGGCGGTGGCAACGGTCATGTCTGTCACGCTGAGCGTTGATCACCGGGTGATCGACGGCGCGCTCGGTGCTGAGCTGTTGAAGCACATCGTGGACAATCTGGAAAACCCGATGGTGATGCTGGCCTGACGCATCCGACACGTCTCGGACTTGGCCCGCTCTGATTTGTCCGGGCGGGTTATTTATTTAGAGCGTTCCGCCTTGAACCAGAGGCATCGGTTAAGGCGGAACACTTTAATTCAGCCGAAATTTGGCCGGAGTATGCATAAGCAGCGGATGGTGTTTGCGTGTTGTCAGCGCACCCCGAGCAACTGGTTCATCGAAATAGAAGGCTGATCGCAACCCGCCTCGCCGACAATCTTGGCGGGCACCCCGGCGACAGTCTTGCACGGCGGGACCTCTTCCAGAACGACCGAGCCTGCGGCAATTCGGCTGCAATAGCCGACCTTGATATTTCCCAGCACCTTGGCGCCTGCCCCGATCAGCACGCCATCGCCGATCTTGGGGTGGCGGTCTTCTTCTTCCTTGCCGGTGCCGCCCAGCGTCACGGAATGCAGCATCGACACGTTGTCGCCGACCACCGCTGTCTCGCCGATCACGATGGAATGGGCGTGGTCGATCATGATGCCCCTACCGATTTTCGCTGCCGGATGGATATCGACGCCAAAGGCTTCGGAGGCGCGCATCTGGAAGAAACGCGCCATATCCCTGCGCCCCTCGCGCCACAGCCAATTCGCCACGCGGTAAGCTTGAATGGCCTGAAAACCCTTGAAGAACAGCATCGGCAGGATGAAACGATCACAGGCCGGATCGCGGTCGTTCACGGCAACGATATCGGCGCGCGCCGACTGCGCCAGGCCGGGATCAGACTCGTAAGCCCAATCGCAGATTTCACGCAGGATTTGCTCGGGCATCTCGCTTGACGCCAGTTTGAGTGAAATCCGGTAGCCAAGGGCCGATTCGATGTCGTTGTAGTGCAGGATGCTTGAATGCACGAGCCCGCCCAGTAGCGGCTCATCCCTGACCGCCGCCTCTGCTTCGGCAGTGATCTGTTGCCAAACCGGGTCCAGCTCTGACAGTCTTGCGCGGGTCTTGGCCATCGGGATACTCCTTTTACTCGGGGCCGACTATACCAGATAGGCATAGATGGCAAAACCGAAAGCTGTAATCGGGTGCTTCACATAAATGGATGAGAATACGACAGAAAAATTCCATGCCCGGATAACGGCGCGGCTGGCCGAATTGGGCAGCGCCGACGTTCTGGGCGCGGCGGGGCAGGCGACGGTCACGCTGGATCAGCAGTCTGTCGGGCGGCTTAACCGGATGGACGCACTGCAAAATCAGGCCATGTCCAAGGCGTCGCAGGCCCGACGTGCGGCCGAACGTGCCCGGCTCATCACGGCGCTGGGGCGGATTGACGAGGGCGAATTCGGCTATTGCGAAGATTGCGGCGATGCTATCGCCTTACCGCGGCTGGAGCTTGATCCCTCCGCGGCAAAATGCATCGATTGCGCGCGCGGTTAAGGCGTTTCAGGTTCAATCCGGTTCAGGGATTGAACCAGAAATGCCCGCAACATGGACAGGTCATACTGCGTTTCGCCTTGCTTCTGCTTCTGTAAACAAGGCGAAATACTTTAACCTGCCACACTGACGGAGGCAAAAACGCCTGCACCAAACTTTGCCGATACTTGCGCCACCTGCACCTTGTACCCGCCGGTGATGCCATCGGCGCTCTTTGCGGCGGCGGTATAGATCCAGACCGGTGCAGTCACGATCTCCTGGCGCCGTAATGCAATGCCGTCGAACACGCGTATGATATACTGTTCGGTCTCTTCGCCCAGCGGCACATCGGGGGTTTCCCAGCGGTCGCCGTCGATACGTGTGCGCCTGATCCAGCGGATCGCCATATCGCCGGACGGATCTCGATGGGTGCGCAGGTGCACCGGGCTGAGCGGGCGCAGGCCGATCCCCTCGAATGCGATCACCGCGTATTGGTAGGACGGATCGTCAACCACCCGCCCGGCCGGTCCGATCCGGTAATGCCGCGCCCGCCGCCGCGCCGCATCGGCCATCTCGATCTGGTCGGGCGTGCCGTCCAGCATCACGATGTAGCTGTCGGGGGGCCATGCGCCGAACATGGCATCATCGGTGCCTAACTGTCCGCGCAGGCGGTGACGCAGGATATACGTGTTCTCGGCCACCAGTTCCGCATCCCGGAATTGCATCACCTCCCACCCCTCGGGCGTGCCGTCGCCAATGGCGCAGAGGTTGGCCCCGCCAAGCAGCGCGTCGTCGCCCACGCTTTCTAACTGGCCAGACAGCATCCGCACGAACAGCCCCTCACCCCGGTCGATCAGGCCGGGCCGTGCCGGGGTCAGCGCCCCTTGGGTCATGCCGATGCGTGCGCGTGTCTCGATCAACTGGGTCAGCCGATAGTTCGCATCGCCGTCAGAACTGTAAAGTGCGATATTGCCCGGCCAGGGCTGCGCCGTGGCCGCCAGATGCGGGGCGTGCGGCACTTCCGATCCTGTCATGAGCGGCAAATCGAGAAAGAGCGGCAGCACCGGCACGGGCGGTGTAAACGGGCGCACTGCAGGCGGCTCTATCGTGATGTCCATCGGCACATAGCTTTCCGCCTCAATGCGCACCGCATCCGCTGCCTGCGCGTTGCCCATGTTCTCGACCCGGTCAATCCGAAAGAGACCCCTGCCGCCCAGATCGTCCAGACTGATCACATCGCCCGCACCAAGGCGCAACAGCGACGGCGGCAACGTCAGCTTGATCGTGTCGGTAGAGACGCGCGCCTCGGACAGCCATCGCTCGGTGACGGTGCGCCCTTCGGCGCGTGTCATCGCCAGTGGTATTTCCGACGTGGACACCGCATGTGTGGCGTCATCGGGCAAGATCGCCTCTTCGGCGATCACCTGATAGTCGCCCTCCGCCTCGACAAAGCGCAGCCGGACTCGCCCGGCGATCTCTGCGGCGCTGGCGCGGGTTTCCTCCAGCGTCTCACCGGTGCGCGGATCGCGTACCAGCACTTCTGCGGCTACATTCGCGTCGGCGATCCCGTCTCGGGATAGGAACCGCAGCCTGCCGTCACGCTCGATCGCGTCGAACCCGTAGCGCAGCATTAGCGGCTGAAGCGCCGCGCGCGCCTCGCTTACATCCTCGACCGAATAGCCACGCACATAATCGTGCAGCGCGCTGGTATCCACATGCACGGCACCGGAACGGGCACAGATTTCGCCGACGACCGATGCCAGCGTCCGGGCCGAACTGCGCCCGGTGATCCAGTGCCCGCGTGCATAGTTCTCACCATCTTTCCACAGGCTGTGATTATTGGGAAAAAACGGGAAAGGCCGCGCATCCCAGGCCCAGACATGGGCGTGGTCCATATCGATCATCGGCCCGTCATATTCGACCGAAACCGGGTTCATGCCCTCTGCCGTCCAATACCCTATCAGCGCCCGCAGGTATTGCATCTGGATCAAATCATCCCGCCGCCCGGTCGAGAAGTGCGGCAGCGCGGATTCGGATGACTTCACATCAAGAAACTTGTTCGGCACATTCGTACCCTTATCCACCGCGGGGCAGCCGATCTCGGTAAAACGGATCGGTTTCGATTGCGGTATCCACGCCGTCGGCGTGCTGCTGCGGGTGCCGCTGATACGCTCGTGATGGACATTTCGCCACCAATTGCGGATGTCCTTATAGCGCCAGATCCACGACTCGCCATGTGCGTCATCGGTGATCGGCGTACGGATCTGCGCCGCGCGGGCCTCTGCCGAATGGTAAAACCAGTCGTAACCTTCGCCGCCTTCGACGTTGGATTGCAGATAACCGAGGTCGTATATGGCACCCCAATCAGCACCTTTGTGATCTTGCTCGTCGCGCCAATCCGACAAGGGCATGTAATTGTCGATCCCGACAAAGTCGATATTGGTATCCGCCCAGAGCGGATCGAGGTGAAAGAACCGATCACTGCTGCCGTCCTGCGGCTGGTAGCCGAAATACTCGCTCCAGTCAGCGGCATAGCTGATCTTGACCTTCGACCCGAGCAGACTGCGCACTTCGGCGGCCAGTTGGGTCAGGGCGGCGACCGCCGGAAAGCTGTTGCCGGGGCCGCGTATCTGCGTCAATGCGCGCATCTCCGAGCCGATGCAGAAGCTCTCGATCCCGCCGACGGCGGCGCAGAGCGCAGCATTATGCAGGATGAATCGGCGGTAGCTCCATTCGTCAGGGCCAGTGTAGGCCACCGGGCTCACCTTGACTGGACCGCCATAGCTGAGCAGGTCGAGTGCGCCGTTCGTGGGTGTATTGTTCTGGACTGGCGAGATCGGCCGCACGGCAAAATCGCTGGCGCGGGCCGTGCCAAAGAATGCCGCGATTTCGGCCTCTGCGGCGGCGGTGCCATCCGGGCTGCCGCCGCGCCCCGGTGCCTCGCTCAGCGTTATGCGGCCACGCCAGGGCAGGGGCGGCTGGCTGTCCGCGTCGCTATAAGGGTCAGGCAGCAGGTTGCCCGCCAGCTGGTCCATCAGGATAAAGGGGTAGAACATCACGTCCTGCCCGCTTTGCTGAAGCGCCAGGATGCTTTCGATCACTGCCGCATCCGCAGGCGTGCCGCCATAGACCGGCGCACCGCCATCGTCGCGCGGCACGAGTTGTGCAGTGTGGCGGGTCAGGCCCGCGACCTGCCACGGCATGTTGCTGGCATCAAATTGCTCCTGCTCGATCTTGGGCCGCAGGCTGCATTGCCCCGCCCGCAGGTCATCGCCGAACCAGCTGACCACCAGCGATGTGGCGCCGCAGTTCGGTAATTCTCCTTGCAGCGATTCCAGCGCGGTGGTGAAATCGGCCTGCCCTGACGGCGTGTGCACATTCGCCAACCCGGTCGAGCCGGGGCCGAAATTCATCGTTACCGGGGTCGTCGCCAGTGTGTATTCGCCGCTGCCCGGCAGCAACGCGACCGCACGTACCGCATGAACGGGATCAAGCGCCGCACCGTCCTGACCGCCTTGCGCCGGGCGCATTACTTCAAAGGTGAATTGCGGGACGCGGTTGCCGAATTCGCCCAGCTCCAGTTCCTCGATCACCACATAGGCAGTGCCGCGATAGGCAGGCACAGTGCCTGCGCCCTCGACCGCCTCGATCTTTGGATCGGGCAGCTGATCTGCGGTGCCGGTATAGACGCGCATCGACAGGCTGCTGCGCGCGATTTCGTTCCCGTCGGCCCAGACCCGTCCGACATGGGCGATTTCCCCCTCGCAGAGCGCAAGGGCCAGGCTGATCGAGTAGCTGAATTGCCGGGTCTGGGGCCGGGACGGACCGCCCTTGCCGCCACCCCCGCCGCTGACCGTTACCTCCTCGCGGAATTCCGTGGCCCAGATCACCTGGCCGGCCACCCGCATACGCCCGTACACCTGCGCGATGGCATCACCTTCGCCGGACCCCGTAAGGCGCAGCCGGTTGGTGCGTCCGCTTTCGACCGCGTCCGATCCATTGCCCAGCAGCCGTTGATCGATCGAGCGTCCGATCACGCCACCTGCAAAACGCCCCGCTGCGGCCATGGACAGGCCCAGAACCGACCCGCCGACAGACCCGCCGATAGCCGCGCCAGCGGCCGAAAGTAGTATGGTTGCCATCAGATGCGCTCCTCGGGAAATGTGAATCTGGCCACGATGCGCCGCCGCCAGGGCATGCTCAGCGGGCTTTCCACGACGCTGTGCCCGGAATAGGCGTGGATGAATGTGGCGGACGTGCCGATTTGTCCTGACAGCCCCAGATGCTTGGCCACCGCACCGCCGCGCATGCGAAAGAGCAGAACATCGCCCAGTGCCTCGTGATCCAGCGGTTTGGCCAGCAAATGCCGCTCTGCCGCTGCCCAGAGTATCTCGTCGCGCGCAGGTTCCGACCAGTCCATCGAATAGGCGGGGGGGATTTCAGGCTCCGTCCCCAGTACCTCGCGCCAGACCCCGCGCAGCAACCCGAGGCAATCGGTTCCGGCACCCCTGCAGGACGCCTGGTGGCGATATGGCGTGCCGATCCAGCCTCGGGCGGCGGCGACTATGCGCTGTTCCATCAGGTCTGTCACCGGCGGCTCCCTCCGCTCAGGCTGCCCGCCCTGCTGGGGTCCGAAATCGACCAGTCGTCGCCCGGAATGTCGGGAAAGCCCTGGTAGTTCAGAAAGTTCTGGAATTTCAGACGACAGGACAGCGCGCGTTTGTCACAGCCCGCCTCCAGCCGCAGCAGATCGCCAGATGCAATCGGCGCACGCAGGGGATGCCACAGCTCGACTGTTCGTTTGCCATCCGCCTGGGTGTCCCGCTTGATCACACCGGATAGCCCGCTTGCCGCACCGCCAAGCATGACAAGGCGGCCATGCTGGAACCAGTTGCCCTCGAACCCGCCAAACGCGGCAAAGCGGAAAACCCGCCGGGCCTCCATCTGTTCCACGGGACGCTCGGATGTATAGCCAGGCGTGCCCATATCGAAACGGCAGCCCGTATCGCCCAGAACTGCGGTGCAAGGCTTTTGATAGACCCGCCCCAGCGGCCGGTTCAGCGCCTCGGTCAGTCCGCGCAACTCGGCTTCGAACGCACCGCCGGATCGACGCAACTCGCCAATCGTGCCGCGAAATTGCAGGTGGCGCTGGCGCACATCCTGCCAGTTGACCAGCCAGGCGCGGATTTCGGAGCCGTCATAGCGACCCGCCTCAATATCGTTCTCGTTGATCGCCGCATCGCTCAGTGCGCCCAGCGCTTCGGTATTATCCACCGACAGACCTGTGCTTTGCTGCAATGCCAGCGCGCTGAGGCCGGTATCGGCCTTGAATGTGACCCCGTCAAAGACAAGCGGCCCGTCATGATCGGTAAATCCCATGACGACGCCATCCGCGCGGCTCAGCGTCCAACAGCGGCAGGTCGTCGTGACGCCGGTTTTCAGATGCGCCTCCAGCGCCGGATCAAGCGCGGTCATACCCTGATCTCCACCACCGGAACGCTCGGCGCGTCGCCCGCCTGAAAGCTGGCGACGCTGGTCTGGATACTGTCCGTGCCAAACCGCACAGGCACGTCAAATTCGAACCCGGCAGTGATCCGTTCACCGTCGTTAGGCGGGTGAGCAAAGGTGACGACCCCGGTCGCGGTGTCCACCTCGTAATGAATACCCTCCTGCTGTTCGTCCCCGCCGATCCCGATGCGGATAGTGCCGCGCACGGGCTTGGTGATGGGGCGCGCATAGCTATGCGTGCCGGAACGATAGGCTTTCATCAGCGCAAAACTTGGCGTCACGTCGTCGCCCACAGCAATGACCTGATCCTCGTATGCCACCTCGCGCAGCGGGCTGCCGGATCTGTAATCTGCCCAATCCTTCCAGCGAAACCCATAAAGCTGGCCGCGACGTGCCTCGAAAAACGCAATCAGCGTTTCGATATCTTCGAGGCCGCGCATCGCGACGCCTGCATCGTAGCGGCGGCGCGAATGCGCCCAGGGCGAGTTGCGCTCTTCATACCCGTTGGCCAGCGTGACCACATCCGCATGACGCTGCGGCCCGCCGACAGAACCAAAGCTGAGGTTGGTCGGAAAACGTACTTCGTGAAATTCCATCGTCTTTCTCCCCTGATCCTAGCGGTTGCGCCCGCCGCGCCCGATGGCCCGGCCCAATTGCGCAGCGATTTGCCCCTGGCTGCGGCGAAAACTGTCGGCATCCGGCGTCGAGATGTTCATCACCACGTTGATCGGGCTGCCGCCGCCGCCACGCACGCCCAGCTTGCCGTCTGCACCACGCGCCAGCGGCATGATTGCCTCTGGCCCGGCCTCGCCCATCAGGCCGGTGCCGCCACGCATCGGAAACGTGACGGGCCCACTGACGATGCCGCCATTGGCAAAGGGCCGCACCCGCCCCTGCGCAAAGGACGCGCCTTTTTCAAAAGGCAGAAGTCCGCCAGCCAGATTGCCGATACCTGACGTGATCAGCCCGCCCATATGGTCCGTGACCGGCTTTACGGCAGCGGTGAACGCGGTGTTGACCATCGTGTTCGCCAGGCCGTGCAGCGCGTCAGACAGGCTGTCACCATCGACTACGGCGCCTTTTATCGCACCGCGTAATCCCCGGCTCAGGCCGCGGTCCAGTGTGGCCACGTCATAGCCCGTGCGCTCGAACGTGGCGCGCATACGGCCCATCTCGGCGTTAAAGGCGGCAGCCATGTCAGCGGCATCGCCCAACGAGCCGTCGAGCGCCTCGATCTGCGCGTCAAGCTCGCCCAGGTGGTCAGTGTCGTCCATCGTTCTTATCTCCATTTCCGTCGGGAAAGGCGCGCATCAACGCCTCCAGCCCGCTGCGGGCCAGTGGCGCGTGACCCTTTGCCTCGCCCAGCATCAGCCGCAGTTCTGCCGGGGTCAGCGCCCAAAATTTGGCGGGGCTCAGGCGCAGCCCGTGCAGCCCGGCCTGCATCAGGGCGGGCCAATCGAACCGGTTCACGGGCTTTCGGGCAGCATGAAGGCCCGCGCCAACAGTTCTGCCGCCACCCGCGCTGCCACCATCGGCCCGCCCTTGATCTCGGCGGTGATCAGGTCGGCGGTCTGACCACGCCATCCGCCACCGCGCAGCCCGGCCACGATCAGCGCCAGCACATCACGCGTGCTGAACGCGCCGCCCTCGAACCGCTCCACCAGATCCACCAGTGATCCGGTCTCCAGTTGCGCCTCCAACTCGGCCAGTGCGCCCAGTGTCAGCTTCAGAATTTGCCGCTCGCCGTCGATCACCAACGCGACCTCACCTGTCCAGGGGTTCGCCATGCGGTTACAGCGCGCTGAAGATCAGCCGCCCCGCCGAAGCGAGCGCCATTTCATACGTGGCCTCGCCGTCATGGGTGCCCGAATACTCTATCGCCGTGACCTGAAATCGGCCCTCTACCGTGCCGAAATCGGGGATCACGACCTGAAAAATCGGTGTCTCCCCATCAAAGAACACCTGCCGCATCCGTTCATCTGACCCTTCATCGCGGAAAATGCCCGACCCACTGATTGCCGCCGATTTTACGCCGGCACCGGACAGCAACTCGCGCCAGCCGCCCGCGCTCTCCAGGCTGGTGACGTCCACGCTCTCGGCGTTGAAGCTGACCCGCGTTGCGCGCAGGCCTGCCACCGACTGAAAATTGCCGTCACCAGTCAGATCGACCTTGATCAGAAGGTCCTTGCCGTTTTGAACTGCCATGATTTTTTCTCCGAAGGTTAAACTTGGCCCGTGTCTTCGACGCGCGCGCGAAAGGTGAGGTCGATGCGCCGCGTCTGTCCGCCGCTTTCGCGTTTGGCGCGTGCGCGGTGAAAATGCAGCCCGGTCAGATGCCCCCGGTTCAGTGCGAGGTCGGCATCCACCAGTGCGTCGCAGATCGCGGCGGACAGCAACTTGGCGGCATGGAATCCGGCCTCCTCCGTCACCACCGAGATGATGACCCGATGCCAGGCCCCACTGCCGCTGGCATCGGATCGCTCGCGCACATCTTCGGGGCCAAGCGTCACATAGGTGTCCGGCAACGGCCCGGCAGGCAGCGCGTCATAAATGGCGCTGCCGACCAGCGCGCTGATGGTTGGCTGGCTGACCAGGCAGCCATAGATCGCCGCCTGAAGCGCGGCAGAGGCTCCGTAGCTCATACTGCCACCTCCTCTTCAGCATAACAGGTCAGGAGGCGGGCTGATGGGTCTGCCTCGGCGACCGCTTCGATGCGAAAAATACGGGCCCCGTCGCGAAAGCGCTGCTCGGGTCTTGGCCGTGAAGGCGCGCCATACGGTGCAGCACGGACAATGATCCTGTACGCAGTGTTCGAGAGCCGCGCACCACCCCCGGTCAGTTCGCGACCAGAGCGCGCCTTGACCTGTCCTCGCAGATCATCACGCGGTAGCCCAACAGCCGCGCAGGCTCGCCCGCCGCCAGACCGTCCGACCACAGGAAGCGGCCGTCGCCATCCTTCATCTTGCGCACAGCGCCTGCGGTTTTCGAATTCATCACGAAGCTCGCATTGGCGCGGTATTGCGCGCCCAGCGCATAGACCAGGTCGACGATTTCATCAGGCCCGGTAAAACTGCCATCGGTCCCGGTGGGGATGTAACCCAGTTTGCCCCAGACCCAGACCTCGTTGTCCACCGACGAATGCGTCAGGAATCCCTTTGGCTTGTCCGTACCATCACCGCTCACGAACGCTGCTGCCTCGGCGCGCGCGAATTTGTCGGCGATGCGGCTCGCCAACCAGGTCTCGATATCGAACGCAGAGTCATCCAGCAGGCGCTGGCTGGCCTTGGGCAGCGCGCTCAACTCGTGCAGCGGGATGGTTATCCGGTCGATGTTGGGCGTGCCGGTCTCGACGGTGGCCACCGCTTCGGTGGCCCAGCCGTGGCCCACGTCCGTGTGGTCGATCAGCACATCATAGCTGGTGGCCTCGACGGCGACGACATTGGCGATTGCCCGGATCGACGCGGTCGAGCTGAGCGTTGATTTGATCGTTTGGGCGGTCTGCGGGTCCACCAGATAGCCGCCATCGGCCGCCACGGAGGTGCCCAGCGCCTTGCCTTCCAGTTCCAGCCCGCGCAGCCCGTCATCATCGCCCGAGCGCAGATAGGCGCCAAAGGCTTTCTGATGCGGGGCGGCGCTGTCGGTATGCATCGCAAGGGCCGGGCGCACCGGCGCAAAGGATTTGCGTTCAAACATGGTCAGTTTCTCTTCCTGTTGTTGCAGTCGGTTCTGGGTGTCGGACGTAAAGTTCTTGAAATCGTTCATTAAACCCTCCATCGCAGACTTCACTTCGGCCGCCGGAGACATATCCGCAGACAAATCTCCCCCGGTCCGAGGGGTTTCCTCGGTTTTGCTCATCACTTGGTCCTTGTTGGTTGAAGGTTGCCCGGCGCTACATGCGCGCCAACTCCTGGCGTGCACCCCGCAGGGTCGCCGCCAATTCACGCATCTCTGCGGCGTCCGGGCTTTCGCCCTTGGCCCCGATCCGCGCACTGGGCAGCATCGGGAACGTCACCAGCGACACTTCCCACAGCTCCAGTTCGGTCAAGAGCCGCTGGCCCTTGTCATTCTTCGTCGCCCGCACCGTGCGATAGCCGATGCTCAGCCCGTCGATCGCCCCCGCACCAATCAGCGCCGCTGCCTCACGGCCCTTCTCGATACTGTCGAGCAGACGGCCCCTGACATATAGTCCCCGGGCGTCCTCGCGCACCTCGTCCCAGATGCCGATGGGTTGCGCCGGATCGTGCTGCCACAGCAGCTTGACCTGCCGACTTTCGCGCTTCAGACGTGCGAGCGATTTGGCATAGGCGCCTTGCGCCACCACATCCCCGCCTTGATCGCCCTTGCCGAAATAGCTGGCATAGCCTTCGATCCGGGTGCCGTCCGTCACGGTCAGGTCATCGCCCAGCCGTGCGAACTTGCGTTCCAGCCCTGTATCCGCTTCCATCATCAGTCACCTCTCATTGTTCTCGTAGGGTGCCCCCGATGACGCCTTTCAAAATCAACCCCGCACGATGCAACCTATACGGGAAAATTTGAAAATGTCAACATAATTGCTTTTTATCAATGTGTTACGCCCTTTCGATAAAGGCTTTGTTAACCACCTTGTTTACACCCGCCGCTCACCGCACCGGCACTGCATGACGCATCCATTGCTCTCTGGCCCGAAGCCGGGCGCTCTGCTATCTCAACACGCAACCCCGGAACAGGAGACGCGCGATGCCTTTCACCCTTGCCACATGGAACATCAACTCGGTCCGCCTGCGCGCGCCCCTCGTCTGCAGACTGCTCAGCCAGGAGGCCCCCGACATCCTGTGCCTTCAGGAATGCAAAAGCCCGGTGGACAAGATACCAGCCGAAGATTTTGCCGCACTCGGCTACACCCACATGATCGCGCGCGGTCAAAAGGGCTACAACGGTGTTGCGATCCTCTCCAAGCTGCCGATCGAAGACATCGGCGATCAGGATTTCGCAGGCCTCGGCCACGCCCGCCATGTTGCAGGACGGCTGGAGAATGGCACTGTTATTCATAACTTCTATGTGCCCGCCGGTGGCGACATTCCGGATCGCGAAAAGAACGAAAAATTCGGGCAGAAACTTGATTACCTGTCGGAAATGCGTGACTGGTTCCACACGGACAAGCCGCGCAAAGCCATCCTTGTCGGCGACCTTAATATTGCCCCACGCGAAGATGACGTCTGGTCGCACAAGCAGCTGCTCAAGGTCGTCAGTCACACGCCGATCGAGGTCGAGGCATTCGGAGACGTGATGCAGGCGGGGGGCTGGGCGGATGTTACCCGCAACGATATCCCCGAGGGGCAGCTCTACAGCTGGTGGTCCTACCGCGCCCGCGATTGGGACGCCGCTGACAAGGGCCGCAGGCTCGATCACATATGGGCCAGTTCCGACATCGCCGCTGCCGGTCATTCCAGCCGCATCCTGCGGTCTGTCCGCGGTTGGGAGAAACCATCAGACCATGCACCGGTCTTTGCCAGCTTCGATCTGTAAAACGACAATCGCCATCCGCCCCGGATCAGGTCCGGGGCCTCGCCCGTCATTCCGCCTGCGCCCAAAAGCGGGATTTCCTGACCGGCTACTTTTGGCATAAGCTGCCAGAATAACACTGGAATCGGAGAAGGCAGCACAGTGCTCAAACTGACAAGACGGGCGGCTTTGTTGGGCGGCGGCGTATGGCTGGGGGCTTGGGCAACCCGGCGTCATGCTGCGGAGTTGCCCAGCACGGCAGGCACTCTATCGCTCGCTCCGTCCGGTGATACTGATACACTCAACGACGCCAGCGGCCTCAGCGAAACTCCGATTTTTCGCCACATTACGCTGCGTGACGATCCCGGCGATTCCCTCGTCGCGGCCCTGCGCCGCGAGATCGCCGAGGCAACCTCCGAAGGCCGACCCGTCAATATTGGTGCAGCCCGTCATTCCATGGGGGGGCATTCGATCCCGCGGGACGGGCATGCGATCACTTTTGATAATGGCTGGGTCGAGGCGGATACAGCCGCCGGTATCATGCAGGTCCATGCCGGCGCCCGCTGGAGCCACGTCATCGCCGTGCTCGATCCGCTTGGCTACGGGCCGAAAGTGATGCAGTCCAACAATGATTTCGGTGTTGCCGCCGCCTTTTGTGTCAACGCCCATGGCTGGCCGGTGCGGATGGGGCCGATGGGCACCACCGTGCGCAGCTTTGACATGGTCCTGCCGGACGGCGAACTGGTGACGTGCTCGCGCACGCAGAATGTCGATCTCTTCGGCATGACAATGGGCGGTTACGGCCTGACCGGCGCGATCACCCGGATGCAGGTCGAGATTGCCGCGAACCAGCGCCTGAAACCCACGTTCGAGAAAATGCCGACAGCAGAACTGGGCAGCCGGTTCATGGCCGCTTTGGTGGACGATCAGGTCAGCATGGCTTACGCTCATCTCAATGTGGACCGGGATACATTTTTCGAGCGCGCGCTGTTGGTCACCTACCGCCCTTCCGGCGATCAGGATGATCTGCCTGCTGCGCGCACCTCGGGGCTGACGGCACGTATCGCGCGCCACGTTTACCGCGCGCAGTTGGGGCGCGAACGGATGAAACGATTGCGCTGGTGGACCGAAACCGACCTCGGGCCGAGGTTTTCCAGCGGCCGCGTCACGCGTAACAGCCTGCTCAACGAACCGGTGATCACGCTGGACGACAGCAATCCGCTGTACACCGATATTCTGCATGAATATTTCGTCAGCCCGGACCGCTTTGCGGATTTCGTGACGATTTGCCGCGAGGTGATCCCGACATCGTATCAATCATTGCTCAACGTCACGCTGCGCTTCGTCGATGCCGATCCCGACAGTTGGCTTTCCTATGCCCGGGCCCCGCGCATCGCTGCCGCCATGTCCTTCAGCCAGGAGATGACCCTGCGCGCTGAGGCGGACATGCAGCGTCTCACCCGCGAACTGATCTACCGCGTCATGGAAATCGGCGGCACCTATTACCTGCCTTACCGTCCGCACGCCACGGTCGGGCAATTCTCCGACGCCTATCCACGCGCTCGGGTCTTTGCCGCTGCAAAGCGCGAAATCGACCCAGAACTTTCCTTTCGGAATGCCCTGTGGGACAAGTATCTGGAGCCGCTATGAGCGCACCAAAGAAAATTCACTTCGGCTATTTCAACACCCTTCCGGGCGCTGCCGCGCTCAATTACATCCCCGGCCTCACTGATGCTCAGGTTCTGGCCTTCGGTATCTTCGCGCTCTGGGCTGGGCTGCGGGGGCGCCCCCTTGCAAGCACGCTACCGCTACGCCATGTAACGCGAGGAATGTGAAACCGTAGATGTTGGGACGAAACCAGATGATTGAACTTGGCGGCCAGACCCCCGCAACCGACCTGATCAAGGATGTCTCGGAGGCCAGTTTTATGGCTGAAGTTGTCGAGATGTCGCAGACGATTCCCGTGATCGTCGATTTCTGGGCGCCGTGGTGCGGCCCGTGCAAGACGCTGGGTCCCGCACTTGAGGCGGCAGTGACCAAGGCAAAGGGCGCAGTGCGCATGGCCAAGGTCAACGTTGACGAGAACCAGGGCATCGCAGGCCAGTTGCAGATTCAATCAATCCCCACGGTCTATGCCTTCTGGAAGGGTCAGCCGGTCGATGGGTTCCAGGGCGCTGTCCCACCTTCGGAAATCGACGCTTTCGTGGCACGGGTGGTCGAGGCTGCGGGCGGCGCTGCGGACGAGGGTAACGGACTGGACGATGCGCTTGATGCTGCAGACGAAATGCTGGAGGCAGGTGCCGCGAGCGACGCCGCCGAAACCTATGCCGCCATCATACAGGAAGACGCCAACAACGCGCGCGCCTTTGCGGGCATGGTACGCGCCTATCTGGCAATGGATGACATCGATCAGGCCGAGGCGATCCTGAACGGCGCACCCGCCGAGATCAGCAGCGCGCCCGAAATCGAGGCAGCCCATGCGCAGATTGCACTGGCACGCCAAGCTGCCGCGGCAGGGCCGGTGGACGATCTTCAAGCAGCGGTAGAAGCCAACCCTGACGATCATCAGGCGCGCTTTGATCTGGCACAGGCACTACATGCCAATGGGCAGGCCGCCGAGGCAGTCGATCAGTTGCTCGAACTCTTCCGCCGCGACCGCGAGTGGAACGACGGCGCAGCCAAGCAGCAGCTCTTTACCGTGTTCGAAGCACTGAAGCCGAGCGATCCGGTCGTCTTGAACGGTCGCCGCAAACTCAGCTCGATGATATTTGCCTGAGGTGACGGGTGGGCTAGATTGATGGGCATGATGAATGCTGGCGACCTGCCCGAAGTGATCCCGATCTTTCCGCTTCCCGGTGCGCTCTTGCTGCCGCGCTCCCGGCTGCCGCTGCACCTGTTCGAGCCGCGCTATATGGTGATGCTTGAAGACGCGTTGAAAACACCCCATCGCCTGATCGGCATGATCCAGCCCAACGAGGTGCCGGGCCGCGACGGGCCGGGGCTGTACAGGATCGGCTGTGTCGGACGTATAACGCAGTTCTCCGAGACCGAGGACGATCGCTATATGATCACACTGGCCGGTGTCTCGCGGTTCCGCCTGACCGAAGAGGTCGACGGGTTCACGCCCTATCGCCGCGCGCAGGTGTCCTGGACCGGCTTTGACCGCGATCTCGGCCCCGAAGAGCAAGACCCCGATTTCGACCGCGAGCAATTCCTGGCGTTGCTGGAGCAGTATTTCAGTGCCCGCGAGCTCCGTACCGATTGGGATAGCCTGGACGAAGCGAAAGACGAGCTTTTGATCAACTCGCTGTCAATGTTGCTCGGGTTCGAGCCGGGGGATAAACAGGCGCTGCTGGAGGCCCCGTCGCTGAGTACCCGACGTGAGACACTGGTGACATTGATCGAATTTACCATGCGCGGTGGCGCGGAAGAGATGATGCAATGACAGATGATGCAAAACTTGCAATGTTCGACCGCCGTATGCTGGAGGCGCTCGTTTGCCCGCAAACCAAACAGGGCCTCGAATACAACGCAGAGGCACAAGAACTGATCAGCCGCCATGTCGGCCTCGCCTTTCCGATCCGCAACGGTATCCCGGTCCTGCTAATCGACGAAGCCCGCGTTCTGGACTGACCGGGCATGACCCCATGGAGTGCCTGCGGCACACAGGTTTCCTGGGTCTGCCCCATCAGGGCCAGACCGGTGCCTGGGGAAACCGGTTGTGACTCGCATCCGGTGCTGTGGCGGCTTGCGATGTCGGTGCCTCCGGCGGGGATATTTATGGCAAGAAGATGATCAAGAGATCATCGCCCTGATCACGACTGCGTGCTCTGGCCAAGCGCCCGACGGTTTGCGTGTCAATAAGCCAGACTTCATCATCGGGTAGAGCAGTTTTGCGTCCGGCAGCATGATGCGCAGGTCGCTACTATGACTGGCCACCGCCCATAGCGCGCGTTACCCCAAAATCAAAGTGGCCGGTTTTTGCATCGCCGAATGGTCGGATTTCACCCCGGCGTTGACACATATCGAAGTATTCCGGCGTCTGGTTCAGGTCGTGAGGCATTGGTCAATTCTATTTGTCAGCGAAGCAGAGGAGGCAATGATCGTCGCGTTCCGGCGGCACACGCTGCTGCCGTTGGATGATTGCTTCTATGCTCTTCAGCCACTAATTCCACGTTTGACGCGGACAGCGCTACATGGGTGCCTTCAGCGGCAGATGCACTGCCTGGGAACTCCTGCAGCATATGCTCGAAGCCGTGCCCTATTAGGTCCATATCATTCTCAGGGACAACGGCACCCAGTTCGCCGAGCTACCGGGGAACCGCAACACCATCTATTCCCGGCCGATGCGCTTTGACATGATCTGCGAAGCCAATGGGATCGAGCATCGGCTGACAAAACCCAACCATCCCTGAAGTTACGAGGATCAGAAAGCGATCCGGGGGATCGTTTTCCCGAGTGACGGTCAGGTCGAGCGGATCAACCACACGATCAAGGGTGTTACCGTCAAACGATATCAATACGACAATCATTATCAGCTGCGCACGCACCTCGCAGATTTCAGGGCAGTCTCCAACTTTGCGTGCAGGCTCAAGACCTTCAACGGCCTCACGCCTTACGAATACATCTGCAAAATCTGGACACCAGATCGATTCATCCTAAATCCGATCCACCAGATGCCGTGACTGAACACCTAGGGGGGATTGCCGTAAGAGGTGCCCCTTTCGCGTGTTTCAAGATGCCGGATAGCTTTGTTAGCTGACCAGCGTGATCCGTTCCTCGACCGCGTCCTTCCCTATGGCATCCATCATAGCAACCGGGCCGGTCTTGAATGCAAAGGCTTTCCTCGCACCCAAATCAATGGCCTCCGGTGCGGCGACCTGTTCGGCCAGTGCCTGTCGGACTGCGAGAAACACAGCGCCTTGCAAGCGTTTTGCGATTGTATCGTGCGCGGCTTTCCCCAGTGGTTCGGGCGCGTCATCAAGCGGCCAGCTGCCATCAGAATCGCCGCAGGCGATCAGACTTGGCGCTGGGGCATAGAACGGCCCAAGATGAGCAAGGTTGTGTATAGCGGCCAGGTTGATGCGCGGTTTCACGATGTTCATCACTGCGAAGGGGCCGATCGGGACGCCAAATGCCTCTTTAGCGACCGCGTCAATCTGTGCAGGTGTGCCGAGGCCGTCGTCCAGGCAGCGGGCCGCTTCGTTTGTATAAGGGCAAAAGAAGCGGTTCAGCGCAAAGCCGCTGTGGTCACGGCATTCTATGGGCGTTTTGCGGCACTGTTCCAGAACGCTCAAGACGGCAGCGATGGTGCTTTCCTGTGTTGCTTCGCTGCGCACCACCTCGACCGCCGGATTGATCTCGGCTGGGCTGAAGAAATGCAGGCCACAGAGGCGTTCAGGGCGGCGCAGTGCACCGCCAATCGCGGAGACGTTCAGGGCGCTGGTGTTGGTGGCCAAGTGGCAATCTGAGGCGACAATCTTTTCCAGGCGGGAAAATACCGATGTCTTGATCTTGATATCCTCAAATACGGCCTCGATAACCAGATCTGCACCAGATACTGTGGCCATGTCCGTCGATAGTTGCAGCCGGTGTTGTGCATCGCGAGCCTGTTCAGGGGTGATATGACCTTTCTCAACCTGGCGATTAAAGAACTTCTGCACGCGCAATTGTGCCTGCTCCAACGCGTCCTGCGAGGCGTCGATCAGAATCGCATTAAACCGCCCCGCTAACGCAGAGATCGCGATTCCGCCACCCATGGTGCCCGCACCAATCACGGCAATCGTCTGAATGTTTGTCATATCATATGTCCGAACTTCTAAAACTGGCGGTTACGTGGTCTCTGATCGTCGTCAGAGTGACGCCCACTGTGCGTCGCGTTTTTCAAGGAATGCGCTGATGCCTTCCTTGGCATCGGCCTCCAACATATTCATGACCATCACGCCCGAAGCGTAATCGTAGGCATCCGACAGTGACATTTCGGATTGGGCGTAAAATGCCTCTTTGCCGATCTTTAGCGTGGCAGGAGCCTTGGAGGCGATATTTTCTGCCAATGTAAGTGTTGTCGATGACAGCACCTCCGGTGCAACAACCCGGTTCAGTAGGCCAAGCTGTAAGGCGGTGGCTGCGTCAATCATATCGCCGGTCAGCAACATCTCCATGGCGGCCTTGCGCGATACATTTCGCGACAGAGCGACCATTGGTGTAGAGCAGAACAAGCCAATATTTACTCCTGGCGTAGCGAAGCGCGCTTCGGTCGAAGCGACGGCCAGATCGCAGCTGGCCACCAACTGGCACCCAGCAGCGGTGGCGATGCCATGAACTTCGGCGATCACTGGCTTGCGGCAGGTCACGATGGCCTGCATAAGCCGAGAACAGGCCGTTAAAGTCTTGTCGAAGAATGCTCGCCCGCCATCATCCGAGGCGCGCGCGGCGGTCATTTCCTTCAGATCGTGTCCGGCGCAGAACGCCGAGCCGTTGCCTGCCAAAACAATCACATGAATGGTGGGATCATTGCCTAAGGTGTCGAACGCGTCGTGCAGTTGCTCCAGCATGGCCAGAGACAGGCTGTTGCGCGCCTGTGGGCGATTCATTGTCAGGCGCGCGACGGCATCGTTCGCTTCACAGTGTATAAGGTCGGCCGCAGATTTCATGATCAGTCCTTTAATAAGCTGCGGGCAATCACCAGCTTCATAATTTCATTGGTGCCAGCGTAGATGCGTTCGATCCGGTTATCGCGATACATCCGCTCCAACGGGTACTCCGCCATCACGCCGTACCCGCCAAACAGCTGTAGGCAGCGATCAATGATCCGAGATTGGAGATCGGTAAGCCAGTATTTCGCCATTGAGGCTTTTTCGGTGGTCAATTTACCTTCTAGATGGTCTGCGATGCAGGCATCCAGAAATGTCTTGGCGATGGTTGCTTCGGTGACGCATTCGGCCAGCACAAACTGCGTGTTCTGGAACTCGGCAATCTTGTGGCCAAAGGCGCTGCGCTCTTTTACATAGGCCAGCGTCTCGTTGAGCGCTCGCTCTATCCGCGCAACCGCATAGACTGCGATCAACAGGCGCTCCTGTGGAAGCTGTTCCATCATCTGAATAAAGCCCTTGCCTTCTTCCGATCCTAGCAGGGCCGAGGCTGGTACGCGCATCTCGTCAAAGAAAAGCTCTGACGTGTCGTTGGACTTCATCCCTAGCTTGTCGAGGTTTCGCCCGCGCCGGAAGCCGTCAAGCCCATCAGTTTCCACTAAAAACATCGAAATGCCGCGTCCGCCAGCCTGTGGATCGGTTTTTGCCGCAATGATCACCAAATTGGCCAGCGCGCCATTGGTGATAAAGGTCTTGGATCCGGATATCTTGTAGTGATCACCGTCCTTTATCGCTGTGGTCCTGATATTTTGCAGATCTGATCCGGCGCAGGGTTCCGTCATTGCAATGGCGCCGATCAAATCGCCAGAGATCATGCGTGGCAGGAGGCGCTGTTTTTGGTCATCGGTGCCATAATGAATAATATAGGGGATTACGATAGAGTTGTGTAGGCCGCCACCCCAACCATCGATACCGGCCAGGTTGCCCTGATAGGCGATCACCGCATCATGAGCGAATGTACCGCCAAGCCCACCATAGGCCTCGGGTACTTCTGCACCCAGCAGGCCCATTTCCCCCGCTTTCAGCCACAGATCTCGACTGAACGCGCCCAGCGCCTCCCATTCTTCGTAGTGCGGAACGCATTCCCGTTCATAGAACTGGCGGCAGCTGTCTTCCAGCATCACCAGCTCATCGTCCATCCAGGCAGAACGAGGCAAGAATAGGTTGGGCATAATATGGTCTCGCAATTCACAACGCCTGCAGCCTATGGGTGTGAGGCGCATCGGACCAATCGAATTTTCTGAGCACAGCATTCACTTTGCGCATGCTTGCGTCTAATTAATACATAGCTTATTTCTATGTGTTGGTGTTTAAGCTTTGAGATTCAAATAAGGAAGAGAGATGAACCTTAGACAGTTGGAAGCCTTTCGGGCGACAATGCGCAGCGGCTCGATCACGGAAGCCGCAAATGTGATGCATATCTCTCAGCCCAGCGTCAGTCGGCTGATCGCTGATCTTGAACGGTCTGTTGGCTTTGCACTATTTTTACGCTCTGGCCGGGGTCTGTCGCCCACTGTGGAGGCGCGGACCTTCTACCGCGCGGTCGAGGGCATGTTCACTAGCGTTGACCGCCTGCAGGATCTGGCCGATTCCATTCGGACGACCAGCGGCGGGGTGATCTCGATCGGCACGATCCAGTCAGTGGCTATGCTTGAGTTACCAAAAGTGGTCGGTGGAATGCATCATGAAGCGCCGGATGTGCGCTTCATGATCCATACCCGTAATACGCCATCGATTCTTGATGCGGTGCAAACGCGGCAAATCGACATCGGCGTTGTCGGCCGTCAGCCACCCTATGGCGGCGTTGAAATTCTGTTTCAGACCTCTGCGCCCTATGTCTGTCTGATCCCCGAAAGCCATGATTTGGTCGGGCAGGACGGCTCCGTCGATCTCGAGGCCCTGACCGAGACTGAAGCCTTTGTTACCTTTGGCGGGGCATTTCCCGACGAGATGATGGCAATGGAGCCAGATCTGTCCAACCGCCTCCGGACGCGGTCGCGCTTGTCGGCGACCAATATGCCGTTGGCCGCATCACTGGTCCGGGAAAGCGGCGTGTTGGCCATTGCTGATCCATTCACAGCCGAACATGCAGTGCGTATGGGCGGGGTTGTATTTCGCCCGATCCGGCAGGAGCTGAACTACCATGTGGCCATCATCGCCTCCGGTCGAGATGCGCTCTCCCGGCAGGCGGTAGAATTCTCGGAGCGCCTCGCGAAACGTCTCGCAGCGCGAGTGGAGTATGTATCAAGCTTCATGATTGACCGCAAAAAAACATAGTAACACACTCATCGTTTCGGTAGAACGCAATGCGCTCCTCTCATTCGGATTCCGAATGCGCATGTCAAAAATAAATATTTGTTCAATACGACGGCACGCCCGTATTAGTGGATTTGGAGGATAGGCTGAAATCACTGTGGGCGAGGAGCTTCTAGTGTTGCGCAAGCGCAATGCGACAGTTTCAGCGTTAAGCGGAAAGCTTATTAAAAGACACTGGGAGAAACAAATGCTTAAGCTGGGAACACCTGTATTCGCTGCAATTATCATGGCAACGGCCGCGTTTGCCGAGCCGACGGGCACATTCCGACAAGCTCACGAATTGGGATACGGCGCGGAATCCACATTGGACCCCATCTCGAATGGTCGGGTACGGCAGATCACCGAAAAGGTGATGAGCCGTCTGGTGCGCCCTGGCCAGGATGGCACACCCACCCCCGATCTGGCGGTGAGCTGGGAGGCGAATGACGACGCAACAATCTGGACCTTCACGCTGCGTGAAGGGGTGACATTCCACGATGGAACTGCCTTTGATGCGAATGATGTGGTCTATACGCTGATCCGTTTGTTGGACCCGGATCTGGGGTCACCTGCGCGTTCCGCCGTGGCCATGATCCAGGAGGTCAAGGCGCTGGATGACATGACCGTTCAGCTGACGCTGGATACACCGTTTGCCGACATGCCGCTGCAACTGATGGATTACCGCCTGCGGATAATACCCGAAGATTCAGGCGATACGATTGGTACAACCGGTATCGGCACTGGCCCGTTCAAGGTTGAAAAATTTGACGCTGACGGCACCAGCGTTCTGGTAGCGAATATGGACTACTGGAAGGGTGCGCCGGGCGTTGCGCGGATGGAGGTCATCGGTATCCCCGATGCCCAGGCCCGTCTTCAGGCGCTGTTGGGTGGGCAGCTTGACATGGAACGCGGCATCACAGCACAGCAAAGGGTGATGCTGGAGGGTTCGGACAGGTTTACCCTGCAGGAGATCCCGACTGGCAACTGGAGCGGTCTGGTATTCCGCACCGATGTCGAACCCTATAGCGATCCCCGCGTGCGCAAGGCTGTGCGCCTTGTTGCGGACCGTCAAGATTTGGTGGAACTGGTGCTTGGAGGCGGCGGTGTGGTTGCCTGTGACACGCCTGTGGCCCCCAGTGATCAATATCGTACAGTGCTGAGTTGCGAGCAGGATATTGAGGGCGCTAAGGCGCTTTTGTCCGAGGCTGGCTATCCTGATGGTATCGACATCGACGTTTATGTCTCAACGCTGGAATCCATATGGCCCACGCTAGCGGTCGCCTATCAGGCACAGGCGGCAGAGGCAGGTATTCGTGTGAATGTGGTCCAGACGCCTACGGATGGCTATTGGAGCCAGGTCTGGATGAGCAAAGACGCCTTCGCGACGCGGTGGAACGAGCGCCCAGCAGATCAGGTCCTGCACGAGGTCTGGCACAGTTCCGCGAAGTGGAACGAATCCTACTTCAAGGACGCAACTTTTGATCAGATTTTATCAGATGCCCGCCGAGAGCTGGATTTTGAAAAGCGCAAGGCGCTCTATGTCTCGGCGCAGGAATATCTGTGGGAAAATGGCGGGACCCTGATCCCCTACCATGTGACGCGGCTGGTCGGGGTTTCATCCCGAGTGTCTAATCTCGATGCTGTTGTGAATGATGCGGTGCGCTG
This sequence comes from uncultured Roseovarius sp., assembly GCA_947503145.1. Classification (GTDB taxonomy): domain Bacteria; phylum Pseudomonadota; class Alphaproteobacteria; order Rhodobacterales; family Rhodobacteraceae; genus Roseovarius. The sequence continues at coordinate 382,296 of CANNCP010000001.1, forward strand.
GCGCCTTATCACAGTCGAGTAAAACCCCTCCGAACGCCTTGCCTTGTGCTGACGACAACGGTGCGGCGCCCATCAAGTAAATGCTATAGGATAAACCGATGCTGCGTATGTTTCTGCGCCGAACTCTGTTGGGGTTGGCGACCGTGGCCATCGTCTCGGTTATCATTTTTGCCGGGATTGAGCTCTTGCCAGGCGATGCCTGCACTGCCTTCCTTGAGCGCGAGGCCAAAGGTCAAGTGCTTGAAAACTGTCGCGAAGAGCTCGGCTTGAACCGGCCGGCCCTGACTCGTTATTTGGAATGGGCTGGTAATGCGATGCGCGGCGATTTTGGTATGTCGGCCAATGGTCAGGAAAGTATTGCGGGCTTGGTGGGCGCGCGCTTGGGCAACTCTTTGCTTCTGGCCGTCTGCGCTCTGATGATTGGCGTGCCGTTGGCCATTATCCTAGGCTTGTTTGCAGGGCTGCGGCGGGATCGGCCAATCGATCTAATCATATCGACCGGCGCCATCTTTGCCATGACGATCCCTGAATTCGTATCGGCCACAGTCCTGATCCTTGTGTTCTCGGCTTGGCTGGGCTGGCTGCCAGGCATTGTGCTGACCGCCGCCGAGGCCCCCGTTCGCGAGTTTTTTCCGGAAATTCTTCTGCCGATGATCGTGCTGTCGATGGTGATGACTGCGCATATTCTGCGCATGGTGCGCTCCTCGGTTATTGAGGTGATGAATAGCGATTATATTCAGATGGCCACGCTGAAAGGGGTGGGCTACGGCAGGATCGTCTTTCTACACGCGTTGCCGAACGCGCTTTTGCCGGCAATCAACGTGGTGGCGCTAACCATTGCCTGGCTCTTGGGCGGGGTCGTGGTGGTCGAGGTGGTTTTCAACTTCCCCGGCATGGGGCGAATGATGATCGATGCAATCTCCGACCGCGACCTGCCTGTGGTGCAGGCGCTTGCGCTGATTATCGCCTCGGCCTACGTGCTGGTGAACCTCTCGGCTGATCTACTGACCATGTTCGCCAACCCGCGCCTGCGCACTTTATATACGAGAGGCTGAGATCATGAGCGAAGCAATACTCCCTCAGGATCGCAAGCGCTGCCGTCTTATGGTGGTTTTGGGCGATGTCTTTTCCCGTCCCTCCGGTGCAATTGGGTTGACGCTGATTTTGGGTCATCTGATCCTGGCGTTGGTCAGCCCCTACATTTCGCCATTTGATTATAAAGCCATGAATTCCGGTGCGATGCTCAGTGGGCCGGACCAGGTTAACTGGCTGGGCACTGATCACCTAGGCCGCGACGTGTTCAGTCGTACCATCCAAGGCGGGCGTGTGGCCATTTTGGTCACGGGTATTGCCACCCCGCTGGCAGTGTTCTGGGGCGGTTTAGTAGGCATCTTTTTTGGCCTTGTTGGAGGACGGGTGGATGAGGTTTTGATGCGCGTCGTCGATGCCTTCTTGTCACTGCCATGGATTCTGAAGATGCTGGTACTGATCGTGACCTTCGGCACCAAGGTCGAGGTCCTGATACCCACGCTGGCCTTCTTCTATGGCATCCCGGTAATTCGCATAGCTCGCGCCGCCACCCATGACGTTGTGGCGCGCGACTTCGTGGCAGCCGCGCGTGCGCGCGGTCATGGCATGTTCTCGATCATGCGCAGAGAGTTGCTTCCAAACGTACTGGATACTCTCATGGTCGAAGGTGCGATGCGCTGGTCTTGGATGCTGTTGGCTTTCTCGTCGCTCTCCTTTCTTGGCTTTGGTGTGTCACCGCCCACACCAGACTGGGGATTAATGATCGCCGATGCGCGTGGATTCATGACCTTTGCGCCGATCGGCGTGCTGGCCCCGGTGATTGCGCTCAGTTCACTGATCATAGGAATCAACCTGTCTGCTGACGCATTGGCCAAGGGGCTTGGCGTCGACCGCGCAATGAAAGCACCGATCTAATGGATACTGGCAACATTGAGGCATCTGACATGCCACATAGCGACCAAGCGTATGACAAAGATGTCCCCGTTATCGACATGCGCGATATTTCGATCGGGTTCACCGCCCGCGCTGGGTCGGTCATCCACGTGCTGAAAAATATCAATCTGACAGTTCGCCGGGGCGAAAGTATTGGGCTAGTCGGCGAAAGCGGTTCGGGCAAGAGCACATTGGCGCTGGCTGCAATGGGCTATCTCAAGCATGGGCTGCAGTTGCTGTCTGGCCAGGTGACCTTCCAAGGGCAGGATATGTTTTCCTTGGATACCAAGGAGCTGGTCGCGATCCGAGGTGGTAAGCTTGGCCTCGTTCCGCAGAATTCGGGTCAATCGCTGACTCCTACCTTGCGAATCGGTCGCCAGCTTGAAGAGGCGCTACGCCTGCATAGCGGGTTGCCACAAGAAGAGCATCGCGCCCGTGCCATCGACCTCTTGGATCAGGTGCGGCTGCCCGATCCTGGGGCGATTATCACCCGATTTCCTCATGAGCTGTCTGGCGGGCAGCAACAGCGCGTGGCGATTGCCATGGCATTGGCGGGAGACCCTGATGCGTTGCTTCTGGACGAGCCGACCACGGGTTTGGATGTAACCACCCAGATCTACATTCTTGATCTGCTGAGCGAGTTAGCCCAAAGGCGAAACATGGCGATGGTTTATGTCAGCCATGACCTGGGCGTGATTGCACGGGTCTGCAAGCGGGTGCTAGTCATGTTGCGTGGCGAGGTGGTGAACGAAGGGACTGTCGAGACGGTCCTGACCAACCCGGACAATGACTATACGCAACAACTGCTGGATGCGATCCCGCGCTTGGATGGCCCCAGGATGCCAAGCGCATTGGACGGTGCCCTGAGCGACGCATCCGAACCACGGTTGCTGACCGTGAGCAATCTGTCGTTGAGCCATGCGCGCCCGGCACTTCTGGATCGGGTGATGGGGCGTCCGGCGCCCCGCAACACGGTTGAATGCGTGGACTTTGCGATCCGGCCCGGTGAAACTTTGGGGCTGGTGGGCGAAAGTGGATCAGGCAAATCTACGATTTTGAAGTCGCTAGCCGGGCTCTTGCCGCCGGTGAGCGGGTCAGTTGTCTTGGCGGATGGCACCAAGCTACCGCCGCGCGTCCGCTCGCGCGGGCCAAACCAGTTGCGCCAGATTCAACTGATTTTTCAGAATCCCGACGAAAGCCTCAATCCCCGGCACACTGTGGCACAAAGCCTAGCGCAACCGCTGATGCTGTACAAAGGCATGAAAGGCGGGGCGCTGCGTCGCCGCAGCATCGAAATGCTAGAGCAGGTGCGCCTGGGAGAAAGTTATCTCGAGCGCCTTCCGCGCCAGCTGTCCGGGGGCGAGAAGCAACGAGTTGCCATCGCGCGCGCCTTCGCGGCGGATCCTGATTTGGTGTTATGCGACGAAATCACCTCGGCGTTGGATGTTTCGGTTCAGGCGGCGGTGATGGATCTGATGGCAGATTTGCGAACACGGCTTGGCACGGCTTACATCTTTGTCAGCCACGATCTGGCGGTGGTGCGCAGCCTCTCTGACCGGGTAGCGGTGCTGCGACATGGGCAGATTTGCGAGATAGGGGAAACGGATGATGTCTATGACGCGCCGTCGCATCCCTATACGCGCATGCTACTTGATGCGGTGCTGGAGCCCCGGCCTGACAAGGGCAGTCCTGCGTTGAATCGCCGTGGCACATCATCCGACCAATGTTCTTGAGGGGCATTGGGGGAAATGAATGAAACCTGTCTCTGCATAGCATTCACGCATGCCCTTGGCACCGATTTCGATTGGCTTGCACGGTGCACCTTACCTAACTTCCCATAGTAACTGACTGTTAGGGGACTGGTGATTTCTAACTTTGATGACATAACGCCCAAGCGGGCTTCGCGAGTTATCTCGTCCGATGATGCGCGCCGTTTGGCGGAGCGTCGGCAGCCTCGCATTATTTTCGATTTCATCGAAGGGGCGGCGGGGCGTGAAGTGGCGGCGCGCCGCAACAGGACGCGGTTCGATGATCTGATGTTGCGGTCTCGGGTGATGGAGGATGTGGCGGCGCGCACTCTTTCGACTAATTTGATTGGCCAAGGGTTTGATATGCCGCTGGGTATTGCGCCCATGGGCATGTGTAACCTGGCTTGGCCAGGGGCAGACCGTGCTTTGGCAAAAGCTGCGCGGAAGTTCAACCTCCCGGTGTGTCTATCCTCAGCAGCCTCATCCTCTATCGAGGATATGGCAAGCTGGGCAGGGGAAAACGCCTGGTTTCAGCTTTACGTCAGTCAGTCTATTGAGCAAGCAGAGCAAATGGTCGCGCGGGCCCAAAGTGCAGGCTACAAAACCCTGATACTGACGGTGGATGTACCTCAGGTTTCGCGCCGTCTGCGTGATCTGCGCAATGGGTTTTCCATGCCGTTCCGCATAGGTCCGCGTCAGTTTCTGGATTTCGCCCTGCACCCGCGTTGGTCCCTCACTACGTTGCTCAACGGTGTGCCAAAGCCAAGGAATTTTATCAAAAAGGATGGCACGAGCGGATTTGACCGGGCAGCCAGCCGGGCGGGAGCCGATTGGGCCTTTCTGGAGCGTCTGCGTGCGCAGTGGGGCGGTCAGCTGATCGTTAAGGGCGTGACATCGGCTGAGGATGCGGTGCGAATTCAGTCGCTTGGGGCGGATGCAATATATGTGTCCACTCATGGCGGGCGTCAACTGGATAGTACTCCCGCTGCCATCGATCTGTTGCCTGCGATCAGAGCTGCGGTTGGCTCTGGCATGCCGTTGATTTTTGACAGCGGGGTGCGCAATGGTGAAGATGTGGTCAAGGCGTTGGCCTTGGGGGCTAATTTCGTGATGATCGGCCGCCCTGCGCTCTTTGCGCTTGGGGCCGAAGGCCCGGCGGGTGTCACTGCTCTGCTGAATTGTTTTCGCGAAGAGATCAGCACGACTCTGGCACAAATAGGGCTGGCTGATATCGACTCGGTGACCTCCGAGGCACTCTACCATCCGTCTTCCGACAACAACAAATCGAAGACAGTAATCTCGATGCGATCTCAGAATACGGGCTCGCTGTGACCGAAATAATGGAGACGAGCATGAACATGGAAACCAAAATCCGCGGTGGCGCCTTGTTGGCGCGCGCCTTCAAGCAAAAGGGTATCGACCATGCCTTTACTCTGGCGGGGGGGTTTTGCAATCCGGCCCTAGAAGGGTTCATGGAATGCCAGATGCCGGTGATCAACTGCCCGCATGAGCAGATCGCCGGGCATCTGGCCGATGGGCACGCCCGGATCACGCGCAAGCCGACGCTTTGCCTGGTTGGCCCCGAGGGGTTTGCCAACGCTGTCCCTGCGATGTTGGAGGCATGGGGTGAACGCAGCCCGGTGATTTTTGTAACCGGTTCTTCGACGCTGAAACGACAGGGCGCAGGTGGGTTCAAGGAAATCGACGATGTCGCCATTGCCGCGCCGCTCACGAAGTATTCCGAACAAATTGTTGACGGCAACCGCATCGGTGAGTTCGTGGACCGCGCGTGGCGCGCGGCTACCACCGGTTATCCCGGCCCGGTGCATCTGGCGTTGCCGGTGGATATTATGTTTTCGTCCTTTGACGAGGATGCAGGCACCGACGAGCGTCCCTTTGATATGGCTGCCCAGCCGGCGCCGCGCGCTTGGCCTGACCCATCGGTTCTGGAAAGTGTGCTGCGCACGATCCGCGGAGCCAAGCGCCCGGTAGTCATCGCCGGGCATGGCGTCTGGTGGTCAAAGACCGAAACCCAAATGGACAAAGCCTGCACCAAATTGCGGATACCGGTCTATAACGTTCCCTATCATACTAAGACCCTTGGCGAGTCCTCGGAGTGCTATATGGGGCTGGCGGATTTCCACCAATATCATCCATCGAAGCCTGCGATCCATGAGGCCGATGTAGTGATTATGGTGGGCTGTCGCCTGGACAACCAGATGAATTTCGGCAATCCACCCTTCATTCCGAAAGATACCAAACTGATTTGCGTGAACGGCAGCTCTGAGGAGCTTGATTATAACCACGGGGCAGACATGCAGCTTCTTTCGGACCCAGGCGCGTTCTTCGATGCGTCGGCGGATCTGGACGAGACTTGGGATGATTGGTTCACCCTGCAACAGCAGCGCCGCACGGACTGGGTGCAGGAATGGAGCGACCATCTGGAGGCAGAACACGCAACGGATGTTGCCGAGGGGCGCAAGATGCACCCGTTGCAACTGGCTGTCGATGTACAGGCCGAGATGAAAGATGGCGACTGGTTGGTCTTTGACGGTGGCAACACGCATTTCTGGAACGAGATTGGCACAAATATTGCTGCTAAGCGCGGGCTGAAACTGGGCGGGATTATGCATCCGGGCAATTACAGCCTGCTGGGTGTAGGCGTATCTTTTGCGATGTCAGCCAAGAGTGTTCATCCTGACAAGACCGTGGTGCTGGTCTCAGGCGATGGGGCATTTTTGTCGGGCGGGCTGTCGATTGAAACCTCCTTTCAGGAAAACCTACCCATCGTAGTGGTGATCGACAATAATGGCGGGCTGGATTGCATCAGCCAGCAACAGGAAAAGCTGTTCAAAAACCAACAACATTACGCTACTGATTTTCGCGATATCCCCTTCCACAGCATGTTCGAGGGGCTGGGCGGTTATGGCGAATTGGTGACCAAGCGCGAGGATCTGTCAGGGGCCATTCAGCGCGCGATAGCCAGCGGTAAGCCCTCCTGCATTAATGTTAAATGTCGCGGCGTGATCAGCCCGATTGTGGCAGCGACGGTGGACAAGCGCGACAAGGCATCGATCGAATAATGGCAGTTGTCACTTCACATACCCTGAACGGTGTCGATGGCACCCATGCAGGCGGGATCGACGTATGCCTGAACCGAATCGGAGAGGAAACGCCGCTTTTTGAGGCGCAAATCGATCCCGGCGGACGGCTTTCCGAAACCGTTGACCTTACAGGGGCGGAGCCGGATGCGCGGTACGAACTGGTCTTTCAGACCGCCCCCTATTGGGCTGCACGCGGCTTGCCGCAAAACGATGGTCGGATCATCGGTGAGATCGTTCTACGATTCTTAATGCCGGATCCGGAGGGGAAATATCATATGCCTATCATTCTTAGCCCCAATGGCTATTCGACATGGGCGTCCAGCTAGATACAGGAATTTTATCATGGCCGATGGTCTGAATATGTCGCGGCGCATCCGCCGTACTCCCTACACTGATCGCGTTGAACAAGCGGGGGTGCGTGGATATTCTGTTGTGAACCACATGCTGCTGCCCAAAGCGTTTCAGCGCAGTGTTGAAGAAGATTATTGGCATCTGCGCGAGTATGTGCAGATTTGGGATGTCTCCTGCCAGCGGCAGGTGCAAATTCAGGGCCCCGATGCCGAACGACTGGTTCAATGGATAACGCCCCGTAAGATCACCAACGCCAAAGTCGGACAGTGTCTGTATGTGCCCATCGTCGACCACAATGGGGGCCTGATCAATGACCCGGTTCTGCTGAAGCTTGCGGATGACCGGTTCTGGCTGTCCATCGCCGATAGTGACGTGTTGCTTTATGTGACTGGCTTGGCATTGGGTATGGGCTATGACGTGCAAATCGACGAGCCCGATGTGTCGCCTTTGGCCGTACAGGGGCCGTTGGCCGAAGATCTTCTGGTTGATCTGTTTGGCGAGGAACTCCGCCAAGTCGGTTTTTTCAAGTTCGGCATGTTCGAGTTTCAGGGCACACAGCAACTGATCGCGCGCTCGGGATACTCCCGTCAGGGCGGGTTTGAGATCTATCTTGATGATAGTGCTCTGGGGCCAGTTCTGTGGGATGCGGTCTGGAAGGTTGGTCAGAACTACAACATCACACCCGGATGCCCCAATTTGATCGACCGCATCGAAGGCGGGTTGTTCTCTTATGGAAACGAAATGACCCGCGAAAACAATCCGTTAGAGATTGGGCTTGAGAAGTTCTGCAAGCTTGATGGTTCAGTCGACCATATCGCTTTAAAGGCACTGCAACAGATTGCTGCCGACGGGCCAGCGCGCCAGATCCGGGGTGTGAAATTCGGCGGTCCGGCCGTACCCGCCTGCGCCAAACCTTGGCCTGTTCTCTGCGATGGCACGCAGGTCGGACAAATCACATCGGGCATCTGGTCTCCTCGTCTTGAAGAGAATGTGGGGATCTCCCTTATTGATCGTGTAGCTTGGACTATAGGTCAGAAGGTGGAAGTAAAAACACCCGATGGCTTGATGCGCGCTGGTGAGCTCGTGAATTTCCCGATGAATTAGGCTGTTTATCGACAGATAGTTTGGGACCTCAGAGTGTGCTTTCGTTTGGAGGCTCTGATGGCGGCGCCTATCGAGCTGATTGAGGCATTGGCCAAAACGAGCGTTTTTGGAGGCTGAGGACAACTTTTACAAAAAAACTGTGGACTTGCGTCTTTTGCGCGATGCTCTATCAAAGTGCCTGTCGGTTTCCGCAAGGAATTCAAAGGGAATCCGGAGTCCAGCGTATCGGGCGAACCGGAACTGTCCCCGCAACTGTAGGCGGCGAGAGATTTGTGATTACGTCACTGTGGTGCGAACCATGGGAAGGCCGCAAATCTTGATGACCCGTTAGTCAGGAGACCTGCCGACAAGCAACTGAAACGCGTTCCGGGCGGGGGTGCCCAGGGAGGTATCGAATGAAGCTTGTCCAGCAGAGCCTTGCGGCAATTGCACCTGCCAGAACACGCGCCATAGCGCGTGTCAGCCCATGGACTTGCACCGGGTTATTTTCTGGTTCGACCTTCTCTTTTCCCTCTTCGGTCGCTTCATCCTCCGGAGAGAGACGATGCATACAAAAACCGTGAAAGCAGCCCTTCTGGGCGCGGTGGCCTTTGCGCTGCCTGCTCATGCTGATACGGCTTATCCCCTGAACCTCAGTAATTGCGGGGTTGACCTTACCTTTGAGGAAGCCCCTGAAAGTGTCGTTTCGGTCGGTCAGGCTGGAACTGAAATTCTGTATTCGCTGGGTCTTGGCGACAAGGTGACAGGCACGGCCGTCTGGTTTACCAGTGTGCTCCCCGAATTTGCCGATCTGAATGCGGATGTTGAGCGGTTGGCCGACAATGACCCGAGCTTTGAGTCAGTGGTCGCAAAACGCTCGGATCTGGTGACCGTGCAATATGAGTGGCACATTGGTCCTCAAGGCATCATCGCCACGCGTGAGCAGTTCTCGGATGTTGGCATTCCGACTTACGTTCTGCCCGCCGATTGCTGGGCAAAGGACAATACTAGGGGGTCCGACGGCACGCGTTCGGCATTGTTCGATATGGAAAGCATCCATGCCGGCGTGACCGAGCTTGCGCAGATATTCAATGTGCCGGAAAAAGGCGAGGCGCTCGTCGCTGACCTGATGGCGCGCGAGGCAGCGGTGATCGACAAGGCCAAGGCGCTGGATATGGCTGATGCTTCTGCGGTGTTCTGGTTCTCATCAGCAGAGATGGACATCGATCCCTATGTCGCGGGTGCCAAGGGCGCGCCCGGCTATATGATGGAAAAGCTGGGCCTGAGAAATGTGGTTGAAAGCGATGAGGAATGGCCAACCGTTAGTTGGGAAAGCATTGCCCGCGCCAATCCATCCATCATCGTGCTCGCCCGAATGGAGCGCCGCCGGTTCTCTGCAGACGATGTGGAAGAGAAGCTGGAGCTCCTGAAGTCCGATCCGGTGGCCAGCCAGATGGACGCGGTGAAAAATGACCGGATTGTCATTCTTGACGGTCATTCTATGGACCCCTCAATCCGCAATGTGGCTGCTTTGGAAACCTTGGTGGAGGCGCTGCAAGCGTTCGATCTGAGGTGAGCAGTTTGGTGGCTTCTGGCGTGATTCCGCGTGTGACTTTGCTGGGTACGCTGCTGCGGCCCTTGTTGCTGTGGGGCGTGCCGGGGGCCATCATTCTTTTTGGGGCGATCCTTGCTGGGATTGTCATTGGCGAAACACCGCTGCCGTTTTCGATGGTGGCGGCGGTAATTGCCAACAATCTATGGGGTGCCGGATATGAGGTCGACCTGATCGACGCTGGCATCATCTGGAGCTACCGTTTGCCGCGCACGTTGGTCGCGGCGGCTTGTGGTGCCGGCTTGGCCCTGTCGGGGGTAGTGTTGCAGGCCTTGGTGCGCAACGCGCTGGCTGATCCCTACCTGCTGGGCGTGTCTGCGGGGGCATCGACTGGGGCGGTCGCGGTGACGATCCTTGGGCTGGGTGGCGGAATGATCGGCATTTCGGGCGGTGCATTCGTAGGGGCCGTCCTGGCGTTCGGGATGGTTGCCGCATTGGCCCGCGCGGCGGGGGGTGGCTCGGCCCAACTGGTACTGGCGGGGGTTGCAGGGTCACAGCTTTTCAATGCGCTGACGTCATTTCTCATTGCTAAATCAGCTAACGCCGAACAGGCGCGCGGCATCATGTTCTGGCTGCTGGGCAATCTTTCTGGGGTGCGTTGGCCCGATGTCTGGCTTGCATTTCCGGCCACGGGGCTGGGCCTATTGATCTGTCTGTCATTCGTGCGTTCGATGGATGCGTTTTCCTTTGGTGCGAATGCTGCTGCCTCGCTTGGGGTTTCAGTGCGGCGGGTGCAGTTGGTGCTGATCGGCATGGCCACGCTGATGACAGCCACCATGGTGAGCCTTGTGGGCTCCATCGGATTTGTCGGGCTGGTCGTTCCGCATTCGATGCGTTTTGTCGTAGGTCCGCGTCATGCACGGCTGATACCCGCCTCGGCGCTGGCAGGGTCGGTGTTTCTGATTGCGGCCGATATCGTCTCTCGCATATTGATCCCCGGGCAGGTGATCCCGATTGGTGTGGTAACGGCGCTTGTTGGCGCACCCGGTTTTGCACTGATCTTGATCCACAACCGGAGGCGGTTATGAGGCTGGCAGCTACGGCGCTTGGCTGGGCGGCAGGCCCACGCCAGATCGTGTCAGATGTAACGGTCGATATTGCGCCCGGTGAAACTTTTGGTCTGATCGGGCCGAATGGTTCAGGTAAATCCACGCTATTGCGCCTGATGGCGGGGCTGGTGCCACGTGCGCAAGGCGCAGTGAAGCTGAATGATGACCCGCTCCCGAAATTACCCCGTCAGGAAGTCGCCCGGCGCATCGCCTTCGTGGAGCAGCAGGTCGAGACATCCGATGCGCTGAGCGTGCGCGACGTGGTGGAGCTGGGCCGCACGCCGTGGCTGTCGACACTTGCGCCGTTTGGCCCGAAAGACGCCAAAATCGTGTGCGGTGCGCTGGAAATGGTCGGGATGGCGGACCGGATGACGCAGGGGTGGTCCACGCTGTCAGGCGGCGAGCGTCAGCGGGTGCAGATCGCCCGCGCACTTGCGCAGCGCCCCCGCCTTTTATTGCTGGACGAGCCGACAAACCATCTGGACATTCATCACCAGCTTGCCCTGTTGCGGCTGGTCAGTCGTTTGCCGGTGACCGTGGTTTTGGCGCTGCATGATCTGAACCAGGCGATGAATTGTGACAGGCTGGGCGTGATGGAGGGCGGGCACCTTGTCGCCTGCGGCGCTCCCGCCGAGGTGCTGACCCCCGAACGCCTCGCCACCATTTTTCGCGTCCGCGCTACGGCGCTGCGCGACCCCACCGACAACGCCATCCTGTTTCGCTTCCACTGTCTTGAAGAGTAACTCATGAAAACTGTCCTTTTTTCCCTAATCCTGCTGACCACAACCCCCGCGCTTGCCGAAATACACGAGGTTCGGATGTTCAACCGCAATGATCGCGGTGCGATGATTTATGAGCCTGATTTTCTGCAAATCGAACCGGGTGATCAGGTCCGCTTTATCCCTGAACAGTCCAGCCATAACGCCGCCACGATCGAGGGCATGATCCCCCAAGGTGCAGAGCCGTTTAAAAGTAATATAAACGAAGATTTCACAACCACCCTGACCGTGCCGGGCACCTACGGCATCAAATGCAGTCCGCATTTTGCCATGGGCATGGTGATGTTAATCGAGGTGGGCGAAGGCGCTGAGGTCGCGTTCCCTGAGGATCTGCCCAAACGAGCCACTGAACGGTTCGAAGCGATCAGGGCAGCAAGCACCGAATGACTGCGAACCACGATCTGCTTAGGGTATCCGCGATATACCTAGTAAGGATCTAATCCTTATGCAGCAATCAGATGCGTGTAAGGGGACACTTAAGAGTTTTTCAAAGCGTCAAACACTTCATTCGTTACCATCCTCCATGTTCTTAATTGCGGCTTAGCATCAGAAATTTTTCTTTTCAAAGAATAATAGTATTCACTATCCTCAAAAAGTTGAACCATACATTTAGACAACGCTTCCTGATCATTTGAACCAAAATACAATCCAAGGTTACCGCAAACCTCCCTCAATACAGGTATATCCGAACAGATGGCGGGCGTGCCGCACCAGAGCGCTTCACCTGCGGGTAACCCCCAGCCTTCTATGTGGCTTGGAAGGATCACTCCTCGCGCCCCTTCATAGAGACGCTTGAGGTCCGTTTCATTGGGATTTGCAATCATCTCGACATAGTGGGCTATCGCCTTATACTTTTCGCTTTTTAAGGCTTGGATCGTACGTTTTCGAATTGCTCCCGCCAAAACAAGTATTGGGGGATCAACCAACTTAGATAGGTGGTCAAGATATGCATCAAGAACAACATCTAAGTTTTTACGACCGAGCATAGTGCCAACCATCAAAAAGTAAGGTTTTTGCGGGAGGTCAATCTGAATATCTTCCCCACTTTCCAAGAATTCATGAACAAGGGGAACAGCGGTTATACGTTGCGATTTTGGGAAATGCCCTGCCGCACAATAAGCTTCTATATCGTCTTTTGTGAATTGAGAGTTTGCAATTTGATGGTGGGAGTTTTCGAGCAGAAAGTTGTTGTCATGATAAAAGTTATTGCAAAAAATGGTTGCTTTGATCCCACCGAAATCATGCAGCGGGATAAGATCATGCAGCATCGGCACGACTTCAACATTTTGCATTTGGCGCTTGATCGTCATGATCATATTCGAAATCAGCTTAGGTCGAGCCGCCGAATAAAAGACACCATCGCTCATATCCACGTTTTCGAGAACGCCATGATGTGCTTTCCAGCGCCTCAAGTTTATCCTACGTATGAACGGTGAAAGTATTCTGGTTAAAAAGGAACCTGCATCCTTGCGATAGATGCGCTCTCGATATCGAGTTGTTTGTATTTCCGGCAAGTCGAAAACGAACTTTCTTCGCAAGTCCTCAAGATTGATGTGAATACGAAAAAACTTATCGTGATCTTGAGAATGGAATACGAAAACGGTTTCAGGGAATTCCACTGCCGCGCACTTTGCAACTTCAACAACGACACGAGCGATACCATAATAGCTAAATTTCCCGCCCCCTACAGTCATTAATTCTGTCAAATCATAATAAATTTTTTTCATCACCCCTCAAAGAATAGATGCCGGTTCAATCGGAAAATTTGTATTTTACTAAAGGACACTTTACAAGCATTGGAGCGTGTTGCAATCTTTCCGTTTCAGGCTTCCCATGATGCTTGATCCGTGATTGCTTGTCTGTATGGCGGATATGGGGGTCAGTGATGGGCAAGCCACATCCTATGGTGCCTCACAAACGTGTTGTCGCGTTTGTGGAGGAAGGGCATTCGCGGCGCGGTTCCGGGTTTCGGTGGAATTCGTCAACGACATGGTGATCTTGAAATGCAAGACGGGCGGGCTGGCCCCCCGCGTCCAAGGCTGACACACAAAAAAAGACCTGCAAGCCGTCGAACAAAAGCGGCCTGAGATCCGGCAGGCACGCCATATCTGGATCACACGACGCCAACCATTCATGCGCAACCGATTGACGCGTATTGGCTTTATCGACGAGACCTCGCTGAAGACGAACATGGCCAAGACCACCGGATGGTCTCCCAGAGGCGCGCGCCTCGTCGACCATGCGCCCTTCGGCCACTGGAACACCCAGACATTCATCGCCGCCCTGCGCCACGATCGGCTGGATGCGCCCTGGGTGATCGACGGCGCCATGAATCGCGAACTGTTCGAACTCTATGTTGAGACCCAACTAGCCCCGACCCTGCGACCGGGCGACGTGATCATACTCGACAACCTGTCATCCCATAAGAGCTCCAAGGCAGCGGCGACCATGAGGGCTGTCGGCGCGTGGTTCCTGTTCTTTCCACCCTACAGCCCCGACCTGAACCCTATCGAAATGGCGTTCGCCAAGCTCAAGGCCCTGATCCGCAGAGCCGCCGCCCGGACATATGACGAGCTATGGCGGGCCGTCGGCCATGTCTGCGACCTCTTCACTGAAGACGAATGCTACAACATCTTCAAAGCGGCTGGCTATGAAACCGATTAAACGCAACGCACTCTAATCTAAAAAATGGTGCCCCCACACGGACTCGAACCGCGGACCTACTGATTACAAATCAGTTGCTCTACCAGCTGAGCTATAGGGGCAACGGGGTCCGATTAGCAGCCGGGCGTGCGCTTGGCAAGATGCGGCTTGCGGGGTTTCATGGAGCGATCACGCTGATGCCCGGAATACGCGAGATGGCGTAGAGATCCTCGTCGTAGAGATCGCTGAGATGGGCAACCGATTCGTCGGTCCAGCCGGGCAGGTCGAGCTCTGCCTCGATGGCGTCTTCCTCGGCGAACTTGTCCAGGAATGCGACGATCACCCGGCGCTTTTGAATCTCGGTCATGTCGGGATGCTCCTTGAGGTAGCTTTCGAACCGCGCCATGCCTGTCTTGGTCATGATCTCGCGCAGGAGTGCGTGCTCGCCCTTCATTGCCACGGTTGGCTCCAGCCCGGCCATTTCCCGCAAGAGTTGCCCCCAGATCAGTGGCGTATCTTCGTTGCACCAGATCGTGATCGGGATATCCGGTGCGGCTTCGCGCAGGCGACGGACCATGTCGGACCAGCGCATCTCGGCCGGGTCGGTGCCGCCGAGATAGCTGTCTATCGTGTCGAAATTCGTCTGTGCCAGGATTGCAGGCAGGAAGGTTGCAGGGTTGCACAGGCCCATGAACAGCTCGATCTGATCTCCTTGGAAAATTTCTTGCAATACGCCGATCCGTGCGACTGCCGCCGAATAGAACGTGCCGCCCGATGCTGCCATCTTGGGGGTGCCGAAAAAACCGGGGTTCGACAGGATCAGCCGGTCGGGCACACCGTCCAGCGCGAGTGCGTCCAGTACGACGTTGCGGGTATCATCCGAGATGCCGCTATCGAGGCCGGCATGCAGGATATCGCGCAGCAGACGGCGATAGCTTGTGGGATGGGGAACCTGAGTGCCGCGTTCGGCCAGCATGTCCTGATTACGGGTCAGGCATTTGATCAGCTTGTCTTCGTCCGTGATGTGGGCGCCTGCGTGAATGATGACCTGCATGTTGCTCCTGCCAGTGCCTGTGCGCGGCTCGTTCGACCGCCATATCGTCATAATAGGGTGTTTTGACGGAAATCTGAATTACTGATTTCCATGAATGTGCTGGTGCGGGATTTGGCCTGGGCGGCACCCGCACCCTGATAAATCTCGTCAGCAGGCGGCAGGAAGGCGTGCCTGGGGTTGGGCGGACCTTGAACCGCAGGCGAAAAACATCAAATGTGGGGGGCAGCCCCCCGAACTTCCCGCCCGTCCCAGGAGACCCGCCCGATGTCCTATGTCCATTCCGACAGTCAGCCCGTTCGTCAGGACGCCCTGCTGGCCAATCCTGCACCGGATGTGCGCGAGCGGCTGAAGCTGGAGGGGGGCAAGCGGTTCGAGCTGGTCACGGAATTCTCGCCCGCGGGCGATCAACCCACCGCGATCGCGGAACTGAGCGAGAGCATAAATGCCGGTGAGCGCGACCAGGTGCTGCTGGGTGCGACCGGCACGGGCAAGACCTATACCATGGCCAAGGTGATCGAGCAGACCCAACGCCCGGCGATCATCCTGGCCCCGAACAAGACATTGGCGGCGCAGCTATACGGGGAATTCAAGAGCTTTTTTCCCAACAATGCCGTGGAGTATTTCGTCAGCTACTACGACTACTACCAGCCAGAGGCCTATGTGGCGCGTTCGGACACCTATATCGAGAAGGAATCCCAGATCAACGAACAGATCGACCGCATGCGCCACTCGGCCACGCGGGCGCTGCTGGAGCGCGACGATGTGATCATCGTGGCCTCGGTCAGTTGCATCTACGGCATCGGCTCGGTCGAGACTTACGGCGCGATGACGCAGGATCTGAAGGTGGGCAGCGACTATAATCAGCGGCAGGTGATGGCCGATCTGGTGGCGCAGCAGTACAAGCGCAACGATCAGGCGTTTCAGCGCGGCAGTTTCCGTGTGCGGGGCGATTCGCTCGAAATCTTTCCGGCGCACCTTGAGGATCGCGCGTGGCGGCTGTCGTTTTTCGGCGAAGAGCTGGAGAGCATCACCGAATTCGACCCGCTGACCGGCGAAAAGACTGATAGTTTTGACCAGATACGCGTCTATGCCAACAGCCACTACGTAACGCCCAAACCGACGATGCAGCAGGCTATCATCGGTATCAAGAAAGAGCTGCGCATGCGGCTCGATCAGCTGGTGGGCGAGGGCAAGCTGCTGGAGGCGCAGCGGCTGGAGCAACGCTGCAACTTTGACCTGGAGATGTTGGAGGCCACTGGCGTCTGCAACGGGATCGAGAACTATTCGCGCTACCTCACAGGCCGCGCCCCCGGAGAGCCGCCGCCGACATTGTTCGAGTTCATCCCCGACAATGCCATCGTTTTTGCCGATGAATCCCACGTGTCCGTCCCGCAGATCGGTGGCATGTACAAAGGCGACTTCCGCCGCAAGATGACCCTGGCCGAACACGGGTTCCGCCTGCCCAGCTGCATGGATAACCGCCCGCTCAAGTTCGAAGAATGGGATGCGATGCGGCCACAGTCCATTTTTGTCTCTGCGACCCCCTCCAAATGGGAGATGGAGCAGACCGGTGGCGTGTTCACCGAACAGGTAATCCGGCCCACGGGGCTGGTGGACCCGATAATCGAGATCCGCCCCGTCGAGATGCAGGTGGATGACCTGCTGGACGAGGTTCGCAAGGTGGCATTGGATGGCTATCGCACGCTGGTCACGACCCTGACCAAGCGCATGGCCGAGGATTTGACCGAGTACATGCACGAACAGGGCATCCGCGTGCGCTACATGCATTCCGACATCGACACGATCGAGCGGATCGAGATCCTGCGCGACCTGCGGCTGGGGGCGTTCGACGTGCTGATCGGGATCAACCTGCTGCGCGAGGGGCTGGATATTCCCGAATGCGGGCTGGTGGCCATTCTGGACGCGGACAAGGAAGGCTTCCTGCGGTCCGAGACGTCGCTGATCCAGACCATCGGGCGCGCGGCGCGCAATGCTGACGGGCGTGTGATCATGTATGCCGACCGCATCACCGGCTCGATGGAGCGCGCACTGGGCGAGACCGACCGCCGCCGTGCCAAGCAGATCGCCTATAACGAGGAACACGGGATCACACCCGCGACAATCCAGAAGAACGTCGATGACATCCTGCAAGGTCTGTACAAGGGTGACGTGGACATGAATCGCGTCACGGCCAAGGTGGACAAGCCAATGTTCGGCGGCAATCTGACTGCCCATCTGGACGGGCTGCGCACCGAGATGCGCAAGGCCGCCGAGAACCTGGAGTTTGAAGAAGCCGCTCGCCTGCGTGACGAGGTCAAGCGATTGGAAGCTGTCGATCTGGCGATTTCGGATGATCCGCTGGCCCGGCAATCGGTGGTCGAGGACGCAGTGGCGACAGCGACCAAGCGCAAAGGGCGGTCAACGGCCGGTCGGCCGGGGCAACACGGCGGGAACGTAAAGCGGCGGGGGCGGTGAGTATTGGGCTGTTGAGGCAGCACATCTTACAGTGATGCTGACCGCGATATGCGACGCTGCACCGTTCCGGAACTTTTTACGCTCCTGTCGGTTATCCCCACAGAACATCCGCAAGACAGGAGAGCGAAATAATGGAATATGGTCTGTTTGGATTGCTGATCCTGATCGCCGATCTCTACGCGATCTATCAGGTGCTGACCTCCAGCACATCGACCGCCGCCAAGGTGGTCTGGACGCTGGCAATTCTGATCCTGCCGGTGCTTGGCTTTATCGTCTGGCTAATCGCAGGTCCGCGCGGCAAGGCCGTGCGCGCCTGAGCTGATAGACGGCCGGTCAACACGAAAGGGCGCGGTCTGCGCGCCCTTTCTGCTCGTACGGTTCAGGGTATTCAGAAATCAAAGAGATTTCCCAAGACACTGCCGCGTTTCTTCAACGGCTTGCGGTCAGAACTGTCACCTGACGTCTCTTGGACCTGCGCCTGCGGTGGGGCGGGTGGCGTTTGGGCCGAACGCTCGATGATCTTGTCCAGCTCGCCGCGATCCAGCCAGACCCCACGACAGGTCGGGCAATAATCGATCTCGACGCCGGAGCGGCCAGTCATCACAAGCGCTGTGCCGTCATTCGGGCATTTCATCAACACTCTCCATAAACTGCTTGACTGTGACATGATGTAGGTGCGTACCCGGCGTGCCGCAACGACATTGGCGGCGGATTGCCTGCGACAACTGACCTCACCGGCAAATAGTGCGCGTTTTGCCGATTGCCTGCACCCGTCCCGGACCTATGATCACGCAACAGATGACCCTGAAACCCGACACCTCCCTGCGCCTGCTCGCATTGCCAGATACTCCGCCCCTTCGCGCAGCGTCAGAGGTGCTGGCGCCATGATCGGGCGGATCATCGAAACAGATGCAGACGTGCATGAAGGTGCCGAGGCGCTGGGCCGGATATGTCCGCGACTGAAAGCAGCCTATGCGCAGACCGGCACGCTGCCGCTGCGCCGCAAGCCGGATGGGTTCGAAGAACTGCTGAGCGCGATCATCAGCCAGCAGGTCAGCACCGCCTCTGCCGCCGCGATCTGGGCCCGGATGCGGGATATGCGCCTGACCGCCGAGCCGGAGGTTGCCGCCGCGAGCGAGGACGATCTACGCGCGGCGGGTCTCAGCCGTCAGAAAATCCGCTATGCCCATGCGCTGGCGGCGGCGCGGATCGATTTTGAGGCCCTGCGCGACGCACCGACAGACGAGGTGATCGTGACGCTGACCGCCGTGCCCGGCATCGGTCCGTGGACGGCCGAGATCTATGCGATGTTCAGCCTCGGGCGTGCCGATGTCTTTGCCCCCGGCGACCTGGCCCTGCAAGAAGCGGCGCGTGTCCTGTTCGATCTGCCCGAGCGCCCGCGCGAGCGTGCTTTTCGCCAGATGGCAGAGGCGTGGGCACCCTGGAGATCGGTTGCCGCACGTTTGCTTTGGGCCTACTACCGTGTGGACAAGAAAAGAGAAGGGATCAGATGACGCGCGTATTGCAATCCGGCCGCAAGGGGCCGCATTCGGGGACGACACGCTCGATCGTCGTACTGCTGCACGGTTACGGCGCCAATGGCGCAGACCTGTTGGGGCTGGCCGATCCGCTGGGTGAACACCTGCCCGACACCCTTTTCGTAGCACCTGACGCGCCGGAAAGCGTGCCGGGCATGCCGACGGGATTTCAGTGGTTCCCGATCCCCTGGATCGACGGATCGAGCGAGGAAGAGGCCGAGCGCGGATTGCTGTCTGCCGCCAATGACCTCAACGCCTTTCTCGATGCGCTGATGGTGGACGAGGACGTGCTGCCCGAGCAGGTGGTGCTGTTCGGCTTTTCCCAGGGCACGATGATGGCGCTGCACGTGGCGCCCCGGCGCGAGGACGAGGTGGCGGGTATCGTCGCCTTTTCGGGGCGTCTGCTGCGGCCCGAACTGCTGAAGGATGAGGCAATCAGCCGTCCGCCCGTGCTGCTGGTGCATGGCGATGCCGATGACATGGTGCCGCCGAAATCGCTGCCGGAGGCTGCCGAGGCCCTGCAGGAGGCCGGGTGGACCGATGTGTATGCGCATGTGATGAAGGGCACCGGCCACGGTATCGCGCCCGACGGGTTGCAGGTGGCGCTGGCCTTCATGGCGGATAAGCTGGGGCTGGGGTAAGGGGCTTCGTCAGCCGGTATTCTGGTGCGGAACTAGGGCCGCAAGCCGCCCTTGCCAGCGCCAACCTGCCTAAAGCATTCCGCCTTGAACCTGAGGCGCTCAGTTAAGGCGGAATGCTTTAATCCGCCTCTTTGGGACGCATCATCAGCCAGATCAGCGCGCCGCCCGCCAGCACCAGGAAGGGCGCCATCGCGAGGTTGACCGCCGTCCAGCCGGTCTGCGCGTCCCCGCCCGAGCAGTTCATCAGTCCGCCCGACGACAGCGACGCCACCGTGACGCCGCCAAACACCAGCAGATCGTTCAGCCCCTGCATGCGTCCGCGTTCATGCGGCTCATGTGCGCCGGCCAGCATGCTGGTTGCGCCGATGAACCCAAAGTTCCAGCCAAGCCCCAGCAGGATGAGCGCGACAAAGAAATTCTCGATCTCGACTCCGTTCAGCGCAACAGCCCCCGCCGCGGCGAGGATCAGCAGGCCCGCTGCGACGATTTTCTCGACCCCGAACCGCGCGATCAGGTGGCCGGTAAAAAATGATGGCACGTACATCGCCAGAACGTGGCCCGTGACCACATCGGCGGCGCGGTTGGCGCTGAACCCACAGCCGACCACGGCCAGCGGGGTCGAGGTCATCACCAGGTTCATCAGCGCATAGGAGACCATCGCACAGATCACCGCCACCGCGATGCGCGGCGTTTTCAATAATTCCATCCGCGTCCGGCCCCTTGGGCTGTCGGCACTGGGCGGGATCGGTTTCGGGATGTCGATGAACAGAAAGAGAGCCGAGCCAACGATGTTGATCACGATCACCGCCAGGTAAGTGCCGAGGAAGGTCACGACCATCGCATCGGCGGTCAGCTTGACCAGTTGCGGGCCGATTATCGCGCTTACCAGCCCGCCCGCCATGACGTAAGAGATTGCCTTGGGCCGGAACGCATCGCTGGCGGTGTCGGCGGCGGCGAAACGATAGAACCCTTGTGCCGACATGTAGATGCCGGACAGCAGACTGCCCAGCAAAAAGACCGGGAACGAGCCGAGATATAGCCCATAAGCCCCGACAAGCGCCCCGACAGCCCCGCCTGCCGCACCGATGAAAAAGCCTGCGCGGCGGCCGTATTTCTGCATCAACGCCGAGACCGGCGTCGCAGACAGCATGGAGCCGACGATCAGCAGCGAGATGGGCAGCGTCGCAAAGCAGACGTTGGACGCCAGCGACTGGCCCGCCAGTCCCGCGACAACAAAGATCATCGGCATCTGCGCGCCCAGAAACGCCTGAGCCATCACCAGCACCGCCACGTTGCGGCGGGTGCGGGCATCGCCTTTCCGGGGGAGGGTGGCATCGGTCATGGCGAGCGTGCTAGCCCTCTGCGTCTACCTTAGCAAGCCCTGTTCAGGCCGCTTCGATCACATGTGTGAATGATCCGCGCATGCGCCGTGCATCCATGACCCGAGCCACGGCAGGCTCTGGATACACGCCAGATCAGCCATCGCGCCGCGCGCCCGTCAGGCGGGGCACCCTGTCAGGATGCCTCGGCGGGGCGTCTCCGGCCCAGCGGGTCGGTGTTGCGCGGCGGGTTGCCCGCCATCATGCCCTGCCAGTCCAGCACCTGCCGCATCAGCACGGAGCGCCCGACACACAGGATCGCGGGCGGCTCCAGCCCGCTGGCTGCGATATCGGCGGACATCCGCGCCAATGTCGTTTCCAGCACTTGTTGCTGGTCGGTGGTGGCCGAGCAGACGACGGCACAAGGCTCGTCCGCGGGGCGGTCGGCGTCCAGCAGGGCACGGCTGATTTGTCGCACATGTTTCATGCCCATGTAGATCACCAGGACCTGACTGCCATCCGCAATCGCCTTCCAGTTCAGCGACGAGGGCGTATTGCCCGACTGGTCGTGCCCGGTCACGAAGGTCACGGACTGGTTCACATCGCGGTGGGTGACGGGAATGCCCGCATAGGCCAGCCCGCCGATGCCCGCGCTGATGCCCGGAATGATCCGCACCGGCACGCCGTGCTGCACCAGTGTTTGCGCCTCTTCGCCGCCACGCCCGAAGACGAATGGATCGCCGCCCTTGAGCCGTAGGACGCGTTTGCCCGCACGGCTGAGATCGACGAGCCGGAGCGAGATATCGCGCTGCACGGCAGAAGGTTTGCCGCCGCGTTTGCCCGCATAGATGTGGTCTGCCTGTGGTGCCCAATCCAGAATTGCCTTCTGCACCAGCGCGTCATAGATCACCACATCCGCCTGTTGCAGCGCATTGAGCGCATGCAGTGTCAGCAGACCCGGATCGCCGGGACCGGCACCGCACAGCCAGACCCAGCCGGGTTCCAGCATGGGCCACTGGCCACGGGGAAAGGGGATCGAGTCGGTCATCCGCTCTATATGGCGACAATCTGAGGCCACGAGAAGGCCGCCTGCAGTCGGTGAATGCCCGATCCGCAACACCAGCGTTTGCCGGGGCGCATTGTCGCGAGGCGGATATCAGGGTTAGCGTGACACGGGTGCGATGTTGTTCCGGTTGCCGGGAGCGGATTGGAAAAACATCCTAATTTTTCAGGACGCAAGATGCGGACTTTGCGTCACCATCTTCCGCTCAGACTGCGCGCCATGAGGGTCAGCCGGTCCCGGAACGGGGCCGGGACCAATGCGCCCTGTGCCACCCGTTCGGGTGCCTTTGCGGCGCGGCGCAGCACCGCGCCGGCTTGCCACGCGGCCAGCAAGGCAGGCGCCGCCGCATCGCTGACACTACTGCGCGCGGTGCGTGCCTGCCGCAGACGGGCCAGCCCGCCGCGCGCCAGATCGGCGATCGCGGCCGCCCGCCCATCGACTAACGGTACGCGGTTCGCCGCCTCCAGTTGAGGGATTGCGCGCAGGAAATTTGCCAGCCCGGCGGCATAGCCCGCATCCAGCACCGGCGCGGCCTCGGCAGGGCCGAGCGCGCGGGCAGCCGCCAGCATCAGGTGGCCGGATGTTTCGGTCAGGTAGCGGTCGAAATGTGTCGCGTCCTCGAAGGCATCCTTGTAGATGTCCCAGCGCCGCGCGGCGATCAGCCTGTCCAGCAGCGCCGCGCCCTCGGCATCCAGCACCCGGCTTAGCGGTGTGACCACCTCGTGCCGCCGCACAGGGCCGCCTGATCCGATCTCTGTCAGCGCGTCGCGCCACCATTGCAGGCGCATCTCGGCGATCATCGCCTCTCCGGTCAGCCACGGTGCGCGAGCGATCTCGATGTTGAAGGCGTAGATCGGAAACAGGACCACGCGTGCCGCCACAGGGGCCGCCATCGCGGCCCGGAACCGATCGGGATCGCCGCGCCGAAGGGTATCGGCGCAGGCGATCAGGTCGTCGTCAAGCAGTACCTTCGCCATCAGGTTGGCAGGGCCGCCGCACCCGTCGCGGCGTCGTTTTCGCGGATGAGCTTCCAGTTGATCGCGTCAAGCAGCGCCTCGAAGGACGCATCGACGATATTCGGGCTGACACCCACGGTGGACCAGCGGCGGCCCTGACC
Organism: uncultured Roseovarius sp.; assembly: GCA_947503145.1. GTDB lineage: Bacteria > Pseudomonadota > Alphaproteobacteria > Rhodobacterales > Rhodobacteraceae > Roseovarius. The sequence continues at coordinate 405,834 of CANNCP010000001.1, forward strand.
ATCCTGGCTGTCGATGATGACGCGCGTGACCGCTTCAGTGCCGCCTTGCGTGATGCGCACCTTGAAATCCACCAGATGCATATCCTCAACGGCGGCCTGATAGCGGCCCAGATCCTTGGCCAGCGCCTTGGCCAGCGCGTTCACCGGGCCGCGATCATGGCCGTGTTCATCCATCGACTCACTGACCGACAGCTTTTTTTCGCCATCGACCTTGACCACCACGACCGCCTCGGACAACGAAACCATCTGGTTGCGCTTGTTCTTGCGACGCTCCACCGTGACCTTGTAGCGCTTGACCTCGAAAAACTCGGGCAAGAGGCCCAGTTTGGCCCGCGCCAGCAGTTCGAACGAGGCCTGCGCGCTGTCATAGGTATATCCGCGATCCTCGCGCACCTTGATCTCGTCCAGAATACGCGCCAGCGCCGGATTGTCATTGGCCACGTCCAGCCCGGCCTCGGCCAGACGGCGGCGCAGGTTTGACTGGCCCGCCTGATTGGACATCGGGATGACCCGCGTGTTGCCCACCAGCGTCGGGTCGATATGCTCGTATGTCGTGGGGTCCTTGAGGATCGCGCTGGCATGCAGCCCGGCCTTGTGGGCAAAGGCAGACGCGCCGACATAGGCGGCCTGCGGCATCGGCACCCGGTTGAGGATATCGTCCAACTGGCGGCTGATCTGCGTCAGGCCCAGCAGCGCGTCCGCGGTGATGCCGGTCTCATACGCGCTGGCATAGGGCTCTTTCAGCAGCAAGGTCGGGATCAGCGTGGTCAGATTGGCGTTGCCACAGCGTTCGCCCAGCCCGTTCAGCGTGCCCTGCACCTGCCGCGCGCCTGCGTCGATGGCCGCAAGCGATCCGGCGACGGCGTTTTCGGTGTCGTTATGGGTGTGGATGCCAAGGCGCTCGCCGGGAATCCCCGCCGCGATCACCTGCGCCGTGATCTGCCTGATCTCCTGCGGCAGGGTCCCGCCATTGGTATCGCACAGCACCACCCAGCGCGCCCCGGCGTCATGGGCGGCGCGCACGGCCTGCAGCGCATAGGCGGGATTGGCGCGGTAGCCGTCAAAGAAATGCTCGGCGTCGAACAGCGCCTCGCGCCCCTGCGCGACGATATAGGCGATGGAGCGCGCGATATTCTCGATGTTCTCGTCCAGCGTGATCCCCAGCGCGGTGGTCACATGAAAGTCGTGGGTTTTGCCCACAATGCACACGGCCCTGGTGCCCGCGTTCATCACGGCGGCCAGCACATCGTCGTTTTCCGCCGAGCGGCCCGCGCGTTTGGTCATGCCAAAAGCGGTCACGGTGGCGCGTGTCCTGGGAGCTGCGTCGAAAAATGCGCTGTCGGTGGGGTTCGCCCCGGGCCAGCCGCCTTCGATATAGTCGATCCCGAGGCTGTCGAGCGCCTGCGCGATGCGGATCTTCTCGGGCGTAGAGAACTGCACGCCCTGCGTCTGCTGCCCGTCACGCAGCGTGGTGTCGTAGAGATAGAGGCGGGTGCGAGTCATGTGCTAAGCCACACTTCATTTGCTGGTTGGGCGCGATAGAAGTTACACACGCCTGAGCCGTGCCTCCTTTGGCACGGCCAGCCCCCGACCGCCCCCCAGGGCGGGGGCTTCACCCCCACCCGCGGCCGGGGGCTGGTCTGTGTTGTATGCGCGGTCATTTCAGTGACTCAACTTTTGAAAGATCAAAGTCTGGCCCCATATGCCAAATGGTTTTCCCATTCGCGTCGGAGACAATCAGCCCAAGGCCTAATAAAAATTCGCGGATTTCATCAGCTCGGGCGAAGTCTTTTCTAGCTCTCGCCTCATCGCGCTCGGCGACTAGAGCGTCAAGCTTTTCATGTCGAAGCCCGGTGCCGGTGACTGGAAAGAAATCGTCATTTTCTTCGTCAAGCAATCCAAGAAACCGTGCGTTTCGAAGTAAATCTGATCGTCTTCCCTGTCGCGCCATTAGATGAAGCTCTGCCATCGCGCCTGCTGTATTGAGATCGTCTTCAATCGCGCTCAAAAAATTAACGTCCAATTTTTCCGAAGGCTTAATACCTAAAGTTGCCTGCCGCCACCTATGCAAAATATAATGGGCCTCCCGCGCCTTCTCAGCCGTCCAGTCCATCGGCTTGCGGTAATGCGTGCTCAAAAACACGAACCGGATCACCTCCCCCGGCACGCCCTGATCCAGCAGATCGCGCACGGTAAAGAAGTTGCCCAGGCTCTTGGACATCTTCTTGCCCTCGACCTGCAACATCTCGTTATGCATCCAGACCTGCGCGAATCCGCCCTCGGGATGTGCGCAGCAGCTCTGCGCGATCTCGTTTTCGTGGTGCGGAAACATCAAATCATTGCCGCCGCCGTGAATGTCGAAACTCTCGCCCAGCAACTCGTAAGCCATCGCCGAGCATTCGATATGCCAGCCGGGTCGTCCGCGCCCCCACGGGCTGTCCCAGCCGGGCAGGTCGCCCGAGGACGGCTTCCATAAAACGAAATCCATCGGGTTGCGCTTGTAGGGCGCGACTTCGACCCGCGCACCGGCGATCATGTCATCGACCGTGCGGCCCGACAGCGCGCCATAATCAGAGTAGCTTTCGACGGCAAAGAGCACGTGCCCTTCGGCCTCATATGCATGCCCTTTGGCGATCAGATCCTCGATCATCGCCACCATCTGCGGGATGAACGCGGTCGCGCGCGGCATCGCGTCCGGCTCCAGCGCGCCCAAGGCGCTCATGTCCTTCAGGAACCAGCCGATCGTCTCTTCGGTGATCTCGCCGATCTTGCGTCCATCTGCAGCCGCACGCGCGTTGATCTTGTCGTCCACATCGGTGAAATTGCGCACATAGGTCACATGCTCCGCGCCATAAACATGCCGCAGCAGGCGATACAGCACGTCGAACACCACCACGGGGCGCGCGTTGCCCAGATGCGCGCGGTCATAGACGGTGGGGCCGCAGACATACATCCGCACGTTGTCGGGATTGAGAGGCGTGAACACCTCCTTGTGGCGGGTCTTGGTGTTGTGCAGCTTGATCGTGGTCATGGGGCGTCCTCGCACGCGCAGGGTTGCGGCGGGCTTAGCAACTAACTCTCAAGTTTGAAATAGAAGACCGGCCCGCCCGAGATGTCTCAGCAGGGAATGCAGCAGATAATGGTGCAGGTCTTGGTCATGGGGACATGTTTAGGCGCAGGGCCGGGGAGGGTCAAGCGTCACACGCCAAAGCCCTGATGACTGCACAACGTGCAGCGGTTGCCATCGGGATCATGGATCTCGGCCGACTCGCCCCAATCGCAGCGACAGTGCGTTACCATCAGAGCGCGCTTTCGCAGATGCAGACCATCAGCGTCTCTGCCCGGTGTCTTTTGCGAACAGGACCGACAGGCCGAGGATGTTGCGCTAGAATGCGACTCAGGCGGCGTATTGCCCGGTGTTCGGAATGACCCCGCATTGCTCAAGGCACATAGCCCTTCCCCGCTTCTTCTTGCCGAAAATATCCCCGCCGGAGGCTCCGGCATCCGCCACGGGCGCGCCGATCGAAGAAAGTGCACCACTTCAAACCCTATCCTGCCGGGCCGATCAAAGCAAAGCGCGCCCGAGGTTTGCAATCGGCATGTGCCGTTGGGTATCAGGCCTGATTCGCCCCCAGAGAACTCGATTGCATCGAGGTAATTCACCGGGATGCCGAACGTATTTGGCCTTCGATCCGTGGACCAAACTGAACGTGAAACACTTTTGTTGATCGGGCCCACCGACAAAAGTGATTGCGATTGACATCGGCGTGCGGCGCTGGCTGTCTCTGCGCTCACACAAGGAGGCAGGCATGCAGGTATCGAAACGGCTCAGAAACATCATCGGTGGCGGATCGGACGGGTGGGATGTGTTTCACCGCGCCCGCAGGATGAAAGCGGATGGCATCCCCGTGGTGGAACTGACCGTGGGCGAGCATGACATCGGCACTGATCCCGATATTCTGCACGCGATGTATCAGGCCGGGCTGGATGGCTATGTCGGCTATCAGGATTTTCAGGGCCTGCCGGTCCTTCGCGAGCGGATCGCGGCCCGGGTGCAGCGTAGCACAGGCACGCCGACTAACCCCGATCAGGTGCTGATCGTTCCGGGCGGTCAGGCGGGCCTTTTTGTCACGCATAACCTGGCCTGCGATGTGGGGGATACAGCGCTCTACATTGATCCCTATTACGCGACCTATCCGGGCACGATACGCGGCGTGGGGGCGATCCCCAAAACGGTAATGGCCAAGGCCGAGAACACCTTTCAACCGGACTCTGCAGATATCGCAGCCGTTGCCAAAGACGCGGTTTCGCTGCTGATCAACTCGCCCAACAATCCCACTGGTGTGGTCTACTCCGCCGAGACGCTGGATGGCATCGCGCGGGTCTGCCGCGACCACGATCTGTGGCTGATTTCGGACGAGGTTTATGACACGCAGGTCTGGAATGGCCAGCATCTCAGCCCGCGTGTGCTGCCCGGTATGGCCGAGAGGACGCTGGTCATCGGGTCGATGTCCAAAAGCCACGCGATGACCGGCAGCCGCGTCGGCTGGGTGATCGGCTCCGAGGAGGCGATAGGTCATATGGGCAATCTGTCGACGCATACCACTTATGGCGTTGCCGGTTTCGTACAGATGGCCGCTTTGCATGCGCTGGACAAGGGCCCTGCCTTCGAGGCAGCTATTGCCGCGCCGTTCCGCCGTCGCCGCGATGTGCTGATGCGCGTGCTGCAGGGGCAGAACGTGGTGCGGGCGATCCCGGCGGAGGGGGCCATGTATGTCATGCTCGATATCCGGGCGACCGGCATGAGCGGAGAGGATTTCGCGCTGGCGTTGCTGGAGGCGCATCATGTGGCGGTCATGCCCGGCGAAAGCTTTGGCAAGGCGGCGGCGGGGCATGTGCGTGTGGCGCTGACCGTGGCCGACGAACAGCTGGAGGTGGCACTGCAGCAACTGTTGGATTTTGCGGCGGAACATGCCGCGCAAACTGCGGAATAAAATCACGCGGATGGTCCAAAAGCGACACAGGTCGCAATCAGGACAGACAGAGCCTTCCAGAGTGCCCTTAGCTGGGTCACCATGAGGAGGGTTTCGCGATGACTCCAGACTGCAAGATCGCCCTTGTGATCTATACGATCGGGGCGGAACGGGGGCGTGCTGCGCGTGGCGGGCCGGTGTGGCGGTTTTGACGCTCCACCCCTGATATCCACCCGCAGACACGGGAATCCTCAAAATGACAGAGACAATTTCGCGCCGCTCCGGTGGCCGCGCCGCGCGCCGCGCAAGCCGCGCCGCTCCGCTTACAGACAGCCTGCGGCCGATCCGCCCCGGCATGTCCGGCGGCCAGTACAAGCCTCTCAGCCAGCACGACGTCGAGCGTATCCACCAGACCGCGCTTGATGCACTGGAGCAGATCGGCCTTGCCGATGCGCCACCCAGCGGGGTGGAGTATCTGACACGCGCCGGTGCCATTCTGGGCGATGACGGGCGGCTGCGCTTCCCGCGTGCGCTGATCGAGGACACGGTGGCGCGGGCAAACAAGGAGTTCAGCCTGTTCGGGCGCGACCCGAAGCATGACCTGCACCTCGCCGGGAGCAAGGTGCATTTCGGCACTGCCGGTGCTGCCGTTCACATGGTCGATGTGGACGGACGCAACTACCGTGAATGCACTGTGCAGGATTTGCATGACGCGTCGCGCATTGCCGACGTGCTGGACAACATCCATTTCGTGCAGCGCCCGATGGTGTGCCGCGACATCTACGACAATTACGAAATGGACATGAACACGATCTACGCCTGTTGCGCAGGCACCACGAAACATGTCGGCACGTCCTTTACCGATCCGAGTTACGTCAAGGGTGGGCTGGAGATGCTGCACCTGATCGCGGGCGGCGAGGACAAGTGGCGCGAGCGGCCTTTTGTCAGTAATACCAACTGCTTTGTCGTGCCGCCGATGAAATTCGCCACCGAGGCCTGCCAGGTGATGGAGGCCTGCATCGAAGGCGGTATGCCGGTTCTGCTGCTCAGCGCGGGCATGGCGGGGGCAACGGCGCCGTCGTCCATTGCTGGCGCCATCGTGCAGGCAACCGCCGAATGTCTAGCCGGGCTGGTCTATGTGAATGCGGTCAAGCCCGGGCATCCGGCGATCTTCGGCACCTGGCCCTTTGGCCTTGATCTGCGGACCGGTGCGATGACCGGTGCATCGGGTGAACAGGCGCTGCTGAGTGCCGGTTGCGCGCAGATGCACCAGTTCTACGGCGTGCGGGGCGGGGCCGTGGGCGGGATCACCGACGCCAAGCTGCCGGATATGCAGGCCGGATGGGAGGCGATGTGCTCGAACGTGATGTCGGGCCTTTCGGGGCTGAACATGGTCTATGAGGCAGCGGGCATGCATGCGTCGCTCTTGGGGTTCTGCCACGAATCGCTGATCCTGGGCGATGATCTGATTGGCCAGGCGTTGCGCTGTGTGCGCGGGATCGAAGTGGATGATGATACGCTGGGGTTGGAACAGATTCGCGAGGTCTGTCTCGGCGGGCCGGGGCATTATCTGGGCACCAGCCAGACGCTGTCACGGATGCAATCGGACTATCAGTACCCATCCCTTGGCAACCGGATGAGCCCCAAGCTGTGGGACGAAAGCGGCAAGCCCGATCTGCTGACCGAGACGATCGCGCGCAAGCAGGAGATCCTGTCGGAGCGCGCGGCGGCTCGGTTTGATCCACTGACGGATGCGGCGATCCGGCGGACGTTCAAGATCCATCTGCCTGTGTAGGGCGAGGTTTTGCCGTCGTGGGGAAACGGGCGATTGAGCTTTAACGACCGGCGCCACGACAAGGGTGAGCAATCGGGACATGCGCGCTATTTTGGGCAGGATTTCTAGCAGCATGGCGCGCATGCCCATTTCTGACTATTCCATCACATGTGACCGTGACGGGCTGCGTGATTAGTCCTGCTTTCGGTCTTTTTCGATCTTATCCATCACAGCGCCCCAGCGCCGGTGGCGCATCAGCTTGCGAAAGGCGCGCTCCAGTTCGTCCACCGCGCCGCTTTCATACCAGCGGCCATGCGCAAGGATCATCCGCCGCGGGCCCCAGGCAACCATCTGATCCACCGCATCCGCCAGCAGCTTCTTGTTGCGAAAGCTGAGCTTCATGTCGGGAGGCATCTTGCCATCGCTGTCGTCGATCCCCGCGAGCCAGACCAGCGGGCGCATCCATGCGGGCAGCTTGGCGGTCTCAAAACTTTCGATCAGGTCGGTGATGATCAGAGTGTCCGAGGCGCGGTGGAAAAACACTGCCTCCCGGTGAATTTTACTGCCTTCCACGATGATCTGGTCGATCTGGTCGGCCCACGGCATTTCGGCCTTGGGGCCAAGGTCGTGGTCAAATTGCAGCGTCAGACCCTTTTTCGCCGCGCGCGCAGTGACGCCGGGCGCGGCCCAGGCCTGCGCATCCGGCCAGGCCGCCTGCCAGTCCGCGATATGGGCGTAGTGGATCTGGTTGGGCGCGATCAGGTGGCGCACCGGGCCAAGCGCGTCCAGCTCTGCGCGCAGGCTGTCCGTCAACTGGGTGGGCGAATGTACCCACAGATCGCCATTCTCCAGTTGCACCACGGTCGCGCGGGTAGAGAAGGGCAGCCCCATGAAGCGGATATGCGGCCCGTCGATCAGCCAGATCGACGGTGCCACGGGTTTCGTTGTGTTCAGCGGCTCGTAGCCGGTTGCGCGCGCCGCTGTTGTCATCGGCTCAGTCGATCACTTTGACCGATGTCATCACATCGGGCTGGCCGATCACGGCACCGTTGCCGCCCTTGCCCAGCTTGATGGCATCGATCACGTCCATGCCGTCCGTCACCTTGCCGACGACGGTGTATTGCCCGTTCAGGCGCGGCTCGGCCGCGAACATGATGAAGAACTGGCTGTTGGCGCTGTCGGGGCTCTGGCTTCGCGCCATGCCGACGATGCCGCGCTCGTAGGGCGTATCGGAAAACTCCTGCTTCAGGTTCGGCTTGTCCGATCCGCCAGATCCTGCGCGGCTCATGTCGCCGCCGTCGAGCTTGCCAAACTCGACATCGCCGGTCTGGGCCATGAAGCCGTCGATAACGCGGTGAAACACAACACCGTCATAGGCACCGGCCTCGGCCAGTGCAGCGATCTGTGCTGCGTGGTTTGGTGCGGTATCCTCGAACAGGTCGATAGTGATCGTGCCGTTGGCTTCGCCCGCGACTTCGATCTGCAAGCCGGTGGCCAGTGCCGGACCGGCGATGAGCAGCGCCAGCGCTGCGAGCGTGTTACGCATCATCTGCGGCGACCTTGAGGCTGATCATCCGGTCGGGATTTGCGGGCGGCTCGCCCTTGGTGATGGCGTCCACATGTTCCATCCCCTGAATGACACGACCATAGACGGTGTATTGCCCGTTGAGGAAATGGTTGTCTGAAAAGTTGATGAAGAACTGGCTGTTGGCGCTGTCGGGGCTCTGGCTGCGGGCTGCGCCCAGTGTGCCGCGATCATGCGGGATCTTGCTGAATTCAGCCTTTAGGTCGGGCAAATTGCTGCCGCCGGTGCCTGCAGCGCGCGGGTTGTAATCCTTTTCCATGTTGGCGTTCTGCACGTCGCCGGTCTGGGCCATGAACCCGTCGATGACGCGGTGAAAGGCAACATTGTCATAGCTGCCGGCACGGGCCAGTTCCTTGATCCGGGCGCAGTGGCCGGGGGCGACGTCGGGCAGCAGCTCGATTGCGACAGTGCCGCCTGTCAGCTCCATCAGGATGGTATTTTCTGGGTCTTTTATCTCGGCCATCAGTGCCTCCATTTGTCTGAATTGCCCTGTTACGTAGGGGGTGCAGGCGCGAATGCCAAGTGCGGAGGTTGACGGTGCGCCGGGATCGGGCCATGAGAACGCGCAAAGACAGAGCCGAGGGATGCCTGATGAGCTGGAAAACGCTGGATGACATGGACCTTGCGGGCAAGCGCGTGCTGACCCGCGTCGATATCAACGTGCCGGTCGAGAATGGCCGGGTAACGGACGCGACGCGAATTGAGCGGATCGTGCCCACGATCAACGACATCCTGGCAAAAGGCGGCAAGCCGATGTTGCTGGCGCATTTCGGGCGACCCAAGGGCAAAGTGGTGCTGGACATGTCGCTGCGCGTGGTCTTGCCCGCGCTTCAGGCAGCGCTGGGGCACTCGGTGCGCCTGATCGAGACGCTGGAAGGGGCCGAGAACCTCACCGAAGAGGCCCGCGCCGCTGATGTGCTGTTGTTAGAGAACATCCGCTTTTATCCGGGCGAAGAAAAGAACGATGCGGATTTCGCCCGCCGTCTGGCGCGGCTGGGCGATATCTATTGTAACGATGCGTTTTCCGCCGCGCACCGTGCCCATGCCAGCACCGAAGGGGTCACGCATCATCTGCCCTCTTGTGCCGGCCGCCTGATGCAAGCCGAACTGACCGCGCTGGAGGCGGCGCTGGGCAACCCCAAGCGCCCGGTCGTGGCCGTGGTGGGCGGGGCCAAGGTGTCGACCAAGCTCGACCTGCTGGGTAACCTGGTGGAAAAGGTCGATAGCCTGGTGATCGGCGGCGGTATGGCCAACACGTTCCTTGCCGCGCAGGGACTGGCCGTTGGCAAATCGCTCTGCGAACACGAGATGGCGGGCACCGCGCGGGCGATCATGGGCAAGGCCGCTGCGGCGGGCTGCGAGATCATCCTGCCGGCCGATATCGTGGTTGCCCGCACCTTTGAGGCGAACGCGCCGCACGAGGTGCTGGCCGTGCATCTGTGTCCCGACGACGCGATGATCCTGGATGCGGGGCCGATCAGTGTGAAGCGGCTCATCAAGGTGTTCGATGATGCGAAAACGCTGATCTGGAACGGCCCGCTGGGCGCGTTTGAACTGGAGCCATTCGATGCCGCCACCACTGCCGCCGCGCGCCATGCAGCCGCACTCACCGGGGCCGGAAAACTGATTTCGGTTGCAGGTGGCGGTGACACGGTCGCGGCGTTGAACAAGGCGGGTGCTGCGGATGATTTCACCTATATCTCGACCGCGGGCGGGGCCTTTCTGGAGTGGATGGAAGGCAAGGACCTGCCGGGGGTGGCAGCGCTGAAAGAGGCTGCAACCGCGTAACGCGCATCCGGAAAATTCAAGATCTCCGACCGAAGATATGCACTGATCTTTTGCGCGCGTTTGACGTGGGACGGGTAAGGGAATCCGCTATTGTGTGCAATGTGGTGGCTCGCGTAACCTATATGGAAAATCCCCCGTCGGGACGAAAGGACGCCGTCATGCATGCTTTGAAATCCACGATATTGGCCACCTGTGTCTGCCTTGCACTGCCTGTCGGGGCACTGGCCGAAGGCGACCCCAAACCCGGCCTGCTGGATATCATCACGCCGGATGCCATTGCCGGATCGCTGGCCAGTGTCGCCATTTCCGCGCTGCGCACGCAGATGGAGGTCGAATACGACCATATGGAGACCGACGTGATGCGCGGGGCAGTGGCGCTGTCGGGTGTCACGCTGCGCCCGCAGCTGTCCTATGACCGGGCGCGCCAATGCGAAATCACGCTGGCGCGCGTCCGCTTCGACATTGGCAAGTACCGCCCGCTCATGGCGGCGTCGAATATATCGCTCACGGCGATCGGTGCGCGGGCCAACATCGCCTGCCTGGATCGCGACATCGGGCTTGCGCTGCGCACCGCGGGCTATGCCGAGATCGAGGTGGACCGACTGGTTTACGATATGGATTACATTCATGGTTCGGGTGAAATCCGCGCCAATGCCTCGGCCACGATCAACGATCTGGCGACGCTCGATCTGGAGATGTCGGGCGCGATCCTGCCCCGGCTCAACCGCTATGGGTCTGCCGGTGATCCGGCGATCCGGCTGCGCCGTGCGGTGCTGGGGCTGCAAGATCACGGCGGCTGGGCGCGCCTGTCGCAGCTCATGCCCGAGAACCTGCGCCAGCCGGACGTGATCCACGGTCTTGGCACCGAAGAGTTGACTAACATGCTCAGCCAGAACGGCACCCGCGCACTGACCTCGACCGAGCGGCGGTTCATCGACGACCTGATGGATCACGTGGTACGTTTCGTACGCGAACCTGGTGAGATCACCATCGAGGCAGAATTGCCGTCGGACGGGATCGTGATCGAGCCGGAAGTCTACCAGTCGCCCGAAGAGCTGTTGCAGGCGCTGGCACCTGATGCGCGCTCTGCGCCGCTGGCCCAGTCGCAAATGGTCCGCGAAGATCTGCTGTCGCGGAAACAGACAGAGCTGACGCGGGCTGACCGGCTGGAATTGGCCCAGGCGCTGCTGGAGGGCAGGGGGCTGCCCCGCTCCGAGGCGCTGGTGCCCGAATTGCTGGCACCCATGGTGGACGCGACCAGTGCGGACGGGGCGCAGGCCGCGTTGCTGACGGCGCGGGCCTTGATGCCATATGACGCGGTGCGCGCTTACGCGCATGCGCTCATTGCCAGCGCGGCGCGGTTGCCCGAGGCGGTGCCGCTGCTCGATGCGCTGGAGGCGCGGCTGACGACCGGCGAGGTAATCGCCGCGCAGGACAGATATTTTGACAATAGCAATGCCATGATCGGCGCGGCGGCCTTGCCTGTGGATGGCGACGTGCGTGCGGTCCGGCGTCTGGCGCTGGCGCATCTCACCGGGCTGGACGCGGCGCGATCCTACAGGCTGGCCTACTATTACGCGCTGATCGCCGAGGCGGCGGGCGATATCGGCGCGGGGTCCCTGCGCGAGGATATCGAGGCACGGTTCGGCAATCGCGGCAAGGACGTGACCGCGCTCTGGACGCAGACCCGGGCCAAGGTGCAGGAAAAGGCATTGTCGGACTGGGTAGATCTGGGGCTGGCGGCGCGTTTCCGACGGGACGACTGATCGGCTGCCCTGGCGCCTGCCGTTAGCGCCACCACAATTGCAACGCACGCTACCCTCGCCTAGAAGCAGGTCCAATCGACACACCATCAGCCAGTGGAGCCGTAGACATGCCCAACCAGACCCAAGCCGAGAAGATGCGCAGCGCAGGTGGTTTTATCGCCGCGCTGGATCAGAGTGGCGGCTCCACGCCCAAGGCGCTGAAACTCTACGGGGTCGAAGAAAATGAATATGGTTCGGATGCAGAGATGTTCGATCTGATCCATGCGATGCGTGCGCGCCTTGCGCAGGCCCCGGCCTTTACCGGCGGCAAAGTGATCGGCGCGATCCTGTTCGAGATGACCATGGACCGGCAAATGGGCAGCAAGCCGACAGCGCAATTCCTGTGGGAAGAGCGCGGCATCGTGCCGTTCCTCAAGGTGGACAAGGGGCTGGAAGACGAGGCGGATGGCGTGCGCCTGATGAAGCCGATGCCGGATCTGGACGCGTTGCTGGAGCGCGCCAGCGCGGCGGGCGTTTTCGGCACCAAGATGCGCTCTGTCATCGACGCCGCCTCTGCCAGCGGGATTGCTGCCAACGTGGCGCAACAGTTCGAAGTGGGGCGGCAAATTCTGGGGCACGGCCTGATTCCGATCATCGAGCCGGAAGTGACGATTGCAATCGCCGACAAGGCCGAGGCCGAAGATATCCTGCTGGCCGAGTTGACCAAGGCACTGGATGCGCTGCCCGAAGGCATCCAGGTGATGCTGAAGTTGACGCTGCCCGAGGTTGCAAACCACTATAAATCGCTGGTGGATCATCCTGCGGTGATGCGTGTGGTCGCGCTCTCGGGCGGGTATTCGCGCGAAGAGGCCAATGACCGGCTGTCGCGAAATACAGGCGTTATCGCCAGTTTCAGCCGCGCGCTGACCGAAGGGCTGTCGGCAGGTCAGAGCGACGCGGAATTCAACGCGACGCTCTCGGACACGATCGACAGCATTTACCAGGCCTCAATCGCGGGGTAGGCTGCGTGACTCACTTCCTTCCAGTCGCCGTCCGTCCATAAAACGGATCACATGCCCTGATTGCAAGGGTTGAGACCGTCGCGCGACGCGCTTGCGGGAAAACGATTCACAAAGCGGGCTGGATATGTCAATGTGCCTGACAGCGCCCGGTAGAGGCGCAGTTATTGCAGAGCATCGAGGCAGTTCGATATGATTACCCGGAAAAAGCCCGCGCTGGGCGTATTGGCCTATTTCGCGGTGGCATTCAGCCTCGGCACCTATTTCACATTTGCCGCCGTGCAGGGCGATTACGGCCTCTTCAGCCGGGCCGAGATCGAGGCGGAAAGTGCCGAGTTGCGCGCGCAGCTGCATGAGATCGAAGCGCAGGTGGCGCGGATGGACAACCTCACGCGGCGGTTGTCCGATACCTATCTGGACCTCGATCTGTTGGACGAACAGGCCCGCAACGTGCTGGGCCTGCTGCGCAGCGATGAGATCGTGATCCGCTAAGGGTTTCGCGGAACGCTTTAGCCTGCCGCCTTGACCGATGTTTTCCAGTCGGGGTGTATCCACGGCTCTTGGTTCGAGGCGGGCAGCATGTCGCGCCCGAGGATGTGATCGCTGGCTTTTTCACCGGTCATGATACTGGGGGCGTTGAGATTGCCATTCAGGATGCGCGGAAAGATCGAACTGTCGGCAACGCGCAGCCGGTCCACCCCGATCACCCGGCATTCAGGATCGACCACTGCAAGTGGGTCGTCCGCCGCACCCATCTTGCAGGTGCCGCAGGGGTGAAAGGCGCTCTCGACGTGTTCGCGGATGAAATCGTCCAGCGCCGCGTCACTCTGGATGGCGTCGCCGGGCTGGATTTCCCGCCCGCGGTAGGGCGCAAAGGCGTCCTGTCCGAAAATCTCGCGCGTGAGGCGGATACAATGGCGGAATTCGGCCCAGTCGTCTTTGTGCGACATGTAGTTGAAGGAAATCCTTGGCGCCTCGGTGGGGTCGGCCGACTGCAGTGTGACCGCGCCGCGTGATTTGCTGCGCATCGGGCCGACATGCGCCTGATAGCCGTGCCCTTCTGTGGCCGCCTTGCCATCATAACGCACGGCGATGGGCAGGAAATGGTACTGGATATCAGGGTATTTCACACCCGGGGCCGAGCGCAGGAACGCCGCGCTCTCGAACTGGTTCGATGCACCAAGGCCCGACTTGGTCAGCAGCCATTGCGCGCCGATCAGGCCCTTCGAGATAAGGTTCCAATACTTGTAGAGCGTGATCGGCTGAATGCTCTGCTGCTGGATGTACAGCTCCAGATGGTCCTGCAGGTTCTGGCCCACGCCGCGCCGGTCGGCGATCACGTCGATGCCGTGCTCGGCCAGATGCGCGCCGGGTCCGATGCCTGACAGCATCAGGATCTTGGGCGAGTTGAAGGCCGAGGCGGCAACGATCACTTCGGCATTGGCACGCACGATCTCGACGGTGCCGCCGCGCTCGATCTCGACGCCGATGGCGCGGCCTTCCTTGATGATGACGCGGCGCACGTAGCAGCGCAACACATCGCAATTGGGGCGCTTCAGGGCCGGATGCAGATAGGCGTTGGCCGCCGACCAGCGCCGCCCGCGCCAGACGGTCTGCTCCATCGAGCCAAAGCCCTCTTGCTTTTCGCCGTTATAGTCGTCGGTGATCTCGTATCCCGCCTGTCGGCCCGCCTCGACAAAGGCCTTGAACAGCGGATTTGTGCGCGGTCCGCGCTGGACATGTAGCGGGCCGTTCGTGCCGCGCCACGTAGGATCACCGCCCTGGCCGCTGTCGTGCCAGGTCTCCATCCGCTTGTAATAGGGCAGCACGTGCTTGTAGCCCCAGCCCTGCGCGCCGGTTTCTTCCCAGTGATCGAAATCGCAAGCGTGGCCGCGTACATAGACCATCCCGTTGATCGAGGACGACCCGCCGATGACCTTGCCGCGCGGTGCGGCGAGCCGCCTGTTGTTCAGGTGCGGTTCCGGCTGGGTCTTGTAGCCCCAGTCATACAGCGACATGTTCATCGGATAGCTGAGCGCGCCGGGCATCTGGATGAACGGTCCCGCATCGCTACCGCCATATTCCAGCACCAGCACCGAATGCTTGCCGTCCTCGGACAGCCGGTAGGCCATCGCCGATCCGGCGGAGCCGGACCCGATGATTACGTAATCAGCTTGCATTCGTGCGACTCCCGGCACTGTGGTTTCGTCCATTACTTACCTTTGGTCAGTTTTTATGTCAAAAGGTAAATATTGAGACTTTGCCACCCGACGCTTAAGAAAGGATGAGGGACAAATCGCAGAGCGAGGCGCGTATATGGCACGGCAGAGCATTGGCGAGATCAGGCGTGCAGAGCTGTCGCAGGCGGCGTTCGATGCGTTGGTCCAGTTCGGCATGCGCGGCACGACGCTGGAGCGGGTGGCAAAGATCGCGGGCGTGTCAAAAGGCGTCGTGCTGCACCATTTCAAGGACAAGGATGCGCTGTTTGAGGCCGTGCAGCGCAAGGCAAACACCGTGCTGCGCGAATGCGTGGTCGAATTGCTGCGCCATGCAGAGACGCCGCTGGAGCGGCTCTATGCGATTATCGCCGGAAACTTTGCCGAGCCGGTCTTTCAGCAGGAAATCTGCCATGCGTGGATCAGCCTGTGTTCCGACGTACCGCATCACCGTCAGAGCCAGCGCATCCAGACCGTCGTGCACGCGCGCATGCGTTCGAACCTGCTGAGCGCCCTGCATCCGTTGATGCCGCCGGAGCATGCGCAGCAGACGGCATTTCAGTTGCGTACAGTTATGGACGGTATCTGGTTGCGCGCCAGCTTTCAGGCGCAGCCGATGTCGGGGCGGCAGGGGGTGGATCAGGTCGACTATGCCGCGCGGCACCTCCTGCGGGAGGTGGTGGCGGACATGGGTGATCTGGATACGGCCCGTCAGAAGATGGAGACGCTGGCCGGTGTCATGCTGAGCACACGGGCGTTTCGCGAACGCGCCTTGACCGGGTGATGCCGCGCGCGACCTGCCATGCGATAGACAGTTTTGCGTTGCCGGTGCTATAGCGGACGGCAGCGAGGCAGCAGGGGTAGAGCGATGGCACGTTGGATTGTCGAGGCGATCGAGAAAATCGAGGCGGATGTGCGCCGCTCGTCGGATACGCACCTGTTGAAGCTGACCTTGCCGCAACTCAAAGGCGTCGATATCTACCTCAAGGACGAAAGCACCCATCCCACCGGCAGCCTGAAGCACCGGCTGGCCCGGTCGCTGTTTCTCTATGCGCTGTGTAACGGCAAGATCGCACAAGGCACGCCGGTGATCGAGGCGTCGTCGGGCAGCACGGCGGTGTCAGAGGCGTATTTTGCCCAGATGCTCGACCTGCCCTTTATCGCGGTCATGCCGTACAAGACGGCGCAGAGCAAGATCGACAAGATCACGCTCTATGGCGGACAATGCCATTTCGTCGAGAGCGCGCCCCAGATGCATGACGCGGCGGTAAAGCTGGCGACAGAGATGGGCGGCTATTTCATGGATCAGTTCATGTATGCCGAACGTGCCACCGACTGGCGTGGCAACAACAACATCGCCGAGAGCATTTTCGAGCAGATGAGCATGGAGCCGCATCCGGTGCCGCATACGCTGGTGATGAGCGCGGGTACTGGCGGGACATCGGCCACGCTGGGACGGTATCTGCGTTACCGGGGGCACGATACGCAACTGGTGGTGGTGGACCCGGAAAATTCGGTCTTCTACGACAGCTACACGAGCGGCGATGATACGCTGACGGCCAACTGCTCCAGCCGGATCGAGGGGATCGGTCGGCCACGGGTCGAGAAATCGTTTCAGCCCGATGTGATTGACACGATGATGCAGGTGCCCGACGCCGCCAGCGTCGCCACGATCTTGTGGCTGGAAGGGCAGATCGGGCGCAAGGCGGGCGCGTCCACCGGCACCAACCTTTGGGGTGCGCTCAAGGTGGCGCGCGGCATGATGGACCGGGGCGAGGTGGGTTCGATCGTCACGCTGCTATGTGACGGGGGCGAGCGGTATCTTGACACCTATTACGATCCGGCATGGGTGCAGGACTGTATCGGCGATATCACACCCTACTCAGAGGCGCTCGACGACTGGCTCTGACCGGAGGCCGCGCCGCCCAACTGGTAGGCCGCGATCCGGTAGCAGAAATAGAGCCACGCCGCCGCGCCGACGAATTTGAACCCTTCCTCCAGCGATTGCGACAGCCCGTAGCTGATGGGCAGGATTTCCTGCGTTACATCCACGGCAATCGACATGCCCAGCAGGCCGCCCGCCATGAGAAATGCAAAGACGTCGATTTCCTTGATCTTGGCGTAGTACTTTCGCAGCAGGTAGCCGACGAACAGCGCATAGAGCGGGACCAGGATGCCTTCGGTGATGAACCGGTCGTGGATCATGAAGAAATCGTCCACCGCGAGAAAGGCCGAGAACCATCCGCAGAGGATCAACAGCAGCTTGTGCGCATCCCCGGCAGGCCATGTACTGGCCGCCACACGAAAGAAGCAGACCGTCGCCGCGGCCACCCAGAGCCATGCACCGATGCTGGAGACAAAGCCGAGAAAGCTGGATTCCTTGGTGATCTGCGCGGTATCTCTGAGGGTTTCGACCAAGGTGAAGCCACCCAGAGCCATCGCGCCTATCGAGATGAGGTAGAACGCCAGCGCAGGAATACAGCAATATATGGCGATCCGGCGGAAATTAGCGGCTGTGAATTCGGCCTTGAGGTCAGAAATTATCGACATTGGGTCTTGCCCTTTGATGTTGCTCGGCGGGCGCAGGCCGCTATCACCCCGGCCCAGTGCCGGAAAACGGGCGGCAAATCAAGCCTGTGATGCCAGCGCGCGTGCTGCCCGTGTCCGGACACCACCGAAAAACAGATGCTTCTCGGATCTCGTTTTCCACTGGTAAAATACCAGTCGATCCCTGAACTGATCGTAAATGTTGGGATTGGTGGAGCCTAGGGGGATCGAACCCCTGACCTCCTGCATGCCATGCAGGCGCTCTCCCAGCTGAGCTAAGGCCCCGTTCGCCGTTCATTAGGCAAGTCGCAGGGCGGGATCAAGCGAAAAATCCCGCCCCGACATGGTCAGCTGTCGTCGTCATCCGCGGCGACATCGGCGATTTCGTCGAGCGAGACATCATCGCTGTCTTCGTCATCTTCCAGAACGTCATCACCGAGATCGACATCGACGTCGTCTTCATCGTCGAGCACGATTTCTTCGGCATCCGTGTCTTTCAGCTTCTTGGTTTCGGCATCTTCGGCGTCCGCCTTGATCGTGCGGGACTTGCCGTTGCTTATTTCCACGGTCTCGCCCGTGTAGGGGCTGACGATCGGAACTTTATTCAGGTCGTAAAAGCGTTGGCCTGTCGTTGGGCATACGCGTTTGACGCCCCATTCTTCTTTGGGCATGGGTGATCCCTCTCACATTTCAAACCTTGCGGGCAATCAGCGTCCCCTGCCATAACGGGCCAGAGGTGTCAAAGGCTTTGCAGCTTTACCGTCGCGGATCGCATACTGGAGGGCATATGGGCCAGCACGTTCTTCCGGGCAACCCCCCGATCGAAGTCACGCTGCGGCGCTCGGCGCGGGCGCGGCGCATTTCGCTGCGTGTTTCCAGTCTGGACGGGCGGGTGACACTGACCATGCCGCGTGGCCTGCCAGAGCGCGAGGGGCTGGATTTTGCCCGCACCAAGCGCGATTGGCTAACCAAGCAACTGACGCGGCAAGAGCCGGAAGTGCAGGTAGAGATCGGTGCGGTTCTGCCGGTCGAAGGGCTGTTGATGCCGCTTGTCTCGGGCACCGGGCGGCGCGTGCTGGCCCACGAGGGACGTCTGCTGGTGCCGGGCCCGCCGGACAACGCGGCGGCACGGGTTCAGGCCTGGCTGCGGACATTGGCGCGCGAACGGCTGGTGGTCGCGTCGGATCGATATGCGGCGGCGCTGGGGCGACGCTATGGGCGGATCACCCTGCGGGACACGCGCTCGCGCTGGGGGTCGTGCACTGCGGACGCGGGGCTGATGTATTCCTGGCGGTTGATCCTCGCACCACCTGAGGTGCTGGACTATGTCGCTGCCCACGAGGTGGCACATCTGCAGGAAATGAATCACTCGCCTGCCTTCTGGTCCCTGGTTGCGCAATTGCTGCCCGACTACGCCGCACCGCGCAAATGGCTGCGCGTCAACGGAAGCACGTTGCATCGCTACCGCTTTGAGAGTTGACCGCGCGCCCGTTTGTGATCACAAGCAGAGCCATGCTGTTCAATCCTCGTCCCGATCCCAGTCCCGCCGCACATGACCGCGTCTATCGGGGGTTGCGAACCCGAATCATGCATGGCCAGATCGCGCCTGGTCAGGCGCTGACGCTGCGCGGCATCGGGCGCGAATTCGACGTGTCCATGACGCCCGCACGCGAGGCGCTGCGCCGCCTTGTGGCCGAAGGCGGGCTGACGCTCAGCAGTTCGGGGCGGGTGTCCACGCCGGAGTTGAGCAATGACAGGATCGAAGAACTGGCCGCGCTTCGCTCACTGATCGAGGTGGAGCTGGCCAGCCGGGCCCTGCCGCGCGCGCATATCGCGCTCATCGATCGGTTGACGTCGATCAACGCGCAGGTGGCAGAAGAAATCGCGCGGCAGGATGCGGTCGGCTATATCCGTCGCAACCTGGAGTTTCACCGCACGCTCTATCTGCGTGCCCAGGCCCCCGCGATGCTGGCTATGGCCGAAACGGTCTGGCTGCAACTGGGTCCGACGATGCGTGCGCTCTACGGGCAGTTGCGGCATAAGGAGCCACCGCATTTTCACCGGCTGATCATCGCGGCGCTCAAGGCCGGGGACGAGCCGGGTCTGCGCCTGGCGGTCCGTTCGGATGTGACGCAAGGGCTGCGTATGCTGGTGGGTTAAAGGCGAAGCGTTGTAGCGCTGGTGCATCCCCTCGGCGCTCCGGTCTGGTCCGCTCGGGCGGGGCTACGGATATCTGAAGCGAAGAAGTGCAACCGACACATTCAGCCGCTGCGTGTCAAATGGCCCGTCAGGCGGCCAGGCCGTTACCATCCATGTTCAGGTACTTCTCGCGTCGATCCTTGATCAGCTTCTTGGGACTCTGGTCCGACAGTTCGTTCAGCATCGCATTGATCGCGATGCCGACTGATGCGATTGCCGCCTTTGGATCGCGGTGCGCGCCGCCCATCGGTTCTTCGATGATGCGGTCGGTGACGCCCAGCCGCATGAGGTCCTTGGCTGTCAGGCGCAGCGCTTCGGCCGCTTCACGCATCTTTTCAGAGTCTTTCCACAGGATTGACGCGCAGCCCTCGGGCGAGATCACCGAATAGACCGAATGTTCCAGCATGGCGACGCGGTTGGCTGTGGCAAAGGCCACAGCCCCGCCCGAACCGCCCTCGCCGATGATCACGCTGATCAGCGGCACGCCGATCTGAAGGCAGGTCTCGGTCGAGCGGGCAATCGCCTCGGACTGGCCGCGTTCCTCGGCGCCCTTGCCGGGATAGGCACCGGGCGTATCCACCAGCGTCACGACGGGCAGGCCGAATTTGTCCGCCATCTCCATCAAGCGGATCGCCTTACGGTAGCCCTCGGGCCGTGCCATGCCGAAATTACGCTCGATCCGGGATTTGGTGTCGTTGCCCTTTTCATGGCCGATCACCATGACGGGCGTATCGCCCAGCCGTGCCAGCCCGCCCATCACCGCGTGATCGTCGGCAAAGTTGCGATCCCCGGCCAGCGGCGTGTATTCGGTGAACAGACCTTTGATATAATCCTTGCAATGAGGCCGGTCAGGGTGGCGCGCGACCTGGCATTTCCGCCAAGGGGTCAGATCCTTGTAGAGATCGCGCAGCATCGCCGCCGCTTTCTGGTCCAGCGCGCCGGCCTCGTCCTCGACATCGACGCCTTCGCCCGCGCGGGCCATCGCGCGCAGCTCTTCGGCCTTGCCCTCGATCTCGGCGAGGGGTTTTTCGAAGTCGAGATAGTTGGTCATGTGCGGCTCCATCAAGGTGCCCGCGATATATGACGGGCGAGCGCGTGAAATGCAACGCATCAGCGACGGTTCTGGTTCAGGGCGCTATTCGCGCGGGGAGCGCCGGATTGAATCGGTCCGTCACATCCCCGGTGCGGCGTCGAAGTGACCCCTCAGGCGGGCCACAATACGGGAATGAGTGTTGCGACCAGCAGGATCGCCATCACCCAGTTGAAGACGCGCAGGCGCATCGGATTTTTCAGCAACCGCCGCAATTGCTGCCCCATCACCGTCCAGCTGGACGTGCTGAGGAATGACCCGGCAAGGAACGCGCCCGCCACCCAGAGCAGCGCGGTAAAATCGCGGCTGGTAGCATAAAGTGTGATCGAGGTCAGCGCCATGGTCCACGCTTTGGGGTTGACCCACTGGAATGCGACTGCCTGCAGGAAGCTCAGCGGCTTGCCGGTCGCTTCTGTCTCTTTGGGCGGGGCGGCATTGGCGATCTTCCACGCAAGGTAGACCAGATAGATCACGCTCACCACCTTGAGGATCGTGTGGCTGACCGGAAAGGCGTCAAAGACCTGCATCACGCCGATGCCGACGCAGATCACCAGAACAGGCATTCCAAGGCCGATGCCGATCATGTGCGGCACAGTCCTGCGAAAGCCGAAATTCGCGCCCGACGCCATCAGCATCAGGTTGTTCGGCCCGGGCGTGATGACAGTTACGAGGGCAAAGGTCATCAGGGCGGTGAAGAGTTCATAAGTCATAAGGCGCAATATTATGCCGTGATAGCTGCAATGAAATTTCTTTTGTTTGAAGTGGTCGGTGATCTCTGCAATTATCCACCACTATGGATCGAGTTAACGAGCACATATTGCGGGAACTATCCGCCAATGGCCGGATCAGCAACATAGATCTGGCGGATCGCTGCGGCCTCTCGCCCAGTGCCTGCCTGCGCCGGGTGCAGGAGCTGGAACGGCGCGGTGTGATCGCGGGCTATCGCGCGGTGCTGGACCGGGCGGCGCTGGGCGTGGGATTCGTGGCCTACGCGACCGTCGGGCTGAACGACCATACCAAGGTCAGCCAACAGGCGTTCGAGCGTGCGATGGCGCGCACGCCCGAGGTGGTCGAATGCCACAGCATCACCGGATCGGTCGAATATCTGCTCCGGATCGAGGTGGCAGACCTGCCTGCCTACAAACATTTTCACACTGATGTTGTCGGCGTGTTGCCGCAGGTCGCCGCGATCACCTCTTACGTGGTGATGGGATCGCCCAAGGACATGCGCGCGTGACGCCGGGTTACGGCTTTTCCCGCCCGGACGCGCACGGTATCCCTGTCTGAATGGAAACCATGCCGGACATTTACGATCGCCTCGTTGCTGAGGGCAAGCTGAGCCATGACCCGGCGCAGGAAGCGATCATGCCCGAGTTCGAGCGTATCCGCAGCGCGCTGGACCAGCCCAAGAGCAATGGCTGGTTTCGCAAGGCGCCTGAGCCGCCCAAGGGCCTCTATATCTGGGGCGGCGTGGGGCGCGGAAAATCCATGCTGATGGACATGTTCGCCGACTCGCTGACGGTGGCGAACCGGCGGGTGCATTTTCACGCCTTCATGCAGGAGGTGCATGCCGGGATGCACGCCGCCCGCAAGGCGGGCCGCGAGGATGCGCTGGCCCCGGTGGCGGAAAAGATCATAAACGACGTGCGCTTGCTGGCCTTTGACGAGATGCAGATCACCGACATCACGGATGCGATGGTCGTGGGGCGGCTCTTTGAGGCGCTGTTTGCCGCGGGCGTGGTTGTCGTGGCGACATCGAACCGGGTGCCGGACGACCTTTATGAAAACGGGCTGAACCGCCAACTCTTTTTGCCGTTCATCAAACTGATCAAGCAGCGGATGGTGGTGCATCACCTGCATTCGCCCACCGATTACCGGCAGGACCGGATCGCCGGAAGTCAGACCTATTTCACCCCCGTGAACGCAGAGACCCGCGCCGAGGTCGCGGCGATCTGGCAGGATCTGACAGGTGGACAGGCACAGCCCCATACGCTGATCGTGCAAAAGCGAGAGGTCGTTATTCCCGCCTTTCACAACGGGGTGGCGCGGGCGTCGTTCTACGATCTGTGCGGCAAGCCGCTGGGGCCGGCCGATTACCTCGCGTTGGCCGAGGCAGCACGGGTGCTGGTGCTGGAAAACATCCCGCAACTTAGCCGATCTAATTTCAATGAGGCCAGGCGGTTCGTGACGCTGATCGACGCGCTCTACGAGGCTCGGGTGCGGCTGATCTGCTCGGCCGCTGCGGCGCCCGAGTATCTGTATGTCGAAGGCGAGGGCACGTTCGAATTCGAGCGCACCGCAAGCCGGTTGCGGGAAATGCAGTCAGACGATTGGGTTGTGAACTGATACGGTAGTCGCAACGCATTTCGCGCGTCATATGTTGCGCATCGCGCAGGCCGGGTCCTGGCCCGACATACGTACTACTGCGGGGTGTCATCCGCATTGAGGGAGATAAGGCATTTCGCCTTGTTGCGAAACGAGATGCAAGCCGGAACGCCTTAATCGACAGATTTGCCTCAGTCGGTCTGCCCTGCACGGCAGGCCCCCCTTTTCACCCACGGCCAAGAGGCTATATAGGAACCTCACACCGTCCTAGGTCGAGACATGATGTACAACGACGCGCACATATTGGCCGGCCCCGAGAACGACGATGACAAAGATGTCTCGGTCGTCGTCGCGACGCGTGCCCGGACCAAGCGGCCGCCGCTCTACAAGGTGCTGCTGCTGAATGACGACTACACCCCGATGGAATTCGTCATCGCGGTGCTGGAGCGGTTTTTCAGCATGCCCCATGCGGAAGCGTTCGACGTCATGCTGACGGTGCACAAGAAGGGGGTTGCGGTGGTCGGGGTCTTCAGCCACGAGATCGCCGAGACCAAGGTGGCGCAGGTGATGGATTTTGCCCGCCAGCATCAGCACCCGCTGCAATGCACCATGGAAAGAGAATAGCCGCGTGACACATCCCCGTTTGTCCCTGGCGCTGGAAAGCGGCCTTAGCCTGCCTGATGCGGCACGCATCGCTGTGTTCGCGCCGCGGGTGGGCATGGATCTGGCGCCGCTGGCGGCAGAGCAATGCCATGTTATCACCGGGATGCGCCCGGATTTTGAGGATTTCGAGGCCCGCGGGTTCACGTGTGACGTGGTGCCGGAGGGGCGCTACGGTGCCGCGCTGATCGCAATCCCGCGCGCCAAGGCAGAGGCGCGGGCGCTGATCGCGCTGGCGGCGTCGGTCACGGATGGCCCGGTCATCGTGGACGGGACCAAGACGGACGGCATCGAATCGGTGCTGAAAGACATGCGCAAACGCACCACCGTTTCCGGCCCGATCAGCAAGGCGCATGGCAAGCTGTTCTGGCTCGACGCGACGGCGGACCTTTCGGACTGGGTGCCCGGTGCGCGGCCGTTGGTCGAGGACCGTTTTGTGACTGCGCCGGGGGTCTTTTCTGCTGACGGGATCGATCCGGCATCCCGATATCTGGCCGATCACCTGCCGCCGCAGATCGGCGCGCATGTGGTCGATCTGGGGGCGGGCTGGGGCTATCTCTCGGCCCGTGTGCTGGACCGGGACAGCATCGCGCAGATCGAGCTGGTCGAGGCCAATCACACGGCGTTGGAATGTGCGCGGCAGAACGTGACCGACCCGCGCGCGCGGCTTCACTGGGCCGACGCGCTGCGCTGGGAGCCGGATGCGCGGCCGGACACGGTGATCATGAATCCTCCCTTTCACACCGGGCGCAGCGCCGACCCCAAGCTGGGCACGGCGTTCATCGCCGCCGCCGCCCGCATGCTGAAACCGCAGGGGCAGCTCTGGCTGGTCGCCAACCGGCACCTGCCCTATGAGCGCAGCCTCGCCGAGACGTTTGCGGAAACTGTCGAGATCGCAGGCGATACGAAGTTTAAACTGCTGCACGCACGACGGCCCACTCGCCAGCGGCGCTGAATTGACCTAGCCTGCCCGCAGGCAGAATCACGTTACCAGGATTTGCTCCATGTCATTCTCGATTTCCGGCAAGACCGCGATCGTCACGGGCGGTGCCAACGGCATCGGCCTCGCTATCGGGCGGCATTTTGCCGACAAGGGCGCGAACGTGATGTTCGCCGACATGGACGAGGAGCGACTGACAGCCGAGCTGGGCGATGCCAAGGACGGCGATACCACCCGGTATTTCGTCGGTGATCTGCGCGAGAAACTGACGCAGGCGAACCTTCTCTCGGCCACGCTGGATGCGTTCGACAGTGTCGATATCCTGATTAATGCGTCGCGGCAGGTGGTGATCTCGGACCCGCTCAACCCCGATGATGACGGTGTTGAGGAGATGATCACGCAGAACCTGATGACGTCGCTGCGCCTGAGCCAGCTGGTCGCGAAGCGGATGATCAAGCAATCCGAGGGACGGCAAGAGGGTTCGGCGGGGTCGATCGTGAACCTGTCTTCTATTGCCGCACGGCGTACACACCCCGATCTTCTGGCCTACTCGGTCGCAACCGCGGCGCTCGATCAGTTGACGCGTTCGCTGGCGGTCACGCTGGCACCGCACCGCATCCGGGTGAATGCACTGGCGTTCGGGTCGGTGATGAGCGCCTCGCTGAAGGACGCGCTGAAGGACAGCGACAGTTATCGGGCGGACATAGAGGCGCATACGCCGCTGGGCCGCGTCGCGTCACCGTGGGAGTTGGCCGAGGCGGCGCAGTATCTGGCCAGCGACGGCGCTGCATTCATGACCGGGCAGATCCTGACCGTGGATGGCGGGCGATCGCTGATCGATCCGGTGGCGGTCCCGGCGCACTAAGGCGGCCTTGGCGCTGCTCATCCGCCCGAATGGGCGTCTTTGCATTGACTGGACGAGGGGACATCGTGGATTTTACCAAGGAAAAGCAGCGCGCCAGCGCCTGGTTCTGGCAATTACGTGACGAGATCGTAGCCGCATTCGAAGCGCTGGAAGACAGCCACGCAGTCGGCCCGCTGTCAGAGGCCGCCCCGGGCCGGTTCGAGATGACCGAGACGCGCCGCGCCTCGGAGGATGGCGGCGACGCGGGCGGCGGGCTGATGAGCGTGATGCGCGGCGGGCGGGTGTTCGAGAAGGTCGGCGTGAATGTCTCGGAGGTTCACGGCCACTTGGGGGAGGCGGCGCAGCGGGCGATGGCTGCGCGCGGCGTGCCCGGCATGGCGGACGATCCGGCATTCTGGGCCAGTGGCATCAGCCTGGTGGCGCATATGCAGAACCCGCATTGCCCCGCCGTACACATGAACACGCGGATGTTCTGGACGCCGCATGCGTGGTGGTTCGGCGGTGGTTCGGACCTGAACCCGTGTATCGAATACGCCGAGGATACCGCACATTTTCACCAGACCCAGCAGGCATATCTCGATCCGCACGGGACCGGCATATACCCCGAGTTGAAGGCGTGGGCGGACGAGTATTTCTATATCCCGCACCGGGGACGGGCGCGCGGCGTTGGTGGCATTTTCATGGATGACCGCAACAGCGGCGACTGGCGGGCCGATTTTGCCCTGACGCAGGATATCGGCCGGGCCTTCCTGCCGGCCTTTGCCCCGCTCATCGAGACGCGGCGCGTTCAGGACTGGAGCGATGCGGACAAGGATGCGCAATTGGTGCATCGCGGACTCTACGCGGAATACAATCTGGTCTATGACCGGGGCACCAAGTTCGGCCTGGCCACAGGACATGACGCCAACGCGGTGCTGATGTCGTTGCCACCGATGGCCAAGTGGATCTGAACACTCAGCCCTCTTGTCAGTCTTCTGACATGCGCAGATCCACCCAGACCATGCGATGACGGCTGGCCGTGGCGGCGGTGGCACCAGCGGGCGTATCCTCGGGCGGCCAGTGGATGCCGGATGCCACGATCTGCCAATCCTTCGAGGGCAGGATATAGCTGACCCTCAGATGGCCCGGATCGGGACCGGGCCAGGCAACAGTGTCAAGGCGCGGATCGGTGCGGTGCCCCGGCACATCCGGTGCAGGCCCATCACGCATCGGGCGCGGGTCAGTCAGGCGCGCATCAGCCAGCAGGCCGCGAATGCCCGCCTTGCGCCCTTCGCCATCTTCCGGGTCCTGATTGGCCGAACCGACAAGGATAAACCGCCGTTCTGGTGCAGGTCCGAATGCTCCGTCCAGAAAGAGCGGCCAGAATCTCAGCTGATCGCGGTTGCGCAGCCCGTTGCGGTCCTCCGGCCCGTCAAAAACCGGTGCACTGGCGTGAAAGGCCATCAGGTGCAGCGGCCCGTTCGGATGCCGGACCGGCACGATCCAATGGGCAACAGACGCCAGGCGCAGCGCTGCCTGCGCCGCGGCCGACGGAAAGGGCTGACCGTCCCGCTGCGGCAATGTAGCACCGGGCAGATCACGCCAGAGCAGCGCGCTGAAATCCTGCATGCGCGTTTCATCCAGAGGAAAGCGCGACAGGATCGCCATACCACCCATCCCCGCGAACCGGCCAAAGCCCTGTGCGTCCTCGGGTTCGCCCAGGCGACCATCGCCGTCCTGATCGTGACCGGTCTGCCAGCCCGTGTTGGGACGGCGGGCAAAGAGATAGGGATAGTGCGGGCCGGCATGCGAAAGCTGGTCCCGCAGGGCGCTAAGCGCACGCAATTCCAGATCGTAATCGACCCGCTGCAGAACGAGGATGTCAGGCGCGATCCGGGTGACGACCTGCGCCAGCGCCGCTATCTGCGCATCCTGCCCGTGCAGGATATCGCGCAGCAGCAGCCCCGGCCCGTCCCGCGTCAGTTCGGCGTTGAGCGTGGCGATGCGCAGCGTTTCGGCCTGCGCCATCACAGCACCGCAAGCCCAGACCAGAAGGGCCGCGATCAGACGATTTGCATTGTGTCCTTGGCGTCGGCCTCGGCGCGGGCATAGGCCCGGCGGCGTTTGGCAGTGATCAGCTCGGCGATGCGGTTTGTCGCGACGCCGCGCATGATCATGCTGGCGGGAATGAAGGACCATGCACATATCATCCAGATCAGGCTCTGCGGTCCGAGCATCTCGAATTGCTGAAAGAATCTTGATATCAGCAGGACCGCCGCAGGCAGCAAGAATGGCAGCAGAAAGCCTAATGAAATCTTAATGCTGGCGTCTCGGTTGAGTCGTTCGACCACATCACCCCCGGCGGTCGGGTCGAACAGGGGCAGGTTGAGCCACATATTGAACGCCCGGTACCGCACCGGCCAGTCCTTTAGGCGTACCAGCGCGATAAAGGTGAATACCATCGCAAAAGACAGCGCGTAGCTGAGCCCGGTAATAGTGCGCAGTAGGTCGATGGTCTGCACATCCGTGTTGCTGGGCAACAGCACCAGAACCAGCCGCACGGGCGAATAGGGAAAATCGAGAGCATGACCGATGTTGCGACCAATCCCGGTCAACAGGATGCTCCAGTTGCCGGGGTCCGATTGGCCGCGTGTGATGATCGACATGAGCAGGATGGCCAGCGCGACAAAGCCGTATTTCAGCCGGTTGTAGGGCGGCGCAAAGCGGAACGCGACGATGCTGGGGCAATGCCCGTGATATTCGACAAAGACCATGGCGCCGACCAGAAACCCCAGAATGACGGCGATTTGCGCTGTGTCCGAGGCAACCGATGGCAGCATCAAAGACGGTATTGCCAATAGCAATGCCACCAGAAATGCACGCAAAACAGCGCCAGTAAGCTGTGTAATCACTGCCTGATCCCTTCAACTTGGCCTGTTGCGATACGATGCCGCAACCTTGTCCCAACTTGATCCCGCATATTTACGCGGTATGCCTCATTTAGGTCTTATTCTTGCCGTGTTTTGGGCGATGTCTCAAGAATTTGCTGAGTTTACCCTTGGCTATGGCGGTTTTGACCCCTCAACTGGTGCGCGAATGCATCAATCAGGGCTCGCAAAATAAGGCGTAAAAACGCACGAACGCAAGATGTTGTAGATCTCTTCCAATGCGTCACTAAAGCATTTCGCGAAAGACCCGATGTACAGCCATACGCGAAACGCACCAAACACATATTTGGTGCGCCTGCATTTCGCCATATTTCAGACGCAGATCTAAGCTGGGCTTTGCTCGGGGCGGGCAGGGATCGTACGCTTAGACCCAGGGGCGTTCGGCGCCGGCGCGGGCCTCAAAGCTGTCGATCACGGCGCCTTTTTCAAAGGTGAGGCCAATATCATCCAACCCTTCGAGCAGGCAGTGCTTCTTGAACGGATCGACGTCAAAAGAGATCACCTCGCCGTCGGATGTGGTGACGGTCTGCGTCTCCAGATCAATCTCGATCCGCGCATTCGCGCCTTTCTGTGCCTCTGCCATCAGGATATCCACCTGTTCCTGCGGCAGGGCGATGGGCAGGATGCCGTTCTTGAAGCAGTTGTTGTGAAAGATGTCGGCAAAGCTGGGAGCGATCACGCAACGGATGCCGAAATCCTTGATCGCCCAGGGCGCATGTTCACGGCTGGATCCGCAGCCGAAATTGTCCCCGGCAACCAGGATCTGTGCCTCGCGATAGGCGGGCTGGTTCAGCACGAAATCAGGGATTTCCTGACCGTCATCATCATAGCGCATCTCGTCGAACAGATTCACACCCAGTCCCGAACGCTTGATCGTCTTGAGAAACTGCTTGGGGATGATCATGTCGGTGTCGATATTGATCATCGGCATCGGCGCGGCCACGCCGCTCAGTTTTTCGAATTTTTCCATGTCATGTCTCCTGTCGGGCCCGGACGGCCCGGATGATATTGGGGGCGCGCTCAGCCATGCCGCCCGGCGGTGCGCACGAAAAAGGCCAGCACGATCATGCCCAGCCCGTTAAAGACAAGCTCGATGCCCATCAGGATTCCCAGCAGCGAAGCCGAAGCGGCCTCGAAATTCGTCACGATATACGCCGCCAGCAATAGCGACAGCGCACCCGAAATGAGCATCGGCCAGAAATAGCGCGTCATCTTCATGCGGTATGCGACGATCAGGCGGATGATCCCGCTGGCCGCCAGAAGCAGCAGAATCAGCAGTGTCAGAGAGATCATGCCACCGAGCGGATTATAAAGGAACGACAGGCCCAGAAATGCCATCAAGCCGCCCAGCGCGATGGAAAAAACCTTGTTCGCGCGGGTTTCGTCCGCGAATCCGGCGATGATCTGGAACGCGCCGCTGATCAGGAATAAAAACCCGGTCAGCGTGGTGACAGCCAGCGTGGCCAGCAACGTGTTGCCCAGCGCAAAGACGCCGAACGCGACCGAGATAAGCCCCAGAAGCAGCCATTTGGTCCAGTTCTTCATATCCTGCGCTCCTTGCTATGACGCAGACGCGGTTCTGCGCCTACATCAACTCCCGAACGTCGGTGAGTTTGCCGGTGATCGCCGCGGCCGCCGCCATCGCAGGTGACATCAGATGCGTGCGTCCGCCGCGTCCCTGACGGCCCTCAAAGTTGCGGTTTGACGTGGCCGCGCAGCGTTCGCCGGGCGACAGTTGGTCGGGGTTCATTGCCAGACACATCGAGCAGCCCGCGAGGCGCCACTCGAAACCGGCCTCGATAAAGATATCGGCCAGTCCCTCTTCCTCGGCCTGCGCCCGCACCAGGCCAGAGCCGGGGACGATCATGGCGCGCAGTCCCTCTTTGACCTTTTTACCCTTCAGAATCGCAGCGGCGGCACGCAGGTCCTCGATCCGGCCATTGGTGCAGGAGCCGATAAAGACAGTGTTGATCTCGACATCGCGCAGTGGCGTGCCAGGGGTCAGGCCCATGTAGTCGAGGCTGCGCTGCGCCGCACCGACCTTGCCGCCGGTGAAATCAGAGGGCGCAGGCACGGATGCGGTGATCGGCAGCACGTCTTCGGGCGAGGTGCCCCATGTGACGACCGGGGCGATGTCCTCGGCGCGCAGGGTCACGACCTTGTCCCAATGGGCGTCGTCGTCGGAAGAGAGTGTCTTCCACCACGCCAGTGCGGCCTCCCATGCCGCGCCTTTGGGGGCGTGGGGGCGACCCTTGCAGTATTCAAAGGTCTTTTCATCCGGCGCGATCAGACCGGCGCGCGCGCCGCCTTCGATCGCCATATTGCAGACGGTCATGCGCCCTTCCATGCTGAGCGCGCGGATCGCCTCGCCGCAATATTCGATCACGTAACCGGTGCCGCCAGCGGTCCCGGTCTCGCCAATCACGCTGAGGGTGATGTCCTTGGCGGTCACGCCGGGCGCAAGAGTGCCGGTGATCTCCACCTTCATGTTCTTCGACTTCTGCTGGATCAGCGTCTGGGTGGCCAGCACATGCTCGACCTCCGACGTGCCGATGCCGTGCGCCAGCGACCCGAAGGCGCCATGCGTCGCGGTATGGCTGTCGCCGCACACAACGGTCATGCCCGGCAGGGTCCAGCCCTGTTCGGGTCCGACGATATGCACGATGCCTTGGCGCACATCGCTGACCGGATAGTAGTGGATGCCGAAATCCTTGGCGTTCTTGTTCAGCGCCTCGACCTGGATGCGGCTGTCCTCGGTCATGGTCGCAGCGTTGGCGCGGTCCAGGGTGGTCGGCACGTTGTGGTCCGGCACGCCGATCGTCTTGTCGGGTGCGCGCACCGTGCGTCCTGCCATGCGCAGCCCTTCAAAGGCCTGCGGGCTGGTCACTTCGTGGACCAGATGGCGGTCGATATAGAGCAGGCATGTGCCATCCTCGGCTTCGTGCACCAGATGGGCATCCCAGATTTTGTCATAGAGCGTCTTGGGGGACATGGGTCCACTCCCGTTTTTTCAGATGTAATTCAGGCGTGACAAGGTTTGGCGCGCCTCATAGGCGGGCGAGCACACTCACAGACGCGCCGAAAAACCGCCAGGGCAGGCGCGCACGGTCGTCCATGTCAATAATCCGTGTCATGCAGGATCAGATATAGACCTTCGCCGCATCCCGCAAGTGTACCGACCGGGGATAACCGGCCGGAAACCGGGGCAAGCGCCAAGTATGAGCTTCTTCTTGCTTCAAATATTCCGGGGGACGTTGAAATCCTGTGGATTTCAACGTGGGGCAGAGCCCCCGGCGCAAGGTCGAAATCCCGGATGACGTCCGCCTTGTGCCATGATAGGTCAGCCTCATGAGCCAGTTGCCCACACGTGACGAAATCCTGCAATGGATTTCCGACAACCCGACCCTCACCTCGAAACGCGATATCGCCAGGGCCTTCGGGATCAAGGGTGCAGCGCGGATCGACCTGAAACGCGTGCTCAAGGAGCTTGAAGCCGAGGGGCATCTGGAAAAGCGCAGGAAGACTTACCGCGACCCCGATCGCCTGCCACCCGTCAGTGTGCTGCAGGTGACCGAGCCGACACCGGACGGCGATCTGGTGGCGCGTCCGTTGGAATGGCAGGGGGCGGGAACCGAGCCGGTCGTGCTGCTGGTGCCGCGCGCAGGCGAGCCCGCCCTTGGTCCGGGCGATCGTATTCTCGCGCGACTGCAGGAGGTGGGCGGCGAGGCGCATCAATACGAGGCACGGCTGATCCGCCGAATCGGAACCAACCCGCTAAAGGTGCTGGGTATATTCCGCAAAGGCAGCGAGGGCGGGCGCATCCTGCCCATCGACAAGGGCGCCGGCAAGGAGTGGCTGGTGCCCGAAAATGCCACGGCGGATGCCAAGGACGGCGAACTGGTAGAGGGTGAACAATCCGGCCCCAGGGACCGCATGGGCCTGCCGCGCGCGCGCATCCTGGCGCGGCTGGGCGATCCCAGCGCCCCCCGGGCCGTATCACTGATCGCGATCCACCAGCACGGTATCCCGGATGAGTTCCCCGATGCGGTGATTGCCGAGGCGGACGCGATGAAGCCTGCGGGGCTGAAGGGGCGCACCGATCTGCGGGACATCCCGCTGATCACCATCGACCCATGGGATGCCCGCGATCACGACGACGCGTGTCATGCCCATGCCGATGATGACCCCGGGAACGAGGGCGGCCATGTCATCTGGGTCGCCATCGCCGATGTGGCCCATCACGTCACACCCGGCTCGGCGCTGGATATTGAGGCGCGCAAGCGCGGTAATTCCAGTTACTTCCCGGATCGCGTGGTGCCGATGCTGCCGGATCGGCTGTCGGGTGATCTGTGTTCGCTGCACGAAGGCGTGCCACGCGCCTGCATCGCGGTGCGCATGGTGGTCAACGCCCAGGGCGAGAAGATCGGGCAGAAATTCATGCGCGGGCTGATGCGCTCTGCCGCATCGCTGAACTACCAGGAGGTGCAGGCAGCGATGGACGGCGCGCCGAATGATCAATGCGCCCCGCTGATGGATAACGTGATCGCGCCGCTCTACGCTGCCTATGACGTGCTCAAGACCGCGCGCAAACACCGCCAGCCGCTGGAGCTTGACTTGCCCGAACGCAAGGTGGAGTTGAGCGACGAGGGCAAGGTTCTGAGCGTCAATTTTACCGACCGGCTGGACGCGCACAAGCTGATCGAGGAATTCATGGTGCTGGCCAACGTCGCTGCCGCCGAGGTGCTCGGCGCGAAGAAATCCCCGCTGCTCTACCGCGTCCACGAGGAGCCGCCGGAGGAAAAGCTGGATACGTTGCGCGAGGTAGCCGAGGCGGCAGGGTTGACCCTGGCCAAGGGGCAGGTGCTGAAGACGCATCATATCAATTCGCTCCTGCGCGGCGCGGCGGGCACCGATCATGCCGAGCAGATCAACATGAGCACCCTGCGCGCCATGACGCAGGCCTATTACGCACCTGGCAACTTCGGCCATTTCGGTCTGGCGTTGAAGGCTTATGCGCATTTCACCTCGCCGATCCGGCGCTATGCCGACCTGATCGTGCACCGCGCGCTGATCTCGTCCCATGGATGGGGCGATGACGGTTTGCAGCCCGGCGATGAGGACCGACTTGAGGCGACGGCACAGCATATCTCGGAAACCGAGCGGCGCAGCATGATGGCCGAACGCGATACCAACGACCGCTACCTTGCCGCGTTCCTCAGCGAGCGGGTGGGCGACGAATTTACCGGGCGGATCAGTGGCATCGCCAAGTTCGGCGTGTTCGTCCGGCTGGACGAAACCGGCGCGGATGGACTGATCCCGATCCGCAATCTGGGGCGCGAGTATTTCCGGTTCGACCCGAGCAGCTCGACCCTGACTGGCTCTGATACGGGCCGCGTGATCGGGCTGGGGCAGCGGGTTACAGTGCGGCTGGCAGAGGCGGCGCCGGTCACGGGCGGAATCGCACTCGACCTCATCACCATCGAGGGCAAGCCTGCATCGCGCGGTGCGTCCGGTGCGCGCGGCAAACCACCCAGGCGCAAGCTGGGTCAGGCCAAACGCAAGGCGGCCAAGGAGAAGAAGAAAGTCAAGCGCACGCGGCAGTGAGGGCCCTCCGCCGCAGACGCCCGATCAGGGCGGATAAGGGTCAGGCGGGGCCGGTGATCCGGTTCACATGGCCCATCTTGCGGCCCGGTTTGACCTCGGCCTTGCCGTAGAGGTGCAGCGCGGCAGTTCCGTCTTTCGCCAGATCCGGTACGCGGTCCATGTCGTTGCCGATGAGGTTCTCCATCACCACGTTCGCGTGCCGCGTACCGCCGCCCAGCGGCCAGCCCGCGACGGCGCGGATGTGCTGTTCGAACTGGTCGACCGCACAGCCGTTCTGTGTCCAGTGACCCGAATTATGCACGCGCGGCGCGATTTCGTTCACCACGAGGCCCGCGTCCGTCACGAACAACTCCACCCCCATCACGCCGACATAATCGAGCTTGTTCAGGATCCGTGCGGCCAGCAGTACCGCATCGGTGCGCTGGGCCGTGGTGAGGCGCGCAGGCACGGTCGTGGTGCGCAGGATGCCGCCCTCGTGCACGTTCTCGCCGGGGTCAAAGCAGGCCACATCGCCGCCCAGCCCGCGCGCCGCGATCACCGACACTTCAAGGCCGAAGTCCACGAACCCCTCGTAGAGTGACGGTGCGCCGTTCATCGCGGCCAGCGCCGCCTTGGCTGCATTCGGGCTACTGATACGGACCTGCCCCTTGCCGTCATATCCAAAGCGGCGGGTTTTCAGGATCGCGGGCACGCCGATCTCGGAGATTGCCTGCTTCAGGTCCACATTGTCATCCACGGCGGCAAAAGGCGCGGTTTTCAGCCCCAGATCGTTCAGGAATGCCTTTTCCACCAGTCGGTCCTGGCTGACGCGCAGGGCCATCCGGTTCGGGCGGACGGGTTTGAGCCGCTCCAGGATGTCGAGCGCCGAGGTCGGGATGTTTTCGAATTCGAATGTGATGACATCGACACTGGCGGCGAATTTGCGCAGCGCTTCCTCGTCCTCGTATCCGGCCTGAACATGGGCGTTGGCGACGTGGCGGGCGGGGCAGTCGCTGCCGGGCTCGAAGATGCAGGTCTTGAACCCCAGCCGCGCCGCCGCGACGCTGAGCATGCGGCCCAATTGCCCGCCGCCGAGGATGCCGATGGTCGCGCCCTGTTTCAGTGGTTCAGTCATCGCGGGGCTCCTGAGGAATCGAGGCCGAAAGCGCGGCGCGCCAGGCGTCCAGCCGTTCGGCCAGTGCAGTGTCGTTGTTGGCCAGGATCGCGGAGGCCATCAGCCCGGCATTGGCGGCACCCGCCGCGCCGATCGCCATGGTCGCGACCGGATAACCGCGCGGCATCTGCACGATGGAATAGAGGCTGTCGACACCCGACAGCGCCCGGGTCTGTATCGGCACGCCAATTACCGGCACGCGGGTCTTGGAGGCCATCATTCCCGGCAGGTGGGCCGCCCCCCCGGCGCCCGCGATGATCACCTTGAGGCCGCGCCCGGCGGCGTGGTTGCCATACTCCCACAGCCGGTCCGGGGTGCGGTGGGCCGACACGATCCGGGCCTCATAGGCGATCCTGAGTTCGTCCAGGATATCGGCGGCCTCCTTCATCGTGGGCCAGTCCGACTGACTGCCCATGATGATCCCTACTGTCACGTCCGGCATGTTGCCCCCTTGATGTTGGAGCGCGCACTATACGCACCCTCAGCGGCTAGGCAATGATATCCGGCGTCAGGCGATCCTCGATATAGGTGATCCGGTCCTTGAGCCGCAATTTTTGCTGCTTGAGCCGTTTGATCGTGAGCGGATCATGCGGGCCGCGCTCTTCGAGCGCCTGGATCGCCACATCCAGATCACGGTGCTGGCGGCGGAATTCGATCAGTTCGACGAGCAGCACGTCGTCCGATTTCATCGACAGATCGCCAAAGGCGTTCATAGGCCAGATTCCCTCAAGATTGAATGCATCTGCAGGATAGGCCTTGTTGCGCGTTTCGCAAAGCCCTTGCAGCGCCTGGGAGGAGTGCCCATATTCCTTGCATGCGGCGGTCGCCAGAACGGGACCGCGCCGCAAATGGACCAGTCGCTTAGTTTCAAGGACGTGTCGATGACAAAACTGACCTTGGGGGCGCACCCCTATATGCTGGGCTTTGAACAGCTGGAGAGGCTGCTGGAACGCAGTGCGAAATCCGGCAATGAAGGCTACCCGCCGTTCAACATCGAACAAACCAGCGAAAACTCCTATCGTATCACCCTGGCCGTGGCCGGGTTTTCCGAAGATGACATGTCTGTGACAGTCGGGGACCGGCAACTGGTCATACGCGGCAGACAGAGCGACGACATGGGCGAGCGGGTGTTCCTGCATCGTGGCATCGCGGGGCGCCAGTTTCAGCGCTCTTTCGTTCTGGCCGACGGGGTCGAGGTGGGCGCGGCGATCATGGAAAACGGGCTGCTGCATGTCGATCTGACCCGGGCCCAGCCCGAGACGATCGTGCAGACGATCAAGATCAACAAGAACCGCGCATAGGAGAGTAAGATATGAATACCCAGTATGATTTCGGCGCAGACGAACAAGACCGCATCGCCTATATACGCTCGGTCGATGTGGCGGACCTGCCGCAGGACGTGCAGGCGCAGGTGCAGGGGCTGGACAGGCTCTATGCCGTGCACAGCGCCGAGGG
The DNA here is from genome assembly GCA_947503145.1 of uncultured Roseovarius sp. GTDB lineage: Bacteria > Pseudomonadota > Alphaproteobacteria > Rhodobacterales > Rhodobacteraceae > Roseovarius. The sequence goes on from CANNCP010000001.1 coordinate 442,699, forward strand.
CGAGCGTCTGGCGCTGGTCCGCGACCGCAAGCTGGCCTTCGTGCTGGCGCGGCAGAACGACCTGACGCCGGTGACGGTGCACTGAACGGCAGGCTGACGCAGCGCTCTGAAACAATGCGCCGCGCGGGCCCAAGACCCCGCGCGGGACGGTTGTGCAAAGTGTGGTAATGACCGATTAGATTCTGGTTTTTCCCGAGATGCTCGCTTATTACGCGGCATTGGATGGAGATTCATGTGCCGCAGCTCGCCCCAAAAATCGCTATTCTGCCCAACCACATCAAGCTGGGCGTACGGCCCGGCGCGTTCCCGCTCGACCAGCTTAAATGGCCTTTGGGCACACCCGAGAGAATCGCGGGCGGGCATCTGCGCGATCTTGGCCCTGACGATCACCTCATCGTCTCTCCTCGCACCACGCTGCATTTCCGCCCGTTCTGGGGCATCCGCGCCCGTATTTCGATCATGGTGATGGAGCCGCCGGCGATCCACGGTCATCACCTGCGCAAGCTGCGCTGGAGCTATCGGCGCTTTTTTCGTGTTCTGACCTACAACGAGGATCTGTTGGCGAAGATCCCGAATGGCATCTTTTTTCCACACGGCAGCATATGGGTGCCGGAGTGGCGTGACCTTGATCTGACCAAGACGCGCGCGATGTCTCTCATCGCCTCGGCCAAACGCTCGCAAGAGGGGCATCGGCTCCGTCACAGCGTAGCCGCCTGGGCGGATGAGACCGGGCTTGATGTGGATACGATGGGCAGAGGTTATATCCCGTTTGGCGCCAAGGCCGAAGGGCTGGCCCCTTACCGCTACTCCATCGTGATCGAGAATGTGCGCGAGCGGAATTACTTTAGTGAGAAACTGCTGGATGCGGTGTTATGCCAAACCGTGCCGATCTATTGGGGGTGCCCCAACATTGCCGATTTCATTGACACCAGTGGCATGATCCTGTGCGCGAGCCAGGAGGATATCCGTCGCGCCGTACTGGATGCGTCAGAGGCGCAGTATGACGGGCTGCGTCCGGCACTGATCGCGGCGCAGGAGCAGGCGGACCGGTGGGCCGATTATGCAGGCCGCGCGGCGCGATCAGTGCTGGACAGTGCCTGATGGCGCAATGAAAGGGCCGGGGTTTTAGGATTTGTCAGCGGAATGGCCCGAAACACCCGATCAAGCGGTTCACGAAGTGTCAGGCGGAATGCGTGCAAGGATCATATGTATCGCTGCGTTCCGCGAAAAACCCGCCTCACAGCTTTTCGCGGAACGCTTCAGCGCCTCTGCTCTGGTGGCCAGCATGTTGCGCGGCGACACCGTGCGCCCGTCCGTGGCGTTGCCGTCCGGGTGCGGCGCGGCACGGCGAGTGCCCTGACGTCCACGCCGGGCGCGATATGCTGGACGACGGCGTGCCAGTCCGGCACCATGATCCCTATTCCTGTTCGGCCAGCCAGCGTTCGGCCTCAAGTGCGGCCATGCAGCCCATACCCGCTGATGTCACCGCCTGGCGGTATTTCCAGTCGGTCAGGTCGCCTGCGGCAAAGATGCCGGGGATCGAGGTTTCGGTGCTGTCGGGTTTGGTGACGACATAACCGCCCATATGCGTTTCCAGCGCATCCTTGACCAGTTCGTTTGCAGGGGCGTGGCCGATGGCGATAAAGACACCCTTGCAGGGGATTTCGGTGATCTCGCCGGTTTCCACGTGCTTCACCCGCACGCCTTCGACGCCCAGCGGATTTTCGGTGCCCACAACCTCTTCTAACTGGTGGAACCAGAGCGGCTCGATCTTCGGGTGCTTTTTCAGACGGTCCTGCAGGATCATCTCGGCGCGCAATTCATCCCGGCGGTGAATCAATGTCACCTTGGAGGCGAAATTGGTCAGGAACAGCGCCTCTTCAACAGCCGTGTTGCCGCCGCCGACGACGACGATTTCCTGCCCGCGATAGAAAAACCCGTCGCAGGTGGCGCAGGCGCTGACGCCGAAGCCTTTGAATTTCTCCTCGCTGGGCAGACCCAGCCATTTGGCGCGTGCGCCCGTCGCCAGGATGATCGAGTCGGCCTCGTAAACGGTGCCGCTGTCGGACTGGCAGACAAAGGGGCGTTTGTCGAAATCAATCGAGGTGATGATGTCGCCTATAATCTCGCAGCCCACTGCCTTGGAGTGGGCTTCCATCCGGGTCATCAGGTCGGGTCCCTGCACCTCGGTATCGCCGGGCCAGTTCTCGACCTCGGTCGTGGTGGTCAGCTGGCCGCCCGGCTCGATCCCCTGCACGAGGATCGGGTTCAGCATTGCCCGGCTGGCATAGACGCCTGCGGTGTAGCCGGCCGGGCCGGAGCCGATGATCAGTACCTTGGTCTTGCGGGGTTTGGCCATGAGGTGCGCCTTTCAGGTCAGTCATTGCATGTCGGTGTCGGCCTGATATAGACCCGGCGCGCGCGGGGTGAAAGCCCCCGCAATGCCGCCCTGTGTTACGCGAGTGGCGGGAAGGATCGCGAAACGATGTTGCGTCGATGCGAAACATTGTTGCGCAAGAGCCTTGCCTGATATAAGAACCGAAAAATCACGAAGCGTATTCCGAGGACAGACAAGACATGGCGACATCCCGCCTTGACCCGATCGACCGCAAGATTCTGGCCGAGTTGCAGGCCGATGGCCGGATGACCAACGTGGAACTGGCCCGGCGGGTTGGTATCTCTGCGCCGCCCTGCCTGCGCCGGGTGCGCACGCTGGAGGAAAGCGGGTATATTCGCGGCTATCACGCCGATGTGGACGCGCGCGAGTTGGGATTCGAGGTGCAGGTCTTTGCCTCGGTGGGCCTGCTCAGCCAGGCCGAAGTCGACCTGTGCGCGTTCGAAGCGCGCTGCCGCACCTGGCCGCTGGTGCGCGAGTGCCACATGCTGAACGGTGAGGTGGATTTCATCCTCAAATGCGTGGCCCCCGATCTCAGCAGTTTTCAACGGTTCCTGACCGAAGAACTGACCGCCGCCGACAATGTGGCCAGCGTCAAGACGTCGCTGGTCATCCGCGGCGCCAAGGACGAGCCTGGCGTGCCGTTCGACGTGCTCGAAGAGCGGCTGACGCGCGAGGCGTGAAGCGGGCGCGGGTTTCGCAAAACGTCTGATCGCAATACCACGCGTCCCGTACCTGGTTTTCAGGTGATGCCCTTCATCAGCCGCCGTTGCGTGGTTCCGCCGTTTACCGCCGCAGGGGGGCGCGCGGGTGGGCCAGACTGCCGAAATCCACTGGCTTGTGGATATGCGGAAAGAGGCTCAGGAACAGCGCCAGGTCATCATGGCTCATCGACTGGTCAAAGCCCGGTCCGGGGTGGAACGTCTCGGCCGAGAGGCCGGCGGCCATGATCGTCACGTGACGCGGCAGCATCAAGTGGAACATCTGCACAGCGCTTGGCGGGCGCAGTTCGATCACGTGGGTGCCATCAAGCATGTTGCGCACGGGGCGCAGTGCCTGTTCCTGAATGCCGGGATCGCGTTGCAGGATGCGCGCGCCGGGGCCGGCCATGAAATCGGTCATCGGGCGACCCAAGCCCAGGGCTTCGGCCATTACGCGGATGAGACGCGGACCGTTCGTCCCCAAGGCGCAGTTGTCGGGGCGCAGCGTTACCGTTCCGATCCAGATCAGAGGCGAGGGGCCGCGTTCGTTGGTCAGCAGCTTCATTCCCGGGCTGAGGTCCTCGACCGCAACAGGGCCGCGCGTGGTCGCGATCAGCGTGCCGCGCGCAAAGGCGGAAAAGGCATCGAGAAAAGATGGCGTGCTTGGCGCTGAATGCTGCGCCGTGCCGGTTTGGCCATCGCGGCACAGATACTGCACGTCATAGCTGATCACCGGCTGCGTGCGTGGGCGGCTCGGGCCGCGCATCGTGTTGTAATCGCTGGCAAAGCCGGAATTGACGCGCATCGCGTGCGTGGGGCGCATCATAGAAGGGGGGGAGACCATGCTGTGTTACCCTTTCCAGGTTGTCACAACCGCGTCGGCCCCCACGGACAACGCCAGATGGACAGGTGTCATCTGCGAATTTCCGCAGACAGATATGTGTTCTTGAAGTTGATCGTCAAATCTCCGGGAACATTAGATACATGAACTGTGCCAAGCTTCTGGTTGCAGCGGTGTCTGTCGATGCTGCGTGAACGATCTTGGCACATTGTGATTTGCGGGCCTCGGTGCAGGAACGAACCTGCGGAAACCGGACAAGCAAACAAGGTCGCCCCACGGGATGGACGACCTCATCTGCATCATAACCTTGCACACTCGTAAAACCTCTGCGCGTCAGCGTGGCGCTCAGGCGCGGCGTAGCTGACGGGGCGCATGACTGGTCAGACGGGCTGCGGCGGTCGGGCGATGCCCGCGACGGAACGGCATTTCGGGAAGCTCGGTCAGGCTGGTGGTCAGAACGGATTTCATCCAACGTTTCTGTTTCGTCTTCATCTGCGTCGTCTCCTCGACATTGCCCGTCCTGCGGGTCTGTTCCTTGCGTCGAGGATCAATATTGCAGGGCTTTGCGGCCAACGTTTGACCGCGTGCCCCGTTTCGAAAGATTTGCATCTGGCCCCGGTTGTTCCCGTGATATCCTTATGTAGGGTATTGATAGTACGCACTAATGTGGCGTCGCCTTGCGCGGTGTACAGTCTGCGTAATACACGCATGGCGCGAACTCTGGCAAAGTCGGGACAAACCCGCCGCGCTTTTGCCTGATTCCACCAGATTTTGACATGCGGCTGGGTCGCCCAGCGCTGCGCCACCATTCGATTCCGGGCGCGCCGGTGGGCGCTTCAAGAGGATTCAGAGCCGAACCGCCGCGATCAGACGGCCATAATCGACCTCGCCGTGGTGTGTGGTCCGCCGGAAGGAATAGAACCGCTCGGCATCTGCGTAGGTGCAGTGCCCGGTCCATTCCGCGTGACCCACGCCCGCGCCGCGCAGCTGGTGCAGACCAAAGCCAGCCAGGTCGAATTGCATCCGCTCGCCCGTGCCGCCCGCAAAGAACCGGGAAAATTCGGTGTCTTCTGCCAGAAATTCATCGAGGAACTCGGGGCCGACCTCATACGCGGCCTGGCTGATCGCGGGGCCGATGACAGCAGAGATGTCACCGCGCTGCGCACCAAGATCCTCCATCGCGTCCAGCACCGCCACCAGTACCCCGTCCAGCGCACCGCGCCAGCCGGCATGCACCGCGCCGATCACCCCGGCGGCCGGATCGGCAAGAAGTACCGGCATGCAGTCCGCCGTCAGGATACCGAGCGCCAGCCCCGGTGTGCGTGTCACCATCGCATCGGCGCGAGGGCGCTCTGACAGCGGGCCGTCCACGATGACGACCTCGGTGGAATGGACTTGATGTACCGTGATCAGATGATCGGTGGGCACCTGCATTGCATCGGCGACACGGGCGCGATTGATGGCCACGATCTCGGATTGGTCGGACGAGCCGACGCCGCAGTTGAGACCGCGAAAGATACCAGATGACGCCCCGCCCTTGCGGGTGAAAAAACCGTGGCGCAGAGGCCCGAGTCGATCGGCGGTCAGTATCTCCAGTGTCATGTCGTGCATCCCGGTGGCGGGACGGCACCTTTGGGATAAAGGGCCATCACCTTGAAGAGCGTCCCCATTTCTGCCGGGTGGGTCAAGCGCCGATGTGCGGCGACATGAGCGTCGAGTGAAGCGCCGCTCAGCCCCCCGGCCAGCGCCTGCGCGCGCCGGGTGATCCCGAGCCGCTCCAGAAAGATGCCCTGCGGGGTGAGGCGGCTGTGCGCCGCGGGTGTGGCTGCCTCGGCAAGCGCTTCGAAATCCACATGTGCGGTCAGGTCTGCAGCACCGGGAGCCGCGAGCGGGTCGGTATGGGCATGGCCACTCAGCGCCTGAAAGGTGTCGCCGAGCGTGCGCCAGTCACCATAGTCCACGATCAGCGCCGCACCGCCGCGCGCCGCGATGCGCTGGCCGATCTCATGGACGATATCGGCCCCAGCCGGGCAGAGTTCGACGATGTCGCCGTCTTTGGTGTCTGCCAGCCGATATTCCAGCGCGGGCACCGGCATGCGTGCGCCTAGCCCGAAGGCCAGCGCGCCGTCCTGCTGGCCGATGCAGCACTCGCGCCAGCCCGGCCCGTCGCGCTGCATCTGCCGGATTGGCAGCGCGTCGAAAAACTCATTCGCCACGAGGAAAATCGGCAGGTCCGGCACGCCTGCCAGCCGTTCGTGCCAATGCACCTTGATGCCTTGCAGCGTCTTGCGCTGGGCAGCGCGCAGGGCGGCGGACACTTCGATCAGATGCACCTGTGCGGCGTCCGCAAATCCCGGCACCTTTGCCGCCGCGCGCAACATGTCGGCCATCAGCGTGCCGCGACCCGGCCCAAGTTCGACCAGCGCAAAGGGGACAGGCGCGCCCAGATCCAGCCAGGCTTGTGCCAGCGACAGGCCCAGAAGCTCTCCGAACATCTGGCTGATCTCGGGGGCGGTGGTGAAATCACCTGCCGCGCCCAGCGGGTCACGCGTGACGTAATAGCCGTATTCGGGATGTATCAGGCAGGTCTGCATGTACTCGGATAGCGGAATCGGCCCACCCTCGGTGATCCGGGCCAGCAGATACCGGTAAAGCGGCGTCATGAGCGATTTGGGGCCTGATGACGTCGGGCCAATGCGATCAGGCCGAGGCCGACGGCGATCATCGGCAGCGACAGCAGTTGCCCCATGCTCAGACCCACAGGGCCGAACTCTACGGCATGGCCCATCGGATTATCAGCCGAGATGAATTGCGCATCCGCCTGGCGGGCGAACTCCACGATGAACCGTGCCAGCCCGTAGCCGATAAGAAAGACGCCCGAGACAAATCCCGGCATCCTGAGCGCGCCGCGCCGGTAGGCCAGCCACAACAGGACCGCGCCCAGCAGCAATCCTTCCAGCAGTGCCTCGTAGAGCTGCGAAGGATGACGCGCGCAGAGCGTCAGGACGCCTGCGCAATCCTGCGCCGCCGCCCCCGGAAAGACCACGCCCCAGGGCAGGTCCGTAGGCCGCCCCCACAGCTCGGCATTGACGAAATTCGCCAACCGGCCAAAGAGGATGCCGATCGGCGCGACCATGCACATGACGTCGGCCAGCGATAACGGGCGGATGCCGTGTCGGGCGGCAAAGAGGAAATTGACCGCCACCACACCCAGCAGCCCGCCGTGAAAGGACATGCCGCCCTGCCAGACCATCAGGATCTCGGCTGGATTTTGCAGGTAATAAGCTGGCTGGTAGAACAGGACAAAGCCGAGCCTTCCGCCCAGGATGACGCCCAGTATGACCCAGAACAGCAGGTCATCCACCTGCTTGTCATTCAGTGGGGGGCTATCGTCCGACCAGAGCGATTGTCGGCGCACCGTGGCCACGACGACGCGCCAGCCGATAACCAATCCGGCGATATAGGCGATCGCGTACCAGCGCAGCGCGAACTCCATCCCGAAAAGGGTGAACGAGAAAATCTCTGGAGAGAGATCGGGAAAGGGGATCATGGCTTGCATTTGGTGTCGACTTGCCCATTCTGCGCGGCGGAAGTCAACCTTGTGGCCCGCGCCGTGTCACCCCATATAGGGGCCAGACGCAAAGCTGGAGAGAATGACGATGCAAACCCGCAACAAAGTGCTCGACGATATCTCGCAACTGATGACCAATGCAATGGGCGTGGCGCAAGGTGCCAAGGACGAGGCCGAAACGGCGATGTCGTCGATGGTGGACCGCTGGCTGGCCAGTCGCGATTTCGTCACCCGAGAGGAATTTGATGCCGTGCGCGCGATGGCGCAGAAGGCCCGCGAAGAGAACGAGGCGCTCAAGGTCCGGCTCGATATGCTGGAGCGCAAAGCCACCGACTGAGCGCAGCAATCCGCGAAAGGCCAGCCGCAGAGCCGACTGGAAGGGCTGGCGATCGATCCGGTGAATGTTTGGAATTTGCCGAAAGATTGATTTGACTCGAGCCTCCGACGCGCTCACGCTTGGTGAAACGCACCTTATTTATCAGTAATATGCAGCCTTAAGGCGCGCTTTGTGGACCCGTAACGCGTGAGGGTTGTGTGATGGCAATGGAGCAAGCAGATCATCGGTGTGGCGATCCGGGCAGACCTGCCGGAATGGGCCAGTCGAATGATGGGTGAGCTCGCCACAGATCTGCGCCGGATCAAGAGCGCCCTGATCAAGGCTCGCACGCTGCGCGCCATCATCAGGGACGCGCCCTCGCAGATGCGCCGCGACGCTGCGATAATCACCTATACGCGCACCGTGGACGATCTGATGGAGCGGTTGCACAGGCTGGATAAGGCCGGGGTGCTGGACCGTGCGCTGGCCGCGCAGGTGCGGCAAGGCACGAAAGAACCTGACGACGGCGTATCTTGATCACTTTCGATAATCGTCCACAAGTTATTGCGGTTATCCACAATAAATTGCTTTACAGGACGAATCGGCTGGCCCACCATATCTGGTAAGGGTGTGGGGAATAACCCCCGCCCATAGAGCAGGCAGCTAGCGATTGGGGGTATTATCTGTCCTCGCCGCTAAGCAAAAAGCGAGGTGGCGCCGTGGCATTGTCCCAGCAGTTCCTACAGGAAGATCTTCATCCCATTGATATCGTCGAGCATCTGGCCGAACACAATGAATGGGATTTCGACCGGATCGGCGACGATCAGATCGCCATGGCCGTCGAGGGCCAGTGGCGGACCTATTCGATTACGTTGGCCTGGTCGAGCTATGACGAGACGCTGCGCCTGATCTGCACCTTTGAAATGGAGCCGCCGGAAGAGAAGCTGCCCGCGCTTTACCATACGCTCAACGAGGTCAATGATCAGTGCTGGGCCGGAGCCTTTACCTATTGGCTGGAGCAAAAGCTGATGGTGTATCGCTACGGCCTGGTGATGGCTGGCGGGCAGGAGGCGAGCCCGGAACAGATCAACACGCTGATCATTGCCGCCGTGACGAGCGCCGAGCGTTATTATCCGGCTTTTCAACTGGTGATCTGGGGCGACCGCAGCCCGCGCGATGCGATGCAGGTCGCCATTGCCGAGGCTTACGGACGCGCCTGAGCGGCACATTGCCAAAATGAGTGCCTGCGGCACGCTGTAAAATCGGCTGGGGGCCAGCCCCCAACGTCGAAAGTTCACTGAACTTTCAACGACCCCCGGGATATTTCTGGCAAGAAGAAACATGGCACCCCTGTGCGCAGGGCGCAGATGCGGAGCAAAACCTTGCCGTTGTCGCGATCTGGCGTTGCCCAATGAAATCGCGCGGCGTAACACTTGATTTCAAGCTGAGGGCGACAGGAAAGGGCGAGACATGGATATGGATTTTGTAGCGGAGCGGGGCCTTGTGCTGCTTGGGTGCGGAAAGATGGGATCGGCCATGTTGCAGGGCTGGTTGTCGGGCGGGCTGCCGCCCGCGTCGGTCTGGGTGATCGACCCCAACCCCACCGACTGGCTGCAGGGCACCGGGGTTCACATCAATGCCGCACTACCCGAGGCGCCGGGCATCGTGCTGATCGCGGTCAAGCCGCAGATGATGGGCGAAGCCTTGCCTGCGATTGCAGCGATGGGCGGTGGCGGGACGCTGTTCGTCTCGGTCGCGGCGGGCACGTCGATTGCTGCTTTTGAGGCGGTCCTGGGTGGCAACAGCCCGATCATTCGCGCCATGCCCAACACGCCCGCAGCCGTAGGCCGCGGCATCACCGCCATTGTCGGCAATGATCATGCGAATACTGCGCAGATGGATCTGACCGAGACATTGCTGCAGGCGGTGGGGCAGGTCGTGCGGCTGGAAGGCGAGAGCCAGATGGATGCGGTGACGGGTGTCTCCGGCTCTGGCCCGGCCTATGTGTTTCACATGATCGAGTGTCTGGCGCAGGCTGGCGAGGCACAGGGGCTGTCCCCGGCGCTGGCGATGCAACTGGCGCAGGCGACAGTGGCGGGCGCCGGTGCACTGGCCGAGGCGGCGGATGAGACCCCGGCGCAACTGCGTGTGAACGTGACCAGCCCCAACGGTACGACGCAGGCCGGGCTGGAGGTGCTGATGGACGAGGGCAACGGGCTGCCGCCGCTGATGAAAAAAACCGTGGCGGCGGCCGCGAACCGATCGAGGGAACTGCGCGATGGCGGGTGAGATTTCTTTTGATGACTTTCTCAAGGTGGATATTCGCGTGGGCCGAGTGACCCGCGCCGAGCCGTTTCCGGAGGCACGCAAACCGGCAATCAAGATGTGGATCGACTTTGGCCCCGAGATCGGGACACGCAAGACCTCGGCGCAGGTGACGGCGCATTACACACCAGAGACGCTGGTGGGCCGTCAGGTCATGGGGGTGGTGAACTTCCCCCCCCGCCAGATCGGCCCGTTCATGTCCGAAGTGCTGGTGCTGGGTCTGCCCGACGCGCAGGACGAGATCGTGCTCTTGTGTCCCGAACAGGACGTTCCCGAGGGAGGGCGGATGCATTGACCCGCGTCTTTCTGACCCGGCCCTTGCCCGCACGGGTGATCGAGGCGGCCGAAGCCGCGTTCGAGGTCGAAGTGCGCCAGAGCACCAAGCCGATGAAGCCGGCAGAGATGCGCGCGGCCCTCGCGCTCTATGATGGGGTGCTGGCGACGCTGGGTGACCGGTTCGATGCCGGGATACTTGAAGAGGGCAACCATCGCTGCAAGGTGCTGGCGAATTTCGGCGTCGGCTATAACCATATCGACGTGGACGCGGCACGCGCCTGCGGGATCACGGTGACCAATACGCCCGGTGCAGTGACCGACGCCACCGCCGATATTGCGCTGACGCTGATGCTGATGAGTGCGCGGCGCACCGGCGAGGGCGAGCGGCTGGTGCGGGCAGGCAAGTGGGAGGGCTGGCACCCGACGCAGATGCTGGGCCTGCACATGAGCGGCAAGACCGTTGGCATCATTGGCATGGGCCGGATCGGCCAGGCGATCGCCCGGCGCTGTCATTTCGGGTTCGGCATGGAGGTGATCTATGTGAACCGGTCCGAGAAGACGCTCGATTTCAAGGCACATCGGATGGAGGACATGGTATCGCTGGCCAAGGCGGCCGATTTTGTGGTGATTGCCGTGCCGGGCGGTACTGAGACGCATCACCTGATCGGCACTGAGATGTTTCATGCGATGCAGGAGCATGCCTATCTCATCAATATTTCGCGCGGTGACGTGGTGAAGGAAAGCGCGCTGATCTCGGCGCTGGAACGGGGACGGATCGCGGGCGCGGGGCTGGATGTCTACGAGCATGAGCCGCGTGTGCCCGACGCCCTGCTGGCGCGCGACGATGTGGTGTTGCTGCCGCACCTGGGCACCAACGCGCTGGAGGTCCGCGAGGCAATGGGGGTGATCGCGGTGGAAAACCTGCGCGCCTTCTTTGACGGTGCCGCGCCGCCCAATGCGGTGACCTGAGCCAGGCCGCGTGGCTTGCGTTTCAATCTGGAATTGGCTGTTCACCCCGTCCGGGCCTGCCGTCGTAGCGCTGTGGGCGCACGGCCATAGCGTCTGCGCATCGCGCGGGCCATCGCGGCGGGCGATTCGTAGCCGCAACGCACGGCGATTTCGGCCACGCTCAGCTGTGTGCCACCCAGCAGCTTGCGTGCCTCCGACAGGCGCAAATGGCGATAGACCGTGCCGGGCGGTGCCCCCAATGCCCGCCGGAACCGGCGGTCGAGCGTGCGGGGCTGGCAGGTCAGGCGGTGCGCCAGTGCGATCAGGCTCAGCGGGCGTTCCACATGGTCGCGCATCAGGCCGACCGCGCGGCGCACCAGCGGATCACCGCCCTGGCCGCGCGCCGCTGCATCCTGCGGTGGGCTGCGTTCGTTGCCATGCATGAACTGATCCTCGACATCGAGCCGCGTGGCCATGCCGGCATGTTGTGCGATCAGGTCCAGCGTCAGATCAAAAGCCGACATCGCGCCGGCGCAGGTGATCACCGGCCCGTCGCGCACGGCGCGGGCGCGCTCTACCTCGACCTCCAGGAACTGCTCGGAAAAGCTGTCCAGCATGTCCCAATGCAGCGTCGCGCGCCGCCCGTTCAGCAGCCCGGCCGCCGCCATCAGCCACGGGCCTGCATCCAGCCCGATCACCGTGCCCGCGCGGCCTGCCGCGCGCCGCAGCGCCTGCCGGGTGGCGCCGTTGTCGTGGCGCAGATGATCATAGCTGGCATGCACAAACAGGTAATCCCACCGGCCCATTTCAGCCAGCGCCGCCGCGAGCGCGTCGTGCGGCAACACCTGAATGCCGCTGGATGATTGCGCCGCCGCGCCGTCCAGCGTCAGGATTCGCCAGTCGAACAACCTTGTATACGCCACGTCATTGGCGGCGCGCAGCGGCTCGATGCAATTGCTGAGGCACAGGTTCGAGAACCGATCGAAAACGAGAAAGGCGATGGTGATCGGGGCCGCGTGCGCTTTTGTCCATTTCTGCATCATCATTGCCCATTACGGTACATTGCGCGCACCGTCCAGCACGCTAGCCTCAGGTCAGAAAAACACCGGAGGATTGCCTGATGCCCTTGACCATGAACCGCGAGGTTTTCATCACCTGTGCCGTGACCGGATCGGGCGGCACGCAGGATCGCAGCCCGCACGTGCCGCGCAGCCCGCAGCAGATCGCTGACAGCGCCATCGCGGCGGCCAGGGCGGGTGCGGCGGTGGTGCATTGCCACGTGCGCGACCCCGAGACAGGCGCGCCCAGCCGCGATCCGGGGATGTTCCGCGAAGTGACCGACCTGATTCGTGCGTCGGATACGGATGTGGTTCTGAACCTGACTGCCGGGATGGGCGGCGACATGATTTTTGGCGATCCCGAGACCCCGCTGCCGTTAAGCGCCAAGGGCACGGACATGGCTGGCGCGACCGAGCGTGTGGCCCATGTGGCCGAATGCCTGCCCGAGATCTGCACGCTCGACTGTGGCACCATGAACTTTGCCGAGGCAGATTACGTCATGACCAACACGCCGGGCATGCTGACAGCGATGGGCCGGATGATGACCGAACTGGGCGTAAAGCCCGAGATCGAGGCGTTCGATACCGGCCATCTGTGGTACGCCAAGCAGCTTGTCGCGGATGGCGTGCTGGAGCCCGACGCGCTGGTGCAGCTCTGCATGGGGGTGCCGTGGGGCGCGCCGAACGACCTCAATACCTTTATGGCGATGGTAAACAACATCCCGGCTGACTGGAACTGGTCGGCCTTTTCGCTGGGCCGCGACCAGATGGCCTATGTCGCGGCTTCGGTGCTGGCGGGCGGCAACGTGCGCGTCGGGCTGGAAGACAACCTGATGCTGGATCGCGGCGTGCTGGCCGAGAACCACCAGCTGGTGACGCGCGCGGTGGAAATCATCGAACGCCTCGGCGCGCGAGTCATCGGCCCCGAAGAGGTGCGCAAGAAGCTGAACCTGACCAAACGGATGCCAAAAGGGTGAGGGGCGCGGTAATCTTCCTCGCCTTGGCGCTGCCCTGCGCCGCGATGGCAGAGCCGTGGCATGGCGACTGGGCGCTTGATCCTGAATGGTGTGTCAATGCGGACCAAATCGGAGAAGTCAGCCCCGGCCCACTCCGTTGGAGCGCCGAAGCCATGATTGGCGGTGAGAACAACTGCAAGATTACACAAACTGTGCCGCTCGGACATGGCGCGACTCGGCTTGCGCTTACGTGTGAAGCCGAGGGCGATAGCTATGAAGATCATCAATTCTTGATGGTGCACGGGGATCGGCTCTGGGTTTGGTATGCGGCAGGCGAGTTCAAAGACGCCGAAATGGTAGAGTTTTACCGGTGCCCGGCATGAGCCGCCGGGTTTTGATCACAGCAGGCGCGTCGGGCATCGGTCTGGGTCTAGCCCGGCGGTTCGCGGCGCAAGGGGACCAGGTGGCAATCTGCGACGCCGATGCTGTGGCAGTGGCAGGCATGGCCGACACGCTGCCCGACGTGATCGCCGAAGTGGCCGATGTCACGGACGAAGCACAGATGACCGCGTTTCTCGGCCGGGTCGAGGCAGCCTGGGGCGGCGTCGACGTGGTCTGCGCCAATGCCGGCACCGGTGGGCCGGCGGGCCGGATCGAAGATCTGGATTATGCCGCGTGGCAGGCCTGTATCGGCGTCAATCTGCACGGCGCATTCCTGACCTGCCGCTGGGCCGCGCGGCTGATGCGCGCCCAGGGGGCGGGGGCGATCATTATCACCTCATCCACGGCCGGGCTGTTTGGCTATCCGCTGCGGTCGCCCTATGCGTCCGCGAAATGGGCGCTCAACGGCCTGACCAAGACGCTGGCGTCGGAGCTCGGCCCCGCAGGCGTGCGTGTCAACGCGATCTGCCCCGGCGCAGTCGAGGGCGAGCGCATGGACCGCGTCGTAGCGATGGAGGCCAGGGCCGGCGGACGCAGCGAGGACGAAGTGCGCGCCAGCTATGTCACGGGTGTGAGCATGCGTACTTGGGTGAATGTTGATGACCTGGCCGACATGGTGCTGTTCCTCGCCTCCCCCGCCGCGAGCAAGGTTTCGGGCCAGATCATCGCGGTCGATGGCCACACCGACAGCCTGGTGCCGTCATGATCGGCCCCCGCTTTGCGCTCTTTGCGGCCCAATCAAATACTGTGATCAACCAAGGTAGACTGACATGACCCAGACAGCATCCATCATTGGCGGCGGCATCATCGGCGGCGGCTGGGCCGCGCGGTTTGCGCTGAACGGTTGGAACGTTCGTATCTACGACCCAGACCCGGAGGCCGAGCGCAAGATCGGCGCGCTGATGGACAACGCCCGTCGCGCCCTGCCCATGCTGCTTGATACCGCGATGCCCGCCGAAGGCACGGTCACGTTCTGCGACACGCTGGAGGCAGCGGCGACGGGGGCGGCGCTGATTGTCGAGGCGGTGCCGGAGCGCACCGAGATCAAGCACAAGGTCTATGCCCAGATCGAGACGGTGAACACCGATGGTATCATCGCCTCATCCACCTCGGGTATCATGCCGACCGAGCTGCAATCGCAGATGGCCCATCCCGGACGGCTGATCGTCGCGCACCCGTTCAACCCGGTCTATCTGCTGCCGCTGGTCGAACTGGTCGCGGGCGCGCAGACCGACCCCGCCATGATCGAGAGCGCCAAGGAGATCTACGCCGGTCTCGGCATGTACCCGCTGCATTGCCGCGTCGAGATCGAGGGGTTTCTGAGCGACCGCCTGCAAGAGGCGCTGTGGCGCGAGGCGCTGTGGCTGCTGCATGACGACGTCGCCACGGCGGATGAGATCGACGCCGCCATTGCCTATGGGCCGGGCCTTCGCTGGGCGCAGATGGGCACGATGCAGACCTTTCACCTGGCGGGCGGCGAGGGCGGCATGCGCGCCATGCTGGCGATGTTCGGGCCTTGTCTCAAATGGCCGTGGACCAAGCTGATGGATGTGCCGGACCTTACCGACGATTTCGTGAACAAGGTCGGCGATCAGTGCGATGCGCAGGCCGGAACGCTTGGCCCGCGCGATCTGGAACGCATCCGGGACAACAACCTCATCGGCATCATCCGCTCGCTCAAGCAAGGCGATTGGGGGGCCGGTGCCGTGGCGCGTGCCCACGAGCGCGCCCTGCGCCCGCTACCTGATGCGGCAGCGGCGGCGCTGGTCTCGCAGGACCGCGTCATCCCGATAGACTGGACCGATATGAACGGCCACATGAACGAAGGCCGCTATGGGCAGATATTCTCGGATGCGGCCGAAACGGTCATGGCGGTGGTCGGCGCGGATGATGACTATGTCGCGGCGGGGCAGAGCTACTTCACCGTTGAGACGACGATCAAATACCTGATGGAAACCCACGCGGGCGAACGTGTGCAGGTCCGCAGCCGCGTGACCGACGGCGCAGGCAAGAAGCTCCGCTGTTTTCACGAGATGGTCCGTAGCGCGGATGGTGAAATCCTCGCCACCTGCGACCAGTTGATGCTGCATGTCAGCCTGGAGACCCGCCGCACCTGCACGCCGGGCCCGCAGGTGGCCGCAAGACTTGCAGCACTCGCCGCGGCGCATGAAGGAAAAAATCCATGAATTTCGGACTGACCGACGAACAGGAAATGATCGTCTCGACCGTGCGCAGCTTCGTTGAAAAGGAGATCTACCCGCATGAGGCCGAGGTTGAACGTACCGGCGAAGTGCCCGGCGAGGTGGCCGAGCGGATCAAGAGCAAGACGATGGAACTGGGCTTTTACGCCTGTAACTTCCCCCAAGAGGTGGGTGGCGCGGGCCTGAGCCACCTCGAATTCGCACTGGTCGAGCGTGAACTGGGACGCGGCAGCATGGCGCTTAACCACTTCTTTGGCCGCCCGCAGAATATCCTGATGGCCTGCGAGGGCGAGCAGCGCGAGCGCTACCTGCTGCCTGCCGTGCGTGGCGAGCGGATGGATGCGCTGGCGATGACCGAACCGGGTGCGGGATCGGACGTGCGGGGCATGAAATGCAGCGCCCGGCGTGATGGCGGCGACTGGGTACTGAATGGCACCAAGCATTTCATATCAGGCGCCGATCACGCGGATTTCATCATCGTCTTTGTCGCCACCGGCGAGGACGACACGCCCAAGGGACCAAAGAAGCGCATCACCACATTCCTCGTGGATCGCGGCACGCCGGGCTTTACCATCCGCGACGGATACAAATCCGTCAGCCACCGCGGCTACAAGAACATGATCCTCGAATTCGACGATTGCCGCCTGCCAGATGCACAGGTGCTGGGCGAGGTCGATGGCGGCTTTGCGGTGATGAACGAATGGCTTTATGCCACGCGCATCACCGTCGCCACCATGTCCGTGGGCCGTGCGCGCCGGTGCTTTGAGATGGGCCTGGCCTACGCCGCCGAGCGGCAGCAGTTCGGCCAGCCGATCGGCAAGTTTCAGGGTGTCGGCTTTCAACTCGCCGACATGATCACCGAGATTGATGCCGCCGATTTCCTCACCCTCGCCTCTGCCTGGAGATTGGATCAGGGCCTGCCTGCCAACCGCGAGATTGCGAGCGCCAAGCTCTACGCCACCGAAATGCTGGCGCGGGTCACCGATGCGACGCTGCAGATCTATGGCGGCATGGGGCTGATGGATGATTTCCCGATCGAGCGGTTCTGGCGTGATGCACGGGTCGAGCGTATCTGGGACGGCACCTCCGAGATCCAGCGCCACATCATCAGTCGCGAGATGCTGCGACCCCTGGGCGCGTAAAAGTTATGGTGGGATCAAGAGTCTTCTTGCCTTCGGCGAGGATATTTCATGCAAGAAGAAAAGGGGGGAGCCACCTGGCCCCCCCTCGCGAAGAGGTCGTGACTCTTCTCCTTGCACGGTCATCGGCGTCCCCGCCTGTACCGTATCTCCATCCTCGGTAAAGATGATTAAGAAACCGTATCTTCTTCTTGCTCCAAATATCCTGGCCGAAGGCAGGAAATCTCTTTTGTTGGACCGTTTGACATGATCCGTGACCTCACCTGCCTGATCCGACCGAAATCCATCGCTGTTGTTGGTGGCGGCGTGTGGTGTGCATCGGTGATCGAGCAATGTCAGCGCATGGGCTTTGACGGGCCGATCTGGCCGGTTCATCCGACGCGAAGCGAACTCGGCGGGCTGCCCGTGCATGCGTCGGTAGCGGACCTGCCCGGCGTGCCGGATGCCACGTTCATCGGGGTGAACCGGACCGCGACGATTGATGTCGTCCGGGCCCTTAGTAAAATGGGTGCCGGTGGCGCGGTGTGTTTCGCCAGCGGCTTTCGCGAGGCGCAGGCCGAGACCGGAGATGGCGACGCGTTGCAGGACAGGTTGCTGGAGGCGGCAGGAGCAATGCCGATCATTGGACCCAATTGCTACGGTTTCATCAACTACCTGGATGGCGCGCTCCTTTGGCCCGATCAGCATGGCGGGGTGCGGGTGGAGCGTGGCGTGGCATTGATCACGCAAAGCTCGAACATTGCGATCAATCTCGGCATGCAGGCGCGCGGTCTGCCGTTGGCCTATGTGGCGACGGCGGGTAATCAGGCGCAGACCGGGCTGTCGGAGCTGGGCCAGGCGCTGCTGGAAGACCCGCGCGTGACTGCGCTGGGTTTGCATATTGAGGGGATCGGTGATCTGCGCGCCTTCGAGGCGTTGGCGGCCAAGGCAAGGGCGCTGGGCAAACCCATCGTGGCACTGAAGGCGGGCAAGTCCGAGCAGGCGCGTGTCGCCACCGTGTCGCACACGGCCTCGCTGGCGGGCAGTGATGCGGGGGCGGCGGCGCTCTTGCGGCGGCTGGGGATCGCGCGGGTCGATAGCCTGCCGGTTCTGCTGGAGACGCTGAAGCTGATGCATTTTGCCGGGCCGCCCGCGTCTGATCGGATGATCTCGATCTCATGCTCTGGCGGCGAGGCCAGCCTCGTTGCCGATGCGGCCGTCGGGCGCGGGGTCAGCTTTCCGCCGCTGAACGACCGGCAGCGCTGCGAACTGCGCGCCGCGCTGGGGCCGATGGTCGCGCTGGCCAACCCGCTCGATTATCACACCTTCATCTGGAATGACGTGCCAGCCATGACCGAGACGTTCACCGCCGCGCTGCGCGGCGATCTGGCGCTGGGCTGTCTCATTGTTGATTACCCGCGCACCGACCGGTGCAGCGATGATGCCTGGGATTGCACGATCGGGGCAGGCAAGGCGGCGCACGAGGCCACGGGCGTGCCGGTGGCGATCGTGGCCAGCCTGCCCGAGAACATGCCGGAGGCCAAGGCGGCCGAGATTGCGGCGGCCGGTCTCATCCCGATGGCGGGCATTGACGAGATGCTCAGCGCGTTCGAGGCGGCGCGCAGTACGGCGCGCGCGTCTGGTGATCCCGCGCCCCTGCTCTTGCCCGGACATACGCGCGAGGCGCGCGTGCTGAGCGAAGCCGACAGCAAGGCGGCATTGGCCGCGTACGGGTTGTGCGTGCCCCGTTGCGCCCGCGCGGGTGGCAAGGTCGAGTTGAGCCGCGCGGTGCGCGAAATCGGCCTGCCGCTGGTGCTCAAGGGGGAGGGTGTCGCGCACAAGACCGAAGCAGGGGCGGTGGCTGTTGGGTTGCAGACCACGGCCGAGGTGATCGAGGCGGCCAGCGCGATGAAGGCGCGGTCCTATCTGGTAGAAGAGATGATTACGGGCGGCGTGGCGGAGGTGTTGATCGGGGTGGTGCGCGATCCGGCGCATGGCTATGTTCTGACCATCGCGGCAGGCGGTATCCTGACCGAGATCTTGCAGGACGCCGCCTCGTTGCTGGTGCCTGCGACCGAGGCCGAGACCGGCGCGGCGCTGGACGGCTTGCGTATCGCGCCCCTGCTGCGCGGCTATCGCGGCAAGCCGGCGGCGGACCGGGCGGCAATCATCGCTGCGGTCATGGCGGTACAGGCCTACACGCTGGCGCATGGTGGTACACTGGAAGAGGTCGAGGTCAACCCGCTGATCTGCACGCCCTTGGGGGCGGTGGCGGCGGATGCGCTCATCAGGACAGGAGAGACAACATGACGGACAACACAACAGGACCGGTCAGGACCGAACGGCGCGGTCATGTTCTGGAGGTCACGCTGGACCGGCCCAAGGCGAATGCGATCGATCTGGCCACCAGCCGTATCATGGGCGAGGTGTTCCGCGATTTCCGCGACGATGCCGATCTGCGCGTGGCGATCATCACCGGTGCGGGGGGCAAGTTTTTCTGCCCGGGCTGGGATCTCAAGGCGGCAGCGGACGGCGATGCGGTGGATGGTGATTACGGCGTCGGCGGCTTTGGCGGTATTCAGGAACTGCGCGACCTGAACAAGCCGATCATCGCCGCCGTAAACGGTATCTGCTGTGGCGGCGGGCTGGAGCTGGCCCTGGGCGCGGATATCATCCTGGCAGCGGAGCACGCGCAATTTGCGCTGCCCGAGATCCGCTCGGGCACCGTGGCCGATGCGGCCAGCGTGAAACTGCCCAAGCGCATTCCCTATCACATCGCGATGGAGATGCTGCTGACCGGGCGTTGGATCGATGCGCAAGAGGCGGCGCGCTGGGGCATGATCAACCAGATCCATCCCGCCGACAAGCTGATGGAAGAGGCCCGTGCGCTGGCCGATCATCTGGCCAGCGGTCCACCGCTGGTCTACGCCGCGATAAAGGAGGTCGTGCGCGACGCCGAAGGGCGCGATTTTCAGAGCACGATGAACAAGATCGCGCGCCGACAATATCCGTCCGTCGATGTGCTCTATTCGTCAGACGATCAGCTGGAGGGTGCCAAGGCGTTCGCCGAAAAACGCGATCCGGTCTGGAAGGGACGCTGAGAATGCGCTCTCGGGGGGGGGCGGTTTTGATGGACCGGCCCAATCCGGCCAATGTAATTCTGCTGCGGGTGCAAAAGGAAAACTTGCAATGTCGTGGCAACGGGTCCATATGCGCACTGCAAACGTTTTTCTTTTTCGACCAACTGTCTCCCTAATACGGCGCTCAGTCACTTCGATCCAGACCGACTACGCCAAGTTGCCGCACTATGCGGGCAACACCAATCAGGAGACTACGGATATGGCCACTGGCACCGTAAAATGGTTCAACACGACTAAAGGTTTTGGTTTCATCGCACCCGATGGCGGCAGCAAGGACGTTTTCGTCCACATCAGCGCCGTTGAGCGCGCAGGCCTGACCTCTCTGGCGGATGACCAGAAAGTCACGTTCGACATCGAAGCCGGCCGTGACGGCCGCGAAAGCGCTGCGAATATTCAACTCGCATAAGCTTTGACAGGCGGGCGGCATCGGGATTTCCCGTTGCCGCCCGTTTTGCGTTTGGGCTGAACGAAACCCACCGCCTCGCGTGTTGCGCGATCCTGTCTATCGTTATGACGCCAGATCTGCGGGGCAGCCCGGACGGATCGGCGCGCGCTGCTCATCCTAAGGCGTTCCGCGAAAAAAACCTGAATCACAGCTTTTCGCGAAACGTCTTAGTCTTGCGGTGCGGTCACTATCCTGCGCTGGTCCTCGCGGCCCATCGACACCATGAACGGCCCGGCCTCCTGCCATGCCTGAAAGCCGGGCTTGTCCGCCATGCCCTGCCAGCCGCAGGCGATGAGAGATTGCGCCACCGCGCCGCCCAGCGTGGTGCCCGGCCCCGCGACGATAAAGAGGTCAGGTGCAAATTCGCGCGCGGCTACGGCAATGCTGCGGGCAAAATCATAGCTTTGCGTCACTTGATGACCCAGCGTATAGGCGCGCAGGGCGCGGGCGTCGCTGGTTCCCGGCCACCAGATCGCGCCGCGTCCGTCAATCAGCGGGATGGCAGGCGGCCGGAACATGTCATCGCCGAGCGCTGCGCGTCCGGCGACCGCTACGGGCTCTTGCAGATCGGTGTGAAACGCTGCGTGTCCCGGCAGGCGCAGGGGGAAGCGATCCTGTACACGCGGCACCGCCTGCTCGAACGCCTCCAGCCCGGCGGCGTCGCCCGCCAGCACCAGCATGCCGCCGAGGTCGATCGACAGCCGCAGAACCGTCCCCTCCCGTGTGTCGATCTCGCGGACCATTTCCAGCAATGCGGTGCGCCGCGCCGAATCAGGTGCCCAATCGTCATCCGTACAAGGATAGATCAACTGCCCGCCGATCATCGCGTCCTGCATCAGGCGCCCCATCGTGCCGGCCACGCGCAGCCCGTTTTCCAAGCTGAGCGCGCCACCGGCGGCAAGTGCTGTGTACCAGCCCATCGAGTTACCAGTGATCGCGACCACATCAATGTCGGCAGCCAGACTGCGTGCATCGAGTGCGGAACAGGCATAGATCAGCGGGGCCGCGATATCGCCGCGCAGGTGCAGTTTGGGATCGAACCGCGTCGCGCCGTCGAGCGCGGTCAGGGTTTCCCGCCCGTCGGCGGCACGCTGCGCATCCAGTGCCGCCAGTGCATCGCTGCTAGCGGCATGATGGTGGGCGAGATAGCCAAGCTCGGCCTTGTTATACGTCCCGCGGCCGGGGCAGATCAGGACCGCCCGCCGGGTCATGAGCGTGCCTCCAGCAGTGTCTTGGCCGCGTCCACGATCCCGTCAGCCGAGGGCATCGTCGCCGCATAGGCCGGGCCGGTCGCGATAAAGCTGTCCTCGGCGGCCAGTCTGGCGATTGGTTGGCAGGTCTTTTCGGCGAAAAGCGCCATCAGCCCTTCGGCCTGCCCGCCGGTGCGACGGCATTCGTCGACGACCAAAATCGCGTCGCAGCCGCGCGTGGCCTCCAGCAGCGCGGCCTCGGGCACCGGCGCGATCCAGCGCATGTCGATCACGCGGGCATTCACGCCTCCGGCCGCCAGTCGCGCCTGTGCCTGCCGTGACAGGTAATGCCCGTTGCCATAAGTGACGATGGCCAGATCGGTCCCGTCGCCGTGTACGCCGACCGTATCCAGCGCGATCACGCGGTCAGGCGCGGGATAGGTATCCATCCACGCGCCATCGCCAGCCTCATGCAGGTCACGCATCGGATAGAGGGCGATCGGCTCGACAAATACCACGACGCGCTGTTCCTCACGTGCCAGCCGCACGCATTCACGCAGCATGCAGGCGGCATCGGCGCCCGACGACGGGCAGGCGACGATCAGCCCCGGAATGTCGCGCAGCACCGCCAGGCTGTTATCATTGTGAAAATGCCCGCCGAACCCTTTTTGGTAGCCCAGCCCGGCGATGCGCAGCACCATCGGGTTGGTGAACTGTCCCTGGCTGAAGAACGGCAATGTCGCCGCCTCGCCGCGCAACTGGTCCTCGGCATTGTGCAGATAGGCGAGGAACTGGATTTCGGGCATCGGGACAAAGCCGTTATGCGCCAGCCCGATTGCCAGCCCGAGAATGCTTTGTTCATCCAGCAGCGTGTCGATCACGCGGTCGGTGCCAAAGCGCTGGTGCAGCCGTTGGGTGACGCCGTAGACGCCGCCCTTGCGCCCGACATCCTCGCCCATCACGACGATCTCGGAGTGTTCCAGCATCAGGTCGGTGAGCGCCCAGTTGATCAGGCGGCTCATCGGTTGCGGCTGGTCCATTTGTTTCAGGTCACTGCCGAAGGCAGTGGCGCGGGCCTCTTTCGAGGGGCCGTTGGTCAGCGCGCAGGTGCGTTTGGGAGGCACGATGCAGGCCATCACATCGGATGCGGTTTTCAGCCGTGGGCGTTGCACGGCCTCCTCAGCGATACGCGCGACGCGCGCCAGCGTTTCCTCGTAGATTGTCAGCGCTTCTTTGCGGCTCAGTGCGCCGGCGCTGTCCAGCAGGCGCACGGAATGCAGCAAGGGATCGTTCGCCTCTTCGGCCTCGACCATGGATTTGGGCAGGTATGTGGTGGGCAGGTCCGCGCCCGCGTGGCCATAAAGGCGCACCATTGTCAGGTGCAGGAACGCCGGTTTTCGGTGGCGTCGGACATAGGCCGCCGCCGCAGCCGCAGCACGGGCGGTGTCGTAGAGATCCAGGCCGTCAGCGTGGAAATAACGTATGCCCGGACGGTGCTGCATCGATGCCGCGATCCAGCCTTTTGGTGTCTGGGTCGAAATGCCGATGCCGTTATCCTCGCACACCAGCAGCAGCGGCAGCGGAACTGATTGCACGCTGGCCCAGCCTGCCGCGTTGATCGCGCCCTGCGCCGTTGAATGGTTGGCCGACGCATCGCCGAAACTGGCCATCGCGATCCCGTCCTGCGGCAGTTGCCGATGCTCGGGCGGGTGCCTGCGAGCCAGCCCGATGCCGTAGGCCGTGCCGACCGCCTTGGGCAGGTGGCTGGCGATGGTCGAGGTCTGCGGCGGGATCATCAACGCTTTTGATCCCAGTACCTTGTGCCGTCCGCCCGATATCGGGTCTTCGGATGAACACGCAAAGCTAAGCAGCATGTCCCAGGTGATGGTCTGCCCCGGCACCTGATCCGCGCGGGCGATCTGAAACGCCGCATCGCGGTAATGCAGGAATGCGATATCATCCGGGCGCAGCGCATGCGCGACCGCCGCCATGCCTTCGTGCCCCGACGATCCGATGGTGTAAAAGCCCTGACCCGCCTTCTGCATCGCCCGGCTGGTCCGGTCCAGCGCCCGGCTGAGGCATTGCGCGCGAAACAGCGTCACCGCCTCTGCGGGGCTGAGAGCGTCGGTCGGTGACGCACCGCCCGGCAGGTCCCCTTGCGGGCAAAGGCGCAGGAAGTTCTCGTGTACGATTTCGGCGCGATCCATGGGGCTCTCGTGCTGTTACGCGGCCAACGGGCACGCTATTACGCGGGCACCTTAGGCAATTGGCATCGGACTGCAAGTATATCCGCAACCAAGTTCTGGCCCATACTCCGGGTGTCTGAATCCACGTCCCGCCGCCGTCTGGCGCCGCATGGTCACCCGCGTGGCACAGGGATGGCCTCAGGCGGCACCGCGTTGCGTTCGGGCAGGATTTCGGCCAGTTTCAGGCGCTGGATCTTGCCCGACGGCCCTTTGGGTAATTCGTCCATCAGATGAACCGCATCAGGGGCCTTGAAGGTGCCCAGACGGTCGGCGCACAGTGCGATCAGCGCGGCTTCGGTCAGGGTCGTCCCGCCGCGCAGCCGGACCGCCGCCTCGACACGCTCGCCGTAGCGCGAGCAGGGGCGTGCGAATGCCGCGGCCTCGATCACGTCGGCATGGGCATATAGCG
The DNA here is from genome assembly GCA_947503145.1 of uncultured Roseovarius sp. Lineage (GTDB taxonomy): Bacteria > Pseudomonadota > Alphaproteobacteria > Rhodobacterales > Rhodobacteraceae > Roseovarius. Next base: position 467,276 of record CANNCP010000001.1, read on the forward strand.
CCTCGTCGATCTCGCGCGGGGCGATGTTCTCGCCGCCCTTGATGATCAGTTCCTTTAGCCTGCCGGTGACGAAGAGGTAGCCATCTTGGTCCATCTGGCCCAGATCGCCGGTACGCAGCCAGCCATCCGCGAAACTCCGGGCGGTTTCTTCGGGGTTCTTGAGGTACTCCAGCATGACGTTGGGGCCGCGCACGGCAATCTCGCCTTGGGTGCCGACGGGGCAAGGGTGCTGGTCCGTGTCCAGTATCGCCACCTCGTTACCATAGGCGATTCCCGGCGAGCCGATCTTGCGGATGCCGGGCGGCAGGGGGTTCGACAGGATTTGGGCGGCGGTCTCGGTCAGGCCCATCGTCTCGATGATGGGCACGCCAAACCGGGTTTCGAACGCGGTCTGCACCTCGGGGGCCAGCGGCGCAGAGGCGGAGCGACCAAAGCGCAGGCGCGCCTTGGTGGCGTCGTCGGGGTCCGCGTCGCTGTGCAGCAGATGCGAGATGATCGTCGGCACGACCGAGAACCACGTCGCCTCTGCCGCGCCTGCTTCAGCCCAGAACCGGCTGCGCGAGAACCGTGGGCACATCGCCAGCGATCCCCCCGAGACGAGCGCGGAAATGACGCTGACGCAGAGCCCGTTGATATGGTAGATCGGCAGCACGCAGAGGCCGCGATCCTGCGGGGTCAGCGCATGGGCAATGGCTGTGGTCCAGCCGCCGGCCAGCAGGCTGGCATGGGTGTGCACCACGCCCTTGGGCCGCCCGGTGGTGCCGGAGGTGTACATCAGCAACGCGTGATCGCCGGGGGACACGTCATGCAGCGGTGCGGTGCGTGGCGTGCCGGTGACACGCTCCAGATCTGCGCCGCGCGTATTGGCAAACATTTCGGTGGCGTCATCATGCACGAATGCCAGCCGCGCCTCGGAATGCTCCAGTGCGTAGCGAATCGCATCGGGGCCGGCGGCAAGGTTGATCATCGTCGCGCGAAACCCGCCATAGAGCGTGGCAAAGAGCGCAATCACCGCCTCGCGCCCGTTGGGATGCAGGATGGCGATACTGTCGCCGGCGGCTGCGCCGCGTGCGGTGAGGTCTGCCGCACCGACCCGAGCGGCATCGCGCAGGTCGCGCCACCCAAGCGCCTCGTCGCCCCCCGGAAAGACAAAGGCCAGTTTTTCGGTCGTGGCGCGCGCATCCAGCCAGTCGCGGACGGTGCCTTCGGGCGGCGTATGCGGGTCCAGCTTCATGTCTCGGCGCAGGCCCAGTAGTCGGCGAAAATATCCTCGACCGATGGCTCGCGCGCGGGGATTTCACGGACGATCTTGACCGTTTGCATGAAATGCCGCCAGTGCAGGTTGTCGTCGATGGAATTGCCGCCCCAACTGCCGCATCCCATGCTGAGCGAAAATGGCATGCCGTTGTTGAACGCCCCCCCGGTGGCAAAGCAATGCGCCTGATTGACGATCACCCGGCAAGTCGGCAGGGCGGTCCCCAGGGCCAGCGCGCGTGCGTCAATGGCCGAATGCAGCCCGACGGAGTGCCCGGCACCCTGATGCGCCAGAATACGGGTGGTAATGCCCACTGCGCCCTCGAAGTCGGGCGCACGGTAGAGTGCTGCAACGCGGCTGAGCTTCTCGCCCGAAAGCGGGTGGTCAGGGCCGATGCCGGTCGTCTCGACCACGATGAATTCGGTATCTCCGGGGACCTCGCCTGTCAGCCCCAGCGCGGTGATCACCTGGTCGGCATCCTGTGCGATGATATCGCGGTTGAGGTGGCCATCTGGCCAGAGTGCGGCGACGATGGGCGCTTCGTCGCGGATCAGCGCGCCGCCGGCGCGGGCCAGTTCGGCCACGAAAGCGTCATAGACCGCATCCACCACCACCAGCGCGTTTTCCGAACTGCAGGAGGTGGCGTTGTCGAATGTCTTGGAGGCGGCGATTTTCTGTGCGGTGGCTGCCAGATCGGCGGTCTCGTCGACGATCACGGTGACGTTGCCCGCACCCACCGCGAGGGCGGGCGTGCCGCTGCTATAGGCGCGTTTGACGTTGTTCTGGCTGCCGGTCACCACCACCAGATCGCTGATTTCCAGCAGGCGCTGGGTCTTGTCCTTTGATCCCGGCGCGGGCACCATCTGCACCAGATCGGGGTCCTCGCCGATCTTGGCGAATTCGGCGTGGATATAGGCCAGCAGCACCTCACAGGCGGGCACGCCCTTAGGTGAGGGTGACAGCACGATGGCATTGCCGCATTTCAGTGCGTTGATGATATTGTTGGCCGGCGTTGCGGCGGGGTTGGTCGACGGGACCACAGCGCCGATGACACCCATGGGGCGGGCGATTTGGGTGATGCCGGTCCCGGGGTCGTCCGAGATGACACCGTAAGTCTTTGCCGTGGTGATATCGCGCATCAGGCCCAGCGTCTTGCGGTGGTTCTTGGTGATCTTGTCGGGCACGTTGCCGAGGCCGGTCGTCCGTACCGACAGCTCTGCCAGCGCGCGATTGCGCCCCGGTTCCATGATCGCCCATGCGGCGGCCTGCGCGGCACGGTCATAGCGCGCCTGGCTGCCGTCAGCTTCAAATGCGGCCTGCGCGGTGCGGGCGCGGGCGACGATGGCGGCGATCTCGGCCAGATCATCATGGGCATTCATCAGACTTCTCCATTCGGGGTGGCTGGGTGGCCCCCACCCTGCGCACGAGGGTGGGGGGCGAAGGCCTTGAGCGGCGCGCGCGCTCGTCGCCGGTTACGGGTCTGTCGTCCGCTCTAGCCTGATGCGCGATCAGGGCCTGCACAAAGGCAACGTCGTCATGAACATTCATCGGCGCGCCTCTTGCACATCCGGTCAGAGACCGGCGAGCAATTCCTTGAGGGTCTTGTCGCGGGCAGCCCACATCTCGATCACCTCGTCGCGGTTCATGATGCGTATGGCCGATCCACCGGCCTCCATCTTGCTCTTCACGCGCGCGTTCGCGAACATGACGGGCACGGTTTCGGCCAGCTTGTCGATGATGCCCTGCGGCGTGCCCTTGGGCACCATGATGCCGCGGAAGTTGACCGATGCGTTATCGACGTCCAGCCCTTGCTCTTTCATTGTCGGTACGTCGGGCAGGAAATCCGAGCGCTCCAGGTCTGCCACGCCGAGGATCTTGATGTTGCCGGCCTCACGCGCCCGGAAGGCATCGCTGAGGTTGTTGACCCCTCCCAGTACATCACCGGCGATTACCGCTTTCATCGCAGCCGCACCACCGCCCTTGGTGGGGATATAGGCCATCTTCACGCCTGCAGCCTTTTCGATCTGAAGGGCCGCGATGTGGTGTCCGACAAAGAGGCCGGCACCCGAAAAGGTCAGCTTGCCCGGGTTTTCCTTGGCATAGGCCACGACGTCTGCCATCGAATTGAACGGGCTGTCAGTGGCCACGACGAACACCGCAGGGTCAGCACCCCAGTTGGCGATCGGCTCGAAACTGTCGGTCGTGTACTCTACGCCGCCCTTGATCGACTGGGCGATGAAATGCGGCACGTTATAGGCCGCCAGCGTATAGCCGTCGGCATCCACCTGCGTCGCGAACCAGTTCCAGCCGACGCGCCCGCCGGCACCCGGTTTGTTCAGGATGGCGATGGGCATGCCCAATGCGTCTTCGTTGCCGGCAGTCATGGTCACGATACGTGCCTGAAAGTCGGTGGCTCCGCCCGCGCCGTAGCTGACCATCATCATCACGGGTCGGTCGGGATAGTCGGCTGCTTCGTCGGCCGATGCGGTGCCGGTAAGCGCTATCGCGGCCATCGCGGCCGCTGCGATCAGTTTTCTCATGGTTTAGTCCTCCCTGTTTTTTTATGCCTTCGGGGCCTGTTCAGGCTCAGAAGAATATCTCTCGCGGAGTGTAGACTTGCAGCAGTTTCGCGAAGAGACCGTACATGACGGCCATGAACACGGCCGTGATGATGGTGCGGCGGAGCCAGCTGCGCAGCGCATTGTGCGGGGCAGGGTCATAAAGGCTCAGCAAGATGAAAAAGGCGATCGTGGTGGCGGTGTAAAAGCCAAGCCCCCTGGCCGCCCAGAAGATGTAGATCAATGCGACGGCCAATCCCGGAGCGAGATTGCCGATGGTGTGCGCGTTCAGACCTGCACCGACCTTGGTCAATCCGATCAGTGCCTTGGCAAAGGTCCAGAAGGCGAGGACCACGAATACGGTCGAGATGAGGCGCGGGAAAAGGAACGCTTCGGTCGGTTGCTGAGTATAGCTGATCCAGGCCACCCAGAGGCCCACGGCGGCAACGAGGCCCGATGCGATGATATGTTGGAGACGGGGCAGGTTCCGGATGCTCATATCATCAAGTCCTCTTTCGACGTGGTGCGGCGGTTTCTCAGCTCCATGGCTGCGGAATAGGCGACGGAAGCTGCGATCAGCACGATCAGCACGATGTTGAGTGTGCCGGTCATGAAATACGGACCCAGCCCGTCTGTTGCGCTTGCGATCATGCTGCCCTGGATGAAATTCGCCTCGGCAATCGGACCCAGGATCAGGCCCAGCACCAGCGGGGCGGCGGAAAAGCCGAAGCGTTCGAGAAAATACATCATCACCCCGAGGCTGGCCATGACATAGACATCGCCCATCGAACTCTGGACCGAGTAGCTGCCAAAGACCGCGAGGCCGAGAACCACGGCAGCCATGACGCTCTGCGGGACCTGCGCAATGCGCGCCGCCATGCCCGCGACGTAAAGGCCGAAGATGCACATCAGGATCTGCCCGATCAGCATCGAGTTGATAAAGGTCCAGGCGACATCGGGATGATTGTCGAAGAGGTCCGTGCCGGGAAAGATCCCGTGAATCAGCAACCCACCCAGCAGCACCGCTGCCGTGGGCGATCCGGGGATCGACAGGGTCAGCAGCGGCACCAGAGACGGCCCGACCATGGCATTGTTCGCGGCTTCGGCGGCGATTACGCCCTCGGAATGGCCGGTGCCGAACTTGGCGTATTCGGGGCTGAATTTCTTGGCCTGATCATAGGCGACCAGTCCCGCGATCTGCCCGCCCACGCCGGGGATCAGGCCGATGATCGAGCCAATAGCGGTGCCGATCCCCAATGCGCGGGGGCGGCGGATGATTTCGGCTATCGCCTTGCGGATGGAATGTTTCTGCACCTTGATCACCTCTGCCCCGTCACCAGAGCGACCCTTGGCGAACATGGTGATGACCTGCGGGATGGCAAAAAGGCCGATCAATGCGGCGATGATATTGATCCCGCCGCCCAGTGAGGGGTGAAAGATGAACCGCTGCGCGCCCATGATATCGTCGAAACCGATGGTGGCGAGCCACAGGCCGATACAGCCCGACAGCAGCCCCTTGACCACCGACGCGCTATCAAGCGAGCCGATCACCGTGACCCCGAGGATCGCCAGCCAGAACAGGTGGCTGGGGCCGAATGCCAGCGCCCATTGCGCCAGAAGCGGCGTGAGAAAGATCAGCAGAAGGACGCCAAAGACCCCGCCAATGGCGGACGCCAGAAAGCTGAGCTGAAGCGCGCGCGCGCCCTCGCCGTTCTGGGCCATGGTATGCCCGTCCAGCGTGGTGGCGATGTTGGCGGGCGCGCCGGGGATCTTTAGCAGGATCGCGGATACGGCCCCGCCCGCGACCGTCGAAGTATAGGCAGCCCCCAGCAGGATCAGGCCCTGCGCCGGCTCCAGTTTGAACGTGAACGGAATGAGCAGCGCCACCGCCATTGTGGGTGACAGACCGGGCGTCGCCCCCAGGATCAGCCCGCCAATAGTGCCCACCAGAAGCAGCGCGAAATTGACCGGGGTGAACACGTCACCAAAGTAGAAGAGAAATTCCAAGCAGCCACTCCCAAGACACAAGGCAATTGACAGTTAAGGGTAGGTAATGAAAATAGTTTTGCAAATGTTTTCATTTTAGCTGCAGGTTCCTCGTCAAATGCATGATGCAGAAGATAAAAAGGCCGATATTGTTGCAGTGGCCCGGGCGGCGCGCGTGTCGATTTCGACCGTCTCGCGCAGTTTTAATCACCCCGATCTGGTGAAACCGGCGACTCGCAAGAAGATCAACAGCGCCGTGCGGCGTCTGGGCTATATCCGCAATCGCGCGGCGCAGACGATGCACGGCATCCGCAGCGGGACTATCGGACTGGTGGTGCCAACCATCGATCACACGATCTTTGCCGAAGTGGTCCAGGCCTTTTCCGATGCGGTGGAACCCGAAGGCTTTACCATCCTTCTGGCCAGCCATGGTTATGATCTGGAACGCGAATATGCTGTGCTGCGCAAGTTTCTGGAACATCGGGTGGATGGCGTGGCGTTGATCGGTCATGACCATTCGGAAGAGACCTATCAGCTACTCGCCAGACAGGGCATTCCGGCCCTCAGTATCTGGGGCTACGATCCCGCTTCGCGCATTTCCTGCGTCGGGGCGGACAATCATGCGGCGGGGCTGCTCGCGGCAGAGCATCTGGTGGGGTTGGGTCATCGGCGGATTGGACTCGTCTTTCCGCCGACACAGGACAATGACCGTGCGCGCGGGCGGTTCGAAGGTGCGCGCGCAGTACTGGACGCGGCCGGGATTACGGTGCCGGATCGCTGGATGGTGGAGGCACCCTATAGCCTGACCGAGGCAAAGGAAGCGGTGCTGGGCCTGCTGGATCAGCCAGACCCGCCGTCTGCGTTGCTATGTGGCAATGACGTGCTGGCGGTGGGCACGGTTTATGCTGCACACCGGTTGACGCTGGATGTGCCGGGCGCGCTGTCGGTGATCGGCATCGGTGATTTCAAGGGCTCGCGCGAGATGGAGCCGCCCCTGACCACGATCCGCCTGCCCGCCCGCCGGATCGGGCAGATCGCCGGGCAGCAGTTGGCACAGTCCATCGTGCATCCGGGGGGTGATACGATACGGCTCAACTATGAAATCGCGTTGGTGCCGCGCGCAACCTGTGCCGCGCCGCAGTGATTTTCGTGCCTGCGACATGACGGGTCTGTTTATTGCCTGTGGACCGGGTCAGGCGGGACTTTCCCAAGTCAGGGTCATCTGGGTCTGAGTTGTGACGGCCGCCGGTTTGCCGTCCTCTCGCAGGAGCGTGATCTGCCAGACCTGCGTCTTGCGCCCGTTGTGCAGCGCCTCGCACCGCCCGGTCAGTTTCGTGCCGATCGGGATCGGCCGCAAAAAGTTGGTCTTGCTCTCCAGTGTCGTGGTCTTGTCGTTGCCGCGCAGGCTCAGCGCACTGGCGACTCCGCCCAGCGTATCTGCAAACCCAAGGATCGCGCCGCCATGCATCACGCCGTTGCGGTTGGCGTGGTCGGGCCGGACGGTCATGGTGCCGATTACCAGATCAGCGGAGCATTCGGTCAGTTCAACACCGAGTGCCCGGGAAAATTCCGGGAGGAAATCATTGGGAACTTTGTCCAAGGGCGGGGTCCTTTCTGCGGTGGTCTGCCAAATGCGCGGCATCCCTTGATGTGCCAGAGAATGCCGGGGTGTTGAACCGTTCATTGTGGTCTGCGGTCATCGGGTTCATCGATGGCCGTTAGGCCGCAGCAGAAGCGGTCACGCCGCCGCCAGCTATATGGGGCGCGGCACGGTCCAGCAGATATCGCATATGCCCGCCAGCCGGGCAAATCGGATCAGCTCCGCGTCTAGCCGGTCCAGCCGGTTGGCGGACCATTTGACACGCGCTTCGGGCCAGAAGCCGGTGACCTGCATCCAGCCCGCCACGCGGTCTGCCTTCAGTTCGATCCGCCCGACGAAACGATCCCCTTCCAGCAGGGGATACACGTAATAGCCCCAGCGCCGCCTGACCTGTGGCACGAACATCTCGTTGACGTATTCTAGGCCGAACAGGCGGTTCAGCCGCATCCGGTCGCGGATCGCCGGATCGAACGGGTTGATGATGCGCAGCCGGGTGGTGGGGGCGGGCAGCGCCTCCAGCCGCGATTCGATATCGGGCGGGGCAAAGCCTGCGGTCCACCTGCGATCCGCACTCTCGATCTCGATGGGCACCAGATCGCGGCGGGTCAGCCAGCCGCGCGCCTCGCTTGCGTCCATCGCACCCCAGAACCGCTGCACCTCGCCGCAGCTGGCCATGCTCAGCCGGTCGAGCGCGCCATCGCAGAGCGCGTCGATCTGGTCGCGGTCGGGTGGTCCCTCGCGCAGGTGGGCGGGAAAGACCCGTTCGCTCAGATTGTAGAACTTCACGAAATTCTCGCGATAGCATGTGGCCAGTTCGCCCGCGTACCACATCTGATCGAGCGCTTTCTTATGTGGCGGGCGCGCCCACATCTCGCGGCTGGCGGCCTTGGTGTCGAAGGCATGGGTCGACAGCGCGCCTTCGGCCTCGATCCGTGCGCGGATTTGGGCGATCTGTGCCTGCGCGAGGCCCGAGGCGTACCAGTCATGCGCGGCCACCCTGGCCCCCAGGCGGCGGAATTGGCGCTGCCAGATCGGTAGCGTCTCCATCGGGATGAGCGACGCATCATGGGTGAAATGCTCGAATAACAGCCGGTCGCGGCCCAGTCGCGGCCAGAGCATGTGCTCGCGGTAATTCTGGTTGCGGGTCCACAGGATGTGGTGATGCGCGCGGGTCACGTTGCGGATGGTGTCGATCTGGACAAAGCCCAGGCGGCGGATCATCCCCATCACGTCGGGTGCCCCGGTGGGCGTCTCGGCCAGCCCGTTGGTCCAGAGCCAGAGGTGGCGGGCCTGCCGGTTCGGTAGTCTGAGGGCGGTCATACGTCTGTCCTGTGCCGGATTTCACTAAAGCGTTACGCCTGTAACCTGAGACATCAGATAAAGGTGAAACGCGCGCAACGCTTGTATATTGCGTGCGTTTCGCAAAAATGGTGACTCGGGTTTTTTGCGAAACGCCTTACTGCGTGTGCGACAGGCGGCCAGCTCATGCAACGGTGCGGCACCGGTCAGGGAATGCTGAGCAGGATCAGCGCGTCATGCTGGTCGCGTCCCTGCATGTTCATCACCGTGTCGATAAACAGACGCCCCGCCGCGCAGGCACTGCGGTTATCGGCCTTGTCGAGCCGGGCAAAGGTCCGGAGCATGCTGGCACCATTCTCTGCCTTTTCCAGCCGCGACAGCAGTGCATTGAAAATCATGGTTTCGATCTGTTCGATCCGCGCGGCACTCATCGTGATCGGCGGGCGTGTGGCGCCAAATCGTGCCGCGTCGAGCTGGATGCGATAATACTGTTCCAGCGCGGGGGTGTTGAGCCGCGCTGCTACCCGGGCCGTCGCATCCGACAGGCGCGCGGGCGGCAGGCGGTCCTTGACCACCAGCCCGCAGTCGCGGGTCGGCATGGCGTTGAGCACGGTCTGCTCTACCAGGTAGAAGTAGCGCAGATCGCGGATCGGCAGATGCCCGACACCGCTGTCGATCACGCCCCAGAGCGTGCCGCGCGCGCCATCCGCACCAGGCAGCGTGCCGTCGGCGTTGAACGCCAGGATCTGATCCGCGATGTATCCTGCAACGACCGGATCGGTCATGATGTGCTGCATCTGGGCGGTTGCCAGTGACAGGTTGCGGTCCTTGAACCCCAGCCGCACCAGATCGTCCCGGACTGTGTCCTCGGTAAAAATGCGCCCCAGCAGTCGCACGATGTCGGCCTTGCTGACCTGGGGAGGTGGAGCATCCTGTGCTGCCAGTGGCTGTGCCAGAAACAGGCAGGCTGTCAGCAGACAGCAAAGTAAACGCATGTTGGAAATTTCCCTGCCGGAGGGTGAGTGGGTATCCCTCCATCAGACCTGTTTTGCCCGGCAAATACAAGGCATGCACAGAGGCGGCGGCGTCATCATGCCACGCTTGTGATCGTGTGCCGCAGAAACATCCGGCAAAGCAGGTGTGGAAATCTCCGGCATTTCTTGCTACTCAGCGCTGCAACGCAGCGAAACCGGAGCAGACCGATGAGTGCCACCGCCCGCAAGACCGCCCCAATGCCGACCGATATCCTGGCCGCCAAGGGCGGCACACCACTGGTCAGCCTGACCGCCTACACCACGCCGATGGCCCGCATGATGGACGATCATTGCGATTTTGTGCTGGTCGGCGACAGCGTCGGCATGGTGCTGCACGGGTTGACCTCGACCCTGGGCGTGACGATGGAGATGATGATCCTGCACGGGCAGGCGGTCGCGCGCGGGCTGCAAAAGGCGATGCTGGTGATCGACATGCCATTCGGCAGCTACGAGGAAAGCCCGGAACAGGCGTTTCGCAATGCCGCCCGGCTGATACGCGAAACCGGTGCCGCTGCGGTCAAGCTGGAGGGCGGGGTGCATATGGCCGACACCATCGCGTTTCTGGTGGCGCGCGGCGTCCCGGTCATGGCGCATGTCGGCCTCACGCCGCAGGCGATCAACACGCTGGGCGGATACAAGGTGCAGGGCCGTGCCGATCAGGCCGAAGCGCTGCTGGCGGATGCGCGGGCCGTGGCGGATGCCGGCGCGTTCTCGGTCGTGCTGGAGAAGGTGCCCGCCAGCCTTGCGGACCGGATCACCGCCGACATCGCGATCCCCACCATCGGCATCGGCGCGTCGGCAGGCTGTGATGGACAGATCCTTGTGGTCGATGACATGCTGGGACTGTTCACCGCGTTCAAACCGAAATTCGTCAAACGCTATGCAGCGCTGGGCGAGGACGGCGAGGCGGCCATAGCCGCCTATGCCGCCGACGTGCGCGCACGCAGCTTTCCAGCCCAAGAGCATATTTTTGCAGATGAAGCGCCTTCCAAAGGGCCCGCGTCATGACGGCGCCCATCGTGCGCAGCCTGTCAGAGCTGCGCGGGATGACGCAAGATTGGGTCCGCGCAGGCGAGCGGATCGGCGTGGTGCCCACGATGGGTGCGCTGCATGACGGCCACCTGTCGCTGGTGGCGGCGGCCGAAAAGATATGCACCCGTGTCATCGTGACGATTTTCGTGAATCCCAGACAATTCAACAACTCCGAGGATCTGGCCAACTACCCGCGCACCGAACACGAGGACGCGCGCAAGCTGGAACGCTTTGCCGTCGATGCGATCTATGTACCGGACGGCGATCAGATGTATCCGGGCGGCTTTGCCACCACGGTATCGGTCTCGGGTCTGACAGAGGTGATGGATGGCGTGTATCGCCCCGGGCATTTCGAAGGTGTGGCCACGGTGGTGGCCAAGCTCTTTGCCCAGAGTTCTGCCAGCGATGCGTTCTTTGGCGAAAAAGATTACCAGCAGCTACAGGTGGTGCGCCGGATGGCCCGCGATCTGGATATTCCGATCACCGTGCATGGCTGTCCCACGATTCGCGAGATCGACGGGCTGGCGATGTCGTCGCGCAACCTTCTGCTGTCGGACCGGGCGCGGGTCAATGCGCCGCTCTTGTTCGAGCAGATGGAGGAGATTGCCGAAGGGGTGGTAGCCGGTGGCGACTTTGCCGCGCTGCGCACCGCTGCGGTGAAGCGGCTTGAGGCCGCGAATTTCACCAAGATCGACTATCTCGAAATGCGTGCCGCCGACGATCTTGCGTTGCTGAACGCTTCGATGCGCCCGACGCGCCTTTTTGCGGCGGCGTGGCTTGCGGGGGTGCGGCTGATTGACAATATCGCGGTCGGAGGGTGATTTAAAACGTTCCGCCCTGAACCTGAGGCACTCGGTCGAGGCGGAATGCGTGCAAGGGTATCGCGGCCTTTAACTGGTCCTGAACAGTTATCGCACGCCCCCTCTCTTGGGGCCGACTATGGGCCGCAGGGACTGGGCGGCAAGGTCGAAGGGCGCGCGGCCCGGTCATGCCCGGAGCCGCGCGCGTGGGTCAACTGACGTTGAACTGGAGCGGCTTGATCTGCTGGAACAGGCCGGTCTCGTGCAGCTTGGCGATCAGGGTCTCCGGCACCGGGGCATCGACATAAAGAAGCGCAATCGCCTCACCACCCGGCGCGGACCGGCCAAGGGTGAAATTGGCGATGTTCACGCCGTTTCCGCCCAGGGTATGCCCGAGCGCGCCGATGATGCCCGGCTCGTCGCAATTGGTGGTGTAGAGCATATGCTCGCCGATCTCGGCGTCGATATTGATGCCCTTGATCTGGATAAAGCGCGGCTTGCCATCGCTGAACACGGTGCCGCCGATTGACCGCTCGCGCTGGTCGGTCACGACGGTCAGTTTGACGTAGCCTTCGAATGCGCCGGATTTATCCTGCCTGGTCGTGCTGATCTGCACGCCGCGTTCCTTGGCGATCACCGGCGCACTGACCAGATTTACCTCTGGGTTCACGGATTTCATGATGCCCGCCACGGTGGCGCAGGTCAGCGCCGGAAGGTTCATCTCGGACACGACTCCGTCATAGAGGATGTTGATCGCCTTGATCGGCTCATCGGTCATCTGGCCGATGAAGGCGCCGAGATGATCGGCCAGCTTGATCCACGGACCCATCACCTTGGCCTCTTCGGCGGTCACGGAGGGCATGTTGAGCGCGTTGGTCACGGCGCCGGTCAGAAGATAGTCCGACATCTGTTCAGCCACCTGGAGGGCGACGTTTTCCTGCGCCTCGGACGTGGCCGCGCCAAGATGCGGCGTGCAGACGACATTGGGCAGGCCAAATAGCGGGTTGCTGGTCGCCGGTTCCTCGGCAAAGACGTCGAAACCGGCGCCGGCCACATGACCCGATTTCAGCAATTCCGCCAGTGCCGCCTCGTCCACCAGCCCGCCGCGCGCGCAGTTGATGATCCGCACGCCGGGTTTGGTCTTGGCCAGGTTCTCGGCGCTCAGAATGTTACGGGTCTGGTCGGTCAGCGGCACGTGCAGGGTGATGAAATCGGCGCGCGCCAGCAATTCTTCCAGTTCGACCTTCTGCACACCCATCTTGTCGGCCTTGGCCTCGGACAGGAACGGATCATAGGCAATCACCTTCATCTTGAGGCCGCGTGCGCGGTCGCAGACGATGCCGCCGATGTTGCCCGCGCCGATCACGCCCAGCGTCTTGTTGGTCAGTTCGACCCCCATGAACCTGGACTTTTCCCACTTGCCCGCATGGGTGGATGCGCTGGCCTCGGGGATCTGGCGCGCGACGGCGAACATCATTGCGATGGCGTGCTCGGCGGTGGTGATCATGTTGCCAAAGGGCGTGTTCATCACGATCACACCTTTTTTCGAGGCGGCAACCTTGTCGATGTTGTCGGTCCCGATGCCCGCACGCGCGATTACCTTGAGGTTGGTCGCAGCTGCCAGGATTTTCTCGGTGACCTTGGTGGCCGAGCGGATGGCGAGGCCGTCATACTGGCCGATCACCTCGGCCAGTTTGTCCTTGTCCTTGCCCAGATCGGGCTGAAAATCCACTTCGATCCCGCGATCGCGGAAAATCTGTACGGCGGTTTCGCTGAGCTTGTCGGATACGAGTACTTTGGGAGCCATTTTTCGTGGTCCTTTGATTGGATATATCGGGGGCGGGTGGGGTTCACCCCCACCTGCTGGATGATTTAAGCGGTGCTTACTGCCCGGCCATTTCGGCCTCAAAGGCCCATTCAAGCCAAGGCATCAGTGCCTCCAGATCGGAGGTTTCAACCGTGCCGCCACACCAGATGCGAAGGCCCGCAGGCGCATCGCGATAGGAGCCGATGTCATAGGCCACTTCGGCCGCCTCCAGCCGTTTGGCGACGCCTTTGGCAAAGGCCGTTGCATCGGTAATCCGCGGCGCAAGAGAGCCTTTGTCGATGCCGCCGCCGTCAACGATACGGTCATCAGTGAATTGCAAACAAACCGAGGTGTTGGATTGTGTCGCCGGATCAACCGCCAGATTGGTCAGCCAATTGTGGCTGGCGCAGAAATCCGACACAACCTTGGCGTTGGCATCGGCACGCGCCATCAGCCCCTTCAGGCCGCCAACGGATTGCGCCCAATCCAGTGCGAGCAGGTAATCTTCAACCGCCAGCATGGAGGGCGTGTTGATGGTCGCACCTTCAAAGATGCCTTCGATCAGTTTGCCACCTTTGGTCAGGCGGAAAATCTTTGGCAGGGGCCATGCCGGGGTATAGCTCTCCAGTCGCTCCACCGCGCGGGGGCTGAGGATGATCATCCCGTGGGCCGCTTCACCGCCCAGAACCTTTTGCCAGCTAAAGGTGGTGACATCCAATTTGTCCCACGGCAGGTCCTGCGCGAAGGCGGCAGATGTCGCATCGCAAATAGTCAGACCGGCACGGTCGGATTTGATCCAGTCGCCGTTTGGTACGCGTACACCCGAGGTGGTGCCATTCCATGTGAACACAACGTCATTATCGGTATCAACCGATGCAAGATCAACGATATGGCCATAGTCGGCGGTTTTGACTTCGGCGTCGACTTTCAGCTGTTTGACCACATCCGTGACCCAGCCCGAGCCAAAGCTCTCCCACGCCAGCATCTCAACCTTGCGCGCGCCCAGCAGGTTCCAAAGTGCCATTTCTACAGCCCCGGTATCCGAGGCAGGCACAATGCCGATCTTGTAATCAGCCGGGATGCCCAGAATGTCGCGGGTGATTTCGATGGCGGCTTTCAGTTTAGCCTTGCCAACAGCAGCACGGTGACTGCGGCCCAATGGGGCGCCGGCCAGCTTGGCCAGATCAAATGTCGGGGGTTTGGCGCATGGGCCAGAGGAAAAACGCGGATTGGCCGGCCGCGATGCCGGTTGTTGTATAGCCATTGCTGCTATCCTTCCAGATAAGCGCCCTTCGTTGGGGAAGGGTGTCCCACTTGCCGACATACGGCCAGTCCGGGCCTTTCGCAAGCGCAGAAATGAGGCGATAACGCCGCCTGACGCGATAGATGCGACGTGGATGACGTTGATCCGGGGACAAGGTGGGTTGGCCATCGCGCGGCGGCCTTCGGCCCTGGGGCCGCGCAGGGACAGTGCGCTTGCCGCCTTGTTCTGAACCGTCTATCTCCGCTGAAAAACAAGGATCCAATACCATGTTCATCGCCACATTGATTGCCCCGTCAGGTCTGCTCGATCCCGCGCTTGTCGAAAACCTGCGCAACGCCTGGGGTGGCGGCGATGCCCAATGGCTCAGCCCCGACGAGGTGGCGGAGTTCACACTGGCGCAGATGCCAGGCAATCGCTGGCAGGTCTGGGAAGAGCTGCAAAAGCTCCGCGTCGATCTGGTGGTGCAGCCCGCGCAGGGGCGGCGCAAGGCCATGCTGCTGGCTGATATGGACAGCACGATGATCGAACAGGAATGCATCGACGAATTGGCCGAAGATGCGGGCGTGGGCGATCATGTCCGGGCCATCACCGCGCGTGCGATGAACGGCGAGATTGGCTTTGAAGGCTCGCTGACCGAGCGGGTCGGCCTGCTGAAGGGACTGCCAGAGAGCATCATCGCCAAGGTACTGGCCGAGCGGATCACCTTTATGCCGGGCGGTAGTGTGCTGGTGGCGACGATGCGGGCCAATGGCGGACATACGGCGCTGGTGTCGGGCGGCTTCACCGCCTTTACCGGCCATGTTGCGGGCGCGCTGGGGTTTGACGAGCACCTCGCGAACACTTTGCTGATCGAGAATGGCGAACTGACCGGACAAGTGCGGCGGCCCATTCTGGGGCGGCAGGCCAAGATCGAGGCGCTGGAGGAGATCGCCGCGCGGCTGGGTCTCGGGGCGGCGGACGTGATTGCGGTGGGGGACGGGGCCAACGATCTGGGCATGCTCGGGCGCGCAGGCACCGGTGTGGCGCTGCATGCCAAGCCGAGCGTGGCGGCCCAGTGCGACGTGCGGATCAACCACGGCGATCTGACGGCTCTGCTCTACCTGCAGGGGTATGCGCGGAGCGAGTTCGCAGCAGGCTGAGGGCGTGATTACCCGCGTTTCAGTCTGACGCTTTCGCCAGCCATAATGTCCAGCGGCTTCGCAGGGCTGCGAAGCCGCCCGCAAGGGTGAAGGAGCAGTCAGGCCATAGTGTGCGCCCCGCATTCCGACAATCGTGCAGCCCTACAGCAACACCGACGTTGGCTTGATTCTGCCCGTCTCGTCTCCGCGCCGGTTGATGATCGGTGCGTTCATGTATTTCCGGGCCGCCGGATGCTCTGCGTCCAGCACCCCCAGCCGCACCAGCAACGCGGCAATTGCGCATTCCGAACCGCGCGTGGTGCCATCGGCGATCTTCAGCGCGATACCCAGACCGCGCTGCGGCAGGATCGCCGCAAAGAATGCCTCGGCCCCGGTCTTCAGTGCCACGGGCTCGGTGCAGGCGCGCATCAGTTCGGTACAGGCGCGGCCTTCGCCCGCGACCAGATCGGGGTGGCGTATCATCGCCTGCCAGAGCTGGACCGCCGCACTCTGCCGCGTATCCTCACCCTCGCGGGCGGTGGCGAAAAACGCCATCGCACGGGCCATGCCGTGCAGCGTGGTGATGTGGTTGGGGGCCGAACAGCCATCAATGCCGTAGCCGGGGCTGGTGACGCCGGTGACCTCTTCATAGGCAGCAAGACAGGCGCGCTGAACGGGGTGGTCGATGTCGATGTAATCCGGCCCCGCGCCGAGATGTTTGCCGAGCGTCAGAAACCCCGCATGCTTGCCCGAGCAATTGTTGTGCATCTGGCAGGGCGTGGTGCCCGCGCAGAGCATCGCGTCATGAGTTTGCGGGTCATAGGGCAGATGCGCGCCGCAGCGAAAGTCATCATCATTGAACCCCAGGCCGGTGATCCATTTTTTCACGCGGTCGGTGTGGATCGCGGCGCCGTTATGCGACGCACAGGCAAGCGCCAGTTGCTCGGGCCCAAGACCATGTGCTGCCGCTGCCCCGCTTTCGACCAGTGGCAACGCCTGCAGCATCTTGCATGAACTGCGCGGCAGGACCTGTGCATCCGGGTCGCCCCAGGCCTGCACGATCTCGCCGCCGGGGCCGCAGATCACTGCCTGCCCCAGATGGATGCTTTCGGCTAGCGGGCCGCGCCAGATTTCGACCATTTGAACAGATTGTGGCATCATATCCTCCCCGGCAGTCGCGGTTGTGCGACTTTCCGCCAATTCATTCTTTCGTTTCTGGTCAGTTTCGCGCTATTGTTGCAATGTCGAGAATAACTGACCGGTGCCAGTAGAAACCCGTATCAACCGGGATGCAACCGGTCCGAATTGAGGCTCAAGGACAGCTTGGAGGCTGGACATATGGTATCACATATTATGCGCGGTACGCTCGCTCTGGGAATTTCCATACTGGCGGGCAGCGCCTTCGCGCAGGAAGAAAGCAGTAATCAGGTTGCGGCGAAAACCGCGTGGAGCGTCTTTGTCGATACCGACCCCAAGGAATGCTGGGCCGTCTCTGCACCGACAGAGTCGGTCAATACGCGCGGTGGGCGCGTGGTCGCGGTGCGCCGCGGCGAGATCCTCTATATGACATTCTTCCGCCCGGCGGCGGGGGTTGCGGGGCAGGTGGCCTTTACCGGTGGCTATCCGTTCGCGCCCAAATCAACCGTCGAAGTCAATATCGGCGGTGATGAATTCGAACTCATTGCCGAAGGCGAATGGGCCTGGCCTGCCAGTGCCGACGACGATGGCAAGATCATCGCGGCGATGAAGCGGGGCGCAGATGCAGTCCTGACCGCGCGCTCTTCGCGCGGAACGCAGACCAAGGATACGTTTTCGCTGCTGGGTTACACGGCAGCAATGGAAGAGGCCGAAAAGCGCTGTAAGTGACGGCGCGCCAGACCGACGGACGGCAACAGGCCCTGACATGATGTCGGGGCCTTGTCGTTTGTGCCACAAGACGCCGCACCCCCCTTCGACTTTGCCGGGCGAATCCTATATGGGGACATATCCACGACCCAAAGGCCCAGCCAGATGACCAACAAAGCCCCGATTACCCAGGATGTCATGACCATCCCGCGCAAACCGCCCGAAGGCGGCAAGGTCAACCTTGTCGGCCTTACGCGCGCCGCATTGAGCGAGACATTGATCGCGCATGGCACGCCCGAAAAACAGGCGCGTATGCGCGCCGGACAGATCTGGCAGTGGATCTACCAGTGGGGCGTGCGGGACTTTGCCGCGATGACCAATCTGGCCAAGGCCTACCGCGCCGAACTGGAAGACCATTTTGAGGTGGCCCTGCCGGAGGTCGTCAGCAAACAGGTCAGCACCGACGGCACGCGTAAATATCTGGTGCGCATCACCGGCGGTCACGAGGTCGAGGTGGTCTATATCCCCGAGGCCGATCGCGGCACGCTGTGCATCTCGTCGCAGGTGGGGTGTACGCTGACTTGTTCGTTCTGCCATACCGGCACGCAGAAACTGGTGCGCAATCTGACCGCGGGCGAGATCGTCGGCCAGATCATGGTCGCGCGCGACGATCTGAACGAGTGGCCGGTGCCCGGCGCGCCCAAGGATGAGACCCGCCTGCTGAGCAATATCGTGCTGATGGGCATGGGAGAGCCGCTCTATAATTTCGAGAACGTGCGCGATGCGATGAAGATCGCGATGGACCCCGAGGGTATCCAGCTCAGCCGCCGCCGCATCACGCTCAGCACCTCGGGCGTCGTGCCCGAGATCCACCGCACCGCTGCCGAAATCGGCTGCATGCTGGCGGTCAGTTTTCACGCGACGACGGACGAGGTACGCGACGGGCTGGTGCCGATCAACAAGAAGTGGAACATCGCGGCCCTGCTGGACGCCCTGCGCGCCTACCCAAAGGTCAGCAATTCCGAGCGGATCACATTTGAATATGTCATGCTGAACGGCATCAATGACAGCGACGAAGACGCCCGCCGCCTCGTAAAGCTGATCGAGGGCATCCCGGCCAAGATCAACCTGATCCCGTTCAACGAATGGCCCGGCGCGCCCTACAAACGTTCATCCAACAACCGTATCCGCGCCTTTGCCGACATCATCTACAAGGCCGGCTATGCCAGCCCTATCCGCACCCCGCGCGGCGAGGATATCATGGCTGCTTGCGGCCAGCTTAAATCGGCCACGGAACGGGCTCGCAAGTCGCGAGCTGCGATTGCAGCTGAAGCCGGGCTGGGCTGATCTGTGCAACCAGCTGATCGCGTGGGCGTTTCGAAATAACTTGTGATTCAGGTTAATCTTGAAACGCTTTGGCGATACACGCCGCGTCGGTGCTGCGCGGGAAACACCCGGAAAGCGCTATGATTTGACCGCAGTCCGGCCACTTTTGCGTGCGAGCGTTGTTCAAGCCCAGAATTGACGAATGGGTTTGTAACATTTCCGCAAAAGGAGAGTTCGAGCATGGTCTATGTCCACAATGATCCAACCGCCCAGGCAGGTGTCCTTGCAATCGTGATGCGCGAGCGCCATCGCGCCGCCAGCCTCACGGACTGGCAGAACGCCCTCAAGAACCACGGCTATGCAGTCCGGCAGACCGACAAGGGCGCCTATGTCACCACCCTTCCGCATGGCGTCGAGGTTTGCCGCCTGCCCGAAGGCGCGGCGCTTTGATCCGTACGCCTTGAAAATATTGCCTGCCGCACCCGAATCGGGCGTGGCCGGGCGTATAGGTGCCGGGCGCGCCTCATGCCGCCGATAGCGTCACCCAGCGCACCCCATCCCCCATCCGATCCCCGCGATGCAGATCAGCCGATTGCCGACCCGGCATCATTTTGTTTTTCCACGACGGCCCCGCCATGTGCAGTGCCGTCATTGCCGTTGCGTGAACAATGTGGCGTCGCCGTCCGAAAATGACCTCAGGTCCGCCCCATTTCGCCGCGATTGTCGCCATGACTGGCAACTATTCGGGTCAGGCAGGCTGATTGTAACAAGGAATGAAACGATGAGTGAGTTTATACAAAACGACAGCAGTGCCGTCCTGGATATGGTGATGCGCGAGCGCCGCCTGGCGGTCTCGGACCGCGAATGGCAGCACCGTCTGCGCGGCTATGGCTACGGGATCCGCGACACGGCAGAGGGACGCATTCTGACGTCGCTGTTGCGTGGTGCGAGCATCTGCAACCTGCCGACGCATCTGGCAATCTGAACGCGACATTGCGGTCGGGCACGGAAAACAATGCAATTTCCATCACGTTTTCCGCATGGAAAACGGCACCGCCGGTCAGCAGTCGTCGTGCCAGTTATCAATGATGGCCGCAGCCTGCTGCGCGGTTTCGACGAACTGAAACAGTTCGAGATCCTCGGGTGAGATCGTGCCGGCGTCCGCCAGCGCCTCCCAGTTGATGATCGAGCGCCAGAACTTCTCGCCAAAGAGCAGGAAGGGCATTCGTTTCATCCGGTCTGTCTGAATCAGCGTCAACGCCTCGAACGTCTCATCGAGCGTGCCAAAGCCGCCGGGAAAGACGCAGATCGCCCGTGCCCGCATGAGAAAATGCATCTTGCGGATCGCAAAGTAATGAAAATTGAAACACAGCCCCGGGGTTACGTATTCATTCGGGGCCTGTTCGTGGGGCAGCACGATGTTGAGGCCGATGGACGACCCACCCGCATCGTCCGCGCCGCGGTTGCCCGCCTCCATCACGCCCGGTCCGCCACCCGTGGCCACAACAAAGTGGTGCCCGTAGGAGGCCAGTGATTTTTCGGTCATCAGCCGGGAAAATTCGCGCGCCTCGTCATAGTACTTTGACAGATCAGCGAGCGTCTCGGTCCGTGCGCCATCCTTTTTTGCGGGTTCCGGGATACGTGCCCCGCCAAAAAGCACGACGGTGCTCTGGATGTTGCGCTCGTTCAGGATCATCTCGGGTTTCAGCAGTTCCAGCTGCAGACGCACCGGGCGCAGTTCTTCGCGACACATGAAATCGGTGTCGGTGAAGGCCAGTCGGTACGCAGGCGCGCGGGTCTGCGGCGTGTCTGGCACCTGCTCTGCCGTGCTCCGGTCCGAATGGGCGTCGCGAAACTGGCTGTTCCGGTCATCTTTCATGGTGCACTTGATCCTTGGTTGGTATTTGTGGTCTTGATCGTAGAGCGGAACGTATCCCTTGACCAGCAGGAGCGACACATGGACTGGAGCGGGGAAATCGGCGCGGCGGCGGCGCGCATTGCATCCCATATACGGCGCACTCCGGTGATGGATGTCGTGCTGAATGGTCGGCGTGTCGCGCTCAAGCTGGAACACATGCAGCATACCGGCAGCTTCAAGGCGCGCGGTGCGTTCAATACGTTGCTGGGCGCGCCGGTTCCAGGGGCCGGTCTGGTGGCCGCGTCAGGCGGCAATCACGGCGCGGCAGTGGCCTATGCGGCACGCGCGCTGGGGCATGCTGCGCGGATCTACGTGCCCGAGATGGCGGGGCCTGCCAAGATTGCACTGATCGAACGGCAGGGCGCCGATCTGGTGGTTCTGCCCGGTGCCTATGCCAACGCGCTGGAGGCTGCACGGACCTATGAAGCCGAGACCGGCGCGGCACAGATCCACGCCTATGACGCCCCCCTGACAGTGGCCGGGCAGGGCACCTGCATGGCCGAGTGGGAGGCGCAGGGGCTGGAGGCCGATACGGTGCTGATCGCAGTGGGCGGTGGCGGGTTGATCGCGGGTGCGCTGGCCTGGTTGGGTGCGCGGCGCAAGGTGGTGGCGGTCGAGCCTGTAACCGCCTGCGCGCTTCATGCGGCGCTGGCCGCCGGACAGCCGGTGGATGTGGAGGTGTCGGGCGTCGCGGCCAATGCGCTGGGGGCGCGGCGGATCGGCGAGATATGTTTCGGGATGGCCCGCGGCATCACTGCGGTGACGGTCGCGGACGATGCGATCACCGCCGCACAGGCGCTGCTTTGGCGTGAACTGCGGCAACTGGTCGAGCCTGCCGGTGCGACGGCGCTGGCAGCGCTCCTCTCGGGGGCTTATGTGCCGGAGCCGGACGAGCGTGTGGCAGTGCTGATCTGCGGCGGCAATATTGCGCCGGACCCGCTGGTATAGGCGCGTACGCCCTGCAGCAGCGGCGGCGGAAATTGAGTATTTATGGAAAAATGAAAGGAATGGCGGTTTATCAGGAGCGTCTCGCTTCGCGGTATCGCTGCAATGGGTCGCAATGGGTGGATGACCTTGGCGATGCTATTCGCTATGGATGCGCGAAACAGTTTTGATCGGAGCCAACGCCCATGTCCAATACCCAGCTTGAAACCGCCATTGAAGCCGCCTGGGAGGCGCGCGAACAGATCACACCCGCCACGGGTGGTGAAACCCGTGAGGCCATCGAGACAACGCTTGAAGCGCTCGACAGCGGTCGGCTGCGCGTGGCGGAGCGGCAGGAAGATGGCCAATGGAACGTGAACCAGTGGGCCAAGAAGGCGGTGCTTCTGGGGTTCCGTCTGAAAGACATGGAGGCGCAGCCGGGTGGTCCGCAAGGCGGTGGCTGGTGGGACAAGGTCGACAGCAAGTTCAAGGGCTGGGGTGATGCGGAATGGGGCGCTGCGGGGTTTCGCGCCGTGCCCAGCTGCGTGGTACGCAAGAGCGCCTATATCGCGCCGGGCGTGGTGCTGATGCCGTCCTTTGTCAATCTCGGGGCCTATGTGGACGAGGGTGCCATGGTGGACACCTGGGCCACGGTCGGCAGCTGCGCGCAGATCGGCAAGAATGTGCATCTGTCTGGTGGTGTCGGGATCGGCGGTGTGCTGGAGCCGATGCAGGCCGGGCCGACGATCATCGAGGATAACTGCTTTATCGGGGCGCGGTCCGAGGTGGTCGAGGGCTGCATCGTGCGCGAGGGTAGCGTTCTGGGCATGGGCGTGTTCATCGGCCAGTCGACCAAGATCGTCGACCGCGAGACCGGCGAAGTCATGTATGGCGAGGTGCCCAGCGGCTCTGTCGTCGTGGCAGGTTCCATGCCGAGCAAGGGCGGGGTTCACCTCTATTGCGCGGTGATCGTCAAGCGGGTGGATGCGCGCACGCGGTCCAAGACCTCGATCAACGAGTTGCTGCGTGACTGAGGAAAAAAAGCCGAAGAAACCGAATCGCCAGCAGGTTTATACGCTGCTGGTCGAGATCGGTCGCAAGGTGGGCGATGGCCTGCCCAAAGAGGCGACCGGTGCGGCGCTGGTCGTCTACGCCTCGGGCGTGGACGAGGCCGAGGCCGTACGCGAGACGGTTGCGATCCTCAAGCAGGCCGATACCGCACCACTGGATGTCAGCGGCTATGGCAGCCTGGCCGAGCGCGAGGCCGAAGACCATGACATTCCCGAAGAAGAGCGCGCGCTGATGCAGCGGGCGCTGGATGAGAACGCCGTTATCGTCGCACAGATGACGCCGTTCTTTGACAAGGAAGCGTAAAGTAATCCTAAAGCGTTCTGCTTAAACCTGAGGCGCTCAGTCAAGGCGGAATGCGTGCAACGGTCATATGTATCGCTGCGCTCCGCGAAAAGCTGTGAGTCAGGTTTAAGACGGATACTTTAGGTGTTCAGTCCCGGCATTTGGTGGATCGGGTTTAGGATGAATCGATCTCCCCTTCGACACTTTGGTGTGTCGGGGCGTGACCTGCGGCGCTGGGCAATGATGCTATCGCAGGGTCATTCGGGCCGCAAGCGATTGGTCGTTGGCAAGAAGCTCAAGCTGGCACCCGGATGCAGGCAGATCTTCTGGCTTGAATTGGTCACGATGCGGCAGCTTGGTCTCTGATCTTCAGCTCCTTGCAATCGTGCCTCATAACTTCCGGATATTGCTTGGGATCGAAACAAATGATGAGGATGGCAGCGATTGCGAGCCAGCCAAGGTGCATGATCCAGCCACTGGAAAAGCTGCCCGTCACCTCGTGAATACGCGCCAGGATGAAAGGCGGGATGGCGGCGAGGATAAAGCCGCCGCCCTGCATGAGTGCGGCGAGCGGACCGGCGCGGGTGGGGTCCGGAAAATGATCAAGCGCCACGATAAGGCAAAGCGCAAAGGTTCCGGCCAGCCCGACACCACAGATCGCCACCCAGAACAACGACAGCATCACGGGCGCAACCACCAGTCCGGCAAAGCCCGTGGCCTGCATCGCGATGCAGCCCCAGAGCCAAGGCCGGCGGTCGATGCGACGGCGGGCGAGAAGTGGCACGATAATGGCAGCGAAGCCCTGGCTGATTGCCATGACCAAGATCAGGAAACCGCTATCGCTACTGCTCCAGCCCTGCGCCTGGTAATAGGGGGCAAGCCAGGCGATCATCGACGAATAGCCGCCGTTGATCAGGCCGAACACTGCCATCAGATTCCATGTCCTGCGTCGGCGAAGAAGCTGCGCGACCAAGCCCCGCTGGGGGCGAACGAACCGCATTTCCGACAGGAACCCGACCGCGACCGCCAGCGCCAGAAAAACGGGAAACGCCAGAACAGCAAGTGCGGCATTCCAGGACAGTCCGCTCTCGACCAGGGCCGGGGTCAGCTGCGCGCCCAATGCACCACCAATCATGATCATGGCGGAATAAAGCCCGGTCATACCCGCCACGCTTGTTGCGAACTTTTCCTTGATCAGCCCCGGAATGGCCGATTGGATGAATGCCACACCTGCGCCGCACAAGATCGCCGTTGCGATCAGCACCGCGCCGTTGGCTGCAAACAAACGAAGCGAGATGCCCAGACACAAGAGGCCAAGCGCCAGCAAAAGCCCGCGGCGGGTTCCGATGGTGGCCTGGATGGTTGGCGACAGGAATGCGCCGACCCCCATCAGCAACATCGGCAGCAGGGTCAAAAGCGACAACGCGCCATAGCTCAACCCGGTGTCTTCGGCGATCCGTGGCAGGATCGGCCCTGGGGCTGCCAAAAAGGGGCGCAAGTTCAGCGCGATCACCACGATGAGGAATGCCAACGCGATCCGCCGGGGCGCGGGCGCTTTCGTCACTGTTTCCATAGTCGGTTCCTGTCAGCCGTCTGTCGCACGCGCGGCCCAAGACTGGTAAATTTCAGGCGCTGCGGCATCGTCGGGAGCGAGATAGCGGATCGTCGCCCAACCCTGTTTTTCGAGGGGCTGCGATAGTTCGGCTGTCGCGGCGGCTGAACTCAGGCCATAGGGTTCGCCGTTTTCGTTGGTATAGCCAATGACGATCTCGGCGATTCCGGCAATGCGCATCGCGGCAAGGCACATCGGGCAAGGCTGACCGCTGGCGTAGACCGTGCAACCGTCAAGCCGCACCGTGCCAAGTGTCGCGCCGGCGTCACGCAGGGCCACCAGTTCCGCATGCGCGGTCGGATCGTTGTCGGCCTCCATCCGGTTCACCGCCCGCGCGATGATTTTGCCCTCCTTGACCAGAACCGCGCCGAAGGGTTGGCCGCCATTCACGACGTTTTCGCGGGCGAGGTCGATGGCCTCTTGCATGAACTCATAATTACTCATTTCGCACCTGTTTTTTCAAGTATCTCTGTAATCTCGGTATAGCCGCGTTGCCGCGCGTGTTGCAGTGATGAAATCCCATCATTGTCGGCCAGATTCATATCTGCACCCGCATCTACCAACAGCTCGACAATCTCGACATGACGTGACCCGCCATCACTCAGGATGATCGCCTCAAGTAGCGCCGTCCAGCCGAGATTGTTGACGTAGTCGATGTCCGTTCCGGCCTCGATCAACGTTCGAACGGTCTCGACATGCCCACGTTCCGCCGCCGGGATCAGCGCCGTGCCACGGTAATCCCCCATTTTTAATGGGGTCCAGCCGTAGAGTTCAGGCGGCTATTTTCAGTTTCATGCCAGTTTTGAACCGGGCTTGTGGCCACGCAAAACGGTGTAGGGCCCACATCTTCCAGAATCGAGCGTTTTTCAACCATGTTGAACGACGTCTGAACAGGACAAAGCTGCCGTTACACTCTTGTAGCTGGAAGGGTAGTCGTAGACTTGACGACACGATCAAATAGAAGCGTGAACAGGAAAGTGTAGACGAGAAAGAAAATCAACAGCGCCGCTTCCATGATGAATGCTGTCAGCGGCCCGACAGAATACCACCACATGAAAAGCGGGATGAGGAAAAGAATTAGCCCAGCCTCGAAACCAAAGGCATGAAAAATACGAAGGCTCATGGTTCTGTCGCTACGGTTTGTCCGCCGCTCCCACGCTTCAAAAGCCGTATTATATATGAAATTCCACACGACTGCGACCAATGAAGCGGTCGCTGCAACAGGTAGGTTGGAATGGGATTTGCCTTCACTGATCATATCCAACAGCAAGGTTGCCAGCACGATGGCAAAGAGTTCAAAAACGAGGACGTAGGTTATACGTCGTGCGAGAGGGTTGAGAATAATCATGACCGGAAAGCTTCCTTGGAGAGTGGTAGGCGGTTGAAGCGGCTGTAATGTTGATTTACATATGATCGTATTATAATTGCGTCAAGAGGAAAAAGACATGGCTCGCCCAAGGACTATCAACCGCGAACTTCTGCTGGATCATGCCGAACATATCGTGTCGGATCAGGGCGCCGCCCGTCTGACGTTTGGGTCATTGGCGACGGCATCAAGCGTGCCAAAAGCAAGCATTCAGTCGGCGTTCGGAACCCGTGAGAAACTGCTGGATGGACTCATCGAACGGTGGGCTCGTTACGAGAATGAACGGTATCAATCAGCGCTCGGAGCGGACCATTCGCCGGAAAACCGCCTCAAAGCGCATTTGACAACCACCGCCGCCGAGACCGCGGATGCCGGCAACCGATTGGCCACAACTTTGGCAGCAATGGTCGGATCAGGAAGTCACAGTGAGAGCATCACGGCATGGTATAAAGACCGGCTAGGTTCCTTGGATGCGTCCACTCCCGCTGAAAGAAAGCAGCGTATTGCCTACCTGGCAGCAGAGGGCGCGTTATATATCCGTAACATGGCGAAGTTGGAGATGAGCGATGCGCTTTGGCGTGACATATTCGCTGATCTTGAAGAGCTGGCCTTGGATTTATGAGTTAACTATCTCGCAAACACCTCGAAAATGAAACATCCACTGCAATCTTGAAGCAGCTATTCAGTTGCTAAAAAACACCGTTTCTGACCTATCAATTTCGGCTGGCGGTTTGTGTCCAACCCACTGCAAAGGCACAGAATCAATCTTCGGCTTCAGCTTTCGATGCGAACCAATCGAAGGCGGCTTGAATAGATATCCCGCGCTTCGGACTGCGCTCGGCTAGTAAGTAGAAATCCTGCTCTCCCAAAAGGGCTTCAGGGTGGATTTGCACGAGGCGCTTTTCAGCGATGTCGCGGCGCACCAGAAAGCTGCTGACCAGCGCCGCGCCCTGGCCCGATAGGGCGGCGTCCATCGCCAAGGCGGTTTGGCTCAACCGCAGGCCATTTCCGCCCCGATCTTCAACATTGATCTGCTTGAGAAATGCAGGCCACAGATCATGCGCATCGTGCAGTTTCGGCAGGTGCGAGAGGGCCTCAGGGTCAAGCGGCAGGCGATACTCTGCAACGAGCGAGGGGGCTGCGACCGCGATGATTTCCTGCCGGAAAAGCTGAACGACATCCAGCGCCGCGCCGAAAGGCGGCTTGCCCTGACGTATGGCCAGGTCGATCCCGTCGCCGTGGAAGCTCGACACCCTTTCAGTGGCGAGGATACGCAGATCGGCGTTCGGATTTGCGGCCGAGAATTCCGGCAGGTTCGGGATCAGCCACTTCGCGGCAAAGGTCGGAGTCGCGCTGACCAGCACCTTGTCCGGTTCCGGGCGCAGGGTTTTGGTAGCGGCCCGCAGCTCCTCGAACGCGGCAGCGACGCGGGCGTGATAGCCGCGCCCTGCCGATGTGAACGCCAGTCCTTTAGGCAACCTGTCGAACAGCGGCAGCCCCAGTTGCGCTTCGAGCTGGCGCACCTGCTGCGCCACTGCCCCCTGCGTTACCCCCATTTCATCGGCAGCGGCCCGAAAGTTGAGGCAGCGGCCTGCCGCATCGAAGGCACGCAATCCATTGAGGGGCGGAAGCTGGGTCATGGTGCGATAGTATTTCTGCTGTCTCGCGATATCAATACTGGCGCGCAATATTAGATATCTTCCTTTAAATTCGGGGTGAAGCATTAATGGAGAATACAATGTCTGTAGAAAAAGTAGCACTTATTACAGCTGGTGGCAGCGGCATGGGCGCAGATGCAGCGCGCAAATTGGCCGGTGACGGCTTCCGCATCGGGATCTTGTCGTCATCCGGCAAGGGCGAGGCGCTTGGCAAGGAGTTGGGTGGTTTTGGCGTTACCGGGTCAAATCGCTCGAACGACGACATCGCCGCACTGGTAAAAGGGGCGACTGAGCGGTGGGGTCGTGTCGATGTTTTGGTCAACTCGGCCGGGCACGGTCCAAAAGGCCCCGTGCTGGACATCTCGGATGATGATTGGCACGCAGGAATGGAAGTCTATCTGCTGAACGTCATTCGGCCCACGCGGCTTGTCACTCCGCTGATGCAGGCGCAGGGTGGCGGTGCGATAATCAATATATCGACCTTTGCGGCTTTTGAGCCCGATCCGCTCTTCCCGACCTCCGGCGTGTTCCGTGCTGGCCTGGCCGCGTTCACGAAGCTCTACGCCGA
This sequence comes from uncultured Roseovarius sp., assembly GCA_947503145.1. GTDB lineage: Bacteria > Pseudomonadota > Alphaproteobacteria > Rhodobacterales > Rhodobacteraceae > Roseovarius. The sequence goes on from CANNCP010000001.1 coordinate 495,599, forward strand.
CAAATACGCGGCCGAAAATATCCGCGTGAACAATGTCCTTCCGGGCTTCATTGACAGCCTGCCCGAAACCGAGGATCGCCGCGCGCGTATCCCGATGGGGCGCTACGGCCACGCCGACGAGGTGTCGTCGCTGATCTCTTGGCTGGCATCCGATGGGGCCGCCTACATGACCGGCCAGAACCTGCGTGTCGACGGAGGGCTGACCCGTGCCGTCTGATGTTGCGGTAGCCGCGCCCCAAACGGGGCGCGCTGCCTTCACGGTGAAGTGGGCGGCGTCATTCATTCAGATCATGGGCTATACGGCGACAGGATTTGGGTGGACACCTTGGAACCTGTATCTGTTTCTTGTCGGTGTTTTGGGCTGGTTCGCGGTCGGCGTGCTTTGGAACGATAGAGCGCTCATGCTGGTCCACCTCGTCGCTCTCGGTGCCATGCTTGCCGGGATGAGCAGCGGGTAAGCTCAGGCGACTGAACCGCACCGAGTTTGCCGGAGGCTCCAACTCATGAGTAGGATGGAGTGGACCTGCCCCGCTTTCGTGCCGCCCCAAGTGCTCGTTTAAAGCGTTCTGCGAAAAACCTGAATCACAGCTTTTCGCGGAACGCTTTAGGCACCGTGGTCTGAGGCGAGCGGTCTGCTTCAGGCCGCGTGATGCCTGGCCAGCGTGACCGCCTCGAACTGGCGCAGCACGGGCCGGATCGGGCTGGCATGTTCGGGCAGCCGGTGGCGCGGCGCGGCGTGCAGGACGCTCTCGGCCAGCGCGGCCGGATCGCGCCGCAAGCGACCGATATAAAGGCTCTCGACCGGGCAGCCTGCGGCGAGCACTGCCGCATGTTCGGGCAACAGGATATGGTGATAGGTCACCAGATCGGGCCCGTCAGCGTAGAACGCCGAAGCGCCGTTGACCAGATGCCGGGCCGGCACCAGAACGGCCTCGGAGCCGAACATGTATTCGACCTCGCTGCCGCCGATCACCAGCCGTTGATGCGGTGCCAGCACGATGTCATGCGCCAGCCCGAAAAACGGCGCGCGCAGCCGAACCGGACGCAGGCTGCCACGGGCGGGCACGGTCTGGTGCACGGTTTGCAGGACAGGCATGATATCGCCGGTGCTGGTCAGCACCGTATCGCCGCGCCGCAGCTTGCTGGCGGCGACCGGGCCGTGCGGTGTCGAGATCGGAACATTTGCGGTCAAGCCCGGCATCGGGCCGATGGGTTCGACCTGATCGGAGACGGCCAGAAAACTGACGTCAGGATCCATTTCGCGCCGCGCCGGATAGCGGGTGATCATCCGCAGATCTTCGAGCGGCATGGGGTGCGGCGGCGGTAGGCTGCGGCTGCGGATACGTCCGGCGGCCAGATGTTCCAGCGTCAGGCGACCCCGGCGGCGCGGCGCATCCCAACTGTAGCTGATGCGTACCTGTTCGCTGCGCCCGTCCAGGTCGTGGGTCAGCGCGGCGTGGCGGACGTCATTGCCCATCGCCTCGACCAGGACGATCCCGCCACTTGGCATGACCTGCAGCGACAGCCCCCCTGACCAGGGTTGCGGACGGTCGAACCTCAGCAGGGTCTGCGGCCTCCCCTCGGGTGATAGATGCGTCTCGACCAGCAATGTACCACGCGGCGCGATGGCATCGCCAGAAGTGCAGCTATCTGCGGCGCTGGCACCGGCCTGCCCGGAGCGGCTGAACCAGCCCCCGTCATGATCGGATATCCCGATCCACCCCATGATCAGGCCACCCGCCGACTGTCGCCCAGCAGCAGCTGTGCCTCGTAGCGTTTGAGCGCCTGCCGCGCCGATGGGCTGTAGCCCGCGCCGGATTCGCGGTCGATTTCGGGAAATAGGTCGCAAATCTCATCGATGATTTCGGCCTCGAAACTATTGGTAGTCTGTGGACCGGGTAGGAAGCTCTCGGTTTCCAGCCCCTCGGAAAACACCACCTGATGACGGTCAAAGAGGATATGGACATAATCCACCAGCCCGCCTTCGATCTGCCGCACGGAGCGGTCGTTGACCAGATCGCGGGCGGCCACCAGCACCTCGGCTTCGCCAAAGAGAAGTTCCGCCAGCGCATCGCGGATCAGCACCCGGTGCAGCGGTGACACGAAGAGATCGCCGTGAGTGCCAAAGGTGTTGCGCGCGATGAAGATCGGGGCGAAATTGCCCTTTGCGGGCACACGGCGTTCGCCGATCCAGCGCAGCGGCTGCGCGCCCTCGTCGCGCGTCATCACCAGATCGCCGGGTGTCAGGGTCTCTACCGCGACCGGGCCACCGGGTGTCTGGATCATCGTTCCGGCGACGAAGCAGGGCACCGAATCTACCAGTACAAAGGCAGTATCGCTGATGCCGGTATTGGACTGGACTGTGTAGGTATAGTTGAATTCTTCGGTATCGCCGTCACCGGCCATGGTGAGTGTGCCATCGGGGTTCAGCGTGACCGATTGTCCGGTATTGAGCATGACCGTGTCGCCCGAGGACACTTGCTGGCCGTTGATATGGGTGATCGTCAGGCTGCCACCCGATGGCACCGCGTCGTTGGCCAGCACATCAATAGTGCGCGACCCGTCCGGATCAAGGCGGAAGCTGTCGTCATTGGCGATAATGCTGCCCTGGATGCTGCCACCGGCGATCAGCAGGGTCGAGTCGTAATTGCTGTCGTTGACATCGGCGATGCCGATCCGGATCGAGTTGAGGATACCATCATTGACCGGGATCTTCAGCGTGAGGTTCACGGTGAAACCGTCCATCTCGGTGTTGTGCTGATCGCGGGTGTTGTCGATAAAGAGGTTCTGGTTCACGCCGGCGTTCAGATTGTTGGGATCGATATCGCCATCGCCGACGCCCAGATGGACCTGGGCGCCGTTGATCCAGACTCCGACGAAATCCTGGAACGAGCCGATGGCGTATTCGGGATATTCCTCTGACGCAAAGACGAACTGCATGGTCAGCATGTCGCCGTCAGGGATGAAATCGACGTCTATGTAGGACGCATCATAGGTCCGCGCGCCCGCCGCCTCATTGAACTGGGCGTTGTTGTTCTTGCCGCTGGAACTGGTTGTCGTGCTGGAGCTCTCGTTCGATTGCCACCTGTTGTTGTTGGTGAACCCGCGCAGATCGCCGGTCGAGAACATCACCCCCGTATCGCCCGGCGTTACCGCGCCTGATATCGCGTCGCCATCGGAATAGATGCCGGAACTGTCACGGTCGCCGGTGTAGGAGGCGCGGATGATGGTGGTGTCACTACCGAACATCTCCTGCGCCATCTCTTCCGCGCTGGCGCGTCGGTCGATGGGTAATTCCCTGCCTGCAACCATGTCCTGCCCCAGCCCATTTGCGGGAGACAGCGCAAACACGCAACCGGGCGGGCACGCCCCGCCTCGTTCTCATGGGTCGCTTGTGCGATCCGCTCGATATCGAGCCATCGTGTGGCTCCGCTGCTGTTGCCCTGCCTCGGGTCTCTTTATTATTGAGGTTGTTTGTAGCAAGGAATTCGCGCCCTGTTAAGACATATCCACAAGCGGGATCGTGAGTGCGGCAGGTTTGCCCCGGACCGTGATTCGCGCTACCGGTATGGCTTGTTGAAATACCCCTGCGAGAGAGCTGATGAACAACACCCCCACCGATCCCGTCGATCTGACCGCTGCGCTGGTGCGTTGCCCGTCCGTCACCCCCGCAGAGGGCGGTGCGTTGCTCTTGTTGCAGGATCTGCTGGAACGCGCCGGGTTCACCTGCACGCGGGTGGATCGGGGCGGTGTGCCGAACCTCTTTGCCCGCTGGGGCGAGAAGGGGGCCGCGCGCAGCTTTGGCTTTAACGGGCATACCGATGTGGTGCCGCTGGGTGATGAGGCGGCATGGAGCGTACCGCCCTTCGGGGCCGAGATCAGGGATGGCTATCTGTGGGGGCGCGGTGCGACGGACATGAAATCGGGTGTTGCCGCCTTTGCCGCCGCCGCGATTGATTACGTGCGTGAAACGCCCCCCGACGGGGCGGTGATCCTGGCCATCACCGGCGACGAGGAGGGCGCTGCGGAGGACGGCACCACGGCCCTGCTGGACTGGATGAAAGCCGAAGGCGAGGCGATGTCGGTCTGTCTGGTGGGCGAACCGACCTGCCCGGACACGATGGGCGAGATGATCAAGATCGGCCGTCGCGGCTCGTTGAATGCCTACTTTACCATTACCGGCGAGCAGGGCCATTCGGCCTATCCGCACCGCGCCCGGAATCCGCTGCCGGCGATGGTGCGGTTGGTGGATCGTCTGTCGTCGCATGTGCTGGACGAGGGCACCGCGCATTTTGACCCATCCACCCTGGCGGTCGTCACCATCGACACCGGCAATCCGGCGTCCAACGTGATCCCGGCCAGTTGCCGCGCGACGCTGAACATCCGCTACAACGACGCCCATAGCGGTGCGTCCCTCATTGACTGGCTGCAATCAGAGATGGACGCGGTCTGCGCCGCGTTTGGCGTGACGGGCGCGATGGAGATCAAGAATTCCGGCGAGAGTTTCGTGACCCCGCCCGGCGCCTTTTCCGACCTCATCATCGCCGCGGTCGAGGCAGAGACCGGGCAGCGCCCGAGCCTGTCCACTTCGGGCGGCACCTCCGATGCGCGGTTCGTCAAGGATCATTGCCCGGTCGTCGAATGCGGCCTCGTGGGACACACGATGCATCAGGTGGACGAAAGGGTTAGCGTCGAACAGATCGGCCAGCTCAAGGCGATCTATACCCGCATCCTGCGCGATTATTTCGCGTGATCCGTGTGCCGTGAGACGCCAGCGCCTCGTCGTCATGCTGAAAGAGCCGCGTCCGGGCCGGGTCAAGACGCGGCTGGGGCGTGATATCGGCATGGTGCCTGCCGTGTGGTGGTTTCGCCATCAGACGGCAAGCCTGCTGCGCCGGATCAATGATCGGCGCTGGGACCTCATTCTGGCCGTATCGCCGGAGCGCGCAGGGCTGGAGAGCCGCGTCTGGCCCGCGCATCTGCAGCGCATACCGCAGGGTGGCGGCACCCTTGGCGACCGGATGGCACGGCTGATGCGTGATCTGCCGCCCGGCCCGGTCTGTATCATCGGCGGCGATATCCCCGGCGTCACCCGCGCGCATGTCGCGCGCGCCTTTGCTGCGCTGGGCACTCATGATGCCGTTTTTGGGCCGGCGCCCGACGGGGGCTATTGGCTGACCGGGCTCAAACGCACCGCTGCCGTGCCGCCCGGCCTATACCAGGATGTCCGCTGGTCGAGCGCGCATGCGCTAGGCGACAGCATCGCCACGCTCCCTGGTGTGCGGATCGCGCTGACCGATATGTTGCGCGACGTCGATACCGCTGCTGATCTGGCGCCCGCGTGCCAGGTCAGTTGGTAATGATTTCGGGTCCCATCAACATGTTGGGCAGGAAGGTCGAGATCGACGGGACATAGGTGATGATGATCAAGAACACGAAGAGCACCATCAGGAATGGCAGCGCTGCCTTGACCACGTTCATCATCGGCATGCCCGCCACGCCCGACGTGACAAAGAGGTTGAGGCCGACAGGTGGCGTAATCATTCCGATTTCCATGTTCACCACCATGATGATACCGAGGTGGATCGGGTCGATTCCCAGCTCGATCGCGATCGGAAAAACCAGAGGCGCCACGATCACCAGCAGGCCCGACGGCTCCATGAACTGGCCGCCGATCAGCAGTATGACGTTGACCAGGATGAGGAACACCACCGGGCCAAAGCCCGCGTCCAGCATTGAGCTGGCCACCATCTGGGGGATTTGCTCTTCGGTCAGCACCTGTTTCAGGATCAGCGCGTTGGCGATCACGAACATCAGCGTAACGGTCAGTTTGCCCGCGTCGAACAGCGTCTGGCGCGTGTCGTGGTGGAAAAAAGCCGTGACGATGGCATGGGGTGCCTGCAGGATGCTCTTGCGTGGCTGTCCGCCGCGCGCCGCCAGCGGTCCCATGTCGCGGTAGATGAAACACGCGACGAAGAAGGCGTAGACAGATGCGACCGCGGCCGCTTCGGTCGGGGTAAAGAATGCGCCGGTAAAACCGGGGATGCCGTAGATGCCGACCATGATGATCACGATCAGCAACAGACCCCAGGCCGCATCGTGGAACGAGGCCGCGATTTCGCGCCAGCCCTGCCATTCGCCTGCGGGCATGTTCTTGATCCGGGCCATGACATAGATCGCGACCATCAGCATGAGTCCGGCCAGAAGGCCCGGTATGACACCGGCAAGGAACATCCGGCCCACCGACACCTCGACCGCGGCTGCATAGACCACCATCACGATGGAGGGCGGGATGAGGATGCCCAGCGTGCCCGCGTTGCAGATGACGCCGGCGGCGAATTCACGTGAATAGCCCGCCTGGCGCATCGCGGCGATCACGATCGACCCGATGGCGACCACCGTGGCGGGCGACGACCCCGAGAGGGCGGCGAACATCATGCAGGCAAACACGCCCGAGATGGCCAGGCCACCGCGCAGATGCCCGACGCAGGCGATGGAAAAGCGGATGATCCGCTGCGCCACGCCGCCCGTGGACATGAAACTGCTGGCTAGGATGAAGAACGGGATGGCAAGCAGGGTAAAATGCCCCTCGAACGCCTGAAACAGGGTCTGAGCGACCGATGCCAGCGTCGTGTCCGAGAACCACAGCAGAAAGAGGATCGAGGACATGCCGAGCGACACCGCGATCGGCACCCCGATCAGCATCAGACCGATGACCATCACGAACAGCAAAAGGACGGTCATTGCGCCGTCTCCTTCTGCTTGGCGCGCATCTCGTCGATGTCGTCTTCGACCTCGTGGCTGGCCACCAGCCTGTCGATCCTGCCGGTCCACAGCAGCACCGCCGCCTGACAGAACCGAAAGAGCAGCAGACCCATCGACAAGGGCAGCACCAGGTAGGGGATCATGCGGGGCATCTTGTTATAGCTTTCGCCCTCGTTGAAGATATCCTCCATCCATCGCAGGATGCCGGGGAGTGGCACGTCATTTACCTCGTACCAGCCCTTGGCCAGAAACTTGTCCTCGAACCCCAGGGGGAACCAGCGGCCTTCGGTGCCGGGCAGGTTGGCGAAATTGGCCCAGTAGTCCCATGCGCCCTTGAGCAGCAAGAATGAAAACGCGATGCAGACCGCGACCGAGGTCAGGCCGAGCACCCGGCGCGTGGGTGGTGACACCATGTTGATAATCACATCGACGCCCAGATGCGCGCTCTTCTTGACCGCGTAGGACGCGCCCAGCAGCACCAGCCAGCCAAACAGGAATACCGTCAGTTCCAGCCCCCAGAGGATGCTGGAATTCAGGCCCTTGCGCGCGACGACGTTGGCGAAAGTCACCAATGTCATTGCCCCCAGAAGGAGGGCGATCAGGTTTTCTTCGATCCTGTCGACAAAGCTCTGCCCCGATTTCAGATGCATGTCTCTTCCTTCCCCCACAGTGCCCGCCAGAAGGGCAGTGGGGCCCGGCGCTGATGCCGGGCCCCTGATCGTCACGTCTTACAGGCCGGCGTTGATCGCCTGTGCCGCGTCGATGTTTTCTTGTCCGACGTCATCGGCGAATTGTGCCCAGACGGGCTTCATCACGTCGACCCATTTCTGGCGCTGTTCAGCGTCCAGTTCGCGCACGACGCCGCCCGCGTCAATGACCGACTGACGTGCGCTCTGGTTCACCGCAAAGGATTCAGCGTTCCGCGTCGCGGTCACTTCGCCGAGGATCGTCAGGAACTGGTCGCGGACATCCGCATCCAGGCTGTCCAGCCATTCAACGGAAGTGACGACCATATAGTCGATCACGCCGTGGTTGGTTTCGGTCGTGCCGTCCTGCACCTCGAAGAACTTCTTGCCGTAGATGTTCGACCAGGTGTTTTCCTGACCGTCTACGACGCCCTGCTGCAGTGCGCCGTAAACTTCGGCAAAGGCCATCTTCTGCGGGATGCCGCCGATTGCCTCCATCTGCGCCACCAGCACATCGGAGCTCTGGACGCGGAAACGCATTCCATTGGCGTCAGACGGTGCGATCAGCGGCTTGTTGGCCGACATCTGCTTCATGCCGTTATGCCAGAATGCCAGGCCCTGCAGGCCACGGCGCTGCATGGCATCTTTCATGCTCTGGCCCGCGTCGGAAGCCTGGAACGCATCCACGGCGGCGATGTTCTTGAACATGAAGGGCAGATCGAACAGGCGGTATTGCTTGGTGAATGCTTCGAATTTCGACAGCGATGGCGCAGCCAGCTGCACATCGCCCTGCAGCAAAGCTTCAAGCACCTTGTTATCATCATAAAGTGTCGAGTTGGGGAACACTTCCATGCAGGCCTTGCCGTTCATCTCGTCGTTGACGCGGCTCTCCAGTAACGAGGCGGCGATGCCCTTGGGGTGTTTGTCGGTGTTGGTGACGTGGCTGAACTTGATGACAACCTCGCCATCATCGCAGGCCGCTGCGGCGGTCTGTGCGGTCGCTCCGAGCGCCAGTGCGGCGGCGGCAACTGCTGATACGAATCTCATAGTGGTTCCTCCTATACTGGGTACAGCAAAATCTTGTCGGAACGCCCCAGTGGCGCTCTCGTCGCTTAGCAAACACGGCTGGCAGGAGGACCGCAAGCAAAAGCTGCCACTTCCAACCTGCTGGGCGGGTACTTCTTTTTTTCAGGTAGCTGGCAGAAATCCAGAGGGGGTGGAATGTGGCCCCATCACCTGGTGGACGAGAATCCACACGAACAAGGCGCACGCCTTTGCGAAATTTCGCGCAAATTTCAGCAAAAGCTGCCACCAGGAACGCATGTCGTTTGCGTCGGCAATCCACAGCCCGAAGCCCACGGCCGAGGTCGTTGAGGGGCCGACAAAGCCCGCATAGAAGCGCTGGTTGGTCACTCGCAGGCGATTTGCACCGTGAAGGCCTGCGCTTGTTTTGCCAAGGTTACCCCATCAAGGGGCGAGTCTGTTTCCCCGTTGACCGGGTCGACGCCATTTTGTGACAAGTATAGCTTCGCAATCTCGCCATCCACGGTGAAGCGACGACAGAATTCTACAACATGGGCATTGGTCAGAACGTGCCCTTGATCCGAAACAAAGAAGCCTGATCCTTGAGCGCCTTGCCCCTCTTCGTCTGTTTGCGGCGGTGACCGTCGCCGCCTGCCGTTATTATTCATTCGAATAATGTGGGGCGAACAGCTTGCCGCGCTCGGCGATGAGCACCATCGCCAACGAGCACAGAGACAAGACGAAAAACCCTGCAAGCAGCGGAATAATGGTGGCGTTGTAGGCGTATCCGATTATTGCCCCGAGAAAGCCGCCGCCCAGAGTTTGACCGAAACCAAGGACGGAAGACGCCGTTCCGGCGACATGACCGAGCGGGTCCATCGCAAGCGCGTTGAAATTCGTGCCGATGAAGCCGAAGAGTCCGAAGGTCGGTATCACCAGAACATAGAACAGCCAGAACGGCGTCGCGCCGCCCATTGTCCAGGCCAAAAGCAGGTGAAGCGCGTTGAGGAGGCAGAAGCCTATCAATGCGGCCTGCGAAAGACGCCGCATACCGAACCGTTCGACCAACCGGGAGTTGAGAAAACTCGCCGCGGCCATGAAAATCGCGACACCCGAAAAATAAAGGGTAAACACCGGGCCTATATCGTAAATTTCGGTGTAGATCTGCTCGGCTTGGTTGATGAAGCCGAAAAGAACTCCGAAAATCGTCGCGGAGGCCATGGTATAGCCGAAGGCAGTCCGGTTCGTGAGGACCAGCTTGAATGCTTGGGCGGTGTGTCGCAACGTGAGGGCGCGCCGATCCTCGGGATGGAGCGTCTCGGGCAGGCGCAATGCCGACCATACCAGCACGGCAAAGCTGAACGCGGCGACGACGATGGATATTTCCTGCCACGATCCGAACAGCATGATGATCTGCCCGATATTGGGCGCAATCACTGGGATCGCCATGAAAACCATCATCACCAGTGACATGACACTGGCCATGCGGCGGCCGCCGAAACTGTCACGCACCACCGTGATGGAAATGACCCTCGTCGCCGCAGCGCCGATCCCTTGCGTGGCCCTGAGCGCGAGAAGGATGCCGAAGGTCGGCGCAAAAGCTGCGGCAAGCGCTGCAAGGAAATAGAGGCCGAGCCCGAAGAACAGAATGGGTCTGCGCCCGAAACGGTCAGACAGCGGCCCGTAGATCAGTTGCGCCGCGCCAAACCCGGCGAGATAGCTTGAGATGACGAACTGGCGCTGGTTCTCGCTGTCGACGCCCAAGGCCGCACCGATATCCTGAAGCGCAGGAATGAAGATGTCTATTGCCGCAGCATTGAGCGCCATGAGGCTGGCGGTCAGGATAATCAATTCCCAGTGCGGGAGGGCGCGTTTTTCAGTGTGGGAGGCGTCCGGCATGATCCAAAGCCTTAGGCAACGCGGTTGCCGGGTGCAATGGGCTTTGATGATGTAACCGCCCTCCGGCGGCATCTATGTGCCAAAGTGGATCTGCAAAACCGACTCTGCAAATCATGTCGCAAAGCCCCGAAGATGGACCGTCCGAATTCGGACGTTCGGGCGGACGAGAAGAGGATTTCTATGAAAGCCCTTTGCTTTCAAGGTGTCAGTGGTGAGCCGTGCAGGATTCGAACCTGCGACCCACTGATTAAAAGTCAGTTGCTCTACCAACTGAGCTAACGGCCCACTAGCGGCGTATCTAGAAAGAGCGCGCCGGGCGGTCAACCCCGAATCCGACCTGTATTGCAGACAGATGCTGGATTCACCCGAAAGGGGGGTCTATATGCAGCCGCGATGGACACGCGCACAGATACCGATTGGCCCTTCATGAAGATGCACGGGCTGGGCAACGACTTTGTCGTGTTCGATGCGCGCGCGCGGGCTATCGCGATCACCCCGGCACTGGCCATCGCCATCGGCGACCGGCATCGCGGCATCGGGTTCGATCAGTTGGCGGTGATCGAAGCGGGCGCGGGCGATGCGCATCTGACCTTTTACAATGCCGACGGCAGTATGTCGGCGGCCTGCGGTAATGCCACGCGTTGCATCGCACGACACCTGATGCAGCAGGGCGGCAAGAGTACGCTGCACCTGACGACCGCGCGGGGCGACCTGCATGCCCGCGACGAGGGCGGGGGGCTTACGTCGGTAAACATGGGCGCGCCGCAACTGGACTGGCACGAGATACCGCTGGCCCATGCGATGGATACGCTGGCACTGCCCATCGACGGCGCGCCAGTCGCGACCGGAATGGGCAACCCGCACTGCACCTTTTTCGTCGAGGACGCCGAGGCGGTTGCGCTGGAAGAGTTCGGGCCGCAGTATGAGAATCACCCGCTTTTCCCCCAGCGGACCAATGTACAGGTCGCCTCGCTGATCGGCCCGGATCACTTGCGCATGCGGGTGTGGGAGCGCGGGGTTGGCATCACGCTGGCCTCGGGGTCGTCGTCCTGTGCGGTGGCTGTAGCGGCGGCGCGGCGCGGGCTGACCGGGCGCGCGGTGCGAATCGATCTCGATGGTGGGACGCTGATGGTGGACTGGCGCGAGGACGGTGTGTGGATGACCGGCCCGACCATGCATGTGGCCGACGGGATGCTGACCCGTGAATTCATCGCGGACGCGCAATGAGCGTGCCGGTTTTCTCCAATCACGGCTGCCGCCTTAACGCCTACGAGACCGAGGCGATGAAGGAGCTTGCTGCCGAGGCGGGGCTTGCGGGTGCGGTGGTGATCAACACCTGCGCCGTCACCTCCGAGGCGGTGCGCAAGGCGCGTCAGGACATCCGCCGCCTGCGCCGCGAGAACCCGGATGCAAAGCTGATCGTGACCGGCTGTGCCGCCCAGACAGAGCCACAGACATTCGCCGCCATGCCCGAGGTCGACGCCGTCATCGGCAACACCGAGAAAATGCAGTCCGCCACCTGGGCGGGTCTCGCGGGCAATTTCGGGACCGAGCCGGTACAGGTCGATGACATCATGTCGGTGACCGAGACCGCCGGGCACCTGATCGATGGCTTCGGCACGCGCAGCCGCGCCTATGTCCAGGTCCAGAATGGCTGCGACCACCGCTGTACCTTCTGCATCATCCCTTATGGTCGCGGTAATTCGCGCTCTGTGCCCGCAGGTGTGGTGGTGGACCAGATCAAGCGGCTGGTGGGCACGGGCTATAACGAGGTGGTGCTGACCGGTGTGGACCTGACCAGCTGGGGTGCGGACCTGCCCGGCGCGCCGAGGCTGGGCGATCTGGTCATGCGCATCCTGCGTCTGGTGCCGGATCTGCCGCGTCTGCGGATCAGTTCGATCGACAGCATCGAGGTGGATGAGAACCTGTTGTGCGCCATCGCGACCGAACAGCGCTTGATGCCGCATCTGCACCTGTCACTGCAACACGGCGACGATCTGATTCTCAAGCGGATGAAGCGACGGCATCTGCGGGACGATGCGATCAACTTTGCCGCAGAGGCGCGCCGCCTGCGCCCCGATATGACCTTCGGCGCCGATATCATCGCCGGTTTCCCGACCGAGACCGAGTCGCATTTCGAGAATTCCCTCGCATTGGTCGAGGAATGCAATCTGACATGGCTGCACGTCTTTCCCTATTCGCCGCGTCCGGGCACGCCTGCCGCCCGTATGCCGCAGGTGGATGGGCGCATGATCAAGGTGCGCGCTGCGCGGCTGCGCGCGGCGGGGGCGGCGCAGGTCGCACGACATCTGGTCGCCCAGGTGGGCCGGGATCACAGCGTGCTGATGGAAAGCCCGCATATGGGCCGGACCGAGCAGTTCACCGAAGTACATTTCGACGCAGCTCAGCCCGAGGGCCGTATCGTGTCCGCGCATATTACGGGCACCAGCGATACCGGGCTGATCGCCGTCTGATGCATTCTCCGGTGGGCCGCATCGGGGTGGGACGAGCATGGACAGCCACGCCGTCACATTCTAGCTTTCGCGCAGATACGTCCCGAGAGGAAACGCAATGAAACTGATTTCTGCCATCCCGTCGCCCTTTGGCCGCAAGGTCATGGTACTGCTTCATGAGACCGGTCAGTTGGCGGAGGTCGAGGTCATGCAAGTCTCGACCACGCCCGTCAACACCGACCCGACGGTTGCCGCCGCCAATCCGCTGGGCAAGATCCCGGCGCTGGTCCGGGACGACGGTCCGGCGCTCTATGACAGCCGCGTGATCTGCCGCTATCTTGATGCGCAGGGCAAGGCGGGATTGTACCCCGACGCGCGGCTCTGGGAGGTGCTGACGCTGGAGGCGACGGCAGACGGGATCATCGATGCCGCGATTTCGATGGTGTACGAGCTACGCGTTCGCCCCGAGGAAAAACAGTTCGATGGCTGGCTCGATGCGCAATGGGCCAAGGTCACGCGCGCGCTCGACGCGTTGGAGACGCGCTGGATGAGCCATCTGGCCGGTCCGCTCGATATGGGGCAGATCAGCACCGGTTGCGCGCTGGGGTATCTGGATTTCCGGCACGGCGCGCGCGACTGGCGCGCCGCGCACCCGCAACTGGCCGCTTGGTACGAAACATTTTCCGGGCGAGACAGCATGACTGCAACCCGCCCAGAGTAACGCACGCTGGAAAATTCAGCGAATTTTCTCAGATGATTTCCTTGGCAAAGAAAATCAGGACGCCGGGATCGGCTTAGAAGCTGTAGCTGATCCCGAAGTTTACCGCATGTGTGACCAATTCGGTGCGCAGTTTCGATGCGGTTCCACCGGCGGCGGGATCCACGGTGATGTCATTGTCAGACCACGTGATCTGATATTCACCGAACAAGGCCCATTTTTCGTTTAGGGAATATTTCATGCCCGCAATGCCGCGTGCGGCGATACCTGTGGTCTCATAACCGAAGGTATGCGCGCCCGCCGCTCCGGTCGTCTGAATATCCACATGGGGAATCGCCAGACCGAGGCCCGCGCCGACATACGGAGTGAACTTTGTCCCGCCAAAGGCGTCGGGCCACCGCTTCAGCACGTTCGCGGTGATGATGTTGTGCCCGTCCGACAGCTCGAACCGGCTGGTCTTGGTCGCAGTCATGTCGGCGTTGCTGGCATATGCCTTGGCGTGCGTACCCTCGATCCCGAATCCGATGTTGCTGGCGGTCCACCAGGTCGCTCGGGCGCCGTAGTAATAGGGGTTTTCCAGCGGATTGGCCTTCCAGCTGAACTTGCGATTCACGGCTGTACCGTCGGGCATCGCACCCGAAACAGTGCTGTCATCGACGCTTTGCACGCCCATGTAAAAGCTCAGTTCCACTTCCGCAGCGGCGGGCGTGGCCATCAGAAAAATCACGGCTAGTGCGGTCTTGCAGGTTTTCAGCATATCGGGGCACTTTCGCTTTTCGGTTGCTTGATCTGAATCTGCTTACACCCGCGCGGGCGCGGCCTCAAGCGCGACACAAGAGCGCGCGGAATCAAATTCGGTGTGATTGCAGACTGGACGCCCTTCGCTGCGCCCGCTAAAGATCGCCTTGGAAAGGTTGCGGGTGTCCGCGACCCCTCACCCTATGGGGCGTTTCGCCGCCGCAACCAATGGAGAATACCTCGTGTCCCACGCAGATGATCACGAAGGCACCCGGAGAGATTTCCTCTACTACGCCACAGCCGGCGCTGGTGTCGTCGCAACCGGTGCTGCCGTCTGGCCGCTGGTCAACCAGATGAATCCCTCTGCCGATGTGCAGGCGCTCAGTTCTATCATGGTGCCGGTCGATGGCGTCGATCCAGGCACGCAGATCACGGTCAAATGGCTGGGCAAGCCGGTCTTTATCCGCCGTCGCACAACACCCGAGATCGAAGCGGCCGAGCAAGTCGACGTCTCGACCCTTCCTGATCCGTTGGCCCGGAATGCCAATATCGAAGCCGGTTCACCGGGCACGGATGACAACCGCGTGCTGACCCCACCCGAAGGCACTGAAGCCGTACACGGCGAGTGGCTGGTGATGATGGGCGTGTGCACCCACCTCGGCTGTGTGCCGCTGGGTGACGGGGCCGGCGATTTTGGTGGCTGGTTCTGCCCCTGCCACGGTTCGCACTACGATACTTCCGGGCGTATCCGTAAAGGGCCCGCACCCGAAAACCTGCCGGTTCCCCCGGCTGAATTCGTCGACGCTTCGACGATCAAACTGGGATAAGGACACAAGGCAATGGCTGGAATTCCGCACGATCACTACGAGCCCAAGACAGGTGGCGAGAAATGGCTTCATAGCCGTCTGCCAATCGTTGGGCTGCTCTATGACACAATCATGATCCCCACGCCCAAGAACCTGAACTGGATGTGGATCTGGGGCATCATCCTGACCTTCTGCCTGGTGTTGCAGATTGTCACCGGCATCATCCTGGCGATGCATTACACGCCGCATGTCGATTACGCCTTCGCGTCGATCGAACACATCATGCGCAACGTGAATGGCGGGCATTTCCTGCGCTATCTGCACATGAATGGTGCCTCACTGTTCTTTGTTGCGGTCTACATGCACATCTTCCGTGGCCTCTATTACGGATCCTACAAGGCACCGCGTGAAATTACGTGGATCATCGGGATGCTGATCTATCTTGCCATGATGGGTACGGCATTCATGGGCTACGTTCTGCCCTGGGGGCAGATGTCGTTCTGGGGGGCTACGGTCATTACCGGTCTGTTCGGCGCGATCCCGTTCATTGGTGAGCCGATTCAGACCTGGCTGCTGGGCGGACCCGCGGTGGACAACGCCACGCTGAACCGCTTTTTCAGCCTGCACTACCTGCTGCCCTTCGTGATCGCAGCGCTCGTGGCGGTGCATATCTGGGCCTTTCACAGCACCGGCAACAACAACCCCACCGGCGTCGAAGTGCGTCGCACTTCGAAGACCGAGGCGGAAAAGGATACCGTGCCGTTCTGGCCCTATTTCGTGATCAAGGACCTGTTTGCACTGGCAGTGATTCTCGCGGTCTTCTTTGCCATCGTGGGCTTTATGCCGAACTATCTGGGTCACCCCGATAACTACATCGAGGCAAACCCGCTGGTCACGCCGGCGCATATCGTGCCTGAGTGGTACTTCTTGCCATTCTACGCGATTTTGCGTGCCTTCACCTCGGATGTCTGGGTGGTGATGTTTGCCAGCTGGATCACCGGCGGCATCATCGACGCCAAGTTCTTTGGTGTGTTGGCGATGTTCGGGGCGATTGCCGTCATGGCGCTGGCGCCGTGGCTGGATACGTCCAGCGTGCGCTCGGGCCGGTATCGCCCGATGTTCAAATGGTGGTTCGCCCTGCTGGTGCTCGATTTCATCGTCCTGATGTGGGCGGGGGCCATGCCGGCAGAACCGCCATACTCGACCATCTCGCTGATCGGCTCTACCTACTGGTTCGCCTATTTCCTGGTGATCCTGCCGCTTCTTGGCGTGATGGAAAAACCACTGCCGCAGCCCGAGACGATCGAAGACGATTTCGAGGCGCATTACGGCAAAGCCGAAACACCGGCTGAATAAGAGAGGACCAGAGGAATGTTCAAAGCACTTGGCATTGCCACAGTCACAGCCCTGGCCCTCTCGGTCGGGGGCGCCTTCGCCGCAGGCGGCGGGGGCCACGTCGAAGATGTGGACTTCTCATTTGAGGGTCCGTTCGGCAAATTCGACCAGAACCAGCTGCAACGCGGGCTGAAGGTCTACACGATGGTCTGCGCCTCCTGCCATGGCCTGCAATATGTCCCGATCCGGACGCTGGCCGATGAGGGCGGGCCGCACCTGCCCGAGGATCAGGTCCGCGCCTATGCGGAAAACTACGAGGTCTTTGACAAGGAACTTGATGATTTCCGTCCCGCGAAACCGGTCGATCACTTTCCCGGCTCGACGCTGGAGAATGCGCCCGACCTGTCGCTGATGGCCAAGAAGCGGGCCGGGTTCCACGGTCCTTATGGTTCCGGCATCAATCAGATGCTCAAGGGCATGGGCGGGCCGGAATACATCTATACCCTGCTCACCAGCTACCATGAAGCGCCCGAATGCGCGCCCGAGGATTTTCCGGGTGACTACAACGCGGCCTTTACCGCAGGTGGTTATCCTGACTCGTGCAAGAACGAGGACGGGACACACATGGTGCCGGGCAGCTGGATCGCGATGGCCCAGCCTCTCTATGGCGAAGATGTGGATTATGACGATGGTCACGACAACGATCTGCAGCACGTCGCCGAGGATGTCTCGGCCTTCCTGATGTGGACCGCCGAACCCAAGCTGATGGCGCGCAAGTATGCGGGCCTGACGGGGGTGATCTTTCTCACGATCCTGTCGGTGCTGCTCTATCTGACGAACAAGCGGATCTGGGGCCCGATCAAGGGCAAGAACAAGAAAACCAGCTGATCGGAAACGATCGCGACGCTATTGGAATCCCGTCCGCTCTGCGGGCGGGATTTTTCGTGGCTACAGCCCTCAGACCAGTCAGAGCGGCGAAGCTTGCCCAAAAGGTCGGAGCGTGGGCTGAAGGCGGGTTTTCCGGGGCCAGCCCCGGACCCCGGGATATTTCAGGCAAGAAGAAAAGCACGATTCGTCTTGTTTGCGGAATCGGATGCAGGGCGAAGGGCAGGATGACCTGTTAATATTGTGGGTGTTTCACGTTCAGTCTGTGAGCCAGGTTTTTCGCGGAACGTTTTAGGGACGGCGCAGGGTATCGCCGTAGCTGATGGTCGGCTCCAGCGCGATGCGTACCGGGGATGGATCGGCATCATCCTGAACCCGGGCCGCGATGATATCGGCGGCGCGGCGGCCGATCTCGTGGCGGCAGGCGTCCATTGTGGCCAACTCGCGCGGCAGGCCTTTGAGCAGGTTAAGCCCGTTGAACCCGGCCAGCCCCATCTGTCCGGGGATGTCCACGCCCTGCTCTAACAGCCAGAGCAACCCACCTGCACCGATCATGTCGTTGGAATAATAAAGAAAATCAAGCTCTGGATCGCGTTCCAAAATCTGCTGGGTCATCTCGCGCCCCTTCAGCAGGGCCGAGCCGCCTTCGTAGAACTCCTGATCGGTGATCTCGATGCCGCCCTTGGCCAGCGCCTCGGTAAAGCCTTCGAAACGTTTGCGCGCGCGGTGGTCGCGCGGCATCTTGGTGCCCAGAAACCCGATCCGTTGATAGCCTGCCCGCACGATTGCGCGCGCCATTTTTTCGCCCGCGCGGCGGTGCGAGATGCCGACCACCGAATCGACCGGCGTGCCGTCCACGTCCATGATCTCGACCACCGGGATACCGCTTGATTTCAGCATCTTGCGCGACGCTTCGGAATGTTCCAGCCCGGCGATGATGACGCCGGAGGGGCGCCAGGAGAGCATCTCGTAGAGGACTTTTTCCTCTTTCTCGCGCGAGTATCCGGTGACGCCGACGACAGGTTGCAATCCGGTGTCATCAAGCGCGTCGCTGATCCCGGTCATCACTTCGGGAAAGACCAGATTTGACAGCGACGGGATGATCACTGCCACCAGATTGACCCGGCTGGAGGCGAGCGCCCCGGCGATCTTGTTGGGGACGTAACCCAGTTCCTTGGCGCAGGCCAGGACCCGCGCGCGGGTGGTGTCCGATACATCGCCACGATTGCGCAGGACACGACTGACGGTCATCTCGGACACACCGGATGCCTCGGATACATCGCGCAGGGTCAGGGGGCGGTTCTCTTGATTGCTCACAGGCGGTTGTCCTTGAAATTCCTTGCGGGAACGTTAGCGCGAACAGATCTGGGGGAGCAAGCGCAACGCATGCGTTTGTCCGGGTGACATCCGCGTTTTCGCGGGCTAAGCAAGGGCGGTGTGGTCCCGTGGCTCAACTGGATAGAGCAGCCCCCTGTTGTGGGGGAAGTCAACAGGCTCTTGTGTCTTGATTTATTGGGGTCTCCAAGTCTACGAGTGAACGCGAACTGTTCATTCGAACAGTGTTGAACGGCCCTGTGGCTCAACTGGATAGAGCAGTCCCCTCCTAAGGGACAGGTTGCAGGTTCGAATCCTGCCAGGGTCGCCAAACACTCCGGAATTTGGAGTCCGGAAAAACCAACATTTTCCTGATGCTCAATGCTGAAAATCCCTCTATCAGCACTCTCGGAACGTCAGAGGAAGCGATGGTAGTGGACATCAGCCGGATTCTCCATGATCCGGCCCGCGGTGTCGATGTGGACCACACGAGCGTTGACGGACAACGGAAAGAATATCACCGACTGGATATTCGGCCTACGCTGACGTGTTGCCTCCGATAACTACGATTTGGACATGCTCTGCGCCGAGCTCGGCATTAAGCACCGCCTCGCTCCCCCGAGGCGGCCACAGCCAAGCGGCATGGTCGAGCGCTTAAACGACGCATCAAGCTTGTCCTCCAGTGTTGTCGCTTCCATACCATCGTCACGAGGCATCAGGACCAGTCCGACATCGATGACCGGGATCAGATAGAAATGCCCAACGTGGTTCAGGTAGAGGCAACCGGCGTGATTGTCGGTGCAACCGAAGATGAGGGATTATTACCATAGGCAGCAATGATCTTTACGACCCTGTCTTGGCGCAGGTAGAGCGGCGTCCACCCAGGGCCTGAGTCAGTTCCGAAAATGAATCCGAGAGTCGCCGAGTTCCGTTGCAAGAATGCACTTCTGCCACTCGCGACTCCCGTTGACCTGCCCCCCGAAACTTCCCCCGTTCTGATGTAGAGTTTGCTCAACCTTTCGAAGGAGCAAACAGATGCGAAAGAGCCGTTTCACCGAGGCGCAGATCATCGGGATGATCAAGGAACAGGAAGCCGGGATGCCGACGGCGGAGGTGTGCCGCAAGCATGGTCTCAGCCAGGGCACGTTCTACAAGTTCAAATCCAAATATGGCGGCATGGAGGTGTCTGATACCGCCAAGCTGAGAACGCTTGAGGACGAGAATGCCAAGCTCAAGCGCCTGCTGGCGGATACGATGCTGGATAATATCGTGCTGAAGGATCTGCTGGGAAAGAGCTGACGACGCCGAATGAGCGGCGAGAGGCAGCGCTCAGGGCGATGCGGGATCATGATATCTCGC
>CANNCP010000002.1 GCA_947503145.1 uncultured Roseovarius sp.
CAGCTTCGGTGCTTCACGGAAGTTCCGCATTCTGGCGCTGATCGACGATTGCTGCCGCGAGAACCTGTGCCTGATGGCCGACACCGGTATCTCGGGTGAGCGGGTGGATGCGGTGCTCTCGCCGCTGAAGCAGATTGAACGCGAGTTGCGCCAGGCAACCGAGGCAGAGATGGCGGAATGGCGCGAACGGGTCGACCTGGCAAAGCTGGCGGAAACCACCTGGAAGGAGGAGGCCAAGGCCGCGCTGAAGGCGGGCGAGGAGCCGCCCGAGCGTCCAAAGGCCGCTAATCCGGGGGAGGAACCTTTTGCCCCGCGCTTGCTGATCACGGATGGCACGGTGGAGCGTTTGGCGGTGATTGTCGCCAGGCAACCGCGTGGCAGCCTCATGGCGCGGGATGAACTGTCCGGCTGGCTGCAAGGCATGACGCGCTATGCAGGCGGCGGATCGGATCGCCCGTTCTGGCTCGAAGCCTACGGTGGGCGCGGTTACATGGTGGAGCGCATGGGGCGCGATCCGGTCCATATCGACCGGCTGTCGCTTGGCGTCGTCGGTGGCATCCAGCCGGATCGCCTCAAGGGGCTGCTGTTTACCTCCGATGATGACGGTTTGCTGGCGCGCTTCATGCCAATCTGGCCCGATCCGGTACCGATCCGCCGCCCCCGCGATACGCTGGATCACGGCTTTCTGGATCGGGCGCTGAAGCGTCTGCTGTCCCTGCAAATGCTGACGGATGAACGCGATATAACACGTCCCTGGATCACGCCCTTCAGCGAGGAGGCGCGCGATCTTCTCGACGCGTTCCGCCATACCGTGCGGAGTTGGGAGAATGAGGCTGAAGGATTGCTTATGTCCTTCACCGGCAAGCTGCCGGGCCTTGCGGTGCGGCTGTCGCTGGTGCTGGCCTATCTGGATTGGGCCGTTGAAATCGGAGAGGAGCCGCATGAAATCACGGTGGCGCATATCGGGCGGGCAGCGCATTTTATCGAAGCCTATGTTCTGCCAATGGCCCGGCGTGCCTATGCCGATGCGGCGCTGTCAAAGTCAGAGCGCGCCGCGCGCCGCCTGGTGGCGCTGATCCGAGATCATGGCTGGACGGGCTTCAGCACCCGCGAGGTGCTGCGCTTGGGGCGCACGGGCCTGTCAACCGTGGCAGAGCTTAATCCGGCGCTTACAGCGCTGGAGGAAGCCGAGATCCTGCGCCCAGCACCTGGGCCAGCCGTGGTGCAGGCTGGCCGCCCCCCACGTCTTTACGCGGTCAACCCGGCAGTTTTGAGGGAGGGTCCATGACACGCTGGCTGAACGCAGCGCAGGGGCGCGTGACCCCGCTGACAGAATTGACAAAACCGACAGAACCCCAACGGCAGCCGTCCAAGGCAGGTATTTTGTCAGTTAAGTCAATTTTGTCAGGCGGGGGGGGGGGAGGCCAGTGTCGAGGAGTTAACGGTGGCAGAGCAAGACCTGCTAGACGCCTGGCATGAGCGCGCGGCCATACGGGAATATGACGGTGGCATGGCGAGGGGCGCGGCGGAAAGGGCGGCGTTGAAAGATGTAGAAACGAGCGGAAAACTGACTTTCATTATACAATGCGTCGAAAGCTTAGAAACAGGTAGCAGCCTGGATATCCGCCTTCAGGGTTTTCATCGGCTTTGCAAATACACAACCATAGGTTATGTCGCCTCAGAAACCCGGACTTATCACCTGAAATAGCCCCGGCAGAGAGGTGGCTTCAAATTATGGTTGCTGATTGTGCTTCCCAACGTGTGACGGTGTGACCGTGGCGTATAACAGT
Organism: uncultured Roseovarius sp.; assembly: GCA_947503145.1. GTDB lineage: Bacteria > Pseudomonadota > Alphaproteobacteria > Rhodobacterales > Rhodobacteraceae > Roseovarius. The sequence goes on from CANNCP010000002.1 coordinate 1,791, forward strand.
CTGGATGTGCTGCCTCAGATGTTGGCAACAATCCCGGACGGCGCAACGGTGGTGATCGTGGTCAATGCATCGGGTGATCCCGACGCGGTGGCGAACATTGGGGGGCAAAATGGCGCGCGCGTTATCTGCAACCCGCAAAATCTGGGCTTCGGTGTGGCCTGCAACATCGGAGCGACGCAGGCACAGACCGAGTTTCTGCTTTTTCTCAATCCCGACGCTCAGCTGCTTGATGGCGCGCTTGATGCCTTAGTGGCGGCAGCAGATAATTTTACTGCGGCGTCTGCTTTTAATCCTGCCATCACCGACAAGCGCGGGCGTTCGTGTTTGAAAAGACGCAGCGTGTTGTTGCCCGCGTCGGACAAGCTGCCCCCGGCCATACCGACGTGTAGTCGCGAAGTGCCGGTGCTGAGCGGCGCAGCGCTGTTCGTGCGTCGCGCCGCGTTCGAGCAGGTGGGTGGCTTTGATCCACACCTCTTTATGTACCACGAAGATGACGATCTTTCGCTGCGGTTGAAAGCGGCTTTTGGGCCGCTGTATTTCGTTCGCGACGCGCGAGTGAGGCACCACGGAGGCCTGTCCAGTCCGAGGACTCCTGAAACAGCGGCATTCAAGGCCTATCATATGGGCCGCTCGCGCATATATGCGGCGCGCAAACACAATATTCCGGGTGCACAGCGCAACGCGCTGTTCTCGGCGCTGATACAACTCGCCACGCCATTTACACTATTTTCTGCGCGCAAGCGGGCAAAGCAAGCGGCCTTCTTGCGCGGCATACATTCGGCCATGAAGAACGAGGCCAGCCGATGAGGAAGGTCCCGTTGTGGAAAGTATCGCGCGAGGTGGTCAGGCTGGGCCGTCAAGTGCGTCGTGCGCCCGGAGCAATGTGGGAATACCTTACGCTGACCCGCCTTTACGACGCCAAAGCCACTCGTCAACGCAGGATTCACACCGGCAAGCGATCCCTGGGAGGCGAGGTTGCGATCTATCTGATCTTTCCATCAACCGGAGTTCTGACGTCGCATCTGGATATGCTGAAGCAACTCAATGCGCATGATATCAGCCCTGTTGTGGTCTCAAACCTGCCGTTATCCAAAGACGATCTCACGACTCTCGAACCACTCTGCGCACGGATCATAGAACGGCCCAATATCGGTTACGATTTTGGCGGCTATCGTGACGGCATATTGAGCTTGGCCGCAAACCTTCCGGAAATCGACCGGCTCTATATCCTCAATGATTCGGTCTGGATGATCGAAGCCCCCCAAAGCTGGTTCGATGCCGTTCGCGAAACGGACGTGGATTTCTGTGCTGCAACCTCACATTACGGGATCAAGCGCTATGGCGCTGATGATTTTCGCGAAATCGTGTGGACCTATACCCCAGCTCATCGCAATTACCATTATGCCTCATATGCGCTTTCGTTCGGTCACCGCATCCTGCGCGATCCTGATTTCATCAGGTATTGGCGTATATTAAGGCTGTCGGACAGTAAGAAACGCACAGTGCGCCGAGGCGAGATTGGGCTGACGCAATGGGTGCTCGAGAGGGGCTATAGCCACGCAGCAAGCTGCCCGACAACAGACCTGGATCGAGAGATTGCAGCGCTGGACGATGACGCACTGGACGCGGTCGCGCGCAATCTCGTCATCCCAGAAAGCCCGAGATTTCGGGTCAAGCTAGACGAAGTGCTCAAATGCCCCGTAAACAGCACCGCAGGGCGCAGCGACCGGATACACATCATCCTGGCGATTGTCGGTTCACAGCCCTTGGGATATGCGATGCCATTTTACACAACGCGATATCACGGCTTCCAGTTTTTGAAGAAATCACCGTTATGGTTATCTCGAAGCGGGTCGGATACGATGATCTCTTTGCTGGATCATCTTCCGGGCCCGATGGGCAGAAACGCTGCGCGCGAGGCGCGAGCTCTTAGACCGGATGCATGGCCGATACCCAGCGTAGCAGGTGAAAAGGAGGGCTGAAATGGCTGCGAAGAAAACGCCGCGCCGGGATGAAACAACTATCGACCTTGCACGTGCTGCGCCAGAAAAACTCTATGATGCAGCTTATTATACGGATGGGTGCAGCGAGGATGGGTACACGGAATATGGACGACACGAGCCGTGGCTATCCTTTTTCAACAGAGCGGCCCGAAAGATCAAGAAAACCTATACGCCCCGGACCGTGGCAGACGTGGGTTGTGCGTTCGGCCTGCTGACCGAGGCGCTGGTTGATCTGCGCATTGATGCCTACGGCTTCGACGTGTCCCCGTATGCCATTTCACAGGGGCGTGAAGACATAAAGGACCGGCTCATGGTGCATTCCATCATGGATCCGATTCCATTACGCGCGGGTGGCCGGAAGTATGACATGGCAATTTGTATCGAGGTATTGGAGCACCTACCGCCGGATATGACCGATCAGGCGATCGACAATTTGTGCGCTTGTACTGACCGAATCCTGTTTTCATCATCACCCGATGATTTCGATGAACCGACACATTTCAACGTGCTTCCCACCGAGGTATGGCTCGAGAAATTTGCGCAGCGCGACTTTCACTCATCCACCCTTGGAGAGCCTACGAAGTTTGTCGCACCCCAAGCCCGCGTCGTTGAAAGGCCGGGGGCACCTCGCAGAGCGGGTTTGCTCAGGCGTTTATGGGCTAATATAGGCTAAATACCTTAGATGACGCCTGATCGAAAAGGCGACGGAACCACTACAACACAGTCAGGCGCTCACAGTGCTACTGACTGTCGGTGCCTGAAGGCTTTCGCCAAGGGCGGTAGAAGGTTCGACGCGGACTATGAGAAAACTACCGATTAACTTGGACTACTCGATGGGTACGGAGCAACGCCTGCGGCGGGCTTCGAAATCCGTAGAGAGGATTCTCGCCGCAGGTGTTGAAGTGAGCGGCTGGAAGCCACCGATCTCAGTTCAACATAAGAGAAGGGAGGGGCAATGGGGGAAGCCAACCTCTGCACTTTACTATTAATCATTAAAAACAAATTTTTACTAAAAACACATGGCGGAGCGACAGGGATTCGAACCCTGGAGACGGTCTCCCGCCTACACACTTTCCAGGCGTGCGCCTTCGACCACTCGGCCACCGCTCCGTTGCAGGGCTTCTATCGCCGTTCGGCAACCCGCCGCAAGAGGCATGAGGGAAAATTTCCGGGCTTCGTACGACGCCGCTGTCCCGAGGGGCCGTCAATCGTCGAAATGGACGTAGACGCGGCGGTTCTGTCGCCCCTTCTTTTCGATCTTGCCCAGCCGCAGGCCACCGATTTCGGCGGTGCGCGCCACATGGGTGCCGCCACAGGGTTGCAGATCGACCTGATCGCGGCCCTGCCCGATGCGGATCAGTCGCACGCGCCCCGATCCCGAGGGCGGCTGGACGGACATGGTCTTGACCAGTCCGGGGTTTGCGACCAGCTCGGCGTCGGTGATCCATGTCTCGGTCACCGGCAGATCACTGTCCACCAGCTGATTGAGAAGAGCCTCCAGCGTCTCCTTGTCCTGCGGCGCCTCGGGCATGTCGAAATCAAGACGGCTGCGCACCTCCCCCACCGCCCCGCCAGAGACCGGCAGCGGAATCACAACCGACAACAGGTGCAAAGCGGTATGCATTCGCATCATCCTGTGCCGCCGCTCCCAGTCGAGAACCTGCTGCACCGGCGTACCGACCAGCGGCAATGGCTGCGGCCCGGCCGGAACCAGCGCGATGTGGCCCTCATCCGCCTTGACGGTGGTGGCCACATCCATCGAGCCACCAGGCCATGCGATACGGCCGGAATCGCCCGGCTGCCCACCCCCCGTGGGGTAAAAGATCGTTCGGTCCAGCACCAGCCCGCCTTCTGGCGTATGACCAATAACGGTGCCCGTTCCCTCTGCTGCATAGGCATCGTGTCGAAAGAGCGGCTCGGTCATCGTGCGTCCCCGCCCCCGTCAGCGCCCCCGTCCCCGTCAGCGTCTCCATCCGCGTCCATATCGTCGAACCGCTGTGGTTCTGCCTTCGTGGGTTTGGGCTCTGGCTTGGGCGTCGCCTCTTCCGGCGCTCCGGCCGAACCGGAGCCATCGGCAGGTTTCGCGCCTTGTACGAGAACCTCGGGGTTACGTAGCCACAAATTGCGTTGCGGATAGGGTATTTCGATGCCTTCCGCGGCAAACCGTTTCGCGATCGCGTGGTTGACCTCGGAGGTTATGTTCATCACCCAGTTGATATCGCGCAGGATCATGCGGATGTCGAATTCGAACGAATCCGTGCTGATCCTTTTGAAGATCACCGAAGGCGGCGGGTTCATGAGCACCATCGGGTTGGAGGTGGCGATCTCCATCAGGATGCGCTCGACCATTTCCGTATCGGCGGAATAGCTCACTCCGACCGATACAATGCAACGGCCCACGGTATTGCCGCGCGTGTAGTTGGTGACGGTCCCGCTGACCAGATCGGCGTTCGGAATAATGAGATCCGAGCGGTCAAAGGTCTCGATCCGGGTCGAGCGCACCGAGATTTCACGCACCGTACCATGCTGGCCGTTGACCTCGATCCAGTCCCCCTGGCTGATCGGGCGCTCGATCAGCAGGATGATGCCCGCCACAAAGTTCGAAACGATGTTCTGAAGACCGAAACCGATACCGACAGACAGCGCACCGGCAACGATCGCGAGTGAACTGAGGTCGATCCCGGCAGAGGTTACGGCAATGAGCGCCGCCAGAAAAATCCCGATATAGCCGACACCGGACACGATGGCGTTACGCCCGCCCGCGTCCAGCTTGGTCTTGGGCAGCAGGGTATTCTTCAGCGTGCCCTGCAACAGCCGCGTCAACACCATCCCGGCGACAAAGATCACCGCGAGCGTCAGGAAGATCGTCGGCGAGATGGTCATCTCGCCCAGCGTGATGCCCTTGGTGAACTGCGTCCACATCTCGGACAGATCCGCCACCCGCGCGCCCCAGACCAACGCAAAGAGCGGCGCTGACAGGATCACGATGCCGAAACTCAACAGCACCGGGACCAGATCGTCCGCCGCACCCTCGCGGTTGCTCGCAATCAGCGTGTACACTTCCGAAATCACCCGCTGGATCACCAGCAATGCCGCCAGCAGGATCAACGACAAGAGAGAGGGCAGCATCAGCGACGATGCCGCCTCGAAATACCCGATTGCGGCCAGCACCGGCGACAGCACGGCGAGCGCGAACAACGCATTCGCCAGCAGCCGCGTCAGCCGGTTACGGTATGTGTCGGTGTTCTTGTTTGTCGCCGCGTTGCGGCTGTGCTTGGACAGCAGCCGTGCCAGACGCAACAGCAGCAATCCGGCAAACACGATCACAGGGAAGAGGACCACATTGATCGCGGCCTCTGACCATGCGGTAACTCTGGCAATTTCCAGCATGAAGTAGAACGCCGCGATAATCAGGCCCATGGCAGCGCCATACAAGCGCCCCGCCCGGCGGTCTTCGACCTCCAGCGCCAGCGGCGGCCGGTGGGTTTCCAGGCGCGGAAAGCAGCGTAGGGCCAGCCAGCGCGCCAGAAGGAAGATCCCGAATGCCGGCTTCAGCGCGATCAGCACCAGATCGCCACGCAACCCGATCAACCCGCTGGAATATAGCGCCTGACTGAACAGGATCAGGCCGATGAAAGGCACGAGTATCTCGCCCAGCGATATCAGCAGAGAAATGATCCAATGCGCTGACGTGGCCTGCTGCGGCAAAGCAAGGCGCACCGCCAGTTCCGTCCAGAACCGCCCGCGTATCAGCAGGACGCTGCCAAGCAGCGCCAGCAGGATGATCTTGGGCAAGTTGGCCTTCGTCTCCATACGCTGGATATCGTTGTGCCACGCGGTAACAATCTCGGTACGGACGGATTCGAACGTGTTGGTGATCGCGTCCAGCCCCGCAGGCCAGTTCTTGGGGTTAAGCGGGGACGGCCCCAACTGCAACAACGCCTCGGTCTGGCGCTCACGGATGATCCGGTCGACGCCCTTGATCAGCCCATCCGCCTGGCTGTAGGCCAGTTGCGCGCTCTTGACCGGTTCGGTCAGACGGCCCAGTCGCTCGGCCATCTCTTCGCGTTGCCGCGTGATGTCAGGGCTTTCGCTACCGTCCTCGGGTACAGGGCCGAGCGCCTTGATTTGTGCCTCGGTCGTGGCGATCGCATTGCTGTTGATGTTTTGCGCTGCCGTAAAGATGTCGCGCCACTCTGCCAGCTGGTCTCGCAGGTCCTCCAGCGCGGCGGTGGACGCGCGCGCCGCTTCAATGGCGTCAGTAGCCCGTTCGGCGGTGGATTTCCATTTGTCGTAATCCGGTCCGGCAGGTGGCTGCTGCGCACTGGCGATCCCGGTCGTGGCGACATAGGCGAATGTCATGGGCAACAATGCCAGCGCCCAGATCACGACAAGGCGGTGCAAAAGGCCCATTACCGATGTCATCCCTCGAACACTCCGGGGATCGAGCGCGGCTCCCCTCCCAGCCAATCAGGCGCGGGCAGACCCTTCTCCTGCAGGAAATCCCGGTTAAAGAGCTTGGACTGATAGCGCGTGCCATAATCGCACAGCACCGTTGCAATGGTGTGCCCCGGCCCCAGTTCGCGTGCCAGCCGCACAGCGCCCGCGACGTTGACACCCGACGACGCGCCCAGACACAATCCCTCCTCGCGCAGCAGATCGAACACATAGGGCAGCGCCTCTGTATCAGCGACCTGATAGGCATGATCGGGGGTAAAGCCTTCGAGGTTCGCGGTGATGCGCGCCTGGCCGATGCCTTCGGCGATCGAGCCGCCTTCGCTGTCCAATACGCCGGTGGTGTAGTAGGAATAGAGCTTCGCCCCCATCGGATCCGCAATACCGATCCTGACCCCCTTGGGCTGCAATGCCATGCCGACTCCTGCCAGCGTGCCACCCGAACCGACCGCACAGACAAAGCCATCCACCTTGCCGTCGGTCTGCTCCCAGATTTCGGGGCCGGTCGTCTCGACATGGGCCTGCCGGTTGGCCACATTGTCGAACTGGTTGGCCCAGATCGCGCCGTTGGGTTCGGTCTGTGCCAGCTTCGCAGCGAGCCGTTCGGAGTAACGCACGAAATTGTTCGGGTTGGAATAGGGCGCGGCAGGCACCTGCACCAGATCGGCCCCAGCCAAGCGCAGCATGTCCTTTTTCTCTTCGCTCTGGGTCTCGGGGATGACGATCACGGTCTTGAACCCCATCGACGCCCCCACCAGCGCCAGACCGATCCCGGTGTTGCCGGCAGTGCCTTCGACGATGGTGCCGCCCGGCTTCAGCTCGCCGCGGGCCACCGCATCACGAATGATATAGAGCGCCGCACGGTCTTTAACCGACTGACCTGGATTGAGAAATTCGGCCTTTCCCAGAATGGTGCAGCCGGTTTCCTCACTGACCTTTCGCAGACGGATCATCGGTGTATTGCCGACCGCCCCGGCCAAATCCTGTGCAATTCGCATGTACCAACCCCCTGCTTCAAGTGGCCTCACGTTTAGGGCCAGCGCTGCCGAAACTCAAGCCGATGCGCGCAGCCGCTCACGGTTCAGTGCCAACCATGTGAGTGCGACGATCAGCGGCCCGTTATCCGCCTCACCGGTGGTACAAAGTCGCATCGCATCGGCATAGGGCAGAACATGGGTCCGGATATCCTCGTGTTCAGCCTCCAGTCCGCCGCTGCCCTGCCCCGGCTCGGGCAGGTCGCACAAACCCAGATAGCAATAAAAATACTCGGTCGATGTGCCGGGCGTGGCGTAAAAACTGTTGATTCGCTCCAACCCCTTCAGTTCCAGCCCTGCCTCCTCGCGGCATTCGCGCCGCGCGGCCTCCTGGGGTGTCTCACCGGGATCGACATGGCCCGCCACCGGCTCCAGCATCCAGGGGCGCGGATCACCGCGCCCATAAGGCCCCATGCGGAACTGTTCGACCAGCAGCACCCGATCACGCGCCGGGTCGTAGGGCAGCACGATGGCCGCATCCACCGCAACAAAGACCTCGCGGCGCAACTCATCACTCATCCCACCTGAAAAGGTGGGATGGCGCAGCCGATGCACCTGCGTCAGGAAGAACCCGGCATGTGCCGTCTCGACTGAACGCAGATCAATGCTGTCGCGGCTACGGGCGCTGCGGATCTCGGCCGGCATGCCATCCGCCGCCGCAAGGCGCGATGCCGCGCGGGTGCGGATCATCCGCACGCGGGCGCTCAGTTCCTCACCGCTGATCTGGCCGAAATAGCTCATTTCCTCGATCGCCGACAAACGGCTGAGCGGGCCAACCCCGCGCTGCCAGAGCGCCAGATCAAACGGCGCACCGGCCTGCCAGAGACCGGGATCGGGAAAATAGACCAGCGCCTCTTGCTGCGCGTCCTGCGCGCGCACGCCGACGGGGCGCAGGGTGTAGCCAAAGGAGCCTTCGTAGAAATCCAGCCGCCCCACCGCTGTCTCGCTCAGCCCGCTCAGCAGCAGACCGGGCGCCTCGGCGCCCATGCGCGGCACGATGGTCGGAAAGCTCTGGCCTTCGGCCCAATGGATCGCGTGATCGGGCAGGATCGCGTCGCTGATGCAGGCCGACGGCAGTTCCGGCCCCAGGACAATGCGTAGCAATTCAGGATCACGCAGCGTGCCATAAACGAAAAGTGCCTGCATTCGCTCAGGTCCAGCGCCGCACGACGTATTCCGCCAGTAGCCCGGTCAGGATGCCACCCGCCACCAGAACGCCAATGAGCGGCCCGTCGAGCAGGTATTGTCCGTAATCCACGGCATTGTCGAACATGCCCGTAATCCCCTCCACCGGCCCTTCATACTTGCGCTCCAGCGATTGCTTCAGCATCAGGTTAAAGCTTTGGGCGAAAAGCCCCCAGAAGACCAGCGCGGCGGCCCCGGTCAACCCGATGCTGACCGCATCCACATAGCCGGTGCCCACACGACCGCCGACCACCACCCAGCCGCAGAGCAGCCCGATCACGAGATTGACGTAGTTGAACCAGCCAAAGGCGGTGTGCGGCGGCATCAGGTCGCGGGTCATCTCTGAGCCGATCCAGCCCAGCAGGCCCAGCGAAACGGCAGCGGCAAAGCGCGCACTGCTGGGCATTTTGTCAGTCAGGGGCATCTAGCTGGACCTTGCAATGGTGATCTGCGTCACGTCGCAGTTTCCTCCCTGAAACGCCCCCGCGCAAGAGGTCAGGTAGAAATTCCACATCCGTCGGAACCGGTCGTCAAACCCCAGCGCGGCAATATCGTGCCAACGTGTGTTGAACGTGTCATGCCAGCGACGCAGCGTCTGGCTGTAGCTGTCGCCGAATTCGATGGACCGGGCCACGGTCAGGCCCGCGCGCTCCACCTCGGCACGCAGCGCGCCGGAACTGGGCAGCATACCGCCCGGAAAGATGTATTTCTGGATGAAATCCACGCCCTTACGGTAGGTTTCCCATCGGCGATCCTGCACGGTAATGACCTGCAGCGTGGCGCAGGCACCGGGGCGCAACCGGTCACGCACGGCTGAAAAGTAGACCGGCCAGTACTTCTCTCCCACCGCTTCGAACATCTCGATGCTGGCAATGCCGTCATAACTGCCGCGCTCGTCGCGATAATCCTGCAATTTCAAATCGACCATGCCGCCCAACCCCGCCCGGTCGATGCGGGCCTGCGCATAGCTCAGTTGCTCCTGGCTGATCGTCAGCCCCGTCACCCTCAGCCCGCGCTCGCGGGCGGCATATTCAGCAAACCCGCCCCAGCCACAGCCGATTTCCAGCACATGATCGCCGGGGCCGACGCCCATCTGGTCCACCATCGAGGCATATTTGGCGATCTGCGCCTTTTCCATGTTCTCCTGCCCCGTCTCGAACAGCGCACTGGAATAGGTCATCGTCTCGTCCAGCCAGAGCGCGTAGAAATCATTGCCCAGATCGTAGTGATGGCTGATGTTGCGCCGCGCCTGCGCGCGCGAATTGCCCCTCATCCGGTGGCGCAACCGCTCATAGGTGCGCACAAGGACCATGCCGGGGAAACCGTCGTAGATTTCGTCATTGTCCGCGTGCACCACATCCATCAGCCCCTGCAAGTCGGGTGTGCTCCACCAGCCGTCGAGATAAGACTCGCAAAATCCCAGATCGCCCTCACGGACCAGCCGCGCAAAAAGATCGTCATTGTGCAACTCGATCACCCCCACCGGGCCGGGCTGCGACCCTTGAGCGCGAAAGGTGCGCCCATCGGGCAGTACAAAATCGATCCGTCCATTGCGGATCATCTGCGCCGTATCGAAGACGCGGGAAAAGTAACGCGGCAGGTCAGTCTGGCCGCTGGTGCTGGTGCTGGTCAGGGTCATTCGGTTTCTCTGCGTACAACTCAGGCAGAGGCTAGGATGCTGCGGCGCATCCGGCAAGGCTTTCGTCCCAAAGCTCAGAAGGATCGCGCGCCGTAGGCTGCCAGCGCGCGGATGCGGCCGTCGCTCAGGCTGATCATTGGCTCAGGATACGGAGCATCCGGGTGCAGGTTCCAGCGCAGCGGGATCGCGTCGAAATAGGACAGCGCCGTATTGCTCGGAGGATCACTGCACTCGGCGATCCAGGCGTGTGGATAATCGCCTCTGGGGTCGAATTTCTTCAATTGCGTCTCGGGGTTGAAGATGCGGAAATAGGGGGCCGCGTCCGGGCCAGAGCCTGCCGCCCATTGCCAGCCCATCGCGTTGCTGGCCGGGTCCCAGTCGGTCAGACAGGCGTCGAACCATTTCTGCCCGACGCGCCAATGGATCATCAGGTGTTTGGTCAGGTAGGAGGCGACGATCATCCGGCCCCGGTTGTGCATCTTGCCGGTCACATACATCTCGCGCATGGCCGCATCGACAAAGGGCACGCCCGTGCGGCCCTGTTTCCAGCGCATGACGGCCTCGCTCGCCTCATCCTCGGACCAGGGGAACGCATCCCATTCCTCGCGCCAGTTGCGCGTGGCGATCTGGGGCGTGTGATAAAGGAGGTGATAGGCAAACTCGCGCCAGACCAGTTCCTTGACCCATTGCTCGGCACCACCCGCGCCCTCGTGCAGCGCGCGCATGCCAGCGTGCCAGCATTGCGCCGGGCTGACCTCTCCCAGCGCCAGATTTTCCGACAGGCCGGACGTGCCGTCGCGGGCAGGCAGGTCGCGGTTGATCTGATAGCGGTCGATGGCCTCGGTGGTGAACCATGCCAGCCGGTCCTGCGCCGCGTCTTCGCCCACCCGTTGATAGGGCAGGCAGACCGTCGCACCGCGCCGCATCGCGGCTCCTAGCTGCCAGTCCTTCAGTGCGTCGCTTCGCGGCCAGTCTGTCGGGGTATTGAGGTTATGCGGCGCATTCAGCGGGCTCGCCACATCGCGATCCTTCACCGCGCGCCACATGGGCGAGTAGACCTTGTAATAGCCGCCCAGCCTGGTCTCGACAGTCCACGGCTCGAACAGCAGGTGTCCGGGATGGCTCTGCACGGCGATGCCGTCCCCGGTCAGCGCAGCCTTCACGGCCTTGTCCCGCGCGATGGCCTGCGGATCATAGAGCCGCGACCAATGCACCGCGCGTGCGCCCGTCTCGGCCAGCAGCGCGCGCAGAACCTGCAACGCATCGCCGCGTCGCAGGATCAGGCGGCTGCCCTTGCTCTCCAACTGTTTCGCAAGTGCCTCCACCGCCAGGCCCAGCCGCCACTTTGCCGCCGCACCCAGCGCCTCCACCGCCTCATCGCAGATGAACACCGGAATCACCGGCGCGCCGCGTCCCAGCGCGGCTGTCAGCGCCGGATGGTCGCTCAGCCGCAGATCGCGCCGCAGCCACAGAAGGGTCGCAGAGGTGTCGGTCATGGCCTATCCTGTTCTTTGCCCTGCCGGACGCAAGGCCACGCGACCTGGATCAAAGGCAAGCATCCAGCGCGTTCAGTAACTGATCCACTTCGGCCCGGCTGGTGTAATGCACAAAACTCAGCCGCAGCACGCCCGGCTCAGGATCGACCCCCATCGCCTGCAACGCGCGCACGGCATAAAAATCACCACCACCTGCCATGACACCATGCCCGGCCAGTTCGCCCGCGACGTCTTCTCCCGGACGATTTAGCGCCAGCGCAACGGTCGGCGCGCGACTCTCGGCACTGGTCGGTCCCAGCAGGCGGACCGAATTTCGGTCTTTCACGTAATCCAGCACCGGCTGGAGCAGCGCAACCTCATGGCTGCGCATCAGATCGTGCAGGGCACTGGTCCGATCCGTAGCAGTCCCGGTGATCCCGTGATGGGCCGCCAGCGCATCCATGTAATCCGCCATACCCGCCGAGGCGGCAATCTGTGCGTGATCCGGCCCTGCGGGCGTGAACCGTTTGTAAAGGCTGCCTGCGTTGAAAAAATGCCCTTGATTGGGCAACTGCATCCCCAGATCGCGGCGCATTACCATGATCCCCTGATGCGGCCCATAGGTCTTGTACGCGGAAAAGAGATAGATATCCGGCCCCAACAGACCGACATTGACGAAGCCGTGCGGCGCATAGCTGACCCCGTCGACACAGACAAAAGCCCCTGCCGCGTGTGCCAATGCGGTGATCTCGACCACCGGATTGACCTCGCCCACCACGTTCGAGCAATGCGGAAAACACACCAGCCGCACCTTGTCGTCCAGCAACGCCTCCAGATCCTCGGGGTTCAGATGCCCGGTCTCGGGGTCGATCTTCCATTCGCGGACCTCAAAGCCCTCATCCGCCAGACGTCGCCAAGGGCCGGTATTGGCCTCGTGGTCCTGATTGGTCACGATGATCGCTTCGCCTGGCTGCATCCACTGGGCAAAGGCGCGGGCCAGAACATAGGTGTTCTGCGTGGTAGACGGACCAAAGCTCAGTTCATCGGGTGCCACGCCCATCATCGCCGATAGACGTACGCGCGCCTCGTCCATCTCTTCGCCCGCCATTTGGCTGGCCGCGTAAGGGGCGTAGGGCTGCACCTTGCGTTGGCGATAATACCGCTCCAGCCGTGCAATCACCGGCGCGCAGGTGTAAGAGCCGCCCGCATTCTCAAAAAACGCCTGCCCCCGCAACGAAGGCTCGGCAAAAGCAGGAAACTGCGCCCGCACGAAATCTACATCCAGTTGCCCGACCATTTCGACCCTCTTCATCTCATTTCAGCCGGACAAGACAACAAAGCCCCCCAGCGCGCAAGCACCGACAGCCTGATGAACGCGCCCAAGAACGCGGTGCTCATCGGCCTCCTGCCCCCATCATCGTGATCGGTCTGATATGCGCCGCTCTGGTCAGGGCACTCTATCCCGACACGTTGCACGAAAACATGCACGATCCGGGCACAACGCCTCGCCTGGGGGGGCACGAAAAAGCCCCGCCAGAGCAAGTCTGACGGGGCTTGTCCGGTTCAGGATACGGCGATTACTCTGCCGACGCCTCTTCGAGCGACAGTGCGACAAAGCGCGGCTCGCCGTCGCGGCGGACCAGCAGCAGCAGTGATTTGCGCCCGGCCTCGCGGGCGTCGGACACACGATCTTCAAGATCGTCAATGCCGGTCAGCTTCTGCTGGCCTGCCTCGGTGATCAGATCGCCGGCGCGCAGACCTTTTTCATACCCCTCCGACAACTCGTCGATGTCGCGCACCACCAGCCCGGTGGCGCCGCCGGGCAGGCTCAGTTGCTCGCGCAGTTCCTCGTTGAGCGGAACCAGTGTCAGCCCCAGCATGGTTTTTTCGGTCACAGCCTCGCCCGAATCATCACCCGGCTGGGCAACAGGCACGGCACCCTCGGCCACTTCGCGGCGGCCCAGCGTCACCTTCAGCGTCTGGGTGGCCCCATCACGGAAGACGACCATGCGCACGGTCTTGCCAACCTCTGCATTGCCGACCCGGCGCACCAGATCACGTGTATCCGCCACGTCCATGCCATCAAACGAGAGGATCACGTCACCGGCCAGCATCCCGGCCTCGGCAGCAGGCCCTTCGGGTACGTCCGTCACGAGGGCACCAGACGCCTTTTCAAGGCCGATCGCCTCGGCGACGTCGTCGGTCACGTCCTGGATGCGCACACCCAGCCAGCCGCGGCGGGTCTCGCCGAATTCGCGCAACTGATCGACCACGCGGACAACCACATTCGATGCCATCGAGAAACCGATACCGATGGAGCCGCCATTGGGCGACAGGATCGCGGTGTTCACACCGACGACCTCGCCATCCATGTTGAACAGCGGCCCGCCCGAGTTACCCCGGTTGATCGCGGCATCGGTTTGAATGTAGTCGTCATAGGTGCCGCTCAGCGCCCGGTTGCGCGCCGAAACGATGCCCGCGCTGACCGAAAAGCCCTGACCAAGCGGGTTGCCCATGGCCATGACCCAGTCGCCAACGCGCGCGGTATCACTGTCGCCGAAGCTGACGAAATCCAGTGGTGTAACGGTCTCGACCTTCAGGAGCGCGATATCGGTCTTGGGGTCGGTGCCGATGACCTTGGCTTCCAATTCGTCGCCTCCGTAGAACTCGATGATGATCTCATCGGCGCTCTCGATCACGTGGTTATTGGTAACGATATAGCCGTCTTCGGAAATGACAAAGCCCGAGCCCAGCGCCGAGGTGCGGCGCGGACGGTCACCATCGCCGCTGCGATCACGGAACTCGCGAAAGAAGTCTTCAAACGGCGACCCTTCGGGCACCATTGGCAACGGGCCGGTGCTTCTGGATACAACCGTGGAGGTGGTGATGTTCACCACGGCAGGGCTGAATTTTTCCGCCAGGTCCGCAAAACTGTCGGGCCGGGCCTGAGCTGCTATGGCTTGCGCCAGCATCAGCAGCGTTGTCAGAACCATCAGCGCCATGGTGCGCAAGGTCCTGACATCAAAATAGGGTGTGGTTTGGCTTGATGCTCTCACGCCAGAATCTCCTTGAGTTGTGGTCTGTCGATCCGCCCTCCCGAGATTTGGGTGGGCCCTCATGAAGGTAATGTAGGTACTGATGCGCAGATCGCAAAGCCTGCAACACCTTCGTCACGCGACCGTGAAACGATGAACCTTATGTTTCATGCACCCAGCGCCTTGCCGATCCAGACCAGCAATAGACCTGATACCAGCGCCAACAGTCCGATGGTGCGACGCGCCTCGGGCGGCACGGCGCGCAGCGCTTCCAGCATCCGCTCGACAAGCTGAGGGGCCAGTGCATAGACCAGCCCCTCTACAATCAGCACAAGCCCGAGGGCCAGCGCGGCAACCCCCAACATTACTCAGGCGTTACCGAATTGAAATAGCTGAAAAACTCGCTATCCGGTGACATCACAATGGACGAGTTGTCGCCTCTCAGCGCCTTGCGATAGGCGTTGAGCGAGCGGTAGAATTCAAAGAACTCCTGATCCGCGCCGAACGACTTGTTGAAGATCGCGTTGCTCTTGGCATCCGCCTCGCCTCGGGTGATCTCGGCCTGACGCTTGGCGTCCGACACGATTTCCACTTGGGTCCGGTCAGCCTGTGCGCGCACCCGTTGTGCCGCCTCGTTACCGCGCGCGATCTCGTCAGCGGCTTCCCGCTCACGTTCGGCGCGCATCCGGGCAAAAGTCGCATCGAGGTTCTGGGTGGGCAGGTCGGTGCGTTTCAGGCGCACGTCCACCACCTCGATCCCCAGCGCGTTGGCATCGTTGATGGCCACATTGCGGATCCGCAACATCAGCGCCGCACGGTCCGTGCTAAGGATATCATTCGAGCTGACCGAGCCCAGAACCTCACGCGTGGCTGAACGCAGGATTGAATCCAGCCGGCTTTCAGCCGCCGGGATGCCGCCCTCGCCCACCGCCTCGCGGAAGCGGGTGACGTTGGAAATCCGGTAACGGGCGAAGGCATCGATGACCAGACGGCGATCATCCAGCGGTGTTACCTCCAGCGGGTCGATATCCCGGCTGAGGATCCGGTCGTCATAACGCACGACCTCCTGGATGAGCGGTATCTTGAAGCCGATACCCGGATTTTCCTTGACCGCGATAATCTTGGAGAACTGGAGCACGAGAACCTTCTCGCGCTCGTCCACGATAAAGACCGAGCTGAGCGCCGTGATCACGACAACCGCAAGCACAGGCAGAAATAGGGCTGATTTACGCATCTTTATTGTTCTCCCGCGCTGCTACGGCGCAATTCATTGAGCGGCAGATAGGGCACGACGCCCTGGCCGCTGCCCTCGCGCTCGTCGAGGATGATTTTATCCATATCGCCCAACACGTCCTCCATCGCTTCCAGATAGAGCCGTTTACGCGTGATTTCCGGCGATTTCTGGTATTCGGTCAGAACCGCCGAGAAGCGGCTGGCCTCACCTTCGGCCTCGTTGATGACGCGTGCGCGATAGCCTTCGGCCTCTTCCAGAGTCTGCGCCGCTTCACCACGGGCCTGCGCCAGAACGCGCGCGGCGTAGGCATCGGCCTCTTTTTCCAGTCGGTCGCGCTGCTGCGAAGCAGCCTGGACGTCGCGGAAGGCGTCGATCACCTGCTGAGGCGGATCGGCCTTGTCAAAGTTGACGCGGATCACCTGGACGCCGCTGTTATAGCTGTCCAGCGTCAGTTGGATCAACTCCTCCAGCCGAGAAGCGATGATACCACGATCCCGGTTCAGGACCGGTGCCAGCTCGGATTGGGCGATGATTTCGCGCATGGCCGATTCCGACACGGCGCGGATGGTCATGATCGGGTCGCGCAGGTTGAACAGGTATTTGGCAGGATCGTTGATGTTCCAGACCACCTGAAAGTCGATATCGACGATGTTTTCATCTCCGGTCAGCGTCAGCCCCGCCTGGCTGCCCCGTGCGCCCACGCCGATATCTTCGTTCTGCTCGCGCGTCACGATGATCTTCTCATGAGTAATCAGGGGCCAGGGTGCCACGTGCAGACCTGATCCGGTGGTGCGGTGGTATTCCCCCAAGAACAGCTCAACCGCGCGTTCCTCGGGTTTGACGGTGTAAATACTGGCGAACAGCCACAGGGCCACGGCGCCCAGAAGGCCCAGCACCACAGTGCTTCGCGTCAGGCGGGGGCCGCCGCCGCCATCACCGCCGGTGCCATTCGTACCGCCACCGCCGCCGCCACGTCCACCCAGCAGGACGCGCAACTGGTCCTGGCCTTTTTTCATCAGTTCGTCGATTTCCGGAATCTGAGAGCCACCGCCGCCTTCGGGCGGGCGTCGGCCGCCACCTCCTCGTTTGTCACCGCCAGCGCCGTTATCGCCGCCACCGCCGCCGCCCCAAGGGCCACCAGACTGTCCTGCCATCTGTTCCTTTTCCTTCTGTCTCTTGGCCCGCGCCGCACGCGGGCATCATTTGTAAACTGTATAGCCGTTTCAGAATATCAACCCGCGCGTATCGATCAGGCAGTCCGAATCGGGGTTTTCATGGTTACGATCTCTTCGGACATGGTCGGATGCACCGCACAGGTTCGGTCAAAATCTTCCTTGGTCGCGCCCATCTTGACCGCAATACCCGCCAACTGGATCATCTCTCCTGCCCCCGGTGCAACGATATGACATCCCAAAACCCGGCGGTTTGCCTTGCTCACGATCAGCTTCATCAACACCCGGTTCTGCCGCCCGGCAAAAGCCTGCTGCATCGGCTTGAACGAGGTGCAGTAAATCTCGACCGGTTCGCGTGCGCGCGCTTCTTCTTCGGTCATGCCCACGGTGCCGATCTCTGGCTGGGTAAAGATCGCCGTCGGGATCAGTTCGTGATCCACCGGCGTCGGGTTGCCCTTGAACACAGTTTCGACAAAGGCCATGCCTTCGCGGATCGCGACCGGTGTCAGCGCCACACGCCCTGTGACGTCGCCGATGGCGTAGATCGAAGGCACGGCCGTCTGCGAATATTCGTCCACGACGATTTCGCCGCCGCGGCCCAGCTCGACGCCGATCTCTTCCAGCCCCAGATCATCCGTGTTTGGCCGACGCCCGGTGGCAAAGAACACCTGCTCGAACACCTTTTCCGTGCCGTTGGTCGCCTTGACCTGGTAGCCGCCCTCGGTCGGAGCCATCTCCAGGATAGTGCTGCCCAGATGCAGATCGATACCTGCCTGCTGCATTTCCTCGGCCACCAGTCCACGCGCCTCATCGTCAAAGCCGCGCAAAATCTGCGCGCCGCGATAATACTGCGTCACCTGCACGCCCAGCCCGTTCAGGATACAGGCGAATTCGCAGGCGATATAGCCGCCGCCGATAATCAGGATCGATTTGGGCAGCGTATCGAGGTGAAAGATGTCATCGCTGACGATGCCGTGTTCGGCCCCCGGCAGATCGGGACGCACCGGATGGCCACCGGTCGCAACCAGGATATGTTTGGCGGTAAATTCCTCGCCGGTCGACAGGCTGACCGTGTGCGCGTCCTTCAGCGTGGCGCGGGCGTCGTAAGTGGTCACGCCGCTGCCCGACAGCAAATTGCGGTACACGCCCTCCAGCCGATCCAGTTCGGCGTTCAGCCTGGTGCCGAAAGTCTCCCAGCTGAATCCGTCCGAATGCACATTCCAGCCGTAGGCGCGCGCATCCTCCATTGCATCCGGGTACTCGCTGGCGAACACCATCAGCTTTTTCGGCACACATCCGCGGATCACACAGGTGCCGCCATAGCGGTCCTCTTCGGCCAGCGCGACGCGGGCCCCCTCGGTCGCCGCCACGCGTGCCGCGCGCACTCCGCCGGATCCACCACCAATAACGAATAGATCGTAGTCAAAACTCATATCAGCCCCTTACCTGACGTGTCTGCCTCAGTCCATCATGTCGGTAAAAAGGTTGTCGCTTTCGACAAAATCGAGACGGTCGCGCTCCACCGTGCCCTCGTTGATGTCGCGCATCTCAACCCGGCCATCGCCATAGCCGATCACGACCACATCGCAGATATCAATGAACAGCCCGTTTTCAACCACGCCGGGGATCTGGTTCAGCACCAGCGCCAGTTGGCGGGCATTGCCGATCCGCCCCGTATGCAGGTCGAGGATATGATTGCCCTCGTCGGTGACGAATGGGCGTTCGCCATTCATCCGCAGCGTGACATCGCGCCCCATCACATCGACCGAAATCAACATCTCCTCGATCAGTGCGCGGGTAGTCTGCCAACCGAAGGGGATGACCTCTACCGGCAGCGGAAAGGCACCCAGCCGCTCGACCTCCTTGGCGGCATCCGCGATCACGATCATCTGATCGCTCGCAGTCGCCACGATCTTTTCCTGCAAGAGCGCACCGCCGCCCCCCTTGATCAGGTTCAACTCGCCATCGAATTCGTCCGCGCCGTCGATTGTCAGATCAAGCCACTTGGCCTCGTCCAGACTGATCACCTCGATCCCCACCTCACTGGCCAATTGTGCCGTGCGGGTCGATGTCGGCACTCCGCGGATCTTCAACCCGTCCTCGCGCACCAACTCGCCCAGGCAGCGCACCATCCAGGCAGCCGTGCTGCCAGTACCCAGCCCTACGCGCATTCCGTCCTCGACAAAATCGACCGCCCGCTTGGCAGCGACGAACTTTGCCTTGTCGATTGGTGACAATTCTCCAGCCATGACAGCGACTCCTTCGTGATTGCGCCCGGTATAAGAGAGAAGCCCCAGAGGTGCGAGGATGAATTGGTTTCTCAGAGATTTCGTGCTGTTTGGCACAAACCCGGCTACGGCGGCGCGCTGCATATCTCGCGCGATGCTGCCGTCCATCTTTCGGGCGCGGGCTGCAATCAGCCCGACGCGGGACCAATACCCAGCCCCTCCGTCGATACGCCTCATGATGCCGCGCCGCCGGGAGGCCGCGCAACCTGCACAGAGGCAGGTCCGACTGATACCAACGATATCAATACCGAATGGAGTTCCGATTTGCTATCTGCTCCGGTTTGGCCGACAAAGACAGGATAGAATAATCCGATTCCGAAGCGCGATCGCAGGTGTCCGCCCCGCATATCGCCCAGCTGCGAGGACTTTGCATGAGTTGGCTCACTCGTTCCGGTCGCCCCCTTTCCCGCATGATCGTGGAACAGGCAGGGCGCGCCCGCGCCGACGAAGTCAGCCGTCGTGAGTTTCTCGCCCTCGCCAGCAGCTTCGGGGCCACCACCGCCACCGCCTATGCGCTGCTGGGCCTGCCCTCCCCGGCCCGCGCCGACACTGGCGAGGCCGAACCGCCCTCAGAGAGCCGCACCGGCGTGCGCATCCAGATGGAGGTGCGCCCATTGGGCGATCCGCGCACTTTCGACTGGTTTCAGGCCGCGAACGTGACCCGTGGCTGGCTGGAATACCTCGTATCCTACGAAAACGATGGCACATTCCGGCCGCAACTGCTGCAGGACTGGACCATCACCGATGACGCGCGCCACTACACCCTGCATCTGCGCCCCGGTGTGATGTGGAATGACGGCACGCCCTTCACCTCTGCCGATGTGGTGCGTAATATCGCGCGCTGGTGCGACCGTGACGCGCCAGGCAATTCCATGGCCGGGCGCTTTGCCGTGCTGGTCGATCCGGCGACAGGCCACTTGATGGAAGGCACGGTCAGCACGCCCGACGATCTGACTGTCGTCCTTGATCTCCCGCGCGCCGATATCTCGCTTATTGCGGGCATGGCCGATTACCCGGCAGCCATCGTCCCCGAGGGTTTTGATCCCGACCGCATGCTGGAGATGCCCGTCGGCACCGGCCCCTACCTGCCCGAGAGTGTCGCGCCGGGCATTGGTGCTGTGCTGGTGCGCAACGACAACCACACATGGTGGAACGCCGGGAATGGCGCATGGATGGAGCGGATCGAATTCATCGACCTCGGCACCGACCCGTCCAGCTTTGCCATCGCCGCGCAGGCCGGGCGCATCGACATGACCCATTCCATCGAAGGGGACTTCATAGAAGTCTTTAGCGCGATGGATGGCTGGGTGGTGAACAAGATCATCACCGCCGCAACCGTTGTGATCCGCCCCAACCAAAACGCCGAGATTGACGGCATCCGGCCCTACGCCGACGTGCGCGTTCGCCGCGCGCTGCAACTGGCAATGAGCAACGAGATCCTGCTTGAGCTTGGCTATGCCAATCGTGGCAACGTGGCGGAAAATCACCACGTCGCCCCGTTGCATCCCGAATACACGGCCATGCCTGCGCCCGTACATGACCCCGACGCCGCGCACGCGCTGATGGAAGAAGCGGGCATGGCTGATTTCGAACACGAACTGATTTCGATTGATGACGACTGGCGGCGCAACACCGCCGATACTGCTGCCGCGCTGCTGACGGATGCGGGCATCAAGGTGCGCCGCACCATCGTGCCCGGCGCGGTCTACTGGAACAACTGGGCCAGCTTTCCGTTCAGCACGACCGACTGGGGCCACCGTCCGCTCGGGGTGCAGACCTATGCGCTCGCCTATCGCTCGGGCCAGGTGTGGAACGAATTCGGCTGGTCCAACGCCGAATTCGACACCACACTGGAAGAGGCGCTGGCAACCCTCGACATCGAGAAGCGCCGCGTCTTGATGCACCGCTGCCAGCAGTTGGTCCGCGATGAGGGCGTGACAGTGCAGCCCTACTGGCGGCGGCTCTATAATCACACGATCGCAGGGTTGGCCGGGGGCGGTCACCATATCGCGCTGGAGATCAGGCCAGCCGAGTTGCACTGGGTCTGACCGACCCGAGACAGGAGGCGATTCGTGCAGGATACCGTGCGAGACCGGGAAGACCACCTTTGTTCCCGGTGCGCGCCCGAAACGACCCACCCAGCCGCCGCACGGACCATTCCAAGCGGTTCCACAGTCAGCGGCGCAATTTCACACATGAAACCGGCAAAACTCCGATTGCCTGACGACACAGGCACCGCGTAGACAGCGCCATGACCGAACACACCGTGACGCCTCCCGCCGCTGCCCCCGCCGCCCTGCCCTTTGCAGAGTTCGTGATCCTTCTGGCCTTCATGGTCTCGATCACCGCGATGGCCACCGATATCATGTTGCCCGCGCTTGATCTGATCGGCAGCGAACTGGGCGTCACCGATCCCAACGACGCGCAATTGGTGGTCTCGACCCTGTTTCTCGGCTTTGCGCTTGGTCAGGTGCTGGCCGGGCCACTGTCGGACAGTTTCGGGCGCAAGCCCGTGATCTATGGCGGCTACATGATTTTCCTCATCGGCTGTGCCCTGTCGCTCTGGGCGCAGAACTGGGAGGTGATGATCGCCGGGCGCGTGTTGCAGGGGCTGGGTGCTGCCGCTCCGCGAATCGTGACGCTGGCATTGGTGCGCGATCGTCACGCCGGGCGTGAAATGGCGCGGATCATGTCGGTCGTCATGGCGGTGTTCATCCTGGTGCCGATGATCGCACCAGCCGTTGGCCAATTGGTGATCGGTATCAGCGGCTGGCGCGCGACATTCGCGGTGCTCATGGCGATGGCGGTGGTTGCCTCCCTCTGGCTCGCCCTGCGCCAGCCCGAGACATTGCCACCCCCCGCCCGCCGCGCCTTTTCACCGCAGGTAATCGGAACCGGGCTGGCCGAGATTTTCGCATCGCGCATCGCCATCGGCTATACAGTGGCCACCGGGTGCATATTCGGCGCGTTTCTGTCCTATCTCAGCACGGCGCAGCAGATCTTTCAGCAGGTCTATGACGCCGGCCCGCTCTTTGCTGTCTACTTTGGCATCGCCGCCCTGGCGATCGGTAGCGCGTCGGTGGTCAACTCCATGCTGGTGATGCGCCTCGGTATGCGCCTGCTCATCCGCTCGGCGATGATCGGCATCATAGTGACATCGGCGCTCTTTGCCGTGCCCACGCTGAGCGCAGGCGGCATCCCGCCCTTCTGGCTCTTCATGGTCTGGCTGCTGACGGTGTTTTTCTGCAACGGTATTCTGTTCGGCAACCTCAACGCCATCGCGATGGAGCCGCTGGGCCATATCGCGGGTCTGGGTGCGGCGCTGGTCGGCTCGATGTCGACCTTCATCGCGCTGCCGCTGGCGTGGTATCTGGGCCACCTCTTCGACGGCAACGTGCTGCCGCTGGTCGCAGGCTTCGGCGGCCTAGCTACCGCCGCGCTCGGCGCGAGCCTCTGGGCAGAGCGGGGATCGTCCAAAGGCTAAGAAAACAGTCCAACTTCCCGCTAGGCGGGTGCCTTCGGCGCGGTTAGGATCGAAGGCACAGCAAGCCAGAGGATGGCAGCTATGCTCCTGCCGTCTTGAAATCGGAGTTGGAAGCCTGAAAACAGATATTGCGCGCCTATACCGGGTACAGGCTGGCTTCAAGACGTCGCAATCTGCAAGGCGCTGACATGTCAAAAGCCGACATCAGCGAAGCACGCCTGAACGAATTCCAGATACGGGGGCGGACCTTGGGGCGGACGGCATTTGGTGCCGACACACCCTTCAATGCGGGTACTTTTCGAGAGTGTCGCGCTGAAGAAAATTGATTGCACCACCCCGCCCGCTCCGAAGGACAGCGCGCCGGAGTGAAACCCCACCCTACACCCGGCGGCGATTGTGGTGCATAACCCGGCGAACAAGTGATTCACCAAGAGCCGAGGACGATCCCCATGCATGACATCCGTGCGATCCGCGAGAACCCTGCCGCCTTTGACGCCGCCTTGACCCGGCGGCCCGGAGTCGCACCAGTGTCGGACCAGATCCTCGCCCTAGACGAGGCGCGCCGCGCCAAGATCGCAGCGGCCGAAGCGGCACAAGCCGAGCAGAACAAGGCCGCCAAGGAAGTCGGGGCCGCCAAGGCCAGCGGCGATGAGGCAGAATTCGAGCGCCTGCGCGCGCTGGTCGGCGAGAAGAAGGCCCAAGTGGCAGCAATGCAAACCGAGGCCAAGATGCTCGATGCGCAACTCACCGACATGCTGATGGGCATCCCCAACCTGCCCTACGAGGACACCCCCAAAGGCGCGGACGAAGCCGACAACATCGAAATCCATCGCTGGGGCACGCCTGCGACGCTCGATTTTTCGCCAAAAGAACATTACCAGATCGCAGGCGTCCTGCCCGGTATGGATTTCGAGACGGCGGCCAAGCTGAGCGGCGCGCGCTTTGTCGTGCTCAGCGGTGCGGTGGCCCGCATTCACCGTGCGCTGGCGCAATTCATGCTTGATACGCATATCGACCAGAACGGCCTGACCGAGACCTGGACACCCGTACTGGTGCGCGACGAGATGATGCTGGGCACCGGGCAGTTGCCGAAGTTCGGCGAGGACAGCTATCGCACCACCGATGGCTGGTGGCTGGTGCCGACCGCCGAAGTCACACTGACCAACATCGTGAACGGCCTGACCATAGACGCCGATACCCTGCCGCGCCGCTATGTGGCGCACACCCAGTGTTTCCGCTCGGAGGCCGGCAGCGCCGGGCGCGACACCGCGGGCATGCTGCGCCAGCACCAGTTCGAGAAGGTCGAGATGGTCAGCATCACGCATCCCGACATGAGCCGCACCGAGCTGGACCGCATGACCGGCTGCGCCACTGGCATCCTTGAGGCGCTGAACCTGCCCTACCGCACGGTTGCCCTGTGCACCGGCGACATGGGATTCGGCGCGCGGCGCACCCATGATATCGAAGTATGGCTGCCCGGTCAGAACACCTACCGCGAGATCAGCAGCGTGTCGGTCTGCGCCGACTTTCAGGCGCGGCGGATGAATGCGCGCTTCAAGCCCGCAGAGGGCGGCAAGCCGCAATTCGTACACACGCTCAATGGCTCTGGCCTTGCCGTGGGCCGCTGCCTGATCGCGGTGCTGGAAAACGGTCAGCAGGCTGACGGCTCGGTTGTCATGCCCGAGGCGATCCGCCCCTATCTGGGCGGCAAGACGGTGCTGGCGGCGGATGGCACGCTGATCTGACACCAGCCTTTGCAGGTATAGTGGCGGCAGGTTCCTTGACTTGCGCGCGCCAGCCCTAGGTTCTTGGGCCACAACCTGCCCCACCCTGTTGCGATCGGACCTGACAGTATGCCTTATCTGCTCTTTCTCGCGGCCCTCGCCTTTGCCGCCTCGCCCTTTCTGACATCCGGCTTTGGCGGGTTCGATGCGGATCAGTTCCCGGTGCCGCAGGTCGATCCGCCCGGCCAGCCCGCAGGCTATGCCTTTGGCATCTGGGGCCTGATCTATCTGTGGCTCATCGTCGGCACCGGATTTCAGATGCTGCGGCGCAAGGATGCCGAAGACTGGGTCGCGCTGCGCCTGCCATTGCTGGTTTCACTGGGGATCGGCATCTTCTGGCTGCCGGTCGCGATGATCAGCCCGCTCTGGGCGACGGTGCTGATCTGGGCAATGCTGGCGGGCGCCCTGTCGGCGCTGCTGCGCTGCCCCGCCCGCGATAGCGGATTTGCCGCCTGGCCTGTCGGGCTTTATGCTGGATGGCTGACCGCTGCCGCCAGCGTGTCGCTGGCGCTGATCGGTGCGGGCTGGGGGCTGATGAGCGGGACCACTGCCGCGCTCATGGCACTTGTCATCGCGCTGCTCCTCTCGCTGGCCATGATGTGGCAGCGCCCGTCGGTGATCGGCTATCCGGTCGCGGTGATCTGGGCATTGATCGCGGTAGCGGTGGCCAACTGGCCGGACGGACCACGCAGCGTGCTGCTGCTGGCGGCTGCGGGGGCTGTCCTGATCGGGATCGTGGCCGCATTCATGGCAGCACGCCGCCAAGCCTGACCGCCCGCGCCCGTTGGGTGGCCCGCCCCCCCCACACTATCCTACCGCGTGTCGCCGCCCGGCCCCTTGAGGTGCTTGCGGAGCCGCGAGGGACCGGCCTTCTTCTTGGCCTTGTAGGGGTTCTTTTCCGACTGGCTACGCAGATACAGTCGGATCGGTGTGCCCGGCATGTCGAAATCCACCCGCAGGCCATTGACCAGATATCGCGTGTAGCTGTCGGGTACCTTGTCAGGGTGCGAGCACATCACGACGAATCCCGGCGGGCGCGTCTTGGCCTGCGTCATGTAGCGCAGCTTGATCCGCTTGCCGCCCGGCGCGGGGGGCGGATGCGCCTCAAGCATGCCGGTCAGCCAGCGGTTAAGCTGCGCCGTGGTCACGCGCCGGTTCCAGACGTCATGTGCCTTTTCCACCGCCGCGCGCAGCCGGTCGAGCCCCTTGCCGGTCTTGGCCGAAACCGTCACCAGCGGCGCACCGCGTAACTGCGGCAGAAGCCGCTCAAAGCTTTCGCGCAGATCGCGCAGTTTGGCCTGCTTGTTGGGCTCAAGGTCCCACTTGTTGACCGCGACCACCACCGCGCGCCCCTCGCGCTCGGCCAGATCGGCAAGCCGCAAATCCTGTTGCTCGAACGGGATGTCAGCATCCAGCAGCACGATCACCACCTCGGCGAACTTGACCGCGCGCAATCCGTCACCAACGCTCAGCTTCTCCAGCTTTTCCTGCACGCGCGCCTTCTTGCGCATGCCGGCGGTGTCAAAGATGCGCATGTGCAGCCCGTCCCACTCCAACTGAAGCGAGATCGCATCACGGGTGATCCCCGCCTCGGGACCGGTCAACAGGCGCTCTTCGCCCAAAATCTGGTTGATCAACGTGGATTTGCCTGCGTTCGGACGGCCCACTACGGCCACCTGCAACGGCTTCTTGGCCGTGGGCACGCGCGGACCTAAGTCTTCATCACCGTCCAGCGCCACGTCCGTTTCGGGTGCCTCGGCTTCGGCGCGCTTGGCAAACTCGTCCGACAGCGGCATCAAATGCGCGTAAAGATCGTTCATCCCCTCGCCATGCTCTGCCGAAAGGCGAATGGGATCACCCAGCCCCAGCGACCAGGCTTCGATCACACCGCTATCGGCGGCGCTGCCCTCGCCCTTGTTCGCGGCCAGAATCACATGTTTGGCCCGCTTGCGCAGGATTTCGGCGAAAACTTCGTCCGTGGGGGTGACGCCCGCGCGCGCGTCGATCATGAAAAGGCAGACATCGGCCATATCCACGGCGCGCTCGGTCAGCTTGCGCATGCGGCCCTGCAGGCTCTCGTCCGTCGCTTCCTCCAACCCCGCCGTGTCAATCACGGTAAAGCGCAGATCGCCCAGCCGCGCGGCACCCTCGCGCAGATCGCGAGTCACGCCGGGCTGGTCGTCGACCAGCGCCAGACGCTTGCCCACGAGGCGATTGAAGAGGGTGGATTTGCCCACATTCGGGCGTCCCACAATGGCTAGGCTGAACGTCATGTTGCGGCTCCGCAGCGGATCAGAGCGCCCGTGTTACAGCAATCACGCGTTAACGGAAAGCGTGAAGCGTGCCCTTGGTCGAAACGACATAAAGCGTGCGGTTCGCCACCACGGGCGAAGTGGTCGCGCCGCCCGGAACCTCGACTGTCCGCTTGAGCGCGCCCGAGACCGGATCAAAGAATCGCAGCAACCCGTCATTGGATGCCACCACCAACTGCCCACCGGCCAGAACAGGTCCGTAATGGGCATAGACTTCGGCCTGTCGGCGCGGACGGTCCTTGGTGAAAAACGGCAGCTTGGCCCCCCAGATGCGCGTGCCGGTTTCACCGTCCATGCGCACCAGTTCGTTGCGATCCGTCACCATGAAGATGTCGCCGCCCGCCGGCCATACTGCCCCCATGGGGCCTTCGTTTGCAGACCAGATGCGCGCGCCGTTGGCCAGCCGCAGCGCCGCCATGCGGCCCGCGCTGTTGCCCACATAGATACGGTCGCCGTCGATCACCGGGTCACCGACCACATCCATGATGCTCGACTGTGCCAGCCCGCTACGGCGCCCGGCAATCTGCGCATCCCAGAGCCGCAGTCCGCCCTTGCGGAACGCGCCTTGCAGCTCTCCCGAGCCGAAGGCAAAGACCGCATATTTCTCCGAGATCGCAGGTGCCGGGCCGCCGTGGACGTTGCTCACATCCGGCGTTGCGGTCAGCCGCCACTTGATCCGGCCCGTATCGGTGTCCAGCGCCCATGCCACATCGTCGCCTGCCACCAGATAGACCAGACCGTCATAGACTGCGGGGCTGCCCGTCGCGGTCTGGCGCAATTCCTGCTCCCACAGCTTCTGCCCCGTGGCGGGATCGAGCGCCGTGAGGCGGCCAAAGCCGCTGGAGACGAAAAGCTTGCCGTCGCCATAAGCCAGGCCGCCGCCCGAACCGTCCTTGGGCGAATCGTTTTTGGGGACCAGATTCGCAGTCCATAGCGCTGCTCCATCGGTCGTATGCGCGCTCACCTGCGCGTTACTGTCGAGCGCAAATACACGCCCGCCCGCCACCACCGGATCGGCGCTGATACGGTTTCGCGCCCCGTCGCCAGACCCGATATTGGCCGACCAGACCAGTCGCGGTGCGGCACTCAGCGCCGGATGGTCGGGCCGTCCGGCGGCAGAGCCCGGGGCCTGGGTCCATTCGCTGTTGACCTGCGCGGATGGCAGGTTGATCGGCGCGGGGCCGTCGTCCACAGCCGCATCGGCGATCACCGGAGAACTGTCCGCCTCGGGATCACCCACAACCGCAAAGATGTTCTCGCGCTCGCCCTGCAGGATCGTGTCCGGCTTGGAACAAGCCACCAGCAATGCCGACGCCGCAAGTCCCAGAATCAATCCGTTACGTATCACCAGTTCCGTCCCCACTTGTCCCAATTCATCAGCACGCAGCGCGCGCGGCTTATTCGGTCGCCAGTTCGGTCGTCGCCGCGCCATCTTTGGCGCGTGCGCCCAATTCACCACCTAGCGCTACAATCACTTGTGCGGCGCGACGACGCAAGCCCGGCGTCGCACCGGCATCGGCAGACAGTTGCTCCAGCCGCTCGATCGCGGTATCGGTCGCACCCGCCTCGATGTCGAGATAGGCCAGTTGTTCTTCTGCCAGCAACCGCACCAGACCACTGCCCAGCGCCAGACCGTCAAGGCGCGACCGGCGGGTTTCGACGTCCAGCCCGCTATCTGGGATCATCACCGCCTTGAGCGTCGCGATCTGACGGTAGACCTGCTCTACACCGGCCTCGTCCGCAATCGCCAGAAGCCGCCGGGCAGCATCCGCGGGGGCGTCGGCGACGTCCTCGGAGGCGGCCATCAGGTCCACCAGCGCCTGGCTGCCCGCACCGGGCGCTGTGATGGCATCAAGCGCCGCAACCCGCGCCGCGCGCTCTTCGGTGTTGATTGCCGCGAGCATGCTGTCCCCCAGCGCCTCGGCGCTGGCGCGTGCCTGCGCCTTTTGCCACTCGTTGTAGGCCGCGCCGCCAACCAGTAGCAAAATGGCCAGGACCGCGATCCAGCCATAACGGCGCATCAGCCCGAACAGCCGGTCACGGCGGACTTCTTCGGATACTTCATCGATAAAACTGTCGGTATTGCTCACGAGACCTCGACACCCTTGTGGGATTGGAATTTTCCCCTCTTACCCTGTCCTTTTGCCTCTGCCAAGAGCCGCGCGCCCGACACCTGCGGCCCAAGCTTGCGCCTGTCTGGGTAAAAGTTTATTTCTGACCGCATCGTCTGGCGTATTTCAGGGTTGGAATACACGGTCAAACCGCCGATTCGGCGTCAGAAACGCCGCAAAGGCCAAAAAGGTACCAGATGCGACTGTTCCCCATTATTGCTGCGATCATAGTCTGCGCATTGATCTACGGGTTTGTCTTTCAACGCGAGCGCCTTATGGCCACGTTTGTCCCGACGCAGGTCCAGGATGAAGGCGACACATCCGCAACCGGGACTGAACCCGTCACAACGGCGGCAAAGGAGACCCGACCGGACGGGCCGGTGGGCGTGGTGGCCGTGCGGTCCGTCGCGCGCACCATCGACAGCGCAGTTATCCTGCGCGGGCGCACCGAGGCGGACCGCCAGGTGGAGGTCCGCGCCGAAACCAATGGCCGTGTCATTTCCGAACCACTGCGCAAGGGCAGCTTCGTCGAGGCCGGCGAACTCTTGTGCCAGCTCGATCCCGCGACGCGCGCCGCTACACTGGCCGAGGCCGAAGCGCGCCGCGACGAGGCCCGCACCCGCATCCCCGAGGCAAAGGCGCGGCTGGCCGAGACCGAATCGCGCCTGATCGAGGCACAACTCAACGATAACGCTGCGGCCAAGCTCTCGGAGGGCGGTTATGCGTCGGATACCCGCGTGGCGGCGACCCGTGCCGCTGTAAGTGCGGCCAAGGCCGCCGTGCAATCGGCCAAGGCCGGGCTGGAGGCGGCAGGCACCGGCATCCGCTCTGCCGCTGCCGCCATGGCGGCCGCTGAAAACGAAATCACCCGGCTCGAAATTCACGCGCCGTTCAAGGGGCTTCTGGAGTCTGACACCGCCGAGCTTGGCAGCCTGCTTCAGCCCGGCACGGTCTGCGCCACGGTGCTTCAGCTCGACCCGATCGTGCTGGTGGGCTTCGTGCCCGAAACCGAAGTGGGCCGCATCGCGCTCGGGGCCGATGCCGGGGCAGAGCTGGTGTCGGGCCAGCGGGTCAAAGGCAAGGTAACATTCGTCTCGCGGTCATCCGACCCCGAAACACGTACCTTCCGCGTCGAGATCAAGGTGCCAAACCCGGACCTGACGATCCGCGACGGACAAACTGCCGAAATCCTGATTTCCTCGGACGGCACCGAGGCGCATCTGCTACCGCAATCGGCGCTGACACTGAACGACGAAGGCACGCTGGGCGTTCGCACCGTCACTGCCGCGAACACTGCAGGCTTCATACCGGTCACATTGATGCGCGATACGGTCAACGGCGTCTGGCTGACCGGCCTGCCCGCCAAAGTGGACGTGATCATCATCGGACAGGAATACGTCATCCCCGGCGTGCCGGTAAAACCCAGCTACCAAGAGATCACCCAGTGACCGGACTCGTCGATTGGGCCGCCGCGCGGGCACGGATGGTCATTGCCTTTGTGGTGCTCTCCTTGCTGGTGGGTGGCGTGGCCTATGTCAGCCTGCCCAAGGAAGGCGAGCCGGATATCGACATCCCCGCCCTCTTCGTCTCGGTCCCCTTCCCCGGCATCTCCGCCGAAGACAGCGAGAAACTGCTGGTCAGGGTCATGGAGACCGAGCTGAGTGATCTCGACAGGTTGGACAAGATGACCGGCACAGCGGCTGAGAATTACGCCGGTATCGCGCTGGAATTCGAATTTGGCTGGGACAAGTCCAAGACCATTGCCGACGTGCGCGATGCGATGAATTCCGCCGAAGCCAAATTTCCGGCAGGCGCCGAGAAATATTCGATCAACGAGATCAATTTCTCCGAGTTCCCGATCATCATCGTGAACCTGACCGGCGATGTGCCCGAACGCACGATGACCCAGCTGGCCAAGGAATTGCAGGACCGGCTGGAAGGGCTGGAGCCGGTGCTGGAGGCCGGTATCGCCGGCAGCCGCGACGAGATGGTGGAGATCGTGATCGACCCGCTGCGGCTGGAATCCTACAACGTCACCGCGACCGAGCTGATCAACGTCGTGCGCAACAACAACCAGTTGATCGCGGCGGGCGAGGTCACCACCAAAAGCGGCAGTTTCGCGGTCAAGATCCCGTCTTCCTTTGACAAGACGCGCGATATCTACCGGCTGCCGATCAAGACCAACGGAGACCGTCAGGTGCTGCTGGGCGAGTTGGCGACGATCAATCTGACCTTCGAGGACCGCACCGGCACCGCACGCTTCAACGGCGCGACATCCGTCGCGCTACAGGTGGTCAAGCGCAAGGGTTTCAACGTCATCGACACTGCTGATCTGGTGCGCGAAACGGTGGCCAGCGCCAGCGCCGCGTGGCCCGATGAACTAAAGGCGGTGGTCCGCATCGGCACCTCGAACGACCAGTCACGCATCGTCGGGTCCATGGTGAGCCAACTCGAAGGGTCGGTCCTGACCGCCATCGCCCTGGTGATGATCGTGGTGTTGGCAACCTTGGGCATCCGCCCCGCCCTGCTGGTCGGCTTTGCGATCCCCACCTCGTTCCTGTTGTGCTTTGCGATGCTCGCCGCGATGGAGATCACGGTATCGAACATAGTGATGTTCGGGCTGATCCTGTCGGTGGGCATG
The DNA here is from genome assembly GCA_947503145.1 of uncultured Roseovarius sp. Lineage (GTDB taxonomy): Bacteria > Pseudomonadota > Alphaproteobacteria > Rhodobacterales > Rhodobacteraceae > Roseovarius. The sequence goes on from CANNCP010000002.1 coordinate 33,643, forward strand.
CTGGTCGACGGCGCCATCGTCATCGTCGAATACGCGGACAAGCGGATATCGGAGGGGACCGGTCCGATGCATGCCTATGTGGATGCAGCCAAGCGGATGTTCTGGCCGGTCACCAGTTCTACCGCCACGACGCTCTGCGCGTTCCTGCCGATGCTTTTCTGGCCGGGCGTTCCGGGACAGTTCATGGGCATGCTGCCGGTCACGCTGATCTTTGTTCTGTCGGCCTCGCTACTGGTGGCGCTGGTTTACCTGCCGGTGCTCGGCGGTGTCACGGGCCGGGTCGAACGCTGGTTTGACCGACAGATCGACCAGATCGCGCGCGGCTTCTGGCTCTGGCATGTCCTGCTCTTTCCCATCTCTGCAGGTGTGCTCCTAGGGGCGGGGGCGTTGATCCCGATGCTGTTGGAACTGGTTTCAGGGCGGATCGGCGCGATGAATATGGGCGATATACTGGGATCGGTCATTCCGGCTCTGGTCACGGTGTTCGCGATGCTTTTCGTCACGGTGGCGCTGGGGGCTGCAGCACTGGCTGGCGTAACCGCTATCCTGCTGGGGATCATGGCCGTGTTCCGGCGGTTACGGAACGGCCTGCGCTGGACAGGCCGGAAGCTCTTGCCGAACCGCAATCGCCGGGTGCGCTCGGGCTATCGGCGCAGCGCATTTGGCTGGCTGATTCACTCCATCGCAGGCAATCCGGTCGCACCATTGCTGGCCTTTTGTGCCATCTTTGTATTCGTCGGCAGCACGCTGGTCTACTATATCGGCAACAACAACGGCACCGAATTCTTTGTCGAAACCGAGCCCGAGCGCGCCATCGTCTATGTGCGCGGTCGCGGCAACCTGTCGATCGAGCAGAAAGATGACCTGGTACGTCAGGTCGAACAGGTCGTCCTGGATCACCCCGGCGTGCAGACGGTCTTTGCCTTTGCCGGTCAGGGCGGGCTGGACAGCAACACCGGCGGCGCGACGGCACCTCTCGACACGATCGGACAGGTCCAGTTCGAAACCATCCCCTGGGAAGACCGCGAGACCGTCACCGAACCCTGGGCCTGGGGCCTGTGGGATCGCCAGGTCAAGGCGTCGGAAATGGACGGCGACGAGATCATCCGCCAACTGACCACCAAGCTGAAGCTGATCCCCGGCATCAAGACCGAGATCCTTGCAGATGCCGGCGGCCCCGCCTCGGCCAAACCGCTGCATCTGCGCCTCAAGGGCGACGACTGGGATGCGTTGCAATCGGCCGCGCACACCGTGCGCGATAAGTTCGAGCAGACCCGCGGCCTCACCCTGATCGAGGACACGCTGCCCCTGCCCGGCATCGACTGGCAAATTGACGTCGACGCGGAAAAGGCCGGCCGCTTTGGGGCCGATGTGGCGACAGTGGGTGCGATGATCCAATTGGTCACGCGCGGTGTCTTTCTCGATACCATGCGCGTGCCCACCTCGGATGAAGAGATTGACATCCGCGTGCGCCTGCCGGCCGAATACCGCGTGCTCTCGACCCTCGACACACTCCGGGTGCGGACCGATCAGGGTCTCGTGCCGCTGAGTAATTTCATCAGCCGCAAACCGGTCCAGAAGCTGGCCCAGATCGACCGGATCGACCAGACCCGCTATTTCGACGTCAAGGCGGGTATCGAACCCGGCCTGTACAAGACCGTGACCGACGACAGCGGCAATGAAAACACCGTACCGATCACCGCCAATGAGCGGATCGAGCTGCTCAGCGGTTGGCTGCAGGACGGCGCGCTGCCTGCCAGCGTCGAATACGAATGGACCGGCGATCAGGAGGATCAGGAGGAATCCAGCGCCTTCCTGCAAAAGGCATTCCTGGGCGCGCTCGGCCTGATGTTCATCATCCTGCTGGCGCAGTTCAACAGCGTCTACAACGCCGTGCTGGTGCTGCTGGCGGTGGTCCTCAGCACCACTGGTGTGCTCATCGGCATGCTCGTCATGGGCCAGACCTTTTCGATCATCATGACCGGGACGGGCATCGTGGCACTGGCCGGGATCGTGGTGAACAACAACATTGTGCTGATCGACACCTATCAGGATTTCAGCCGCTACATGCCCCGGATCGAGGCAATCACGCGCACCGCGGAGGCGCGTATCAGGCCGGTTCTGCTGACCACCATCACAACGATGGCGGGCCTTGCGCCGATGATGTTCGGCCTCAGCCTTGATTTCGTCAACGGTGGATACAGCTTCAACAGCCCGACCGCGCTCTGGTGGAAGCAACTGGCGACGGCGGTGGTGTTCGGCCTTGCGATCGCGACGATCCTGACGCTGATCATTACCCCGTCAATGCTGGCGCTGCGGGTCTGGGCGGGCACCTATGTCCTGTGGATCGCACGGGCGATGGCGGCGCTGTCGATGGGCCGCTCCAGCCGTGCCGCCCGCGACTGGGCGCTGGCACGCGCGGCGCGCCGGGTGCGCGCCCCCGAGATCATCTGGGACGACGCCAGCCTGGCGCTGCCCGCAGACGCAGATGTACGCGCGCCACCGGTCGAACCGACCGCACCCACCTGGGACGAGGCCCCACGCGTTCCCGGCGCTTCCGGCAAAGCCCAAGACGACCCGACGGGGCCGGATGAAGCACCGACCGACGGCAAACCGCTGCGCGCCGCAGAATGAGGTTAAGCCGCGCGCAGAGTTCTTTCGGTCAAAGCGTTTAGCACTCACAACAACCGAGAATGCATGACGGCGAAGTCCTTGCAGCTTATGCCGCCTCTTCCGCCTGCTGGCGCGCCCAGAGCCCGGCATAGCGCCCGCCGCGTGCCAGCAGCGCGGCATGGGTGCCCTGCTCTGCGATGCGCCCATCCTCCAGCACGACGATACGATCCGCCTCGGCTATGGTCGACAGGCGATGCGCAATGATCAGCACTGTGCGCCCCTGCCCAGCCTGCGCCAACGCCCCCTGAATATCACGTTCTGTCGCGGTATCGAGCGCCGAAGTCGCCTCGTCCAGCAGCAGGATCGGCGGATTTTTCAACAGCGTGCGCGCAATGCCGACGCGCTGCTTTTCCCCGCCCGACAGTTTCAGTCCGCGCTCACCCACGGGCGTGTCGTAACCTTGCGGCAGGCTGGCGACGAAATCATGGATCTGCGCGGCCTTTGCCGCCTCGATCACGTCGGCCTCGCTGGCACCGGCGCGCCCATAGGCAATGTTGTAGCCGATTGTATCGTTGAACAGCACCGTGTCCTGTGGCACCACGCCGATGGCATCATGCAGGCTGTCTTGCCGGACGCTCCGCACATCCTGCCCGTCGATGCAGATCGCCCCGCCCTGCACATCGTAGAACCGGAAGAGCAGCCGCCCGATGGTGGATTTCCCCGACCCGGTCGGCCCGACAATGGCCACCGTCTCGCCCGGGGCAGCGGTCAGGCTCACGCCCTTGAGGATCGCACGATCCGGATCGTAGCCGAAATGTACATCGCGCAACTCGACCTGCCCGCCGGTCACCTTCAACGCAATCGCGCCCGGCGCATCGGTCACATCGGGGGGCTGCTCCAGCAGGCCGAACATCTCGCCCATATCCACCAGGCTCTGGCGGATTTCGCGGTAAACCGTCCCGAGAAAATTCAGCGGCATGGTGATCTGGATCATGTAGGCGTTCACCATGACGAAATCGCCCACCGTCAATGTGCCGTTCTGCACCCCCATGGCGGCCATGACCATCACGATCACCAGCCCTGCGGTGATCAGCACCGACTGTCCGAAATTGAGGAAGGCCAGCGAATAGGAGGTGGACAGTGCCGCACTCTCGTAGCCCGCCATCGCGGCGTCATAGCGGCTTGCCTCGCGGTCTTCGGCTCCGAAGTACTTGACCGTCTCATAATTCAGCAGGCTATCGATCGCCTTTTGGTTGGCGTCGGTGTCCTGATCGTTCATCTGCTTGCGCAGCTTCACGCGCCATTCGGTCACCTTGAAGGTAAACGCGACATAGAGCGCGATCACCACGACCACCACCACCAGATACCAAAAGTCAAAGAGCGCCCACAGCACGGCCCCGATCAGCAGCAACTCGATGATCAGCGGTCCGACGGAAAAAAGCAGAAACCGCAGCAGGAATTCGACACCTTTCACGCCGCGCTCGATGATCCGGCTCAGCCCGCCGGTCTTGCGTGACATGTGATAGCGCATCGACATCGCGTGAATATGCCGGAACGTCCGCAGCGCCAGCGCCCGCAGCGCACGCTGCGCGACGCGCGCAAAGATCGCATCGCGCAACTGTTGAAAGCCGACATTCAACAGTCGCGCACCGCCATAGGCGACGGTCAGCCCGATTGCGCCAAAGGCCAGCATCCAGGCCGCATCCGCCGTGTCGCCCGCCAGCGCATCGACCGCAGCCTTGTAGAAAAACGGTGTGCCCACCGCCACCAGCTTGGCGAGCAGCAGCACGATCAGCGACAGGACCACGCGCCGCTTCACCCAGGGTTGGTCAGCGGGCCACAGATAGGGCGCGACCCGGCGGATCGTGGTCCAGCCATCGCTGGGCGTTTCGGTTGTGGGCAGGCGTGAGCGGCGCATTTCGAACTTTCAGGTTTACTGGCCCGGCCAGAGATAGGCCGCGCTGACCGGAATATCCAGAGCGCAGAACTCTGCGCGCCTGTGCACAGAGCGCAGCGTCAGCGGCCGGAGAATTCCACGAACGTTCTGACCCGGAAGTTGGGTTGATTTGAGTATTTTCAGAAAAATGAAGGCGTTATTCAGGCACGCTAAAGACCTGACCGGGATAGATCAGGTCCGGGTCACGAATCCGGTCGGCATTGGCCTCGAAAACACGCAGATAGAGGACCCCCTCGCCGTAATGTTCACGCGATATCGCCCAGAGCGTGTTGCCGGGCTGGACCGTCACGGCGCGAATACGGCTTGCCGCTTCTGCCTCCGCCCCGACCTTGGCTACCACAGTTCCGTCTTCGCGTTTGAATGGCGTCTCCACCCGGCTGAGCACCGTACCGTCATTAGCGATTTCATCGACACGCAGCGTGTAGACGCCGGTATCGACCGATGGCAGATCGGTCCGCCAGCCACCATCAGCGGCGATGCGCGACGTGGTGATCGGCGTATTATCGAGATAGATCCGCACATAGCCGCGGCCCGATCCCCGACCCGCCAATTGAACCTCGCCCGCATCCGAATACGTGATGGCATCGATCGCCACCGCCGACATCAGTTCTGGCGCGATGTCCGAGGCAATGGGAGCCTGAAGAACGGTGACACCGCTTTCGTTGGAAAGCAGCACTGTTTGCTGTTGTTGCGCCGGAACGGGGGCCATGTCTGGGACGGCGGCCTGTTCCGGGGCCGTTTCTTTGGGCGTTTCCGCAAGGATCTCCGCGCCGGGGGGATCGACGGCGGGCTCGGCCCCGGATGCTGGCAATGTCGGCGCGGTCGCTTGGTCCTGCGCAGCGATCTGCGTTTCGGCCCGAAGGGGACTCTCTTGTGCAGCCGCAGCGGCAGGTGGCTCTTGTTGGTCGGTCTCGGCAGGGTCCGTGGCTTCTGTGCTGATCTGCGTCGAGACGGGTGGTGCCTGCTGGGGCACTGCGGGTGCGGTCTCGATATTGGCGGCGGTCTCGGTTCCCGGCATGTCCGGGGGTGCGACCTGTCCGGTCTGGGGCACGGGCTGGGTACTGTCTGGAATGCTCGGGGCGGACTCGTCCGCAGGCGCATCCGCGGTCTGGTCGGCGGTCTGTACGGCGCTTGACGGGGTGTCCCTGGCCATGGCCGGGGTGGGGGCGATGATCACCTCATCGGGGGACAGTATCCGGTCGCCGGTCGCCGGTGAGGTCATCGCCAGCGACAGGAAGCGCGGCTGATCGCTGTGGCCCAGGGTCACGAATTGCACGAACTGACCATTGCCATCGGCGGCCGCATCCGCAAGTGGCGCACCATCGATGAGGATTTCCGTCAGCCAGCCGGGCGCACTGCTGCCCGCCACCAGCATCGCGCCGTCCGGTTCGAGGCGAAAGACGTCAATGCGAGGCGCATCCGGTAGCGCGGCGGCATCTGCAACAGCCTTATCCGGTGTCGCCGTCTCGGGTGCCGGTGGCGCAATCGCTGCGGTTTCGGGCTGCGCTGCGTTCGTTTCGGCGGGCTCCTGCACAAGGGCCGCGGCAGGCTCTGGGGCCGCGGCAGGCTCTGGCGGTGGCGCGGGCGTAAAAATGCCCGCAGCATAGAGTCCGACGGCAACGACCCCTGCCACGGCGACACTGGCCACGCCAATCGCCTGTCCGCCCGTCAAACCAGCCAGCTTGGTCATCTTTGTCCTTCCACCGCCCCGTGCGCCCTATGCACAGCGCGCATACCGCAGCCACAGATCAACTGCCGCAAATCCAGTCCGCTATTCTGGGGCAAATCGCCCGCGACATTCGGTTGTTGCTCTGTGTTTTGCATATTCTCTGCTTTAGATTATGTGAAAGAAGCTTTAGCAAGAAGGTAATCACGGGTCAAAACAACCCTTTTTGTGCAGTAGGCTTTTTGATGACGGAACACTCGGTCTGTGTCTTTTGCGGCTCACGTGAGGGGGCCAATCCGACTTATGGCGCGGCGGCGGACGCTGTGGGCACTGCGCTGGCAAATGCGGGGTGGCGGCTGGTCTACGGGGCCGGCGACGTCGGGCTGATGGGACGCACCGCGCGCGCGGCACAGGCCGCGGGTGGCGAGACCTTCGGCGTGATCCCCCAACACCTGGTCGGGCGCGAGGTCGGCAACCATAGCCTGACCACCTATGTCGTCACCGAGACGATGCACGAGCGCAAGAAAATCATGTTCATGAACTGCGACGCCATCGTGGTGCTGCCCGGCGGCGCCGGATCGCTCGACGAGTTTTTCGAGCTTCTGACATGGCGGCAGCTGGGGCTGCACGAAATGCCGATCCTGCTGCTTGACGTGGACGGGTACTGGCAGCCCCTGACCGGGCTGATCGACCATATCATCGCCCAGGGCTTTGCCGAACCCACGCTGCGCGATTTCTACAGAGCGGTGCCGGATGTGAACGCGCTCTTTGCTGCTCTGCGGGCCGCCCTGTCCTGATGCCAGCCAGCGGCGGTATAGATCGCCAGCCCGGTCCAGATCATCGGAAAGGCGATCATGTGCCAAGGCGTGAACGGCTCTAGAAAAAGCAGCGTCGCAACCACAAACTGCAAGCTTGGGTTGAGGTATTGCACGAGGCCGACTGTAGCCATCGACACCCGCCGCGCCGCCATGCTGAACAGGATCAGCGGCACCCCCGACAGCACCCACGAAAACGCCAGAAGCGCCGCGTCACGCCAGCCGGTGCCGAACACACCCGTACCGCCCGGATGGGCGTACCACAGCACCGCCAGCGCGATTGGTACAAGGACCAGCATTTCGGCAGTCACGGACACTACCGCCCCTTGCGTCATGGCTTTCTTGATCAACCCGTACAGGCCGAAAGAGACCGCCAGGATCAATGATATCCACGGCGCGACACCCAACCCGAAAGTCAGCGTCACGACCGCCGCAAGGGCCAGTCCGACGGCGGCGACCTGCGCCCCGCTCATGCGTTCGCGGTAGACTGCGGCCCCCAGCACCACCGAGACCAGCGGAAAGATGTAGTAGCCCAGCGAAGCCTCCATCGCCATGTCGATCTGTATCGACGTGATGAAAATCAGCCAGTTGATGGAGATCATCAGCGCTGCAAGGGCAACCAGAAGCATGGCGCGCGGCGACCTAAATATATCCAGCAGCGCCCGCAGCCGCCCCTGCGCCAGCAACACCACTACGAAAAAGACACATGACCAGATCGTGCGATGTGCCAGCACTTCGATGGGCGGAATATGTGCCAGCAGTTTGTAGTAGAGACCCGAAAGACCCCAGATCATGCAGGCCATGACCATCGCCAGTACGCCGCGTGTGGGTTCGGTCATTGCACCACCTTCGCCCGGTGCCGGGCGTCCGGCTCCACCCGCTCCGGTAACGTGTGCGGGTTTGTCGCCTCTGTTTGGAAAAATCCGGTCAGCAGCGCCCTGTTCACCGTTTCATGAATCCTGCCAGAACGCGCACCCGGCAGGTGGATGGGAAAGGTCTGCCAGGATCGCTCCCGGCAGGCCCCGTGAAAATACCCGTCGTATCGCCGGTTACATCCGGCTGGCGACGTTTTCCCAGTTCACCAGATTGTTCAGGAAATTTTCCAGATAGGCCGGGCGCTTGTTGCGGAAATCGATGTAGTAGGAATGCTCCCACACGTCGCAGCCCAGCAGCGCGGTCTGATTGAAACAGACCGGGTTCACGCCGTTTTCGGTCTTGGTAACGGCCAGTGACCCGTCGGCCTTCTTGACCAGCCAGCACCAACCCGAGCCGAACTGACCGGCGCCGGCGGCCGCGAAGTCCTGCTTGAACTTGTCGATCGAGCCAAAGCTGTCATTCAGCGCCTTTTCCAGTTCGCCGGGCATCTTGCTGTCGCCGGGGCTCATCATTTCCCAGAATTGGTTATGATTCCATAACTGGCTGATGTTGTTGAAGATACCATTCTGCGCCACGGCGTTCGCGTCATAGGTGCCCTTGATGATCTCTTCGAGAGACCTGTCAGCCCATTCGGTGCCCTCAATCGCCTTGTTGCCGTTGGTCACATAGGCGTTGTGGTGCAGGTCGTGGTGATACTCCAGCGTCTCGGCCGACATGCCATGTGCGACCAGAGCGTCGTGTGCATAGGGAAGATCAGGAAGTTGAAAGCTCATGGATTGCCCCCTTTGGTGCGTGTCAGAATTCATGTAGCCTACATGGTAGGGCCGTGGTGACAACGTCAACCCCGGACTGCAAGTTCCTGCCGCCGGATCGTCATGGCCTAAGATCAGTGCGCGCGAGACCTTTTTGGACTTGTATCCGCCAATTCTATCAAATTACTTATGTAAAAGCAAAATCGTTTCAGTGCTTTAAGTGCAGGTTGAGTGGGTTGTGTGCAGGATATGTCGTTTTTTATGTCGCCGACGGCTCCGGCGTGGGATACCCGCGCAAGCTGGACAGAGCAGCTTTGTGCCGATCACGGGATCGACAGCGGGCCGGTCCTGTCACAGCAGTTCCTGCTGGCCCCCAGCGGCACCGCCGCCCCTGCGGCCATGCGTGGGGTCGCATTGGGCAACTGGATCCTCTACCACGGGGCAAACCTGCCGGTAGCGGTCGCACCTTTCGGCGGTGGCGGCAGGATCGCCATCCTCGGGCTGGCGGTCGATCCCGATGGGGCAGTGATCACCACCGCGCGGCTGGAGGCCCTGATTGCCCGCGACCAGCCCCCGTTGGACCTGCTTGACTGGCTGAATGACAGCGCCGGGCGCTACGCGATCATCGCCATCACCGGGACGCATCAGCGGATCTATCTCGACAGCCTTGGCTCTTTGGGCGCAGTCTATGACCGAGATGCCCGGCGCGTCGGGTCAACCACAAATCTGGTGCTGACACGGGCACCGCAGCCCAATACGAACTATCCGCTGACCACCGGAGCGATGGCCGGAGCGAGTCGCCTTGCCTTTGGCCACACGCCAGATATCGCGATCAAACGCCTGCTGCCCAATCACTTTCTCGATCTCGGCCATTGGGCGCCGGTGCGCCACTGGCCCGCCCCGGACGACGTGACAGAACCGTCCCCCGACCAAGAAGCCGACGTGGTGCGCGGCATCGTCCTGCGGCTGGAGCAGGTGATTGCCAGCCTTGCGAACCACCTGCCCGGCAATGTGCATCTGCCGCTGTCCGGCGGGCTGGACAGCCGCCTGCTGCTGAGCTGCGCCAAGCCGGTGCTGGACAAGATCAAGCTGTTCTCGCATGTCGAAAACTCCATGAGCCGCAAGGATCTGCGACTGGCACGGCATCTGGCCAAGCGTGTCGGCGCGCCGCTACGCGAGATCGATCCGCTGTGCCACGACGAGTTCAGGATCACCAGCGAAAGCCACCTCGATCATCTCGCCCGATTGCACCGCATCATCACCGGTCTTGACGATGCGCCCCAACCGATCCGCCACGAGGTGTTGCTGGCGCACGAACCGGGCGGGATTTTCCTGCGCGGTAACGGTTGCGATTTCCTCAAGGCCGTGTTGTGGCGGCGCGGCGTCCGGGAGTATGAGCAGGGTCGGCCCCATGATATCCGTACCGGCATCCGTATGATGATGCTGTCGGACAAGTCCATCGTCGAAAACCCGGTGATCCAGCAGATGTACGAAGATTGGTATGGCACGCTGCCCGGATCAGCCCGGGACCGGGCCTACGACCTGATGTTTGCCGAACAGTTCCTGTCGCACGGCTTTGGCAACCTGCTCTACAGTTTCATCAACAATTTCTACATCTGCCCGTTCAACGACCGGCGGCTGCTGGGCGCGGCCACGTCCCTGCCGCCGACAAAGCGCAGCCAGTTGCACTATAATCTGGCGATTACCGATTGGCGCGCGCCGGAACTGTCCAGCCTGCATTTCGCCCGCCCTGCCGTCAGCCAACACGTCAGGGACATCCGGGATAACGAAACCGAGATAATTTCGCTGGGATAGTCGCTGCCCCGTGTCACGGCATGCGGCCCCGCCCTCAGACGAGATACCCCACCGCGCTGCCCGGGGCCGCCGCGCCCTTGAGCAGGTCGAACACATATTGCGCCACCGAGCGAAAGCACACAATGCGCACGCTGTTGCCGTCCGGCATCCAGAAGGCGGCGGGCACTTGTGCCATGCGCGTGCGGCGGAAATAGCCGGAATCGAAGGCGCCCGCCGACATGTCCACCGGGCAGAGCTTGGCGATCACTTCGCGCACGTCAGGGCCGCCCGACAATTCGAACACCGCGCGGGCATCCGAGACGTCCACCGCCAGATGGTGCTGTTTTTCCAGCGCCTTGCCCAGCGCCTCCAACCGCGCGTCCACTGTCGCGTAGGGCACCAGGATCAGCAATTCGTCCGGCGACATCCAGGCAATGCCAGTGTCGTCCTCGATATTGGCCTTGCGCTGGCTGGGCATATCCTGGCCGGTCGCGGCCATCGCTGCTTTTTTCACTGCTGCCGATCCCAGATCGCCGCGAAGGGTGATCATCCCCTGCAATCCGATTTCGCGAACCTGGACAATCCCGTTGCAGGATGCGCCTTGCAGCGCGCTTACGGCCTCAAACATTTTGCTTCTCCCCGTCCTTGTCGAAGAACACCGCATCGACGATCCTGGCTTGCGTCACCGTGCCGCCGATATGTGGTACATCCACGACCTCGCCCATACGATCAGGTCCGTTCAGCACCAGCCCCATGGCGATGCCGCGCTCCAGCGTCGGTGAATGATAGGTCGACGTGACCCGCCCCTGAAGGTTGCGCTGGCCGTTGTCGTTCATCCCCTCGGCGGGGATGTAGGCACCATCGGGCAGCGTACTGCGATCGGTGGTTTCCAGACCGACCAGCTTCCAGCGGTTCGGATCGCTCATGTGACTGCGCGCCTGTGCGCGCTTGCCCAGGTAATCCTCTTTTTTCTTGGAGATTGCCCAGTTCAGGCCCAGATCCTGCGGAATGACGGTGCCGTCGGTCTCATCCCCGATCATGATGAAGCCTTTTTCGGCCCGCATGATGTGCAGCGCCTCGGTGCCATAAGCTGTCACCCCATGCGCATCGCCCGTCGCCAGCAACAGGTCCCACAGCGCCCGGCCCTGCGAAGCCTTGACCGCGATCTCGTAGCTCAACTCACCGGAGAAGGAGATGCGGTAGATCCGCGCCGTGATGCCGCCCAGCGTGATGTCCCCCCACGCCATGAAAGGCAGTGCGTCATTGCTGACATCATCGCCCGTCAGCGTACCGAGGACCTCGCGCGCCTTGGGTCCGACCAGCCCGATCTGCGCGTATTGCTCGGTCAGGTTGGCAACGTAGACATCCCAATCCCACCATTCCGTCTGAAGCCATTCTTCCATGTGGCCATGGATGCTCTCGGCGCCGCCGGTGGTGGTGTGGCACAGAAATGTCTGGTCGTCGATGCGCGCAACCACACCGTCATCCATCAAAAAGCCGTTCTCGTTACACATCAGACCATAGCGACAGCGGCCCGGTTTCAGGCTCGACATCATGTTGGTGTAGAGCATGTCCAGAAACTTGCCCGCGTCCGGCCCCTTGACCAGCAGCTTGCCCAGCGTGGACGCATCCAGCAGGCCAAGGCTGCCACGTGTCGCCAGCACCTCGCGCTTGACCGCGGCTTCGATGCTCTCGCCGTCCTTTTGATAGCAGTAGGGTCGACGCCACTGGCCGACCGGCTCCCAATAGGCGCCGTTTTCGGCGTGCCAGTCATGGATCGGCGTCCGGCGTAACGGCTGGAACCGCTCGTCGCGCGCCTCGCCGACGATGGAGGCCATCGAAATAGGCGTGTAGGGCGGGCGGAACGTGGTCGTGCCGGTCTGCGGGATCGGCTGACCCAACGCGTCCGACAGGATTGCCAGACCGTTGATGTTGCTCAGCTTGCCCTGATCCGTCGCCATGCCCAGCGTGGTATAGCGCTTGGCGTGTTCGACGCTCTCGAAGCCTTCGCGTGCCGCGAGCTGCACGTCCGACACTTTTACGTCGTTCTGGAAATCCAGCCAGGTCTTCATCCGCTTTTCGATGCCCGCCCCGTGCGGCATCATCCACACGGGTGCCATCGGCGCCTCATCCTGCGCGTCCGCCTGCGGCGGATCACTTTTCTTCGGCGTGTGGCCGGTGGCGGTGGCCGCCGCCTGCCCGGCGGCGTTCGCATCGCGCAGCACATCCCCGAGGCCCAGCGCGCCATTGGCACTGCCTGCCGCAATAACATAGGCTTCGCCGCTGGCGCCGGTCGGTGCCTTGTCCGCATCGGGGCGGAAATGGGCGTGATCGGTGTCCCAGATCAGCTTGCCACCGCAATGCGACCACAGATGCACGACCGGCGACCAACCTCCCGACATGGCCACCGCGTCGCAGGCGACCTCTTCCAGCACGGCACCTTCGCCGGCCTGGCTGCAGATCTGCACGCCGGTCACGCGCTTGCCGCCCGTGACCGAAGCGATGCCATGCCCCATCATCACCCGGATGCCCATCTCCCTGGCTTCGGCCATCAGCGCGCTGTCACTGGGCAACACCCGCGCATCAAGGATGGCAGGCACCGTGAGACCCTGCTTTTTCAGGCAGATTGCGGTCCGGTAGGCATCGTCATTGTTGGTCACGACCACGGTGCGGTCGCCTGGCGAAACCCCGTAATTAACCATATAATCGCGCACCGCAGCGGCCAGCATGACACCGGGAATGTCGTTGCCGGCAAAGCTGAGGGGGCGCTCGATCGCGCCGGTTGCGGTGATGATCTGGCGCGCCCGGATACGCCACAACCGGTGGCGCGGGCCATCCGCTCCGGGCTGATGATCGCCCACGCGCTCATAGCCCAATGCGTAACCGTGATCATAAACGCCCGCGCCCATCATACGGGTGCGTATGGTCACGTTGGGCATGCCTTCAAGTGCCGCAACGGTTTCGTCCACGAACTTGTCCGCAGGCTGACCGTCCACGATGCCGTCATCGACCGGCGCGCGTCCGCCCCAGTGGGCGGTCTGCTCGATCAAGAGCACCCTGGCACCGGCTTCAGCGGCCGTCCTTGCGGCCTGCAGCCCGGCCACGCCGCCGCCGATCACCAGCACATCGACGAACGCGTAGAAATGCTCGTAAGTGTCAGTATCACGGTCTTTCGGCGCGCGGCCCAGACCTGCGGAACGGCGGATGATCGGCTCGTAGATGTGTTTCCAGAAGGGGCGCGGGTGGATGAACATCTTGTAGTAGAAGCCCGCAGGCAGGAAGCGGCTTAACCTGGAATTGATCGCGCCAATGTCAAAATCAAGCGACGGCCAGTGGTTCTGGCTGGTGCAGGTCAGCCCATTGAAAAGTTCGGTCGTGGTGACCCGTTGGTTGGGCTCGAAATCGCTGCCGGTGCCCATGCCGACGAGGCCGTTGGGCTCTTCGGCGCCAGAGGCCACGACGCCGCGCGGGCGGTGATACTTGAACGAGCGGCCAATCATCATCTGATCGTTCGCCAGCAGTGCCGAGGCGATGGTGTCGCCCTCGAATCCGCGCAGGCGTCTGCCGTTGAAGGTGAAATCCAGGCTGCGCGATTTGTTCAGGAACCGGCCGCCCTGTGCCAGACGTGTGCTCATATCATCAGACCTTTGCGATCATGGCTGCGGGAGCGATTTGAGTATTTTCGGAAAAATGAAGGATCATGAGAAATCCCTCCACGACCAGCCAGGCCGTTTGGCGGTGATCGCGTCCTTGACCGCTTGTGGTGGCTCGAATGTCTGGGCGGGATAGGTGCCGAAGACCTCCAGCGTCACAGTATCGCGCGCCGCATGAAACCACTTGCCGCAGCCATTATTGTGGCGCCAGCGCTCCAGGTGGACGCCTTTGGGGTTCACCTTGGAGAACAGGTAATCACGGAAATCGGCATCGGACGACCCGGGGCCGAAACGCTTCAGATGCGCCTCGCCGCCGCCATGAAATTCGGTCTCTTCGCCGGTCACGCCGCAGCAGGGGCAGGTCAGGATCAGCATGGTTCAGCCTCTTCTTTCTTCATGAGATGGCGACCGAAATAGAAGAGCATCAATCCCGGCGCTGCAATTGCGACGACGCGAAGCCAATTCAATTGCGTTTGTATCATCGCGCTCAAACCACTTTCCAAAAAACCAAAGAGGCGGAATAGATTGAAGTCAGGATAATCAGAGGTGATCCAAACCAAAAAGGCCAACACCATAATCAGAACGCCCACCACCATCATGAAACATCCAAAGGTAAACTTCATCAGTGCGCCACCCCCGCCGCCACCGATTCATCAATGAAGCGGCCTTCGGCGAAGCGGTCGAGTGAGAACGCCTCGGTCAGCGGCGAGTGGCCCTTGGCCATCAGTTCGGCAAAGCCCCAGCCCGAGCCGGGGATCGCCTTGAAGCCGCCGGTGCCCCAGCCGCAGTTCATGAACATGCCGTCGACGGGCGTCTTGGACAGGATCGGCGAGCGGTCGCCGGTCATGTCCACGATCCCGCCCCACTGGCGCAGCATCTTGAGCCGGGCGACCATCGGGAAGGTTTCGACCAGAGCGCGCACGGTTTCCTCGATATGGTGGAAGGAACCGCGCTGGGTGTAGTTGTTATAACCGTCAGCGCCGCCGCCTATGACCATCTCGCCCTTGTCGGACTGGCTCATGTAGCCGTGCACCGTGTTGGCCATCACCACCACGTCCATGCAGGGCTTGATCGGTTCGGAGACCAGCGCCTGAAGCGCCACGGATTCGATCGGCAGCCGGAAGCCGGCCATCTCGGCCACATGACCCGAATGGCCTGCCACGACGACGCCCAGCTTGTCACAGGCGATATCGCCGCGACTGGTGGTCACGCCCGTCACCTTGCCGCCGGATTGGCGGATGCCGGTCACTTCGCATTGCTGGATCACGTGCATGCCCATGGCCGAGCACGCGCGCGCATAGCCCCATGCGACCGCGTCATGGCGCGCCGTGCCGCCGCGTGCCTGCCAGATCGCGCCCAACACCGGATAACGGGGACCGTCGATATTGATGATCGGGACCAGCTGCTTCACCCTTTCGGGGGTGATGTATTCGGTCTGGACTCCTTGCAGCGCGTTGGCATGGGCCGTGCGCTCGAACCCGCGCACCTCGGATTGCGTCTGGGCCAGCATCATCACACCGCGCGGCGAGAACATCACGTTGTAGTTCAGGTCCTGGCTGATTGTCTCGTAGAGCGAGCGGGCTTTCTCGTAGATCGCTGCCGAGGCATCCTGAAGGTAGTTCGAGCGGATGATCGTGGTGTTGCGGCCGGTATTACCGCCCCCCAGCCAGCCCTTTTCCAGAATCGCCACATTGGTGATGCCGAAATTCTTACCCAGATAGTAGGCAGTAGCCAGTCCATGTCCGCCAGCGCCGATGATGATCACATCGTATTTGGCACGCGGTTCTGGCGAGGCCCAGGCGCGCTCCCACCCGGTATGGTGGCGCAGAGCCTCTCGGGCGACGGCAAAGGCTGAATATTTTTTCATGCGGGGCCTCGATGACAAGGGATTCGGCGCGGCCGGTTTCACAGACGGTATGCCGTATATGTCGGCTGGAGTGGATACATAATGCGGCGCCCGGGGTAAAAATTGCGACATAGAGGCGCCGTACCGGCACCGTAGCGACACCCTGCCCCTTTTTTCCCGCCCGACACGGGGTTATGTCAGGGCAAGAGCAGGGAGAGATGATGATTTTCTGGATTCTTACAGGCGCGCTGGCGCTGGCTGTCAGTGCCGCCATCGGTGCCGCGCTGTTGCGCGGGCGTGTGGGTGATGCCCCGCCCGCAGCCTATGACATCGGCGTTTACCGTGACCAGCTCAGGGAGGTGGAGCGCGATCAGGCCCGCGGGGTGATCACCCCCACCGAGGCCGGGCGTATCCGCACGGAGGTTTCGCGCCGCATCCTCGCCGCGGATGCCCAGCTGCAACGCGGCGGCATGTCGGGCGGGCAGCCGCCTGTCGCGGGCCGGATCGTCATCGTGCTGGCCACTCTGGTGCTGGTCGGCGGCTCGCTCACGCTTTACCGGCAGATCGGCGCGCCGGGCTATCCGGACTTGCCGCGGGCGGCACGCCTTGCGGCCTCGAACGACGCACGCGCCGAACGTCTCAGCCAGGCCGAGGCAGAGGCTCTCGCCCTGCCCGCCCCGCCACAGCCCGCCCCGACCAAGGAATTCGCCGCACTGATGGACCGGCTGCGCACCGCGATGCACGATAACCCCGACGAGCCGCGCGGCCTGATGCTGCTGGCGCGCAACGAAGCCATGCTGGGCAATACCCGCGCCGCCATCGACGCGCAGAGCCGCCTGATCACGGTCAGGGGGCCGGCTGCAGATGCGGACGAACACGCCTTTCTTGCCGATCTGATGGTGACGGCGGCGCATGGATATGTCTCGACCGAGGCCGAAGCCGCCTTGCGCACGGCGCTTGAACGCGACCCGGAGAATGGCGCGGCGCGTTACTATCTCGGTCTCTATCTGGCGCAGGTGGGCAGACCCGATGCCGCCTTTCGCCTATGGGATGCATTGCTGAAAGACAGCGCCGCGGACGCGCCCTGGATGCCGCTCATTCGCGATGCCCTGCCCGATCTGGCAATGATGGCGGGCGTGACCTACGAACTGCCCCCGCTGCCCGACACCCCCGGCCCGAACGCCGCCGATGTCGAGGCTGCCGCCGAGATGAATTCTGCGGACCGGACGGAGATGATCCGCGGCATGGTCGCCCAGCTGTCGGACCGGCTGGCCAACGAGGGCGGCACGGCAGAAGAATGGGCGCGACTGATCTCGGCTTATGGTGTTCTGGGCGAGACGGCACGCGCCGCCACGATCTGGGACGAGGCGCAAGAGGTCTTTGCCGCCCGCCCCGAGGCATTGAAAACCGTCCGGGCAGGCGCAATCCGCGCCGGAGTGTCGCAATGATCCACGAGAATATCCAGGAGTTCGCGCAGGCACTGCCGCCGATGCGCGCACTCATCGGTCTCGACCTGGGGGACAAGACCATCGGCGTGGCCGTCTCGGACCGGCTGCTATCGGTCGCCAGCCCGTTCGAGACGATCCGCCGCCGCAAATTCGGCCTTGATGCCGCACGCCTGCTGGAGATCGCCAGCGGCCGCGAGGTCGGCGGTATCATCCTCGGCCTGCCGCGCAACATGGACGGCTCGGAGGGTCCGCGCTGCCAATCCACCCGCGCCTTTGCCCGCAACCTGACGCGCCTCACCGATCTGCCAATCAGCTACTGGGACGAGAGATTGTCCACCGTTGCCGCCGAAAAGGCGCTGTTGGAGGCGGATGCGTCACGCAAGCGTCGCGCAGAGGTGATCGACAACATCGCCGCCTCGTATATCCTCCAAGGTGTGCTCGACCGTTTGCACCATATGAAGGACGCATTGTGAGAGACGAAATGAACGACGAAATCGGCGGCGCCAAGGTCTGGAGCCGAAACGAGGTAGAGAGCCCCTGCATCCGCATCTGCGTGGTGCATCCCGAGGCGCGGATCTGCACCGGCTGCAACCGCAGTATCGACGAGATCAGCCGCTGGTCGCGGATGACCGATGAAGAGCGCGCACGGATCAGCGCCGAGTTGCCGGGCCGTACCGCACTGCTGCGCAAACGCCGCGGTGGCCGCGCCGCGCGGCTCGCCGGGCGGAACGAGTAGCAAGCTCACCAGCGACCGCAGCCGCGACAGGCTGACGATACGTCCACCTCACGGCAACGTCAGCCACCCATCATCGTGATCCGGCAGCTCCGGTCGGAAATACGCGATCATCCGCCCTTCCGGTGGCGCCGTAGCAGCCGCGCCCCAGGGCGCGACCCCGTGCACCGCCAGACGATGCAGCAGCGTCGCCTCGCCCGGTTTCGCGGGCAGCTCGACGCGACGGCAATTTTCAAAGACCTGGGCGCGGGTATGAGTATAGATCTCGGTCAGGTCGACCTCGCTCCAGCTCTGGGGCGGCATGTCGCGCAGCGCGCGGGCAAAAGCGGCGCGCATGATTTCGTGACTGCCTTCCCAGACCACCAGCGGGCTGGCCTCGGCGCTGGCCTGCGTCAGCGGCAGCCCGAGGATATAGGCATGCCGCTCTTTCAACATCCGTTGACGCGCGGGCCCTACCGCCAGCAAGCCGTCCACATGCGCCGCATCGCGCCTGAGCCGAAAGCCAAACGCACCCTCGCCTTCGCCCTCGCGCGGCTTGGGATAGCCGGGATACATGACCGAAACCTGCCCACGGTGCAGCGGCAGTCCGCCATAGATATCAACCGCCTGGTCGTATCCCGGCCCGGCCAGCGGCCCCGATCCCCCGACCGATCCATCAACCGAGTTGGGCAGCGTATCGACCCCAACGAACCACGTCCCGCCGCATTGCAGCCACTCCGCCTGACAAACCGGATCGGCGATCTCCACCAGCGCCGCCGCGCGCGCAGTGGCGGCCCATGCGGCAACTTCTGGCGTGTGGTCGAAATGCGCCCAGCCCCGGCGCAGAAATGCTTCTACCATCCTATCGCCTTGCGCAGCATGTTCAGCGCCACCAGTGTGAGGAACCCGCCAAAGGCCCGCTTCAGCGGCTTGGGGTCCATCGCGTGCGCCAGCTTTACCCCCCAGGGCGCGGTGATCAACGTCATCGCGATCACGATGGCAAAGGCCACGAGGTTCACCGCACCCACGGTCATCGGAGGCCGATGTGCCGGCGCAATGTCGAACAACAAGAACCCCGCCACCGACGGCACCGCAATCGTCACACCAAAGCCCGCCGCCGTGGCCACCGCCCGGTGGATGGGCACCGCATGCAGTGCCATCAGGGGCACACCAAAACTGCCGCCGCCAATCCCCATCAGGACCGACAGGAACCCGACACCGGGCGACAGGCCGGCGCGCCGGAACCCTGTCGGCATCGCATCTCCCAGCCGCCATTCCGACCGACCAAACGCCATGTAAAGCCCTATGATCAATGCGAGAGCGCCAAAGATTACCTGCAATGTCCCGGACCGCAGCCCTGCCGCAACGACAACGCCAAAGATCGCGCCGATCGCAATCCCCGGAGCCCAGCTTCGCAGGATACCCCAATCCACCGTACCCTTCCTGTTATGGCTCAGGACAGAGCGGACCGACGTCACCATGATCGTCGCCAGCGAAGTCGCCAGGCATATCTGCATCAACTGCGGGCCGTCATAGCCAAGCATCTGAAACGCATAGAAAAACGATGGGACAAGGATGATGCCACCCCCCACTCCCAGAAGGCCAGCCAGAACACCTGCAAAGGCCCCGATCACCAGCAGCATCGCGCCCATGCTCAGCAACAATGTCATGTCCGCCATTTTTGCAGCCTCCCCGCCTTTAACGCGTTAGATCGGGAATTGTGCCACCGGGCAACCGGTTTTACGCCACACACCGCCCTGTGACGTGCTGCAGCGCCTCCTCTACCAGTTCCGGCCCTGCGCCGGGCCGGGACGCACCCTCTGAAAGCGCGCGCCGCCAGCCGCGCGCCCCCGGGCGTCCGGCAAAAAGGCCCAGCATATGACGCGTCACCTGATGCAACCGCCCGCCAGCCGCCATATGCGCCTCGATATAGGGCAACATTGCGCGCGCGGCGTCCTCGGCGGTGGTGTCAGGTGCCGCCCCGCCGAATATCCGCCGATCCGAAGCGCACAGCACCTCAGCGGGCTGGTGGTAGGCGGCCCGCCCGATCATCACACCGTCCATCCCCGCTTCCAGAAACGCCTCGGCCTGATCAAGGCTGTCGATCCCGCCATTTACCGACAGATGCAGCGCCGGGAAAAGCTGCTTCATCTTCATTACCAGCGGATAGTTCAGCGGCGGGATATCGCGGTTTTCCTTCGGGCTCAGCCCATCGAGCCACGCCATGCGCGCATGGATCGCAAAGCGTTGCACACCCGCAGCGCCAACCCGCGCGATGAACTCGGGCAGCACCTCTTCGGGCACTTGATCATCGACACCGATCCGGCATTTGACGGTCACCTCCACGTCCACCGCGTCAATCATCGCCGCGCAGCATTCGGCCACCAGCGCGGGCGATTTCATCAGCACCGCGCCAAACGTGCCCGATTGGACCCGGTCCGAAGGACACCCGACATTCAAATTGATCTCGGCATAACCGGCCGCCTGCCCCAGCCGCGCCGCCGCCGCCAGTTCCACGGGGTCCGAGCCACCCAGCTGCAACGCGACGGGATGCTCACACGCAGAGTAGTCCAGCAGATGCAGCGCGCCCCCCCGCACCAGCGCAGGCGCGGTAACCATTTCAGTATAGAGCAGGGCCTCGCGGGTCAGAAGCCGGTGCAGCACACGGCAATGCCGGTCCGTCCAATCCATCATCGGGGCGACAGACAGACGGGCAGAATGACAAACCCTTTTATTCATTGGAAAATTCATCACACAACTCTTGGTTCATCGGGCGGTATTTTGGACTGTTTCGACATATCTGGACCGATATACCCCAAACGGCAGCCCACAAGACTACCAAAATAAGTCGAGGACTATCGTCATGGGATCAATCGTGGAACGCAAACGTAATGACGGTCGGTCAGCTACCCGGCCCGGGTCGTTATAAGGTCGAAAGGTCGGATCGTCCATCAAGAGTCGTCGTGTTTTGATCGCCATAGGACGGCAAAAGCGTGGCTGACGCACCGCGAGAAGGAATTAAAGGCACCCGTGCGGCTCGGCGCAAGACAGGCGCCGTCGGTGATGTCATCTCGGCTCCCTTCCGGCGCACTTAAGAACTCGCGCCGCTCTACCTCAGCCCACGCGGCGTAGAAATCCCTTGGTACGAGGATCGCGCGGGGCATCCAGAAGCTGTGCAGGCGAGCCTTCTTCGACGATGCGCCCGCCGTCCATAAAGAGAATGCGATCAGCGATCTCGCGGGCAAATTGCATCTCGTGGGTAACGATCAGCATGGTCTGACGGGTCTCGGCCAGCTTGCGCATGAGGTCCAGGACCTCGCCCACCCATTCAGGGTCAAGCGCGCTGGTCGGCTCGTCAAAGAGCAGCAGCTCTGCGTCCAGAGCCATTGCACGTCCGATGCCGACGCGCTGCTGCTGCCCGCCCGAAAGGGACGCCGGATAAGCATCTGCGCGCGCTTCCAGTCCGGTCTCGCGCAAGATGCTGTTGGCCCGCGCATCTGCGTCAGCGCGGCTCATGCCCTTGACCGTCACCAGCGCCTCTGTGATGTTCTGGCGCGCGGTTTTATTGGCAAAAAGCGCATAGTTCTGAAAAACAAATCCAGTGCGGCGGCGCAGGCCCAGAATGTCGACCTTGGACGCGCGCGCGGCATCGACTGACAAATCGCCAATAGCGATTGTCCCGCTATCGGGCTCGTCCAGAAAGTTCAGACAGCGCAGCAGCGTGGACTTGCCAGTGCCAGAGGGGCCGATGACCACCACCCGCTCGCCCGGCGATATGTCCAACGATATATCCCGCAGGACCGGTGTATTGCCAAAGCTCTTGTTGAGATGTTGAATTGAAATCATCGCGCATGTGCCTTGTTCAAATAGATCTCCAGTCGCCGCTGGCAAAAGGATAGTGCCTCGACCATGATCCAGTAGATTGCGGCGACGACCAGAAATGCCTCAAAGTAGTGAAAGCTGCCCGCCGCCTCCTTTTGCGCAGCGCCCATCAGTTCGGTCACGCCGAGGGTAAAGGCGAGCGACGTGCTTTTGACCATATCAATGAAGTAGTTGATCAGCGTCGGCGCAGCCACGCGCGAGGCCTGCGGCAGGATGATCCGGCGCATCATCTGCGCCTGCGTCATGCCCACGGCACGGCTCGCCTCCCACTGGGCACGGTCAACGCCGAGGATCGCGGCGCGGATGCTCTCGGCCATGTAGGCCGAAAAATGCAGGGTAAGACCCATGATCGTCGCCGTCACGCCGTTGATCGCGGTCAGGAATGACAGTATTTGCGGTAAGCCAAAGTAGAACAGGAAAAGCTGCACCAACAAGGGCGTACCGCGAAAGAAGCTGATAAATAGACGCACAAAGACGTCGAGCACCGGGATGCGCGCGACCCGCTCGACCGCCATGAGGGCGGCGAGGACCAGCGCGAACGCCATCCCCACCACCGCCATGAACAGCGTCAGCGGCACATAGCCCAGAAGGACGGGCAGCAGCCCCAGCATATAGTCGACGTCGAGCGCGCGCATTAGATCAGTTCGCCTTCGTGATATCAGTGTCGAACCATTTCTGCGAGATTTCGGTCAATGTGCCTTTCTCCTTCAACGTGGTGATGGCCGTGTCGATCTCGTCCCGAAGTGCGCGCCCGTCGTCGTCATCGCGAAACGGAAGGGCATTGCGAATTTCACTGAAAGGTTTGCCCGCCAGCGCGAGTGGCAGGGGACTTTCCTGGATCAGCTGGGCGGATGAGACGCGGTCCATCACAAAGGCATCGACGCGTCCCAGCGCGGTATCTTGTGCGATGTTGCTCTCGTAGGTCTTGATGTCGATGTCGGCTGCGTTGGGCAGATCATTCAACAACTCTTCGTAGTTGGAGCCGAGATTGACCGCCACGGTCTTGCCGCTCAGATCTGCGGTGTCTTGTATCGTGTCCTCGTTGCCCGCCTTGACGACAACTTGCGCGCCATCAAGGACGTAAGGCTGTGAAAAGGCGAATTTTGCCTCGCGTTCGGGGGTGATGGTGATCTGGTTGGCGACCGTATCGATGCGTCCCGATTCCAGTGCGCCAATCAGACCCGAAAACGACATGGTGACAAAGTTCACGTCATTGCCGGTCTCGGCAGCAAGGGCATTGATAAAATCGACTTCAAATCCCTGCAACTCGTCCAGCCGCACGAAAGTGAACGGGAAATAGCCTCCGGACATGCCGACATTCCACGTTTCTGCGCGAGCTGCACCAAGAGGTAACGCCAGGGTCAGGGCAAGGCCAAAGGCCGTGATAACATTTGATTTCTTCATGGTAGCCTCCAATCATTCGAGGCTGAAATAACACTTTGCTTTGAGCCTACAACGTCGCGCGACAAGATAGGTCCAGCACACAATAAACTGTTTGCAACTTGGAATACTGTTCCTGCTTTGCGGGTCCAGCGAGAACGGTGTCGCAGGTATCTGGGGGGAATTATACGACTTGCCTATCGTGGCGACCGCAACATCGGCCTTGGTCAACCCTGTCACGCCGATTGATGTCCTGGCGCTGAATTGCAGTATCCATGATCTCCGTGGCTTCCCGGAGGGGTGGTGCCCCACGGCTGCTCAGCAATAACGGATCAAACGAAAGACGCTCGAAGCGCGACGCTTGCATCATAGACAACGCGCCGCGTAATCAAACCAACCAGATGAGCCACCCCCCTCTCGAAGCGTTCCGCCTTAGGGAGGTTTTTCGATTAAAGTGTCGCGCCGACACGGTTCGACAGGGCTGTTTCTGCCATGACCAATGCATCGTACAACAAGACTGCGAACAACCCGACGATCAGGCCGCCCTGAAGAACGAATGCGGTATTGTTGGTCAGTAACCCTGCGATAATCACTTCGCCCAGTGTTTTTGCTGCAACCGTTGACCCGATGGTTGCGGTGCCCAAGGCAATCACGACCGACAGCCTGATACCCGTCAGGATAACCGGAAGAGCGAGCGGCAGTTCTACCCGTGTCAAGCGCTGCCAGCGGCTAAGCCCGATACCACGCGCGGCCTCCATTGTTGCGGGGGGTAATGTCGTCAACCCCGTCATTGCGTTCTCAAAAATCGGCAGCAGGCCATATAGAAACAAGGCCACCAGCGTCGGCCCTGCACCGAACCCGAGCGCTGGCACCGCCAACGCCAAAACCGCCACAGGGGGAAATGTCTGACCGATGTTTGTGATCGTGCGCGACAACGGACGAAACGCAGCACCCGCTGGGCGCGTCACCAGAATAGCGAGGGTTACCGACACTATTGTTGCTGCCATTGATGCGGCGGCAACCAACCCAAGGTGGCTCAACGACAACGACAGTAACGATGCACGTTCGTAGATAATCGGTCCGCCGACTGGCGCAAACGGGGCGAACGCCCATTCAAACCAGTCTGGCCGTAGCACCAGCGCCAATAGGATCGCGATCAGAAATGTCCGGATAAGGCTGGCGATCCTCATCGCGGTCCCTCCGCGCGGGCGCGTATTGCGTCAACCGTGACGCGGCCAATGACGTTTCCGTCACGCATTACAGGGGCCGCTTCGCGCCCTGTCCACAAACACTGTGAAAGGGCGTCGCGCAGGTTTGTATCGGCGTCCAATGTGTCGCCCTGTGCGGTTCCATCTTCGACAATGTCAGACACCGCCATAAGCGACAGAAGGCGCAGCGGACGATCAAGGCCACCGACCATTTCAGCGACAAAATCGGTCGCGGGCTGGCGGATGATTTCAGCAGGAGTGCCATGCTGCACCAAACGGCCCGCATCCATGACGGCAACGCGATCTCCCAGATGGATTGCTTCTTCCATATCATGGGTGACCAACACGATCGTTGATCCCAGCGCGCGCTGAATACGCCGTAAATCTGCCTGTGCCTTGGCGCGAATGATCGGGTCCAGCGCGCCGAACGGTTCATCCATCAACAGCAAATCCGGCCGTGATGCCAACGCACGCGCAACCCCCACGCGTTGTTGCTGGCCACCAGACAGTTCGGCAGGAAAGCGGTCCCTGAACTGGGCTGGATCAAGGGAGAACAGCCCCAGCAGTTCATCCACACGCGCGCGAATTTTGTCAGTCGGCCACCCAAGCAACGCAGGAACCGCGCCAATATTGCGCGCAACCGTGTAGTGCGGAAACAGACCATGCCCCTGAATGGCGTAGCCGATCCGCCGCCGCAGGATGTGTTTGGGCATGGAATTTGTCAGGTCCCCGTTAATTCGCACCGTGCCCGTTGTCGGCTCTTCGAGACGGTTGATCATGCGCAGCAACGTTGTTTTGCCGGACCCCGATGTACCGACGATCACCGTGATAGTGTCGGCTTCGACCGTCATCGACACATCATCAACGGCGGCGACGCCGTCGTAGAGCTTGGTAATCTGGTCAATCTCGATCATGACGCCTGTTCCGATTTCGTTTTGGTCAAATCTATGACGATGTCCATCACCACCGCCGCAGCAAGGGCCAATGCGACCGTTGGCAATGCGCCAAGCAAAATCAGGTCGGTCGCGGTTTGGTTTAACCCCTGAAAGACAAACGCACCAAACCCGCCGCCGCCGATCAAACCCGCAATCACGGCAAGGCCAATGTTCTGCACCAGCACAATTCGGATACCGGTCAGAATAATCGGCAAACCAAGCGGGAATTCAACGCGCATAAGGCGCTGCGATTGCGTCATGCCCATGCCTCGCGCGGCATCGAGTGCTGCTGGAGGCGTGCTTTGCAGCCCTGCGATCGTGTTGGAAGCAACGGGCAGCAGTGAATATAGAACCAAAGCAATAAAAGCAGGCGCAAAACCGATGCCAGCAATGCCAATAGCCTGCGCCGCCGGAAAACTGTCGCCAATCCACCCCAAGATCGGGATCATGATCCCGAACATCGCAAGCGACGGGATCGTTTGCAAAAAGCTGAGCGTGGGTAAAACCGCGCGGCGCAGCCTTTCACGACGATGGCACAGCATGCCCACTGGCACTCCGACCGCGACCGCCACAGCAAGCGACCCGAATGCCAGCCACAGATGGCGCACCGCCGCGTCGCCGAATGCACCTTTCCGGCTGGCAAACTCATTTGAAATCGACAGGGTAGCCAAGGCCCCCGACTGAAACAAAAGCACCAGAACACCAACAACGGCAATCAACAAAGCCGCCCGCGCCGTTGGTTTCGGCGCGAGCTCGGTTACCGCATCCGCTGCCAACAACCCAATGATGGCCAGCAAATACCAAAACCCGGACGACGGCGACACGCGCGCATATTCGCCCGCGCCAACCAGCAAGGCTGGTCCGCCCTGCGCCAATAGCGCTGCCAGCCCCGAAAGGCCGATGATCGCCCCTATCAACCGCACCCGCGCCATGCCCGCGAACAGCCCCGCAACCAAGGCCGTGATCACCGCAGATAATGCCACTACAGTTACTTGCGGCCCGGCTACATTCCACATGGCGACACCGTCGCCCGCGACAATTCGGTTGGCCGCGAGGGTCATGAACGGCGCGAACAACGCAGCAGCACCCAGCATAGCAAACAGAAGACCAGGCGGCGAAAGCGCCGGAAAATTAGGGCGGCGCATCATCAGCTGAACGATTAATCCAGCACACCGACTTGGGTCAGATAGTCGCGTGCGACGGCATCGGCGGGTTCACCACCAACCTGAATACGTCCGTTCAACGTTTGCAGCGTCACCATATCCAGCCCCGCAAAGATCGGGTTCAAAACCTCTGCAATCTCCGGGTATTCGGCGAGCACCTCATCGCGCACGACTGCGGCGGGTTCGTAGACGGGCTGCACACCTTTATCATCCGCCATCACGACCAACCCCGACGCGCCGACTCCGCCATCCGTGCCATAGGCCATCGCAGCGTTAACGCCCGACGTGCCCCGCGCGGCGGCCTGAATGGTCGCTGCCGTATCACCACCCGACAAAACCACAGTCTGATCAGATGTCAGGGTGAATCCGTAGGTATCCTGCATCGCAGGAAGCACGGCAGGCGATGACACGAATTCGGTCGACGCGGCCAATTTCACATCGCCGCCGCCGGAAACCCACGCACCGAAATCCGACATCGTGACAAGGCTGTTTTCGGATGCCACGGCTGCCGTTACAGCAATCGCCCATGTGTTGTTCGCAGGCGCGGACTGCAACCATGTCAGCGCATTTTCACCTGCGTCCAATTCTGCCGCGCGGGCATAGGCAGCAGCGGGGTCTTTCCAGACAGGGCTGTCGGCCTCGTTAAAGAAATACGCGGCATTGCCTGTATACTCGGGGTATATGTCGATTTGCCCCGTCAACAATGCCTCGCGCACGATCTGGGTCGCGCCAAGCTGCAAGCGACGCTCGACAGGCAAGCCTGCGTCTTCCAGCGCGAGTGCGATCACATTGCCAAGCAATCCACCCTCGGTGTCAATTTTGGAAGAAACGGTGATGTCGGCCTGCGCGATCGTTGACAGTGCAAACGTTGCCGCGACAGCGGCCAGTGATGTTTTCAATTTCATTGTGTTGGTGATCCCTGATTCATTTTCCATGAACATTAGTGCGATTTGAACTAACGTCTAGCCTAACCTTAGCCCCATCATGCGCAACCCTGCACCGATTGCAGGCGCCGGAGTTTTAAGCAGTAGCAGTATGCCCTCTACGATATCGGGCTTACCTGAAGTCAGCGAAAGAAGAGTGGGAATAGCGGGCAGGATAGTTGTTTGATCCCGCAATGGTGGCTGACGTCAGGCATGCGCATGTCAGATATCCTTGAGCAGTCGCAGCGCGTCATAGATCGCTGCGTGGGTGTTACGGGCCGAGACGGCATCACCGATGCGAAACAGTTGGAATGTGCCTTCGGGGTTGCGCGTGATCGCCTGAGTCCGGCCCTCGATCAGCGCGTCATGATCCAGTGCGCCGCCATTTGACGACAGGTCACGCAGTTCAAAATAGAGATCATCCAGCGGCAGCGTTCCGTAATTGACCACCACCTGATCGTATTGCGCGTCTTCCTTGAGATCGCTGTAATCCGTGCCGATCGTCGCGGTCAGTTTGTTGCCATCCTGCGCCACGCCCAGCAGGCGACGCGTCACGGTAAAGCTCACGCCCTTGCCCTGAAGGCTGCGCATATACGGCACGAGGTTCATCGCCATGATATCAGGTGCGAAGGTACGGTCAGGTGTCATCACCTCGACGCGTGCGCCCGCCGCGACCGCCATTTCGGCGGCTTGCAGCGCCGGATGATCGCCACTTTCGTCATAGATCAGGATATTCTCGGCCGGCTTTACATCGCCCGAGATGATGTCCCATGCGGTAACGACATGCGGTTCTTGGTGACCCTTCTCGAAAAGTTCAGTGTTGGGCAGACCACCGGTGGCGACGATGACCACATCAGGAGCAAGCGCGGTCACGTCACCCGCCTCGGCGAAGGTGTTGAAATGAAAAGTGACATCGCGGGCCGCGCATTGCGCCATGCGCCAGTCGATGATGCCGATCATTTCGCGGCGCCGCGCGCTCCTTGCGGTCAGGCGGACCTGTCCGCCCGGATCGGCGGCGGCCTCGAATACCGTCACGTCATGGCCGCGCTCGGCGGCAACACGGGCGGCCTCCAGCCCCGCAGGCCCGGCGCCAACGATCACCACCTTTCTGCGCGTTTTGGCCTTGGCTATGTCATGCGGCATCGTCAGCTCGCGCCCGGTCGCGGCGTTGTGGATGCACAAGGCATCGCCCGCCTGATAGATCCGGTCGAGGCAGAAGGTCGCGCCGACACAGGGACGGATATCCTCTTCGCGCCCTTCGATAATCTTGCGCACGATATGCGGATCGGCCATGTGCGCTCGCGTCATGCCGACCATATCCAGCAGTCCGTCGGCAACAGCATGCCGGGCCGTTGCCACATCGGGGATACGCGCCGCGTGGAATGTGGGCATGCCGGTCGCCTTGCGCACTTCGCCCGCAAAATCGAGATGCGGCGCGCTGGCCATGCCTTGCACCGGGATGACGTCGGTCATGGCCGGATCGGTATGGATACGACCCCGGATCACATTCAGGAAATCGACCAGCCCTGACGCGGCAAGGCGTTTGGAAATCTCGATACCTTCCTCGGCGTCGATGCCCCCAGTCTGCACCTCATCGGCGGTATAGCGGATACCGACGATAAAATCGCTCCCCACCCGCTTGCGGATCGCGTCCAGCACATCCATCGGAAAACGCAGACGGTTTTCCAGCGTATCGGCACCATATGGTCCGGTCAGATCGTTGGTCAGCGGCGACCAGAGCTGATCCAGAAGGTGCCCGTAGGCCTGAATTTCTATCCCGTCCATGCCGCCTGCCTTCATCCGTTCGGCGGCGTCGGCGAAATCATTGATGATCCGCTCGATATCCCAATCCTCCAGCAGCTTGGGAAAGGCGTGGTGCGCCGGTTCGCGGTGTTTGGTCGACGACACCGCGGGCAGCCAATCGCCCTTGTTCCAGTTGGTGCGCCGACCCAGATGCGTCAGCTGGATCATCACCGCGCAGCCATGTTCGTGGCAGCCATCCGTCAGCTTCTGGATCCACGGCACCACCTCGTCGCGGTAAGCCAGCACATTGTTGAAAACCGGCGGGCTGTCTCGGGACACAGCGGCCGATCCGGCGGTCATCGCCAGCGCCACGCCGGCCTTCGCCCGTTCGGCGTGATAGGCGGCATAGCGCTCTTTGGGCATGCCATCCTCGGGATAGGCGGGTTCATGGCTGGTGGTCATGATGCGGTTCTTCAGCGTCAGGTGCTTTAGCTGGTAAGGCTGCAAGAGCGGGTCTTTGGTCATGTCTTTCCCTCGGTATCAGGCGCGGTTGGCAGCGGTCATGTCCCTGCGTGATGCCCCGACGGCTTGCCGGGATTGACGCAACTGTCCACAGAGTTGACATACCTGTCAAGTTTACCGACAATTCGGCCATGACCAAAATCGCCCCCCCTTCGCCCGGCAGCACACAGGAGGCATGGCTGCACGCCGCCTATGACGCATTGACCGAAGGCGGCGTCGAGACGGTCAAGATCATGCCACTGGCCAAACGTCTGGGCGTCACGCGCAGCGGATTCTATTGGCACTTCAAAGATCGCGACGCGCTGCTTGAGGGAATGATCCGCAATTGGGAAGACCAGAACACCGGCAATCTGATCGCCCGCTGCGAGGCCTATGCCGAAACCATCTGCGAGGCGGTTCTGAACCTGTTCGATTGCTGGCTGGACGATACGCTGTTCGATTCCCGTCTGGATTTGGCAATCCGCAACTGGGCCCGCGTTGACCCAGCGCTGAAAGCGCGGTTAGACCGCGCAGATGCAAGGCGAAAAGCAGCGGTTGAGGCGATGTTCTGCCGCTTTGGCTACGTGCCTGCCGATGCCGAGGTCCGGGCACTGACAATGCTCTACACGCAGATCGGCTATCTTTCGATGCAGGTAACCGAGGACAAGGCGCTGCGGTTCTCACGCATGTGCGGTTATGTAGAGGTTTTTACCGGTTGCACACCCACCGCGTCCGAAACCGACCGGTTCATAGCGCGGCATAATGCGCCATCCCACTCATGAGTAGGGACCTTCGGCAAACCCGGCGCGGTTCACTTCCTTGCCTATTGTTAACCAATCAAACACCAGCTTCGCGCGATCTGAGGCTTGCGCGTGCATCTTTACGTAAAAATCCACCGGAGATGCCACAGTATCGGGCAGCAATTGTACCAGCCGCCCGGAAGCAACAATGTCCTTGGTCAGACCATTCCAGCCCAGAACTGCCCCCATGTCATCCTGAGCCGCCTGAAGGGCAATCACGTAATTGTTGACAAAGTGCGTGTTTTTTAGCGGTCCGGAATATCCCAGGACCCCGCACCAGTCCTGCCAGTCGGTCCACCCGGTCTTGGGCGCATCCAGATGGATCAGAGGAAGTAACGCAAGGTCCGCAACGTTCTTGACGCCGTGCTGCCGGGCAAAGCGCGGGCTTCCCAGCGCCATGATGTGATCATTGAAAATCGCATGGCAAATACCACTATCTTTTGACATGTCACCATAATGAACACTCAGGTCACAGTCTGATTGCCCAAGGTCGGTATCACTGACGACCTGCGCCACCGAGATATGGCCGTGTGATTTCCAGAACTGTCCCAGCCTCGGGGTCAGCCAGAATGAGCTTACCGCGGTTGTCGCACGAATTGTGACCGAGGCGCGCCCGGTGCGCGCCCTCAGCTGGTCCAGCGCGTCGTTCATACCCTCAAAGCTGCGCTGAAGGCTGACCAGCAGATATGCCCCGGTTTCGGTCAGTTCGACGCCGCGATGGTAGCGCCGGAACAGAAGGCACCTCAGCTCCTGCTCCAATGCCTTGACCTGATGGCTGATCGCGGCAGGTGTTACGTTCAATTCGGCTGCGGCCACCTTGAAACTGACATGCCGTGCGGCAGCCTCGAAGCTGATCAATGCGCTCATGTGGGGCAGATCATAGGGGCGTTTGGTCAAATCATCCTCATCCGATGGTCAAGATACTCCGGCTCCTAACGGTCACAGCAGGTTTCTGCATTAGATCAGCTATCTCAAGTCAATTATTTTTGCAATTGCCAGAATATGGAATCCCGTGATGCTGTGGGTCAGACGTTTAATG
This sequence comes from uncultured Roseovarius sp., assembly GCA_947503145.1. GTDB lineage: Bacteria > Pseudomonadota > Alphaproteobacteria > Rhodobacterales > Rhodobacteraceae > Roseovarius. Next base: position 65,349 of record CANNCP010000002.1, read on the forward strand.
AAGCCAACACCATTAAGGCTTTGGGGCAGCCTTGCCTGCCATTGCCTCACAGGCGCCTTAGCCGTCCCGCCACCAGTCAACGCCGATCACCGACAATCCCGGCAAGAGAAAGTGAGAGACATGGAACTGAACATGCGCGATGACGTGAAAACCGCACAACCCCGCAGAACCCGGCGCGTGGAGGGCAAGCGGAGATCGGGCCAGCCGGGGCAAAATCCGCATCTCGTCGTGCCATATATCACGCGTGGCATCGCGCCTTATGACCTGCTGGGCGAGGAGGCCCTGATCAGGATAGAAGACGCGGCTGAACGAATCATGTCCGAGATCGGCATCGAGTTCCGCGAAGACCCCGAAGTGGTCGAGATGTTCCGCAAGGCGGGCGCCAAGGTCACGCAGGTTTCAGCCGAGTCGTGGAACCTGAAATTTGAACGCGGCATGATCCGCGACATCCTCAGGACCGCCCCTTCACGGTTCAAGCAGCACGCGCGCAACGCGCAGAACACGGTTGAAATTGGCGGGGATGCAACCGTCTTTGCGCCCGCCTATGGCTCTCCCTTCGTGATGGATCTGGACAAGGGGCGCCGCTACGGAACGATCGAGGATTTTGAAAACCTGGTAAAGCTGGCGCAATCGTCGCCTTGGCTGCATCATTCCGGCGGCACGATCTGCGAGCCAACGGATATTGCGGTGAACAAGCGTCATCTCGATATGGTCTATGCCCATATGCGCTATAGCGACCGGCCGTTTCTGGGCTCGATCACGGCACCCGAACGCGCGGCAGATTCGATTCAGATGTGCCGCATTCTGTTCGGTGCCGATTTTGTGGACCGCAATTGCGTGATCATGGGCAACTTCAACACCACATCGCCACTGGTGCTGGACGGGGTGACGACGCGTGGTATCCGCGAATATGCCAAGGCTGGTCAGGGTTCGATCCATCTGCCCTTCCTGCTTGGCGGAGCGGTGGCGCCGCTGACGATGGCCGGTGCGATTGCGCAATGTCTGGCCGAAACGATGGTATCCGCCTCGATCACCCAACTGACCCGCCCCGGCGCACCAGTCATCCTCGGTTCGTTCCTGTCATCCATGTCGCTACGCAGTGGATCGCCGACATTTGGCACAGCCGAGCCTGCGCTTGGATCGCTGGTCATGGGACAATTGGCGCGACGCCTTGATATCCCGCTGCGCTGTTCGGGCAATTTCTCGACCTCGAAACTGCCTGATGCACAGGCGATGCAACAGGCGATGATGTCAATGCTGGCGGCCGTGCAATGCGGTGCGCATTTTGTGCTGCACACGGCCGGATTTCTGGATGGACTGCTGTCGATGTCTTACGAGAAATTCGTGTTAGATACGGACATCTGTGGTGCGCTGCACGCCTACATGAAGGGGATCGACGTTAACGAAGACACCCTGGGCATCGATGCGCTGGCCGAAAAGGGTCCGGGCGAGCATCTGTTCGGCACGGCACACACCCTGCGTCACTACAAGACCGCCTATTACGACAGCGCGCTGGACGACAACCAGCCATGGGAAACCTGGGATGAACAAGGCGGCATTGATGCCGCAACGCGGGCCAACAGAAAGTGGAAGCAAACGCTTGCTGAATATGAGGCTCCTGCAATCGACCAGGCCCGCGACGACGCATTGACCGACTTCATCGCGCGCAAGAAAGCGTCGATGGCAGATGCATGGTATTGAGCAGGCAAAGTGCCGTAATTCAGGAGGGAAAGCATTTTACTTGGGAAATACGGTTGAAACCCGCGTCAATTCCTGTTTGGTTATCGCCAACATACTGGCGCGGGATGCGCCGACCATGCAGGTTGAAAATTTCACTAATGTTTTTGCACCACGCCGCCTGCGGCGTGCCTTCGGGCGTCTGTGCATTAATAAATGGTCCGTCCGGACCTGAATGAAACCACCGGAAGAAGGAAAATCCGAATGAAAAAGTATCTACTCAGTACAATCCTGGCGGTTGGTACACCGACGATCGCACTGGCCGACTGCGGCGAAGTGTCGATGGCCGAAATGAATTGGGCGTCGGCGGGTGTCGTCGTGGCCGTATCGGAATTCCTGCTTGAGCAGGGCTATGGCTGTGATGTGGCGGTCGTTCCGTCCGATACCACACCTGCAGTGACATCACTGGCGGAAAACAATGAGCCCGACATCGTGCCGGAACTCTGGCCGAACTCGGCCGGCGATGTTTATGAAAAGATGAAAAAAGGCGGCAAGATCGTCGAATTGACCAGCGTGCTTGATCCCGGCGGGGTCGAAGGCTGGTGGATCCCGACCTATCTGGCCGAGGCCCATCCCGAACTGAAAACCATCGACGGCGTGCTGGCCAACCCCGAACTGGTTGGCGGTATGTTCAACAACTGCCCCGATGGCTGGGGCTGCCGCATCGTCAGTGACAACCTTGCGCGCGCCTTCGATCTCGAAGGGCACGATATCGAGGTATTCAACCACGGCTCGGGCGAGACGCTGGCGACATCCATGGCATCGGCCTTTGAAAGCGAGGAACCGTGGTTCGGCTATTACTGGGCTCCGACAACTCCGTTGGGCAAATACGACATGACCAGCATCGACCTGGGCGACTATGACGCAGAGATACATTCGGCCAACCAGAACGCCGATACGCCTGCCCCCAAGCCGTCGGCCTTTCCGACTGCGCCGGTCCTGACCGTGGTGACCAAGGATTTCAGTGAATCCCACCCCGAAGAAACTGAGCTGCTGTCGAACGTGTCCTTCAAGACCGACACGATGAGCGGCCTGCTGGCGTGGCAGGACGAGAACAACGCCAGCAATGAAGAAACGGCGGTCTATTTCCTTCAGAACAACAAGGATATCTGGGGCCCGTGGCTGAACGACAGCGCCCGCGAAAAGCTGGGCGCCCTGTTGAAGTAAAACGCCTTGAGGCGGCGCCTGCGATCAGGCGCCGCCTCTTTTTTCGGATATGGCGCCGGAATGCGCGCGCCGTAGAATTGGCTCAGCGTGACCAATTAGCCTAAAAAGGATGACAGGGCCGTTCAGGCCCGGAAAGGGACGGATGGCGACCTACGATTTTTTGTTCAAGGCCCTCGGCCTACAAGAGAAATGCGGTGAAAAGAGCGGTGGGTTATCGTCCATGGCGGACCTTCTCGGTGCGACATCGGATGAAAAACCCGTTATTTCACTGTGGGACACGCCATTTCCGTCGCTAGACGCGCTACATGACGCCTGCCCGGCCATTCCGCAATCGCGCCAGCTGACGCGCGGACTTGAGCAGGGGTTCCTTAACGTAAAAGACAGCCTCAAAGTGGTGGTCGATCCATTGACGCAACCGTTGAGCTGGGCGCTGAACGATGCGTTGTGGATCATGCAGGCGGTGCCGTGGTGGATCATGATCCCGCTCTTGATGTTGATTTCCTGGCTGGTGGGGCGGTCATTCAAACTGGTGGGGCTGGTCGCTGCATGTTTTTGTTTTCTCGCGTTTGTCGACTATTACGATTACACGATGCAGACGCTGGCGATCATATTTGTCTGCGCGTTCATATGTGTGCTTCTCGGGGTGCCCATAGGCATCGCCATGTCGCGCAGTGACCGGGTGCAGCGGATGATGATTCCGGTTCTGGACATGCTTCAGACCTTGCCGCCCTTTGTCTATCTGATCCCGCTGATCTTTCTCTTCAGCGTAACCGAGCCGAAACTCTACGGCATCGCGATCATCCTCTACGCTATTGTGCCGGTGGTGCGGCTCACGGATCTGGGGATTCGGCTGGTGGACAAGGACGTGATCGAAGCGGCAGACGCCTTTGGCATGACCAAGCGGCAAAAACTCTACCGCGTCGAAATTCCGCTGGCCCTGCCCAACATCATGGCGGGCGTCAACCAGACCATCATGATGAGCCTCGCAATGGTCGTCATCGCCTCGCTGGTGTCGGCACCGGGCCTCGGCGTGCTGGTTCTGCGCGGTATTCGCAACCTCGAACTTGGCGTCGGTCTTCTGTCGGGTCTTGGGATCGTCTTGCTGGCGGTCATCCTCGACCGGGTGACCAAGGCCGCACTGGCGCGCATCAACGCGCAACAGCCGGATTGAGGGGAGATTTGACATGACCACTGACAAAGAAACCAAGATTTCGGTTCGCGGCCTCTACAAGATTTTTGGCGAAGATCCGCAGACGGCACTGCAACGGGTCAAGGACGGTATCGACAAAACCGCGCTGTTGTCGGAAACCAACCACGTTCTGGGCCTCAACAATATCAATGTCGACATGCCCACCGGCAAAACGACGGTAATCATGGGCCTGTCGGGGTCTGGCAAGTCCACGCTGATCCGCCACCTGAACCGGCTGATCGAGCCGACGGCCGGCGAAGTCTTGGTCGATGGCGAGAATATCCTGAACTATAACGAAAAAGAACTGCGCCATTTACGACAGGAACGCATGTCGATGGTGTTCCAGAAATTCGCGCTGCTGCCGCACCGTACCGTTCTGGAAAATGCCGGAATGGCCCCTTCGATCTCGGGCAAGAGCCTTAACCAGTACAAGGCCGAGGCGACCAAATGGTTGGACCGTGTCGGACTGGAGGGGCAAGGCAACCAGTTTCCCGTGCAGCTTTCGGGCGGGATGCAGCAGCGGGTGGGTATCGCACGCGCGTTGACCAGCAATTCCGACATCATGCTGATGGACGAGGCGTTTTCGGCGCTGGACCCGCTTATTCGCACGGATATGCAGGATCTGCTGATCGAACTTCAGGCCGAATTGCAGAAAACCGTGGTGTTCATCACCCATGATCTGGACGAGGCTCTGAAACTGGCCGACCATTTGGTTATCCTCAAGGACGGTTTTGTCGTCCAACAGGGCGAACCGCAGCATATCCTGCTGAATCCCTGTGATCCATATATCGAAGACTTTGTAAGCGACATCAATCGCGCGCGGGTGCTGCGAGTGCGCTCGGTCATGGGTGAGGTTACGCAGGACAATGGCGATGTCGCGGGCGAGGTCGATCACAATGATACGCTGGAATCGGTCATTGCGACGTCTGGCGGGGATACGACAAAGCATTACCGTGTGATGCATAATGGCACGCAGGTAGGTGCGCTGCATATGCGCGCCTTGGTGCGTGCACTGGCCCCACTGCGCAGCGGCGGCGACACTCCCCACGCCGACTGAACAGCCCCTTGCACAAGGCCACGACACATGGCAGCACCGCACGCGCGGTGCTGTGCGGCCCCTTGTGCCTGCTCACCAACGGTGACGGCCGGATGCGACGCTGCCGCCTTGACCCGATCGAGAACGCGTCAACCACCACGCGCAACTTTGCGCGCGATCCCGCATTCGATCTCGGGGCCTTCGCAGCCCAAGCCTTCGGGTCTTTCCAAACCGATGCGGAATACGGCCGGTTGAATGGCGCTTCACGCCCGGCAGCAGATGATCAAGGAACCGGATGGCGCATTGACCGTGTGTTTCACGGCCTCCGGCCATATGGAAATGGCTTGGCATTTGTATCAATCGGGCGATCAGGTTGATGTGGTCTCGCCCGATTGCCTCCGTGATATGGTCGAGCGTCACCCACGTGACGGTTTTCCGGCCCTTCCATGAAACGTGCCATTTGCGTTAAGAAATCACCATAACCTCGTCAGTCTGGAGGTATTGATATTCTGAAGGAATGAACCCACCGGAAAAATCGGCCTTGATCGGAAGAAACAAAATCGTACCCGAAACCGCCATACCATGACATATTTTGACGTCCTCATGCACGATTCCTGAACCAAGGCCAGACCTCGGGCGCGCAAAACAATTTTCTGGAGTTGCCCATGGCCCTTCGCTTCATCCACGCTTCCGACCTTCATATCGGCCGGAAATTCGCCAACATCCCCCAGCCGCCCGATGGCAACATCCGCGGTCGCCTCATGGAAGCGCGGCATGGCGCGATCGGACGGTTGGCGCAGGCGGCACGGGACCAGGGAGCCGCGCATGTTCTGTTGGCCGGCGACACCTTCGATACGGCGACCCCGTCGCCGGTCGTGATCCGGCAGGCGCTGGCGGCGATGGGTGAGGCGCCGGAGCTGACATGGTGGCTCTTGCCGGGCAATCACGACAACCTGCGCGATGCCGAACCGCTGTGGGAGGCGATCCGGCGTGACGCTCCGGCCAATGTGATCGCCCTGTCGGATGCCGAGCCGCAAGAGATGGGAGATGCCGCAACCCTGCTGCCCTGCCCTGTCGCCTTCCGCTCGGGCGCGAGCGATCCCTCCGAGCCGCTGGTCTCGATGACCAGCGATGAAGGAAAGCTGCGTATCGGCCTGGCCCATGGCGGCGTCACCGACTTCGCCGAAAGCGGCGAGGCGATCGCACCCGACCGCGACCAGAGCGCGCGGCTCGACTATCTCGCACTGGGTGACTGGCACGGGCGGCTGGCCGTGTCCGACCGGGTGCAGTATTCCGGAAGCCCCGAGCAGGACCGCTTCAAGCATGGCCGCCGCGGTGTCTGCCTCTGCGTCGCGCTGGAGGGTCCGGGCGCAGTGCCGCAGATAGAGGAGATCGAGACAGGAGAATTCCTCTGGTCCGAGGTGGAGTTGCCCCTCTATCCCCGCCAAGACGCCGCTGCTGCGCTGGCCACGATCCTGCCCGAAACGGGACGGCGCGACGTGCTGCTACGGGTGGCCGCCACCGGCTGGGCCGGTCTGCCGGATCATGTCGTTCTGCAACGGGCAGCAGATCGGTGCGCGCCGGATTTCGCACATTTCGAACTGGTGACCCAGGCGCTCGGCACGCAGTACGAGACTGCCGATCTTGACGAGATCGACCGCGGCGGAGCGCTGCGGCTCGCGGCGAACGGATTGGTGGAGCAAGCGGAATCAGAAGCCTTGTCGCAAGCGGACAGGGAGGTAGCGGCAGACGCGCTCGCCCGCCTTTACGCCTATGTCCGGGAGGGCGCGCAATGAAGATTCGAAGCATCGCCCTGAACAATATCCGCCGCTTCACCGACCCTGTCCGCGTAGATGGCATCAGTGACGGTCTGAACGTGCTATGCGAGCCCAACGAGCATGGTAAATCCACCCTTTTCGACGCGATACAGGCGCTGTTCTTCAAGCCGCACGGCTCGCGCGACAAGGAAGTTTCGACCTTGCGGCCCCATGCCGGCGGCGCGCCCGAAGTGACCGTCACGGTCGAGACAGACGATGGATGCTTCACGATCACCAAGCGCTGGCTCCAGAAGCCCGTCGCCACGGTGCACCGAAACAATACGCTGATCGCCCAGGCCGACGAGGCCGAGGCCTGGATCGCGGATCTTCTGGGCGGCGATGCGGGCGGTCCGTCGGGGCTGATCTGGGTGCGCCAGGGGATGACCGAACTGACCGGCGGCTCGAAAAAGGAGCAGGACGCGGCGCTGGAGGCCCGGCGCGACCTGATGACCTCGGTCGGTGAGGAAGTGGAGGCCATGACCGGCGGGCGCCGTATGGACAGGGCGCTGGCGCGGTGTCGCGAAGAATTGGCGACCTATGCCACCAAGACCGGGCGGCCATACGTCAACGGCCCATGGAAAGCCGCGCAGGACCTCATCGAAGAACTCGGCACCCGTCGCGCCGATCTTGCCGCCACGGCACATGACCTGCACGAGGCACTGGCCGAGCGCAAGCGGGCGCGCCGCGACCTGCGCGATTGGGAGGCGCCCGAGGCAGCGCAAGAGCGCCGCCTGAAGCTGGAGGCGGCCCGTACCGCCCACGGCGCCGCAGAGCGCCACGCCGAAGAGCTGGAGGCTGAAGCGCGCAAGGTCGAAATGGCGCGCCTGACAGCAGAGAATGCCCGCTCTCGGCTCGAAACATTTCAGACAGTGCGGGCAGAGCAGCTGGATGTCGCAAAGCTGGTCGGCAAGGCCGAAACAGACACGGAGGAGAAACAGGCAACGCTGGAAGGGCAACGTGCCACGCGCGATGCCGCCGACCGCAATCTCAAAGTCGCGCAGGAAGCCCTGAAAGCAGCAGATGCCGCCCGCAGCCTCGCCCTTCGCACAAAGGCTGCAAAGGACGGTGCCGAGCGGCGGCGCGAGCTTGAAAACCGTATCAAAGAGGCCGAGAAAACGCGCAGCGCGATGGAGACCGCGGCCGCCGCCCGCACCGGCCCCGACGCCGCGACCCTGCGCCGGATCGAGGGGCTGGCCGCCGCCCATACCACGGCTATCGCCGCCCGCGACGCCACGGCGACGCAGGTGATTGCCCGCTATGCCCAAGGCCGCGGCGGCGCAATCCACGCGAATAAGACCGCCCTGCCCGAGGGACAGCCCGTCCCCCTGACCCGCACCACACGCCTGATGATCGACGGCGTCGGCGAACTGGAGGTCCGCCCCGGCGAAGCTGGCCACGACGACAGCTCGCTCAAGGCCGCCGCAAACAAACTGCGCAAGGCTTTGGATGACGTGGGCGCCGACGATCTCGACGCCGCCCGCGCCAGCGCCGCCGCCCGGGCAGACGCGGAGCGCCGGCACAGCGAGGCCAAGGCTGTTCTGACCAGCCTCGCCCCCGAAGGGATCAACCAGCTACGCGAGGCGCTCGCCCGGATTCCGCGGCTGGACGAGGAGACGCAAGCGCCCGACCCGGATGAGGCGGAGGCCGCATTGAACATGGCGCGAGAGGTCCATGACGCGGCCCGCATCAGCCGCGACACCGCCTCGGAGCGGTTGGCGGACGCGCGGACCGAGGCGACAAGGGCAGAGACCACGCTTGCCTCGCTCCGGGATCGCCTGAAGCGGGCTGACGAAGCGCTGGTCAAGCTTGGCGCATGCTCGGATGACGACCTGACCGCCGAGGTGAACGCGACAGCAGAGGCGTTCAAAGCGGCCGAGACTGCCCATACCGAGAAGGCGCAGGGTGCACCGGACCTTGCCAGCACGCAGGCGGCCCTCACGCGCGCCGAATCGATCGAGGCTCGGGCGCGCGACGAGATTGCCCGCCTGAAGCCGCTGCTTGCCCGGCTGGACGAGCGCATCAGCCGTTCTTCCGGCGACGCGGTCGAGGAACGCCTGGCCGAAACCGAGCAAGAGCTGGACGCGGCGCAAGCCGACCTCACGCGTATCGAACATGAGGTGGCGGTCCTGATCCGGCTGGAAAAGGCGCTGGAGGCCGCCCGCAACGAAGCGCGCGAGCGCTATTTCACGCCCATCGCGAAGGAATTGAAACCACTCCTCCACCTGCTCTGGCCCCAGGCCGAACTGACCTGGGGCGAGGAATCCCTGCTGCCAGACGCACTGATCCGAAACGGGCAGGAAGAGCCGATCGGCATACTGTCAGGCGGCACGCAAGAGCAGGTCGCCCTGCTGGTCCGGCTGGCCTTTGCCCGGATGCTCGCCGCGTCGGGCCGGGTCGCACCGGTGATCCTGGACGACGCATTGGTCTTTACTGATGACGACCGGATCGAACGCATGTTCGACGCCCTGCACCGGCAGGCGGGCGATCTGCAGATCATCGTCCTGACCTGCCGCCAGCGCGCCTTCCGCGAACTGGGCGGCAATGCGCTGCGCCTTTCGGCCCCCACCCCGCTGGAGGTTGCGGAATCCTGAAGGAGGACGCCCACGCCTTTGCACAAAGACACGATCCGGTCTGGACCGACCAGTGACGGGCGCGATGGCACCGGTCGAGAGGCAGCGGGGAAAATTGTTGCACCGCAGATGGGAAAGCGCTCTATAATCCCACAGATCAAAAAAAGACCACCCGGCCGCAGGATCGGGAACAACAACCAGGGAGAGATAACGTGAGTGATCCGAAAAAACAGCTCGATCAGATGATCGCCGGCGTACGCACGGGCCGGATGACCCGTCGTGATTTCATTGGCCGCACGACGGCAATGGGGCTGTCGGCGGGCCTTGCCGGGGCCTTGTTCAGCAAGGCGGCCAAGGCGGAAGAACCGAAAAAAGGCGGCATTTTGCGGGCCGGTATCTCGGGCGGCGAAAGCTCCAACTCGCTCGACCCCGCCCTCAGCGCCTCACCCGCCCCTAACAATACCGTCTCCCTCTGGGGCGAACTGCTATTTTACGTGAAGCCTGACGGCAGCCTTGATCCTCGCATCGCCGAAGAGTTCAGCTCGTCACCCGATTCCAAGGTGTGGACCTTCAAGATCCGCTCCGGCGTCGAATTCCACAACGGCCAGACCCTGACCGCCGAGGATGTGATCGCCACCTATCGGCGCCATACCGACGAAAACTCGCAGTCGGGCGCTATGGGCATCGTGCAGGGCATCGAAGACATGCGCGCCGAAGGCGACAAGCTGACCGTCACGCTGGGTGCCGGTAACGTCGACCTTCCCTACATGTTGGCCGACTATCACCTGACGATCCAGCCCGGCGGCGGCTACGACGATCCGGCGGCAGGCATCGGTGCGGGCCCCTACAAGGTCAAGAGCTTTGACCCCGGCGTTCGGGTCACCTTTTCGAGGTTCGAGAATTACTTCGATTCATCTATCGGTCATGCCGATGAGGCCGAAATCCTTGTGATCAACGACAACACCGCCCGTACCGCGGCGCTGCAATCAGGCCAGATCCACATAATGAACCGGGTCGATCCAAAGATTGCCGATCTGCTGCGGACCACTCCCAACGTCGAGATCAAGCAGGTCTCCGGGCGCGGACAATTCCTGTTTCTCATGCATTGCGACAAGCCCCCTTTCGACAACAACGACCTGCGGATGGCGCTGAAAATGGCAATCAACCGGCAGGAAATCGTTGACAAGGTCCTCGGCGGCCTGGGGTCGCGCGGCAACGACTTCCCGATCAACGCGGCCTACCCGCTGTTCGACGATACCATCCCGCAGCGGGAATACGACGCAGCGGCAGCGGCCGACTATTACGAAAAATCCGGCCACGACGGCAGCCCGATCGTCCTGCGCACGGCACCCGGTGCCTTCCCCGGTGCGGTGGATGCAGCAAACCTGTTTGCCGCCAGCGCCAATGCGGCCGGCATTCCACTGCAAGTGCAAGTGGAGCCAGATGACGGCTATTGGGACAACGTCTGGAACGTCCAGCCATTCTGTGCCAGCTACTGGAGCGGCCGTCCGGTGCAGGACCAGATGTATACCACCGCCTATCTGTCCACCGCCGACTGGAACGATACCAAGTTCCATAACGCCAAGTTCGACGAGTTGTTGATCGCCGCCCGCGGCGAACTGGACGAGGCCAAGCGCAAGGGCATATATAGCGAAATGGCCTATATCGTCCGCGATGAAGGCGGAGTGATCCTGCCGATGTTCAACGATTTCGTCGACGGCGTGCGCACCGAAGTCGGTGGCTGGGTCGAGGACCCGAACGCTGAAATGATGAACTATCGGGCGTTGGCACGGTGCTGGCTGACTTGATATCATCGTCATGCATCCAGTCCTGAAACTGGTGGCCCAACGCATTGCGTTGGGCCTTCTTCTCCTACTTGCCGTTTCGATGGTGATCTTTCTGGGCGTCGAGGCGCTGCCGGGGGATACCGCACAGGCCATCCTCGGCCAAGAGGCCACGCCCGTCGCACTGGCCAACATGCGCGATCAGCTGGGCCTGAACGACCCGCCGCTGACGCGCTATTTCGGCTGGCTCGGCGGCATCCTGACCGGTGATCTGGGCACCGCCCTGACCAATGGCGCCGATATTGCCACCTCGATCCGGCAACGCCTTGGCAACACGCTGTTTCTGGCGGGCTGTGCGGCGGCCATCGCGGTGCCGCTGGCCATTATCCTCGGCCTGATCGCAGCGCGCTATGCCGGGCGCTGGCCGGACAAGCTGATCTCGGCGGTCACGCTGACCACGATCTCGTTGCCCGAATTCGTCGCGGCCTATTTCGTCATCTTCCTGCTGACGCAGGCTATTCCGATCTTTCAACCGGTCGCCATGGTCTTTCCCGGCATGGACTTCTGGACCAAACTGCACGCCGTCGCACTGCCGGTCATTGTGCTGGTGGTCGTGGTGCTGGCCCACATGATGCGGATGACCCGCGCCACCATCCTGAGCGTGATGCAATCGGCCTATATCGAGACCGCCGAATTAAAGGGCCTGGCGCCGATGACGGTGATCTGGCGCCACGCCCTGCCCAATGCCATCGCACCCATCGTGGCGGTGGTGATGCTGAACATGGCCTATCTGGTCGTGGGCGTTGTCGTGGTCGAAGTCGTGTTCAGCTATAACGCGCTGGGGCAATACCTGGTCGATCATGTGACCAAGCGTGATCTGCCGGTGGTCCAGGCGGTCGGGTTGATCTTTGCCGCCGTCTACATCGGGCTGAACATGCTGGCCGACATCATCGGCATCCTCGCCAACCCACGCCTGAGACATCCGAAATGAGGTGCCTGACATGAGGATACCCCTCGCTGCCCTCATCGGACTGGTGCTGACCGGGCTTTTCCTGTTCATCGCCATCTTTGCGCAATGGCTTGCCCCTTACCCTATCGACGCCGTTGCCGGTGACGTCTGGGAAGCTCCGTCCGCAACCTATTGGCTGGGCACCGACACCATCGGCCGCGATATCCTCTCGCGGCTCATCTATGGTGCCCAGATCACCATTTTCGTGGCACTGGCTGCCTCGATCCTGTCGTTCTCGCTGGGCTCGTTTCTAGGGTTGCTCGCCGCGATCAACAGCGGCTGGATAGATCAGCTATTGTCGCGCGGCGTCGATCTGGTCATGGCCATCCCTTCGTTGATCGTGGCGCTGGTCCTGCTGTCGGTGCTGCCGCTGAACCTGACGGTGCTAATTCTGGTGATCGGCATCCTGGACAGCACCCGCGTCTTTCGCCTCTCTCGCGCCGTTGCCGTCGATATCGCGGTGATGGATTACGTCGAGTCCGCAAGACTGCGTGGCGAAGGCGGCACCTGGGTCATCTTCCGCGAGATCCTGCCCAACGCCCTGTCGCCGCTGGTCGCCGAATTCGGCCTGCGCTTCATCTTTGCGATCCTGTTCATCTCGACCTTGTCGTTCCTCGGCCTCGGCATCCAGCCGCCGCTGACCGACTGGGGCGGCATGGTCAAGGAAAACAAGGACGGGTTGATTTACGGCAAATCCGCCGCCCTGCTGCCCGCAGGGGCCATCGCCGCCCTTGCCATCAGCGTCAACCTTGTGGCCGACTGGGTGCTTACCCGCACCTCCAGTTTGAAAGGGGGCCGTGGTGGCTGATGATACCCTCCTGCAAATCCGTGACCTCGTGATCGAGGCCACCTCCTATCCGCCCGGAGAGCCGCCCAGACAGGTGACGCTGGTACACGGCGTCGATCTGACGCTCGAACGCGGCAGGGTGATGGGCCTCATCGGTGAATCCGGTGCGGGCAAATCGACCATCGGCCTGTCGGCCATGGCCTATGGCCGCGGCGGCGTGGAGCTCACCGGCGGCACGATCACGCTGAACGGTCGCGATATAAGGGTGGCCAGTGCGCGCGGGCTGCGGTCCCTGCGCGGCAGAGAGGTGACCTATGTCGCACAATCCGCCGCTGCCGCCTTCAACCCCGCCAAACGCCTGATGCAACAAGTCACAGAGGCGACGTTGAAACACGGCCTCATGACCCGGCCCAAAGCCGAGGCCCGCGCCGTTTCGCTTTTTGCCAAGCTGGGCCTGCCCGACCCCGAAACATTCGGCGCGCGCTATCCCCATCAGGTCTCTGGCGGGCAGTTGCAGCGGGCGATGACGGCCATGGCACTATGCCCGTGCCCTGATCTGGTGATCTTCGACGAGCCGACCACGGCGCTGGACGTGACGACCCAGATCGACGTCCTTGCTGCCATCAAGGAGGCGATCCGCGACACTCAGGTTGCCGCCCTCTACATCACCCACGACCTTGCCGTGGTGGCGCAGGTGGCGGATGAAATCATGGTGCTGCGGCATGGCAAGATGGTCGAGGTCGGTCCGACAGCGCAGATCATCCATGCGCCGACGCAGGATTATACACGCGCGCTGGTTTCGGTCCGTGGACAGGACCATACAGAAAAGCCGCCCGCTCCCCCGGTGCTCTCGGTGCAGAACGTCACGGCCCGCTATCGTGGCACTGTCAATGATGTGCTCAGAAACATCACCATCGACCTGCCTGCGGGACAGACACTGGCGGTGGTGGGAGAATCCGGGTCGGGCAAATCCACGCTGGCGCGGGTGATCACCGGGTTGTTAACCCCATCACAGGGTCAACTCACCTTTGCCGGACGGGTGCTGTCAGCGGACCTTGGTGGCCGCACAAAGGACGATCTGCGCGAAATCCAGATGATCTATCAGATGGCCGATACCGCGATGAACCCGCGCCATACGGTCGGCACCATCATCGGACGACCACTGACACTCTACTTTGGTCTGCGCGGTGCGGCCCGTGAAAAGCGGGTGCAGGAACTGCTCGACCAGATCGAAATGGGCGAAGGCTATGCGGATCGCTACCCCGCCGAGCTGTCGGGTGGTCAGAAGCAACGCGTCTGCATCGCCCGCGCGCTGGCCGCCGATCCCAAGCTCATCATCTGCGACGAGGTCACATCGGCGCTGGACCCGCTGGTCGCCGACGGCATCCTGAAACTGCTCCTGCGATTACAGGCCGAGGCGCAGGTGGCCTATCTTTTCATCACCCACGACCTTGCGACGGTACGCGCCATCGCCGACAAGATCGCGGTGATGTTCAAGGGCGAAGTGGTGCGCTACGGACAGAAATCCGACGTGCTGGCCCCGCCCTTTGATCCCTACACCGACCTGTTGTTGTCCTCGGTCCCCGAGATGCAGGTCGGCTGGCTGGAAAAGGTCATCAGTCACCGCAAGATGGAGAGCGCCGGGCACTGAGCGCCGACCTGCACGGGTGCAAAACGTTTCGTCCTGCCCGTGATTGGGCACGTCCCGATCATTGGCCGCCGTGGTGTCCCACATGGCGCAATCCGTATAACAGCAGGTATTTCGCGGGAAATGTTGCAAACCGCAGACTTTGGTGATGGTATCCTTGGCAATATCTCCGCAATCTGATCAGGGGATACAACAGGGAGAAAAAATATGCCTAAGGATACGATTTTCAGCGTCGGCCTCGTGACGGCCTTGGCGCTTGCAGCCGGTAGCGCGTTCGCGCAAGAGGACTGTCCGAACCGCGGCGCGCTGGACGCGATGTATTGCGACGCGGACGGCGATCTAGTGGCCGATGCACCGACGGACAAG
Organism: uncultured Roseovarius sp.; assembly: GCA_947503145.1. GTDB lineage: Bacteria > Pseudomonadota > Alphaproteobacteria > Rhodobacterales > Rhodobacteraceae > Roseovarius. The sequence continues at coordinate 80,459 of CANNCP010000002.1, forward strand.
GCCAAATTGCAGGATCCGTCCACGCTGGTCTTTGCCTATACACCGGTCGAGGATCCGGCAATCTACGCAGACATCTGGAGCCCGTTCATCGATCATCTCGCAGAAGTGACCGGCAAGAAGGTACAATTCTTTGCGGTGCAGTCCAACTCGGCCGAGGTCGAGGCGATGCGTTCAGGCCGCCTGCATATCGCGGGTTTCTCGACCGGGCCGACGCCCTATGCCGTGAACCTTGCGGGCAATATTCCCTTTGCCATCATGGGCGGCGATGACGGCCAGTTCGGCTACAAGTTGCAGGTCTATACCCAGGCCGACAGCGATATTCAGGAAATGGCGGACCTTGCGGGCAAGCGCGTCGCGCACACCTCGCCGACCTCCAATTCGGGCAACCTGGCGCCGCGTGCGTTGTTTCCCGATCTTGGTGTCATCCCGGATGAGGATTACGAAGTCAGCTATTCCGGCAGCCATGACCAATCAATGCTGGGCGTGGTCGCGGGCGATTATGACGCCGCCCCCGTGGCATCCGAAGTGGTGGATCGCATGGCCGAGCGAGGTCTGTACGATCCCGAGAACGTCCGCATCGTCTGGCAAAGCGATCCCTTCCCGACGACCTCTTACGGCATGGCGCATGATCTCGCGCCCGAACTGAAGGAAAAGATCAAGGAAGCCTTCTTCAGCTTCGATTTCGCAGGCACGGCGCTGGGTGAGGAATTCTCCGGTGTCAGCAAGTTCATTCCGATCACCTACAAGGATCAATGGGCCGTCATCCGCCAGATCCAGAAGGCCAACGGCGTTGAATACACGCCGCAGGGACTTGCCGCCGAGTGACATCACCCTGTCGGGGCCGACCGTCTCGGTCGGCCCCGCAAAGAAAGCTTTTTCATGCTGAAGATCACTGACCTCGTCAAACGCTACGGCACTGGCGATCCGGTCCTCAAGGATCTTGACCTGACCATCGAGGGCGAAAGTGTCGTGTCGATCATCGGCTCCTCCGGCGCCGGCAAAAGCACGCTGCTGCGCTGCATCAACCGCCTGGTCGAGCCGACATCCGGCAGCATCGTGCTGAACGGCACCGAACTGACCACATTGCGCGGCAAGACCCTGCGCGCGGCGCGGCGCAAGATCGGCATGGTGTTTCAGGGCTTCAACCTTGTTGATCGCCTGACGGTGATGGAGAATGTCCAGTCCGGGCGGCTCGGTTATATCTCGACCTGGGCCGCGATCACGCGGCGCTATCCCAAGGCCGACATTCGTCGCGCGTTCGAGTTGATGGAACGGGTCGGCATCGCCCATTATGCCGACACCCGCGCCGACCAGTTGTCGGGCGGCGAACGCCAGCGCGTCGGCGTCGTGCGCGCGCTGATGCAAGAGCCGGATATCTTGCTGGCGGATGAGCCGACAGCCTCGCTCGACCCCAAGACATCCGAGCAGATCATGGGCCTTCTGCGCGACTTGGCCGGAGAGCTTAAACTGCCGGTGCTGATCAACATCCACAACGTGACCGAGGCCAAGGAATACACCGACCGTATTGTCGGGATGCGTTATGGCCGCATCATCTTTGACGACACGCCCGACAAGCTGGACGAGGCCGCGATGGAAGAAATCTATGCCGGCAGTCCACACGCCGACCGCAGCGATGATATGGCCACCGCATCATGAGCGCACCGCGCGATACTTGGGCAAAACCACCCTTCATCGCCAACCGCGCTCTGCGATGGGCCGTCTACCTTGGCGTGATCGGCTATTTTGGATGGGTCGGCCTGACCATGCCCATCGACTGGAACCGCGTCGTCGAGGGCTTCGGGCGTGCCGGGCGCATCTTCGGCGGGGCCTTCCCGCCCAGTTTTGAGCGCAGCGGGCTGCTGATCGACGGTTTCCTCGAAAGCCTCAAGATCGCCGTACTGGCGACCGCGGGCGGCGTGCTGCTGTCGATCCCCATCGCCTTCATGGCCGCCCGCAACGTGGCCCCCCTTCCCGTCTTCTACCTCGGGCGCGCAATCGTCATCGTCGCGCGCAGCTTTCATCCGGTGATTGTCGCGATACTGTTCGTCAAGGCGGTCGGCTTTGGCCCCTTTGCCGGGGTGCTGACCCTCATCGTCTATTCCATCGGCTTCGTTGCCAAGATGCTGGCCGAGCGGATCGAAGAAATCGATTTTGGACAGGTCGAAGCGGTGCGCGCTGCCGGTGCGCCCTATCTCGCGACGCTGTTCTACGCAATCTTTCCGCAGATCATGCCGCGCCAGATCGGGCTGACCATCTATCAGCTCGACTCGAACCTGCGTGCCTCCGCGGTGGTGGGCATCGTCGGCGCGGGCGGGATCGGCGCCACCCTTGCCAATGCCTTTGGGCGTTATGATTACGACTTTGCCCTTGCCATCACCATCGTCATCGTTGCCGTGATCCTTGTCTCCGAAGCGGTCAGCGGCATCATTCGGAAGCGCATCCAATGACCTCGATAAAGGAGCAGTTCGGCCGCGACGACTGGACCCGGTTCACCCTGAAACAGAAGCTGACGCGCTGGGTCATCCTCGCGATGAGTGCGCTGGCCATCATCTGGGCGCTGACCTCGATCGAAGTGATCTGGCCCTGGGTCTGGAGCGCACCCGAACAGATCGGCGACCTTTTCGGGCGAATGTATCCACCGGACCCCAGCAACCTCGCCACAATCCTCAGGGTGCTGTGGGACACGGTGAACATCGCGACTTTTGCCACGGCCTTTGCCGTGCTGCTGTCACTGCCCGTGGCCTATATCGCCGCACAGAACACCACGCCCAACCGCGCCACGCTCTGGCTGGGGCGGTTGATCCTCGTGACTTCGCGGTCGGTGAATACAATCATCTGGGCGTTGCTTTTCGTGGCCATTTTTGGCCCCGGCATCGTCGCCGGTATTATCGCGATCATGTTCCGGTCGATCGGGTTCATCGGTAAATTGCTGGGCGAAGCCATCGAGGAAATCGACACGCGTCCTGTCGAAGCCCTGCAAGCCACGGGTGCCTCGCGCTTCAAGGTCATCGTCTACGCCATCATTCCACAGGTCATGCCAACCTTCTGGGCGGTCACGATTCTGCGCTGGGACATCAACCTGCGCGAATCCACCGTGCTCGGCCTTGTTGGCGCGGGCGGCATCGGCATCATCCTGCAAGGCGCCATCGACACCTTCAACTGGCCCGAGGTCGCCACTATCCTGCTCGCCATCATCGCGCTGGTCGTGCTGGGCGAAATCATCTCGGCCTTTCTGAGACGCCGCATCCTATGACAAAGACACGCAGCGTCGATCCGGCAGAGGCGTTCGATGCCTATCTGAAAATACGCCACCGCCTGCCACCTGCCAAAGAGAACGGACAGGCCATCAAGACCGATTTCGCCGACATCGTCGCGCCGTTTGATCTGATCCTGTTCGATGCTTACGGCGTGCTCAACGTCGGTGAAACGGCTATTGCCGGTGCCGCCCGCTCTGTCGCAGCGCTCCGGTCCTTGGGCAAATCCGTGGCCGTCGTCTCCAATTCCGCCGCCTATCCCAAAGCCCGAATGATGGCCCGATACGCCAGGCTCGGCTTTGATTTCACGCCCGACGAAGTGGTAACCAGCCGCGAGGCGCTCCTGCATCGCCTCAAGGCCGAGCCGCCGCGCCGCTGGGGCGTCATGCTCAACCCGGACACAGACCCCGGAGAGATCGCGGCGCTCGGTTGTGTCATCCTGACCGATGAGCCGGGCGATTATGAACAGGTCGAGGGCTTTCTGCTGGTCGGCTCCGACGGCTGGAACGAGCCCCGCCAGACGCTTCTTGAGGCCGCTCTGCGCCGTAGGCCTCGTCCGGTCTTTGTCGGCAACCCCGATCTGGTCGCCCCACGCGAAACCGGGTTGTCAAAGGAACCCGGATGGTTTGCGCACCGGCTGGCGGATGCGGTGGGGATTGAACCGGTCTTTCTTGGCAAACCTTTTCCGGACATATTCGATCTTGCTCTGGCGCGCCTCGAACGCCCGCCCAAGGCCGAGCGCGTGCTGATGGTCGGGGATACCCTGCACACCGACATACTCGGCGGCAATCAGGCCGGGTTCGCGACCGCGCTTGTCACCGCCCACGGCTCGCTCAAGGGGCTTGATGTGCAGGGTGCCATCCGGCGTGCGGCGATCGTGCCCGACTTCATCGTGGATCAGATCTGAGCGGGTTTCGGTGATCGGCAATCCGCCGGGCCCCATCCGGCCCGACAAAGGATGCAAGACGTCAATCCCGATCCGATAGGAAACAAGTACAGGCACAGGCTTTCCGCGCTGCCATGCGCTGCGACAGGTCAGACAAGGCAAGATATCTGGGAAATACTCGCGGGCCGTTGATCCATGCTGACCCCACCCATCGTTTTCCGTTTCTCAGGCCCAGTCCCGGCAGACATATTTGATTTCCATGAACTCTTCCATTCCGCGCCGCGCCCCTTCGCGGCCAAGGCCGGATTGCTTGGTGCCGCCGAACGGAATTGGCGCGCCGGTGACCTTGGTGCGGTTGACCGCCACCATGCCGAACTGCAACGCCCGGCTCAGACGGTAGATCCGGCGCGGATCATGCGTGTGCAGGTAGGCCACCAGCCCGTATTCCGTATCATTGGCGCGCCGCACGACTTCCTCTTCGGTATCAAAGGGGGCAATTGCCGCGACGGGTCCGAATGTTTCCTCGCGCAGGATCAGCGCGTCTTCGGGGACATCCACCAGAACCGTCGGCTCATAGAACAACGACCCCAGAGCGTGGCGTTTCCCGCCACAGGCCACCTTGGCACCTTTGGCCAGCGCATCCGCTACGTGTTCTTCCTGTTTGCGCACCGCGTTTTCATTCATCAAAGGGCCGATATCAGGGTCATCCATCCCCATGCCGATGCTCAGCGCACTTGCCGCCTGCGTAAATCGGTCGCAGAACTCAGCATAGGCCGGCCGTTCGACGAATATCCGGTTCGCGCCAAGGCAATCCTGCCCGGATGTCGCGAATTTGGCCTTGATCGCTTCGGCCACGGCGGTATCCATATCCGCGCCCGCAAAGACAATGACCGGGGCGTGCCCGCCCAACTCCAGCACCAGTCTTTTGATCGTGTCAGCCGATTGCCGGTACAAAAGCCGCCCGATCTCGGTCGAGCCGGTGAACGACAAGGCCCGCACGCGCGCATCTCGCGTCCACGGCTCGACAATTGTGGCCGCATCGCCCGTCACCACGTTAAAGACACCCGCCGGAACACCCGCACGTTCGGCCAGTTCAGCCAACGCCAGCGCGGAAAACGGTGTTTCGCCAGAGGGGTGTGCCACGATAGTACATCCCGCCGCCATGGCCGCCGCCGCCTTGCGGGTCAGCATGGCGCAGGGAAAGTTCCACGGCGTGATCAGGGCGGCGACGCCCACCGGCTCCAGCCAGACTTCGACTTCGGCATCCGGCAAATGGCTGGTCACGCTTTCGATGTTGGGGCGCTTGGCTTCTTCGGCATAGAACTCCACGAACGCAGCCGCATAGTCGATCTCGCCGCGCGCCTCGGAGATCGGCTTGCCCTGTTCCAGCACCATGATGCGCGCCAGATCCTCCTTGTGCGCCAGCATCAGATCGAACCAGCGCCGCAATATGGCAGAGCGATCTTGCGGCAAGAGATGTGACCACCCGGCAAACGCAGCCTGGGCTGCATCCACGGCGGCAGTGGAATCCTCTGCCGTGAGCGATGCAACATCCCCCAGCGGCGCACCGGTTGCGGGATCGTGGACGCCGAATGTTTCACCTGACGCAGCGCCGCACCACTTCCCCCCAATATAGGAGAAACAACGCACCAGTGTCTTGTCGGTAATGTCTTTGCGGACAGATAGGGCAGTTTCATACATGGGTGTTACTCTCCGAATACCGCCGCCATCTTGCCGGTGCTGCAAAGAGGATGTGCCCGAAGAACCGGCCTGCCACAGAAAGAACAGCTGCCAGGCAGGCGTTAATCAGTCGAGATTTGTGCTCGTTACGATGGCGCAACCGCGTCCTTGGCCGGTTTGGTGGGCGCGCGAAATGGACTGATACTTGGCATCCACGGGCCGCCCTACCCCTTTTGCGCCAGAAACCGCCGCTTTGCCTCTTCCATCCGGCCCATTTCACGGACCGTTGTCTCGATGGCCACCTCGTCGGATTTGTCGGCATAGCGGAATTCGCTGTCGGCGTATCTGTTGATCTCCTGCATCACCATCTCGACGGTAATCCGCTGGCGCAGTTCCTCGATCATGCCCATCTTGGTCTCGTAATCCTTGAAGAGAAAGAGGTCAGGCTCTTCCATCCATTCATCCGGCAGCTCGAAATCCATCGCGCGGACCTTGACCGCGTCTGTGATGTTCTTGATCGCGCGCCCGGTAAAGCGGTCATCGACCTGCTGAATGCCCTTCAGATAGGTGCCGAGCTTGGCAATCGTGTCGAGCCTGCCGAACTTGGCATCGACCGTCTCGTAAACCCGCAGCAGACCTTGCTCATGCGGCTTGGAGTGCGTTTCGAAACTGGCGGCCACCGCGCTCTTGATCTCCTGCGCGGCAAAGGCCTGATGATCACCCAGCGGAATGTCGTGGTTCCGGCCCATCAGCAGGTTCAGGATGTCGATGTAATCCTCGCGGCTGATCGGCCCGTCCACCAGAAACCGCGCGCCCGCACGCTGACGCAGTGCATCATCCACGTTCTCGGGATAATTCGAGAACATGCCAAAGGTGCAGTTGCCGCGCACGACCGTATTCGCGCCGGCAAAGCTCTCCATCAGCACAGCGGTGATTTCCAGCTGCCCGGATGACGATTGCCGGTCGCCGCGCTTGCCCGCCAATTGGTCAATATCGTCGATGGTGCCGAACCCGATCACCGCTGGATCAATGATCGAATTGATGAATGCCTTGGCGTTTTGCCCGGATTTACCCTGATAGCTGTCGATGCTGTCGGTGCTCAGGTTCTGATACCGGAACGGATACCCGGCAGTCTGGCAATAGTCGTGGATCAGCCCCGCCATCATCTGGATCAGCGTCGTCTTGCCAGTGCCCGGTTTGCCGTCGCCCATGAAGGTAAAGATGAATCCACCCAGCTCGGCGAACGGGTTCAGCCGCCGCTCGAAATCATAGGCCATCAGCATCTTGCTCAGCTTCAGCGCCTGATACTTGGCGATATGGTTGCCGATCACCTCGTTCGGCTTCTTGAACGTCATCGTGAGCGTGGTGGATTTGGCCTTGGACGAGGGCGTAAACCCGCGAATGACAAAATCATCCGCCTCCACCCGCCAACTGGCCCCGGTAAAGGCCCCCAGCCGCCCGGCATTCCGTGCGCGCAGCGCGATCTTATCCATCAGCGACTCGGCATAGCCGGTGACGCACGCCACCAGCCGCGCGTCGTCGGTGGCATACGCGGCGATGGTCTGGTCCAGCTCCCACAGTGCGCCATGCAGGGCGATCTGGGCATTATCGGTCAGCACCTCATCGGCCTCGCCCGCCTCTACCGACACTTCGCTGCCATGCGGGCCGAGCAGAAAGGCGGCGGCATTGGCAAAGACATAACCCACCGCCAACGCCTCGGCGCTCAGAAGTTCGCTGAATTCGGTCTTGCGATCATCGGGTAGCGAACCTGCGAGGTTGACCCGGCGCAGCTCGGCCAGGCCGGTGGCCTCGGCATAGGCCTCGCCCACCGCCAATGCGATGGCAAGGGCACGACGCAGGCTGTGCATAACCGTGGCCTGCAGGGGCGACACCAGCGGATCATCACCATCCGCCCCCTTGATCCGCGCGATCAGATGCACACCCTCGGCCCGCGCGGTGCTGCGTGTGACCAACCCGGGCGTGGTGGTGCGAAACCGCCGCCGCGTGGCGATGCCCGAAGACTGCTCCTGGCGCGGCGCCTCCGCTGGTTTGGCGATCCGCGGCGTATGGTCGAACCCGTCCAGCATGCGTGTCGCCGCATCGTAGTGCTTGGTCACATCCGCTTCGCGCAGTTCCATCATGTCAGCTGTCAGGCTCATCTTCTTCTCCACGTCGATGGGGTTTCACCCTGCCACCGGTTCAATAACTCAACACCCGCCCAGCGGGGCTGACCACATATTTGGTGACACTGCTGAACCCTGGCGGCCTCTTCTCGGCCAGCACCTGATAGGGCCGTTCGGGCAGGATGATGCTGCGCGTCTGGCGGGTCGCTCCGGTTTCGGCACCGCGTCCGGCAAACGGGTCGAGCGCAAAAATCTCGCGCTCCACGGTTCCGAACCAGCCCGAGCGCTCGGATGTCACCCGCTCGCTTTCCAGAACCTCATCGGTCCAGGCCAACGCCCAGTCCTGCCCTTCGGACGCCGCCGCATCACGCAGAACCTCGCGCAGCGGGCCGGTCTGCCGGGTGTAGCGGTGCGAATACATCGGCCCGACATGAAACCGGCGCAGCCGCTTGGGGTGCAGGTTTGCAAACGCCTCGTCGACCCCGCGCGCAATGGTCAACAGCTTCAGCCCGCCCAGCGCCTGACCCATCAGATGCGCCTGGCATTCGGGCCAGCGCCCCTCATCCTTGGCCAGCGCGCGGCGGCCGGAATCCTCGACCTCCATCATATAGATTGTCGGCAGGTTGATCTGGCTGTCATAGACCGCCCAATGCAGCAGGTAACGCCGCCGGTCGCTCAGCCCGCTTTGCCAGACAATCTGCGGATCGTTCTGCGCCCAGAAGAGATGGCCGCGCTGCAACTCTTCGTAATAGAGCCTCTGCGACAGCGCGAATTGCAGCCGGGTGGGGATCTGGCGGGCACCGATGATCTGCTCGACCATCTGCGCCTTGAGCTGCTCGGTGCCCGGCAGCCCGTCCAGACGCTGCCGCGCCTGCTGTGCATCATTGGCCATGACCAGCAGTTCGTTGAAAACCGGAAACCCGCTCTCGTGGTTGTCCATCTGGAGCGCCGCGTGTGATTGCGCCGCACCGCGACCCACAAACAGGTATTTCATGCCCAGCGCCCGGAACGAGTAGGCAATGCCCTGCAAGTAGCCGGTCAGGATCTCGACCTCGTCCCGCGCCAGACTGCCTTGCGCATGCATCACGCCAGCAACCCGGCCCAAATGGCCGGTGATCCGCTCGAACTTGGTAAAGTAGCGGCGGTTGACCGCGAGATCTGCCAGCCCGACATGGTCGGATTTCGGTGCGTGATCCGTCATTGCCCGCGCCTGCCCTGCGCGACTGCAGCGCGATGCATCAGCTGACGGCGGCTGCGCAAGGCTCAAGCTCCATAGAGGTTCTTGTCGTGTTTCTCGATGATCGCCTGGAACCGGCGGGCAAAGCGTTCATCCGCCTTGGCCTTGGCTTCCAGCACGTCGCGGGCAAACACCATGTGTTCCTCGTGGCTCTCCATCATCTCGGCCATCTTCTTGTTGGTGGCGGCACCGATACCCGCCATCGCCTGCTGCGCTTCCTTGTCGGTCTCGACGCCGATCTCGTTGATCCGGTGCGCCACGTCCTGCTGCTGTGCCGTCTTGAGCGACTTGCTCAGCGCATCGTAGAGCACCACGCGCTGCTTGGTATCGGTCTGCAATTTGTTGATCAGCACCATCTGCGTCGCGGCCTGGTTCTGCAGGCTGTCCACCCAGGTCTTGCCCTTTTCGATATAGCGCTCCAACGTCTGCGATTTGCTCAGCTTGACCTGCTCGGACTGCACCAGTTCGTTATATTTCGAGTTGAGGTCGGCCAGTTGCGTCTCCAGCTTGGTGCGGGCCGCCGCGTCCGTCTCATTGGCAATCTTCTGCTCCAGCGCGATGATATCAGGGTCCATCGCGATGATCTGTGCGCGGATATCCTCCAGTTCACCAACGGTGAATTCCCGCTCGTCCAGCGTCTCGGTCAGGTTCTCGCTGACCTTGGCCTTGTGCGTCTCCAGCGTGGCAAGCTGGCTTTGCAGCAGCTGTACGATCACGTCGGATTTTGAGATGAGATCCTGCAACTTGTCGTCGATGGTCGCCGTGCGCACCCGGTCCTGCCGCATCGCATCCGACCTTGATTGGCTGAACAAGCCAACAAAGCTCTCCCAGCCAGTCTTGTTGCGCATCTCGTCGAAATCGCGAGAAAAGGCGGAGGTGATGTCATCCAGCCCCATGATCAACTCGGCGATATTGGCATTCATCACTTCGGTATGGGCATGCACATCCTCAAGCGAGGCGTTCTCGATATCCAGAACCGCATCCTCGCCACCCTTGATCTTGGCGCGGGCCGCCTCGATCTGGCTGGTCACTTCGGCGATCTTGGCCTGCGCCGCGCTCACCTCTTTCTGCGATTCCCGTACCTGCGCGTCCAAATTTGCCATATCGCCCTGATCCCCGGATTTTCTGTGCTGCCCTCAATATACGGAGCCGCTGCCCCATTTGAAATATCACGCGGTACGGAGTCCAATAAAATCCACCGCGCGGCAAAGGCTCAGCCGCGCTTGAGTACCCACAACATTGACAGGTCACGCTGCATTTCACCTTGAATCCGGTTCCGCAAACAAGACGAAAGGATTTGCTAGAACCGTGATCTGCCCAGATGCACGGCATCGCGATGTTGCCCCCGAACCCCACGCGGCGGTTGCAGGCGCATCATCCCAGCACGGTGCGGAACGCGGTGCCCAGCTTGTCCACAAGCTCGTCAATCTGGTCTTCGGTCAGGATGAAGGGTGGTGCCAGCAGCACGTGGTCGCCCCGCTGCCCGTCGATGGTGCCGCCCATCGGATAGCACAGCAGGCCCGCATCGAATGCGGTCTTTTTCAGCGCCTTGTTCACCCCGCGCGCCGGATCAAACGGTGCCTTGGTCTCGCGATCCTCGACCACTTCCAGCCCGTAGAACATGCCACGCCCGCGAATGTCGCCGATATGCGGATGCTGGTCAAAGGCCGCGCGCAGCTTGGCCTCCAAAACCCGTCCCAGTTCTGCCGAGCGTTGTGTCAGTCCGCCATCAGTCAGCTTCTTCACCACCGCCAGCCCCGCCGCACAGGCGACGGGGTGGCCGATATAGGTGTGTCCGTGCTGGAAAAATCCCGAACCCGCGGCAATCGCGTCGTGGATCGCGGCCGAGCACAGCGTCGCACCGATCGGCTGATAGCCCGCGCCCAACCCCTTGGCGATGGTCACGATATCGGGGCGCACGCCGTCCTGCTCACAGGCAAAGAGCGTGCCGGTCCGGCCCATGCCGCACATCACCTCATCAAGGATCAGCAAGATGCCGTGGCGGTCGCAAATCTCGCGGATCCGTCTGAAATACCCCGGCACTGCAGCCACCGCGCCCAGCGTGGCACCCACCACAGGCTCGGCGACGAATCCGATCACCGTGTCGGGGCCGACACGTTGCAGTTCCGCCTCCAGTTCGTTCGCGACGCGCAGACCGTAATCTTCGGCGCTCTCGCCCTCGCTTTGGTCACGGTAGGCGTAACAGGGCGCGATATGACTGGTGTCGATCATCAGCGGCGCAAACGGCTCCTTGCGCCAGGCGTTGCCGCCCGTGGCCAATGCGGCCAGCGTGTTGCCGTGATAGCTCTGCCTGCGCGCGATGAACCGTTCGCGCTTTGGCTGGCCGATCTCCAGCATGTATTGCCGCGCCAGTTTCAGCGCCGCCTCGATAGCCTCAGACCCGCCCGAAACAAAATAGACCCGGTCGATCCCCTCGGGCGCATGCGCCACCAGAAGATCGGCCAGTTCTTCGGCAGGTTCCGAGGTGAAAAAGGACGTATGCGCATAGGCCATACGGCCGACCTGTTGCTGAACCGCGGCGATCACATCCGCATCCGAATGCCCCAGGCACGACACCGCCGCCCCGCCCGACCCGTCAAGATAAGCACGCCCCTCAGTGTCAAAGAGATAGGCCCCCTCACCGCGCGTCGCGAGGCGTGGAGGGGATTTCGAATGGCGGGGAAAGACATGGCTCATGGCGTATCGCTGTCCTGAAAAATGTGAGTCGCACTCTTTTGCAACCGAGGTAATGAAACATATGATTCATAACTTGACAAGATATGGAACAGTTGAAACACTCCACTTTCGTCACCTTGGGAGGGGGTATTTGTTGGACGGTACATTCGCACATCGGCTGGCAACGAAATATGAGCAGCTGAGTGATCGGCTGCGGCAGGCAGGCGATTATGTGATAGCCAATCCGCTTAATACCGCGACGCGCAGCCTGCGGGCCATCGCGGCCGAGGCAGCCCTCCCGCCGGCCACGTTCTCGCGTCTGGCACGACGGCTGGGATACGATTCATTCGAAATTCTGCGCGACGAGATGCGCACGCGGATCGACCGGCAGATCGACCTCCAAAGCCACAGCTTCGCCGACCGGGCGCGGCGGCTTCAGCACGACCAGTCCACTGGGGATCTTGACTTTCTCAGTGCGCATCGCGACGCTTGTCTGGCAAATGTGCAAGCCCTCGCAGTGGGCGTGGATCACGATCTTCTGGAATCGACAGTCGATCGTCTGCACCGATCACGACGAGTCCTTCTGCTAGGCGCATTGGGGTCAACAGGGATCGTTCAACACATGTCATACATGGCGAACTTCCTGACCGACAACTGGCACATGGCCGGGCGTATGGGGGCGTCTGTCGGCAGCGCGCTGACCGGTCTGGGGCGCGACGATTCTCTGGTCATCGTGACCAAGCCCCCCTTTGCCCGCAAATCCATTCTCGCCGCCCAGCAGGCTCGCGAACTGGGTGTCTTTGTGGTGGTGATCACCGACAGCCATACCTGTCCGGCGCTGGCCACAGCCGACGCGGGGCTACTGGTGCCCACAAGGAGCCCGCATTTCTTTTCGTCCTATGTGGCGACACTCTTTCTGGTCGAGACGATAATCGGCATGCTCGCCGGGCGCAGCGGCTCCGAAGCCGCAGCCCGCATCGCCGAGGTCGAAACCCGAAACCGCAAGTTCGAAGAGGCTGGCGGCTGACACGAAATCTACGGACATCAACAGGAAAAAGGAGAAAATGATGTTTTCCAAGTTCAAATTTACCATGACAGGCGTTGCGATGGCGACGCTGATGGCCCCGGCGGCCTATGCCGAGGAGTTCATCACCATCGGCACCGGTGGCGTCACCGGCGTCTACTACCCCACCGGCGGTGCGATCTGCCGTCTGGTCAACAAGGATCGCAAGGAACACGGCATCCGCTGCTCGGTCGAATCGACCGGCGGCTCGGTCTACAACCTCAAGACCATCCGCGCCGGCGAACTGGAATTCGGCGTTGCGCAATCCGACTGGCAGTACCACGCCTATAACGGCACATCGAGCTTTTCCGACGATGGCGCCTTTGAGGGCCTGCGCGCCGTGTTTTCGGTCCATCCCGAACCCTTTACCGTCGTGGCGCGCGCTGACAGCGGCGTAAAGACCTTTGACGACCTCAAGGGCAAGCGCGTCAACATCGGCAACCCCGGCTCGGGCCAGCGCGGCACGATAGAAGTGCTGCTGGAAGCAAAAGGCTGGACCACGGATGATTTCGAACTGGCGACAGAGCTGAAAGCAGTCGAGCAGAGCGCGGCGCTCTGCGACAACCAGATCGACGCAATGGTCTATACCGTCGGCCACCCCTCGGGTTCGATCCAGGAGGCAACCACTGCCTGTGACAGCGTTCTGGTGGATGTAAGCGGTGACGTTGTGGACAAGCTGGTGGCAGATAACTCGTTCTACCGTACCGCCACCATTCCCGGCGGCATGTATCGCGGCAATGACGAAGACACCCAGACTTTCGGCGTCGGCGCGACCTTCGTGACCTCTTCGGATGTAAGCGATGAAGCCGTCTATGCGGTCGTCAGCGCAGTCTTCGACAACTTCGACGCCTTCACCGGCCTGCACCCTGCCTTCGCCAATCTCGTCCCCGAAGAAATGGCGACCGCTGGTCTGTCGGCGCCGCTGCATGACGGCGCAGCAAAATACTATCGCGAAAAGGGTTGGATCGAGTAATCTTGCCTGATCCGAATCTCGGCGGGGGCGGCATCAGCGGCCCCTGCCAACCAACCTAACGCCTGAACAAGCAACAAAAACAAGCGGCGCAATAAATACGCAGCGGGACAGGGAGACGATTGGATGGTCGACGACAAGCAGGGCAAAGGCCCTCTGAGCGAAGCGGAACTACAGGATCTGGTCGCCTCGTCCGATGCGGGGGGGCGCAATCCGTCCTCTACCGGCGTCGCGATACTGCTGGCCATCGTGGCCGTGGTCTGGTCGGTCTTCCAGGTACTGCTGGCATCGCCGGTCTCCAACTACGTGCTGCCGGGCGACGTAATCAACAATTCACGCCAGATTCACCTCGCCTTTGCCGTCTTTCTCGTCTTCATGGCCTACCCGGCGCTGAAATCCAGCCCGCGCACCTATATTCCCATTCATGATTGGATCATGGGCATCGTCGGCACGGTGATCTCGCTCTACGGGTATATTGTCTATGACAAGATCGTCAGCAATGGCGGGCTCGCCGATGACACCGACAAATGGGTGGCGCTGGTCGGCCTGATCCTTCTCTTCGAGGGCGCGCGCCGCGCGCTCGGACCCGCGATGGCGATCATCGCCACGATCTTTCTCTCATACGTCTTCTTTGGCGCGTCCGAATGGGTGCCCGAAGTCATTCGCTGGAAGGGCGCATCGCTGCAAAAGGCGATGAGCCATATGTGGATCACGTCAGAGGGCGTGTTCGGCATCGCACTGGGCGTGTCGACCAAGTTCGTCTTCCTCTTTGTCCTCTTCGGCGCATTGCTGGAGAAGGCGGGAGCCGGCAACTACTTTATCAAGATGGCGTTCGGCGCGTTGGGCCACCTGCGCGGCGGCCCGGCCAAGGCGGCTGTCGTCGGCTCGGCTGCGACCGGCCTGATTTCCGGCTCTTCCATCGCCAACGTGGTGACCACCGGCACATTCACCATCCCGCTGATGAAGCGGGTCGGGTTCAGTTCCGAAAAGGCGGGCGCGGTCGAAGTGGCCTCTTCGGTCAACGGCCAGATCATGCCCCCAGTGATGGGGGCTGCGGCCTTTCTGATGGTGGAATATGTCGGCATCTCCTACCTTGAGGTGATCACCCATGCCTTCCTGCCGGCCGCAATCTCCTACATCGCGCTGATCTATATCGTCCATCTGGAAGCGGTGAAGAACAACATGCCGACGCTGGGCAACCGCGTCGTGTCGATGGGCAAGACCATCGGCGGCATGGCGGCGTTCTTTGTTGCGTTCGCAGGGCTCTGCTACGGGGTGCAATACCCGGTCCGCTGGATTGTGGCGATGACCGACAACTCGGGACTGGTGCTGTCCGCGCTGATCGTGCTGGCCTATATCGCGCTGCTGTGGCTCGCGTCCAAGGGCCCCGATCTGGAACCGGATGATCCAAGCGCCCCGGAGGTCGAACTGCCCGTCGTGGGCGAAATCTACAAATCCGGCCTCTACTACCTTCTGCCGATCGTCGTGCTGGTCTACTTCCTGATGATCGAACAGAAATCGCCCGGCCTCTCCGCCTTCTGGGCAACGACGCTGCTGTTTGTGATCCTGCTGACCCAGCGCCCGCTCAAGGCGATGTTCCGCGGCGCGGGCGAAGTGGGCGATCACCTCAAGTCCGGCCTGATCGACCTCTGGCAGGGCCTCATTGACGGAGCGCGCAACATGATCGGTATCGGCCTCGCCACAGCGACGGCGGGTGTGATCGTGGGCACCGTGACGCTGACCGGCGTGGGCCAGGTCATGGCCGATCTGGTCGAATTCATGTCAGGCGGCAACCTCATCCTGATGCTGGTCATGGTCGGGCTGCTCAGCCTGATCCTCGGGATGGGCCTGCCGACCACGGCCAACTACATCGTCGTCAGTTCGCTGATGGCGGGGGTAGTGGTGCAACTCGGCGCGCAGTCGGGCCTGATCGTGCCGCTGATCGCGGTACACCTCTTCGTGTTCTACTTCGGCATCATGGCGGACGTGACGCCACCTGTGGGGCTGGCCAGCTTTGCCGCCGCCGCCGTGTCGGGCGGGGACGCGATCAAGACCGGGTTCATCGCGTTTTTCTACTCCTTGCGCACCGTGGCATTGCCTTTCGTCTTTATCTTCAACACCGACCTGTTGCTGATCGACGTGACCTGGACAGAAGGAATACTGGTGGCCATATCGGCGACCATCGCGATCCTGGTGTTCACCGCAGGCACAATGAACCACTTCCTGGTCAAGAACCGTCTATACGAGAGTGTGGCCCTCATCCTGGTCGCCTTCCTGCTGTTCCGGCCGGACTATGTGATGGACCGGCTGCAGCCGCCGTTCCAGTTCCTTGAGCCGACCGCATTGGAGCAGGCTCTCGATGCCGCACAGCCCGGTGACGAGGTTCGGGTGATCGTCGTCGGTCCCGATTTCAACACCGGCAAGATGGCCGAAACCGCGTTGCAAATGTCCATCATGGACGAAGGATCGGGCGCGGAGCGACTGGAAGCCTTCGGCCTGATCACGATCGTAGAGGACGGAACAGTGAAACTGGATGAGCCGATGTTCGGCACGCCCTTTGCCGACAACCTTCAGGGCTTCGACTTCTACGGCGACACTCCGGTGACGCTGACAACGGTCAAGGCTTCGGCAGACCAGATGCCCAAGGAACTTGTATTTATCCCGGCCCTGCTGCTACTGGCCCTCGTCGCCATGCTGCAACGCGGCCGCATGACCAAAGAAGGAGTGCCCGCATGACCCAGAGTGGAAAACCCGTCCTTTGTGCCGTCGACGTCAGCAACAAGGGGCTTGACAATATCGTGCTGCGCGAGGCCGCACGCATGGCCAAGATCAACGATGCCCAACTTGATGTGATCACCGTCCTTCCCGATCTGGGGATGAGCGTCGTGGGCGGCTATTTTGAAAAGGATCATCACGAAAAGGCGCGCGTACAGGCGGGCATTCTGATGCGCGATCTGATCACGCAGGTGCTGGGCGAAGAGGCCAACACATCCATCCGGCACATCGTCGCCACCGGCAGCGCCTACGAGGAAATCCTCAGGGCCGCCAAGGCAGCAGGGACCGGGCTGATCGTCATCGGCGCACACAAGCCGGATCTGCACGACTTCCTGCTTGGCCCCAACGCAGCGCGCGTGGTTCGCCACGCCAAATGTTCGGTCTATGTGGTGCGGTAGTCCCGCGCAGTCATGAAACGACGAAAGGGCGCATTTCGGTGCGCCTTTTTTGTGGCGCGCCCACCTGCGCCGCCCACCAGGCAGTCTGCCCCTGACAGGTCAGGTCCGGGCATAGACGTCCTCGTAGCGGATGATGTCGTCCTCACCGAGGTAGCTGCCGGTCTGGACCTCGATCAGGACCATCTCCAGCTTGCCGGGGTTTTCCATGCGGTGCACAGCACCAAGCGGGATATAGACGCTCTCGTTCTCGCCGATCAGCCGCACGTCATCATCCACCGTCACCCTGGCCGTACCCTGCACGACGATCCAGTGCTCGGAGCGGTGGTGGTGGCTTTGCAGGCTCAGCGCCGCGCCGGGCTTGACCACGATGCGCTTGACCTGAAACCGCTCGCCAATGACCAGGCTCTCGAACCAGCCCCAGGGGCGGTGATCGACCGGAAGCTCGGTGGCCTGTTTCGCGCCGCGCGCCTTCAGCGCCGCCACGGCCTCTTTCACCCGCTGGCTGTCACCGCGTCGGGCCACGATCACTGCATCCGGCATCGCCACCGCGATCATATCCTCCAGACCGATCCCGACCAGTTCCTGCGCGTCATGTTCGGAGCGTAGAAGCGTACCCGCGCAGCCCAGCGCCGTGGCGTTCGCCGACAACACATTACCGTCGCCGTCCGGGCCGCTTTCCAGCCAGACCGCGTTCCAGTCGCCCAGATCGGACCAACCTGCGTCAAACGGCATCACGGCAAGGTTGTCGGCATGTTCCATGATCGCATAATCCATCGAGTCCGCGGGCACATCAGCCCAGGCATCCGCATCCAGCCGCGTGAACCCCAGGTCGTCCCTGGCCCCGTCCACGGCCGCGCGCACCGGCGCGATCATGTCGGGCGCATGGGCCTCGAATGCGGCGATTACAGCGCGCGCCGACAACAGGAATATCCCGGCGTTCCACAGGTAGCTACCTGCATCCAGCATCTCCTCGGCGCGCGTCGCGTCGGGCTTTTCCACGAACCGTGCCAGTGCTTGCGGGACGCGCGCGCCCGCATCCGCCCCCTCTGCCAGTTCCAGCCAGCCATAGCCGGTCTCGGCGCGTGTCGGAGCGATCCCGAACGTCACCAGATCGCCCGCCGCCGCGCGCGGCGCTGCCTCCTGCACGGCCGCGCGGAACGCATCAGCGTCGGGGATGACATGATCCGATGGTGCCACCAGCATCAGCGCATCTTCGTCGCGTGCCGTCAGCCACAGCGCGGCGGCCAGCACGGCGGGCGCAGTGTTGCGCCCCTCGGGCTCGATCAGCACGCCCTGCGCCTGCATCCTCGCACCTGCGAGCTGCTCCAGCACGATAAAGCGAAACGGCTCGCCGGTCAGGATTACCGGTGCCGCAAAGCCCGCCCCCGTGAGCCGCTTTACCGACGCCTGAAAGAGCGTGTCGTCACCGATCAGCGACGCAAACTGCTTGGGAAAGCTTTGACGTGACAGCGGCCAGAGCCGCGTGCCGGAACCGCCGCACAGGATCACCGGGTGAATTACACGCTGGATGGGGGGCGTATCAGTCATGACACATGCCGCGTCACAATTTGGTTGTCACATTGCAATTCATTTCTCCCTCACGGTGTCGGCATGGTTTTGAAACCATTCATATGTCCCGGCAATACCGTCTGGCAATCCTGTGTGCGCACGCCAGCCCATATCCGACAGCCGCCCGACATCCATCAGCTTGCGCGCCGTGCCATCGGGCCTGGAGAGGTCATAGACGATCCGCCCCTTGAACCCGGTGATCTCGGCGATCATCTGCGCCAGTTCCGCAATCGACACATCGCTGCCGGTGCCGACATTGATGTGGCTCAGCATCGGGTCGGTATTGGCGGCATATGTCGCGTGGTCGAGGTCCATCACAAAAAGGCTTGCCTCCGCCATGTCGTCCACATGCAGAAACTCGCGGCGCGGCGTGCCGGTGCCCCAGATCGCCACCTCGGGCGTGCCGTCGCGCACCGCCTCGTGAAAGCGCCGGATCATCGCGGGCAGCACATGGCTGTTCTCGGGGTGAAAATTGTCACCGGGACCATAGAGGTTCGTGGGCATGACGCTGCGGTAATCGGTGCCATGCTGGCGGTTGTAGCTCTCGCAGAGCTTGATCCCCGCGATCTTGGCCACCGCATAAGGCTCGTTCGTCGGCTCCAGCACCCCGGTCAGCAGCGCGTCCTCGCGCATCGGCTGCGGCGCCGCGCGAGGGTAGATGCAGGACGAGCCCAGTTGCAGCAGGCGCGTGACCCCGGCGGCGAATGCCTGATGGATGACGTTGCACTCGATCATCAGGTTCTCATAGATGAAATCGGCCGGATAGGTATTGTTGGCGTGAATGCCGCCCACCTTTGCCGCCGCCAGAATGACTGCATCCGGTCGTTCGCTTTGCATGAATGCACGCACAGCCCCCTGATCAGTCAGGTCCAGCTCCGCATGGGTGCAGGTCACGATGTCCCGCTCGGCCATGCCGCGCGCGATCAGTTGTCGGTGGATCGCAGCGCCCACCATGCCGCGATGCCCAGCCAGATAGATTTTCTCGGCCCGCCCGCCCCTCAATTCTCGGCACTCACGGGCAGGTCATAGCCGTGTTCCTTCAGCAGCGCGTGACGGCGCGCGTTGCGCAGATCTTCGGCGACCATCTCGGCGCACATTTCCTGCGCCGTGATCTGCGGCTCCCAGCCCAGCACCGCCTTGGCCTTGGACGGATCGCCCAGCAGCGTCTCGACCTCGGCGGGGCGGAAATAACGCGGGTCGATCCGCACGACCACATCGCCGGGTTTGACCGCCGGAGCCATGTCCCCCGTGACGCGCGTGACGGTGCCCGTTTCCTCCAGCCCCGTGCCGCTGAATTCCAGCTCCAGCCCCAGCTCTGCCGCCGACCAGCGGATGAACTCGCGCACTGAATACTGCTTGCCGGTCGCGATCACGAAATCGTCCGCCACATCCTGTTGCAGCATCATCCACTGCATCCGCACATAATCCCTGGCGTGGCCCCAGTCGCGCAGCGCGTCGATGTTACCCATATGCAGGCAATCATCCAGACCCTGCGCGATGTTGGCCAGCCCGCGGGTGATCTTGCGCGTCACGAACGTCTCGCCCCGGCGCGGGCTCTCATGGTTGAACAGGATGCCGTTGCAGGCATACATGCCGTAAGCTTCGCGGTAATTCACGCAGATCCAGTAGGAATAGAGCTTGGCCACCGCGTAAGGAGAACGCGGATGGAACGGCGTCGTCTCGGATTGCGGCACTTCCTGCACCAGACCGTACAGCTCGGAGGTGGAGGCCTGATAGAACCGGCAGGTTTTTTCCATGCCCAGAAACCGGATCGCCTCGAGCAGGCGCAGCGTGCCCATCCCATCCACATCCGCCGTATATTCGGGTGCCTCAAAGCTGACCGCCACATGGCTCTGCGCGCCCAGATTATACACCTCGTGCGGCTTGATCTCAGAGATCAACCGCGTGAGGTTCGAGGTATCGGTCAGATCGCCGTAATGCAGCTTCAGCTTGGGGTTCGGCTCGTGCGGGTCCTCATAAATATGGTCGATCCGCTGGGTGTTGAACGACGAGGCACGCCGCTTGATCCCGTGCACTTCATAGCCCTTTTCCAACAGCAGTTCGGCCAGATAAGAGCCGTCCTGCCCGGTAATTCCGGTGATTAGGGCACGTTTCATGTCGGTCACTCCACCTGTCTCGCATCCGGGCTACCCGGCGGCAGGCCCGATCATTCTTATGCTTCCTAAACCTTGACGGTTTGGGGGGCAACTGCAAGCACATCCAATTGCGATCAGGCGGCAGGTGCCACCGCATCAGACGGTACAGGCAAAGGTAATCACAATGCGGTTTCATCCCGGCCCGGACAGGCACTCACCCTCCCAGCACCTCACGCCCCCGGAAAGCCAGCCTGCCATCAAATCAGCGCCAGAATAAATATACTAAATATAATTTTCTTAAGCATTATATCCGCATATATTCGCTGCATAATTCATATTATTCAATATTTTTATCACCCCCGCTGATCAACAGACCGGCTGGCACATCCACGGGTTTGACTACGTCATCACGGCACTTACCGATTGCCAGATGCAGCTGGAACTGCCCGGTGATGAGGTCAGGGTTGTGACCGTGCCCGCAGGCACCGTCTATCGCCGCGATGAGGACGTAGAGCACATCGTGATCAACGGTGGCGATGCGCCGATGACCTTCGTCGAGGTAGACGTGAAGTAAAAAACACGCGCTTCACATTGCATGCGTCCGACAGCCCTTCGTGCGCGTCCACACCAAAGTTGGCCTGGCATGCCGGGGACGAAGGCTGCCGCTGGAGGCCACTCGCCTCTTCGCGCCCCAATCCCCTTCATTTTTCCAAAAATACTCATGGCACCCCGCCCCGGACGGCGCATTCCGGGCATGATGCAACCGCCACGTCCCCCCTAACTGACACCACCACCGGAAAATGCCCCATGCCCCACCCGAGAACAGGTGTCGCGCTACGACTATGCGGACATGATGCAAATATTATTTGCGAATCGTTCTCATCTCGCTTGACAGTTGAGAATGATTGTCATTAACAGCGTGAGTGCATATCAGCGCAATTCACCCTGGCTGCCACATCATCTGAACGGAGACGCCATGCAGACCTTTCGACTGTCCTACCTCGCTGCAACGCTCGTCTTTGCTGTCGCCGCGACCGGTGCATCAGCTGACAAGCTGAAGGTCGTGACCACCTTCACCGTTCTGGCCGACATGGCCCAGAACGTGGCCGGAGATGCAGCAGAGGTGGTGTCGATCACCAAACCGGGCGCCGAAATCCACGGCTATGAGCCGACACCACGAGACATCGTGCGCGCCTCGGATGCGGATCTGATCTTGTGGAACGGCATGAACCTGGAACTGTGGTTCGAACAGTTTCTCGGCCATATGGAGGGCATCCCCTCGGCGACCCTGACCGACGGGATCGACCCGATCTCGATCTCGTCCGGCTCCTATCAGGGCAAGCCCAACCCGCATGCCTGGATGGGGCTCGATAGCGCGCTGATCTATATCGACAACATCGCCGCCGCACTGTCCCGGCACGACACGGACAACGCCACCGTCTACGCCGCCAACGCCGTCCGCTACAAGAATGAGCTGCGCGACGTGATGGAGCCGCTGCGCGCACAAATCGCCACGATCCCACCGGCGCAGCGCTGGCTCGTTACCTGCGAGGGTGCGTTCAGCTACCTCGCCCGCGACTTTGCCATGCAAGAGCTGTATCTGTGGCCGATGAACGCCGATCAGGTCGGCACACCCCAGCAGGTCCGCGCCGTGATCGACGGGGTGCGCGAACACGATATCCCGGTGGTTTTCTGCGAAAGCACCGTCCGCAGCGCGCCAGCCGAACAGATCGCACGCGAAACCGGTGCCCGCTTTGGCGGTGTGCTCTATGTCGACAGCCTCAGCGCGGCGGACGGTCCGGTCCCCACCTACCTCGACCTGTTGCGCGTCACCTCGCAGACCGTGGTGGACGGGCTGACCGGCGCGGGCAACTGATCCTGTGCAAGAAAAAGGAAATCGAACCATGTCAGAGCCAGCGCCAGGCCATACCAAAGCCATAAATGAAAACATCGCTGAGCCGGGCCTGTCAGCGCAGGGCGTCACCGTCACCTACCGTAACGGGCTGACCGCGCTCTGGGATGCCAGCTTTGAGATCCCGCGCGGCACCGTCACGGCATTGGTGGGCGTGAATGGTGCGGGGAAATCAACGCTTTTCAAGGCGATCATGGGGTTCCTCCCCGTCGCCACGGGCGAAATCCGCCTGCTGGGCTGCACCGTGAAACAGGCCCTGCGTGAAAACCTCGTGGCCTATGTGCCGCAAGCCGAAGAGGTCGATTGGGCCTTTCCCGTTCTGGTCGAGGATGTCGTGATGATGGGCCGCTACGGCCGCATGGGCTTCCTGCGCCGCCCGTCGCAGGCGGACCGTGATGCGGTGGACACGGCACTGGACCGGGTGAACATGCAGGACTATCGCCTGCGCCAGATCGGCGAATTGTCAGGGGGCCAGCGCAAGCGGGTCTTCCTTGCCCGCGCCTTGGCGCAGGACGGGCAGATTATCCTTCTGGACGAACCTTTTACCGGCGTCGACGTCAAGACCGAGGATCAGATTGTCACCCTCCTGCGCGAGTTGCGCGATGAGGGACGGGTGATGCTGGTCTCGACCCACAACCTCGGCTCGGTGCCGGAATTCTGCGACCGAACCGTGCTGGTCAAAGGCACCGTGCTAGCCTACGGCCCCACAGAACATGTGTTCACCCGCAAGAACCTGGAGGCGGCCTTCGGTGGTGTGTTGCGCCATTTCACGCTGGGTGGCGATCAGCTGCATGACGACGAGGATGCGCGCAGCATCACGATCCTGACCGATGACGAGCGCCCCCTGGTACAATATGGCGACGTGACCCACACCAAGGAGCCGGGCGCATGATGCAGACCCTGCTGGAGCCGTTCGCCTACAGCTACATGACCAACGCGATGTGGGTCTCGGCCCTTGTTGGTGGGGTCTGTGCGTTCCTGTCAGCGTATCTGATGCTCAAGGGCTGGTCGCTGATCGGTGACGCACTCAGCCATTCGGTCGTGCCGGGGGTGGCAGGAGCCTATATCCTGGGGCTGCCATTTGCGCTGGGGGCGTTTGTCGCGGGCGGGCTGGCGGCGGCTGCGATGCTGTTCTTGTCCGAACGCTCTGGCCTCAAGGTCGATGTGATCATCGGGCTGATCTTCACGTCGTTCTTCGGGCTGGGCCTGTTCATGATCTCGCTCAATCCGATGTCGGTCAGCATCCAGACGATCACGATGGGCAATATCCTGGCGATCACGCCCGAGGACACATTGCAACTGGCCATCATCGGCTTCGTGTCGCTGGCGGTGCTGCTGGCCAAGTGGAAAGACCTGATGGTGACGTTTTTTGACGAGAGCCACGCGCGCTCCATCGGGTTGCGGCCCGGTCTGCTCAAGGTGCTCTTCTTCATGCTTCTGTCGGCTTCCGTCGTGGCGGCAATGCAGACGGTCGGTGCATTTCTGGTGATCGCCATGGTGGTGACGCCGGGGGCGACGGCCTATCTGCTCTGCGATCGGTTTCCGCGCCTGATCGTCATGTCCGTCAGCATCGGCGCGATCAGCAGCTTTCTGGGTGCCTACATCAGTTTCTTCCTCGATGGCGCGACCGGCGGGATCATCGTGACGCTCCAGACCGTTGTTTTCCTGCTCGCCTTCCTGCTGGCCCCGAAACACGGGCTACTGGCGGCGCGGCGCCGCGCGGCACAGGCGCTTCGAGGCGGCCCGCCAAAGGCCACGAAGGAGCGCGCGTGATGGATTTCGATACATTGCTGATGCCGTTCCGCTTCGACTTCATGCTGAACGCCTTTTACATCTCGATGATCGTGGCAGTGCCCACCGCGCTCCTGTCGTGTTTTCTGGTTCTCAAGGGCTGGGCGCTGATGGGCGATGCGGTCAGCCATGCGGTGCTGCCGGGGATCGTGCTGGCCTATATCATGGGCATTCCGCTGATCATCGGCGCCTTTGCTGCAGGCATGACCTGCGCGCTGGCGACCGGCTATCTCGCGGGTAACAGCCGGGTCAAGGAGGACACGGTGATGGGTGTGGTCTTTTCCGGCATGTTCGGGATCGGGCTGGTGCTCTACGTCTCGGTCGAGACGAACGCGCATCTCGATCACATCCTCTTTGGCAATATGCTGGGAGTGGACGCTTATGAATTGTTGACCGCAGGCCTGATCGCGCTGGCGGTCTCTGCCGTACTGGTCCTGAAATGGAAGGACCTCCTGCTGCACAGCTTCGATCCGGCCCATGCACGCGCCGCAGGATTGCCGGTGAACCTGCTGCATTACGGCCTGCTGGCGGCGCTGTCGCTCACCATCGTGGCGACGCTCTCGGCGGCGGGGCTGATCCTGGCCATCGGCCTGCTGATCGCGCCCGGAGCGATCGCGTTCCTGCTGGTCCGCCGGTTCGGTGCGATGCTGTTGGTGGCCGTGGCGGTCTGCATTTTTGCCATGCTGGCAGGCACCTACGCGAGCTTCTTCATCGACAGCGCGCCTGCGCCCACCATCATCCTGATCCTGACGGCACTCTTTGTCCTGGCCTTTTTACGCCGAACCTGGCTGACCCGACGGGCAGAGCAACGGCAGATCTGACTGCACTGCCCATACCCGGACCACGCGGCGACGAGGGATGAAAACCTACCAGATGCGGCCTTGTTGTCCCGGTCTGGCCTCAGTATGGCGCGCGGTAGATGCCGATTGAACGCGGAACGCTTCAATCCTGCATGGCCCGCATCAGGCGTGGCTTCTCGCCCGGCCCGCTCAGCGCGCGGACAAGATCCGACATCGCATCCAGCGAATGACAGGCGTGAAAGCTGCCGACATGCGGCAGGATCGCACGGATGCCCGCCGCCTTTGGCGTGAACCCGTCCCAGCGCAGCAGCGGATTGAGCCAGATCAGCTTGCGGCACGACAGCGCCAGCCGCTCCACCTCGGCCGCCAGCTTCGCGGTATCGCCGCGCTCCAGCCCGTCGGTAATCAGCAGCACAACCGCCCCCTGCCCCAGCACGCGCCGCGACCAGTCGCGATTGAACCGCCCGAGCGCAGCGCCGATGCGCGTGCCGCCCTGCCAGTCGGGCGCATCCTGCCCCGCCGCCTCCAGCGCCTGATCGACGTCCCGCAGGTGCAGCGCGCGGGTCACATTCGTCAGTTGCGTGCCGAAGGTAAAGCCATGCACATGACCCCAGCCGGGGTTGGGCGCCCAGATGAGGGCATGGAGAAAATGCATCATCATCCGCGAATAAACCGACATCGAGCCCGATATATCGCAAAGCGCTACCAGGTTCGGCGGGCGCGTGCGCGGCGTCTTGAAGGACATCGTGTGCATCTCGCCGCCCCGGCGCATGGCCCGCCGCAGGATCTGCCGGGTGTCCGGCACCCGGCCCGACGCGCCGGAGGCAAAGCGACGGGTCAGCAGCGGATCAACCGGCAGGCGCAGCGTGCGGATCGCACTGGCCGCCCGTCTGATCTCTGCCGCGCTCATCTGCTCAAAGTCCATCTGGCGGAACTGTTCGTGCTCGGACCAGCTGAACGTCGCGTCAAGCTCGATCTCCTCGCGTTCGGGGGCTTGGGCGGGGCGGCCCTGTTCTTCGCTCAGCGCCTCGGCGGCGCGGCGTTCGGCGGCCTGCGCCCTGGCCTCATCCTCGCCGCCCATCGCCTGAACCAGCGGCAGCATCATCTTCATCATCCGTTCCAGATACTCCGGATCGCGCCAGAAGAAGGTGAACACCTGATGATAGGTCTCCAGGTGTTCGGGCCTTGTGATCAGGCAGGCGCGCAGCGTGTAATAGAAATCCTGCCGCTTGGTGAACCCCGCCTGCTCGACCGCCTCGACCGCCACATGTACCTGCGCGGTCCCGACATTGACGCCCGCCCGGCGCAGCGCACGCGCGAAATGCACGATGTTCTGCGCCAGACGGCCTTTGGTCTCTGGCAGGGTCGCGCCCATCTCAGGACGCGCGTGCCAGATCCGCGCGCGCATCGTCCAGAATGCGCGATGCCTCGGAGCCGGCGATTTTCGCGATATCGTCCTGGTACTTCAACACCGCGCCCAGCGTGTCCGACACCATCTCGGGGGACAAGGCGACAGCATCGAGCGCAACAAGGCAACGGGCCCAATCCACGGTTTCGGCAACGCCGGGGTTCTTGAACAGATCTTCACCGCGCAACCGCTGGACAAAGGCCACGATTTCAGCCGACAGCACGGCGGCACATTCCGGCACGCGGGCGGTGAGAATCTCCAGCTCGCGTGTATAGTCCGGGTAATCGACCCAGTGATAAAGGCAGCGGCGTTTCAGCGCATCATGTACCTCGCGCGTCCGGTTAGAGGTCAGGATGACGATGGGTGGCTCGGCGGCCTTGACAGTGCCCAACTCGGGGATTGTGACCTGAAAATCCGACAGCGCCTCCAGCAAGAACGCCTCGAACGGCGCATCGGTGCGGTCCACCTCGTCGATCAGCAGAACCGGCGGCCCCTCGGCATGCGGCTCCATCGCCTCCAATAGCGGGCGGCGGATCAGGTAGGCATCCGAGAACAGCTCGGTCTGCAATGCGCCGCGATCCGCCCCGCCTGCCGCCTCGGCGGTGCGGATTGCGATCATCTGCGCGGCAAAGTTCCATTCGTAGATTGCAGATGCGGCATCCAGCCCCTCGTAGCATTGCAGCCGGATCAGCCTGCGCCCCAGCCCGGCGGCAATCGCCTTGGCGATCTCGGTCTTGCCAACCCCGGCCTCCCCTTCAAGAAAGAGCGGCTTGCCGAGACTGAGCGCAAGAAACGCCACCGTCCCCAGATCACGTCCGCAGACATAGTTCTGCCCCGCCAGCAGCGCGAGCGTTTCGTCGATACCTTGGGGAACGTCAGACATGCGGCCCACAGCCTCCGATAATTCAATTACGCTGATCCTAGCACAGCCGCGCCGGGTTTCAGTAGCGCTTCCTGACCAGCGGCACGGTGGACATGGTCACGCAGCCGACCACCAATCCCTTGTGCGCCTTACTCAGACGCTCCGCTTGCCAAGCGCCAAAAGATGCAAAGGCGCCTTCATGAGTTGTCCTTCTCAAACGCCGCATCCACCGGCACCTGCAACCCCGTGACAAGTGCGTTGGTGGTGCTGGCCATGCCGATCACGCTCAGAAGTTCGCCGTGCTGCTCGACCGTCATGCCCTTGGCCTCGGCACCAGCAGTGTGGGAGTGGATGCAGTAGCTGCACCCATTGGCCGTTGAGACGGCGATATAGATCATCTCCTTGACCAGCGGATCGAGAGAGCCGGGGCCCATCACCACCTTCAACCGGTCCCAAGTGGCGCGCAGCAGCGCCGGGTCATGAGCCAGAGCGCGCCAGAAATTATTGATGTAATCACTGCCGCGCGTGGTGCGGATATCGTCAAAGACCGCGCGCACCTCGGCGCTGGCGTCTTCGTCGCGGATCAGGGAAACTGTGGCCATGGATATGCCTCCTTTTCTATCCCGGAGCAGTCTGCCCCGAATTGCGCCGGATTGAAAAGCACGGATGCGTAAAAACGCGTCCCGCGTCCTTGCGCCGCTCAGAGCGACGCGGCAGCCCGGCTGGCCTGATCGTACTGCCCCGACAGGGCGCGCAGCTTGCGGGCGAAATCGCGCAGCTCGGGCCCCGACAGGTCTGTGGCTGGCAAGCCTTCCAACAGGCATTGACGGCGCACATCACGGTAGCCTTCGCACAGCACGCCGCCCTCCTCCGAGGTTCGGTAGAACACTTCCTTGCCGCGTTTTTCCGACACCAACAGTCCGGCCTTGAGCAGCTTGCGCAGCGCATAGTTGACCGTATGGCTGTCCTCGATATTGAGCAGGAAACAGATATCAGACAGGCTCTTGTCCCGACCACGATGATTGACGTTGTGCAGGATCAGGATGTCCAGCGGGCTGAGATCAGCCTGTCCCGCCGCCGCCATGCAGCGCGTCATCCAGCGCGAAAAGGCGTTGAACACGATGATCAGGCCGAATTCCAGTTCCGACAGCTCCCATCCCTCACCCTCTGCCAGGTGCTGGGACGAGACGATGCGACGGTTATCCGGGCAGTTATCGGCGCTGTTATCGGCCATGATCAGGCTTCTCCTTTTTTGGTAAAACGCTTGCGTTTTAACGGTGTTTTGCCACAAGAGCCGCTTTCGATCAACGCAGCCTTGCCCCCACCCCGTGCAGCCATGCGCGTCCGGCCCTGACGTACCGGAGCAGCCCCGCACGATAATGCAGGCTTGGCGTGCGGACACATTTACGTTGACATAACGCTTACAAATCGACAACATCGAGATAACAAAAGCAACCATAAACTTTAGGGAGACTGATAATGTTCGTATCACGTTACTTTGGCGGTGCGATTGCCGCGCTGGCCGGGCTTGCCGTTGCCGCGCAGGCCGAGACATGGGATATGCCGACGCCCTACCCCGACGCGACGTTCCACACCGTCAACATCCACCAATTCGCCGACGAAGTTGCCGCAGCAACCGATGGCGCGCTCGAAATCAAGGTACATTCGGCCGGTTCGCTGTTCAAACACCCCGAGATCAGCAAGGCCGTGCGCAGCGGTCAGGTGCCGATCGGCGAGTTCTTCTTGTCACTGCTGGCCAATGACAACCCTGCCTTTGCCGCTGACGGGCTGCCCTTTCTCGCGACCAGCTACGACGATGCAGAACGGCTCTGGGCCGCGCAGAAGGACGTGATCGGCGGGCTGCTCGACGCACAGGGCATGATGGTGCTTTATGCCGTGCCGTGGCCGCCGCAGGGCCTATATACCACCGATGAGGTCAATTCGGTCGCCGACCTCGCCGGCCTGAAATTCCGGACCAACAACGCCACGCTCGAAGAGTTCGCCAACCTCGCAGGCGCGGCCCCCACCCAGATCGAAGTGCCGGACATTCCGCAGGCCTTCAGCACGGGCCGGGTCGAGGCGATGATCACCTCGCCCTCCACCGGGGCCAATTCCAAGGCATGGGATTTTCTGACGCACTACACCGACATTCAGGCCTGGATCCCCAAGAATATCATCGTGGTGAACAAACGCGCCTTCCGTCGCCTCGATGACGCCACTCAGGCCGCCGTTCTGGAAGCAGCCGCCGCCGCTGAAACCCGCGGATGGGAAATGAGCAAGGCCGAGACCAGTGCAAAAGTCGCCATCCTCAGGGAAAACGGCATCACCGTGGTGGAGCCTTCCGAAGAGCTGATGACCGGCCTGCGCGAAATCGGCGCACAGATGCTGGAGAACTGGAAGGCCAAGGCAGGTGCCGAGGGCGAAGCACTGCTGAACGCCTACCAGGACTAAACACGACTGTGGCCGGGCGGAAAAACGCCCGGCCATTTCTTCAGAAACCCACGAGGGGCGATCATGCGGCGCAGTCTTGATTTCATCTACAATGCCGCCGGCGCCCTTGCCGCATTCTTTATCGTCGCCATTGTCGCGCTGGTCTTTGCGCAGGTCTGCCTGAACCTCGCCGACAAGGTTTCGGCCGCGATCACCGGTCAGGCAATCGGTCTGACGATCCCCTCCTATTCCGATTTCACCGGCTTCTTCCTTGCCGCTGCGACCTTTCTCGCGCTGGCCTATTGCCTGCGGGCAGGCGGGCACATCCGGGTGACGCTGCTGCTGGGGCACCTGCCCAAGCGCGCACTGCCCGGGTTCGAGATGCTGGTCACGGCCATCGCACTGGCAATGACCGCCTATGCGACCTGGTACATGGGCCTGTTGGTCGCTGAATCGCTGGAATACGGCGATCGCAGCTCTGGCATGGTGCCGGTGCCGATCTGGATACCGCAACTGCCCGTAGCCCTGGGGCTGGGTATCCTCAGCCTTGCGCTGGTCGATGAACTGGTCAGCCTCGCTCGGGGGGCCCCTGCCTCCTGGGATGGCAAGGGCGAGAACCTGCTGAGCGAATAGGAACCCGCCCATGTCCATTGCCATCCTCTCGGTCATCCTGCTGATCCTGCTCTTTGCCTTTCTCGGTGCGGGTCTCTGGGTCGCCTTTTCGCTGCTCGGTGTCGGAATCGCCGCGATGGTGCTCTTTACCGATGCGCCGCTGGGTCTGGTCATGGCCACAACCATGTGGGGCCATTCCAACAGCTGGGCATTGGCGGCACTGCCGCTATTCATCTGGATGGGCGAGATCCTGTTTCGCTCGCGCCTGAGCGAGGACATGTTCGCGGGCCTCAGCCCCTGGATGAACCGCCTGCCGGGACAGTTGCTGCACGTCAATATCTTTGCCTGCGGGATCTTTGCAGCGGTCTCCGGCTCTTCTGCCGCCACCGCCGCCACCATTGGCAAGCTGTCGATCCCCGAACTCAGCGCACGCGGCTACCCCGAAAAAATGGTGATCGGCACGCTGGCGGGCTCTGCCACGCTGGGCCTGCTTATTCCTCCGTCGATCATCCTGATCGTCTACGGCGTGGCAACCGAGCAATCCATCGCCCGCCTCTTTGTCGCAGGCGTGCTGCCCGGCGTGCTGCTGGTCTCGCTCTTTGTCGGGTATGTCATCATCTGGGGCCTGCTCAACCGCGCCGCGCTGCCCATTCAGGACATGCGCGTGACCCTGGCCGAAAAGCTGCGCCGCTCGCGCCGCCTGCTGCCGGTGATCGCATTGATCGCGGGAGTGATCGGGTCGATCTACGCCGGGATCGCCTCGCCGACCGATGCTGCCGCCGTTGGCGTCGTGCTGGCGCTGGTCCTGTCCTGGAGCAGCGGCACACTGACCCGCAGGAACTTTGTCGATGGGCTGATGGGGGCGACAGTGACGTCGTGCATGATCGCCTTCATTCTGGCAGGTGCGTCGTTTCTGACCGTCGCCATGGGCTTTACCGGTATCCCGCGCGTGCTGGCTGAATGGATCGGCGGCATGGGCCTGTCGACCTATACCCTGCTGGCCGCGCTCACGGTCTTTTTCATCGTGCTGGGCTGTTTTCTGGATGGTATTTCCGTGGTCGTGCTCACGGCGTCGGTCATCATGCCGATGGTGCTTGAGGCGGGTATCGATCCGTTGTGGTTCGGTATCTTTCTGGTGATCGTGGTAGAGATGTCCCAGATCACGCCGCCGGTAGGTTTCAACCTCTTTGTGCTGCAATCGCTCACCGGGCGGGATATCCTGATCGTGGCCCGCGCGGCACTGCCCTTCTTCTTTCTGATGGTTCTGGCGCTGGTGGTCATCGTTCTATTCCCCGCGATCGTGACCTTCCTGCCGGAGCAGATGTGATCCAGCCCTTGTCCGATACCATGCCGCAAATCGTCACCGCAGGCGTGACCGGAATGCTGGTGCGCTTTGCCGACCGGCTGAGCGAGCCTGCCAACCGCGCCGCGCTGGCCTTTCGCGCCGCCGTGGATGCGCAGGGGTGGGACGGGGTCGAGGAAACCTCCTCTAGCCTCGTGTCCGCCTTTCTGCGGTTCGATCCCCTGCATCTGCCGCATGACGATCTGCGCGCGCGGCTGGCTGCCCTGCTGAAGTCACAGGACTGGTATGCCGCCGATCTGCCCGAAGGACGGCGGCTATGGCGCATTCCGGCGGTCTTTGGCACCGACATGGCGCCGCAACTGGGACAGGCCGCCGAGGCGGCAGGTATGACTGAGCTTGAGGCAATCACATCGCTCACGCAGGCGCGCATGCGGGTGCAGACCATCGGTTTTGCCCCCGGCCAGCCCTATCTGGGAGAATTGCCGGAGGCGTGGGATATTTCACGTCAGAGCACGCTCACCCCGCGTGTCCCCGAGGGCGCGGTTGGTGTCGCCATCCGGCAGCTGGTGCTGTTTTCCCGCCCTACCCCGACCGGCTGGCAACATGTCGCGCAGACCGCAATGCGGCTGTTCCAGCCCGAGGCCGAAACACCCTTTCTGTTGCGTCCGGGCGATCAGGTTCAGTTCACCGAAACCGAGCCTGGCACACTGGAACAGATGCGCCGCGACTCGCATGGCGGCGCCACCTCAGAGCCTGTCACATGAGCCGCACACTGACCATTCATCGCGCCGGGCCGGGCCTGACGGTGCAGGACATCGGCCGCCCCGGCTGGCTGGATTTCGGGCTGTCCCGTGGCGGTGCCGCCGATCTGCTGGCATTGGCCGAGGGCGCGGTGCTGCTGGGGCAGAAGGATGCGCACACAGCCATTGAAATGGCCGGGATGGGGGGCGAGTTCGAGGCTTCCGAGGACATGCGCATCGCCCTGACCGGCGCACCGATGAAGGCCAGCATCGACGGCACCCGCCTGATCTGGAACGCCAGCCACCTGCTGCCCGCCGGCGCACGGCTGAGCATCGGCGCGCCCCTGACCGGCAGCTACGGCTATCTGCATCTCGGCGGCGGCATCAACACCACCGAACATCTGGGCGCGCGCTCGGCTCATCTCGCCGCCGGTGTCGGCACGGCGCTTGCGGCCGGGACGGTCCTGACGATCGGGCCGGACCGGGGCGGCACGACCGGTATGGCTATCGACACCCAGGGCCGCTTTGACGGCGGCGAAATACGCATTGTCGCCAGTTTTCAGACCGCACTCTTTGCCAGGGAGGAACTGGACCGGCTGGTGGCCACCGCGCTGAAACGCGATCCGCGTGGCAACCGCATGGGCGTCCGGCTGGAACCTGACGGGGATGGCTTTCACGCAGAAAGCGGGCGCACTGTCGTCTCTGAGGTGATCATGCCGGGCGATATCCAGATCACCGGCGATGGCACCCCTTTCGTGCTGATGAGCGAATGCCAGACCACCGGCGGCTACCCCCGCATCGGCACGGTCCTGCCCTGCGACTTGCGCCGAGTGGCACAGGCCGCCCCCGGTGCGCAGCTGCGGTTCCGCTTTGTCACGCTCCAGGACGCTGTCGAACTGGAGCGCGCTGACCGTAATATGCTGGCGGCACTGCCACAGCGCCTGCACCCGCTGATCCGCGACCCTCATCTGATGCATGATCTGCTGTCCTATCAGCTGATCAGCGGCGTGGTCAGCGGCACCGAAAACGACCATGAAGGAGAGCTAGAATGACCAGATCTGTCGACCTGAACGCCGATATGGGCGAAGGTTATGGCGCGTGGGACATCGGCGACGATGCGGCGCTGCTGAAAATCGTCACGTCGGCCAACATCGCCTGCGGCATGCATGCGGGCGACTGGAATGTAATGGCGCGCACCATGGCAGCGGCAGTAGAGAACGACGTCGGGATCGGCGCCCATCCGGGCTTTGCCGACCTGAACGGGTTCGGCCGCCACCGCATGCACCTGCCCCTGCCGTCGCTGCAAAATCTGGTGCGTTATCAGGTCGGTGCGGCGCAGGCTATGGCACGCGCGGCAGGTGGTGCTGTACGCCACCTGAAACTGCACGGCGCGCTGGCCAACATGGCGTCCGAGGACGAGGCAATGGCGCGGGCCTGCTACGAGGCCGCGCTTTCGGTAGCGCCCGATATCATCATCATGGTTCTGGCCGGCACCGCGCAGCAGCGCGCCGCGACCGCGCTTGGCTGTCCCATCGCCTGCGAGATTTTCGCCGACCGCGCGTATAACGACGACGCGACGCTGGTGGACCGGTCGCTGCCCGGCGCGGTGATCCACGACCCTGACGTGGCAGGCCCGCGCATGGCCGACATGATCCGCGAGGGGGCAATCATCACCGCATCGGGTGCGCGGATCAAGACGCGCATCGACACGATCTGCCTGCATGGCGACACGCCCACCGCCGTCAAGATCGCGGGCGAAGTGCGCCGGGCACTAGAGCAAAGCGGCGTAACGCTGGCGCAATTCTCGGGCGCGCCGGGGTGATACGCCCACTACGCGGCTTACTCTTGCGGTTCGGAAACGGGTGGCACACCTCATAGCCACCTTCCCCCAAGGCGCGCGCAGCCCTCAGCCCGGCCAGAACGCGCGCCACCTCTTCGGGGCTACCGGGTGACAGATACTTTAGCCCCACAACTCTTCGTGAAAGTCGATATGCAGCGCATCATAGAGGGCGATTTCGGCGATGGGAGGCTCCGTTGAACATGCCGCCTTCAGCAAAGGTGAACGCGTAAGCTCTTTTGTGACAAGGGAAATTTGACGCCGGGGCACTTCACTATTGAATGCACATTTGATTGTCTGGATGATGCCGACGCGTCATATGTCGGAGAGAAAAACATGCCAGCAATCCTGCCCCGTCACGCCCAAACCGTCATCATCGGCGGCGGCTCAATCGGGTGTAACACGGCCTATCACCTGACCAAACTCGGCCATAGCGATGTGGTTGTTCTGGAGCAGGGGCAACTCACCAGCGGCACCACATGGCACGCCGCCGGGCTGATTGTCGCGGGGTTGCTGACGTCCGTGACCGACTGCGCGATCTACACCCACGGGCGCGATCTCTATGCAAGGCTGGAGGAAGAAACCGGCCTGACCACCGGGTTCCGCGACGTCGGTTACCTGCAAATTGCCACCAATGACGAACGCACTCACGAGATGCGCCGCGCTGCGCCGTTCATGCGTCGCCACGGTATCAATTGCCATGAAATCTCACCTGCCGAGGCGCAGGACCTCTTTCCCATCGGCGATCTGGGCAACGTCAAATCCGCGTTCTACATCCCCGAGGACGGGCGCGCGAACCCGGTCGATGTCACCATGTCGCTGGCCAAGGGCGCGCGGATGGGCGGCGCCCGCATCCACGAGGGTGTACGTGTCACGGAAATTATCGCACGGAACGGCACCGCGTCCGGCGTCCGTTGCGCCGACGGGCAGATCATCACCTGCGAAAACGTGGTGATCTGCGGCGGAATGTGGTCGCGACAGTTGGGGGCCAAGGCCGGTATCAACCTGCCCCTGCAAGCAGCGGAACACTATTACCTCATCACCGAAGCGATCCCTGGCCTGCCTCGCGATCTGCCTATCCTCGAAGATCCCTCCACCTACACCTATTACCGCGAGGAGGTGGGGGGGCTGATGCTCGGCCTCTTCGAACCGGGCGCAGCCGCGTGGAAGCTGGACGGCATCCCTGACGACTTCCAGTTCGGCGAGATCACACCGGATTGGGACCGTGTCGGCCCGGACCTGGAGCTTGCCTATTCCCGCGTGCCGAAAACGATGGATCTTGGCGTGAAAAAGCTCTTTTGCGGCCCCGAGAGCTTTACCCCCGACTTCTCGCCGCTGGTAGGGCCTGTGCCCGAGTTGCGCGGGTGCTGGGTCGCGTGCGGGATGAATTCGGTCGGCATCCTCAACGGCGCGGGGATCGGCAACGTGCTGGCACATTGGATCGTCGACGGCTTGCCACCGGTCGATGTGACCGGCATCAACGTCAATCGTTTCACCAGATGCCAGGCCACCCCCGCCTTTCGGCGCGACCGCACGCCGGAACTGCTGGGCAAGCTTTTTGGCCAGCACTACCCCAATGAGGCGCCGAAAACGGCACGCGGCGTCAAACGGTCCGTCCTGCATGACCGGCTGGCGGCGGCAGGAGCGTATTTCACCGAAGCGCATGGCTGGGAAATGCCCGACTGGTTCGCGCCCACGCCCGAACAGGCGAAGATCGAAAAACACAGCTGGTTCCGAGAGCACTGGTGGGGCTGGCACGCCCAAGAGCACCGCGCCGCGCGCGAGGACGTGATCGTGATGGATATGAGCTCGATGTCGTGCTTTCAGGTCGAAGGCCCGCACGCCTGCGCATTACTGTCGCGCCTGTCCTGCAACGAGGTGGACGTCATGCCGGGCCGCGTCGTCTATACTGCCTGGACGAACGAGGCAGGCGGGTTCGAGGCCGATCTGACCGTGACCCGTCTGGCGCCGGACCGCTTTATGGTCGTCGTTGGCGAAAACAGCCATGGCCACACCGAGATGCGCATGCGTCGCCACATTGCAGAGGGCGAATTCGTGGTCATCACCGACGTGACTGCCGCGCGTACCCAGATCAACGTGCATGGCCCCAGGTCGCGTGAACTGCTGTCGCGCATCTCGGGCGCTGATCTGTCGAACGACGCCTTCCCCTTCATGACCGCGCAGCAGATTGACGTGGGCTATGCCAGCATCCTTGCCTACCGCGTCACCTTTGTCGGGGAACTGGGCTGGGAGCTGCATGTGCCTTCGACGCAGGCGGTGCAGACCTACGATCTGATCACCGAGGCCGGGCGCGATCTGGGCCTGCGCAACGCCGGGATGCAGACACTGAGTTCGCTGCGGCTGGAAAAGGCCTATCGCGATTTCGGGCTGGATGTCGACAACACCGACAATCCGATAGAGGCCGGGCTGGGTTTTGCCGTGAAGCTGGACAAGCCCGGCGGCTTTGTCGGGCGCGATGCGTTGGCCGCGATCAAGGCGCGCGGCGTGCCGAAGACGCGGATGCTGCAATTCCTGCTGAAAGACCCCGAGCCGCTGCTTTACGGCGGCGAATTGCTATATCTA
Source organism: uncultured Roseovarius sp. (assembly GCA_947503145.1). GTDB lineage: Bacteria > Pseudomonadota > Alphaproteobacteria > Rhodobacterales > Rhodobacteraceae > Roseovarius. The sequence goes on from CANNCP010000002.1 coordinate 117,464, forward strand.
GAAGGCCGCCCGGCCGGGCATATCCAGGTCGGCGGGTACGGGCACACGCTGGGCGCCGCCACGGGGATCGGGTTTGCCAAATGGGGCGCGCCACTCAGCACCGACATCGTGCAGGCCGGGCCGTGGCAAGTCGAGATCGCGGGCGAAAAATACGACGCGATTGCATCGCTGAAGCCGCTCTATGATCCCGGAATGGAGAAGGTGAAGGCATAAAGCGCCACGCATCGAGGGCCGCAGCGGGCGTATGCTCCCTTGCGGCTCTGCCTCTCCTGCCCCCCCGACGCATTACCTTACTCGGCAGGCTCCCCGCCTCTTACGGCCTGCAACTCTTCCTCCAGTGCCTCGGAACTCGACGCCCGCGACTGCGACAGTCCGCTGACCAGCGCATAGGCCGCAGGGGTCAGGAACAGTGTGAACACCGCGGCCAGCCCCAGCCCGCCGACGATCACCCAGCCGATGGCGGCGCGCGCCTCCGCCCCCGGCCCGGTGCCCAAGACCAGCGGCAGCCCGGACATCACCGTACAGATCAGCGTCATCGCGATGGGCCGCAGCCGGGTGCGCGCGGCCTCATAGGCGGCATCGACCACCGGCATGCCGCGATCGCGCAACTGGTCGGCAAACTCCACCAGCAGGATACCGTTCTTGGCCATCACCCCGATCAGCATCAGCACTCCGATCTGGCTGTAGATGTTGATCGTCGTGCCGGTCAGCAGCAAGGCATAGATCGCAGCACACACGCCAAACGGAACGGTGGCTATCACCACCAGTGCGCTGGTCAGGCTTTCGAACTGCGCCAGCAGCACCAGAAAGACCACCAGCAGCGCGATCACGTAGGTGATCGTCATTGCCGAGGACGTCTCGTCGAGCGACGCCGCCTCACCGAGAAAGATCAGGCTGATCCCGTCTGGCAATGTCTCTTGCGCCAGCGTGCGCACCTCCTCCATCACCTCGCGCAGCGTGACGTCGGGCGCGACCGACGCGTCGATCTGGATGGCGCGCCGCTGCGCATGGCGGTCCAGCTGTGCCGCAACGCCACTTTCCTTCAGGCTCACGATCTGGCTGAGCGGCACCAGATTGCCATCGTCCGAGCGCACATAGAGGTTCATCAGATCGACCGGGTCGCGCATCGCACCTGCCGCCGATTGCAGCAGGATCGGCACCGCCTCGTCCTCGATGGTCAGTTCGGCAACCTCGTCCTCGTCGATCAGTGCGCGCAGGGTTACCGACAGGGTGGACATCGGCACGCGCAGATCCGAGGCGCGCTTGCGGTCCACTCCGATGCTCAGCTGCGGCTGGGTCGCCTGGTACTGGACGCGGATGCCCGACACGCCGCGCACATCCTCCAGTGCTATCTCGAAATCATCCGCCGCCTCGGCAATCTCGTTATGGGTCGGCCCCAGCAGCGCGACCCTGATCCCGCCACCCGTTCCGCCACGCAGCCCGAGGCTGTTGCCCGGCCAGGCCTGCGCTCGCGCCCCAGGCAACGCCACCAGATCACCGTGGATCGCCGCCTCGATCTCACCCTGGCTGATCTCGCGCTGGTGCCACGGCACCAGCCGCACCCCGATACTGCCCCGGTTGAGATCATAGCGCCCGGTGATCGAATAGAGGCCCTGTGCCACGCCCTGCTCCACATAGGGCCGCAGCGTATTTTCGACCTGCACCACCTGCCGGTCGGTGTATTCCAGACCCGTCCCGTCCGGCCCTTGTAGCCAGACATTGACAAAGCCGCGATCCTCGGATGGCACCAGCTCTTCGCCGAGATCATCGTAGACCAGCGCCGCGCCCCCTGCCAGCACACCCGCCGCCACCAGCGTGACCAGCGGCGCGCGGATCATCGGACGGATCATTGCGGCATAGAGCGCGGCAATGGGGCGGCCGATGGCGATGAACAGCCCATCTTCCGCCCCCAGCCTGCCCGCCCGCGAGGCCAACATCGGGCACATGGTCAGCGCCACAAAGGACGAGATCGCCACCGTGACCGCCAGAGCGAAACCGAACTCGGTAAAGAGCCGCCCGGCATCCCCCGGCAAGAACGAGATCGGCACAAACACCGCAATCAGTGTCAACGTCGTGGCGATCACCGCAAAGAATACCTGCCCCGAGCCGATGACAGCAGCCGCGCGCGGGCCCATCCCGTCCTGCTGGCGGCGCTGGATGTTCTCGGTCACGACAATCGCATCATCCACCACCAGCCCCGTCGCCAGCACCAGCGCCAGCAGCGTCACAAGGTTGATCGAAAACCCCATCAGCCAGATCCCCGCAACGGACCCGATCAATGCGATGGGAATGGTGATCGCCGGAATGAGCGTCGCACGCAACTGGCCGAAAAACACCCAGATGACCGCAATCACGATCACCAGCGCCAGCACGAGCGTCTTCAGCACCTCCGCAATCGACCCTTCGATGAAAACGGCATCATCGCTGCTGATCTGAAACCCCAGATCGGGAAAGCGCGGCTTTAGCTGCCCGATGGCGCGGCGCACATCCCTCGATATCTGCACCGTATTCGACTGCGCCTGCCGGACGATCCCGAGACTGACCACCTGGCGCCCGTTCAGGCGGGCGATGCTGTTCGCCGTGGCCATGGAGAAATAGACATCTGCCACATCGCCCAGCCGCACCTTGTCGCGCAGCATCAGGTCTTCGATCCGGCCGGGGTCGGCCACGGTGGCGTCGGCGCGCACCAGCACCTCCAGCGGGCCGGAGGTAAAGCTGCCTACCGGCACATCGAACTGCGCCGCGCGCAGCACATCGGCCACTTCGCCGATCGACAGACCGAACGCGGCCAGCCGATCCGGCCTGACCGCGACCCGCAGCACCCGCTTGCGATCGCCAAAGAGGACCACTTCGGCCACGCCGTCCACGGCGGTGAATTCAGTCGCGATGGCGTCCTCCACCAGCCGCGTCAGTTCATCGACCGAGCGCGTATCGCTCCATACGGCGATATCCATGATCGGATTGGCGTTCTGTTCGGACTTGACCACAAAGAGATCCTCGACCCCGGCGGGCAGGCGACGCTCGACACGGCTGACCGCCTCGCGCACATCGTTCGATGCAGTGGCCAGATCGCGACCGGGGCTGAATTCCACCCGCATGCGAACATTGCCCTCCTCCGATCCCGTGCGCACGCCCTCGACGCCCGCCACCCGCGCCACGGCGCCTTCGATAAGCGACGCGACCTCGGCATCCACGGTCGTGGGCGACGCGCCGGGATAGTTGGCGCGCACCGACACCACCGGGCGGTCCACATCGGGCAGTTCGCGTATCTCGATGCCAAAGAGTGCGCCGATCCCCGCGATCACGATCAGCAGGCTCATCACCGCTGCCATGTAGGGGCGGCGCACGCTGAGTTCGCTGATGCCGCGCCCGCCGATCATCATGAGCTGCCGCCCTCTTCCGCGTTCAGGACATTCACCGCGCTTCCGGGCCGCAGCCGCTGCGCCCCTTCGACGATCACCACATCCCCGGCATCAAGCGGCCCCTCGACGATCACATGCCCCGCGCGGCGGCGGACCATGCGCAGTTCGACCTGCTCGGCGATGCCATCGGTCACGCGCCAGACATGCAGCGCGCCGCGCGAGAATTGCAGCGCCAGTTCCGGCACTGCAGGATAGGTGGCGCCCAGCAGGTCGAGGGTCAGGGCAAAGGAGGCACCGGGGCGAAATTTATCAGCACTGTTGTCGATGGCGGCACGCACGCGGGCGGTCCGGGTGACCGCAGCGACGCGACTGTCTATCGCGGTGATCGTGCCGGCGAATTGCTGGCGCTCCATCGACGGCGTGCTGGCCGAAACCGCGAAACCCGGCGAGACGCGCGACAGCAGCGCCTCGGGCAGGTCGAACTCTACCAGGATCTGGCTGCGGTCGTCATAGCTCGCCACCGCTTCGGCTTCGGTCATGCGCTCGCCCCGCTCTACCGATGCGAGGCCCGCGACCCCGTCAAAGGGCGCGCGCAGCGTCCGGTCATCCAGATCAGAGGTGGCTTTCTCCAACTCGATAGCAGCGACCTTGAAGGCGGTCTGCACCTCCTCCATCCGGGCCGTCGGGGCAACACCGCTGTCCTGCAGTCGGCGGTATCTGTCCAGCTCCAATGTGGCCTGCGCCAACCGCGCTTCGGCCAGCGCGACGGCCAGACGCTGATCGGTGTCGATCAATCGCAAGAGGACATCGCCGGCACGGAACTTGCGGCCCGGTGCAATGTTGAATTCGGTGATCTCGCCAGTGGACGGCGCACGCAATGTCACGGATTTGAGCGCAAAGCCGGTGCCGATGGCGGAGAAAGTCAGATCGTCCTGTATCATGCCCACCCGGTCCACGATCACCGGCGCGGCCGACGCGGCAGGGGCGGTGCTGGCGCTCTGGCTGGCCTGGGTGCCGAAGGACGCCCAAACCGCGCCCAGCCCGGCACGATTCTGCCAGCCGAGCGCTGCGGCTGCGAGCAGCAGTGCCGATAGGATGGCCTGTTTCCAGAAAGCGGTGCGGTTCATGCGGAAAGGTCCGGCAGCAAATTACGACGGGAGCAACCTAGCACAAAAATGCAGCCGGTCACGCAAGTAACAAGGCACGCCGCAACCCTCCGCCGTGACCGGGTTGGTAATTGCGGAGCGCCGATTGCTCAGTGTGGGTGGTATCCCTGCTCAAAGCGTCAGCCTCGGCAGGGATATGGTTCTATGCCGCCGCAACCGCGCGCTTGGCCATGACCTTGATCAGATGCGCACGGTAATCGGCCGATCCGTGCATATCCGAGTTCAGACCTTCTTCGGAGACTTCGACACCATCCAGCGCCTCTGCCGACCAGCTCGACGACAGCGCCGCCTCCAGCCCTTCGTGGCGAAACACACCATCCTCTCCCGCGCCGGTCACGGTCACGCGCACGCCATGCGGTCCGTCGGCGACAAAAACACCGACCAGCGCAAAGAGCGATGCGGCCTGCGCAAACTTGGCATAGGCCGCCTTTGCGGGCTTTTCCACGTGAACTGCGGTGATGATCTCTCCTTCGTCCAGCGCCGTGGTGAACATGCCCTGAAAATAGTCGTCGGCGCTGATCTGCCGTGTGTTGGTCACGATGGTCGCGCCCAGCGCCAGCATCGCCGCCGGGTAGCAGGCCGCCGGATCGTTGTTGGCCAGCGACCCGCCGATCGTGCCCATGTTGCGCACAGCCCGATCGCCGATCCCGTTCGCCAGCGCGGCGAGGCCCGGGCAATGCTTGCGCACCACGTCGCTGCCCGCCACTTCGGCATGGGTGGTGGCCGCGCCGATGATCAGCGTGTCACTCTCTGTGCGGATGCCCACCATGCCCTTGATCCCGCGGATATCCACCAGATCGCCAGGGGAAGCGAGGTGCTGTTTCATTGTCGCCAGCAGGGTCTGCCCGCCCGCCAGAACCAGTGCCTCGTTGCCTGCCGCGAGGGCGGCAACAGCGTCGTCGATGGTGTCGGGCTTGTGATATTTTACCGGATACATCTGTTGTCTCCTCCTTACTCTGCCGCAATGGGTTTGGACGCTGCGCGCAGCGCGCGCCAGACCGCTTGAGGCGTGGCCGGCATGGCCAGATCATTGGTACCGATCGCATCGGTGATCGCGTTGATCACCGCAGGCGGTGCACCGATGGCACCGGCCTCGCCGCAGCCTTTCACACCCAACGGGTTGTTGGGGCTGGGCGTCTCGTGGTGCTGCACGTCAAAGAAAGGTACATCAGCGGCACGTGGCATGGTGTAATCCATGTAGGACCCGGTCAGCAGCTGGCCATCCTCGTCATAGATCACCTGCTCCAGCAACGCCTGCCCGATGCCTTGCGTCACACCGCCATGCACCTGCCCTTCGACGATCATCGGGTTGATGATCGTGCCAAAATCATCGGCAGAGGTGAATTTGATGATCTTGGTTTGTCCGGTATCGGGATCGACCTCGACCTCGCAGATGAACGCCCCCGAGGGAAAGGAGAAGTTGACCGGATCGAAGAACGCGGTTTCCTTCAGTCCCGGTTCCATCCCGTCGGGCAGGTTGTGCGCGACATAGGCGGCAAGGCCGACCTCATGCCAAGCCATCGCCTTGTCGGTACCTGCAACCTTCACCTGTCCACCCTCGATCACGATATCGTCCTCGCTGGCCTCCAGCGTGTGAGCCGCGATCTTGCGCACCTTGGCCTCGACCTTGTCCATCGCCTTGACCACCGCCGACATCCCGACGGGGGCGGAGCGAGAACCGTAAGTGCCCATGCCGAACTGCACCTTGTCGGTGTCTCCGTGCACGATCTGCACGGTCTCGACGGGGATATCGAACCTGTCCGCGACGATCTGCGCAAACGTGGTCTCGTGTCCCTGCCCGTGGCTGTGGCTGCCGGTCAGGATCTCGATCGTCCCGACGGGGTTCACCCGCACTTCTGCCGATTCCCACAGGCCAACACCCGCCCCAAGCGATCCCGCCGCCTTGGACGGGGCCAGCCCGCAAGCCTCGATGAAGGTGGAATAGCCCAGACCGCGCAGCTTGCCACGCTTTTCGGCCTCGGCCCGCCGCGCGGGGAAGCCTGCGACGTCTGCCGCCTCTTGGGCCAGTTCCAATATCTTGGGGAAATCACCCGCATCGTATTGCATCAATACAGGTGTCTGGTGCGGGAACTCGTGGATGAAGTTGCGCCGTCGCAGCTCTGCCGGATCCATGTCCATCTCGCGCGCGGCACTCTCCATCATCCGTTCGACCAGATATGTGGCCTCGGGCCGGCCCGCGCCGCGGTAAGCGTCCACCGGCGCGGTGTTGGTGTAGATGGCGCGCACGTTGCAATGGATATTCTGGATATCGTACTGCCCCGACATCAGCGGCGCATATAGATACGTCGGCACCGAACTGGAAAAGAGCGACATATAGGCACCGAGATTGGCGATCGTGTCGACCTTGAAGCCAGTGATCTTGCCGTCCTTGTCAAAGCCCATCTGCGCATGGGTCACGTGATCGCGGCCATGCGCATCTGTCAGGAATGCTTCGGAACGGTCAGACGTCCACTTGACCGAGCGATTGGTTTTCATCGACGCCCAGAGGCAGGTGATCTCTTCGGGGTAGATATAGATCTTGGCCCCGAAACCGCCGCCCACATCGGGCGCGATCACCCGCAACTTATGCTCTGGTGCCACGTTGTAGAACGCGGACAGTACCAGACGTGCCACATGCGGGTTCTGCGACGTGGTGTAGAGTGTATAATGCTCTTCGGCGTCGTCATAGGTGGCGATGGCCGCGCGCGGCTCCATCGGGTTGGGCGACAGCCGGTTGTTGGTGATGTCGAGCGTGGTAACATGCGCGGCCGCCTTCAGGCCTGCGTCGGTAGCCGCTTCGTCGCCCAACTCCCAATCGTAAATCTGGTTGCCGGGTGCATTGTCGTGGATCTGCACCGCGCCGTCCTTCATCGCGTCCGCCACATGCGCGACAACGGGCAGTTCTTCGTAATCGACCTCCACCGCCTCGGCGGCGATGCGGGCCTGCGATTGCGTTTCTGCAATGACGACGGCCACCGCGTCGCCCACATAGCGGACCTTTTCGGTGGCCAGCGCGGACCATGCACCCATGTTCATCGGGCTGCCATCCTTCGATGTGATTGCCCAGCCGCAGATGATGTTGCCGATACCGTCGCCGGTCAGCTGATGACCGTCCAGCACGTCGATGACGCCCTCCATCGCGCGCGCAGCCGCAGCGTCGATGCTCTTGACCCTTGCATGGGCGTGTGGGCTGCGGACAAAGGCCGCATAGGCCTGATTGTCCATCCGGTGATCGTCGGTATAGCGGCCCTTGCCAGTGGTGAACCGCTTGTCTTCCTTGCGCTTGACGCTCTTGCCAATTCCAGAACTCATGTCATTTCCTCCCTTGCGTCATTCACATCCTGGTCGCGGCGTCCTGGATGGACTTCACGATGTTGTGGTAGCCGGTGCAGCGGCAGATATTGCCTTCCAGCTCTTGACGGATTGCCTCGGGCGTCAGTTCTCGGCCCTCGGCCTTGTAGCGGGTCACCATGTCGACGCCCGCCATGATCATGCCCGGCGTGCAGAAACCACATTGCAGCCCGTGATTGTCGTTGAACGCCACCTGCATCGGGTGCAGATCGCCATTGGCCAGCCCCTCGATGGTGGTGATCTCGGCACCCTCCAGCGACACGGCGAGTGTTGTGCAGGCTTTGACCACCTTGCCGTTCACATGCACCACGCAGGCACCGCACTGGCTGGTATCGCAGCCGATATGCGTGCCGGTAAGGCGCAGATTCTCGCGCAGGAATTCCGAAAGCAGCGTCTCATCCGGCACCTCCCTCGCGACCGCCTTGCCGTTCACTTTCATCTTTACGTTTGTCATCTGGGTCCTCCCTGGATTGGCGGGTGTGTCCCGCACGCATGTATTATCGACCCGCGCACTTTATGCTTCTGGCGGGGCCTCATCGGTCAAATGTTGGTGAAAGTTATCAAAGAATTTCGCCGCCAGCTTCTTGGCCGTCGAACTGACCAGCCGACTGCCAAGCTGCGCCAGTTTGCCGCCCACGGTGGCATGGACATCGTAGGTCAGGACGGTCTCATCGCCGTCCTCGGTCAGATGCACGTCTGCCGCCCCCTTGGCAAAGCCTGCAACGCCGCCCTTGCCCTCGCCCTGGATGGTGTAGCTTTCGGGTGCATTGATGTTCACCAATTCGACAGCGCCGGTAAAGGTGGCCTTGACCGGGCCGATCTTCTGGACGACCTTGGCCTCCATCGTCGTGTCACCGGTTTTCTCCAACTCCTGACAGCCCGGAATGCAGGCCCTGAGGACCTCGGGATCATTCAGCGCCGCCCAGACCTCGGCCCGCGGCGCCGCGATGCGGTGTTCACCCGTCATGTCCATGCGGCTGTCCCCCCTCTTGTCTTTCGCTTTTTTGATCATAGGCAGGCGCAGCCCCAAGGCAAGGGTGTTGAACTGTGATGGGCATTTTCCCACCCGGAGCGAGCAGATTGGCCGGAGCGAGCAGGTTGGAGGGCAAAGCTGGACACGGCGGGGGCCGCCCGTCATTGATCAAAGGCGGACGGCCCATGATACGGCACACGCCCTGCAAACGCCCTTTGTCACCTGCGAATGAAAGACCGACCCGATGGAAATCCTGCGCCGCACCGATCTGACCGACATACCGTGGAAGAACGGTGGCGGCGTGACCCGCGAGATCGCCACCGCGACACTTGGCGCCCGGACGGTCTGGCGAATCAGCCGGGCGGATGTGGCACGGGACGGCGCATTCTCTGATTTCTCGGGGATGGTGCGTGTTCTCACCGTTGTGTCAGGTGGCAGCGTCGATCTGGAACATGACAGCGGCGTTCTGACAGCATCGCTTTGGCAGCCGCTGCGCTTTGACGGGGCGCTCAGGGTCTTTGCCCGGCTGAAGGACGGCCCATTGACCGACCTCAACCTGATGTTCGATCCGGCGCTCTGCACAGGCGAGGTGTTCGTGCATGCGGGACCGTCACAAGCCGCCCCCGTGCCATCCCGATCGGGCATGACCGCGTTTCACGGGTTGGCGGGCACGCCCCATATCGGTGGCGTGTCACTGCCCCCCGGCGACACCGCGTTTGCGGGCGACAGCGGCGCGACGCCAGCCCTGAAGGACGGCGATGCCATGCTGGAAATCCGCATCGGGTATCTGGGTCAGAGCGACGCCATCAAGCTGGCCATCGCCGCGCGGTAATCGGCAACGATCCGGTCGCGCGCGATATGCCGCCCCTCGTGGACGGCATGCCGCCCCGCCGACCACAGATCGGTCACGACAGTGTCGCTGGCGGCAAAGGCCAAACCGTCCAGCAACTGATCTGCTCGCAAGGCGCACAGCGCCGGATCAGTGCTGTCGATCGCCACCAGATCAGCAAGCTGCCCCACCGCGATTTGCCCGGCGCCACGGCCCAGCGCCTGCGCCCCGCCGCGCGCTGCACCTGCATAGAGCGTCTCGCCCACCGAGCCTTCGCCAACGACCATCACATTGCGGGCGATGTCGCGCAGGCGCTGTGAATATTCCAGCGTGCGCAACTCCTCGGTCAACGAAATCCGCACGTTCGAATCCGACCCCAGCCCGAACCGGCCCCCGGCATTCAGGTAGGCGGGACCGTTGAAAGGGCCATCGCCCAGATTGGCCTCGGTGATCGGGCACAGCCCGGCAACGGCACCAGATCGCGCCATATCCCGGGTTTCCGCATCGGTCATGTGGGTGGCGTGGATCAGGCACCAATCGGCACCTACGGGCGCGTTGTCCAGCAGCCATTCGACCGGGCGAGCACCCAGCCAGGTCTGGATATCCTCGACCTCCCTGGGTTGCTCGGCGATATGGATGTGGACCGGCCCGGCGTCATGCGCGGCCAGCACCGCGCGCAGATCGTCGGGCGATGTAGCACGCAGCGAATGCGGCGCGATGCCGACGCGGCAATCGGCGGGCAGTTGCGCCACCGCAGCGCGGGCCCGCGCCACCAGATCGGCAAAGCGGTCGACAGAATTGCCGAACCGCGCCTGCCCCGGCTGGAGCGTCGCCTGCCCCGCGCCGCCATAGGTATAAAGGACCGGCAGATGGGTCAGCCCGATCTCGGACCGGGCGGCGGCGGCGGCGATGCGCGCCGACAGCTCGCCCGGATCGTCATAGGGCGCGCCGCCGGGTTGGTGGTGCAGATAATGGAACTCACCGACGCTGGCATATCCGGCCTCCTGCATCTCCAGAAACACGAGGGCCGCAATCGCCTCGATCTGATCAGGCGTCAGCGTCTCGGTAAAGCGGTACATCAGGTCACGCCATGTCCAGAAGCTGTCCTTGCCCGCCATACGGTATTCGGTCATGCCCGCCATCGCGCGCTGAAAGCTGTGGCTGTGCAGGTTGGCCAGCGCAGGCAGCAGGGTATCCACGGATGTATCGCCCGGCTGCACGGTCTGGCCCGTGTCGATGCGCGCGACCTTGCCGCCCTCCACGGTCAGGCGTACATTGTCGGCCCATCCCGACGATAGAAATGCGCGTTTTGCAAAGATCATCCTGGAGCCTTTCGTATTTTTATGTATAGACATATCGCACATTAAACCGTACCAGAAAAGAGAAATCGACACAGCCGGAGACACGCAATGACTGACAATAGCCAAGTTCTGATTGATCTGTCCGTGGCGACAATGGACACGTCAGACACGCCCTACGGCCTGATCGAAGACGCCGCGATCGCGGTGATTGACGGCAGGATAGCATGGGTCGGCCCCAAGGCCGAGCTGCCGCAAGAACACGCCGCGCTGGCGCAGACTTCTCTGGGCGGGCGGATGGTGACGCCGGGCCTGATCGACTGCCACACCCATATCGTGCATGGTGGCGACCGCGCGGCAGAGTTCGAGATGCGCCTGAAAGGTGCCAGCTATGAAGAGGTGGCACGCGCAGGCGGCGGCATCGTATCCACCGTGACGGCCACCCGCGCGGCCAGCGAGGACGCGCTGATTGCCAGCGCCCTGCCCCGTGTCGACGCGATGCTGGCCGAGGGCACCTGCATGCTGGAGATCAAATCGGGCTATGGGCTGGACCAGGAGACAGAGCTGCGCATGCTGCGCGCGGCACGCGCAATCTCGCGGCATCGCCCGGTGCGGGTCACCACCAGCTTTCTGGGGGCGCATGCCGTGCCAGCAGGGTTCAGCGGCAAGGCCGACACCTATATAGATGACGTTTGCATCCCCGCCCTGCGCGCCGCTCATGCCGAAGGGTTGGTGGACGCGGTGGACGGGTTCTGCGAAGGTATCGCGTTCCTGCCCGACCAGATCGCCCGCGTCTTTGACGTGGCGGCAGAGTTGGGCCTTCCGGTAAAACTGCACGCCGAACAACTGTCAAATCTGGGTGGCGCGGAACTGGCGGCCAGCTATGGCGCGATGTCGGCGGATCATATCGAATATCTCGACGAGGCCGGCGTGGCCGCGATGGCTGCGGCGGGCACGGTCGGTGTCGTGCTGCCGGGTGCCTTCTACACGCTGCGCGAAACGCAGATGCCCCCCATCGCCGCATTGCGCAAACATGGCGTGCCGATGGCGCTGGCGACTGACTGCAACCCCGGATCGTCGCCGATGACCTCGCTGCTGCTGACCATGAATATGGCCTGCACCCTGTTCCGCATGACCCCCGAAGAGGCGCTGGCCGGTGTTACCCGCCACGCCGCCGCCGCCCTGCGGCTGGACGATTGCGGGCGCGTCGCGCAGGGTCTGCGTGCCGATCTGGCGGTGTGGGACGTGGCGCATCCGGCCGAACTGGCGTATCGCATCGGCTTTAACCCTCTTCATTCGCGCATCTTCGGAGGCCAGTCATGACCACACTCACCCTCACCCCCGGTGCCGTGACGCTGGCCGATCTGGCGCAGATCTACTGGGACGAGGCGTCAGTGCGCCTCGATCCGTCCTGCCATGCCGCGATCCGGCTGGCGCATGATCGCATCGCAAAGGCCGTGGCTGGCACAGATGCCGTCTACGGTGTGAACACCGGTTTCGGCAAGCTGGCCAGCGTCAAGATCGCATCCGAAGATACCGCCGCATTGCAGCGCAACCTGATCCTGTCGCATTGCTGCGGCGTCGGTCCGGCGATCCCGCGCCGCCACGCGCGGCTGCTGATGGCGCTGAAACTGCTCAGCCTCGGGCGCGGCGCGTCGGGTGTGCGGCTGGAGCTGGTGCATCTGCTGGAAGGGATGCTGGCGCAGGGCGTGACGCCTGTCATCCCGGCCCAGGGCTCTGTCGGCGCCTCGGGCGATCTGGCCCCGCTGGCGCATATGGCCGCCGTGATGATGGGCCATGCCGAGGCTGAATTCGGCGGGCAGGTGATGTCGGGGGCTGACGCGCTGGCGGCGGCTGGCCTGACGCCGGTGGAACTGGGCCCCAAGGAAGGTCTGGCACTGATCAACGGCACGCAGTTCTCGACCGCCTTCGCGCTGGCGGGGCTGTTTGGTGCATGGCGGGCTGCCCATTCAGCACTGATCACATCGGCCCTGTCCACGGACGCGATCATGGGATCGACAGCCCCGCTACAGCCCGAAATCCACACGCTGCGCGGCCATGCAGGCCAGATCGAGGCGGCGACCACGATGCGCGCCCTGCTGGACGGCTCGGAGATCCGCGAAAGCCATGTCACTGGCGACGCGCGCGTGCAGGACCCCTATTGCATCCGCTGTCAGCCGCAAGTGACAGGGGCCGCGATGGACGTGCTGCGCATGGCCGCCCGCACACTGGAGATCGAGGCGAACGCCGCCACGGACAACCCGCTGGTGCTGGTGGGGGCCGATCTGATCGTTTCGGGCGGGAACTTCCACGCCGAGCCGGTGGGCTTTGCCGCCGACATGATCGCGCTGGCCATTGCCGAAATCGGCGCCATCGCCCAGCGCCGTGTCGCGCTGATCGTCGATCCGGTGCTCAGCTTCAACCTGCCGCCGTTCCTCACGCCCAATCCGGGCCTCAACAGCGGCTACATGATCGCCGAAGTCACCACCGCCGCGTTGATGAGTGAGAACAAGCATCAGGCCACCCCCTGCGTCACCGACAGCACGCCAACCTCCGCCAATCAGGAGGATCATGTCAGCATGGCAGCACATGGCGCGCGCCGTCTGGGGCAGATGGTCGAGAACCTGGAACGCATCCTGGGGGTCGAGCTGCTGTGTGCCGCGCAGGGCATCGAATTCCGCGCGCCGCTGACGACCAGCGCCACGTTGCAGCGCGTCGTGGCACGCGTCCGCGAGGATGTAGCGACACTGGGCGAAGACCGCTATCTGGCACCCGATCTGGAACGCGCCGCAACAATCATCGCCAGCGGCGAGGTCGTGACCGCCGCCGCCCTCACAATGCCGGAGATAACACCATGAATGCCGTTGAAATCCATCAGGGCGACAGCCCCATCGTCCTCGGCCTGCCGCACACCGGAACGCATATTCCCGACGTGGTCGCCGCAAAGCTCAATGCGCGCGGCAAGGGGCTGGACGATACTGATTGGCATATCGAGACGCTTTATGAGGGCCTGTTGCCGGGTGCAACGACCGTGCGCGCAGCGTTCCACCGCTATGTCATCGACGTCAATCGCGACCCTTCGGGCGCGTCGCTCTACCCTGGGCAGAACACCACCGGGCTGGTGCCGCTCACGGATTTCGACGGCAATGACATCTGGGACAGACCGCCCAGCGACGACGAAGTGGAAGAACGACGCCTGACCTTTCACGTGCCCTACCATGCTGCGCTGGAGGCCGAACTGGCCCGCGTCCGCGACATTCACGGCGTGGCGATCTTGTATGATTGCCACTCGATCCGGTCACTTATCCCCTTTCTCTTTGACGGAAAATTACCCGATTTCAATATTGGCACCGATATGGGCACAACCTGCGATCCGGCCATCGAGGCTGCTGTTGCAGACATCTGCGCTGGCGTGGATGGCTATACCTCTGTGATCAACGGACGGTTCAAGGGCGGATGGACGACCCGCCGCTACGGTCAGCCCGGCACCGGCATCCACGCGATCCAGATGGAGCTGGCGCAATCGACATACCTGACCGACGAGGCCACACCCTGGGCCTATGACGAAGCCAAGGCCGCGCGCCTGCGGCCAATCCTGCAACAAATCCTGACGAAACTGGCCGATCTGGCCCCGACCCTTGGAGGCAAAACATGAGCGATCCGCGCAAGAACACCCGCGACATCTATCCCGCGACGGGGTCCGAGATCACAGCCAAGAGCTGGCTCACCGAGGCACCAATGCGGATGTTGATGAACAACCTGCACCCGGACGTGGCCGAGAATCCCCACGAACTGGTCGTCTATGGCGGCATCGGGCGCGCTGCGCGCACATGGGCCGACTTTGACAAGATCGTGGCCAGCCTGAAGGACCTCGAAGAGGACCAGACGCTGCTGGTGCAATCGGGCAAGCCCGTGGGTGTATTCCAGACCCACAAGGACGCACCCCGCGTGCTGATCGCCAACTCCAATCTGGTGCCACATTGGGCAAATTGGGACCATTTCAACGTGTTGGACAAGAAGGGTCTGGCGATGTACGGCCAGATGACCGCCGGATCGTGGATCTACATTGGTTCTCAAGGTATTGTGCAAGGCACCTACGAGACATTCGTCGAGGCTGGCCGCCAGCATTACAACGGCGACCTGACCGGCAAGTGGATCCTGACGGGCGGTCTGGGCGGCATGGGCGGCGCACAACCGCTGGCCGCCGTGATGGCCGGTGCGTGCTGTCTGGCGGTCGAATGCAACCCCGACAGCATCGACTTTCGCCTGCGCACGAAATACGTCGATGAAAAGACCGAAAGCCTTGATGAGGCGCTGGCAATGATCGACCGCTGGACCAAGGCGGGCGAGGCAAAGTCAGTCGCGTTGCTGGGCAACGCTGCCGATGTCTTTCCCGAACTGGTCAGGCGCGGCGTGCGCCCTGACATCGTGACCGATCAGACTTCGGCGCACGATCCGGTCAACGGCTATCTGCCACAAGGCTGGACGATGGGCGAATGGCGCGAAAAGCGTGAAAGCGATCCCAAAGCAGTGGAAAAGGCCGCACGCGCATCGATGAAGGTACAGGTCAAGGCGATGGTGGATTTCCACGCGGCCGGCATCCCCACGGTGGATTATGGCAACAACATCCGTCAGATGGCGCTGGAAGAGGGGCTGACCAACGCATTCGATTTCCCCGGTTTCGTGCCGGCCTATATCCGCCCGCTGTTCTGCCGGGGCATCGGCCCGTTTCGCTGGGCCGCCCTGTCAGGCGATCCCGAGGATATCTACAAGACAGACGCCAAGGTGAAGGAAATCCTGGCCGATGACAGCCACTTGCATAACTGGTTGGACATGGCGCGCGAGCGGATCAGCTTTCAGGGTCTGCCCGCCCGCATCTGCTGGGTCGGTCTGGGGGTGCGTGACAAGCTGGGCCTCGCATTCAACGAGATGGTCCGCACCGGCGAGCTGTCCGCACCGATCGTGATCGGTCGTGACCATCTCGACAGTGGTTCTGTTGCCTCGCCCAACCGCGAAACCGAGGCGATGAAGGACGGCTCGGACGCGGTCAGCGACTGGCCGCTGCTGAATGCGCTGCTGAATACCGCGTCGGGGGCCACATGGGTATCGCTGCATCACGGTGGCGGCGTCGGCATGGGATTCAGTCAGCATTCCGGCATGGTGATCTGCTGTGACGGGACCGAGGACGCCGACCGCCGCATCGCACGCGTGCTGTGGAACGATCCGGCCACCGGCGTCATGCGCCACGCGGATGCGGGCTATGACATCGCGCTGGACTGTGCGCGCGAAAACGGGCTGAATCTGCCCGGCATCCTGTAAAATTACCACTTGCGCCGCTATCCATGCCGGATAGCGGCGTTTTTCACACCCTAAAGCGCCCGGATGCGCCGACCGCCGTGCGAAATGCCTCAGTACCGCGTGGTCAGGCGATGGCCGGGCTGATAGCTAAGCCGGACATAGGTCAGGGCTTGCCCCTCCCACCATGTCAGACGCTCGACTGCGAAAACCGCAGCGCCGACACCGCAGCCAAGGTGGGCCGACAGGCTCTTGTCCGCCAGCGCCGCAGACAGGCTGATTTCCGCATCCGAGAACGGGATCGTCGAAACCAGCCATTCATTCGGCCCGACCTCCCGGAAGTCCGCGGTTTCCGCCTGTGGCAGCGCGGCCAGATTGATCCAGCGATCCTCGTGCTGATAGGGGGCGCCATCGGCATAATGCATGCAGACCAGATGCAGCGCCCGGCCCCCTGCATCCAGCTTGAGCCGAGCGCGCAGCCAATCGGGCACATCCTCGACCGTCTGACTGACCAGCGAATAGCGGTAGGCGGCACCCTTTTCCTCGATTTCGCACCGAACGATGGGAATGTCGAAACGCGCCTGCCGCAGAGGCGCCATGCGCACGCGGGTCCCCGCCTTGCGCCGCCGTTCAACGATCCCGTCATCGGCAAGCTCGCGCATCGCCCGGTTCACCGTGGCGCGCGCGCAACCGTAGGTCTCGGCCAGTTCGACCTCGTTCGGCATCAGGCTGCCCGGTCCCCATTCGCCCTTGGTAATCTTTGACAGGATGTCCGATTTCACATCCCGGTAGGTCGATTTCATGCCGTTGTGCCCTTCGTCATGATTAAACTTGAGCATAAAGCCATTTACACTAGATGTATAGGCGCTGGCAGCGTTATGAGCCTGCCGCCCGCCCCGGAAGCTTCGACTTTCAAACTAAATTTGAAAGTTCTGATGATAGCTCTGATCATGCAAATGGGAAATGCGCGACTTTAGCCATTCAAGCCGACACCGAAACCCCGTATACCGCTGCATGCGGAGTCTGAGAACATCGCGGTTCTCGACCCTGATATTGCTTGAGGAGAGACCCATGCCGTCCAGTCAGTCCACCCCCGAACGCGTTCTTCGTAACGACCTTAAAATCTCTGCCGAGCTGGCCTCGTTTATCGAGACCGAGGCACTGGCCGGAACCGACATTGATCCCGACAGGTTCTGGGCTGGTCTGTCCGCGCTGGTCCACGACTTCGGCCCTCGCAATACCGCATTGCTGGAAAAACGCGCCGAATTGCAGGCTGCAATCGACACATGGCACAAGGACCGGCGCGACCGCCCGCATGACCGCGCCGCCTACAAGTCATTTCTGAGCGAAATCGGCTATCTGCTGCCAGAGGGTGACAATTTTACCATCGACACAGCCGACACCGATCCCGAAATCGCGAGCGTCGCCGGGCCGCAACTGGTCGTTCCCAGCACTAATGCCCGGTTTGTCCTGAACGCTGCAAATGCCCGCTGGGGGAGCCTCTATGACGGTTTCTACGGCACCGATGCGATGGGCTCGGCGCCCCCTCCGGGCGGGTTCGACACCGGGCGCGGCGCGCGCGTCGTTGCCCGCGCCTCCGTCTTTCTCGACGAGGCGTTTCCGCTGCGCGGCACCAGCCACGGCAAGGCCGCGCAATACGCCGTGCGCGACGGTCGGCTGGAGGCCGACGGCTCTGGCTTGATCGATCCCGAAAAATTCGTCGGCTATCGCGGCCCCGCTGACGCCCCCACGACGATTCTGCTGCGCAACAACGGGCTGCATGTCGAGATGCATTTTGACCGGACCCACGTGATCGGCCGCGAGACACCCTCGGGGCTGGCCGATGTCATAATGGAATCCGCCATGTCCGCGATTGTCGATTGCGAGGATTCCGTGGCCTGCGTGGATGCCGAGGACAAGGTCGTGGCCTATCGCAACTGGCTGGGTCTGATGAAGGGTGATCTGACCGAAAGCTTTGAAAAAGGCGGCCAGACCGTGACCCGCGCGCTCCATCCTGACCGCAGCTATACCGCACCCGATGGCAGCGAAATCACGCTCAAGGGGCGCGCCCTGCTGCTGATCCGCAACGTCGGGCACCTGATGACCAATCCGGCGATCCTGGATCGCAACGGCAACGAGGCGTTTGAGGGGCTGCTCGATGCGATGATCACCACGCTGATCGCGATCCACGATCTGAACAAGACGACCGGCCCACGCAATTCGCTGACCGGATCGGTCTATGTGGTCAAACCCAAGATGCACGGCCCCGAAGAAGTCGCCTTTGCCGACGACATCTTTGCCCATGTCGAAACGGTGCTGGGCCTGCCACCGCACACGGTCAAGCTGGGCATCATGGACGAAGAGCGCCGCACCAGCGTCAACCTCAAGGAGTGCATTCGTGCCGCGCGGCATCGGGTCTGTTTCATCAATACCGGGTTCCTGGACCGCACCGGTGACGAGATCCACACTTCGATGGAGGCCGGGCCGTTCAGCCGTAAGGACTTTATCAAGCGCAAGGGATGGATCACTGCCTATGAGGATCAGAACGTCGATATCGGGCTGGAATGCGGCCTGTCGGGCAAGGCCCAGATCGGCAAGGGCATGTGGGCCATACCTGACCGCATGGCCGCGATGATCGAGGCCAAGATCGAGCACCCCAAGGCTGGCGCCAATTGCGCCTGGGTGCCCAGCCCCACCGCTGCGACGCTGCACGCGCTACATTATCACAAGGTCGATGTGTTCGCAGTGCAGGCCGCGCTGGCCAAGAGCGGACGCCGCGCCCATGTCGAGGCACTGCTGGATATCCCGGTGGCAGAGTACCGCAAATGGACCGAAGACCAGATCATGCGCGAGGTCGAGAACAACGCGCAGGGCATTCTCGGTTACGTGGTGCGCTGGATCGATCAGGGCGTGGGCTGTTCCAAGGTGCCCGACGTCAACGATGTGGGCCTGATGGAGGATCGCGCGACCTGCCGGATTTCGGCCCAGCACATTGCCAACTGGCTGCATCACGGGGTGATCAACCGGGACCAGGTCATGGCGATCATGCGACGCATGGCAGAGGTCGTGGATCGCCAGAACGCCTCTGATCCGGGGTACAGGCCGATAGCTCCGGGCTTTGACGGGATCGCGTTTCAGGCGGCGTGTGATCTGGTTCTGAACGGGACCAAGGACCCCTCCGGCTACACCGAACCGACCCTGCATGCTCGGCGGCTGGAACTGAAAAAGGCGATGCAGAACGCCGACGCCTAAAGCGCTTTGGCCCCGGTTCCCACAGGTGCCGGGGCCAATCATGCACGGTGCAGCCCTGCACTTCTTTCGGTTTTGTTGATGACCGATTTCCTGTTTCAAATTTTTCCACAAGCTTCTGCTTGCCCGTTCGCAATGGTCTAAGGCGTATGCGCGCCTTATGATCAGCATGTTTTTTCAGAGGCGAGTGGCGAATATGGCAACTGATTACTTTGCGCCCACAGGCGGGCACCCCGGACAGGAACAGCTTTTGACGGACAGGGCGGTGTTCACCGATGCCTATGCGGTGATTCCCAAGGGCACGATGCGCGACATCACCACCAGCTTCCTGCCATTCTGGGACGAAACGCGGCTCTGGGTGCTGTCGCGCCCGCTGAGCGGCTTTGCCGAGACCTTTTCGCAATACATCATGGAAGTGGCTCCTGGCGGCGGCTCTGACCGCCCCGAGCTTGATCCCGGCGCAGAGGGCGTGCTCTTTGTCGTCGAGGGCACCGCGACGCTCACCGTGGACGGCACCGCGCATGAGATGACGCCGGGCGGCTACGCCTATCTGCCGCCCCGCTCCGGCTGGACGCTGCGCAACAACAGCGATGCGATACTGCGCTTTCACTGGATCAGAAAGGCATTCGAGCCGGTCGATGGCCTGCCCCTGCCGGACGTGATCGTCACCAATGAGACCGATATCGTGCCGACCGAAATGCCCGGCACGGATGGCAAATGGACGACGACACGCTTTGTCGATCCCGCGGACCTGCGCCACGACATGCATGTGACTGTCGTCACCTTCCAGCCCGGCGCGGTGATCCCCTTTGCCGAAACCCATGTGATGGAGCACGGGCTGTACGTGCTGGCCGGCAAGGCGGTCTACCGCCTGAATCAGGATTGGGTCGAGGTGGAGGCAGGCGATTACATGTGGTTGCGCGCCTTCTGCCCACAGGCCTGCTATGCGGGCGGCCCCGGCCTGTTCCGCTACCTGCTCTACAAGGATGTGAACCGGCACATGGCGCTACGCCCGGCGGGTGCGCTATCGCATTCGGGTTAAACCGATCCGCGAAAAACCTGAATCACAGCTTTTCGCGGAACGCAGCGATACATATGATCGTTGCATATACCGCAATGGCGCTGGTGGCGGTCAGTATACCGGCGGCTTTTCATTCTTCGGACAGGGTCATTCCTCGATAACATATGGTACATCGAACCAGTGCTCTTCGAGGTTTGCGCCGTTTCCGATCCGGTCGATGACGGTGAACAGCCCCGGCTCGGACAGTGGAGCCAGAACGCCGTGCCATGTGCCCCGGTGAAAATTGATCGCCTGCCCCGGCCCGGTTATGAACGCGCGCGGATTTTTCGGCACGCCGCCATCATCCTCGGCCACGACCACCAGGAACGGATCGGCTGACATCGGCACGAAGGCCTGACTGCCGTCGGGATGCCGCTCGACCATTTGCAGCGGCAGCGGCAGCGTCTCCTTCTCGCCCTTGAAAATGCTGATCCCGGCACGCCCATCCGAGAAATCGAGGCGGGCGCGATCATGAAACCGGCCGCATTTCCCCTGATTGATCATCTTGTCCGGCGTGCCCGCGGCCTGCATCACGTCGCCGTAGGGCGCAAACGCCTCGGCGGTCAGTGGCTCTGTCTTGATCCGCATCGTCATGCTGAAAACGTCTCTGACAGGCGCAGTTGCGCGATCCGTTCGACCTGGCGGCAAGCCTCGGTGAATTCAGTGTCCCGGTCATGGCCGATCCGACGCCGGAACGCGTCCATGATCGAGGATTTGGTATTGTCACGCACCGCGATGATGAAGGGAAAGCCGAATTTGGACGTATAGGCGTCGTTGAGTTCGATAAAGGTCGCGCGCTCCTGATCGGTCAATGCGTTCAGGCCCACCGATGCCTGTTCGGCGGTCGATTCCGCCGTCAAGCGCTTGGCCTCGGCCAATTTGCCAGCCAGATCGGGGTGCGCGTTCAGCACCCCCAGCCGCCTGTCCGTACCCGCGCTGCGAAACACCCGCACAAGCGCCTGATGCACGCCCTCGGCGGTGTCATGGGTCGGCCCCAGTTCAAGGTCATAAGCACCTTCGGCAATCCACGGGCTATGCTCGAAGATACCGCCGAATTCGGCGACAAAAGTCTCGCGATCCATCTCGGAGGGGCGCAGGCGGGGCGTAGGCGGATGTGCAGCGGTCCAATGTTCAGCGATCTGCAACCGGGTTGCGAACCAGACATCCTCGTGAGATTTGAAATATTCGATCGCGCGGCGCAGCGCCGCCGCCCGGCCCGGACGCCCGATAATGCGGCAATGCAGCCCGATGGACAGCATCTTGGGCTGACCTGCGCCGCCTTCCTCGTAGAGGTAATCAAAACTGTCCTTGAGGTAGGATTCGAACTGCTCGCCGGTGGTAAAGCCCGCCTGAATTCCGAACCGCATATCGTTGCAGTCCATCGTATAGGGCACGATCAGCTGGTCGCGCCCACCCGTGCGGACCCAGTAGGGCAGATCATCAGCGTAGCTGTCGGCGACATAGGCAAACTGGCCGGTCTCGGCTGCCAGCCGCACGGTGTTGTTGGAGCAGCGGCCCGTATACCAGCCGCGCGGGACCTCTCCCACCACTTCGGTATGCAGGCGGATCGCTTCGGCAATCTGCGCGCGCTCCTCATCTTCGGGCATGTCCTTGTGTTCCACCCACTTCAGACCGTGACTGGCGATCTCCCAGCCTGCCGCCTTCATCGCGGCAACCTGCTCAGGGGCCCGCGCCAGCGCGGTGGTGACGCCGTAGACCGTGACCGGCAGATCGCTCAGCATGCGGTGCACCCGCCAGAACCCGGCGCGTGAGCCGTATTCATAGAGCGACTCCATGTTCCAGTGCCGCTGCTCTGGCCAGGGCTGCGCGCCGGTAATTTCCGACAGGAACGCTTCGGAGGCGGCATCACCGTGAAGGATGTTGTTTTCGCCCCCCTCCTCATAGTTCAGCACAATCTGTACGGCGATCTTCGCGCCGTTCGGCCAGTTGGCGACAGGTGGTGTCGCACCGTAACCTGTCATGTCGCGTGGGTATCGGATCACTGGTCGTCCTCCTGAGTGGAATGCTTGTATTTCAAGACAACATATTTGTTTTTCAAAAAAACGGGGAAGGAGCCTTTGGCCTGTCGGGGTTTGCGTCCATCATGCATAATGGAGACACTAAAGCGTTGCGCGAAAAACCTGAATCACAGTTTTTGCGAAACGCACGCGACATACAAGCGTTGCGCGCGTTTCACCTTTATCTGATGTCTCGGGGTAAGGCGAAACTCTTTAACGGAAATACAGGAGACGCTCATGTCCGGCTATCTGACCACCCATGTTCTTGATACCGCTCGCGGCTGTCCTGCCGACGGGCTGTCGATCGAGCTATATCGCATTGATGGACCCGAGAGAACACATCTGAAAACCCTCGTCACCAACGATGACGGGCGGACCGACGCACAGATCCTGCCCGCCGCGGAATTTCAGACCGGGACATATGAGCTGGTGTTTCACGCCGGTGATTATCTCGACCGGACCGGCGTTGCGCCCGAAAGCCCGCGCTTTCTGGACGTGATTCCATTGCGTTTCGGCATGTCCCAAGAGCAGCATTATCACGTGCCGCTGCTGCTGTCGCCGTTTGGCTACTCGACCTATCGCGGCAGCTAAGGCGTTTTGCATCCTATTTGCTTCACCGATTGAACGCAAAGCGCTCTAGCCGCCCAGCCCGCTGTCCTTGATGACATTGCCGATCCGGTCGATCATGAAATCCATGAACAGCCGCGTCTTGGGGTCCTGGTGGCGGCGGTGGGTAAAGAGACAGGCCATCTGGATCGGCTCGGGCGGCGTGTCCTCTGCAACCTCGACCAACGCGCCGGATACCAGATGGTCGGCCACCTCGAACACGGGTTTGAGCGTGATACCGTGCCCGCCCAGCGCCCAGTCCACCAGAATGTCGCCATCATCGCATTCATAGCGCCCGTGTACCCGGTATCTCTTGGGGCCGTCTGCGGTCATCAACGGCCATTGGAATTCGGTCGCGCCGGGAAAGCGCAGGTTGAGGCATTGATGCCCCCCCTTGACCAGATCATCGCCGGTGCGTGGATGCCCGTTTGCCGCGATATAGGCGGGCGACGCGCACAGCACCCGCTGCACATCCGCGATCTTCTTGATCCGCAGGTTGCTGTCCTCGGGCTGGCCCAGAAAAAACGCGAGATCCAGCCCCTCTGTCGTCAGGTCCACCTTGCGGTCGGTCAGGCGCAGGCGCAGGCTGACCTCTGGGTACTGTGCCAGAAAGGCGGGCACCTGCGGCGCGATCAGGCGGCGCCCCACGCCCAGCGGTGCCGCCACATAGAGCGATCCGCGCGGATGCTCGGTGATGTCCACCACCTGCGCCTCGGCGGCTTCGACCGACTCCAGCACCTGACACGCGCCGCCATAGAACGCCTTGCCCTGCTCTGTCGCGGTCAGGCTGCGGGTGGTCCGCTGGAACAGCCGCACGCCCAGATGCGATTCAAGCTGCGAAATGCGCGACGAGGTCACGGCAGGCGAAATCCTCAGGTCGCGCCCGGCGGCAGACATGCTGCCCAACTCGTAGACCCGGACAAAGGTGCGGATGTTGTCAAGATAGGACACTATGCGGTTCCGCTCTGCTTTATTCTGCTTTTTTTGATACAGCTTGGATATCAGGGGCAATACCAGAAAGGTTGATTTCCGCCTAGTCTGGACACAACGAAAATCAGGAGACTCGTCATGTATGATCTAGCCGTCATGTGGGATTGGGCCGGTTTCGCGGTCCGTTGGCTGCATGTCATCACGGCGATGGCGTGGATCGGGGCATCGTTTTACTTCATCGCGCTCGATCTGGGTCTGAAACAGGCCCCCAACATGCCTGCCGGGGCCTCTGGCGAAGAGTGGCAGGTACATGGCGGCGGATTCTACCATATCCAGAAATACATGGTCGCCCCCGAGAACATGCCCGATCACCTGATCTGGCACAAATGGCAGAGCTACTCGACCTGGTTGTCTGGTGCCGCGCTGCTGATGATCGTCTACTGGGTCGGCGGAGAGCTATATCTGCTTGATCCCACCAAGGCGGAATTGGCGCTGTGGCAGGGCATCGTGATCTCGGGGGGGTCGCTGACCATCGGCTGGCTCGCCTATGATTTCATGTGCAAGTCCAAGCTGGGCGAGACACCTAACGTCTTGATGCTGCTCTTGTTCGTGATCCTCGTGATCATGTCCTGGGGCTATAACGAGATCTTCACCGGGCGCGCCGCGCTGCTGCATCTGGGCGCCTTCACCGCCACGATCATGACCGCAAACGTGTTTTTCATCATCATACCCAACCAGCAGATCGTGGTGAAAGACCTGCGAGAAGGCCGCACCCCCGATCCGAAATACGGCAAGATCGCCAAGCTGCGCTCGACCCACAATAACTATCTGACGCTGCCGGTCATCTTCCTGATGCTGGCCAACCATTACCCGCTGGCCTTTGCCACGGAATACAACTGGATCATCGCCAGCCTGATCTTTTTGACCGGCGTCACCATCCGGCATTATTTCAACACCATGCACGCCACCGGCAAGGGGCCGCACTGGACCTGGGCCGTGACGGTGTTGCTGATGATCGTGATCGCGTGGCTATCGACCGCACCCATGCTGGACAGTTATGACGACGCCGAATCCCGCGATCTGACGCCGCTTGAGCAGCAATTCGCCTCGGCGCCCGGATTCGAGGACGCGTATGACATCGTGCTGGGCAACTGCTCCATGTGTCATGCGCGCGAACCGGCCTGGGACGGTATCCGCTGGCCCCCCAAGGGCGTCGTGCTGGAAACGCCAGGCGACGTGGCGCGGCACGCACAGGCGATCTTTCTTCAGGCCGGTGTGACCCACGCCATGCCGCCGCCCAACGCGATCCGCACCATGACCGACCAGAACCGCGCCGCCATCATCGCCTGGTTTCGCCAGGCCTCGGCGGACTGAGGTGCCACCCGGACAGGGATGAAAACACGCCTCTGGGATTGATCGGATATGGCAACATCGCCGTCGCAGGCGGGGGGCATCGCGGCTCTGGTCCGGATGCGCCCCTTCAGGCGGATTCCGGGCCGGGTGACACGACATTGACCGACGCGGCAGAGCGCACGGACGGTTCGCCACGGATCAATTCTATCCGCCTGTGGGGCGCGATTATTCCGGCGCTGCGCAGAGCGTCATCCACGACGCTATAAACTTCATCGCGGCAATCAATATCGTGGTCGAAACGCGCGATCCAATAGCGCAGGGTGTAGGTGATGCCGCCCTCCTCGTAGGCCAGGACGCGCACATCCGGCGCTGGGTCCTGCTGGATCAGCTTGGCGGTCTTCATCGCATCCAGCATCACACGGCGGGCCTGACCGATCGGCATGGTATGATCCAGCGTGATGCTGACCTGCGCGCGATACTGCGGCTTGGGGGCCGAGTAGTTGGTTATGCGCAGGCGTGCGATCTCGCTGTTGGGCAGGATCAGATAGGTCGAATCCCGGGTCAGCACGCGCGTTGTGCGCCAGCCGATCTCGATCACCTTGCCACGCGCCAGTCCGTCGATGTCGATCCAGTCGCCGATGCGGAACGGGCCTTCGACCCCCAGCGCGATCCCCGACAGCGTGTCGGCGACGACATTACGGATCGCAAACCCCATCACGGCCAGGATAATACCTGACCCCGCCAGCGCCCCAACCGCGCCCTGCCCCAGAAACAGCGCCACTGTCGCCGTGAAGGCAATCAGAAACAGCACTGCTGCTATCATATCCTTGAGCAATCTCGGATAGGGCCTGCGGCGTCCGGCGGTCTGATCCAGCAACAAGGCCAGCACTCGGCTGACCAGCCAGGCAGTCGCGAAATAGGACAGACCGGTAATACCGATCAACAGCATTTCACCCCCGCCGAGATAGCTGGCAATGTCGAATCGGTAGAGAAGCAGCCCGATAGAAAGCCCCATCAGGACAAGCGGCCACAGGACCCGCCGGGCATGCTGCCTGACAGTCATCGCAATGACCCGCGGGACAGTGCCTCGCGCCTGCATGAGGGGCACGCACCGATATGGCCGCGCGGGATCAACCGGTTGCAGCGGCGACACGCCATGCTGGTGATCTCCGACGCTCGCCGGATCGGTTCATGGCACAATGGACAGCGGTGAAAGGCGGCTCGGGGCAGAGGCTCGCGGCAGCCCGAACAGACGGCACGTGCAGATTTGAGAAACATGGGGTTCGCTCCCAGGGAAAACGGATAACGGGTTTCGTATTGCCGCTACCCGGAGCCACGCCCCTGACGCATGTTACGTCACATCGGGCCGTCTCCGGGCATCGGAGTGGTGGGTCGGGTGCCCGCGTTTGGCGGTCGGCACGCCATCATCCTGCGGTATCGGTCGGGGCTGTTGCCTGCTCGACCCGGATCACGGTCAACGTCCGGCGCTGGTTATCTCGCGTATCCCAATAGAACGCGGCACCTTCAGACAACCCCAGCAACGCCACGCCGATCGGCGTCATCAGCGAAATGCGCTGCTGGGCGATTTCGGCATCCTCGGGGAAAACCAGCGTCACGGTTTTTTCCTGACCCGTGGTCTCGTCGCGGTAGGTCACGGTGCTGCCGATCGACACGACGTCTTTGGGCATCTTGGCGGGGGCAACCACCCGGGCGCGGCTGATCTCGTCCAGCAGACGGTCGGCCATCGCGGGATTGCGCTGCATCGCGCCCTCTGCCAGCGCTTCGATATGGACGAGGTCATCCGCGTTGATGACGATTTTAGGCGCGCGGGTGCGGCGCGGTTTCACGGGTTGGGTCATGTGGATTTCCATTTCATGGGGTCCTTGAAAAAGTGGCTTGAAAAGCGAAATTTGGTGGCTGCGCGTCTGACAACGGAAACCAACGACCGACCGGGCTATCCCGGATGCGCGACCCTGAGGACCGACACGGAGGCAATCGTGCCGTCCAGGCTCAGCAGCGGCGCCCGCTGACCGATCCGCATGCCGATCAGGGTAGCTCCGAGCAGTGAAGAGACCGGAATAACGCCGCTGACCGCCCCCATCCTTGCCCGGTGAACCAGCAGACCCGATTCCGCCGGCCCCCCATCGATTGCGTAAGTGACCCGGCAGCCTCCTGTCACGACATCATCGGGGACAGGTTCGTCCAGAGATGCCGAGGACGTGATCTTGTGGTGCAGGATATGCGGCAGAAATGGCTGCCCGGCCATTTCACACCGACGCAGATGATCTTCGAGATGCCGCCGGTCCTCGTCACTTAGCGGCACCGGGCCTGCACGCATCACTTTGGGATGAAAGCTCGGCTGGATACTTGAGGGATGAATATGTTGGATAGCAGTCATGAAATCTCCTCGGACGATTACTCGTCACTCGCTCGGTTCAGATCAATGAGGAGGCCCCCGGGAGGTATGGCTGCGCGGACGCGCCTAAACCGCCCGGGGAAAAGGGCGGTTTAGCAAAAGAAATCGAAAATGGTTTGCATATACCAGCATGCTCTTAACCTAGGTACGCCACCTGCATTCGTCAATTGCCCCTGACGAGAGGCAGGCACCATCACGCCGAAGTGACACAAATGGCCCACTTGCGCGCTTCTGGCCGCCTGTGCGCGGCCCTGTGCGCGGCTTCGCGCCGTCAGGGACTGCGGCCTCATTGAAAGCCTGCGCGACAAGGCCCATGTCATAGGCATGATGATATTCAGCGTTCATAGGAGGTTCCTGCTTTTCGCGGGAAATCTACTGAACCACGGGTAGCCCCGGGCGGGGCTGGCCAATGCGCCTGCTCACGTCTTGGGGGGTATGCCAAAGCGTTACACCTTTATCTGACGTCTCAGGTTAAAGACCAAGCGCTTTAGATCTCTGGTAGATCACGAAAAACAGACGGCGGCACAGGCTGCGTCCGGGGCGCAATTGCGGACAATCGCAATCCGAGCTCTGGGCCGCGCGGCCCCGGCGTCACGACTCCAACAACGTTGAAAAAGGAGGATGACATGCGTCCCTTTTTACCTCATCAAAATGACCTCACACATTCAATGCCCAAAGAGGCGGCCGGGACTGGCAGCGTTTTGCGCAAATTGATACGTGCCGCCGTCCGACGCTGGCAACAGCACAAGTTGATCACGTCGCTTCATGCGCTGGATGACAGGCAACTCCGGGATATCGGCCTCTACCGCAACGACATCAAGCGCGTGGTGCATGGGTTCGATGACGTTGAGCTCGGCATGGTGCCGCTGACCCCCGAACACCCGCCCAAAGGGCGCGCGCACGGCACATTTCCCAAGACCGCCTGACAGACAAAACCGCCTGTCGCGCCGCTGGCGAACAGCAGCGCGACACATAAAGCAAACGTTTCACCTTTATTTAATGGCTCAGGCTAAAGGCGAAACACTTTGGCCGGCACCCAGCCAACCGGCTGACTGTCGGCACCAATCAGTCTGATCATGAGGAGCAAGACCAATGATGATTTGTGATGCTGATTTCGATGAACTGTTCCCGAATTTGACATCGCCAGAACGACGGGACGTTCCTGCCCATGAGGCCCGCGCGCCAAACGAGACCTGTATCGCCCGCTGGGAAGACGACGGCGGCAAGGCATCACCTTTCCCGCCCCGCCATGTCACCACGCGCACCCGGCAGGGACATCAAGACTATGGCCTGCGTGATCCGGCATGGGCAGGTATCGCGATTGCGATGATGCCGGCAATGGCCGCCTATGGTGCCACGTCGGCCATGTTCACCGCCTATGGAAAAATGGCGGAGACGCGCGTGCCGCAAGGCCGTATCATATTGTAGAGTACAAGGCGGGGCACGGAGGAAGGAAATGACATGACGATCAGGAGCGTACTCGCGGCAGTCGGCCGGTTTCCCCAAGATGATGCGGTGCTGTCACGGGCACTGGAAATCGCAACTGCGCACCGCGCGGCACTGACTGTCGTACATGTCATCGACCTTCCCGGACACGAGTCGGAGCCAGAGGACCTGGATACACTGCGCGGGCAGGCCACACTTGCCGCCCGCGACAGGATCGAAGCCGCTCTTGCCGGGCATGACACGGGCACGCCCGACCTGATCATTCGCATCGAAAGCGGCAAACCAGCCCTGCAACTGATCGAGATTTGCGACAGCTTGCGCCCTGATCTGATCGTGATGCGTGCGCACCAGAAGCAAAGGTTTTTTCAGAAGATACTCGGTTCGACCACCGACCGGATGGTCGCGACGGGCCAGGCTCCGATCCTGGTCGTGAAACAACCGGTCAGCAGGCCATATTCGGGTGTTCTGCTGGCGACGGACGGCACCGATGATGCGCCCGGCATGTTGTCCTTTGTCGCGGGCCTGTCACCTGCGGCCACGCTGCATCTGGTTCAGGCCGTGCAGATCGTGCCCCAACTCGAAGAGGCAATGCTGCGGATCGGGACCGGTCAGCCTGGACTGCTGGCGCATCGCAATAAGCTGGCCAATGCCGCCGATACCCGTTTGCGTGCGCTCGCACAGAGCACCAGACCGGCGGCAACGACGCAGGTTCTGCGCGGCGATCCGGCGACCGTGCTTGCCCGTGCGACCCGCAGCCCGGACGTGGACCTGATCGCACTTGGCCCTGGCCGCACCAGCCTGATCCGCCGCGCCTTTATCGGCAGTGTCAGTAGACGTCTCTTGCGCGATGCGGCCTGCGATGTGCTGATCTGCCACCCCAAGCGAACCCCGGAGTAAGCCTGTCACAGCGACAGGATGAATGTTGCGACCGTAAAATAGACCAACACGCCCACCGCATCCGAGATCGTCGTGACCAGCGGGCCGCTTGCCGTTGCCGGATCCAGCCTGAGACGGCTGAGCAGGAAGGGCAGCGACATGCCCACAAGGCTGCCCACGATCACCACCAGAAACATCGTCAGCCCAACGACCAGCGCGATCTCCGGCCCGCCCCGCCATGCCCCCAACGGAAGGACAACCAAGGCCATCGTTGCCCCGAGGGCGGTGGCAACAGAGACCTCGCGCGCGATCAGCTTGCCCCAGTCTCTGAGGACCACATCGCCGGTTGCCAGCGCCCGCACCATCAGCGTCGCCGATTGCGCCCCGGCATTGCCGCTGCTGTCGATCAGGAGGGGCAGAAAGAACACGAGCGAGACATAGGCCAGGATCGTCTCCTCGAAATAGGCGATACCCGCCCCGGAAAACAGATTGCCGAACACCAGCAGGGCCAGCCAGACGATCCGCCTAGAGTAGAGCATGCCGATCCCGGCGTCGCGCATGCTCTGCGCAAACGGCAGCACGGTCGAGATCTTCTGGAAATCTTCGGTCGTTGCCGCCTGCAATGCGTCAGTCGCATCGTCATGGGTGACGATACCGACCAGTCGACCGGCCTCGTCGATCACCGCCAGGGCAAGGATGTCATAGCGCGCAATTATCCTCGCGACCTCTTCGTGATCCGTATCCAGGCTGACCGATATCGGCGCAGGGTCCATGATCTCGCTGATCAGCGCATCATCTGCTGCCAGGATCAATTCATGCAGCCGGATCGCGCCAATCAGCCGTCCCGCGTCATCCAGTATGTAGGAGCGATAGATTGTCTCCTTGTCCGGGGCTGCATGTCGCAGGGCCGCGATGGCCTCTTGCGTGGTCATCCCCGCCCCCAGCGTCGCATAGCCCGATGTCATGAGGGCGCCTGCCGTGCCTTCGACATGGCCCGCAAGCCGCCGGATATCGTCGCGGTCCTTGCGCGTGAGGCCATTCAGCAGTTGCTGCTGTTCCTCCAGCGACAGCCCGTTGAACAGGTCGGCACGATCATCGGCATCCATGCGGGTGACGATCTCGGTCAGGTCGTGGGGCAAGAAGCCGCGCGCCAGATCGACCTGGGTATCCAGAGGCAGGTTCGCAAACACTTTGGCGCGGCGTTCAGGCTCCAACGCTTCGAGGTGCTGCCACACCTGCGACGCGGGCACCTGCATCAGCCACGCCGCCACGTCGATGGGATGGGCCATGCCGATGAATTCAGCCACAATGCCCGGTGCCGCGCCCTGTGGCGGCGCAGTCTCATCCGAAATCGGCTTGAGTATCCTCATTGATCGGGTCCTCCACGCAGAAATCGGCACTGCGATTGTCAGCTGGTAAAGAACCCTGTGTACGCTGTGCCCGTTTTGGTTGGAAGCCTCCCCTGTCGGCTTGTGACCACGGGCGATTGCCGGGCAGGCCCGCGCACAGCGCAACGCCTGTCGGTGATCTAGGCCATCGCGGGTGTTGCACCCGCCAGCAGGGTAGCTGCCAGAATTACGCTGACCAGCCCTGCACCTGTCTGTCAAATGGCTTGATGACGGGCGGCGGCAGATCGTCATCGCCTCCAGTCACCCATTTCCCGTGCCGCATCTTCAGCCGGGAACGGTGCGATATCGCGCTGGTCGAAACCGCACCGTACATGCTGACCCTGCAGCCTTCAGGGGCATGACCCAACGGGCCTACGCCCTAAGAAACTTAGCCTTAGTCGTCTACGCCCCGATAGCGGTGATAGGGCAGCGGATTCCAGACCCGTTCTTTGATGGAATCGCCTTCCGGCACTGACGGCGCGGTGTTCAAAAGCAGCTTGGCTGCGGCCAATTCGCGCTCGGCCTCCTGTTTGTCCTGATACATGAATTCATCCGAAGCTTCTTCCGGTGCCAGCGCCACTTTTTCCTCCAGGTCGGACATGACCATTTCCTGATGGCTTTTCAGTGCCGTGCGGGCCTCGACGATCCAGGTTTCCTGCAAGCTCTGATTGTGGTCCGCCTGGCTGCTGTATTCACTGTAGATATCACGGTAGATCCGGTGCGTATTGGCGCGCACGTCCAGGCTGGCCGCTTCCAGATCACGAACCGTAAGTTCCTCCGGCACAAGCGACTGGGACCGCAACGGACCGCCAAGACGGGTGTGGTTCAGATAGTAGGGGTACATGCTCTGGATCACCTTGCTCACCGGCAGGGTTCCTTCGCCGCCTTCATCAACGCCTTTTGGCTGAATACCCTGAATTGCGATACGCGCGGCCTCGGGGCGAACCACTTCCTTGGCGGGCAATATGCCGTGGCGCAGCATCTCGCGGATGCCCGTCCCGGAAATATTGAGCCGGTAACGCTGGTCATGCGGGCAGGTCTGTTCGGTCGCGTGGCCGGAACAGCGCGAGCAATAAAACACTTCGTGGAACAGCCGGATGTCGATCCCGAGCTCCTCGGCTGAGTAGTCATCGAAAATCGAATGGCTGGCGTATTTGTCGTAGAAACTGCCAATCCCCGCGTGGTCCCGTCCGATCAATGCGTGGGTACAGCCATAATTCTTCATGATCAGCGCATGCAGAATCGCCTCGCGCGGGCCGGCAAAGATATAGGTGACACGCAGCGGCGACATCATGGTGCGCTCGGTGGGATAGTAGGTCTCCAGTACGCTGCGATAGGCCAGCATCCGGTATTCGTGCCGGACATATTCACGCTTGGCCATTTCCACCAACGGCTGCACGAACAGCCCGTCAATCTCTTCAAGCGCGTTCTTGTGGATGTACTCATGACCCCGGTGCAAAGGGTTGGCGCCGGTGATGAAACCGGCCACGGAATTGAATTTCTTCTCTTCGTAGAACAGCCGCCAGGTATCCTTGGGCTCACGCCGGATCTTTTCGAACGGCCCCCAATCGGCGCGTTGCAGCAATGTCACGGCCCCGCCGAGCGACGTGTCACCCATGCGCCGATAAATGGAATCGACGCCCGGATGGCTACGGTCAGTCGTCCCAAACAGCTTTTGTGCGCGGCCTTCCTTGTCGTATTCGAACAGATCTTCGAGGGTCAGGATGGCAACCGGATCATTGTTGTAATCGGTCAGAGCAACCTCGTCGCCGACAGACAGTCCCTTGATGATTTCGCTGTTGCGGTTGCCAACCGGCGCAAAACTGAGAGGCACCGGCCAGATTGTCCCGTTGGCAAGCCTGCCGCTGGTCAGAACCGAATTGTAATCGGCCTGGTTCATAAAGCCGGTATTGGGCGACAACACGCCTGTGGCGATCATCTCGATGGTGATCACCGCCTCAAGGTCCACCCGGATCGAAGGCAGCGTTCTGGCGTGTTCAATGGCGGCGTCCCGCTTGTCAGCGGGTACCACCTGATCGACCAACACCCCGCCGTGTGGCTTTTGCGGGTATTTGTCGAAGTTCAATTTCGTAGACATTTTAGCTACCTGTCCTTTCTTCTGAACACGTGGGCACCGCTTGGTGCCGACCATCTCTACGGGTGGTCAGATTGCGAGGTATTTCTCCCTCAGTTCTTTATTCTCCAACAGCTCCGCGGCATCTCCGGTATGCACCAGCTCACCGGAGTCGAGGATCACCGCGCGATCCGATAGCCGAAGGGCTGCGACGGCGTTCTGTTCGACGATGATCGTGGTGATGCCGCGCTCCTTGATGCCTTGAACGATCCTTTCGATCTCTTGCACAATCACCGGCGCCAGCCCTTCGTAGGGCTCATCCAGAAGCAAGAGCTTGATGTCGCGGGCCAGCGCGCGGGCCACGGCCAGCATTTGTTGCTCGCCCCCCGAAAGCGTTGTGCCTTCCTGCAATCTGCGTTCGGCGAGACGCGGGAAATGCTCGTAGATTTCCTCGATTGACCAACCCCGGTTCGGCGCGACCTGCGCCAGGATCAGGTTTTCCTCTACCGTCATGCCGGGAATGATCCGCCGGTCTTCGGGGACCAACTGAATCCCTGCCTGCGAGGCTTCGAACGATTTCATCGTATGGATCGCCTGCCCTTCCAGCCATATCTGCCCGGAGGTCAGAGCAGGATCGTCAAGCCGGGCGATGGTACGCAGGGTCGAGGTCTTGCCGGCCCCATTGCGTCCCAGAAGGGCCAGAATTTCGCCCTTGCGAACTTCCAGCGTAATACCCTGCACGATATAGCTTTCGCCATAATAGGCGTGGATATCCTGCAAGGTAAAGAAGACGTCCCCTGCCACTTCGGCAGGCTTGTTTTCGGCGACTGCGATATTCATTCGGCGGGTACCCCCAGATAGGCTTCCTTGACGCGTGGGTCGTCCTTGACCTCCTGCGGCTGGCCAGAAGCGATGAACCGTCCCTGCGCCAGCACCGAGATCTGGTCAGCCAGCGAGAATACCACATGCATGTCGTGCTCGATTATGACGATGGTCATGCCGCGCTGCTTGATGTCCTTGAGCAACTCGATCGTGGTATTGGTATCGTGGCGCGACATTCCGGCTGTCGGCTCATCCAGCAACAGCAGGCGCGGACGCTGGATCAGGCACATTGCCAGCTCCAGCCGCCTCTTGTCGCCGCGCGACAAGGCCCCGGCATGGTCCTCGCGCCGGTCGTACAGCCCGAATTCATGCAGCAGCTTTTCGGCCTCTTCGCGGATCTCCGCTTCATCCTCTACCGGGCGGAACATGTTGATGCGGAATGCCCCGTCGCGTTTGGCAAAGGCCGGTGCCATGATGTTATACAGCACGGAAAGATCGGCAAATATCTCGGGCGTCTGGAACACTCTTGAGATGCCCCGCTGATTGATCTCATGCGGTGACATGCCGGTCAGTACCGTACCGTCAAAGACAACGGCGCCACTGGTCGGCGGCAATCGCCCGATAATCACGTTCAGCAGGGTCGACTTTCCGGCCCCGTTCGGCCCGATGATCGCATGGGTCGTGCCTTCGACGATCTGCAGGTCGATATCCGACAATGCCTTTAGTCCGTCGAAGTTTTTGAACACGTCCGCCACATGAAGGACAACATTCGGGGGTGTCTCGGTCATGATCTTTCCTCGCTTGCTGCACTGCTCACACTACTTCGGGGCTTGTCAGAAGATCGTCGGAACCGTCGCATCAACCGTTCGGTGCCTTCGACCAGACCGCCCGGCAGGAACACCACGATCAGCACAAAGACCAGCCCCAGTGTCAGGTGCCACCCTTCGCCAACGAATTTCGACATGACCGTGACCATGACCGACTGAAAGCCATCCGGCAGAAACTCGAAAAAGCTGTTGAGCATGTTGGTGTTGATCGCCGAGAAGATGTTCTCGAAATACTTGATCAACCAGGCACCGATGACCGGCCCGACCAATGTCCCGACCCCTCCAAGGATCGTCATCAGGACCAGATTCCCGGATTCGGTCCATTTCATGCGCTCGGCGCCCGCGATCGGATCGGTGACGGCCAGCAGCCCCCCCGCCAGACCGGCGAACATGCCGGAGATCACAAAGGCCGTCAGCATATAGGGCTTGGTGTTAAAGCCGGTATACATCATCCGGGTCTGGTTCGACTTGATGCAACGCAGTGCCATGCCAAAGGGCGAGGCAAATATCTTTTGCGAAACAAAGAAACAAACGATCAGCACCAATGCGCAGATGTAGAAACCGCTGTAACCAGTCAGATCAAACCCCATGAGCGAGGGCATGGGCATCCCGGACGTGGACTGTCCGACACCCAGCATCGTGTCGATGGCGCGCGGGTCGTCGCGGGCGATCAGCAGGCCGGTTTCGCCATTGGTGATAGGGGTCAGCACCGAATAGGCAAGGCTATAGCTCATCTGTGCGAATGCCAGCGTCAGGATCGAGAAGTAGATCCCGCTCCGCCGCAGGCTGAAATAGCCGATGAACAGTGCAAAGATGCCGGCAAAGATCACCGCAAAGAACAGCGCCGGGATCATGTCCATCGACAACAGCTTGAACGACCAGACGGCAGTGTAAGAGCCGACGCCAAGGAATGCGGCATGCCCGAAGCTGAGATAGCCCGTCAGGCCGAACAGGATGTTAAAGCCGATGGCAAAGATCGCGTAGATCACGAATTTCTGCATCAGCCCCGGATAGGCCGCGCCCAGGGGCGAAAGCCAGATCGGCATGGTCAGCACGATGGCGGTGAAGACCACCAGCATGGTGAATTGTTTACGCGTAAATGAGAACATGGCGGATCAGCTTTCCATTACGCCGGAACGACCCATCAGGCCGCGCGGACGAACCAGCAAGATGACGATGGCGACGAGATAAATGATGACCTGGTCGATACCCGGGATGATTGATGTGATTTCGTTCATAGAGGCAAAGGACTGCAGGATACCCAGAAGGAATCCGGCCACCACCGCCCCCGGCAGGGAGCCCATGCCGCCGACGACGACCACGACGAAACTCAGCACCAGAAAGTCCATGCCGATTTGATAGTTGGGCGCAAGTAACGGCGTGTACATTGCCCCCGCGACGCCCGCGACCACGGCCGCGATACCAAAGATGATGGTAAATCGCCGGTCGATGTCGATGCCCAACACGCCCACCGTCTCGCGGTCGGCCATGCCGGCGCGGACCACCATGCCAAAGGTGGTGTACCGCATGAAGGCAAACACCGCCCCGATCACCCCCAGTGAGAACAGCAGATATACCAGCCGCCACGTCGGGTATGTCAGCGTATGGGCCTCCATTCCGAACCAGGCACCGACATCCGCCGCACTGCGCAGATCGCTGGGGATCGGCTGCGGCATGGGGTTGGCACCAAAGAAACTCTTGACGATTTCCTGCAACACGATGGCAAGGCCAAAGGTGACGAGGATCTGCTCGGCATGGCTGCGTTTGTAAAAATGCTTGATCAGTCCGCGTTCCATCACGATGCCGATCACCAGCATCACCGGAACCGCAAACAGCACCGAGAGCGGCACCGAGTAATCGACCAGAAATGCGCCCCAGTCCCCCAGCCAGTCCTGAACCAGCGGCGTGCGCAGCTCGACCGGCGCGCCCCATGGGGACAGCTGTTCAGGGTCAATCGTGACCGTCTCGATTGTTAGCAGGTAGCGGAATACCACCGCACAAAAGCAACCCAGCATGAACAACGCGCCATGGGCGAAGTTGACCACGCCCAGCGTGCCAAAAACCAGCGTCAGCCCCAGAGCGATCAACGCATAGGCGCCGCCCTTGTCCAACCCGTTAAGTAACTGAGCGAGAATCGCGTCCATCTTTCCCCCAATCCGGACTAAACCGTGGAAGCTGTTGCATTACGGATATGAAGGGTTCGGCGCGGATCACCCGCGCCGACCTTCTTTGCTCTGATTAGTGACCTGTGGTCAGCACTGGTTCGGCTCGTATGGCCCCAGTTCCCCGCCAAAGATCGCGGGGTCGTACATGACTTCCTCGCGCGGCGTCTTGCCGACGACATCCAGCACGTCGAAACGGCTGGTCGGTGCCTCGTTGCCGCGCACGACCAGAACTTCCTTGAAGCACTGATGGTCGCTGCCGCGATAAAGCGTGGGACCGTTGCCCATGCCGTCAAACTCGAAGTCTTCGAGCGCCTTGATGACTTCGGGCGGGTAGAAGGTTCCGGCACGCTCGACCGCATCGGCATAAAGCAGTGTCTGGACATAACCAGTGTGCGCCGACTGCGAGGGTGGCACGCCATATTCAGCGCCATAAGATTTGGTAAACGCTTTTGAACCGTCGTCTTCCAGCTGCCAGTTCCAGTTCTGGGTGCCGATGATGCCCTTCACGGCATCGCCCGCGCCTACCGCCATCAGTTCAGAGAACATCGGCACGACGATTTCGAACTGCTTGCCGTTGGCCATCCGCTCGCGCATGCCGAACTGAACCGCCTGCGGTAGTGAGTTCACCATGTCATGACCGTAATGGTTCAGGATCAGCACATCCGCGCCCGAGTTCAGAACCGGCGTCAGATATTGCGAATAATCCCCGAGCCCCAGCGGCGTGCGCACTGCCCTCACGGTTTCCCAACCGAGGGCTTCTGTCGCATTCATGATCGATTCTTCCTGGGTCCAGCCCCAGTTGTAATCGGCCGTCAGGTGATAGGCCCGGCGTTCGCGCCCGTACTCTTCGGCCAGAAGCGGAGCGATCGCCACACCCGACATGTACCCCTGGAAGAAATGGCGGAAACCATAGCGGCGCTTGTCCTTGCCGGTGGTGTCGTTGCCGTGGGTCAGGCCGGACATGTAGATCACGCCCAGCTCGTGGCACAATGCCTGCTGCGCGACCGCCTCGCCGGTGGTCACACAACCGGTCACCATGATCGCGCCATCGCGTTCGATCATGCGCCGGGCGCCATCGCGGGCGGCGTCGGTGTTGGTCTGGGTGTCGCCGGTCCATATTGCAGCTTGCGCCCGAGGATACCGTTCCCCTTGAGGGCCATTGGCTTCATCGTGTTCATCAAGCCGCCGTCGCCTTCGCCGTTGATGTGCTTGACGGCAAGCTCGTAGCCTTTGAGCTGCTCCAGTCCTTCTTCGGCATAGGTCCCGGTTTGCGGCACGTTAAAGCCAAAGATCGGGTCCTTGTCGCCCGGATTGTTGCAGAATGCCTGCGCGTGGGCGCGATTCGTGAACACAAGCGGTGATGCGACGGCTGCCGTTAGGCCAGCTCCCATCGTCTTGAGCAGGCGGCGCCTGCCCAGCTTCAGATTGGTCATCTCTTCTCCTCCCTTGGGCCCGGAATAGGCCATTAGCATCCATGCCAAAGATAGGAGCACATTGAAAATGTTATCAATATCAAATTGATTGCATTGATAAAATTTGTTAATGCTTGAACTTAACACCCTGCTGATCTGTCAATCATTGACAGATCAGCAGCCATAGGGAGGGACATCATGCGCGCACCAATCGGCATCCGTGTCCGACGTCACAGGATGGAACTGAATCTGACGCAGGCCGGGCTTGCGCGGGCGGTCGGGATTTCGCCCAGCTATCTCAACCTGATCGAGAACAACAAGCGCGACATTGGCGGCAGCCTGCTGCTGGGCATTGCCGAACAGCTCGGCATCGAGGTGGATGAGCTTTCGGGCGACCCCGAACAACGCACACTGCACGCGCTGCAGGAGGTTCTGAACGATCCGCTGCTATATCGCCTCGGACTGAAGCAGGCGGATCTGCATGATCTGGTTGCACGATTCCCGGAAGTGGCGCGCGCGCTGATCCAGCTTCACGCGGCCTATGGGGATGCCAACGCCGAACTGGACGCCTATGCCAACCGCCTCAGCTCGGATCCGTTGCTGTCACAGATGTTGCACCAGGTTCTGAGCCAGATCACTGCCATGCGGTCGAGCGCCGAGATCCTGTCCCGGATGCAGGATCTTGCCCCCGAGGACCGGCGCCGGTTTTCCGGCCTTATCACCCGCGAGGCCAGCAGCATGTCCAGGACGGTTCGCAACCTTACGTCCTATTTCGACCTCGCATCAAGCCGACGTCGGGCGATTTCGCCGCTGCGCGAGGTAGAGGATACGATTATCAGCAGCAACAACCATTTCCCCGAGCTTGAAGATCTGGCCGACAGCCTTCGCGCCGAGATCGTGAAGCAAGGCGCGTTCGGCGAACGGGCAGCTGCCGAGGCGCTGGAACGGCGCTTTGGCATCAGCTGCCGCCGATGGCATGGCGACACCATGTCACCTGCCGAGGATCAGAACTCTCCGCGGCCGGTACGCTTTGATGAGGCCGGCAAAGTGCTGTGGCTGCGCGGCTCGTCCACAGCGGCAACACGGCAGTTTCAGATCTGCCACCTGTACGCCCAGCAGGCAGCGGCGGACCTGATCGGGCAGGCATGCGACCGCCTGAACCTGTCCACCGAAGAGGCGCGGCCATTGGCGCTGCGCGCACTCGGCTCTTATGCGGCGGGGGCAATGGTTATGCCCTATGATGATTTTCTCGGCGATGCGGAGGCGCGGCAGTATGATATCGACATGCTCAGCCACAGCTACACGGCAAGTTTCGAACAGGTTGCGCATCGACTGGTTACCTTGCGCCGGAAGGGGGCCGAGGGCGTGCCCTTCGGCTTTCTGCGGGCGGACCCATCCGGGCGGCTGACCAAGCGGTTTCCCCTGCCGGGCCTGCCGCTGCCGGGATCGGGTCACGGCTGTCTGCTCTGGCCGATTTATTCTGTCGCAGGTGCGCCGGGGGTGGTCCGCCAGATATCGGAATTCACCAGTGGGGCGCGCTTCCTGCTGATCGCGAAATCGGTCAAGAAACGTGTTTCGGCATGGCAGGAACAACCCTTGATGTTTTCGGTCATGCTGGCCTGCGATCTGTTGCATGCCGACCGCACGGTTTATGGGCGCGGTCTTGATCTGGGCGATGCCGCCGCGCGGGTACCGGTCGGGCCTAGCTGCCTGCTGTGCATTCGCGATGGATGCAGCCACCGCCAGGAGGCCGCATCGACAATGCTGCAATCCCCGTCAGGCTGATACCCTATCACAAAGCGACAAGGTGATGCGAAAACATGCCCCCCGCATCGGCCCTTCGACGAGTTCGAGCCTGCCGTTCATCTTCTGGATGATCGTGTGGCTGATATTCAGGCCAAGCCCCAGCCCGGCCGGGACAGCCGCGCCATTTTCCTCTGGCTGAACCCGCATGAATTTATCAAAGATGTTGTTCCAGTATTCCATCGAAATGCCTTTGCCGTTGTCGGCAATGTCGACCACATAATTCCCATTCTCGACGCGTGAGAACACCTTTACCATCGGATCAGCCGCGCTGTTATGCGCAATCGCATTGGCAATGATGTTGATGAACACCTGACACAGCCTGTCCGGGTCGCCCATAATCCGCACATCATCTACAAGTGCGATACGCTCCACCGCGATCTCGTGTTGCCGTGCCAGTGCTTCACAGACGGTAAAGGCGCGATCAAGCACCGTCTCGCCGTTGATCGGGCGGTTTTCCCAATTCCGCTCGCCATGTTCCAGCGCACTCATGTCCAGAATGCCGTCCAGCAGGCGCGTCAGGCGGGCGCTCTCTTGATGGATAGTCTTGACAAAGCGGCTGCGCCGGTCCTGATCCAGATCCTGCTCGCGCAGCAGGATCTGCGAGATCGAGCGGATCGACGTCATCGGCGTCCGGACCTCATGGCTGACCTGGCTCAGAAAATCGTCCTTTTGCCGGTGAAGCTCGTGCAATTGCGCGTTGGCCTCCTGCAATTGCTGCGCGGTCAAACGCAGCTCATGCGATTTCTCCTCCAACTCATGAGAGTATTCTATCGCCTGCTGTGTTTCGCCGGCGATCTGCATCACTTCTTCCAGAGATATCCTGTCGTCCGCCCCCACCTTCGAGAGCAGCACATGGGCCGAGGCCGCCCCGATCGAACTGGCAAGCTCGCGCTCCAGCCGTGCAATGAAATCCGAGCTGACAGCAACGCCAACGGCGTCGTCTCCGCGCGGGACATTGGCCGTATCGAACAACGACTGCGCCCGGTGCCAGCCCAGCACCCGCTCTGCCACGAAGAAAATTTCGTCCGTGGTGGCAGTGCCGCGGATCACGCGACGCTGCGCCCCTTGAGCGGATCGAAATATATCGACGAAGACACCCGACTGGACCCGCTCCATCACCCCCTGCTGTGTCAGCAGCGAGACAAAGATCAGTGCACCGGCATTCAGGAACAGGCTCCAGAACACCGAATGCACCAGCGGATCAATCCCCTCCATCCCGAACAGCGCTTCTGGCCGCAGCGCCGTGATGTTCCACGGCCCGTTCTTGACCAGGTCGGCGATGGTCGGCGAGGTGCTTGCGAAGCTTGGCAGGAACATGGTCCAGATCCAGACCGCCGCCCCGATCAATACTCCCGACAGCGCGCCCTTCATATTCGCCTGTCGCCAGTAAAGTGCCGCAAGCAATGCAGGCAGGAATTGCGCCACGCCGGCAAAAGAGATCAACCCGATGGGTGCCAGCGCGTCGCTTTCGCCGGTCAGCCAGAAATACAGGAATCCCAGCAGCAGGATCACCGCAATCGAAATCCGACGACTGCGCAGCAGCAGGCGTGCAATTCCCTTCTCGCCTGCCTCGGCCATATGATCCCCGCGGCTCAGCGCCAGCGGCAGCACGATATGGTTCGAGACCATGATTGACAACGCGATCGAAGCGATGATGATCATCGACGTGGCCGAGGAAAACCCGCCGATAAATGCAAACAGCGCCAGCCCGTCCTGCCCGGCCGCCATCGGCAGGGTCAGCACGAACATGTCAGGGTTGGATCCCGCAGGCATGGTCGCCAGACCGTAAAGCGCAATCGGCAGGGTGAAGACACTCATCAGCATCAGGTACGCCGGGAATGCCCAGCCTGCCGTGCGCAGATATTCCTCGTTGGAGTTCTCGACAACGGTGATGTGGAACTGCCGCGGCAGGCAGATGATCGCACTGGCCGACAAAATCAGAAGCGCCACCCACCGGCTTCCGAACGGTTCGCGCTCGTGCACGTCGAAACCGGCCTCGACCGCGCGGGCATAGACGTCTCCCAGACCGTCACTCATGCCAAAGACCACGAACAACCCGACCGCGATCAGCGCCAGCAGCTTGACTGCGGCCTCGAAGGCGATGGCGGCAACGACGCCGAGATGCTGTTCGCGCACATCGACGTTGCGGGTGCCGAAGAAAATGGTGAACAGCGCCATGCCAATCGCAGCACCCAGCGCAAGGCTCACATCGTCCAGCCCCGCCAGCCGATCACCGTGACCGCGTGCGCTTGATACCGTCTGGATCGAGGTGGTGATCGCCTTGAGCTGCAGCGCGATATAGGGCGTGATCGTGACCATCGCGATCAGCGTCACCAGCACAGCCAGACTGCTGGACTTGCCAAACCGCGACGACAGAAAGTCCGCGATGGAAGTGATGCCCTGCGAATGGCAGACCCAGACCAGCTTGCGCAGGATGAACCACCAGCCGACGAAAACCAGCGTCGGCCCCATGTAGATCGCCACGAACTCCAGCCCGTCGCGCGCCGCTGTCCCGACCGCGCCATAGAAGGTCCAGCTTGTGCAATAGACCGAGATCGACAGCGTATAAACCAACGGCGAACGCAGGAACCCGGCCTTGCCCTGGCTTGCGCGCGCGTCCGAGACGTACGCCACGACGAACAACAGGCACACATAAGCCACCGCCGTGAGGATGACAAAATCCGGCGACAGCATCAGGAATCGTCCGGTCCACTGTGTTCGGTATACGCCGCCGGATCAATCTGGTGTGGCAGTCCGCGCGAAAGCGTCACCGCACACAGCACCAGCGCGGCCCATATCGAAAAGAGATAGACCACTTCGAGCGGAACCCCGAACAGCAGCCGGCGGATCGCAAACAGATTGAGGAACGGCGGCATCAGCAGCAACGCGGCAAAGACCGGGATCACAAAGCCCGCATCCTGCCAACGTCGGCGCATGTCCGTGCGCGCTGGAACCCGGCCCGGCATCGTCACGCGACCGTACCTTTTGCAAGAAGCCTGGAGACTTCATCAATCAATTCATCATTGTCGAATGGCTTGGTGATGAAGCCATCGGCTTTCAGATCCAGCGCCATCTGGCGATCCTGGCTCTGGCCCCGCGCCGTGAGGACCAGAACCGGAATCTCGGCCAGATGCGGATCGCCGCGCAGGATGCGCAGAACATCAAGACCGCTGAGCTTTGGCATCATTATATCGAGCAACAATAGCCGTGGCCGCTGTTTGCGCACGCTGGTCAGCACCGCTTCACCATCGGTAACGGAATCCACTTTCCAGTTCGCATGCTCAAGAATGAAACGAAGCGGATCAAGAATTGCAGGCTCATCCTCTGCAATCAGTATGTCGGTCATAGAGAATACCTCCCCCCCCGGTGATCTCTCATCCGGAGTAAAGCCCGTTTTCCGCTAATGCGCAACACACCCTGCGCGTGAGGACTTTGAGGTGAACCACAAGAGCGCGAGGCGCTGCGCGGTGACAAAACGGCTCAGGTGATCGCAGCCAACGTCGGGTTGGCAAGTGATACCCCGACCCAGATCAGCAGAGCACACGCTGCGTTGAGAACCTCACAGCCATTTGTTTTTGTTTGCTTAAAATGGTGCCCGGGGGCGGAATCGAACCACCGACACGAGGATTTTCAATCCACTGCTCTACCCCTGAGCTACCCGGGCACGGAGAACGCAAAGACGTTCGGGTGAGCGCGTTCTAGGCGAGGGGTGAGAGGCTGTCCAGAGGGTAAGCCAAAAAAATCAATGTGGCCTGACAGGGGCGGACTTGGCCGCCTCTGCAGCTTCTTCTGCTGCTTCGATATCCTCGGGGTCCTGCGAGGGCAGCGCGTAGTCGCCGCTCAGCCACTTCCCCAAGTCGATATCCGCACAGCGTTGCGAGCAGAACGGGCGAAAGGCGGGATCGGTTTTCTTGGCACAGATCGGGCAGTTCATAGCAGGCAGTTCTCCAGCGGGGCACGGTCGCGTTTCCTCTGCAGTTCAAAATGCCCCAGCGGCGTCCACCCGACAAGGGCCGTCTCCGTCGCATCGGCCCGGAACGCCGCACGCAGGGCGCTCTCGAACGGGCGGCGGTCCTTTTTTGCCATCGGCGCGAGGTCGAGCGTGATCTGCCCCCCCAGCCCCCGCAGCCGCAGTTGGCGTGGCAGCGCGCGGGCGGCAGCAAGATTGGCCTTGAGTGCGGCGGCGGGGCTGGCATCGCCGCCAGTGTTCACATCGACCGCGATCAGCGCGCGCGTCGGTTCCACA
This sequence comes from uncultured Roseovarius sp., assembly GCA_947503145.1. Lineage (GTDB taxonomy): Bacteria > Pseudomonadota > Alphaproteobacteria > Rhodobacterales > Rhodobacteraceae > Roseovarius. Next base: position 162,432 of record CANNCP010000002.1, read on the forward strand.
TAAATCGCTCCACCGCCGGAGAGCGGCACCAGAGGGCCGCGCAGGGCCTCCAGCTGGTCAAGCACGCCGAGATCGGCAAACCCGCCTGGCACGCGATGTATGTCCTGTGCCTGCCATTCGCGCCAGGCATAGAGATGAGGCGCGTCGCCTTCGGTCAGCGTCTCTGCCTCGCCCTGCGCGTCGCTCGTGACCGCATGGGCCAGCTCTACCATCGCGTGAATGTCCTCGGCGATCTCGTCTGCATCGGCATCAACGCAGGAGGATCGCAGGATCAGGCCCATCGTGCCTGCATCCATCTCGGCGTGGGCGATCTCCAGCAGGCTGTCGCGCCGCCCTTCGTCGCGGATGCTGCGCGACACGTTCAGCCCCGGCGCGCCAGGGGTCACGATGGCATAGCGGCTCTTGAAGAGCAGCTTCTGCGTGACCGGGATCGCCTTGCCCGGTTCGGCATGGCCCGTGACCTGCACCAGCAGCGGCTGCCCCGGCGCCAGGCCCTTGACCTGCCGCAAAAAGGCCGAGCCGTCCGGGGTGCGCAGGAACATGCCGCCCTGCCCCTTGATGGGACGGTCGGCAATGGCGCGGTAGATGGTGCCGGGACGCGGGCCGTCGCTGTCCACCAGCAGATCGTCGAGCACGCCATCCACCAGCAGCGCCGCCGCCTCTTTGTCGCCGATATGGTCCAGAACGATCGTGCGTCCCTTCATGTTGCCTGCCTCCAGAGCGGATAACCCGCCGCTTGCAAAAGCGCCGCTGCTTCCGCCAATGGCAGGCCGACGACGCCGGTAAACGATCCGTTCAGCCACGGGATCAGCGCGCCTGCGGGGCCTTGGATGGCGTAGCCGCCCGCCTTGCCCTGCCAGTCGCCGGTGGCGATGTATCCGCTCAGTTCCAGGTCCGAGAGACGTTTCATCCTGACATGGCTCAGCACGTCGCGCTGCCAGATCTGTTCACCCCGCCGCACCGCCACGGCCGTGATAACGCGGTGCCTGCGCCCCGAGAGGGCCTTCAGGAACGCCGCCGCCTCGGCGGCATCAGCGGGCTTGCCGAGAATACGCCGCCCCAACGCCACGGTGGTATCAGCCGTCAACACGATGTCATCGGCCCCGACCTCGACCGCCAGCGCCTTTTCACGCGCCATGCGGACGCAATAGGGACGTGGCAGTTCTGCCTTGTGAGGCGTCTCATCAATGTCGGGCGGGCAGATATCGTCCGCCACAACGCCGATCTGCGCCAGCAACTCGCGGCGGCGCGGGCTGGCGGACCCCAAGACAAATCTTGGGACCGGTTCAGGGGAAAGCGTCATGGTGGCACCCTCCATTGCAACGCGGTGCGTCCGCATTCTGCTCTAGGCAAAATGCTTTCCCGCACGCAGCGAAGCTCCGCTTCGCCCTACTTGAAACGATAGTTGATCCGGCCCTTGGTCAGATCATACGGGGTCATCTCGACCTGCACCTTGTCGCCGGCCAGAACGCGAATGCGATTCTTGCGCATCTTGCCTGCCGTGTGCGCGATGATCTCATGGCCGTTTTCCAGCTCGACCTTGAATGTCGCGTTCGGCAGGAGTTCCTTGACGACACCGGGAAATTCGAGCGTATCTTCCTTGGCCATTTGGTCTCCTACATCCACTTCCCCGCCAAACTGCGGATGCGGCAGTAAATGGCCCCATTCGCCGGGATTTTCAAGCCTCTAAAGCGTTTTGTTAGCCAAGCCGCGTAAATACGGTGTTCGCATCCCGGCCGACCTGCTCCTGCCAGTGGGTGCGGTTGAGGACGACACCGTCGGCGCGCACATGCGCGATCCTGCCCGGATCGACCTCGGCATAGGTCCAGCCGGGTTTGTTCAGTTCCCCTTCTGCCAGAACCCCGGTGGGCGGAAACCCGGTATCGGGCGGGCCGAACACACCGCCCGTGCCGATGCCCTCATCTGTCGCAGGCGACCACGGCGCAGCCCCGACGAGCGAGGACATCACGCTCACACATTGCTGCTCCAGCGCGCGGGCCATCGCACCAATACGCACCCGCCAATAACCGGTCAGCGCCTCGGTACACGACGGCACCAGAATCAGATCGGCGTCGGACACCGCACGGCCCAGCAGCGGAAACTCACTGTCGTAGCAGATCAGCACGGCGATCTTGCCCAGGCCGGTGTCAAAGACCTGCAACGGCCCGCCCGGCGCGATATCCCACGGATCGCGCTCGAACCGGGTCATGATCTGCTTGTCCTGAAGCCCGCGCCCGCCAGTGGGCGAAAAGAGCCGCGCGCGGTTCACCGGCCGCTCACTCACCGTTTCGTCAAAAACCGGCGCCGATGCGGCAAGGATATGCACCTTGTACCGGGCCGCCAGATCCGCATGCAGATCGTCTGCATCCACAATCCGGTCCGAGACCGCATGCAGACAACCCTCCAGATCGGCCGCGACCTCCGGCCCGGCGAGCATCGACAGCTCCATCGCGCCGTATTCGGGAAAAACAAGCAGCTCGGCCCCCTGCCCGGCGGCACCGCTCACCCAGTCCGTGAGCTTTTCAGAGTATTCCGACCAGCTCCTGAGAGGATCAAGCGGATAGGCGGCGGTTGCGATTTTCATGGGCTCACCCTACCCGCGCGGCGCGTGCAGTCCAGCCCAAAAGGCCTTTCATTTTTCCAAAAATACTCCCGCCGGAGGCGTCTGCGCCTTTGGCAAGGTCATTGGTGAACATTGAAAGCGAGCACAACACCTGGTGATATTCCGGACGACACATCCGCATATTGCACCCACCGGCCCTCTCAAGGGGCCGGTGCGCAAAAGCCAGAGCGCCGTCAGGCGCACTATCAGGTCAAGACCGCGAATCAGGCCGATGCGTCCTGCGCAATGCACGGCATCAGGCCGGGATCGCTCAGACCGTCTCGCCGTCGGTGAATTGCAGCTTTGCCAGGCGCGCATAGAGCCCGCCTTCGACCACCAGGCTGTCATGGGTGCCCGTCGCGACAATCCGGCCATCTTCCATCACGATGATTCTGTCCGCCTTCTTCACCGTGGCCAGGCGGTGCGCGACGATGATCGTGGTGCGCCCGCTTGCCAGGGCCTCGACCGCATGCTGCACCGCGCGCTCGCTCTCGGCATCAAGCGCCGATGTGGCCTCGTCCAGCAGCAGCACGGGCGCGTCGCGTAGGATCGCGCGGGCAATGGCGATACGTTGCTTCTGTCCGCCCGACAACATCACCCCGCGCTCGCCCACCTGGCTGTCATAGCCTTCGGGCAGGGTGACGATGAAATCATGCGCTGCCGCCGCGCGCGCGGCGGCCTCGACCTCGGCGTCGCTGGCATCAAGCCGCCCGAACCGGATGTTCTCGCGGGCTGACATGGCAAAAATCACCGGATCCTGCGGCACCAGCGCCATATGACGCCGGAAATCGGCGCGCCGCATGTCCCGCAGGTCCACACCGTCAAGGGTGATGCGCCCTGTTTCGGGATCATAGAACCGCTGGATCAGCTGAACCACCGTTGTCTTGCCCGCGCCCGACGGGCCGACAAGCGCGACGGTCTCGCCCGGTGCGATCGTCAGATCGAGCCCATCCAGCGCCGCCACATCAGGCCGCGACGGATAGTGAAAGCGCACGTTCTCAAAGCTGATCGCGCCGGTGACTTCTGTGGGCAAGGCCACTGGTGCCGCCGGGTCCGTGACCGGGTCCTGCGCGTTCAGCAGATCGACCAACCGCTCGGTCGCGCCTGCCGCACGCTGCAATTCTCCCCAGATTTCCGACAGCGCGGCGACCGCGCCGGCGACCATGACCGAATAGATCACGAACTGCACCAGCGTCCCTGCGGTCAACTCGCCCGCGCGCACGGCATGTGCGCCGAACCACAAGACGCCCACGACACCGGTAAAGACGAGAAAGATCACGATCACTGTCATCAGCGCACGGGTGCGCACCCGTTGTCGCGCCGCCTCGTAGCTGTGTTCGGTCACGTCGGCAAAGCTGACACGCGTGGCATCCTCGTGGGTAAAGGCCTGCACCGTCTGCACGCTCAGCAATGCCTCGGAGGCGGTGCCGGAGCTTTCGGCGATCCAGTCCTGATTCTCCCGGCTCAGCTTGCGCAGGCGGCGGCCCAGCGTCAGGATCGGCACCACCACCAGCGGCACGATCAACAGAACCAGCCCCGCCAGCTTGGCCGAGGTGATGAGCATCAGGATCAACCCGCCGAGAAAGATCAGCAGGTTGCGCAGTGCGATCGAGACGGACGAACCGATCACGCTGAGAATCAGCGTGGTATCGGTGGTGATCCGGCTCAGGATCTCACCCGTCATGGTGCGCTCGAAAAACACGGGACTCATACCGATCACCCGGTCGAATACCGCCTTGCGAACATCCGCCACGACACGCTCGCCCAGCTTTGAGATCAGCGCGTATCGCAGGCCGGTGCCCAATGCCAACAGGGCCGCGATGGCCAGCGCCGCCATGAAATACTGGTCGAGGATCGCACCGCTCTCGGCGTTGAAATTGTCGATCACCCGTCGCACCGCCAGCGGCAGGACCAGCGACACTCCGGCCGTCAGTATCAGTGCCAGACCGGCGGCAACGGCCAGCCATTTGTAGGGCGCGATAAAGGGCGTCAGCGCGCCCAGCGCACCGATGCGTTTCGATTTTTCGCGATCCAGCAGATCCGCGCCATTTTCGGCCCTGCGTACCATGCTATGTCCTTTGTGCTTTTTCGCCGGTCATGGGCGTCTGCGGGCATGGGGTCAATAGGTTGTCATGCCGCAGGGGAGGTGCGCGCGCAGGGATCACTGCGACTGGGTGCGCTCGGCTTCGATCTGACGCCATTTGGCAACATTGGCGTTATGCTCATCGAGTGTTTCGGCAAAGGCATGTCCGCCAGTCCCGTCAGCCACGAAATACACATAGTTGGTCGCGGCCGGGCTGACGGCTGCCTGGATGCTGGCGCGGCCCGGATTGGCAATCGGTGTCGCCGGCAGCCCGTCAATGACATAGGTGTTCCACGGGGTTTCGCCGCGTAGCTCGCTCTGGCGCAGCCCGCGTCCCAGCGCGCCCTTGCCCTCGGTGACGCCGTAGATCACGGTGGGGTCGGTCTGAAGACGCATGCCGCGGTTCAGGCGGTTGACGAAAACCGAGGCAACCTGGTCGCGCTCTTCCGCCACGCCCGTTTCCTTTTCGATGATTGACGCGAGAATCAGCATCTCTTCGGGGCTGTCCAGTGGTAGATCGGGATCGCGGTTTTCCCACGCGGCGGCCACAAAGGCCTCCTGCGCCTCCTGCATGCGGGTGATGACGGACGCGCGGGTATCGCCTTCGCGCATCTCGTAGCTGTCGGGCGCGAGGCTACCTTCGGGCGGGACCGTTTCCAGGTTACCTTCCAGCACATCCACGGATTTCAGCGCATCAACGATCTGCCAACTGGTTGCGCCCTCCGCGATGGATACGCGGTAGCGTGTGTCGCCCTCGGCGCGCACATCCGTAAACGCGGACGGTGCATCCTCTTGCTTGAGGTCAAAGGCGGCCTTTTCCACGTAGCGGCCCGTGGCCGGATCAAGCTCGCGCACCTCGACTTCTGAGCGGATCACGCCGATGCGGTAGATGACTTCGGTGCCGCAGGTGCTGGCGCCGCCCCTTGTGATGATCTCGGTAATCTCGGACATGCTGGCCGCTTTGGGGATCAGCCAGCTGCCCGCCTTCAGTGCTTCGCTCTTGTCTGTGTATTCTGCCCCGATGCGGAAAATCGCGGCGCTGGTCACGGCCTTTTCCGCGGCCAGCTTGGTCGATACCCGGCGCATCGAACTGCCTCCCTCGACCCGCAGGCAGATCTGCTCTTCCAGCGGTCCGGCAGTGTTATAGCTGTTCTGCCCCCATAGAATCACCCCACCCAGAAGGAAGGTCAGGACCACCAGAAAGGTCAGAGCGCTCGACGCAATATGGCGCCACATTATCGCAGCTTCCCGATACACAGGCTCGCATTGGTGCCGCCAAAGCCAAAACTGTTGGACATCACGATATCGACCTTGCGCTCGCGACTGGTGTTCGGAACCAGGTCAATCGGCGTTTCCACCGCTGGATTGTCCAGATTGATCGTGGGTGGCACGATCTGATCCCGGATTGCGAGAATAGAGAATATGCCCTCAATGGCACCCGCCGCGCCCAGCAGGTGCCCGGTCGCGGATTTGGTCGAACTCATCGTCGCCTTGCCCGCCGCATTGCCCAGCAGCCGTTCAACAGCCTTCAGCTCGATCGTGTCGGCCATGGTCGAGGTGCCGTGTGCATTGATGTAATCCACATCTGCCGCATCGACGCCCGCATGATTCAGCGCGCTCTGCATTGCGCGGTAGCCGCCATTGCCATCCTCGGAGGGGGCGGTAATGTGATAGGCGTCGCCTGACAGGCCGTACCCCAGAACTTCGGCATAAATTTTCGCGCCGCGCGCCTGCGCGTGCTCCAGCGATTCGAGCACGACGACGCCCGCGCCCTCGCCCATCACGAACCCGTCGCGATCCGTATCATAGGGGCGGCTGGCGGATTTGGGGTCGTCCGCCCATTTGGTGCTGAGCGCCTTGCACGCGTTGAACCCGGCAATACCGATCTCGCAGATTGCGGCTTCGGCCCCGCCCGCCACCATCACATCGGCGTCGCCGAACATGATCAGCCGCGCAGCATCACCAATCGCATGCGCACCGGTAGAACAGGCGGTGACGACCGAATGGTTCGGCCCTTTGAAGCCGTAGCGGATACCAACCTGCCCCGAGATGAGATTGATCAACGCACCGGGAATGAAAAACGGCGAGACACGGCGCACGCCCTTGTCACGGATCACCAGCGTCGTCTGTTCGATGGATTGTAGCCCGCCGATTCCCGACCCGATCATGACGCCGGTGCGCAGGCGGCTTTCCTCATCCTCGGGCATCCAGCCGGCATCCTCGACCGCCTGCTGGGCAGCCGCAACGCCGTAGAGGATGAAATCATCGACCTTGCGGCGCTCTTTCGGCTCCATGTAGTGATCCGGGCTGAACGTACCGTCCGAGCCGTCACCATAGGGCACTTCGCAGGCGTATTTGGTGATCACATTGCTGGCATCGAACCGTGTGATCGGTCCGGCACCGGATTCGCCAGCCAATAGGCGGCTCCAGGTTTCTTCGACGCCGGAGGCCAGCGGTGTGACCAAACCCAAGCCTGTTACAACGACACGACGCATACTGCGGCCCCTCAATCTGCTTCTTGGCCCAGTGCATACCCCGGCTTGCCCCTCAGGGGCAAGACAAAGCCGGAACGCGCGAACCGCAATTCACTCCGCCGTCCGGAGGTCAGCGATTTACAGGAATTCGGCCACCGGCTCGCTCGAGACACCGGCAATTGCCAGCGCCTCGCCCAGGTCCACGTCCCGCGACAGCAGCGCGCGGCCGATCAGCGTGCCGGCAATGTTCTTGACATATTTCAGCCGCGCCACATCGTCGATCCCGCGCACGGTGCCGCGTGCGATGACCGGGTGGCGCGTCTGGGCGGCAAGCCCGGAGATCACGCCCAGGCTCGCATCCTGATCGGCGATGTCGGCGTCAATGTCGGTGACGATGACCCCCGCAAGCGGCGCATCATCAAAGGCCGCGACGTAGGTTTCAGGGGTAAAGCTGCTGCGCGAGCGCCAGCCATCCGTCATGACATGACCTTCGAAGATATCGACAGCCAGCACGATCTGGTCGGGATGCAGCTTGGCCAGACTGCGCAGCAGGTCCGGGTCGCGCGCGGCCATGGTGCCGATCACGATACGTCCCGCCCCCTTGTCGATCCAGCCCGTGATCTGATCGCGGCTGCGCAACCCCCCGCCGAACTGGACCGGGATGCCGACGCTGCGGATGATCTCCTCGCAAAGTGTTGCGTTGGTGGCATCGCCCATCAGACCGTTGATATCGGTCAGGTGCATCCATTCCGCACCCGCCGCCGCAAAACTCCGGGCGGTTTCGACCGGATCCACATGCCACAGGGTGGGCTCGTCGATTCGCCCGCGCGTCAGCGACACGCATTTTCCGTTCAGGATTTCGAGAGTGGGATAGATGATCATGGCAGACTGCCCCCGGTAGATAGCGATTGCTCGTCCCTGCACCACGCCGGGACGAGCACAATCTTTGCATCCTACACCCTTTGCACGATATCACCAAATCGGCATCCGCCGTGTCTTTCGCGCCTTTTGGCCAGTTCCTGCCCTGTTTATCTTGTTCAGGCCCGAAAACCTCAGGCCCGGAAACGACGAAGGCCCCCGCCGTCAGGTAGGGGCCTTTGGAAAACTCTTGGCAGGGTGGCGGCGTTCAGGATGCTTCCTTGATGAACTTTACCGCATCACCAAATGTCTGGATCGTTTCGGCCGCGTCGTCGGGGATCTCGATCCCGAACTCTTCTTCGAACGCCATGACCAGCTCGACCGTGTCCAGGCTGTCCGCGCCCAGGTCGTCGATAAACGAGGCGTTTTCGGTTACCTTGCCCTCTTCCACGCCCAAGTGCTCTACAACGATTTTCTTCACGCGGTCTGCGATGTCGCTCATGTTATAATCCTCATTGTCTTCTGGGCGGCTTGGCCCGTTATTGCCCCCGCCCGAGACGGGAAGCGGCCTTGAGTGGTGCCCCGAAGGGGCGGCTGTCTGCGCCCGGAGCCGAACCGCCAAGGCGGCGCTTGGCCCATCCTCGGCAAATCTGCGCCGCCTATAGCATATGGCGCGGCTTTGGCAAATCCTTTCAAGGATCGACGAGATGCGCGACAAATACAAGGGAAGATTGTACTTGTCGGCAGTCTGGGCAACGGGCCAAACGCCTGTACCCAAAGGTGAATACCACCTCCGGACAGGCAGAAACCTGTCAGATCATCCCACTGTCTGACCACCCTGCCCCGCGAATCTGCCTCGCCGTAACTGCCCTGAGACGCAGCCAAAATTGATTGCCCCCCCCGCGGGTCAGAGCATCGCCATGCCGCCGTTCACATGCAACGTGGTGCCGGTGACATAGCCGGCCTCGGAACTGGCGAGGTAGAGCACCGCCGCAGCGATCTCATCAGGTGATCCCATGCGTGCGGCCGGAATCTGCGTGGTGATCTTCTCTTTTTGCTCATCCGTCAGCTTGTCGGTCATGGCCGTGGCGATAAAGCCCGGAGCGACCGCATTTGCGGTGATGCCGCGGCTGGCCACCTCGTAGGCGATGGATTTTGTCATGCCGACCATGCCCGCCTTGGATGCGGCATAATTGGCCTGTCCAGGATTGCCCGTCGCGCCGACGATCGAGCTGATATTGATGATCCGCCCCCAGCGCGCCTTCATCATCGGGCGCATCACCGCACGGCAGAGCCGCATGGTGCTGGTCAGGTTCACATCAAGGACCGTCTGCCAGTCCTCGTCGGACATGCGCATGAATATCTGGTCGCGGGTGATCCCGGCATTGTTCACCAGAATATCCAGCCCGCCCATGGCGTCGATGGCCTGTTTGGGCAGGGCGTTCACCGCCTCGGCATCGCCCAGATCACAGGGCAGCACATGCGCGCGACTGCCCAGCTCGGCGGCCAGCGCCTCCAGCGGATCCACTCGCGTACCGCTCAGGGCGACCGTCGCGCCCGCACCGTGCAGCGCGCGGGCGATCCCGCCACCAATGCCGCCGGATGCGCCGGTGATCAGCGCCGTTTTTCCCGTCAAATCGAACATTTTCGTTCCTTCCCTGTCACAGTGCCGCCGGCGCAGATTTTTCGCGAAAAATCTCAGGCGCCCGGTCAACCATTCAATGCCTCGGCAGCCGCGCGCACATCGTCGGGTGCGCCGACATTGCGCACGGCAATCTCTCGGTCGATCCGGCGTACCATGCCCGACAGCGCCTTGCCCGCGCCGATCTCCCATGTCTCGGTCACGCCCTGCTGCGCCATGAACATCACGCTTTCGCGCCAGCGCACCGAGCCGGTAATCTGGCTGACCAGCAATTGCCGGATCTGCACCGGATCGCTGACCGATTCGGCCAGCACGTTAGCCACCAGCGGCACCTGCGGCGCACTCAGCTCGACCTGGGCCAGCGCCTCTTCCATCACCTTGGCGGCAGGCGCCATCAGGGCGCAATGAAACGGTGCGCTGACCGGTAGCAACATGGCACGTTTCGCGCCGCGCTCCTTGGCCAGATGAATCGCCCGTTCGACCGCAGCGGCATGGCCGGAAACCACGACCTGCCCCGGATCGTTATCGTTAGCCGCCTGACAGACTTGACCCTCGGCCGCGGCCTCCGCAACATCGCGCACCGCCGCCAGATCAAGACCAAGGATCGCCGCCATCGCGCCGACACCTACCGGCACTGCCTCCTGCATCGCGGCACCACGCGTCCGCAACAACCGTGCCGCATCCGCGATGCTGAGCGCGCCCGCAGCCGCCAGCGCCGAATACTCACCCAGCGAGTGCCCGGCCACGAACCGTGCGGCATCCAGTGTCACACCTTCGGCTTCCAGCGCGCGCAACGCTGCCAGCGAGGTGGCCATCAATGCGGGCTGCGCGTTCCGCGTCAGGGTCAGATCATCCTGGTCGCCCTCCCAGATCAGCGCCGAAAGCGCCTCTCCCAGCGCTTCGTCGACCTCGTCAAAGACGGCTCTGGCCGCGGGATAAGCCTCGGCCAATGCCTTGCCCATACCGATGGTTTGGGCACCCTGCCCCGGAAAAATGAATGCGCGGCTCATGGTTGTTCCTGTCTCCTCTGGCCTTTCCCTTCGGATAGCGCGCCTGCATCCCCGAGGCAACGATCAAGTCGGACGCCCCCCGCCCCGCCTGTCCAGCAGCGGCCCGTGCATCTGCGAACGCCGTCCCTGCGCAGCCTGCCATTGTCTGGCGCTCAGCGTACATTAGGATAACAGGCTGACACCTTGACCCTTTTCATCAACGCATGGGATGCACTCCACATGGTTATTACCAATACAAGCGACACCTACGGCTCCGTCACCAAACTCTTTCATTGGGTGACGGTGCTGCTGATTCTCAGCCTGTTTGCGCTGGGGCTGTTCGCCAGTAACCTTGCCGACCAGGTCAGGGCGGCAGAGGGCGGCGCATCGCAAAGCCTGATCGATTGGACCGCGCTGCTCTTTTCCATGCACAAGACGCTGGGCGTGACCCTGTTCCTTACCGCGCTGGCGCGCATCCTCTGGGCGCTGACCCAGACCAAGCCGGGTCTGCTGAACGGCGACACCGTGCTCGAATCGCGCGCCGCTGAAACCGTGCACTGGCTGCTTTACGGCTCGCTCGTCACGGTTCCGCTGGCCGGCTGGGTGAGCCACGCCGCCTCGGCGGGCTTTGCGCCGATCTGGTGGCCGTTTGGTCAATCGCTGCCCTACGTGCCGAAATCAGAGTATGTGTCAGAAATCGCAGCCACCCTGCACTACATTCTGCAATGGGTGCTGGCCGGCGCCATCGGCCTGCATGTGGCGGGCGCGCTGAAGCATCATGTCATCGACAAGGATGCGACCCTGCGCCGGATGCTGCCCGGACACACGCCCGGCCAGCCCACCACCATGCAGCCGGGCCATGTGCTGCCCTTTGTTGCGGCCCTGATCATTTGGGCGGCAGCGGTCGGCGGGGCTACGGGGCTGGGCTGGTTCGCCCACACCACCCCCGAGGCGCAGAGTGCGGCGCTCGAAGAGGTCGCGAGCGAATGGCAGGTGACCGACGGCACGTTAAGCATCGAGGTAGTGCAGATGGGATCGCAGATCAGCGGCAGCTTTGCCGAATGGACCGCCGACATCGCCTATGACGGATCGGATGCCCCCGGCCCGCGTGGCAGCGTCGCGGTGACAATCTCCATCCCGTCGCTCAGCCTGGGCGGCATGACGGATCAGGCGTTGGGCGCAGACTACCTGGACGCAGCGACCCACGCGACCGCCACATTCACCGCCGATCTGCTGCGCGAGGCGGACGTGGGGCTGATTGCCGATGGCACGTTGCATATCCGGGACCAATCGGTGCCGCTGCGTCTGCCGTTTGATCTGCAAATCGACGGGGACACAGCAATGGCGAATGGCTCGGTGCGGGTCGACCGTCGTGATTTCGATATCGGTCAGAGCGTGAGTGACGAAGGCACGCTGGGCTTCGGTGTCGAAATCCGGTTCGACCTGATCGCGACCCGCCCGGATTGATGCACAAAAACGCCCGCGAGCCTGTCGCGGGCGTTTTCTTTTCATCCTGCATCCACGCAGAGGCTTACTCTGCCTTCCCCGCTTCGATCGAGATTTCCACCTCAAGCGCGTCACCAATGGCGGGTGCCATAGCCCCAAGCCCGAAATCCGAACGCTTGATCTCTGTCTCGGCGTCGAACCCGACCCAGGCCTTGCCTGCCATCGGATGCTGGCCAGCCTGGTTCAATTCAGCATCGAGCTGCACGGATTTGGTGATGCCATTGATCGTCAGATCGCCGGTGATGATCGCCTCGTCGTCACCGGTGACTTCGATGCCGGTCGATTTGAACGTGATCATGTCGCTCTCGGTCGCACCAAAGAAATCGTCAGACATGATGTGGGCGAACCGCTTTTCCCAGCCGGTAAAGAGCGACATCACCGGGATCGAGACGGAAACCGAAGAGTTTGCCGGGTCTTCCTGATCGAACATGATTTCACCCTCGAAACCGGCGAACATGTTGGTGGTGGTGGAAAATCCAATGTGGCTATAGGTAAACACAACCTGACTGTGGCTAGAATCCAGTTCGTATTTCTCCGGCGCGGCGAATGCGCCTGTCGCAGTCATCGCCAATGCGGCAGCAAAAAGGGTCGGTTTCATTCAGTTCTCTCCAAAATCAGAATATGAGAGAATGACCATAGCCCGTGCAACGCTGCAGGCAAATGCCCAGCAATAAACATCTCGTGTGAACTGACGAACACCAAGCGCACTTTCGCTCTCCAATCGCAGATCGCGACCGGCCGTCAGTGTGCGACGGCGTCCTGCCCCAGCATCTGCCTGAGCGCCACCTTGGTGGCCGCATCTCTCACCATGATCGCCAGCAGACTGCGCCCCAATGCATCGCGCGCGGTCAGCAACCCGTCGCGCAGCACGATTTCCGACAGGCTGTCGATGGCGTGCACATTGGTCATGCGTACCTTGCCGCGTGCATCGGAATCAATGATGGTCAACAGGCGGCGTCTGGTGTCGATCTCGATTGTCGGGCCTTCAGCAGAGCGCAACGACGCAAGGAGCGTCCCGGCCCCGAGAAACAGCGTGGCGGAGATCACGAACCGGACCAACTGCATGGCCGGGTCCCCGGATGCCACCGGAACCAGCCAGATACCGAGCGCCGCCAGAATCGCCGCAACACCGGTGCACAAATAGATCAGCCTGCGCAGTGTCGGCTCTATTTCAGCTTCGGCATGATGCGCGGGGACCGGCGCCTCGTGGCGGAGTGGTCCCTCGGGTATACAGGTCTGCGGTAACATGGTCATCCGGCTTGCCTCACATTCTGTGTCGTTGTTGAATTCAGGCTGGTACATGATGGCGGCTGAAATTGGGCACAAACCCGGCCATTGTCGGGCCAAGGCCGCGCGTGACCGCGGGCCTTGCGGCGCGGCACGATCCGCCCTATAGCGGCATTTCCTTTCGCATGAATTCATGAACCCGCGCAGTCTCTCGTGGATGGGCCGCGAAAGGATCACCGGCCCGTCCTTTGAAATGCGCCTTGATAGAAGTGGAACGCTGCATGCCCCTTTACGAGCATGTCTTTATCTCGCGCCAGGACCTTTCGTCAGCGCAGGCCGAAGGCCTCATCGAACATTTCGGCACCATCCTCTCGGACAACGGCGGCAAGCTGGTCGAGCAGGAATACTGGGGCGTCAAGACGATGGCCTACAAGATCAACAAGAACCGCAAGGGCCACTATGCCTTTTTGCGCACCGACGCGCCCGCCGCAGCGGTGCAGGAAATGGAACGCCTGATGCGGCTGCATGACGACGTGATGCGCGTCCTGACGATCAAGGTCGACGAGCACGCCGAAGGACCTTCCGTCCAGATGCAGAAACGCGACGAGCGCGCCGAGCGCCGCGAGCGCCGCTGATCAAGCCCAGAGATAAGGAACCAAACCATGGGAACCAAACCGTTTTTCCGCCGCCGCAAGGTCTGCCCCTTCTCGGGCGACAACGCACCCGCGATCGATTACAAGGACACGCGCCTGCTGCAACGCTACATCAGTGAGCGTGGCAAGATCGTGCCCAGCCGTATCACCGCCGTCTCGGCCAAGAAGCAACGCGAACTGGCACGTGCCATCAAGCGCGCCCGCTTCCTCGCCCTGCTGCCCTACGCCGTGAAATAAGGAGCAATTGACATGCAAGTGATCCTTCTCGAACGTGTGGCCAAACTGGGCCAGATGGGCGAAGTCGTGGACGTAAAGTCCGGCTTCGCACGCAACTACCTGTTGCCACAGGGCAAGGCGCTGTCGGCCTCCGCGCAGAACATCGCCGATTTCGAGGCGCGCAAGACGCAGCTCGAAGCAGACAACCTGGAGACCCGTCAGGAAGCCGAGACCATGGCCGAAAATCTCGGCGGTCAGACTTTCGTGGTGATTCGCCAGGCTGCAGATTCGGGCGCGCTTTACGGCTCCGTCTCGACCCGCGACGCGGCAGACACCTCGACCGAGGCGGGCTTCACGCTCGACCGCAAGCAGGTCGCGCTGGCCAGCCCGATCAAATATCTGGGCCTGCATGAGGTGATCGTCACCCTGCACCCCGAGGTCACGGCCACCATCGAACTGAACGTCGCCCGTTCGCCTGAAGAGGCCGAACTGCAAGCGTCGGGCAAATCGATCCGTGAACTGGCTGCCGAAGAAGAAGCGGCTGCCGATTTCGAGATCGCCGAACTCTTTGACGATATCGGCGCAGCCGCGTCCGACGACGACGACCGCCCCCAGACGGGCGAGGACGTTCGGCCCGAAGACGGCGAGGCCGACGACGAAACCAACTGAGTGTTTCGCCACTGACAAAAAAAGCCGCGCGGTATTTGCCGCGCGGTTTTTCGTTTCAGGCCCTGTCTCTGGGTCAACTGTCCCTGGATCAACTGGCCATTGAAATCCGGCCAGACCATGCGTCAACAAACCGGACCATGCGGCCAGGGCGGATCAGGGGCCTTTTCTGCGTTGTTTCCACCACCATTTCAGCAGCCCGTGCGACAGCCGGGCCTTCTCGACTCCGACAAGCAGGTCAGGGCGAATCCGCATCCACGAGGATTTGGTGTAGGCCATGCGCTGTTCCAGGTAGATGCTGCGATGACCGATGACGACATAGGCAGCGATTGCGGCGCCGCCCACATAAACCAGGCCGACCGCGCCACCAAACAGTTCCATCGCCATCAGAACCGCCGCGATGGGCGTGTTCGAAGCGGCGGCAATGACCGAAACCAGCCCGATAGCCGCCCCCAATGCCGGGTCCATTCCGAACAATGGGGCAAAGGCATTTCCCGCCATTGCCCCGATCACGAATTGCGGCGTCGCGATCCCGCCATAAAATCCCGATCCCAGGGTGATCGCCACCAGCAGCGTCTTCCACAGAAAACCGAGATACGGCATCGCCTCGCCGGAAACGGCGCGCTCGACCATCGGCAGGCTCAGGCCCAGATAATCGGTCGGGATGAACAGGATCAGAACCGCCAGGATCACCCCGCCCAGCCCCGGCATCAACGGCGGCCACACGTTAAAGCGGACCCTCAACGCCGTGAAAAGTCGTGTCATGCGATGCACGGCTTCCACAAAGATCAGCGCCACGATTCCGGCGATAATGCCGGTCATGACCGTCTTGAAGAACAAAAGCTGGGAAAAATCCGCAAGCACCACGATGTCATAGTAATTGAACGGAACCCCCCACCATTTGGTGACCTGGTACGACGTGACGCCGGCGACAAAGGCCGGAAACAGAAAATCGTGGCGAATGCGCCCGATCGCCAGCACCTCGACCCCGTAGATGGCACCGGCAATCGGCGTGCCAAAGACACTGGCAAAGCCGGCACTGACCCCGCAGGCTACAAGGCGCTCGCGGAGTTCGGAATTGAGATGCAGAACCTGCCCGATTGCCGCGGCCAGGGACGCCCCGATATGCGAGCAGGGCCCTTCCTTGCCCGCCGATCCGCCGCTTGCCAGGGTGATGACGGCGGCGACAGGCTTGATCAGGATGGTCTTGAACGGCATCCGCCCTTTTTGGACGTGAACGGCGGCGAACAGTGAATCCTTCAGGTCGTTGGCATGGTTCAGATAGCCGTAATGCAGCAGCAAACCGTTCAATAGCCCGCCCGCGGGCAGAAGCGCCATCTGCATCAAGAGCGAAACGTCAGCCGTGCGCTCGGTCATATAGAACAACGTGAGCAAAAACAGGCTGGTCCCGGTGCCCACAATCGCCCCCGCGATGGTGGCAAGCACGAGCCACTGGGCAACGGTGGCCAGCATGATAACCAGTTCGAGATAATCAAAGCGACGCATGGTGCGGGACACAATTGGTTAAAGAAAATCAATGCACCGCCGACTATTGCACGGAAGTTCGACAATGAACCAGTCTGCAGGTTGGCTGATCTCGGTTTAAAGCGTTTGGCCTTACCCTGAGACATCAGATAAAGGCGAAACGCGCAACGTTTGTATGTCGCGCGCGTTTCGCAAAAGACGACGATTCAGGTTTTTCGCGAAACGCCTTAGGCGCAGCGCTATTGGCTGAATACCCGGCAGCAGCAGAGCCAAACCGGCGGGGCAATCAGAAAGGCTGATTTGCGCAATGCCACGGTGCCAATTGCCGGGGCGAGCGGTATAAAATCGTCTCCCCCGCAGAGCGGGCATTGCGCAATGCCACAATCAAATCACGACATATCAATATGTAATATGTCGAAACGCAATCACGCCATTCCCAGCGCTTCTTTGTACATCTCCAGCACGGCTTCTTCTTCGGCGATGTCGTCCTTGTCGCGCTTGCGCAGGGCCACCACCTTGCGCAGCACCTTGGTGTCATAGCCGCGCCCCTTGGCCTCGGCCATCACCTCTTTCTGCTGCTCGGCGATGTCTTTCTTCTCGGCCTCCAGCCGTTCGAACCGTTCGATGAACTGGCGCAGTTCATCGGCGGTCACGCGGTAGGTGCTATCGGAAACGCTGTCGTTCATCTTTATGTCTCTCCGCCTCATTTTCGGGACCTCGTGAGTAGCGCGCGCATGCCGCACCCGCAAGGGCCGAGCGGCTTGAGCATCGGGCAAAACTGGTCTAGGCGCAGGGCAGGACAACGGCCCCCGGAGGAGTGCGCGAGATGGACATTGTAATCTGGTCAGGTGCGGCTGTGTCGATGACAGGGCTCGCGGGACTCGTATGGTGCATCGTCCGGGTGTGGCGTGCCCGCAAGGCTGGCCTCGGCGACGCGGAAATGCGCGCGGTCCTGCAGAAGATCGTACCGCTCAACTCTGCGGCGCTGTTCCTGTCGGTGATCGGACTGATGATGGTGGTCCTGGGGATAGTGCTGGGCTGACACGCATCAGGCTCAACCGCGTCCGAAAAAGCCCACGCCGTTCTTGACCATATCCAGCATACGCTCCTGCGGCTGCCACAGATGCGGCACTGCACTGCCGAGCGGTTTCATCACCCGCAGGACGGCAAACAACCCCTTGATATCCGCCTGGATCAGCAGCCCGCCCTTTTCGCGCGCCACGCCCATACCCATGACAAGGATCACGTCGATATCGCTCGCGCGCAGGGCGATACCCCGGGCCAGCAAGCGGGCCGCCTCATTCACGACCGCCGCCTCCAGCGCCGCGCCGGGGTCGGCGGTCTCCAGCGCCACGATCGGCGTCTCTCTCAGACCGTCGATATGTGCTATAATGTCCGGGTCAGGCCGCGCCTGCCCCGCCTCGTGGATGTAGAAGCCGCGCCCCGCGCGCCGTCCGGTCCGACCGTCCCGCGCCAGATGCCGGACCAGGCTATGTTCGGCCAGCGGCGGCGCGCCGCGCGCCGCCCCGAGATGATCCAGCCGGGCCGCCACCACCGCCAGCCCCACGGCATCCATCTGACGGAACGGACCCTGCGCATAGCCCAGCCGCTCTGCCGCCGCGTCGATCTCGTAGGGGCTGTGGCCCGTCTCTGCCAGCGCCAGCGCCGCCGACCAGAGCGCCCAGTCCAGATTGCGCCCGATCATGCCCGGATAGGGACCCGCACGAATCACGGTCTTGCGCGCACGCATCAGCGCCTGCACCAGCGTTGCAGCCGCGTCGGGCTGTGCCGCGCTGCCAATTGCAACCTCGGCCAGCGGCGCGCTGTGGGCCGGAGCGTAGAGCCGCGCCCACAGGTGCGGGCCTTCGGGGTCCGCGCGCACTTCATCCCCGTCCCCAAGACGTACGCGGACCGGATTGCCCCGCAGCGCAGGCCCCGCGCCACCCAGTTCGAAGACCAGCGAAACCTCCGGTTCCGGCGCGCCCTCCTGCGGCAGCTGCAGCCGCACAAGCCGCGCGTCGCGCGCGTCGGCATCCATCCGGCCGCGTTGCACCGCGCCGTTGTATATATCCGTCAGATGAGCGCGAATGGCAGGCGCATCGGCTGGACGGGGGGGCCGCAAATGCACCGTCCAGCCCGCATCGAGCGCCATGATCGCGGTCTCGACAAACGCGCCGCGCTGCCCGGTCAGGATCACGTCATGCACCTGACGGGCCACGCCGGGCCCGAGTTGCGGCACAGTGGCGGCATGCCGTTCAGCCACCAGCAGATGCCGCGCGGCACGTGCCGCTGGGGCCTGTCGGGTCTCTTCGAACAGCGCCGCCTCCAGCGTCATGCCCTGCTCGAACGGCAGCAGTTGGGCCGCCTCGACAGCGCGCAAGATGCCCGCCTCGGCGCTGTCATCATCCGCCACCCTGGCCGCGATCTCGGCGGTGGACCTGAGATAGGCCCCAGGATCGCTTAGCCCTGTGCGCCTGTCACAGGTACGCGTCCAGCGGCCTGCATCCGCCAGCCCGCTCGCCAGCCGGCACGCGGCGGCCACGACATCCCCGGTCACGATCTCGTCGATGACATACCTCAGCTCCGGGTCGCGCACCGACACCGGGAGGCCCGACACCATCAGCGCCAGCGAGACTTGCGCCCCCACCAGACGTGGCAGGCGCTGCGTCGCGCCGCCCGAGGGCACCAGGCCCAGCTTCGCTTCGGGCAGGCCCACGCGCGCGTCCGCATGCGCCACGCGCCCATGCGCCGCCAGGGCCAGTGCAAAACCAGCGCCCAGTGCGTCCCCCTCGATGGCAGCGACGACCGGCTTTGCGCTCATCTCTATCTGTTCGGCCAGCGCATCAATCCACGGCGCGGCAAGCGGCCCGCCATATTCCATCACGTTGACGCCCGCCGAAAACGTCCCGCCCTGGCCGCGCAGGACGATGGCCCGCACCTGCGGGTCCGTCTGCGCCGCAGCGAGCGCCGCGCTCAGCCGGCTTCGCAGGTCGGGATCCAGCTCTTGCGCAGAGCTTCCGGCAAGGGTGAGCACGCTCACGCCGGATTGGTCCCCGCCCTGCGCCTCTGGCGAATCGTGATCCTGACCTGACACCTGCACCTCTTTGCTCCCGACGCGTCCTGTGGTCGCACCCTGCGGTCGCACTTGAACGCTACTGCCTCATTTAGCACCAAAGCCCTGCGCGCTGGCAAGGGCGCTGGCTGCCAGAGCGCCCTGAGTATGCCGTTCACTTTCTCGCCGCGCCTGCATTCAAGGGCGGTCAGACAGGGCTCGGTGTTGAACATAGGCGCCGTGTACCAGCCGGACAGCGCGCAGCATGCATATAGCTGGCGGCAGTGTCTTTCTCAGAAATGCTGGTCAACAAGCCATGATAAGAACGACAAGACCGGCCACCGCCGGAACCGCCACCGCTGACAGCTGCCTTTCCCCAAACCCACACCGAAGCGAACCAGCCTCATCCTTCGCCTTGCGTCGTGGTCGACAGCTTCAAATCCTGCATTTCGGACGCAACGGGTGCTGCCGCGCCGCCGGCGCGCCCCGCATCGCCAGGGACGGCGGTGCCGGTTGCCATTTGCCCCAATGCCTGCCCAGCGTCCGGCGGCGCGGCGTCCGCGGGGGGGCCTTCAGCCCCGGCGGGCCGCACGGTCGCAGCGGGGTCATGAATCGAGGGGGCGGGCTGTAGTTCCCGCGGCCCGAGCCGGACAGCGCGCGCGCCATCCATCTGGCCCAGCCGGGCATGCGCCACGAGGTGTTTGTGAGCCACTTCAAGCCGCGCCTCCAGCAACCGGTCCCTGGCAAAAGGCAGCCTGTCTCCCACCTTCAGCGTGCACAGCTTGTCCAGCGGCAAGGTGATGCGCCCCAACATAGCCTGAAGCGTGACCGGCGCCTCCAGTACGGCGCACGCCAGCGTCGTTCCCGGCTCCCTGCCGGGGGCATCCGGCTCTGCCGCAGTCACCGGCGGGTCCGTGGCGGCCAAGCGCGGCAGGATCATGGTCAACGCGCCGGGGATGGCGTCCTTGCCGATTTCGAGCATCACGCGAAACACTGTGTAGTCCGACGCAGTCAGCGACAGCGCCAATGTGCGGACGTCCTCCATCATGACGCCGAAACGATAGCCGCTGGTCCAGTCCTCGCGTGTCTCCGCTGCCATGCATGCGTCGATCCGTTCCAGCGTCCCGTCGATCATCGGTGCCGCCATCGCCGCATCGGTGCGCGTGACGCGACGGCTGGCATCGCTCTGGCCGCTGACATGGCCGGTGGTCTGCATCTCGACCAACGCGGTCAGAAGCCCGGGGTCCAGACGCATCGCGCCCCCCTCGCCCAACGCCCCGTCGAGCAGCGCCAGCAATCCGCCCCTGCCCACTTCGCCCGGCAGATCGGCATGGGCGATGTCGCCCTGTTCGATCGCATTCACGGTCAGCGGCAGGTCAAAGAGCTTGTCCCCCGTCCGGGCCAGCGACAGGCGCAGCGCCTTGGCCGGGCTCATTGCGCGGGCGGTATATTCCTGCCGCCCCAGTCGGGCCATGCGCCGCATCACTGATCTGGTTGCTGCTTCTGCCATGCTGCGCCGCCGTCGCTCCTTCAGGGTCATCAAAACCTTCCCGCATTTTCCCTGTCGGAAAAAACGAAAACAGCTTTGGCCGCGATCCTACGTCCGGGACGGTTACCAAAGCGTTTCGCAAAAGACGGTGATTGAGGCTTTCAGCAAAACGCTTTTAATGTCCGTAAGCTGATCCTGCGGTTTTCCTGAAGTGGGAAAGACGGAAAAAGGTCCACGCTCCCTTTCGATGTTGCGGGCGTTATTGCGCAGCCATGCACATCTCTTGCGGCAGGGTCACGCGAAAGGCCGCGCCGCTCTGGCCGGGCACATAGCTGATGTCGCCGCCCAACCGGGCCATGATCTCGCGGCAGATCGCCAGGCCAAGCCCCGCCCCCGCCGCAGTGGATTCGCCAATGCGCGCGAATTTCTCGAATATCACCGCCTGATCCGCCATCTGAATACCGGTACCGTTGTCAGCAAAATCGATCTCCAGCGTGTCGTCCGCTGAACGCACGTCGATCCGCAGCACCGGCTGATCCGCATCGCAATATTTGTGCGCATTCGCGATCAGGTTGATAAACACCTGGCTAAGCCGGTCTACATCGGTATTGAGCACGATCTGCTCGGAGGCCACATCGCGCTCGATGCGAAATCCGTCCGCGCCCGTTGCCGCCACGGCACGATCCAGCATATCGGCCACGAGACCCAGCTGCATGTTCAGCGTAATCTGCCCGCTTTCGAGCACGCTGAGATCCAGCAGGTCATCCAGCAGCCGGGTGAGGCGGCGCGATTCGTCGTAGATGATTGATGAATATTTCTGCTGCTCCCGGAGATTCAGCCCGCCCGCATCGCGCAGTATCTCGGAAAAGGCGCGAATCGACGTCATCGGCGTGCGCAACTCGTGGCTCACCTGACTGAGAAAGGAATCCTTTTGCACCGAGAGCTTGGTCAGCTTGTCGTTCGCCTCGCGCAATTGCCGGGCGGTGCGGGCCTGTTCGGCCGATTTGGCCTCCAGCCTGCTGGAATACTCCATGATCTGCGCCGCTTCGTCCGCCACCGCCAGCAAGTCCTCGACCGAGACCGTGGCGCGCCCGACGATCTGGCTGATCATCGCATGGGCGGTCGCCGCGCCGACCGACCCCGAAAGCTCGCGTTCGAGCACGCCCAGAAATTCCGTGGAAGGTTCGGGCAGATAGCCGGTCAGTCCCTGCTTGTGCGCCATGCCGGAAAACAGCGCCTGCGCCTCGGCGGCCCCCATGATCCGCTGGGTCATGATCAGCAGGTCTTCGGACTGGGCCAGCCCGCCCGTCCAGCTTCCGGGATGGCCGGAATGATCAAAGACATTGACGAACTGCGCGCCCTGCAATCGCTCGATCGGTTTGGGAAAAGTCAGTAGCGACACCGTGATGAAGGCCGCAGTGTTCAGCAGCATCGACCACATCACCGCATGCACGACCTTGTCCATTCCCTGCGCCCCAAAGAGCGCCTGTGGGCGTAGCCACGACAGCCCCAGCAACCCATCCTCGATCACCGACACCGGCATCAGGACCCCGGGGCCGAAACTGGGCAGAAACAGACAGTAAAGCCAGAGCACGAACCCCACCGTCAGCCCTGCCAACGCCCCCAGACGCGTGGCCCCGCGCCAGAACAGCCCCCCCATCAGCGCCGGCAAGAACTGCGACAGCCCGGCAAACGACACCAGCCCGATCGCCGCCAGCGCAGTGCCCGCCCCCGATAAGCGGAAATAGAAATACCCCAGCATTACGACACCCGCGATCGACAGCCGCCGCGCCAGCAGCGCCACGTCGCGCACATCGCCCGCCACCACTGCCGTTCCACCCTTCATCCGCAGCCAGATCGGCATGACGATATGGTTCGAAACCATCGTCGACAGTGCAATTGCCGCAACGATCACCATCGACGTGGCCGACGAGAAACCGCCAAGGAACGACAGGATCGCCAGCGCGTCCTCGCCCGCCATCAGCGGCAGGGTCAGCACGAAAAGGTCCGGGTTCGCATCACTCGGCAACCTCTCCAGCCCGACCGCGGCGATAGGGATCACGAACAGACTCATCAGCATGAGATATACGGGAAAGGCCCAGGTGGCGGTGCGCAGATGACCTTCGTCCTCGTTCTCGACCACCATCACCTGAAAGATGCGCGGCAAGCAGATAAACGCCATCGCGGACAGCATCGTGAGCCCGGCCCAGCGGCTGCCGGGCACTTCCCATTCCGCGATCTTGGAGGCGTCAATCGTCGCCAGCGTGTCGCCGATCCCGCCACCCAGCCCCCAGACGACAAAGACACCAACCGCCAGCAGCGCAAAGAGCTTGACCACCGCCTCCAGCGCGATGGCCATCACCACGCCGTGATGCCGTTCATTCGCGTCGACGTTGCGGGTGCCGAAAAGGATGGTAAAGACTGCCAGGCCGATTGCCACATAAAGCCCGATCGACTGTAGCCTGACGACCGATGTAAGCGTCGGGTCGACCTTCGAGAAGGCCGCAAAGGACAGCGTCACGGATTGCAATTGCAGCGCGATATAGGGCGTCGTGCCGACCACCGCGATCAGCGTGACGAAAACCGCAAGCGTGTTCGACTTTCCGTAGCGCGAGGAAATCATGTCGGCGATCGAAGTGATCCGCTGGCTACGTCCGATGCGCACCATCTTGCGCAGGGTCCACCACCAGCCAATCATCACCAGCGTAGGACCCAGATAGATCGTCACGAACTCCATCCCCGAGCGCGCGGCATAGCCAACCGCACCATAAAATGTCCAGGCCGTGCAATAGATCGACAGTGACAGCGTGTAGATCAGCGGCGAGCGCAGCCAGGTGCCGCGCCCCTTGCGTGCGGCACGGTCCGCGGCAAAGGCTATGGTAAAAAGGAAGGTAACATAGAGAATACAGACGAGAACAAGCAGGTTGGGCGTCGTCATTCACCCTCTCCATCCGGCAGATCAAACAGATCTGCGTCTGTGCCATTCTCGTTGTCCACTCCGGGCCGGTCGCGCCCCAGATCGCGCGACACCAGCCCCGACAACCCGGCCAGCAGGGCCCAGATGCCAAAGATGTAGATCATGACATCGGTTGTCCGCGCCCCGCCTTCGCCCTGCCAGAGCAACGGAATCAGAAACAGCACGACCCCCAGGACCGGCAGCAGCCGGGTCGCATCGATTATGCGGCGGCGGCGATAGGTGCGCCGCTCGAAAAAGACGGCGCGTGAGCCCTCGCCGGGGATCTGGTCCTGTCGCTTCCCGGTCATGTGCGCACCAGGCTGCGCACCACGTCCAGCACTTCGGCATTCGAAAACGGCTTGATCATGTAGTGGCTTGCGCCTGCGCGTTCGGCCATTTCGCGATCCTTGACCTGACCGCGCGCCGTCAGCATCAGCACCGGAACCTGGCCCAGTTCGGGGTCGGCGCGGATATCCGCGAGGATGTCAAAGCCATTGCGCCCCGGCAGCATCACGTCGAGGATGACCACATCCGGACGCTGGGCGCGCACCACGTCCATCGCATCATGCCCATTGGAATGCGATTTCACATCCCATCCGTCGCGCGACAGGATAAAGCTGATCGCCTCAATGATGTTCGGTTCGTCCTCGATCAGCAGAACCTGTCTGGCCATCTGATCCTGCTCCCTACAAATTGCATGCCGCATGCGATCCAGACTCACTATCCGGCAACGAGCCGGACCTGTCAAAACCCGTCTTGAATCACCGACGGCTCGCGCCGCGCGACGCAATTCGGGCGCGGACAGATACGGCAGCTGGTTCCGACCGGCGATGGCGGCTCCTCGCTCTGTGGCGCGGGCAGCAGCAACATGTAGGCCCGCACCAGCGGCGGCTCGTTAAACCGGACCGGGCCAATCTGCTCGGTCGCGGCCAAGGCCGTGACGGGACGCGCGTCACGGCCCGACTGGAGCACCCGCATGCGCAGCGGGACACCGGGCTGCGTGAGCACCCGGTAGATCGGCCAGAGCGGGCAGGCCCCACTGGGCCGCAACACCGCAAAGCCATCAAGCGGCTTGCGCGTCAGTATCGCACCGGAACCGTCGCAGATCACCAGCCCGATCGGGCCAGCCACATCCTCCGGCAAGGAGGCAAGGCGGCGGAAGACGCACGGCAGATCGAGCTGGACATCCTCGGCCAGCGCCACCGGGTCGAGGCCGACGCGGCCCAGCGCCTGCTCCAGCCGGGACCGCGGCAGGCGCGTGGCGTCGCGCTGGTATTGTTCCAGGAATGTGCGGGCCAGTTCACGGGCTGCGGGCAAGCTCAGGAGCGTATCCGCCTCAAGCACCGCATCGATGCCCCCCACGCCGTCGGCCTCCAATGCGGCAAAACCAAAATGGTTCTCGGACAGGAATTGATCCAGTTCATCCTGCGGCGAGCGGATATCGGCCTCGGAACCCGGCGTAGCATCTAGATACCACACCAGAGAGTTCGCGCCATCGGCCAGCCGCTTGCTGTCTTCGTTGATATTGCGATGGAAGCGGTCCCGCCATTTCTGCTCCAGCCCCGGGGTTTCCACCAGGATCGACGCGGCCGACCGGATCGCCGCCACGACCGAGAGCACCTCATGGATCGATTCCGCCAGATGCGGGTCATGCGCAAGGCGGTCGGTCAGGGCCTGCACCATGCGCTCCATCTCTTCGCCGTGGCGATAGGCATCCACCAGCGTCTGCGCCCAACCCGGAAAGCGCCCCGCAAACTCTTCCAGGCGGTCCCGCTCTGCCGCGGCGGCAGAACCATCGCGCGCGGCCTCGTGCAACCCGCTGATCAGCGCCACCTCCGCACCTTGGCTAAGCACCTGCGGCTCAACCCCCAATGCCCGCGCAAGGCGAAGCAGCAGCGTGCCGCCGATTCTGCGCCGGTTATGTTCGATCAGGTTGAGATAGGAGGGTGAGATTTCGGCCATCGCAGCCAACTCGGTCTGCTTGATCCCCCGCTGCACGCGTCTTTCGCGAATCCGCGTACCTGTGACCGCACTTTCCACCACGGCATTTTCCCCATTGTTTCAATGCGTTTTCCAGCAATGTGAAATTTACTTTACAACACCCAGCACATGCTTGTCTATTTTTTTACAAAATTATTGTTTAATTAAAGGTGCTTGTTGAGAAATTTTCTTAATCTGTGGCATACTTGCTTTGCACATTTGTGCCGCATGGGAGGCGCAAGGGAGTACCTCCCCGCGAATTCTTTAACGGGAGGAACTACATGTCCAAATCCAATTTCACACGTCGGGGACTGCTGAAAACCAGTGCCGTCGCCGGGGCCGGCCTTGCGCTACCCACTTATCTCCGCGCTGCCGCGCACTCCGGCTACACCAATGCGCCCTCGGGCAGCACCGTCACCATTGGCTTCAACGTGCCACAGACCGGCCCCTATGCCGAAGAAGGCCTGGATGAGCTGCGCGCGCAGGAACTTGCTGTTGCCCACCTCAATGGCGAAGGCGACGGTGGCATGATGAACACTTTCAGCTCCAAGGCGCTGAAGGGGAACGGCATCCTGGGCAAGAAAGTCACGTTTGTGAGCGGCGACACCCAGACCAAATCAGACGCCGCGCGCGCAGCGGCCAAGTCGATGATCGAAAAAGACGGCGCCATCATGATCAACGGCGGATCAAGCTCGGGCGTGGCCGTCGCGGTCCAAAGCCTCTGCCAGGATGCCGGCGTGATCTTCATGGCCGGCCTCACGCACTCCAATGACACCACTGGTAAGGACAAGAAGGCAAACGGTTTCCGCCACTTCTTCAACGGCTACATGTCCGCCCAGGCCCTGGCCCCGGTGCTGAAGAACGCCTACGGCTCGGATCGCCGCGCTTACCACCTGACCGCAGACTACACCTGGGGCTGGACGCAGCAGGAATCGATCGCAGCCGCGACCGAAGCCATTGGCTGGACAACCGTCGAGAACGTGCTGACACCGCTCGCCTCCACGGACTTCTCGGCCTATATCGCGCCGGTCCTGAACTCGGGCGCCGACGTGCTGGTTCTGAACCACTACGGCGGCAACATGGTGAATTCGTTGTCCAACGCCATCGAATTCGATCTGTTGAGCAAGCAGGTGAACGGCAAGGACTTCGAGATCGTCGTGCCGCTCTATTCCGAACTGATGGCCGCCGGTGCGGGCGACAACGTGAAAGGCGTTATCGGCTCGATGAACTGGAACTGGCAGCTGACCGACGAAGGCTCCAAGGCGTTCACCAAGTCGTTTGGCGAAGTCTACGGTCGTCCGCCGTCCAACTCGGCGCATACCTGCTACGTGCAGACGCTGCTCTATGCGGATGCGTGTGAACGCGCGGGCACCTTCAACCCCTGCGGCGTGGTCGAAGCCCTCGAAGGCTTTGAATTCGACGGGCTGGGCAATGGCCCGACCCTCTACCGTGCAGACGATCACCAGTGCTTCAAGGATGTGCTGGTCATGAAGGGCAAGCAGAACCCGACGAGCCAGTACGACACGCTGGAAATCGTTGAAGTGACGCCACGGGCGCAGGTCGAATACGCCCCCGATCACCCGATGTTCGCCGGTGGCGAACTGGGCAAATGCAACCCGGGCGCCTGAGCCGCATCTAACCCCCGACCGCACCACAGCGTGCGGTCGGGACCGTTCCGCACTGTTGCGGGACACCGGCTGCAACGAATTCGCCACGGGTGGACATAATGGACGCAATTATCCTTCAAATTCTGAACGGCCTGGACAAGGGATCGGCCTATGCGCTGATCGCACTGGGCCTGACGTTGATCTTCGGCACGCTGGGCGTGGTGAACTTCGCCCACGGGGCGATCTTCATGCTCGGCGCATTCTGTGCCGTGACCCTGTCGAAAATCCTTACGCTCAGTTACCTGACGATCGACGAGACCCAGGTCGACTTTTTGGGAAACCCCCTGAAGGTCAAGACGCCATATGTCGAACACTGGTTCGGCCAGGATGTCGGCGCGGCGCTGATCGACTGGGCCGTGCCGCTGGCGATCCTGTTCTCGATTCCCGTCATGATCGCCATTGGCGTCATCATGGAACGCGGCCTGATCAAGCATTTTTACAAGCGCCCCCATGCCGACCAGATCCTCGTGACCTTTGGCCTTGCCATCGTCTTGCAGGAGATCGTCAAATACTATTTCGGCGCCAACCCGATCCCGACACCTGCGCCCGATATGTTCCGCGGCAGCTTTGATTTCAGCACGTTCCTGGGGTTCGAGCCGAATTCGGTGATCTACCCCATCTGGCGGCTGATCTACTTCGCCTTCTCGGCACTGATCATCGGTGCGGTCTTTGCCTTCCTGCAATTCACCACCTTCGGGATGGTGGTGCGGGCCGGGATGGCCGACCGCGAGACCGTGGGCCTGCTGGGCATCAACATCGACCGCAAGTTCACGATCATGTTCGGCATCGCTGCCGCAGTGGCAGGGTTGGCGGGCGTGATGTACGCCCCCATCAACGCGCCCAACTATCACATGGGCATGGATTTTCTGGTTCTCAGCTTTGTGGTGGTCGTCGTCGGTGGCATGGGTTCCCTGCCCGGCGCAGTCGCCGCCGGTTTCCTGCTGGGTATCCTCGAAAGCTTCGCGTCAACGACCTGGGCCACGACGACAATCCCAGGCATCAACCAGATTATCATCTACCTTGTCGCGATCATAATCCTGCTGACACGTCCGCGGGGCCTGATGGGCAAAAAAGGCGTGATGGAGGATTAAACCATGCTCGGACTGAACAAAAGAGACTTCACCCTGCTGCTTATCGTCATCGCTCTGGCGGGGCTGGCTCCCTTCCTCCTGAATCCCTTTCCCGAGGGTTCGGCCATGGCGCAATTCAACGCCGGCTACCCGGATCTGATGCAGAAATTCGTGATCTACGGCATCTTTGCGATCGGGTTCAATATCCTCTTCGGGCTCACCGGCTATCTCAGCTTCGGGCACGCGGCGTTTCTCGGCGTCGGGTCCTATTCCTGCGTCTGGATGTTCAAGCTGCTGGGTTACAACGTGATGCCCGGAATCCTGCTGTCGATCCTGACATCGGGGATCTTTGCCTACCTGATCGGCGTCGTCAGTCTGCGCCGCTCCGGCATCTATTTCTCGATCCTGACACTGGCCTTTGCCCAGATGTCCTTTGCTCTGGCGTATTCGGTGCTGTCGAACCCCAAGTTCAACCTGACCAACGGCGAGACCGGCCTGCAGGTTTATTCCAATGATCCGCAATGGCTGCACTCGGCGGACAAGCCGGATCTGCCGCACCTCTTCGGCCTCAGCATGCGGGCGACGCATGAAATGCAGCTTGGCGCGTGGGAATTCCAGTTCAACGTCGGCTACTATCTGTGCGCGGTCATCATGGTCGCGGCCTTCTATCTGTCGATCCGGATTTTCCGCTCGCCCTTCGGGATGATGCTGCGGGCAGTGAAATCGAACAACACCCGGATGTACTATACCGGCCTGAATGCGCGGCCCTACACACTGGCCGCCTTTGTGATCTCCGGCATGTATGCCGGGCTCGCGGGGGGGCTGCTGTCGGCGGTCGATCCGCTGGCAGGTGCCGAGCGGATGCAATGGACCGCCTCTGGCGAAGTGGTGCTGATGACCATCCTCGGCGGGACCGGCACGCTGATCGGGCCGGTGCTCGGCTCGGGGCTGATCAAGTATTTCGAGAACATCTTCTCGAAGATCAACGACAGCGTGCTGCACAGCTGGTTCTCGTTCCTGCCCGACGGGATGGAGGATTTCATGGTGACCATCGTGCATCCCTTCGTCGGCAAGGGCTGGCACCTCACGCTGGGTGCGCTGTTCGTGCTGATCGTGATCTTTCTGCCCGGCGGTCTGGTCCAGGGTGGCCAGAAGATCCGCGGCCTCTTTACCGGCCGGACCGAGGCCGAACAGGCCGCAGCAGACGCCAATCAATCCACGCCTGCGGAATAGGGAGACAGAACCATGGGAATTCTTGAAGTCAAGAACGTCAACAAGCGGTTCGGCGGCCTGCAGGCCCTGGGCAATGTGAACCTCAGCATCAGGGAAAACACTGTCCACGCCATCATCGGCCCCAACGGGGCCGGTAAATCGACGCTGCTGAACGTGCTCATCGGCAAATTGATCCCCGACACCGGCAGCGTCATGTTCGACGGCCAGTCGGTGTTGGGGCGTCAATCCTACGAGATCTGCCAGATGGGCATCTCCCGCGTGTTCCAGACACCCGAGATCTTCGGCGATCTGACGGTACTGGAAAACATGATGATCCCGATCTTTGCCAGGCGTGACGGCGCGTTCCAGATGAATGTCATCGGTGCCGCGACAAACGAAAAGACGATCATTGAACAGGCCGAGCATGTGCTGGAAAGCCTGAACATGGCGGACAAGCGGTATTTCCACTCCGCCTCAATGAGCCGGGGGGACAAGCGGCGGCTAGAGATCGGCATGTGCCTGTCGCAAAACCCGCGCCTGCTGTTGCTGGACGAGCCGACCGCCGGCATGGCCCGGGCCGATACCAACAACACGATCGACCTGCTCAAGCAGATCAAGGACGAGCGCGACATCACCATCGCCATCATCGAACATGACATGCATGTGGTGTTCTCCCTCGCCGAAAGGATCACCGTCCTCGCGCAGGGCTCGCCGCTGGTCGAGGACACACCGGACAAGATCAAGGGCCATCCCAAGGTGCGCGAAGCGTATCTGGGCGAAAGCGCCTGAGACAGGTCTGACGCGCCCCGGACATGATCCGCGGCCTGAGCTGTGTAGAATGAGGCCCCGGATCATGTCCGGGGCAGGAGGAACGAAAATGAACGTCAAACCCGATTTCAACAAAGACAAGAACCACGCCGAAACCGCTCCGGCCTTTCTGTCCATCTGGGGGATGAAGTCCTATTACGGCGAAAGCTACATCGTGCAGGATATCAGCTTCAACGTGCATGAAGGTGAAATCCTGGCATTGCTGGGCCGCAACGGCGCAGGCAAGACAACGACGCTGCGCTCGATCGCCCGGATGGACAACCCGCAGATGAACCACGGCGAGATCTGGCTAGATCAGCAACCCCTGCACAAGATGAAGAGCTACGAAGCCGCCACCGCAGGCATCGGCCTGGTCCCCGAGGACCGCCGCATCATTCCCGGCCTCACGGTCGAGGAAAATCTGCAACTGGCGCAGATTGCCCCCCCTATCGGCTGGTCGCTGGAGCGCCTGTACGAACTCTTCCCGCGCCTGCGCGAACGTCGCAAGCAGGAGGGCGTGACCCTGTCGGGCGGCGAGCAGCAGATGCTGGCCGTGGCCCGAGCGCTGGCCCGCAGCATCAAGGTGCTGCTGCTGGACGAACCCTATGAGGGGCTGGCGCCGGTGATCGTTGACGAGATCGAAAAGACCCTGCGCATCATCAAGGAGCAAGGCATAACCACCGTCATCGTCGAGCAGAACGCCGTGCGCGCGCTGAAACTGGCAGACCGCGCCGTGATTCTCGACACCGGTGGCATCGTCTTTGACGGCACCGCCGCAGAGGTGCTGGAGAACGAAGCACTTCGCGCCGAATACCTTGCTATCTGATCCCTAAAGTTCCACAAATCCATAGAGCCTGCAAAGGCAACTCCAAATCGATCCGAACTCGAAGACAGAGGTCCGACATGTCAAACAAAACCTACCCACCCGCCAAGGAATTCGCTGCCAACGCCCATATCGACGCGGCAAAGTACAAGGAAATGTATGCCGCCTCGATCGCCGATCCCGATACGTTCTGGGGCGAACACGGCAAGCGTCTGGACTGGATCAAGCCCTACACCAAGGTCTGCGACGCCAGTTTTGAGCTCGGCAATGTGGGGATCAACTGGTACGCTGACGGAACACTGAACGTCACGGCCAACTGCATCGACCGGCACCTGGCAAAGCGCGGCAACCAGACGGCCATCATCTGGGAACCAGACGATCCCAAGACCGAAGCGCGCCACATCACCTATAACGAACTTCACGAACAGACCTGCCGCATGGCCAACGTGCTCAAGGGGCTGGGTGTCGCCAAGGGCGACCGCGTCGTGCTCTACCTGCCGATGATCCCCGAGGCCGCCTATGCGATGCTGGCCTGTGCGCGGATCGGGGCCATCCATTCCGTCGTCTTTGCCGGTTTCTCGTCCGATGCACTGGGTTCGCGCATCAATGGCTGCGATGCCAAGGTGCTGATCACCGCCGACGAGGCCCCGCGCGGCGGGCGCAAGACAGCGCTGAAATCGAACGCCGATGCCGCCCTTCTGCATTGCGACGACCGGGTTCAGTGCCTGGTGGTCAAACATACCGGCGGGCAGACTACATGGACCGCACGCGACCACGACTGCAAGGCGCTCATGGCCGAGGCCGACACCGATTGCCCGCCCGAAGAGATGAACGCCGAGGATCCGCTCTTTGTGCTCTACACCTCTGGCTCCACCGGCCAGCCCAAGGGCGTGGTGCATACGACGGGTGGTTACCTCGTCTATGTCTCGATGACACATGAAATGGTTTTCGACTACCACGACGGCGATGTTTTCTGGTGTACCGCCGATGTGGGCTGGGTCACGGGGCACAGCTATATCGTCTACGGGCCGCTGGCCAACGGCGCGACGACGCTGATGTTCGAGGGCGTGCCGACATGGCCCGACGCCAGCCGCTTCTGGCAGGTCTGCGAAAAGCATAAGGTCAACCAGTTCTACACCGCCCCCACCGCCATCCGCGCGCTGATGGGACAGGGCGACGAATTCGTCGAGAAATGCGATCTGAGTTCGCTCAAGCTGCTCGGCACCGTGGGTGAGCCGATCAATCCCGAGGCGTGGATCTGGTATAATGAAATCGTCGGCAAGGGAAAACGCCCGATCGTCGACACCTGGTGGCAGACCGAGAACGGCGGGCATCTGATCACCCCCCTGCCCGGCGCCATCACCACGAAACCGGGTTCGGCCACGCTACCCTTCTTCGGGGTGCAGCCGGCCATTCTGGATCCGCAGTCCGGCAAGGAGATCACCACCACCGAGGCCGAGGGCGTGCTGTGTATCAAGAACAGCTGGCCCGGCCAGATGCGCACCGTCTACGGCGATCATGAGCGGTTCGAGAAAACCTATTTCGCCGACTATCCCGGCTTCTACTTTTCCGGCGACGGCTGCCGCCGTGATGCGGACGGCTATTACTGGATCACCGGGCGTGTCGACGACGTGATCAACGTCTCGGGGCACCGGATGGGCACGGCAGAGGTCGAATCCGCCCTCGTCGCCCACGCCAAAGTCGCCGAAGCTGCCGTCGTCGGCTATCCGCACAAGATCAAGGGCCAGGGCATCTATGCCTATGTCACGTTGATGAACGGGGTGAGCCCCAGCGACGAACTGCGCAAGGAGTTAGAGCAATGGGTGCGCAACGAGATCGGCCCGATCGCCAGGCCCGACCTGCTGCAATGGGCGCCCAACCTGCCCAAGACCCGTTCAGGCAAGATCATGCGCCGCATCCTGCGCAAGATCGCCGAGAATGATTATGGCACCCTCGGCGACACTTCGACACTGGCCGATCCGTCGGTCGTCGATGGCCTGATCGACGACCGGCTGAACAAGGGATAATAGTCAGACCGCTTCGCCTTGAGCATGCCAGGCTCAAGGCGAAACGCTAGTATGCTGTGCACGCCGGGATATCAGCGGGATGCCGCTTTGATCTCGATGTGCGCAGCCGTTTTCCCCCGCCCACTGGCATTTTGCCCCGCCAAACCCACCTTGAGCCGAAGAAGCCCGCTTTTCTAAGCCCGCATGATGCCATATAAGCGAAAAAAACAATCGCCGCCCGACAGGGGCAGCAACCGGTCGAGGAACCAGATGTCAAATAAAACCCATGATGACGATGTCGCCTTTATCAAGGCGCTGGCCGAGCTTCTGAACGACAATGATCTGACCGAATTGCAGGTCAAACGCAATTACGGTGAGGATGACAGCCTGAATGTGCGCGTCAGCCGCCGCAAGGAAGTGGCCCCGCAAATGAACGCCGCGCTGCAGGCCTATGCCCCCGCAACCGCAGCGGTGGCACCTTCTGTCGCAGCGACGGGCACCGACGTATCCGCCCCTTCCGAGGATCCCGCCAGCCACCCCGGCGCTGTCACCTCGCCCATGGTCGGCACCGTCTACACACAGGCAGAGCCTGGCGTGCCGGCCTTTGTCAGTGTTGGCGACAGCGTGGCCGAGGGCGACACCTTGCTGATCATCGAGGCAATGAAGACGATGAACCATATCCCCGCCCCGCGTAGCGGAACGGTCAAGCGTATCCTCGTCGAGGACGGCGCGGCCGTCGAATACGGCGCGCCCCTGATGATCATCGAATAGGGCACTGGAAATGTTCGAGAAAATCCTGGTAGCCAACCGCGGTGAGATTGCCCTGAGGGTGATTCGTGCCGCGCGCGAGATGGGCATCAAGACGGTCGCGGTGCACTCCACCGCCGATGCCGATGCCATGCATGTGCGCATGGCGGACGAAAGCGTGTGCATCGGCCCACCGCCGAGCACCGACAGTTACCTGTCGATTCCCGCGATCATCGCCGCTTGCGAAATCAGCGGCGCGCAGGCGATCCATCCCGGTTACGGATTTTTGTCGGAAAACGCCAATTTCGTGCAGATCGTCGAGGACCACGGCCTGACCTTCATCGGCCCTTCCGCCGAACATATCCGCGTCATGGGCGACAAGATTTCGGCCAAGGATACGATGAAGAAGCTCGGCGTGCCCTGCGTACCCGGCTCCGAGGGCGGTGTGGCCACCCTGGCTGATGCCAAACGTATCGGCGAAGAGGTCGGCTATCCGGTGATCATCAAGGCCACCGCTGGCGGCGGCGGCAAGGGCATGAAGGTGGCCAATTCCGCAGCCGAGATGGAACGCGCCTTTCAGACCGCCCGCGCCGAAGGCAAATCGAATTTCGGCAATGACGAGGTCTATATCGAAAAATACCTCGGCACGCCGCGCCATATCGAAATCCAGGTCTTTGGCGATGGCAAAGGCCGCGCCGTGCATCTGGGCGAGCGCGACTGCTCGCTCCAGCGGCGCCACCAGAAGGTGTTCGAAGAAGCCCCCGGCCCGAGCATCACCGCCGAAGCCCGTGCCGCCATCGGCAAGACCTGCGCCGATGCGGTCGCCGCGATCAACTATATCGGCGCGGGCACGATCGAGTTTCTCTACGAGAACGACGAATTCTATTTCATCGAGATGAACACACGCCTTCAGGTCGAACATCCCGTGACCGAAGCAATCTTTGGCGTCGATCTGGTGCGTGAACAGATCCGTGTCGCCGAGGGGCTGCCGATGTCGTTTACCCAGGACGATCTGCGGATCAACGGCCACGCCATAGAAGTCCGGATCAACGCCGAGAAGCTGCCCGAATTTTCGCCGCGCCCCGGCAAGATCACGCAGTTTCACGCGCCCGGCGGTCTTGGCGTGCGGATGGACAGTGCGCTCTATGATGGCTACACGATCCCGCCCTATTACGATTCGCTCATCGGCAAGCTGATTGTACACGGCCCCGACCGCGAGGCGGCACTGGCCCGTCTGGGCCGCGCCCTGGGTGAATTGATCGTCGACGGAGTTGACACCACCGTGCCGCTCTTTCACGCGCTCCTGGCCGATCCCGATATCCAGTCCGGCAGCTACAACATCCACTGGCTTGAAAAGTGGCTGGAGACCAACCTGCGGGGGTAAGACGTGGCACAGCCCGACGACAGCGATGCGGACTTTGCCCTGTCACCGCAACTGTTGCTCAATGCCTATGCGGCGGGCGTGTTTCCGATGTCCGAACACCGCGATGACCCGGAGGTATACTGGGTCGATCCGCGTCGGCGCGGCGTGCTCCCGCTGGAGGGGTTTCACCTCTCGCGCTCGCTGGCGCGACGGATGCGCCGGGCACGGTACAATGTCACCCTGAACGCTGCCTTTGCGGATGTGGTCGACGCCTGCGCCGACCGCGAAGAGACCTGGATCAGCAACGAGATACGCAATCAGTACCTCGCGCTGCACCAGTTGGGCCATGCCCATTCGATCGAAGTCTGGTCAGACGGCAACCTGATCGGCGGTGTGTACGGCGTGACACTGGGGGCTGCATTCTTTGGCGAGAGCATGTTCTCGCGCCAGACGGACGCCTCGAAACTGGCGCTGGCCCATCTGGTAGACCACCTGCGGCGCTGTGGCTTTACCCTCTTTGATACGCAGTTCATCACGGCGCATCTGGCCACATTGGGCGCTATCGAAATCAGTCGCGCAGAGTACCACAAGCGTCTGGATGCCGCATTGCGCAAGCGCGCCCATATCGACCATATGCCGCTATGCGACACGCCCTACTGTGTCGTGCAACGGATGACCCAGACATCGTAGCGCGGATGGTCCAGCGCGTTCAGCGCAGGCGACGACGCGATCATCCAGCCCGCAAAGCGCGGCGTCTCCTCACCTGCATTCCAGATCGTCAGGTAAGCAAAGGCATCGCCGGCCGGATCGCCCAGCGGGTAGCGGCATTGCGACAACTCTATGGTAAGCCGCCCGAATACCGCCTGCTCTCTCGGTGCGAGGGTAAAGTCGACGATGTCGCCCGACACTTTCTCAAGGCCACGCACTATGGCGCCGGTGCCGATACCGACCTCCTGTGCTGCGGCCACTCCGGGCAGCGCCAGCGCCGCCGCTAGGACGAACGCCTTCATTCGGGCGCTTCTTCCGGATCGCCTGCGACAAATTTCATCAGCAACCCCACGAGGCTTACGGCCCCTTGGGTGAACTCGACCTGATCACCGGGCACAAAGTAAAAGGGCGAACCACCCGGCAGGATTTCCACGTAGTTGCTCCCCAGCAGCCCCTCGGACGAGATCGCAATCGCGCTGTCGTCGGGCACGTCGATCCCTGCACGCACGGTAAAGCTCGCGTCGGCTCGGTAGGTCGCCGGGTCCAGATCCAACGCCGTCACGCGGCCCACCTTGACCCCCGCCAGACGCACATCAGTTCCCACCAGAACGCCGTCAGCCGATCGAAAACTGGCCGTAAGCTGGTATTCCTTCTGACCCGCGGAAAATCCGGTGATCTGGCCTGCATAGGCCAGAAACCCGATGGCGACCGCAAGGACGGCACCGCCCATGATGATCTCGGTTTTGTTTTCGGACATCTGTCTGCCTAAAGCCTTTTGCGGTTTTCCTGAATCAGGGAAGGCGGAACATGCCTATCGCCCCTTGGGTATCGTGGGCGTTCTGCATCGAATCCGTTCCTCGTATTAAATGCAAAACGCATTATTCCGGGCGCCACGCCTCGTAATCACTGCGCGGTTTCGGCATGGCCCGGCGGATCGATCCGGCTGGCGCATAGGCCAGCGCAGTGCCGGTCAGATTCTCCTGATGAGGCTTTTCCCAGGATTTGTGCGGCAGCGACTTTTCTGTCGGCGATTCCTTGTGGGTGTGGTGCAGCCAGCCATGCCAGTCCGGGCTGACGCGGCTTGCCTCCGCCTCTCCGTTGAAGATCACCCAGCGCCGCTTGTCATCCTTGGTCCGGTAAAAGATGTTGCCCTCCACGTCCTCGCCCACCTTGACCCCGCGGCGCCAAGTGTAGAGCTGCGTATTGAGCGTCTGGCCGTTCCACCATGTTACGGCACGCAGAAGTGTGTTGAGAATGCCCATCGGGTCCTCCGGAATACATCGCCCCAGATATGGCGTATCCATGCGCAAAGGTCCAGTGGTGCACGACAAGGAAAAGGCGCGCCCGGCATGGGCACGCCCTCTATGGCTTGGCGGTGCAACGGCTGCATCTTCTGGCTTGAAACATTCCTGCCCGAGGCATCCGCTGCGTGCATTCCGTGGTTCGCTCCGCACCCGGAGCGCAAGAGTTCAGCCCGCGCTGGCAGCCTCTTCCTTCTTGGTATCCGCGTAGATCATCAGCGGCGCCGCATCGGACATGACCGCCTCTTCGTTCACCACGACCTCTTCAACGTTCTCCATGCTCGGTAGTTCGAACATCGTATCCAGCAGGATTTCCTCAAGGATCGAACGCAGGCCGCGCGCG
This sequence comes from uncultured Roseovarius sp., assembly GCA_947503145.1. Lineage (GTDB taxonomy): Bacteria > Pseudomonadota > Alphaproteobacteria > Rhodobacterales > Rhodobacteraceae > Roseovarius. Next base: position 200,357 of record CANNCP010000002.1, read on the forward strand.
CCGGTCTTGCGCTGGATGGCGCGCTTGGCGATGCCGGTCAGCGCATCGTCGGTAAAGGTGAGCTGCGCCTCCTCCAGCTCGAACAGGCGCTGGTATTGCTTGACCAGCGCGTTCTTGGGCTGCGTCAGAATCGTGACCAGCGCATCCTCGTCGAGATCCTCAAGCGTTGCGATCACCGGCAGGCGCCCGACGAACTCGGGAATCAGCCCGAATTTCAGCAGGTCTTCCGGTTCCAGATCCTTGAACACCTCGCCGACGCCGCGATCGTCCTTGTCGCGCACATCTGCCCCGAATCCCATCGCACTGCCCTTGCCGCGCGCCGAGATGATCTTGTCCAGACCGGCGAACGCTCCACCGCAGATGAACAGGATGTTGGTCGTGTCCACTTGCAGGAATTCCTGCTGCGGATGCTTGCGCCCACCCTGCGGCGGAACGGCGGCCACGGTGCCTTCCATCAGCTTCAGCAGCGCCTGCTGCACGCCCTCGCCCGACACGTCACGGGTGATCGAAGGGTTTTCAGATTTGCGGGTGATCTTGTCGACCTCGTCGATATAGACGATGCCCCGCTGCGCGCGTTCCACGTTATATTCGGACGATTGCAGCAGTTTCAGGATGATATTCTCGACATCCTCGCCGACATAGCCCGCCTCGGTCAGCGTGGTGGCGTCAGCCATGGTAAACGGCACATCAAGGATGCGCGCCAGCGTCTGCGCCAGCAAAGTCTTGCCGCAGCCCGTAGGGCCGATCAGCAGGATGTTGGATTTCTGCAGTTCGATATCGCCGCTCTTGCCGGAGTGGTCTAGGCGTTTGTAGTGGTTGTGTACCGCGACCGACAGCACGCGCTTGGCCATAGCCTGACCGATCACATAGTCATCCAGCACATCGCAGATATCGCGTGGCGCAGGCACGCCATCGGCCGATTTCAGACCCGCGCTGCGTGTCTCTTCGCGGATGATGTCCATGCAAAGCTCGACACATTCATCGCAGATGAACACTGTCGGGCCCGCGATCAGTTTGCGCACTTCGTGCTGGCTCTTGCCGCAAAAACTGCAATAGAGGGTGTTCTTGCTATCGTTGCCAGAACTATTAGCCATGATCTACCTTTCGGGCGCTGCGTCGCCCCATTTGTGCCGCCCCGTTTATGCCCGTCGCCGGAGCTGAGCGGCGAATTTCGCGGCCAGCTTAGGACAGGCATCCTGTGTCCACAATCGCAAAATGGGCGATCCGCCGGATCGCCCTGGCACCGGATCAGTCTTCGGCATCCGGCTTTGCGCGATTCTCTACGATCTCGTCGATCAGTCCCCAGGCCTTGGCATCCGATGGCGCCATGAAGTTATCGCGCTCCAGCGCCTCCTCGACCTTCTTCAGAGTTTGCCCCGTGTGCTTCACATAAATTTCATTCAGCCGCTTTTTCAGCTTCAGCGTTTCTTCGGCGTGAATCATGATGTCGGTCGCCTGCCCCTGATACCCGCCCGAGGGCTGGTGCACCATGATGCGGCTGTTGGGCAGCGAGAATCGCATGCCCGGCGCGCCCGCCGTCAGCAGCAGGGACCCCATCGAGGCCGCCTGCCCGATCACCAGCGTCGAGACCTTGGGCCGGATGTATTGCATCGTGTCATAGATCGACAGGCCGCTGGTGACGACGCCACCGGGACTGTTGATATACATGCTGATTTCCTTGCTGGGGTTCTCCGCCTCCAGGTGCAGCAGTTGCGCCACGATCAGGCTGGACATGCCGTCATGCACCGGGCCGCTGAGAAAGATGATCCGTTCCTTCAGCAGGCGCGAGAAGATGTCATAGGCCCGCTCGCCCCGGCTGGTCTGTTCGACCACCATCGGCACGAGGGTGTTCATGTAGGTATCCATTGGGTCTGTCATATCCGCCTGCCTGCTGATGTGTGTTCGATCCATACCGGATCAGGTCCTAAGGGAGTCTTAGTAGCGCGCCCAAGGGGCTGCAAGGGGAGGAGCGGGATTTGTCGGGGCACGCGGCCCGTCAGACACCGGTTGGTGCGGCTCCGCAGGGCGGAGCCCGACGCAGAAACGAACAGCCAACACCTGCGCCGACGCAAACGCAACACGCGCCGTGGTGTGCTGTGGGAGAAGAGGGGTGGTCCTGCTTTGCCGCACCACCACCCCGGTCAGCCGATCCACCGATTACGCCCGTGCTGGTATCCTGGCCCGGCGCGGCTCGGCGCTCTCGCGGCCGATGGTGCGGCAGAGCAGGATCACCGGCACCAGCCCGAACGCGACCAGCGCCAGCGACGGCACGGCGGCCTCCGCCAGACGCTCATCCGCCGCCAGCCTGTGTGCCTGCACCGCCAGGGTCTGGAAATTGAACGGATGCAGTATCAGCGTCGCGGGCAGCTCCTTCATCACATCGACAAAGACGATCAGCAGCGCCGTCAGCACCGAGGTGCGCGCCACCGGCAGATGCACCCGCCACAACAGTTTCGGTGCCGCCTGCCCCAGCGACCGCGCGATGGCGTCGTAATGCCGCGGCACCGTCGCCATGCCGCTGTCATAGGCGTTGAGGGCGGCGGCCATGAACCGCGCCATGTAGGCCATCACCATCAGCCAGATCGACCCGGTAATCAGCAGCCCGGTACTGATCCCGAACTGCGCTTCCATCACGCTGTCTATCAGATTGTCCAACGCCGCCAGCGGCACCATCAGCCCCACCGCGATCACCCCGCCCGGCACCGCATAGCCCAGCCCCGCACCGATCAGCAGCCAGCGTGATTTGCGGCCCGGCCGGGTGCGGGCCCGGAACCCGATCAGAATCGCCCCCAGAACCGTCAGCACCGACGCCACACCGGCCAGCATCACCGAATTGGACATCAGCGACAGATAGCGCGGGTCGAGCAGGCTCTGCCCCGATCCGATGGCCATTTTACCCAACATGACGACAGGGATCACAAACCCCAGCAGCACGGGCACCAGACACAGCACCATCGCGGCCCAGCCGCGTAGCCCGGTCAGTTGCGGCTTGGCCAGCGCCTCGAACCGCGCGCCGCCATGGCCCGCCGTACGCGCCCGGCCCCGCTGCGCGCGCTCCAGCCCGGCCAGCAACAGCGCAAAGCTGAGCAGGCACAGCGACAGTTGCGCCGCCGCCGCGCGGTCGCCCAACGAGAACCACGCCTGATAGATGCCGGTCGCAAAGGTCTGGACGTTGAAAAACGCTACCGTGCCGAAATCGGCAATCGTCTCCATGATCACCAGAAGCGTCCCGCCCACGATCGCAGGCCGCGCCATCGGCAGCGCCACCCGCCAGAACGCGCCGCCAGGGCTTTGCCCCAATGTGCGCGCCACCAGAAACGCGTTCGAGCTTTGCTGCCGGAACGATGCCCGCGCCAGCAGATAGACGTAAGGGTAGAACACGATGACCAGCATCATCGCCGCCCCGCCGATGCTGCGGATCTCGGGAAACCAGTAATCGCGCGGCCCCCAGCCGGTCACATCCCGCAACAGGGTCTGCACCGGTCCGGGATGATCCAGCAGCGTCGTATAGGCATAGGCCACCACATAGGCCGGAAAGGCCAGCGGCAACGCCAGCGCGATCTCCAGCCAGCGAACACCGGGAAACCGGTAGACCGTGACCAGCCATGCCGTCCCGGTCCCGATCACCGCCGCACAGCTACCGACGATAGTCACCAGCACCAGCGTGACCCAGGTGTAGCGCGGCAGCACCGAGGCCAGGATATCGCGCCACGTCTGCAGATCGCCCGACAGCGCCGCGATCGTGGCGGCGACGATCGGTGCCACGCAGAGTGCGGCAACAACCCAGCCCAGACCGTAAATCAGCCGTTCGGTCATCACTGCGATCCTTTCCCGATGCGCTTCGGTGCGCTATTCTGACAGATTTGATCAGTATTCCGCCGCCGCCCGAGGGTCAACATCCCAGGACACCGCAGACCGGTGGTTACATCCCGGCCCGGCAGAACTCCCAGCGCTGCCGCGTGGACGCCTTGCCGTTTGGCGGCATGAATCGGGGCTGGCCCGGCAAGCGCTGACCTTTACACAGCCCGGATTAACGACTACCGCGCGGTCCTAGATGCAGCATCTCGCGCGGCCTCGGCAACCGGGGTTCAAGCCACCCCAAAACCATATATAAGTTTCCAGTATCCTCACCCCAGTTCACGCCCCGCGCCAATATCGCCGCGCGGCACGGCCGTCGCCTTCAGTATTGCATAACATGCCAACCCGGGCCGCAGCCGCATCTCCTCGGCCGCACGCGCCATGACGCGCGCCAACAGCCGGTCCCCTCCCAGTCGCAGCGACACCGCCATGCCCGGGCCGTCGCCCCTGTGCAGCGCCTCCACCACGACGGGCAGGACGTTGTACGACGATAGCCCGCTGGGCGCTTCGAGCGATAACAAGACATCCTGCGCCAAGACCCTGAGACGAATATGCATTCCCGGATCGGCCTGAACCCCGGGGATCAGCAGTGTCCCACCATTGACCGCAAGGCGGCTCAGCCCGTCGGCATCATGCCCCAGCACCTGGGCGTTCAGCACCGATCCTGCCTCGCGCACGCCCATCAGGGGCACAACCTCGGGGTCGCTCAGAACCTCGCCGACGTTACCGGACCGGGCAACACGCCCGTCGCGCAGCACGATAATCTGATCGGCCAGCCGCGCGATCTCGGCCACGGAATGACTGACATAGAGGATCGGCACATTGGCCCCGTCCGCCAGCCGCTCCAGGTAGGGCAGTATCTCATCCTTGCGCGGCCCGTCGAGCGCCGCCAGCGGCTCGTCCATGATCAGCAGTTCGGGTGCCATCAAAAGCGCCCGCGCCAGTGCCACGCGCTGTTTCTCTCCACCCGACAGGTGCAGCGGCCGACGCTCCAGCAGCGCGGCGATATCCATCAGCCCGATAACCTGTTCCCGGTCCGGCCCGGATCGGCCGCGCGGAACATAACGCACGCCGAAATCGAGGTTGCCCGCAACGCTCAGATGCGGAAACAGCCGTCCGTCCTGAAAAACCGTGCCGATCCGTCGCTTATGCGGCGGCACGTTCACCCTGGCCTGTGCGTCGTACAAACGCCTGCCATCCAGTTCCACCACCCCGCGCGAGGGTGCAAAAAGCCCGGCCACCGCGCTCGCGATACTGGTCTTGCCTGCACCCGACGGCCCGAAAATCGCCGTCACCCCCGGCCCTGCCTCGAACGCGACATCCAGCGTAAAATCGCTGAAGCTGTGGCATATCCTGACGCTGAGGCTCATTTCTGGCCGATCCCGCGCGCCACGCGCCGCGCCAGCCCTTCCGAGACCAGAACAGCCCCAACCGCCACGACCAGCGACAGCAGCACCAGCCGGATCGCCCCCGACTCGCCGCCTGGCACCTGCAGGAACGCGTAGATTGCCGAAGGCAGCGTCTGCGTCTGGCCGGGGATGTTGGCGACAAAGGTGATCGTGGCACCGAATTCGCCCATCGCCTTGGCAAAGCCCAGGACCGCGCCCGCCAGAACCCCCGGCGCGATCAGCGGCAGTGTGACACGCCCGAACGCGCCCAGACGACCAGCGCCCAGCGTGGCCGCCGCCGCCTCCAGCCGAGGGTCTACCGCCTCTATCGACAGCCGGATCGCGCGGACCGTCAGGGGAAAGCCCATGATTGCCGCCGCCAACGCCGCACCCGTCCAGCGAAACGCCAGAACGATCCCGAATGTGGATTCAAGGAATCCTCCGACCGCACCGTTGCGCCCGAATGTCAGCAACAGCAAATAACCGGTCACGACCGGTGGCAGGACCAGCGGCAAATGCACCAGTGTGCTCAGCAGCGTCTTGCCCCAGAACTCGCGCCGCGCCAGCAGCCACGCGACTGCAATCGCCGGTGGCAGGCTGAACAGCATCGCCACGAACGAGACTTTGAGCGACAGCACAAGTGCCGCCCACTCCGCCGATTCCAGAGTCATTTACCCGTTCCGGGCAGGGTGAAACCATGTGCATGAAATATTTCCAGCGCCTCTGCACTGCGCAAATACGCAACGAAATCCTCGCCGCGGGCCGTGACCGCCGCCACGGGATAGACGATCGGCGAATGGCTGTCCTGCGGCACGGAATACAGCGTCGTCACACGCGGCTCGGCAACGGCGTCGGTGGCATAGACCGCCCCCAGCGGGGCCTCGCCCAACGCCACCAGCGCCAGCGCGGCACGCACATTTTCGGTTTCGGCCAAATGCGGGCGCAATGCCTCCCATAGCCCGGCATGCTCCATCCATGCGCGGGCATAAATGCCGGCCGGTACGGCTTCGGTCTGGCCCAGCGCCAGCCGCCGCCCGGCCAGACGCGCGATAAGCGCCTCGGCGTCGGCCTCGGGCAGGGGCGCTGCGCCCACGGGTCCGACCAGCACCAGCGCATTGCCGAGCAGATCGTACCGCGTTCCCGGACGCAGGTGGCCGGCCTCTTCCAGCCAGTCCATCCAGGCGCTGTTGGCCAACAGAACGACATCCGCAGGCGCGCCCAGCGTAACCTGCCGGGCCATCGTTCCGCTGCCGCCGTAGGACGCAACTGTACGCTCCGGATAGCCCTCTATCACCTCTTGCAGCGCGTCTTGCAGCGACGCGGCCGCAAAGACCAGGACAGGTTCTTCGGCGCGCGCAGGAGCGCACATCAGTAGCGCCGCGCAAAGCACCGCGGAAAAGGCGGAAAAGGTGGGGAAACGTATCATGGTGCAGAGTATTGGACGCATGACCGGGCAACGCAAGCCCGCCTTTCGCCACGCTGTCTTGTGGTTCGTGCGCGCGGCGAGCCTTTTCTGCCCGGTCATCCGGTATTCGGGCAGATGAATCTGGCAATTTGTCGCATTGAACGCTTATATTGCCACTCAGATATGAAAGATAAGACACAACCGCAGGGCAGAGCAAAGGGCGCGATGACCGTGCTGGACACCCAACAGGCCCCCATTGCATTGAAGGATGCACACAAGAGTGACGTGCGAACGCAATTCGCCGCGCTATGTTACCACATGGTCCGGGACAAGCCCGAAATCCTGCTGATCACCTCGCGGCGCTCGCGGCGCTGGATCATCCCCAAGGGCTGGCCGATTGACGGCAAGACCCCGGCACAGGTTGCGCTGACCGAAGCCTGGGAAGAAGCCGGCGTGCAGGGCAAGGTGCATGAACGCTGTCTGGGTCTTTTTTCCTATCACAAGGCACTCGGGGCCGAACGCGGCGTTCCGTGTGTTGCGATGGTCTATGCAGTGCGGGTGAAATCGCTGGCCGCCGATTACCCCGAGGCAGACCAGCGCAAGCGAAAATGGCTACGCCCAAAGAAGGCCGCCGCACTGATCACCGAGCCTGAACTGGCACATATCGTGCGGAACTTTCACCCCAGGCTGTTAAAGCTCTGAACAAAGACGCCCTTGATTTGGTGCGGATTTTGTCTATCTAAAACTCATGTCATTGTGGTTCCGGATATGATCAAGTTTACGCTGAAATGTGCAGAAGGACACCAGTTCGACAGCTGGTTTCAGTCCGCATCCACCTTTGACAAGCTGGATGGCGCGGGCATGGTGGCCTGTGCGGTCTGCGGCAACACGGATGTGGACAAGGCGATGATGGCCCCCTCGGTGCGGGCGGCCGGGAAACGCAGCAAGGCGGCCCCCTCAACAGCGGACAAAGGTGCGTTGAGCGCCCCCGCCAGCCCCGCTGAACAGGCCCTTGCGCAACTGCGCAAGGAAATCGAGAAGAGCTCGGAATATGTCGGGCACGACTTTGCCCGCGAAGCACGCAACATCCATGACGGCACCGCACCAGAGCGCGCCATTTATGGCGAGGCAAAGCCCGAAGAGGCACAAAAGCTGATCAAGGACGGCGTCCCCGTCACCCCCCTGCCGTTTCGTCTCGGGCGCAAATCCAATTGACCGGCGGCCAGTCTTCGCAGATTTCAGGAGAATAACATGCATGTGGTGATCACAGGCGCCAATCGTGGAATCGGCGCGGGGCTGGCAACTGCCTGCGCAGCGCGGGGCGATGAGGTGACCGGCACTTCGCGCCAGGGCGGCGATCTGGCCCGGCTCGACGTGACCGACCCGGCACAGCACGCGGCCTTTGCCGCGGCGCTCAATGGGCGTGCTGTCGATCTGCTGGTGTGCAACGCCGGCGTCTATCTGGACAAGGGGCACACGCTGGACAGTGGCTATGACGCAGCGTTCTGGGCCGAGACATTCGCCGCCAACGTGACCGGGGTCTTTCTGACGGTGCAGGCGCTGCTGCCCGCGCTGGAGCGCAGCACGCAGCCAAAGATCGCAATCATTTCCAGCAAGATGGCCAGCCAGACCCATGCACCAGGCGGCAGCTACATCTACCGCGCCTCCAAGGCGGCAGTGCTGAACCTGGGCCGCAACCTGGCCGTCGACCTGCGCCCGCGCGGCATTGCGGTCGGCATCTACCACCCCGGCTGGGTACGCACGGATATGGGCGGCAGCAAAGCCAGCATCAACACCAAGGACTCGGTGGACGGGTTAATGGCCCGTTTTGACGATCTGGACATGGGCACAACCGGTGCGTTTCTGAACTGGGACGGACGACCGCATGATTTTTAAGGGCGCGCAAAGATGACCGGCGAGCACGATCTGGACACGCTGCTTGCCAGTATGGATCCGGTACTTGATCCGGAGATTTATGTTTTCGTCACGCTCAAGGATCGCCACCTGCCCACGGGCATAGCTCCTCGGATGACCTTTCAGGAAGCCGAAGGCACGACATTGATCCTTACCCGTGCCGAAGCGAAAGCGGCGGCGCTGCCCTATGCTTTTGCTGCACGCATGATCACGCTCAACGTGCATTCGGCTCTGGAGGCTGTCGGTTTCATCGCTCGTGTGGCCACGGCGCTCGCCGCGCACGGCATGGGCGTCAACCCCGTCGCGGGCTATTATCACGATCACCTTTTTGTTCCCCAAGACCGCGCCGACGACGCGATCCGAATATTACGAACCCTCGCGGGCTAACGTTGTTCTACGCGCCGAAAACAGCCCGGACAATCTGCACTTTCGGGCTTGCACGGCAGCGGTGCCACTTGCTCTTGTGCTGAACGCAGCGTAAACTCGCGCGCGACCTACCAGGCAGACCAAGGACACCTCTATGCCCGTGCTCGTAATGAAATTCGGTGGCACATCTGTTGCCAATCTTGATCGCATCCGCCGCGCCGCCAAGCGCGTGGGCGTCGAGGTGGCCAAGGGATATGACGTGATCGTCATCGTTTCGGCCATGTCGGGCAGGACAAACGAACTGGTGGGCTGGGTAAACGAGACCTCACCGCTGTTTGACGCGCGCGAATACGATGCCGTCGTCAGTTCAGGCGAGAACGTGACAGCCGGCCTCATGGCGCTCACCTTGCAGGAAATGGACGTGCCCGCGCGCAGTTGGCAGGGCTGGCAGGTGCCGGTGCGCACGTCCTCGGCGCATTCCGCCGCCCGGATCGAGGAAATTCCGACGGACAACATCAATGCCAAGTTCGGTGAGGGCATGCGCGTCGCCGTCGTCGCCGGTTTTCAGGGCGTCAGCGCTGAGGGCCGCATCACCACGCTGGGCCGCGGCGGCAGCGACACCACCGCCGTCGCCTTTGCTGCCGCCTTCGAGGCAGAACGCTGCGACATCTACACGGACGTTGACGGCGTCTATACCACCGACCCGCGCATCGCATCAAAAGCGCGCAAGATGGACAAGATCGCCTACGAGGAAATGCTGGAATTGGCCAGCCTGGGCGCAAAGGTCCTGCAAACCCGTTCCGTGGAACTGGCGATGCGCTATAAAGTGAAACTGCGCGTGGTCAGCAGTTTCGAGGAACAATCAGATGACGCAGGCACACTGGTCTGCTCCGAGGAGGAAATCATGGAATCCAACATCGTATCGGGCATCGCCTACAGCCGCGACGAGGCCAAGATGACCCTCATCTCGGTCGCTGACCGACCCGGCATCGCCGCCGCAATATTTGGCCCGCTGTCAGAGGCGGGTGTGAATGTGGACATGATCATTCAGAACATTTCCGAAGAGGGCCGCACCGACGTTACGTTCTCGTGCCCCATCCAACAGGTGGAACGCGCCGAAAAGGCGCTGCAACAAGCCGCCGAGCGCGGCGAGATCAACTACCACGATCTGGTGGCCGATACCGATGTGGCCAAGGTGTCTGCAGTAGGAATCGGCATGCGCAGCCAGTCAGGTGTGGCCGCCCGGATGTTCAAGACGCTCAGCGACGAGGGCGTGAACATCAAGGTCATCGCGACCTCGGAGATCAAAATTTCCGTGCTGATCGACAGGAAATACATGGAACTCGCCGTTCAGGCGCTGCATGATGCGTTCAAGTTGGATAAGGTGGCCTGACACAACCCGTGCATGTTGCGGACATGTTGTCTTGCCGTCTTGATACCGTGCAAGCAGACCGTTCCGAGGGGCGAATCCGGGGATTGCAGGCGACATGAGCGAGCCGTTCAAGACTGATAGCCGACAGATGTTGGGCCGCCTGCGTACCGTCATGGCCGACGATGCCGCTGGCCAGACCCGGCTCGACCAGATCACCCAACTGATCGCCGAGGAGATGCACACCGAGGTTTGCTCGATCTACCTTTTCCGCGATGAGGACACGCTGGAACTCTGCGCGACCCAAGGCCTCAACCTTGAGGCGGTACACCAGACCCGCATGCGTCTGGGCGAGGGTCTGGTCGGTCGCGTGGCCCGCACCGGCACTGTGATCAACACCGACGATGCGCCCGCGACCCGTGGCTTCCGATACATGCCCGAAACCGGCGAAGAGGCCTATTCGTCCTTCATGGGCGTACCGGTGCAGCGGCTGGGTGAAAAGCTGGGCGTGCTGGTTGTGCAGTCAAAAGACGGCCGCACATTTTCCGACGAAGAAGTGTATGCTGTCGAAGTGGTCGCGATGGTACTGGCCGAAATGGCCGAACTGGGGGCATTCACCGGCGAAGGCGCCGCAATGTCCGCACGCCACCAGCAATCGGTGCAGTTTCGCGGCACGACCGCGCAGGATGGCACAGCGCGCGGTCATGTCTGGCTGCACGAGCCGCGCGTGGTGGTGACGAACCTGATCGGCGAGGACCCCGTGCGCGAGCAGGAGCGCCTGAATGAGGCGGTCGAGGAGTTGCGCATCGGCGTCGAGCGGATGCTCAGCTTCGCCCGCAGCGGCGACAAGGAACAGCTCGAAGTACTCGAAGCCTACCGCATGTTCGCCAATTCCAAGGGCTGGATGCGCCGGATGGAGGAAGACATCGGGCGCGGCCTGTCTGCCGAGGCCGCCGTCGAAAAGGAGCAATCCACCGCCCGCGCCCGCATGGCCCAGGTCACCGACCCCTATCTGCGCGACCGGCTGCATGATCTGGATGATCTGTCGAACCGGATGCTGCGCATCCTGACCGGCCAGGGCGGCGAAACGGGGGCTGCAATGCCACCCGATCCGATCCTGATCGCACGCAATATCGGGCCGGCGGAATTGCTGGATTATGGCCGCTCGCTGAAGGGAATCGTACTGGAGGAAGGATCGGTGGGCAGCCACGCCGCGATCATCGCCCGTGCATTGGCGATTCCGTTGGTCATTCACGCCGCACGGATCACCACCGAAGCCCTAAATGGCGATCCGATCCTGGTAGACGGCGATCAGGGCATTGCCCATCTGCGGCCTGACGATACGGTGTTCGCCGCCTTCCGCGACAAGATGGCGATGCAGGCCAAGGCACAGGAGCGCTATGCCTCGATCCGCGAAAAGCCCGCCCTTACCCTCTGCGGGCAGACGATCTCGCTGACCATGAATGCGGGCCTGATGGCCGATCTGCCCAGCCTCGAAGGATCCGGCGCCAATGGCGTCGGCCTCTTTCGCACCGAATTGCAGTTTCTTATCCGCAGCCAGATGCCGCGCCGGTCCGAACTAAGCGAGCTTTACGCGAGGGTCATGGACGCCGCACATGGCAAGCCTGTGGTGTTCCGCACTCTCGATATCGGCTCGGACAAGGTAGTGCCCTACATGAAGCCCACGGACGAACCGAACCCGGCGATGGGCTGGCGGGCGATTCGCGTCGGCCTCGACAAGCCGGGCATGATGCGCATGCAGCTTCAGGCGCTCATTCGTGGCGCCAACGGGCGGCCGCTGACGGTCATGTTTCCCTTCGTCGCCCAGCGCGACGAATACGCCGCCGCCCGTGCCGAGATGGACAAGGCGATGGAACGCGAGCGCATTCTTGGCCACCCCTTGCCCGAGACGCTGAAGATTGGTGCAATGCTGGAGACACCCAGCCTCGCGTTCGCACCTGACAAGTTCTACCAAGAGGTCGATTTCCTCTCGATCGGCGGCAACGACCTCAAGCAGTTCTTCTTTGCCGCAGACCGCGAGAACGAGCGCGTGCGCCGCCGGTACGACACGCTCAATGTCAGCTTTCTGACGTTCCTGCAAAATATCGTCGAGCGCTGCACGAGAACCGGCACACCGCTCAGCTTCTGCGGCGAGGATGCCGGTCGGCCGGTCGAGGCCGCCTGCCTTGCCGCCATAGGGCTGCGCACCCTGTCGATGCGCCCGGCCTCCATCGGACCGGTCAAGTCGATCCTGCGCCGGACCCATCTGGGAGAGTTGCGCGACACCATAGAAGATGCCAGCGCACGCGGCGACCAGTCGGTGCGCGGCGCGGTCATGGAGTACCTGCGCGGTAAGCTCTGATCGACGCAGGCGACCTCAAAGCCTTCGCAAAACGCTCTAGCCCCGCTTGACCGGCTGCTTGACCCGCGCGCGAAACGCCTCGATCAGTTCCGCGTGATCACGGTCAGATAAAACCGCCAATTGGCGCAGGCCGAAATGCACATGCGCCATCTGCTGGTAGTAGCTGGTATAGGCATAGTTCGTCGCCGCACCCGCCGCCGCGCCCAGCACCGGCACCATCTGCGCCGCCAGCTTCTGACCCAGAACCGTACTGAGGCGCGGTGCGACACGGGCGATCAGCGACTGCATCGTCTTGCCTGTGACCGCAACTCGTGTACTGAGAAATGCCAGATCCGCCCCGTCATCATGGTCCAGCGGCCCGGCAGCGGCAAAGACCTGGATGCAGTCGAACCGCACCCCTTCCTCGGCGGGGTCAAAGCCTTGTTCTATCGCGACGTCCTGGATCGCGCGCAAAAGGATGGTGGTCGTGATCGGCAGTTCTGCCATGGCACTCGGCAGGCCGCCAAAACCGCCCGCCGCCCCCATGGCCGTGGTCACGGCACGGTTGAGCCAGCCGGGCTGACCGCCCACCACACTGCGAGAGCCGTGGGCCGCCCGCATCGCGATGCGCAAGGCCTGTTCGGTGCCATCGCCCAGCCGGTCACGCATCTCCGGGGGCAACCGGTCCAGCAGCCTTTCTGCCTGTCCGCCGACCATGTTCAGCACCTGAATACCAAGATTGCCGGCCTGGTTGTGCCTGCGCGCCAGCGCGGTCAGCTTCGCGTCAACGGCCTTGTCGTCAATCGGAGGGGCAAGCAGATCCATCATCCCGTCAAGATCGGGCGGTTTGATGCAAAATTCAAGGCTTGGACGCAGCACGGGTTACTTTACCCGCGATCCCGTCCCACGCACCGGGGACAAGCGGTATGCCCAGGATACGTTCCGGGTTGGTCGGCGGCGGCATCTCTACCCCGTCCAGCCGCATGAACCCAAAGCGACCATAATAGGGTGCATCACCCACCAGCATCGCGCGCCTCCACCCCAGCGCACGGGCGCGCTTCAGGCTTTCACGGATGAGAAGCCCGCCCAGCCCCTCGCCCTGCCGTGTCGGGTGTACGGCGACGGGTCCCAGCAACAGCGCATCATGCGCGCCGATGCGCACTGGCCAATAGCGAACCGCACCGCCCAGAATGCCCTCCGCATCCCGCGCCACAAGGCTGAGACCGGCCACTGGTGAAATCCCGTCGCGCAGCCGGTAGGACGACAGCGCCTCGCGGCCCGGCGCAAAGCACAGGTCATAGAGGCCTTCAACCTCCCACCAGTCGTCTCGTGTTTCTGGGCGCAGCTCTGGCACGCAGGCATCCTCGGTCCGATTTACGGGTGGCAAAGCGCCTAGCACGACGTTAGGTCTGGCACAAACCCAGATCAGTGATCCGCCGAGGCCAGATGTTCTACGAACCCAAAAACGGACATGGACTGCCGCACAACCCGTTCAATGCCATCGTGTCTCCGCGCCCGATCGGCTGGATTTCGACCCGCAGCGCGGATGGCGTGCGCAACCTGGCGCCCTATTCGTTCTTTAATGCCGTGGCCTATGTGCCGCCGCAGGTGATGTTCGCCTCCACCGGCAACAAGGATTCGGTGCGCAACATCCGCGAAACCGGGGTTTTCTGCACCAACGTCGTGGCGCAGGACATGCGCCACCCGATGAACGCCACCTCCGCCGCCGTCGCGCGCGATGTGGACGAGTTCGCACATGCGGGGTTGCAGGCTACCGAGTGCACCACCATTGATTGCCCCCGGATCACAGGCGTACCCGCCTCGATGGAGTGCCGGATGACGCATATCCTGGAACTGGCGGGCGTGGATAACTACGCTATTTTCGGTGAGGTCACCGGCGTGCATATCCGCGACAATTGCCTGGTGGACGGGCATTTCGACGTAACCACGTTCCAGCCGCTCTCGCGGCTCGGGTATCGCGATTATGCCGTGGTCGAAAACGTCTTTTCCCTGGATCGCCCCGACAACTGACGCACGCCTTAGCGCAGAAACAATATCTCTGCCAGCGTGACCCAGACCGGCAATGTCAACGCGCCCAACAGCGTCGATTGCGCCACCAGAGTGGCCGACAGTTCGCGGTCCGCGCCAAACCCTGCCGCCAGCACATGCGCAGCAGAGGCCGTTGGCAGCGCCGCAAAGACCAGCAGCACAGCCACTTCGGATCCGGAAATCCCCAGCGCCAGCGCCGTCCCGGTCACAAGTCCGGGCAGCAAGATCAACTTGACCCCGCAGAGTGTTCCGCTGAACCCGTTCAGCCGCGCCAGCGCGCTCCAATTCATCGTCGCCCCGACCGAGATCAGCGCGATGGGAATAGCGGCGTCAGCCAGCAGGGTCAGCGGTGCCAGCACGAGGCCCGGCAGACTGTATCCCGACAGGCCCAGCAACACCCCGCTGAGCGAGGCCAGCAGAAACGGATTCAGTGCGATCTTGCGCACCGTCGCCAACGGCCCCAGTGCGCCACCGCGCGACAGTGCCGAGACGGCGTACACATTGGCCAGCGGCACTGCCATGCCAATAGCCACTGCCATCAACCCAGGCTGAGAAGTGCTGAGCGCGCCCACCGCGATGATGCCGATTGCCGAATTGAACCGCCAGGCAGTCTGCCACGCGCCCGCAAAATCGAGGAACCGATCAGGGCCGAACCGGCGCGCGCCATAGCCCGCAATCATTCCGCAGGTCAGCAACGCCCAGACCGCCGGTGCGATAGTGGCAACAGCGCTCAGCTCGATTGGTCGGCTGGACGCCGCGACAAAGAGCAATGCGGGAAAGAGGATTTCGAAATTGAGCCGATCAAGCCCTTGCCAGGCATTCGCGGACAGACGCCCCCGCACCAGCCCCCCCAGACCGACCAGCAGGAACGAGGGCAGAAGCCCGGCCAGGATCACCAGAAAGATCATACTGTCGGCCCCGCCCCCGGCTCAGTGCCCAGCGCCCAAAATCCCCGTACGCACGCCGTAATCGACTGCCACGACGTAATCAGGATCATCGTCGCTGTCGATCATCAGATGCCCGGCCTTGGTCAGCAGGCGGTGGCAATCGCGGCTCAGGTGGCGCAGTTGCAGACGTTTGCCTGCGGCCTCGTATTTGCCCGCCAGCGTCTCGATAGCCTGCAGCGCGGATTGGTCCACCACACGGCTCTGATCGAAATCGACCACCACGCGCTCCGGGTCGCTCGACACATCGAACAGTTCTGCGAACCCTTCGGCAGACCCAAAGAACAGCGGCCCTTCGATCTGATAGACTTTCGCGCCGCTCTCATCCACGCGCTTGTAGGCATGGATGCGCTTGGCGTTGTTCCACGCATAGGCCAAGGCCGAAACGATCACACCGACGATCACCGCGATGGCCAGATCGTATTTCACCGTCACCGCCGTAACGAGCAGGATCACCAATGCGTCGGTCAGCGGAACCTTTCGCAGGATGGTCAACGAGTTCCAGGCGAATGTCCCGATCACCACCATGAACATCACGCCGACCAAGGCGGCGAGTGGGATCTGTTCGATGGCCGGTGCCGCAAAGAGGATAAAGATCAGCAGGAAAACGGCGGCCGCCACGCCAGCAATACGGGTGCGCCCGCCGGATTTGACGTTAATCATCGACTGTCCGATCATCGCGCAGCCGCCCATGCCGCCAAAGAACCCTGTCAGCGTATTGGCCAGCCCCTGCGCGATGCACTCCTGGCTGGCGCCGCCGCGCTTGCCGGTGATTTCGCCCACCAGGTTGAGGGTCAGCAGGCTCTCGATCAGGCCGATGGCTGCGAGGATTGCCGCATAAGGCAGGATGATCTCGAATGTGGCCAGGTTCAGCGGCACCATCGGAATGTGAAAGCTGGGCAGCCCGCCCTGGATCGAGGCCAGATCGCCGACGCGCGGCACATCAAGCCCAAAGGCAATCACGAGGCCCGCCACGACACCGATTCCGGCCAGTGGCGCCGGAATCAAACGGGTGATGCGCGGCGTAACCCAGATGATCACCATAGTCAGTGCCACCAGCCCCAGCATCATCAGCAGTGCAAGACCGCTCAGCCATACACCGCCCGACAGGCCGTGCCCGGTGTCCACCATCGTGCCCGGCACTTTGAATTGGCTCATCTGCGCCAGGAAAATCACGATCGCCAGACCATTGACAAAGCCCAGCATCACCGGATGCGGCACCAGCCGGATGAACTTGCCCCATCTCAGCACGCCCGCGACGACCTGGATCAGCCCCATCAGAACCACGGTGGCAAACAGGTACTCGACCCCGTGCTGTGCCACCAGGGAAACCATCACCACCGCCAACGCACCCGTGGCACCGGATATCATCCCCGGCCGCCCGCCGATCAGCGCGGTCACGAGGCCGACCAGGAATGCCGCATAAAGCCCGACCAGCGGATTGACCCCAGCGACAAAGGCGAATGCCACCGCCTCGGGCACCAGCGCCAGCGCGACTGTAAGGCCCGAGAGCAACTCGATCCTGAGACGTGTGAGGCCGAATTTCTCATCCTGCATGACACCCAGATCGGGTAAGGCGATACGGCTTGCGAAAGCGGCCAGAATGGCTTGTTTCAAGGGATAGGTGTCCTGTCGTGATTTATCCGGATACGTGAGCCGCCTCCCTTACAGGGATGCGCGTCCTCTGACCAGATATAGATGCGGGATGCCGCCATGTTCCACGCGGATACCAAACCCAAGAAGCATTCACCCAAACAGGCAAAAGATGAAACGCACAACGCTTGCATGTCGCGTGCGTTTCACAAGAAACTGTGATTCAGTTTTTCCGCGAAACGCTTTATCAATCGGTTGCAAATGCAAACTGTGTGACGGGAGAATTCATGACCAGAACGATGATCGGTGTGATCGGCGGCTCGGGCCTTTACCAGATGGACGGGTTGCAAGATGCCAAATGGCAAAACGTCGAGACCCCCTGGGGCGCGCCATCGGACCAGATCCTGACCGGTATGCTGGATGGTACGCCGTTCGCATTCTTGCCGCGTCACGGGCGTGGCCATGTGCACAGCCCCTCAACCGTGCCCTATCGCGCCAATATAGACGCGCTCAAGCGGCTGGGGGTGACGGATGTCATCAGCGTCAGCGCCTGCGGGTCGTTCCGGCACGAGATGGCGCCGGGCGATTTCGTCATTGTCGATCAATATATCGACCGCACATTCGCCCGCGAAAAATCATTCTTTGGCGCAGGCTGCGTGGCCCATGTCAGCGTCGCGCAACCCACCTGCCCGCGCCTGTCGTCAGCATGTGGAGCGGCCGCGCGTGCCGTCGGTATCACGGTCCACGACGGCGGCACATACCTGGCGATGGAGGGGCCGCAATTCTCGTCGCTTGCGGAATCGCGCGTCTACCGCGAGGTCTGGGGCTGCGACGTGATCGGCATGACCGGCATGCCCGAGGCCAAGCTCGCCCGAGAGGCGGAACTGGATTACGCCTGCGTCGCGATGATCACCGACTATGACAGCTGGCACCCCGAGCACGGCGAGGTCGATGTAACGCAGATCATCGCCACCCTGACAGGCAACGCGGACAAGGGGCGGGACATGCTGCGCGGTCTGCCCGCATTGCTGGACAAGACGCGCGCGCCCTGCCCGCATGGTTGCGACCGGGCGCTGGAATTTGCCGTGCTGACCGCGCCAGATGCGCGCGATCCGGCGCTTGTGGCGCGGCTGGATGCCGTGGCGGGTCGGGTGTTGAACGGGGGCGCTGGTTAAGGCCGGGCCTGCGCGAGGATATTGAGGCATGATATTTGAACTCTGGCTCGCCTTCGTGACCACCTCCACCGCGCTCTTGCTCATCCTCGGCGCGGACGGGTTCAGCGGCCGCCACCTCACCTTTGGCCTGCGCACAACAGGCTGGCAGGTGCTGTGGTAAGCAACCCTCCACGCAGAGGCAGGCAATCCCTGCCCTTGCATGCGCCCGGCGGATCGGCCAAACCCGGTGGCAAGATCCGACCGGCCAGAATGAAACCAGACAAGGCAAAGACCGTGCCCCCGACCCAAACCATTCAGGACTATATCCGCACGATACCCGACTTCCCCCATGAGGGGGTCATGTTCCGGGACGTGACAACCCTCTTTGCCGACCCGCGCGGGTTTCGCATGGCCATTGACCAGTTGCTGCACCCCTATGCGGGGCTGAGAATCGACAAGGTGGTAGGGCTGGAGGCCCGCGGCTTCATCCTTGGCGGTGCTGTGGCGCATCAGCTCAGCGTCGGTTTCGTGCCGGTGCGCAAGGCAGGCAAGCTGCCCGGTCGCACGATCGCGCAGGACTACATGCTCGAATATGGCAACGCGACGGTCGAACTGCACGAGGACGCCATCGAGGCAGGCGAGACGATCTTGCTGGTCGATGACCTGCTGGCCACCGGCGGCACCGCCGAGGCCGGCATTCGCCTGATCGAGCAACTGGGCGGCAAGATCGCAGGCTGCGCCTTCGTGGTCGACCTGCCGGATCTGGGCGGGCGCGCGCGACTGGAGGCGCTGGGTATGGACGTGCACGCCTTATGTGCTTTTGAGGGCAACTGAAGCGTTTCGCGAAACGCTTCAGCGCAGGATGCTCGAATAGTGCAGCATGCCCCAACTGACCAGTTCGCGCTCGATCCGGGACCATTGCGCACCCATGCTGATGGGATCAAGATGCGCTGCGGCAGCGATCTCGGCCAGAGTGCGGCGGCCATTGATCGCCCCGATCAGCGGTGCCGTCTCGCGCCCCAGCGACAGGTGGCCCCCGGTTCCTGGAAAGTCCAGTTTTGGCCGTTGCCCCTGCGCAAGCCCCCGAGCCAACTTTTGCGGCGCGATGCCACGAAGATGCGGGACCAGTGCGCGGTTCTTGCCTGACGCGGGCGTCACCGGCGCGTCCGAAGCCACGGCATAACCCACATGCGTCTTGATCGTGCCGCGCAGCTTTTCGGCCACAGCCATCTGCGCCGGAATATCCAGATGTTTGGGCACCTCTGCCAGCCGGTCCAGCTCGTAAAGTGCAGGCATGGCAAAGCCGCTGAGCGCCCAACCGCCCTGCTCCAGCGTGTCCAGCAACTCTGGCACGGAAAACGCGCGGTCCTGCGAATGCAGCAGCAGATCGTAGAACCCCGCGTCGCTGCTGCGATGATCGGCCACGTTGGGATTGCCGGCAAAGGGATGCCCCTCGGGCAGGGTCTCCATGATCTTGCGCGCCGCTTTCAGGCGCTGTCCGGGGGGCTGGCCTTCGAAAAGCGCAGCGAACGCCTGTTGCAGCGGATAGACGCCGGACCGGCCATAAGGCGCATAGACCATGAACCCCAGACCGCCGCCCGGGGCCAGCGCCGCGCGCAGCGCCGCAAACCCGGCAACCGGATCGGGCAGGTGATGCAGCACGCCGCAGCAATCGATATAGTCGAACGGCCCCAGATCAGGTGCCTGCATCAGGCTCCCGGTGATGAACCGGATGCCGGTCAGCCCGCGCGCCCGCGCCCGCGCCTCGGCCACTTTGCGCGACGCTGCGCTGAGGTCCACATAGGTGATCTCGCACGGCTTGCCCGCCTGGGCCATCACTTGCGCCAACTGGATCAGCCCATCGCCGGTGCCACCCCCCGCGACCAGCGCACGCAGCGGCCGGGACCAGTCACGCTGTCCGCCAAAGACGAAATGATCGACCTCCAGCGGATGCGAGGGCGAGCCGGTGATCAGCCGCCTGGCCTCATCCTTGGGGTCACGCTCGGGGTAGGGATAGACCTCGTACTGGTCCTTGACCTGATTCATCGGCGTGTGCGGCCTTTGCTGCGGAGTGCATTGAGTATTTTTGGAAAAATGAAAGGCATGATGTCACTCTGAAACGGTGCGGACGCGGGCGTCCACCATAGCGGTAAAGGGAATGCGCCGGGCAAGGTATTCGGCCAGAACATCCGCGACATCGGGGCCGAAATCGTAGACGTCGCGCGCATCTTTCAGCACCGCGTAGCCATCACCGCCATTGCGCAGATAGTTGTTGGAAACCATGCCGTAGAGCTGCTCGGGATCGAGCGGGGCACCGCCCACCGTCACCGCGCGCACCCGGCTGCCCGGGGCCGCGGCGGGATCATAGACCACCTCGATGCCTGCGACCTGCGGGAAGCGGCCTGCGCCCTCCTCGACCTGGCTCAGCCCGTTTTCGAGCACCTCAAGCAGTTCCGCCCCCGTGACGCGAAACGTCGAGAGCGTGTTCTGGAACGGCAGCACGGTCAGCACTTCGCCCAGCGTCACGGGCCCCGCGTCAATGCCCGCGCGCAGGCCACCGCCGTTTTGCAATGCGATCTCGACGCCCTGATCCCTGACCCGCTCCAGCATGGCCTCGGCCACGACGATGCCCATCTCGCAGGGGCCGCTGCGGCAGATGTCACGGTCGCCGCTGATGGGCCGGGCCGTTTCGGCCACGACCTTGTTTCGGATCGCTTCGAGCGGCGCGGCCGCCTCGGTCAGGCGGTCCAGCACGCTTGCGTCCTCTGCAACGGCCGCATCCAAGAGCTGCGGCGCGCCGGTGGCCGAGACAAGCCTGCCAGCCTTGTCGAACGTCACATCGAGCGCGCCGAGGAACTTGCCATAAGCATAAGCCTGGACGATCGCGGTGTCGCCGATCATCGTGGGATAAGGCCCCTCGGCGTCGGGGTCTGTGGGATGCAGGTAGGTGTTGGAATGCCCGCCTACGATCACATCGACGCCCGTAGTCTCATGCGCCACGCGCTGATCCACGCTGTAGCCGCTATGCGACAGGACGATGATCCGGGTGATGCCCGCATCCGTCAGCCGGTCCACCTGCGCCTGCACCGCCGCGACCGGGTCGGAAAAAGTGACATTCGGGCCGGGCGTGGCCAACTCGCCGGTGTCTTGTGGTGTGAGGCCGATGAGGCCCACGGCCATATCGCTGCGCTCGATCACGATGGATTTGGCGATCTTGTCTGCCAGAAGTGGCTCGGCCGAAATATCGGCATTGGACATCAGCACCGGAAAATCGAGCGCATCGACAAAACCGCGCAGCACTTCGGGGCCGTCGTCAAACTCGTGATTGCCCACGGTCATGGCGTCATAGCCGAGCAGGTTCATCATCTCTGCGGCCAGCCTGCCCTTGTAATGGGTGTAAAACAGCGTGCCCTGAAACTGATCGCCGCCATCGACGAGGAGGACCGGCGCGCTGGCGGCGGCACGCGCCGCTCGGATCGCAGTGATCAGCCGGGCAGTGCCGCCATAGCATTCGCCCCCGGCGTTGTCCTCAGGCTTGCAGGTCGAATCGTGGCTGTTGATCGGCTCGAACCGGGCGTGAAAATCGTTGGTGTGCAGGATCGTCAGGCGGTCCTGCGCCAGTGCAGGCAGGGCCGCAAGGCCAAGTGCGGCAATGGCCAAGAGGGGACGGATCATCAACGGGCTCCTTGGTAACGCGGGTACATTCCGGATCGTGCCCTGCCACGCGGGCCGCGTCAAACCCATCTGCGCTTGACCGCGCGCACAGGCCGGGGCATCACCCCGCCATGATGATCTACAAGATTTTCCGCGGCCCCGAATGGGCCGACCTGCGCGCCACGGGTCGAAGTGCCGGCGCACCGGTCGATCTGGCTGACGGGTTTGTGCATTTTTCGACCGCAGTGCAGGCTGCCGAAACAGCGACAAAGCATTTTGCAGGCGAGGCCGGCCTGATGCTTCTGGCGGTCGAGACCGACCGGCTGGGTGATGATCTGAAATGGGAGCCGTCGCGCGGCGGTGCGCTCTTTCCGCATCTCTACCGCGAAATCCGCCTGTCGGACGTGGCCTGGGCACAACCCTTGCCGCTGCTGGATGGGCAGCACCAGTTTCCCCCGGGCCTGAAATGAGCGTGCTGGAGCGTTTCGGTCTGGGGCTGCTGCACCGGTGCGATCCGGAAACGGCACATGGTCTGGCATTGCGTGCGCTGCGCCTGCGCGCGGTGCCCCTGCCCGGCCCGATCACCACGCCGCGCCTGGCCACCGAACTGGCGGGGCTGACGCTTGCCAACCCCATCGGTCTCGCCGCCGGGTTCGACAAGAACGCCGTGGCGCTGGGGCCGCTGGCCCGGGCCGGTTTCGGCATGATCGAGGTGGGGGCGGTCACGCCACGCGCCCAGCCCGGCAACCCGCGCCCGCGCCTGTTCCGCCTGCCGCAGGACCGGGCGGTAATCAACCGGTTCGGCTTTAACAACGCCGGGATGGACGCGGCGGCCACGCGCCTTGCCGCGCGACCCAAGGATGCGGTGATCGGCCTCAATCTGGGCGCCAACAAGGACAGTACCGACCGGGCCGATGATTTTGCCCGTGTGCTGGCCCATTGCGGGCGGCACCTGGATTTCGCGACAGTCAACGTCTCGTCACCCAACACCGAAAGGTTGCGCGACCTGCAAGGGGCCGAAGCGCTGACCGCGTTGCTGAAGGGCGTGATGGAGGTGCGCGACTGGCTGGAGCGGCCGATCCCTGTATTCCTCAAGATCGCGCCAGACCTGAGCGACGCCGAACTTGCTGAGATTGCCGAAGTTGCACGGGCGTCCAACCTGAGCGGGATCATCGCGACCAATACGACGCTGGACCGCGACGGGCTGACCAGCGCGGCGCGCAACGAGCAGGGCGGGCTGTCGGGCGCGCCGCTCTTTGCCAAATCCACGCGCGTTCTGGCGCGGCTGTCACAACTGACCGGCGGGGCGATGCCGCTGATCGGCGTCGGCGGGATCGCCAGCGCCGAAGACGCCTATGCCAAGATTTGCGCCGGCGCCTCTGCGGTGCAGCTATACTCGGCACTGGTCTATGAAGGGCTGTCGCTGGTCCCGCGCATCGCCGCCGGGCTGGACCGGCTGCTGGAGGCGGACGGGCATGCCTCGATCGCGGACGCAGTCGGCACGAAACGGGCGGCGTGGCTATGACCACCTAAAAGCGTTCCGTGTTCAATCTGGTTCACGGATTGAACGCAAAACGCCCGCAACATTGACAGATCACACTGCGTCTCGCTTTGTTGACACGATCCGCGCTGTTCGAAATCGCGCGCAGGTCTGGCACTGTTGCAGGAGCCGTGCACGCCCTGCCTGAATTGCCTTGATCGCGCGATCACCCTTGATCGTGTCACATTGCAATATGCACCGATACCGCTAAACCTGCGGCAACCCGGCTGAGACACAGGACACCATGACACTGGCCCAAAGCGCATATCGCTGGTTCGATTCGATACTGTTCGACCTCTTTCGACAGATGCGCTGGTCGTTTCTGCCGCCATTGATGGTTTACCTCGCTTACGGCATTTCGACGCTGACCGCGATTGTCGGCGTGTTCTTCGTCAAGGAATATCTCGGCCTTTCCGCCGCCTTTCTGGCCGGGCTGTCATTCTGGGCCGGGCTGCCCTGGGCGCTGAAAATGCCGCTGGGGCATCTGGTGGATATCATATGGCGCTGGAAATGGTTGCTGCTCTATCTCGGGGCGGCGCTGGTCGCGGGCAGTTTTACGATCATGTACCTTCTGATCACCGCGCCCGACGCCATGAGTGCGGTCCTGCCGTTCGAGGCATGGTTTATCGCCTCGACCCTGCTGGCCCCCAGCGGGCTGGTGCTGCAGGACGCCGTGGCAGACGCAATGTCGGTCGAGGCGGTGCCGCGCCTTGCTCCGGACGGCACTCCGCTGGACGAAGACACCTTGCGGGCGCTGCATACGACGATGCAGATGCTGGGGCGCGTGGCGCTGATCGGTGGGACGCTGATCGTGGCATTGATCAACATCGTGGCCTTCGATGGGGTCGACACCCTGCCGCAACCGGCCAAGGCAGAAGTTTACGCCGACATCTACCTTATCGCGATGATCGTCCCGCTCATATCAGTGTCCGGCGTGATCCTTGCATCGCTGCAGAACCGGCTGGCGATCCGCCGCGCGCTGCGCGCGGGGCGCGATACCCGCCTACTGATAGACCGGCCCGGCCCACCCACGCAGGTGAACCCGTGGTATTTCATCGGTGGCGGCGCCTTCGTCGCGCTGTCGCTGAGCGTCGGACTGCTGAACGTGCCTTTTGCGCAGGAAATCGTCTTTGCCGGGTCGATGACCATCGTGCTGTTGCTGATGCGGCAATTGTTGCAGGTGCTGGCACCCGGTCAGGCCCGCATGCTGGTGGGTACGGCGCTGATCGTCTTTGTCTTTCGCGCCGTCCCCCTGCCCGGTCACGGGGCCACGTGGTTTTCCATCGACGTGCTCGGGTTCGACCCGCAATTCCTGTCAGTGCTGCAACTGGTGGCGGCGGTGCTGACGCTGGTAGCGATGATCGTGCTGCGCCCGTTCATGGCAGAACGGCGGCTGACACAGGTCTATCTGATCCTCACCATCGCGGCGGGCATACTCGCCCTGCCCAACATCGCGCTCTACTACGGCATACACGAAATCACAGCACCGCTGACCGGTGGGCTGGTCGATGCACGTTTCATCGCGATACTCGACACGGCCGCGGAATCCCCGCTGAGCCAGATCGCCCTGATCCCGATGCTGGCGTGGATCGCGCGCAACGCGCCCGACAACCTCAAGGCGACGTTCTTTGCCGTCATGGCGTCATTCACCAATCTGGCACTTTCGGCCAGCTCGTTGGCGACGAAATACCTAAATCAGATATTCATGGTCAGCCGCGAAGTCAGCGATGCCACGGGGGCCATTGATGTGCCGGCCGATTACAGCCAGCTTGGCTGGGTGCTGATCACCGCCGGGGCGCTGGGGTTCATCCTGCCCTTGCTGACCATCGTGCTGGTGCAGCGCTCGCGGCTGCGCACCACGGACTGATCACGCATGATACGTCAGGTCTCTGACGCATCCGCATCCTGACCCTGCATCACCGCATTCCCGTCCGGATCACCACGCCTCAGCCTGCCGCCGCGCGCTCCAGTGCAGGATAACGCGCGCCCAGCGACAGCCCGCGCGTCACGAAGGAAATCAGAAGCGCGATCCACAAGCCGTGATTGCCAAGAGACGGCACCAGCAGCAGCACCGCGCCGCCATAGACCCCTAGGCTGACCGCCATCATGTTGCGCATGTCACGCGTCCGCGTCGCGCCAATGAATATACCGTCGAGCATGTAGGCCGCCACCGCCAGGGGCGGCGCCACGACCATGTAGGGCAGGTAGAGCTGCGCGGCGACCTGCACGTCCTCCGCCGTGGCCATCAGCCCGATCCCCCATACGCCGACAATGCCGAACCCCACCGCCAGAGCAACACCGCAGCCGACACCCCAGACGCTGGTCATCAGGGCTGCCCGGCGCACCCGCGCTGCTGAACGCGCGCCAAAGGCGGCCCCCACCAGCGCCTCGGCGGCAAAGGCAAAACCGTCCAGCGCATAGGCCGTGATATTCAGGAACTGCACCAGCACCTGATTGGCCGCGAGCGTCACGTCGCCGAAATCGCTTGCGAGAAACAGAAACGAGACGAACATCACTTGGAGCATCATCGACCGCAGCAGGATATCGACATTCACACCCAGCATCAGCCGCAGCCGATCAGGGGCAAAAACACGCCCCCAGTCACGCCACGCGGGCACGCGGAACGCCGCCCGGCAGAACCACAGACCCAGGCCCAGTCCGCTCCATTCCGCGATAAAGGTGGCCCAGGCCACGCCTTCCACGCCCCAGTCGAGGCCAAGTACAAACCACAGGTCGAGCGCGATATTGGCCCCGTTCATCAACACCTGGATCATCAGAACGGCACCGGTCCGCTCCAGCGCGATCAGCCAGCCGGTCACGGCATAGAGCCCGATGATGGCGGGCGCGCTCCAGACGCGGATGTTCATGTAATCGCGCGCCAGGCTTTCGACCTCGGCACTGGCAGGAGCAAGCCCGAACGCGCCCCAGAAGAGCGGCAGTTGCAACGCGATGATCGCCACCCCACTCACAGCGGCGATCATCAGCGACCGGGTCAGCATCGCGGCCACTTCGCCGGTCTCGCCCGCGCCATTGGCCTGGCTGGTCAGCCCGCTGGTGCCCATCCGCAGGAACCCGAATATCCAGTAGAGAGCAGTGAGGATGATCGCACCGATCCCGACGGCACCGATTGGCGCGGCCAGACCCAGCTGCCCCACGACGCCGGTATCCACCGCCCCCAGGATCGGCACCGTCGCATTGGAAATAACGATAGGCCCCGCAATGCGCAGCACGCGCGCGTGCGTCAGTGGTCCGGCGACAGGCTCTGCACTATCAGCCATCGCGGCGCGGCATCAGGAAATGCCCTGTTGCCTGGGCAAAGGCGCGGGTGCGGTTGTCCTGCCACGCCTCGACATGCACAGAGGCATAGCGCCGCCCCGACCGGTTGATCGTGGCCCGTGCATAGGCATCGCGCGGCAGGCCCGTGCGCAGATAATCGACGGAGAAATCAATGGTCTTGGGAAGGCGCGGCATTTGCCCCGCAACCAGCGTCTCGATACGCGTCGCGCCGCTTTCGATTTCAGGCCAGAGCATCGACCAGCTAAGGCTGATGATCGCCGTCACCTCCAGGAACGCCGCCGTTGCCCCGCCGTGCAGTGCAGGCAGCAGCGGGTTGCCGATCAGCGCGTCGCTGTATGCCAGCACACCGGTCAGTTCATCTCCGCGCCGGTCAAAGGTGATCCCCAGGAACTGGATATAGGGCACGCCCGCCACCAGCGCCGTCAGCGCGGCGTCGCGGCGCTGCTTGACCACCTGTACGGGCTCGGGCGGACGGCGCCGTGAATGCTCTGCCATTACTTGCTCTCCACGGTAAAGGTCCCGGTCGCGGTGGCCACCGGGCGATCGTCGTCATCGTCAAGAGCAGTCGCGCGGACAAAGGCGACCGACCGCGTGGTGTGATAGCATTCGGCGCGGGCACGGATCGTCTGACCGGGCGTCGCGGGGCGCATGTAGTCGATCCTGAGCGCAATCGTCGCGGTCCCTCCGATCGAGTCGGGGTGGCACATTGCCGCAGCGCCACAGCAGGTGTCCATCAGCGCACTGACTGCCCCCCCATGAATGACGCCGCTTTCCGGGTCCCCGACCAGCTTTTCATCCCAGGGCATCGACATTTCGGCATGCCCATCCTGCATCACATGCGCCGTCATGCCGAGCGCCACCGCATGTGGCAATCCACGAAAGAATTCCAGGCCCGGATGATCTTCGTCGCTGGATGGTGTGCTGCTCATGTCTCGGGCCTCGCCTTGGGGTTGGTTCGGGATCATTGCGCCTTTATTGACACTCGGCCTCCTGCACGCAAGGGGGTGATCGTCGGGCCGCACTCGCCCTGCCTTGCAAGGTGTCCCCTGTGGCGACAATGCGACCATCCGGGGCTTTAACCGCGCAGATGCGCGCCCGGATCAAAAAGCAATGGACGAAATCCAGAAGCTGCGTGACGATACAACAGCCTCGCTCAAGGGTTGACCGGGTATCGGTTTCGGCGCGACATGTTCCCATTCATTGGACAAATCACCAATCAAAGTTACGTAACACAGAGGGTACGTCAACATCGGCACTTGTTGTAGGCTGGCCCCAAACGTACATACCGGGCACAACTGAAACGATACTGCAGGACTGACATGACCGCCGACACCATGACCATCCGTGAAATGTGCGACACCTTTGGCGTTACTCCCCGAACATTACGGTTCTACGAATCCAAGGAATTGCTCGCACCGATCCGCGAGGGGCAAAAGCGCCTCTTCACCAAGCGCGACCGCGCGCGGCTGAAACTGATCCTGCGCGGCAAGCGCTTCGGCTTCAGCCTCGAAGAAATCCGCCAGCTTCTCGACCTTTACGATACCGGCGATCAGCAGCACACCCAGATGCTGCGCGCCCACGAACTGGGGTCTGAGCGGTTGTGCGCCCTGGAACAGCAGCGCGCGGAACTCAACAATACGATATCCGACATGCGCAAACAAATGGCGTGGGTGGAGCAGACGCTCACCTCGCTGCGCCAGACCAACGAGGCCGCCGAATAAACAATCCCGAACATCCGGGACCAACTCAGGGAACGCACGGAAATGCCCAGTTACACCGCCCCCACGAAGGACATCCAATTCATCCTGCACAATGTGCTGAACGTGTCCCGGGCCGACATCCCCGGCTACGGTGAACTTGACGCCGAATTCACCGGTGCGGTCCTCGAAGAGGCGGGCAAGCTTGCCTCCGAAGTGCTGTTGCCGCTCAACACCGTCGGCGACACCGAAGGCTGCACACTGGAAAGCGGCGTCGTGCGCACCCCCACCGGGTTCAAGGCGGCATTCGATCAGATGCGCGAGGGCGGCTGGACCGCGCTTGATCTGCCCGAGGCATATGGCGGGCAGAACATGCCCTATCTCCTGGGCACTGCGGTAGGCGAGATGTTCTCGGGTGCAAACCAGGCATTCACCATGTATCAGGGCCTGACCCACGGCGCGGCCTCGGCGATCCTCGCGCATGGCACGGACGCGCAAAAGACGACCTATCTGCCGAAAATGTTTTCCTGCGAATGGACCGGCACAATGAACCTGACCGAACCGCATTGCGGCACCGATCTGGGCCTGATGCGTACCAAGGCAGAACCGCAGGACGATGGCAGCCATGCGATCACCGGACAAAAGATATTCATCTCATCCGGCGAGCACGACATGGCCGACAACATCATCCATCTGGTGCTGGCCAAGATCCCCGGTGGCCCTGACGGGATCAAGGGTGTGTCGCTCTTTATCGTGCCGAAATTCCTGGTGAACGAGGATGACTCGCTCGGCGACCGCAACGGCGTCACATGCAGCAAGATCGAAAAGAAGATGGGCATTCACGGCAACGCCACTTGTGTGATGGACTATGACGGCGCGACCGGCTGGTTGCTGGGTGAGGAACACAAAGGCATGCGCGCGATGTTCACCATGATGAACGAGGCGCGCATCGGCGTCGGCATGCAGGGCCTCGCACAGGCCGAAATCGCCTATCAGAACGCGCTGGAATACGCCAAGGACCGCCTGCAAGGCCGCGCCGTCACTGGCGCCGAGAACCCCGATGGTCCCGCCGATCCGCTGATCGTGCATCCCGATATCCGCCGCAGCCTGATGGACCAGAAATCATTTGTCGAAGGTGGGCGCGCCTTCCTGCTGTGGAGCGCACTCCTGATCGACCGGTCGCACCGCGGCGGCGACGAGGCCGCCGAAGGTCTGATTTCGCTGATGACGCCGGTGGTCAAGGGCTTCCTCACCGATCAGGGCTACGACATGACCGTGCTGGCGCAGCAGGTCTACGGCGGACATGGCTACATCGAGGAAACGGGCATGTCGCAATACACCCGCGACGCCCGTATCGCGATGATCTACGAGGGTGCCAACGGTGTTCAGGCGCTCGACCTGGTGGGCCGCAAGCTGGCACAGGACAGCGGCAAACACATCCTGGCCTTCTTCGATATGGTCAAGAATTTCTGCAAGGATAACGCCGACGCGGACGGCATGGCCGAATTCGTCGAGCCACTGAAAGCCGCCTCCAAGGACCTGCAGGCCGCCGGCATGTTCTTCATGCAGAACGGCGTGGAGAATCCCAATGCGGCACTGGCGGGCAGCTATGATTTCATGCACCTCTTCGGGCATGTCTGCCTGGGTCTGATGTGGGCGCGCATGGCCAAGGCGGCGCAGACTGCGTTGGACGACGGCACGGGCGACGCCGCTTTCCATGAGACCAAGCTGATGACGGCGCGCTTTTACATGCAACGCCGCCTGCCCGCGACCGGGATGCATCTGGCGCGCATCCAATCGGGCCCAGAGACGGTGATGGGGCTGAGCGCCGACCAGTTCTGAGGTAACGGTAGATTTGACACCCACCCCAGAGGAGGACGACAGATGCCGAAACGCTTTCGCCTGACACGGCGCTTCAACGCGGCCATGACCGAGGACGGCTACCGCCGGCTCCGCAAATTCTCTGCCGAGTCCGGGCTGGACGAAGGCGAAGCGCTGTCCTTCCTCTTCGAGAATTTCGACAGCGTGATCAATGAGGACACGTTCGCGCACCGGCTGCGGATTTTCAATTCTGAGCTGGAGACCCGCAAGAAATGACCTCGACATGGATGACTGACGAGCACGCGATGCTGGCAGAGATGACCCGCAGCTTCATCGAAACGGAATGGGCGCCGCATTTCGACCGCTGGCGCAAGGCCGGTCAGATGGATCGCGAGACCTGGCAGCAGGCCGGCGCATTGGGTCTGCTTTGTCCATCCATCCCCGAGGAATATGGCGGCGCGGGCGGCGACTTCGGCCATGAGGCCGTGATCATGATGGAAGCACCGCGCGCCAACCTCGCCAGCTGGGGCAGCCCGATCCATTCGGGCATCGTCGCGCATTACATCCTCGCCTATGGTAGCCAGGAGCAAAAGAAACACTGGCTGCCCAAGATGGTCTCTGGCGAGATGGTCGGCGCGCTTGCGATGACCGAACCCGCCACCGGAACAGATGTGCAGGGCATCAAGACCAAGGCCCTGCGCGATGGCAACAGCTACCGCCTGTCGGGACAAAAGACCTTCATCACCAACGGCCAGCACGCCAACCTGATCATCGTCGCGGCCAAGACCGACCCCACAGCAGGTGCCAGAGGGATCTCGCTGGTGGTGGTCGAAACCGACGGTGCGGCAGGGTTCGCGCGCGGCCGCAACCTTGACAAGATCGGGCTGCACGCGGCCGACACCTCCGAACTCTTCTTTGACAATGTGGAAATACCCGCCGAGAACATCCTCGGGCAGCAAGAGGGCCAGGGATTCTACCAGATGATGCAGCAACTGCCGCAAGAGCGCCTGATCATCGGCTGCGGCGCAGTGGGCGCGATGGAAGGCGCGGTGGAGCGTACGATTCGCTATTGCAACGAACGCGAGGCCTTTGGCGGCCCGCTCACCCAGTTCCAGAACACCCGGTTCAAGCTGGCCGAATGTCTGACGCGCACCAAGGTGGCACGCGCCTTTCTCGATGAGTGCATATGCGAACATCTGGCGGGCAAGCTGAGCGTGGAAAAGGCGGCGATGGCGAAATACTGGCTGACCGACACGCAATGCGACGTGCTGGACGACTGCGTGCAACTGCATGGCGGCTACGGCTACATGCAGGAATACGCGGTAGCCGAGATGTGGGCCGATGCGCGCGTGCAGCGCATCTATGGCGGCACCAACGAGATCATGAAGGAACTGATCGCACGTAGTTTCAGCGAGAAGCGCCCGGCATAACCGCAAAGGCCTTCGACAAGAGTATCCGGGATACGATGAAAGCGACTTGGACCTTTCATTTTTCCACAAATACTCATTCACGCAGATGCCAAACACACCGTCTTGGGAGGATAGACATGACGATCAAACTTTACTGCATGGGCGAGAGCGGCAACGCCTACAAGGCGGCGCTGGCGCTGGAACTGTCGGGGCTGGCATGGGCGCCGGTGCATATCGATTTCTTCGGCGGCGAAACCCGCACCGACGAATTCCGCAGGATCAACGTGATGGGCGAAGTGCCGGTGCTGGTGGACGGGGATGTGACGCTGACGCAATCGGGCGTGATGCAGATGCACATCACCGAAAGGACCGGCAAATTCGGCGGCGGCACACCCGAAGAACAGCGCGAAGTCATGCGCTGGGTATTCTGGGACAATCACAAGCTGTCCAGCCAGGCAGGCATGGTTCGTTTCCTGATGAATTTCCTACCCGAAGAGAAGCGCCCGGCAGAGGTGATCGAGTTCATGCAGGGCCGTCTCAAAGCGGCCTATTCCACGCTCGACACCCATCTGGAGGGGCGCGACTGGATCGTGGGCACGCAGATCACCAATGCCGACATCTCGTGTTGCAGTTATCTCTTCTATCCCGAACCCTTCGGCTTTGACCGCGCCGACTGGCCCAATATCGACCGCTGGCTCGTCAACATCAAAGCCACGCCCGGCTGGAAACACCCCTATGATCTGATGCCCGGCAGCCCGGCTGACCGTGCATGAACAAGGAGACCGACATGACCCAAGCATATATCTTTGATGCCGTGCGCACCCCGCGCGGCAAGGGACGCAAGGACGGGGCACTGCACGAAGTAACCGCCGTGCGGCTTTCCGCGTTGGTGTTGAACGCGCTGAAGGATCGCAATGGCCTTGAGGGGCACGCGGTCGAGGACGTGATCTGGGGTAATGCCACGCAGGTGATGGAACAGGGCGGATGCCTGGCACGGACCGCCGTTCTGGCCTCTGATCTGGACGAATCCATTCCCGGCCTCGCGATCAACCGGTTCTGCGCCTCCGGCATGGAGGCGGTGAACCTCGCTGCGAACCAGATCAAGGGCGGCGCGGGCGAGGCCTATATCGCCGGCGGGGTCGAAATGATGGGCCGCGTACCGATGGGCAGCGACGGCGCGGCAATTGCCGTCGATCCCAGCCTTGCGATGGACACATACTTTGTTCCCCAGGGGATCAGTGCCGACATCATCGCGACCGAATACGGCTTTACCCGCGATCAGGCGGATGCCCTGGCAGTAGAGAGCCAGAAACGCGCCAAGGCGGCATGGGATGACAACCGTTTTGCCAGGTCGATCCTCGTGGTAAAGGATCAGAACGGCCTGACGATCCTTGACCATGACGAATACATGCGTCCCGGCACCGACACCCAGACGCTCGGCGCGCTCACCCCCAGCTTTCAGGCGATGGGCGAGGCGATGCCGGGCTTTGATGCGGTGGCCAAGCTGAAATACCCGCATCTGGAACGGATCAACCACATCCACCATGCGGGCAATTCTTCGGGCATCGTGGACGGCTCGGCTGGCGTTCTGATCGGCAACGCGGAGTTCGGCAAGAAATACGGGCTGAAACCCCGTGCCCGGATCCGTCAAACCTGCAAGATCGGCACCGATCCCACCATCATGCTGACCGGCCCCGTGCCCGCAACGCAAAAGATCCTCGCCGATGCAGGCATGCAGATCGGTGATATCGACCTTTTCGAGGTGAACGAGGCGTTCGCCTCCGTGGTGCTGCGCTTTCAGCAGGCATTTGATGTCGATCCCGCAGTGGTGAACGTGAATGGCGGCGCCATCGCGATGGGTCACCCGCTGGGCGCCACCGGCGCGATCATCATCGGCACCCTGCTGGACGAGCTTGAGCGCTCTGACAAGGAGACCGGCCTCGCCACGCTCTGCATCGCGTCCGGCATGGGTGCCGCCACGATCATCGAGCGCGTGTAGGCGCACAAGGGAGATATGGAAATGACTGATTTCACAATGAAAAAGGACGCCGATGGCGTCGCGATCATCACCTGGGACACTGTCGGCAGGTCGATGAACGTGATGAGCCAGCAAGGGTTCCTGGACCTGGAGGCACTGGTAGACGACGCGCTGGCCGATGACGCGATCAAGGGCATCGTCATCACCTCCGGCAAGGAAGGCAGCTTTGCGGGCGGCATGGACCTCAACGCCATTGCCAGGATGAAGGACGATGCAGGCGACGACCCGGCACGCGGCCTCTTTGACGGTGTCATGGGCATGCATGCGATCCTGCGCAAGATCGAGCGCGCGGGCATGGACCCCAAGACCAACAAGGGCGGCAAGCCGATTGCCGCCGCCCTGCCCGGCACCGCGCTCGGCATCGGGCTGGAGCTTCCGCTGGCGTGCCACCGCATCTTTGCCGCCGATAACCCCAAGGCCAAGATCGGCCTGCCCGAGATCATGGTCGGCATCTTTCCCGGTGCGGGGGGCACCACCCGCCTGGTGCGCAAGCTGGGTGTGATGGCCGCGGCTCCACTGCTGCTGGAGGGTAAGTTGAACGATCCGAAAAAGGCCATGCAGGCCGGGATCGTGGACGAGGTCGTGCCCGTGGACGAACTGATCGACACCGCCCGCGCATGGGTGCTGTCGAAGCCGAGCATTGTCAAACCGTGGGATGAAAAGGGGTACAAGATGCCCGGCGGCGCCCCCTATCATCCGGCAGGTTTCATGACCTTTGTGGGCGCGTCCGCGATGGTCAACGGCAAGACGCAGGGCACATTACCGGCGGCCAAGGCACTGCTTTCAGCAGTCTACGAAGGCGCGTTGGTCCCCTTTGACACTGCACTCAGGATCGAGGCGCGCTGGTTCACCAACGTGTTGATGAACCCGTCCTCCACCGCGATGATCCGCAGCCTCTTTATCAACAAGGAAGCGTTGGACAAGGGGGCCAACCGCCCCGACGTACCGGATCAGAAAGTCAACAAAGTCGGCGTCATGGGAGCCGGCATGATGGGCGCGGGTATTGCGCTGGTCTCTGCCATGGCCGGTATGGAGGTCGTGCTGGTCGACCAAAAACAGGCGGCGGCGGACAAGGGCAAAGCCTATAGCGCCACCTACATGGACAAGGGCATCAAGCGAGGCAAGGCGACCGAGGCCAAGAAGGATGAGACGCTGGCGCGCATCACCGCGACCACCGATTACGACGCGCTCAAAGGCTGCGATCTGATCATCGAGGCGGTGTTCGAGGATGCCGACGTCAAGGCCGAGGTCACGAAAAACGTGCTGAAGGTCGTCGGCGACGATTGCATCTTTGCCACCAACACCTCGACCTTGCCGATCACCGATCTGGCCAAGGCCAGCGATACCCCCGAGCAGTTCATCGGCATCCACTTTTTCAGCCCCGTCGAGCGGATGATGCTGGTCGAGATCATCAAGGGCGAGAAAACCGGCCCGCGTGCCGTGGCCAAGGCGCTGGATTATGTGCGCCAGATCCGCAAGACGCCCATCGTGGTCAATGACGCGCGGTTCTTCTACTGCAACCGCTGCATCCTCCCCTACATCAACGAAGGCATCCGTATGGTCGCCGAAGGCGTGACACCTGCGCTGATCGACAATGCCGCACGCCAGCTGGGCTTCCCCGTCGGGCCGCTGCAACTGGTGGACGAGACGTCGATCGACCTCGGCGCCAAGATTGCCCGTGCAACCAAGACGGCGATGGGCGACGATTACCCGGATGCGGCTGTCGATGAGGTGATCTTCTGGATGGAGGGCGAAGGCCGTCTGGGCCGCAAGGCCAATGCCGGCTTCTTCGACTACGACGACAAGGGCAAGCGGCAGGGCTACTGGGACGGGCTGGCGGCAAGATACCCGCACGCAGATACCCAGCCGGACCTGATCACCGTGCAGCATCGCCTGATGTTCGCGCAGGTTCTCGAAGCGGTCCGCGCACTGGAAGAGGGTGTGCTGGAGGATATCCGCGAGGGGGATGTGGGCGCAGTCCTGGCATGGGGCTTTGCGCCGTGGTCGGGTGGCCCGTTCAGCTGGCTCGACATCCTCGGCGCGCCCTATGCCGCCGAGCGATGCGACGAACTGACCGCCGAATTCGGCCCGCGCTTTGCCACGCCCGCCCTGTTGCGGGAGTTGGCGAAGAAAGGTCAGAGCTTCTACGGGCGGTTTGCCGGGGTCGCAGAGGCCGCTTGATCGCCTCGCCTTGCTTCGATGTCCGGGCCAAATCCTGCGGCCCGGACAAAAGCCTTCCCGCGGTTTTTCTGAATGGGCGCAGCTTTCCGCCAGACCTCATAGTGCAGTGCATTGGCGGGTCCGGTCAGACCACCGATGCGTCTGATGATTTTGGCCAGCTTTGGGGCATATCGGCATGGATCGCGATCACAAGCAGCGCCACAAGCTGTTGCGCTGCGCCAAGCGGGAGCACGTTGTAGGCATATGCAGGGGGCTCATTGTCGCGTAGCGCCATATCCAGCAGATCCATCGCTGACGGGCATAGGAACATCGCGCCGGTATTGGCGTACACGACCTGATCGGCATCGAAACGCAGCGTTGTTGCCATGCTCCCTGGTTCGGGCGCAACGCGGGTAATACCGCAAACACCATCCAGCGCGCGCGCCGGGATCAAGGCGAACGGATCGTCAAACAACTCTTCGGCAGCATCGACCTCGATCAATATGCACTGGTCCGGCATCAGCATCAGCGCATCACGGTTGCCCAGAACACCCGCAGGCACCTCCAGCGGCCACATATGTTGCGGACACGGTGCTACGTCCGTCCAGAGCGGCGCGCGCTGAACATCACGGACCTCTTGAAAATTGGTGTCAAAGGTCAGTACTTCGGTGCCAACCCCCACTTTTTCGATCGGACACCAGCCCGCACGGGTTGCAACCCGCGTGCCGGTCATGATCCCCGTCATTTCGGATATTTGCGGCGAAACATCGCTTGCCATGCGCCTGTCCAGCATCCTCTTTATCCCCTCTCGTCCGGCCCGGTGCAGCATTTTGGGCCGCTTGAAGTGTTTAACATCCCCCGAGGCACTCAATGAACGCGCGCCGCGTTCATTGTTGTCCCGGCATATTGTCAAACGCTCTGTTCAGGTCAGTGAGCCTGCCGATTTGGGTATTGGTAAGAAAAGAGTACGGCACAAAACCGGCATTAACCATGAACCCGCGACAGCCCGCATCATATGCACGGGATTGATGCAGGAGCAGAAACAATGGCACATCCGCAACATGCGCAGGTCAGAAGCAATACCCGAATCGTTCGATATCCGCCGCGCAAATATCCGCCAGACGCGCGGCATCGTTGTCCGTGTAATAGCTGCGATAATCCGCGTCACGATCAGACGCATTGACGCGTGGCAGGTTGAGGGAAAATCCCAGATGCGCCCAGAGCGGCGCGGCGTCCGCCTCCAGATGCTCGATGCGGATATAGGCGCGGCAGCGCTCGTGCCCCCCTGCATCGGTCATGTAATGCGCGTAGGGATGCGCGCGGAACGCAGTTCCGGTCTGGGGGTGGTGCAAAAATCCTGCAAAATCCAGATCCTGCGCCAGACTGACGGCAGGGTGATCAAACCGCTGCACGCGCAGCCAATGATAGTAGCTCACCATCCGATCCCAGGGATTGCGCACCAACGTGAAAGTGAAGGCCCCCGCGATTTGCGCCGCGTCCACGAGGCCGTCGATATCCGCCAGCGTCGCGTGTTTCCAGAGCCGCCCGGCGGCGGTCACCCGCTTCAGGCGTCCGCGCCTCCGCAGTGCCTTGGGCGTGTCACCGATCAGGATGTCATCCTTCATCGCGCGCCCCTCCAGCGCCAGCGCCATGGCGGTACCACCGGTCTTGGGGGCATGCACAAATATATAGTTACGTCCGGGTGAGATGATCATCGGGCCATGCTAAAGTA
Source organism: uncultured Roseovarius sp. (assembly GCA_947503145.1). Lineage (GTDB taxonomy): Bacteria > Pseudomonadota > Alphaproteobacteria > Rhodobacterales > Rhodobacteraceae > Roseovarius. Next base: position 238,086 of record CANNCP010000002.1, read on the forward strand.
TCCGTCTTGAACCTGAGGCACTCGATCAAGGCGGAATGCGTACAGCGTCTATATGTTGCGCCCATTTCGCAAAAGACGGCGCTTCAGGTTTTGCGCAAAATGCTTTGGACATTGCTACAGGTCGCCCGTTCGCCCTTCTGACACAGCCCTTCATTTTTCCAAAAATACTCAAAATGCGCCGCTTCCAACATCGCAACGTCAGAAACAGCCCGTGCAGGTTTCAGCGCAGCTCCATCTCATCGGGCCATCGCAGATCAGAACCGAGACGGATTTCGTAGGCCCCGCCTGCCGCGAGGTCGAAACTCCAGGCCAGCACGCCGCGCTTGCCGTCCACGTCGATCTCGGACGGGCTGGGTTCCGCGGACCATTCGATCTCCAGTTTCTCCTGTTCGGAATAGGGCACCCGGTCGAGCAGGCGGACCGGCCAGCTTTCCTGCGTCAGATTCTCCACCTCGATCTTGATCTTTTCACTCAGATCATTGGACCGGCTGATCACACCCCGGTCACCCTGCTGGCGGTCCAGCACGGTGCGCGTCAGCCGCAATCCGTCGATCGGGCCGAAGGATAGCGTTTCCTCGGCCCCCGCGGCGATCATGCTGATCCCGCGCTGGCCCTGATAGGTGCCATCAAGATAGAAATTCGCTTCATCCGAACGCAGGATCAACTCGCCCATGTCATTGGTGAACTTCGCCATCAGGAACGCCCTGTCATCCGCCAGCGGCACAGCCTGGGCGAACAGATCCACCTCGGTGTCCAGCGTATCGAGCGTGAGGCGCACATGGTCCGCTCCGCTGGCGATGCTCACCGGCTCCGGATAGCTGTAGGTCACGGCCAGCCCATCGAATTCGGCTGCGGCAGCGATGCGTTTCGCGCCGGGCCTGGCCAACATGCCTGCAACCGACTCCTCCGCCATGACCATCGGCGCGGGGGCCATATCCGAGGCCAGATGGCGCCCTTCATCCTCTTCCTTGACGATCCAGCGTTGCTCGGGCCAGATATCGCTGGGCTGGGTCTGCTCGGAAGGGCGCACAGTCGACAGGCGCAGTGCGACATCCCGCCAGTTTTCGCCCGTGGACTGAGCCACGAAGGCACCGCGCTCCAGCGTCAGACTGCCGTTGGCGCGATCAAGACGCAGATCGTAGACCGGTCGCCAGGCAGCGTCCTGCACTGTGTAGGTCACGGTCATCATGCCCTCCATCGGCTCGTCGCCCGCGATGGCGACCGATAGCAGCGCGCGCTCCTCGGCCTCGGGCACCAGCGCGGCAAGCGCCGCTTCGGCCTTTTGCAACTCTTCCTTGAGATCGCCCAACGTGCGCGAGGCGGCATCCGCACGCTGCAGCGCATCATGCGCCGCGCGCTTGGCCGTCAGGGTTTCGTCACCGACGAGACGCAGCAGATCGCGCAGCGCTGCCACGTCAAGCGCGGCCACGCCCTCGGCTTCACCGATCTGCTTGAGGAGCGCCACACGTGCTTCTGCTGCCTCAGCTTCGAGCCGGATCTCGCGGATTTCGGCCTGCCGGTCCCGGAGCGCGTCGTGCAGACGCTCCACTTTGTCTTCGGCGGTGGCGATGGCCGCGTCGGTTTGCGGATCCCGCGGCGGCACAAAGCGGTTGCGCGCCGTCACGCCGCCCATCTGCGCGCCGTCTACCTGGACGCGCACGCTGGATAGCTCGGTGCGCAGCGGCATGTCGGTCAGGATCAGGTCATGCTGCCCGGCAGGCGCGGTGAATGGCACCTTGCGGGTGATCGTGGCCCCCTGCGGATAGAGCGTGACGGCGCTCACATCACTGCTGAGCGGAATGTCTTCTGCCCAGAGTGTCGCGGGGAAAAGAGCGATAGCAAGGGACAGGACGCGCATGAGGTTTCTCCAATAAGACTCATTTAATCTTTGGCGGATCGGCGGCATTTGCAAGCAGCTGGGCACAAGATACGCGGATTCACGCTATCTTAACCTTGATCCTGCGAGATATGCGGCATGAAAACAGAACGCTACACACTGATCCTGCCACCCGAGATGCTGGATGCGGCAGGCCGGATCGCAAGGGCACGGGACATCACCCCCGGGCAGGTGATCCGCGATGCGCTGAGCGCTGAAATCCGGCGCGCCAGTCGCAATGCGAAGACGCCCAACCGGGCGGATGAGCAGCTCCTCGCGCCCTTGCGGGCACTCCTCGCCACCGATCTGGCCCACGCGCGCAGTTGGTCTGACCTCATCACGCGATTGGAGGCCAAGGGGTATGCGCTGCGCGAGGCGGGCGGCGGGCTGGCATTGCACCGTTCCGCGGACGGCGCGCGACTTTGCAAGGCGTCCGAACTGGGGCATGCTTACGGCGCGCTCATGCGCCGCTTTGGTGCCCCATATCCGGGTCACAGCCATCAGCACCTGATGCAGCGCTTTCCGGGCCGGACGCACCCGGTTCGGGATGCGCCCGATCACATCTCCGACAGTTTCGATGTGATCGAGCCGTTCTGAGCGTCGCTCAGCCCTTCTTCAGCACCCGGTTGCCCAGCGTCTCGGCGACCTGCACCGCGTTGAGCGCCGCGCCCTTGCGCAGGTTATCACTGACGCACCACAGGTTCAGGCCGTTCTCGATCGTGTCGTCCTGACGGATACGGCTGATGAACGTGGCAAAATCACCCACGCATTCCTTGGGCGTCACGTAGCCGCCGCTCTCGCGCTTGTCGATCACCATGATTCCCGGTGCCTCGCGCAGGATGTCGCGCGCCTCGTCCTCGTCAAGAAATTCCTCGAACTCGATATTGATCGCTTCGGAGTGACCGACGAAAACCGGCACGCGCACACATGTGGCCGTCACCTTGATCGACGGATCAATGATCTTTTGGGTCTCGACGACCATCTTCCATTCCTCCTTGGTCGAGCCATCTTCCATGAAGACGTCGATATGGGGAATGACGTTGAACGCGATTTCTTTCTGGAAAACCTTGGCAGGCACGTCCTTGGTCGGATTGTAGACCGCCTTGGTCTGTTCCCACAGTTCGTCCATGCCATCTTTGCCGGCACCCGAAACCGACTGGTAAGTCGACACGACGACACGCTTGATCCTGGCGCGGTCATGCAGTGGCTTCAGCGCCACCACCATCTGCGCGGTCGAGCAGTTTGGGTTGGCGATGATGTTTTTCTTGGCATAGCCGTCGATGGCCTCGGGGTTCACTTCCGGCACGATCAGCGGCACATCCGGGTCGTAGCGATAGAGCGACGAATTGTCGATCACCACACAACCAACCGCGGCAGCCTTGGGCGCATAGATCTTGGTGGCGTCCGAGCCGATGGCAAACAGCGCCATGTCCCAACCGGTGAAATCAAAGGTATCAAGGTCTTTTGTCTTGAGTGTCCTGTCGCCAAAGCTGACCTCGGTCCCCAGCGACCGGCGCGACGCCAACACGGCGATCTCATCGACCGGGAAATGGCGCTCGGCCAGAATGTTCAGCATTTCGCGGCCCACGTTACCCGTAGCGCCGACAATAACGATCTTGTACCCCATGATATCACCTCCGGATGGACTGGTATGGAGATGGCCTCATAGACCCAAAGCCCACCCGTGGAAAGGCCCGTCAGCTATGGTTTGTAATCCCGGCTGAAAAGGTAGATCGCCGTGCCTGACAGGATCGCAAAGCCGAAAAACGCGAAAAGCACGCCATAGGCCGCCTGCGCGCCCTGCTCTGCCGCAACCACAGTATGCAACGGGCCCGATCCGAACTGCATCACCCCGACACCACCGATGCCAAAGAGATTCATCAGCGTGACGCCGCGCCCAGCCAGATGCGGCGGAAAGAAACTGCGCGCATGGGCCACCATCATTGGAAAGCTGGCACCAAAGAGCCCGATTACAGCGCAAAGCGCGATGGACAGCCCCACCCCGTACCCGACCAACGCGGCAAGTGTCAGGGTCGCGGCGGCGCAGATCAGATTACCACCCAGGCAGATCCATTTCTGCGTGCCGAATATCCGGTCAAGCGGGCCATAGAGGAATGTGCCCGCAATCATTGCCACCCCCATCACCAGGCTCGCCTGCCCGACTTGCCCGGTATCCAGCGCAAAGATATCGCTCATGTAGGGGCCGATCCACAGCCCGCGGATCGCCGCCGACGGCGCATAAGCCACGAACATCAGAGGAAAGATCGGCCAGAGCGCACGCATCGTTAGCAGATCCAGGACCGATCCCCGCGCGCCACCCTCTACCGCCTCGGGGTCGCGTACGGTCAGCGCGATGCCTAACGCGACCACCACCGAGATCGCCCCCAGCCCCCAGAGCGAAGCCCGCCAGCCGAATGTCTCGGCCGCCAGTGCCATCGGCCAGGATGCGACCAGATTGCCAAGCGATCCCACCCCCAGCATCACGGCGGCGAGCGTCGCGAACTGGGCCAACGGGAACTGCCGCGCGAAAATGTAATAGGATGCCATCAGCACGGGCGAACAGCCGATACCGATCAGCGCCATCGCCAGTGTCACATGCGTCGGCCCTGTCGCCAGCGCAAAGAGCGCCGCGCCGCCCCCGCCGCCCAGCATCAGCAATGTCGCGGCCGTACGCCGCGGCCCGATCCGGTCCAGTGCCCAGCCGATGGGCAGTTGCATCGCTGCGAAGGTGAGAAACCATATGCCGGAGGCAAAAGCGAGATCCTCGGGCGTGGCGCCGATATCGCGCGACAGCACACCACCCAGCACCGCCAGGAACGCGCGAAAGAACTGGCTCAGCACATAGGCCAGACACAACATGACAAGACCGAGACGCATTTCAAAGCTCCAGTTGGACGGGTACACACCGCGCCCGCATTATTGTGGATGGCCCAGAAGGACCAATTGTGGGCGGTCCAGAGGGACCAATCGCCTCAGCCGACGCGCGCCATCAACGCATCTACATGGGCGGCGGCGCTGGCGGCAAGCGCACTCAGGTCATACCCCCCTTCGAGGCAGGACACGACACGGCCCCCGGCATGTTCGTCTGCGAGGTCGCATATCCTGCCCGTCGCCCATGCGAAATCATCTTCCACCAGGTTGAGTCCGGCCAGCGGGTCTGCCTGATGCGCATCAAACCCCGCCGAGATGAACACCATCTCGGGCGCAAAGGCATCCACGGCGGGCAGTACCTGTCCCTCCATCGCCTGCCGAAAGGCCCTGCTACCTGCCCCGTCAGGCAGCGCCACGTTCAGCACATTGCCGTCGCTGCCGGTCTCATCTGGATACCCGGTGCCCGGAAAGAGCGGCATCTGATGGGTCGAGCAAAACAGGATACGCGGGTCGCCCTGACACAGATCCTGCGTGCCGTTGCCGTGATGTACGTCGAAATCGACGATGGCGACACGGTCCAGCCCGTGATGCTCCAGTGCATGTTTCGCGGCAATCGCAACCGTACCAAACAGGCAGAACCCCATTGGCGTGATCTTTTCCGCATGATGGCCCGGCGGACGGCACGCGACAAAGGCATTCCGCGCCTTGCCCGCCACGACCATATCCACCGCACGCACTGCCCCGCCCGCTGCGCGTAGCGCAGCCGTCAGAGAGCCGGGCGACATATACGTGTCCGCGTCCAGATGCCCCCAGCCCGTGGCTGGCACAGCGGCGCGGATCGCCTCGACATGGGATTGGGGATGTGCGCGCAGCAGATGCACCTCTTCGGCCAACGGCGCATCGACCCGGGTCAGGTCCTTGCCTTCAAGCGCGGCCATGATGTGTTCCAGCCGGGCGACCTGCTCGGGGTGGCCAGACGGATTGAGGTGTTGCAGGCAGTCGGAATGGGTGATCAGGGCTGTAGTCATTGGGCAATCTGGTCCTTGTCGTGGGCTCGCGGCATGTGACGTCAAACACGCCGCGCTGTCCAGAGCAGCCTTGCCCACGCCCCCGGCACGGGGCATGCTAAAGGTAATGGCAAGCGAAGCGGACCCAACCAGAAGCACCATAACCACCGCCACCGAGGCGGCGGCGCCAGCACAGCAGGCGCAGGACATCGCGCTGAGCCTCCTGGACCAGATTCATAATTTCGCGCTCGGTCTGCTGAGACCTTGGAACGCCTATCAGGTCATCATCATCATCGGGCTGCTCCTGGCAGCACATGTCCTGCGCGCGCTCTTTGGACCGCGCATTCATGCCTGGATGCGCACACGCGAAGGCTGGCCGAAATGGCGGATGCGGTTCCTGGTGATGGGCCACCGCAGGCTGCGGCTGATCTTTTTTGTCATGCTCAGCTGGCCGACCTACTGGATCATGCAGGCATCCACCTGGCCCAGCCGATCCTACATAATCGGTATCGTCGCAAGCCTCGCGCTTGCCTGGTTGCTCATCACGATCATCACGCGGCTGATCGTCAATGGCTTCGTACGCGGCCTGGTCCGTTATGTGGGATGGACATGGGCCTCGTTGATCATCCTCGGCCTGACGAACGAGGTGCAGCTGCTGCTGGAGTCCCTGGCCGTCCACGTTGGTGATTCGCGCATCTCGGCGTGGCTTGTGGTGCAGGCGGCATTCACCCTCAGCGCACTCTTTTTCGTGGCGCGATTGCTGTCCAGAGCATCGTCCAGCCAGATCCGCCAGAACAAGGAGATCTCGCCCTCCATGCAGGTGCTGGCGGTCAAGTTCCTGCAAGTCACGTTTTTCGGCGCGGCGTTCTTCATCGGGCTGAGAGCCGTCGGTTTCGACCTCACCGGCCTTGCGTTTCTCTCGGGTGCCATCGGGGTCGGCCTCGGGTTCGGCCTGCAAAAGGTCGTCTCGAACCTGGTTTCGGGCATCATCATCCTGCTGGACAAGTCGATCAAACCCGGCGACGTCATCAGCCTTGGCGAGACGTTCGGCTGGATCGAGACGCTGGGCGCGCGATACGCCTCAGTCGTCACCCGCGACGGCAAGGAATACCTGATCCCCAACGAAGACCTGATCACAGGCCAGGTGGTCAACTGGTCATATTCCAACGAATTTGTGCGGCTCGACATCTATTTCGGCACGGCTTATGGCGACGATCCGCATCTGGTGCGCAAGATTGCCATCGAGGCCGCATCAGGCGTCGAACGGGTACTGAAGATGAAAGCGCCGGTTTGCCATGTCGTCGGCTTCGGCGACAGTTCCGTGGATTACATCCTGCGCTTCTGGATCAAGGACCCGTCCGCCGGGCTGACCAACATCCGCGGCAACGTCTTTCTGGCGCTGTGGGATGCGTTCGCCAAGCATGGCATCTCGATCCCCTTCCCTCAGCGCGAATTGCGCATGCTGGAGGCTGTCACGGATGTAAAAACCGACAGGCTGCCGCCGGCCCCGAACGATCCGCAGGCCGATACCAAGGGGGCTGGTTGACAAAATTACCTCAGGTTCCAGTATTTTACCGCCCATCTGCGTCCCGGATTATTGAAATGCCCCCCTTGCACTGCTAACTTCAAAGAACGCCCGGCACCGGGGCCTTTGACGGTGCGCTGGAGAGGAGGACACTGTCCTGTCTTTTACGACTGACGCGGCCCGCACCGCTGACCGAGGGGCGCCCATCGCGCACCCCGAACCGAGCGTTTCAAGCGAAAATCAGCTTGGGCATATCCTATCCTGGCTGACCGAGGACAAGGCTGAAGATATCGTGCAGATTGATCTGCGCGGCAAATCGGCTATTGGCGATTACATGGTGATCTGCACCGGCAGATCGTCGCGTCAGGTCTCGGCCATTTCCGGGAAGCTGGTGGAGAGGCTCAAGACAGAGCTGAATCGCCCGTCACGGATCGAAGGCAAGGAAACCGGCGACTGGGTGCTGATCGACACCGGCGACGTGATCGTGCACGTCTTCCGTCCCGAGGTGCGCGAATTCTACCAGCTGGAGAAGATGTGGCTGCCTGCAGACCAGCAGGCGCTCGCCGCCCAACCCAGCTGAATGCGCCTGTATATCTGCGCCGTCGGCCGTCTGCGCCGGGGGCCCGAACGTGCGCTGCTGGATGACTACATCACCCGTTTTGACCGGACCGGGCGGGCGCTCTCGCTGGGTCCGCTGGCCGAGCATGAAGTCGACGACCGCAAGGGCGGCGGCATATCGGCCGAAGCCGCCTTGCTGGATCGCGTTCTGCCACAGGGTGCTGTCCGCGTGATGCTGGACGAACGCGGCACAGTGCTCAGTTCTCCGCGATTCGCCACCTGCCTGGCAAATTGGCGGGATGATGGTGCGTCCGATCTGGCCTTTGTCATCGGTGGGGCGGACGGAATCGACCCCGCTTTGCGCGAAACCGCACAGATGTCGCTATCTTTTGGTCAGATGGTCTGGCCGCACATGCTGGCCCGCGTGATGCTCGCCGAACAGCTCTACCGCGCCGCGACAATTCTCGCCGGGACACCCTACCACCGGGCTTGAGAGGGCGCGCCTGTCTGCCTTTCATTTTTCTTCAAATACTCAAATTCCCCGCGCGCAACGAATTCCTGCCGCCGTTACCGCAAACAACATTCCCCCGGCCCATCACATTGGATAACAACGCCAATATCAAAGCGTTTTGCATTGAATCCGGGCTGAGGGTCAGATGCGGAACGCTCCCAACATTGAAGTGGCGCAGGTCTTTTCCGCTTTCCCTGTTTCAGAAAAACCGCAAAAGGCCAAAGGCAGGAGAGACCGAATGAGCACACCAAAACCGGTGGTTCTATGCATTCTGGACGGCTGGGGCCTCTCCGAGGATACCGCCGCCAATGCGCCAGTGCTGGCGAAAACCCCGCATTTCGACGCGCTGTTGGCCGCCTGTCCGCATGCCACACTGATCACCCATGGCCCGGATGTGGGCCTGCCGCCCGGGCAGATGGGCAATTCCGAAGTTGGCCACATGAACATCGGCGCGGGCCGGGTGGTCGAGATGGACCTGCGCCGCATCGACCGCGCCATCGACACCGGGACATTCGACACCCTGCCGGGCATCCTGCGTTTTGCCGAGGCGCTGCAGGCGACCGGCGGCACGGCGCATCTGCTGGGTGTGCTGTCGGACGGCGGCGTGCACAGCCATCTGGACCACATGATCGCCACCGCCCGCGCCCTGACCTCACAAGGCCTGCGCGTCGCGATCCACGCCTTTACCGACGGGCGCGACGTGGCACAGGTATCGGCCAAGACCTATCTCGAAGAGCTGCGCAGCGCCCTGCCCGCCGGGGCCTTTATCGCCACCGTGTCGGGTCGCTACTACGCGATGGACCGCGACAATCGCTGGGAACGGGTCGAACTGGCCTATCAGGCACTGGCGCAGGGGCGCGGCTATATCGCAGACTCGGCGGGCGAGGCCATTGATGAGGCTTACGGCAAGGGGCGCACGGATGAATTCATCAAGCCGCGCGTTCTGGGCAACTATACAGGGATGAAGGACGGCGACGGCATCTTGTCCCTGAACTTCCGCGCCGACCGGGCGCGCGAGATCCTCGCCGCCTTTGCCGACCCGGAATTCGATCACTTCGAGACCGGCAAGCGGCCCGATTTCGCTATTGTCAGTGGCTTCACCGAATATTCACGCCGCCACGCCGAATACATGGATTGCATCTTTCCTGACGAGCAGCCGGAAAACACGCTGGCAGTCTGGATGGCCAAGAAGGGTCGGAGCCAATTCCATCTGGCGGAGACCGAGAAATACCCGCATGTCACGTTCTTCCTCAATGGCGGCAAGGAAGCACCGGAACTGGGCGAAGATCGCTACATGGCCGCCTCTCCGCGCGTTGCGACCTACGACCTGCAACCCGAAATGGCTGCCGCCGAAGTGACGGATCAACTGGTCGCCGCGATCAAAAAACGCTACGATCTGATCGTGGTGAATTACGCAAACCCCGACATGGTCGGCCATACTGGCGATCTGGCAGCAGCAATCGCGGCCTGCGAGGCTGTCGATACCGGGCTGGGCCGTGCGCTGGACGCGCTCAGGGCCGTCGGCGGCGCGATGATCGTGACCGCCGATCACGGCAATTGCGAAGTCATGGTCGATCCCGATTCGGGCAAACCACACACCGCCCACACCACCAATCCGGTCCCGGTGATCCTGGTCGGCGGCCCAAAGGGGGCAACCCTGCGCCCCGGTCGCCTGGCCGACCTTGCGCCGACGCTGCTGGCGCTTATGGACCTGGAAGCGCCGCCGCAGATGACCGGCGAGAGCCTCCTGGCATGAAAGGCGGCGTGCCTCTCTATGCCCTGCTGCTCATGGTCGGGCTGAGCGCCGCGCCGCTGATCACGCAAGCGCAGACAGGTCCGGCTGCCGAGGCCGAAGCCGCCGCACAACTGCTGGAGGACGCGACCCGTGCACTTGATGAGGCACGCGAGGCACGCGACCGGGTCAAGGCCCTCACCCAGACCGTTCAGGCCTACGAGGCCGGGTTGCAGGCCATGCGCGTAGGGCTGCGCCGCGCTGCCATCCGCCAGCAGGCGCTGGAGCAGGAGCTGGCCGCGAGCGACACCGAAATCGCCCAACTGCTGAGCGTGCTGCAATCCATGAGCCGGACACCGCCCCCCGTCACACTGCTGCACCCCACGGGGCCGGTCGGCACGGCGCGTTCGGGCATGATCCTGGCGGATGTGACCCCCGCCCTGAATGAAAAGGCGCGGGCGCTGCGTGTAAAGCTCGACGATCTTGCGGTGCTGCGCGCCCTCCAGACCAGCGCTGCGGACCGTTTGCAGAACGGATTGAACGGTGCGCAGGCGGCCCGCACCGCGCTCAGCCAGGCCATCGCGGACCGCACCGACCTGCCCCATCGCTTTACCGAGGATCCGGTCAAGACCGCGCTGTTGATCGCCTCGGCCGAATCGCTTGAAGGGTTCGCCAGTGGGCTCAGCCAGATCGCGGTGGGAGAAGACGCCGCGCCACTGCCGGAAATCGAGGCTCGCAAGGGCACGCTGCCGCTGCCGGTACAGGGCCGTCTGCTGCGCCGCGCGGGCGAGGCCGATGCCGCCGGTATCACGCGTCCCGGCATCCTGATCGCCGCACCACCGCGCGCGGTGGTCACGACACCTGCCGCCGCAACGTTGCGCTATCGGGGGCCGCTTTTGGATTACGGCACCGTCGCGATACTGGAGCCGCAATCGGGCATTTTGCTTGTCCTTGCGGGGATGGACGTGGTTTACGGCGAAATTGGCCAGATCCTGCCCATGGGCAGCCCGGTGGGGTTGATGGGCGGACTTGATCCGGGCGATGACGGGATTGTTCCCGCGCGACTGCAAGACGCCGGTTCCGATTGGACAGAAACCCTATATATAGAGATCAGACAGGATAACACACCGGTAGACCCTGCCCTGTGGTTCCGAACAGACAAGGATGATTGAGCGATGAAGAAATTTCTGATGGCCGCCGCCGCAGGCACGCTGGCCGGAGTGGTCGTGACGACCCAGGTCGCGGCCCCGCTGCTGGCCCAGGAGGCCACGCGCAACACCAACGTCTACGAGCAACTGGACCTCTTTGGCGATATTTTCGAGCGCATCCGCGCGCAATATGTCGAAGATGTGGATGAGGCCGATCTGATCGAAGCGGCCATCAACGGCATGCTCACCTCGCTTGATCCGCACTCATCCTATCTCAGCCCCGATGATGCCCAGGCCATGCAGGAACAGACCCGCGGTGAATTCGGCGGGCTAGGCATCGAGGTCACGCAGGAGGAGGGGTTCGTCAAGGTCGTCTCGCCTATCGACGGCACGCCGGCGGACAATGCGGGTGTCGAGGCGGGCGATTTCATCACCCATGTGGACGGCGAAAGCGTTCTGGGCCTCACGCTTGATCAGGCGGTTGATCTGATGCGCGGCCCCGTCGGGTCCGAGATCGTGATCACCGTGGTGCGCGAGGGCGAGGCAGAGCCGTTCGACCTGTCGATCATCCGAGACACGATCAAGCTGACAGCCGTGCGCGCGCGCACCGAGCAACAGACCGTCGTGCTGCGCGTCACCACCTTTAATGAGCAGACCTATCCGAATCTCAAAGAAGGTCTGAGAAAACAGATCGAAGATGCGGGCGGTGCGGATGCGGTCAACGGTATCATTCTCGATCTGCGCAACAATCCGGGCGGGTTGCTGACACAGGCGATCAAGGTATCGGATGCGTTCCTCGACAAGGGTGAGATCGTTTCGACCCGCGGACGCAACCCAGCCGATGGCGAACGGTTCAACGCTACAACCGGCGATCTGGCACTGGGCAAGCCGATCGTCGTGCTGATCAATGGTGGCTCGGCCTCTGCCTCCGAGATCGTCGCGGGCGCGTTGCAGGATCACCGTCGCGCAATCATCGTCGGCACCAAGAGCTTTGGCAAAGGATCGGTCCAGACGGTCATGCCACTGCGCGGGGACGGTGCGATGCGCCTGACCACGTCGCGCTACTATACCCCCTCGGGGCGGTCGATTCAGGCACTGGGCGTGTCGCCCGACATCTTGGTGAAACAACCGCGCCGCGACCGCAATGAAACGGAGAAGGACGAGGAAGAGGCCAACGTGTTCACGCGGACCGAAGCAGAACTGCGCGGCAGCCTCAACAATGACAGCCTGACCGAAGATGAAATCCGTCATATCGAAGAGGACCGCGCCCGCGCCGAAGAGGTCGCCAAGCTGCGCGAAGAGGATTATCAACTGGCCTATGCCATCGACATTCTCAAGGGTCTGAGCACGTTGAACGGGTCGAACTAAAGCGCAAGACACGCGACCGATCTGCCGGTTGGATGAAGCGCCCCGCATGCTCTTTGCGGGGCGTTTGCACGTTTCAGGCACGGTGGCCCGAAATATGCGACCTGCTTTCGGAAAACTGGAATGTTGCGTGGGATCGGGGTATCAGGTCATCTCCACCCCGTTCTCAGCGAAAGATCCCGATCATGACCCCCGACCAGATCGCCGCCCTGCCCTATCGCGCTTGCGTCGGCGTCATGCTGGTCAATGCGGCGGGCGATGTCTTTGTCGGCCAGCGGATCGACAATACCGCGCCTGCCTGGCAAATGCCCCAGGGCGGGATAGATCCCGGCGAAAGCCCGCTAGAGGCCGCGCTGCGCGAGTTGGGTGAGGAAATCGGCGTCAGTGCCGATCTGGTGCGAATCGAGGCGGAAACCGCAGATTGGGTGCGCTACGATCTGCCGCATGATCTGGTGCCGCGTATCTGGAAGGGACGCTATCGCGGGCAGGAGCAGAAGTGGTTCCTGCTGCGCTTTGCCGGGCGCGACGATCAGATCGACATCGCCACCGAGCATCCCGAATTCTCTGAATGGCGCTGGCTACCCGCCGCCGATCTGGTGGACAACATCGTACCGTTCAAGCGTGACGTATACCGCAGGTTGCTGGCAGAGTTCGAAGACCATCTGTGACCCGGCGCCTTGCCGCACAGCTGCCAAAGCGTTCCGCCAGCGCCCACGGCCACCACGTCGGAGAACATGCGCCAATGCTTCGCGGGCGGAGCCTGCGTGGCGGACACGGATTGATGCGCCCGCCAGTCTTGCTGCATCAACTGCCGCGCAATTCCTTCAGCAACTGCCGCGACGGATAGCCGTCGGGCGCCAGGCCGCGCGTTTTCTGGAACTTGCGGATCGCACCGATCGTCTTGGGGCCGATCTTTCCGTCGATCGCCTGCACGTCGTATCCCTTGTGCTTGAGCTGGCGCTGGATCTCTTTCTTTTGCTTGATCGTCGTGGACTGGTACTGACGCGGCCAACTGGCCTGAATTGCAGGCCCACCCTTCAGCCGGTCGGCTAGATGCCCGACACCGATCACATAAGCATCCGCCTTGTTGTATTTCTCGATTACTGCGAAATTTTGAAAGATCATGAAGGCCGCGCCCTGCGTGCCCGCCGGCAGAAGGATCGACGCCGCACCGTAATTCGGCACCGGCTTGCCGTGGATATCGCGAACACCCTCGGACGCCCAGGCCGATGGGGCCTGCTTTAGATTACGGCGCGCGCGCGCGGGGTCGAAACTCGCCGGCAGCTGGACCTCGACACCCCAGGGCTGGCCCTTTTTCCAGCCGAACCGGGCCAGATAGGCCGCCGTCGATGCCAGCGCATCAGTCGGATCATCGGACCAGATGTCACGTTTTCCGTCGCCGGTGAAATCCACCGCATAGGCCAGGTACGAGGTCGGGATGAACTGCGTGTGGCCCATGGCGCCGGCCCAGGATCCGGTCATGCTGCGCGGGGCGACGTCGCCCGCCTGAATGATCTTCAGCGCCGCGATCAGTTGGCCCTCAAAGAACCGCCCCCGCCGCCCGTCATAGGCCAGCGTGGCCAGCGACTGGATCAGCGGCCGGTTGCCACGGCGCACGCCGTAGGCGCTCTCCATGCCCCAGACCGCGGTCACAACCTCCTTGTCCACGCCGAAATGGGTCTCGATCGCCGCCAACGCCTTGCGTTGGCGGCGCAACTCGCGCTTGCCATTGGTGATCCGCGTCTGCGACACGGCACTATCGAGGTATTCCCATATCTGTTTGGTAAACTCAGACTGGTTGCGGTCCAGCTTTACCACGCTGCCATCGTACTGAATGCCGCTGAACGCACGGTCAAAGACCGCCGATTGAATGCCCGCCGCCATTGCCCGGCCCTTGAACCCCTTGATCCACTGATCAAATCCGCGGTTGGCGGTCGATATCTGCACGACCGGTGTCTCTTTCAGGTTCGCAGGGCGCAGCATCGGCCGCAGCGACGTCCCGATCATGGCCTGACGCGCCACCAGCTCGCCCAGTCCCGCAGGCCTGGGTTGCGGTCTGAGGGATGCCTCGACCCCAGCCGCATATATTGCGGAGCCTTGCAAAACCGTCAAACCAACAGTCACGGCCCACAGAAATCCTGTACGCATACCCTCGCCCTTTTTATCTGCCTCGGGGTCGAGTGTACCCGCAGACAGGCAGAATCGGAAGCATCAAACAAAGACCCTGCGAGATGGCGCCGATGCCAAGCTTGCCCTCATATGGACCGCCTGGCTGCGATGAATGCGCGCTCCTTAAGCGTTTTACGAAACGCACACGACATATAAGTATTGCGCGCATTTCACCTTTATCTGCTGCCAGAGGTTGAAGGCGCTACGCATTAGCCAAAGAAGCGTTGCGCCACGTCGCCCTGCGCATAGCTGATCCGCCCAGCCGCCAGTGTCGCGGCCACGCGCCGCGTGCGGGCGTCGAGCACCACCAGATCGGCGCGCAGTCCCGGCACCAACGCGCCCCGGTCGGCCAGGCCCAGCACCCGCGCAGGCCCGCCCGAGATCAGCTGCCATGCCGCTGCCAGATCGCAGATTCCCGCATCCACCAGCAGGAATACCGCCCGGCGCAACGACGGGTAGTGATAATCCGAGGCCAGCGCATCGACGAGCCCCATCATCACCATGTCTGCCGCGCTGACATTGCCATTATGCGACCCGCCGCGCACCACGTTGGGCGCGCCCATGATCACCACATCGCCGCCCGTCTTTGCCGCCTCGGCCGCCTCCAGCGTTTCGGGAAACTCCGCCACAGTCACCCCCCGGGCGTGCCATGTGGCGCGGTCGTCGGCGCTGTGGTCATCATGGCTGCCCATCCGGACGCCGCGCGCGACCAGTGCCGCGCTCAATCGGTCCATCGCGGCAGGCACCTCTGCCCGGCGCGCATGCATCTGCTGCATCATCGCCAGATGCACCTCGGGGTTGCGGCCGATCCTCAGTGCCTTGCCCACCAACCCCTTGGGCTGCTTTCCCTTTGCCAGCGCGTCATGCGGCAGGTGATCGTTGAAGACACAATACTCCACCTCGTGCCGGTCGATGAAATCCAGCACGGCGTCGTAGGCGTCCAGCATCGGTGTCTCGAACCGCAGTTGCGGGCGCAGGTCGGTCACGACACTGTCGCGCACCTGCGCCACCCCGGTCAGCACCCGCTCGGCGAACTCCGGGCCGCGCATGCCACCTTCCCAGCTGTAGAATTGCGCCAGGACGGCGGTAGTGATCCCGTTCGCCGCCAGTTCGGCCTCGGCGGCAATCAGACCCTGATCGATATCCTTCATCGCCCCGCGCCGGGGGGCGAGGTGCCGCTCGAACCCGTCGCCATGCGCATCGACGATCCCCGGCAGGATCAGGTAGCCGCTCAGATCGACCTCGCGCGCCGTCGTCGCACCGTCGGAAATGCGCCCGTCCTCCAGCGCCAGCGGTGCCGCTTGCAACCCGCCGGGTGTCAGCACCTCGGCACCGGTCAAGCGCAGGCACAACCCGCTCATTTGAGACCGCGCCAGAACAGGTCCGTGATATCCAGATCGTGATCGAACGCCCCGTTGCGCAAGAACTCTGACACCTGCGCGATCACCATCGGGTTGTTCATCATGAAGGTATGCGTGACCGGCAGCGCGATATGATCGGCCATGCCCGCCACCCGCGTCGAGTCAACCGATACCTTGCCGTCATCCGGCCCGTCGAGCAAAAACGAGAAATACGGATTGAGAGAGCGCGTCCCCGCAATCACCCCAAGCTGGAAATCCACCGGCGGCAACTGCTCGGTGAACGTGTCCTGCCCGGTTTCCAGCTGCATGCCGGCAGGCCCGTTGATCCATTCAAACAGCTCCAACCCGTCCAGTTCATCCACCACTTCAGAGCCGTGATTGGGCGGGCCGAGCATCACCACCCGACCCAGTCGCTCGGGCCGGTGATCCTTTAGCCAGACCCGCAGCAGGATACCACCCAGCGAATGGGTGACGAAATGGATCGGCACATCTCCGCACGCGGCGACCGCACGCGGCAGGGTCCGCTCCGCCAGAACGGTAATACGCGCCTTGGTTGACGCGTATCTGGGGCTGACCACATGGTAGCCTTCGATCTCCAGCGCCTCCTGCATCACCAGAAAGGACGCATCGGTGCGCGCCAGCCCGTGCAGCAGGATGGCACAATCGGCCAGAACGGGCGCAGGCCAGAGCAGCGCAAAAAGGAAGCCGAGCATTTTCATACGTCCTGAGATATGCACAAATGCAGCCGGTTGAAAGCACCCTGTGAAAGGACCGCCATGCCTATCCGCCTCGCCGTCCGCGCGGTCATCGTCCAGAGCGCCCGTCTGCTGCTGGTCAACGCCTATCCCGGCGGGCAGAGCGACCTGTGGGGCGCCCCCGGCGGCGGGGCCGAACCGCACGCCTCGCTGTCGCAGAACCTGATGCGCGAGGTGCATGAGGAAACCGGCCTGCGCATCGAGGTCGGCGCGCCCTGTCTGGTGAACGAATTTCACGACCCCGGACGCGGGCTTCATCAGGTCGATGTATTCTTTCGCTGTCGCATCATTGCGGGACGGATCAGTGCGGACTGGACCGATCCCGAAGGCGTGGTGACAGAGCGCCGTTGGTTCACCAAGGCCGAGTTACAGCGCGTCCGGCTGAAACCCGACAGCCTGCCCCATGTCGCGTTTTCGGACGCGGTCGCCTACGACGCATTGGAGCGGATCGTCCCGTAGGACGGGCGCACCCGTCACCCACGCCGCCCTGTCACCGAAACGGCCACGCCGCCCAACACCAGCCCCGCCGCGACGACAAACTGCCCGGTCAGCGCCTCGCCCAACAACACCGCACCGCCCGCCATGGCGATCACCGGCACGGTAAGCTGCGCCACCGCTGCGACCGAGGACGCGATCTGCGGCAGCAAGGCGTACCAGAGCGCATAGCACAGCCCCGATGTGACCGCGCCGCTCAGCACCGCCAGTGCAATACCCCAGCCGGTCATCGACGACACCTCGACCGCGCCGGGCAGGGCCAACCCGATTGCCAGGCCGATGGGGGCAGCCAGCACGAAATTCGCCGCCGTGCCCATCAGTGCATCGCGGCTCTGCCGCCCGGCCAGCGAATAAAGCCCCCAGCCGATACCGGCCAGCATCATCAAGAGCCCATGCCGCAGGCTGATCTCTGCCCCGCCTCCGGGCCATAACAGCCACACCAGCCCGCCAAAGGCCAGCGCCGCCCCGATCCAGCGTCGCGGCGGTGTCGCCTCGCCGGCCAATATCCCCCCTGCAAACATGGTGATCTGAACCATCCCGAACAGGATGAGCGCGCCAAGCCCCGCATCAAGATCGGTATAGGCGGTTGAAAACCCGTAGAGATAGATCAATAGCGACGCCACGCCCAGAACCCGGCCAACCCCGCCGAACCGCAGCCGACCGCGCATGACCAGAACCACCAATGCCAGCGCGGCGGCGCCGGCCAGCAGGCGGATCACGCCAAAGCTCACCGCGTCGATATGACCGCCCGCCAGTGCCGCACGGTTCAGCACTGAATTGGCGGCAAAGGCGGTCATGGTCAGCGTGGTGAGTAACGCGAGCCGCATCAGAGGCATTCGAAGGCAACGGGATAAACCAGCGCCTCTTCGGGCGTCTCCGTACCGGGGCCCGCCAACAAGGTATTTGCAATCGGGTAAGGAGAAGTCAGCCGCGCGGCGCGCGGCGCGCTGAAACCCGCCCTTTCGTAGAACGTCACCTGCCCCAGCACCACGACTTTCGCGCCGCTCAATCGCGCCCATTCGGTGAGCATCCCGATCATCCGCCGCCCATGCCCGCGCCCCTGCCACTCGGGATGGATCGCGACGGGTGCGAGGCACAACCAGCCCTTCGGCGCGCGCATTTGCGACAGCGCATAATAGCCCACCACATCGCCCTGGTAGGGCAGCACGACCTCACCCGCCATCGCGCCGAATTTGCGCAGTGCTGCCACAAGGCGCACCTCATTCTCATCGCCGAACACCAGCCGCAGCAGGTCTGCCACGGCATCTTCCTCGCCGCGCCGCATCTCGCGGCTGAATTCAGGGGTCTGCAACATGGGAACCTCGCGCGCCGCCGGGTTTATCCGGCCCCCTTAGCACGCCCGCGTGCAGCGCAATAGTATGCGCGTCTCTTCTGGTCGGGAATATCTCCGCCCACGGCCAACAAGACGAGGGGCATGGAAGCGTTTTGACACGGCGGCGCAAAAGCAAAAGGGGCCGCCCGAAGGCGACCCCTGTCTCATGCTCTCGGCATCTGGCTGCGCCAAACCCCTGCCGCATGCTGTTTTCGCAAGGCCGGGCTTACGGTGTTCGACATTTCTGCCGAACACCTGACCGCGCCGTCAAATTCGCAAGAACGAATTCGACGTGCTTACATCATGCCGCCCATGCCGCCCATGCCGCCCATGTCGGGCATGCCGCCACCGCCTGCGCCTGCGCCTTCTTTCGAAGGCTTGTCAGCCACCATTGCTTCGGTGGTGATCAGCAGACCGGCGATCGAGGCCGCATCCTGCAGTGTGTGACGCACGACTTTGGCAGGATCGATCACACCGAACTTGAACATGTCGCCATATTCTTCGGTCTGTGCGTTGAAGCCAAACTTGGCATCGCTGCTATCGCGGATCTTGCCCGCGACAACCGATCCGTCGACGCCCGAGTTCTCGGCAATCTGACGCAGCGGCGCTTCGAGCGCCTTACGCACGATGCTGATACCGACCGTCTGATCGCTGTTATCACCGGTCAGACCTTCCAGAACCTTGCCGGCCTGAACCAGGGCAACACCGCCGCCAACGACGATACCTTCCTGAACGGCCGCGCGAGTGGCGTTCAGCGCGTCTTCGACACGGTCCTTACGCTCTTTCACTTCGGTTTCGGTCATGCCGCCAACACGGATAACAGCAACACCGCCTGCCAGTTTGGCAACGCGTTCCTGCAGCTTCTCACGGTCGTAGTCGGACGTGGTCTCTTCGATCTGATTGCGGATCTGGGCGACACGCGCCTCGATCTCGGGCTTCTCGCCTGCGCCATCAATGATGGTGGTCTCGTCCTTGGTGATGGTGACCTTCTTGGCCGAACCAAGCATGTCCATCGTCACCGACTCGAGCTTCATGCCCAGGTCTTCGCTGATGACCTGACCGCCGGTCAGGATAGCGATGTCCTGCAGCATCGCCTTGCGGCGATCACCAAAGCCAGGTGCCTTGACGGCTGCAATCTTCAGGCCGCCGCGCAGCTTGTTGACCACCAGAGTGGCCAGCGCTTCGCCTTCGACGTCCTCAGCGATGATCAGCAGAGGCTTTTGCGACTGGATGACCTGCTCGAGCAGCGGAACCATCGGCTGAAGGCTCGACAGTTTCTTTTCGTGCAGCAGGATGATGCAGTCTTCGAGCTCTGTAATCATCTTGTCGGGGTTGGTGACAAAATAGGGGCTGAGATAGCCGCGGTCGAACTGCATGCCTTCGACGACATCGGTCTCGGTTTCCAGACCTTTGTTCTCTTCGACGGTGATGACACCTTCGTTGCCGACCTTCTGCATCGCGTCCGCGATCTGCTGACCGATATCCGCTTCGCCGTTGGCCGAGATAGTGCCGACCTGGGCGACTTCCGCGCTATCGCTCACCGGGCGGGCTGCTACCTTGATCGCTTCCACGACTTTGGTGGTTGCCAGATCAATGCCGCGCTTGAGGTCCATCGGGTTCATGCCCGCTGCAACCGACTTCATACCTTCGCGAACGATGGCCTGGGCCAGAACCGTCGCGGTGGTGGTGCCGTCGCCGGCTTCGTCATTGGTGCGCTGAGCCACTTCTCTGACCATTTGCGCGCCCATGTTCTCGAACTTGTCTTCCAGTTCGATCTCTTTGGCAACTGACACACCGTCCTTGGTGATGCGGGGTGCACCGAACGACTTGTCCAGAACCACATTACGGCCCTTGGGGCCGAGAGTTACCTTGACCGCATCGGCCAGGACGTTGACACCCCTGAGCATTTTGTTGCGGGCATCGGTACCGAACTTAACGTCTTTAGCAGACATATCTCGATTTCCTTCGAATTTGGGTTTCGTAGGGTGGGCGTGAACCCACCACTCAGAACGTCAGGACGTGGCCTCAGGCCGTCTTGCCCAGAATGTCGCTCTCTTTCATGATCAGCAGCTCTTCACCGTCGATGGTGATCTCGGTGCCGGACCATTTGCCGAACAGAACGCGGTCACCGGCCTTCACGGCCATCTCGATCAATTCGCCATTGTCCTTGCGCGCACCGTCGCCGCAAGCGACGATTTCGCCTTCGCTCGGCTTTTCCTTGGCGCTGTCGGGGATGATCAGTCCGCCTTTGGTTTTCTCTTCGCTTTCAACGCGGCGGACAAGCACGCGGTCATGTAGCGGTTTAAATGCCATCTCTGAGGCTCCTTGGCTCAAAGTTACTCCCAATAGCCCTCCTAGGGGCCGTTGGCACTCGACTTGCGTGAGTGACAACAACGCTTAGCTAAGGACCGCGCCGGGCCAAGTCAACAACCCGCTACCGAAAAATTTTACTTACCCCTGGCCCCTGGCTTTCTTCCGCTTGGCACAAGGTGGCACGCCTTTCCTTTTCGTTAACCTTTTGTTAACCTTTCTTAACGTAGCGCTCGCGCCATCCGGTGCACGGAGGTTGCAATGAACGAACTGGCCCTCTCCGCGATTTACTGCCTGCTAATCGCCGGCGGCCAGACCGAGATGCCGCATGGGTACTCGGCCGGTTACGACATGCACATGATCCGCGTCGATTGCGAGACGCCGACAGAGGTGATCGAGGTCGGGCTTGATTCGCGCAGTTCGCTCGACAGTATCCAACAGGCACTCTTTGCCGCGCATCTGACAGGCAAGAAGCCGGTTGTCCTGATGATCGATCGTGACGGGCGTGTCGGACCATACGAAACCCGCATTGCCGCTGCGGCAAAGATAGCCGGTGTCGAATATCGCCGTACGACGCGCGATTTCCTCATCCGCTGGCAGATGACCCGCTGGCTGCGCCACTACAAGACAGCCCCGAACGCCGCGTCCTGACGCGACGCGCTTGATCCTGCGCGCGGGCCGGTTACATCTTTGATCATATGTGAATACCAGTAGCGGGGCCATTTGTCGTGAAACTCATCCATTGTCTGTTACCCTGCCTTCTGCTGCTGCCGGGCATCGCCGCCGCCCGCTGCGACGGCACCGATCTGATCGACGCCATGAGCGCCCCCGATCGGACCGCACTGGAGAGCGCGGCAAACGGCACGCCCTTTCCCGAGGGCCTGCTCTGGCAAGCGGAGCGCGGCGATACGCGCCTCACCTTGTTTGGCACCTACCATTTCGAACATGCCCGGACGCAGGCGCATCTGGCCGCACTCGCCCCCCTGATCGCAGCCGCCGACAGGGTCTATCTGGAAATGTCGAAGGCGGACGAAACGAGGCTGGAACGGCAACTGGCCTCGGACCCCTCGATGATGTTCATCACCGAAGGGCCGACCCTGCCCGACCTTCTGGGCGAAGAGGACTGGCAGGCGCTGGTCGATGAACTGTCACGGCGCGGGTTCCCGTCGCTTCTGATTGCCAAGTTCAAGCCGATCTGGGCCTCCATGATGCTGGGCATCGGCCCGTGCGAGGCCCGCTCGGGGGGGATGCAAGCGCCGGGGATCGACACGCTGATCGGCGATCACGCGACGCAGCTTGGCCACGAGACCCGGTCGCTCGAAGATGCGGCGACGATCCTGACGCTGCTCGACGGTTTTCCGCAGGCAGAGCAACTGGATGCGATCCGGCTCTTTCTCAACTGGGATGGCGATCCTGACGATGTGGCCTACACGCTGCGCGAGCGCTATCTGGCGCAGGAGACGGCACTGATCTGGGAATATTCGCGCCTGATCTCGCTTGAGGGCGGCGGCCCGGAGGCGGCGGCCAGTTTCGACCGGTTTGAACAGGTGCTGCTGACCGACCGCAACATCGCCTGGGCGGAGCTGCTGGCAAGTGACGCGGTGCGAGGCAACGTTTTGATTGCAGCGGGTGCGGCGCACCTGCCCGGAGAGTCCGGCGTGCTGAACCTGCTGGCACAGCGCGGCTTTGCGATCACGCGACTGCCGTTTCAGCCCTGAGCCGTTACCGACCCATTGCCGGGGGCCTTGCCCCCCGTTGAATTTTTGAAAAATCCAACGTCCCCCAGGATGTTTACAGCAAGAAGAAACATCAGTTTTTCACATCGGAATCCAGGGCCAATGTGCCGGCCTCGCTGAGCGCATAAAGGCCGCGCGCGGCGCGGCAGAACCAGCCGTGATGATTGTCCGCCATGATACGGGTGGCGCGGACGACACCCGTTGCCTTGGCCACATCGGCCCCTTTGGCGATACCTGCCTGCGCCAGATGCGCGGCACAGCGCAGCGCATCCTGCCGATAGGCGGTCATCACCTGTCCATTGGTGCCGCCTGCGGTCGGGTCGCCGCTGCGGGCATCGAATTCCTTCAACAGGGCCGTCCGGCGGAGGCTGGATTTACGTGGCTGAAACGAGCTTGGCTCGGAATGGGTCTGCACAAACCCGTCCTTCAGCCGGACCGAAATCACGCCGATTCCCAACCGTTTGCAAAGGCCGATATTGCCCTTGAACGCCCGCCAGCCTGCCTTGCCCGACCAGCGTGGCACTGCGACATAGACCGCATCCGTGATCGCCTGTCGGGCCACCGCCTGCTGCAACAGAACCAGCGAAAATCCGGTCTTGAGTTCGACAATCAGCGGTGCCTCGTCACCGCGCCGCGCCAACACATCCGCCGCCCCCACCTCGCCCTTGACGGCATAGCCCTGCGCCTCGAGAAAGGCTTTGACCGGGGCGTATAGCTCAGTTTCTGCAGGTTTGGCCATGGCGCCCAATCTGGCCGTACTCTGCGCGCGTGACAAGCCCGGCAGCCGCTCCTATAAGGCGCGCAAACCAGATATTTGCCCCGAGGACTCCATTAAATGAAAACACTCGTTTTTGGCCACAAATCCCCCGACACCGACAGTACCGGATCGCCGATCCTCTGGGCGTGGTACCTCAACGAGGTCAAGGGCGGCAATGCCGAGGCGGTTCTGCTGGGTGAACCGAACACCGAAGCCGCCTTTTTGCTGAAGCATTGGGATCTGCCCAAACCGCGGATCATCTCGGACGTGGAGCCGGGCCAGCCCTGTGTCGTGGTGGACACCAACAACCCCGCCGAACTGCCCGCCGGGATCAACCACGCCGATGTGCAGGCAGTCATCGACCACCACCGGCTGGTCGGCGGGCTGGAGACGAAAGGCCCCATCGACATGACGATCCGGCCACTGGCCTGCACCGCAACGGTCATGATCGACCTGATGGGTGGCGACGCGGCCAGGATGCCCGACTGGGCCAAGGGCGCCGCGCTGACCTGCATTCTCAGCGACACGCTGGAATTCCGCAGTCCGACCACGACCGCACATGACCGCAAGGTGGCCGAGGCGCTGGCAGCCGATCTGGGCATCAACATCGGCGATTATGCGGCGCAGATGTTCGCTGCCAAATCCGACGTTTCGGCCTTTTCCGACGCCGAGCTGCTGCGTATGGACAGCAAGGAATTCGATCTGGCTGGTACCAAATTTCGCGTTTCGGTTCTGGAGACGACTGCGCCTGCCACCGTGCTGGACCGCAAGGCCGGGCTGATGGAGACGATGACTTCGGTCGCCGCCGAGGATGGCGTGGATCAGGTGCTGTTGTTCGTTATCGACATCCTCAACAAGGAGGCTACGCTGCTGATCCCCAACGATCTGGTGAAAACACTGGCCGAAAAATCCTTTGGCGCGACCCCTGCGGGCAATACCGTCGTGCTGCCCGGCGTCATGAGCCGCAAGAAGCAGATCATCCCCAGCCTGACATTGTAAAGCGATGAGCGCCCTCTATCCGCTGCCACATTGGGCCGCGCCTGGTGGGCTGCTTTTGCTGATCAATATCATTACATATCTGGCGTTCTGGCGGGACAAGGCGCAGTCCCGCCACGGCGGCTGGCGCATAACCGAATCCCGCCTCCTGACGCTTGCGATCATTGGCGGGTGGCCAGCGGCCAAATGGGCCCAAAGGCGATTGCGTCACAAGACCCGGAAACAACCATTTGCCACGATCCTCAATATCATCGGGTTGGCATGGGGCGGCACCATTGGTCTTTTCATGCTTGGCATCCTGTTCACCTGAGGCCCTGGCCCCCATTCCTCTCTGGCCTTGCACGTCGCTGCCTGCCATATCTGAGCCAGAAACCAGACGAGGCCGCTCATGACCCGGATCATCCAATCGCTTGCCGAAGTATCAGACCGTTACGAGGCGCTCTTTGTCGATCTCTGGGGCTGTTTGCACAACGGCATCAACGCCTTTCCAGATGCGGTTGCCGCGATGCAGGCCTATCGCGCCAAGGGCGGCAAGGTGGTGTTGGTTACCAACTCGCCCAAGCCGCGCGCCGGGGTTGCAGGGCAACTGATGCAGTTCGGCGTGCCCGAAGATGCCTATGACACCATCGCCACGTCAGGCGATTCTGCGCGCACGGCAATGTATCAGGGCGCGGTCGGCACATCGGTCTACTTCATGGGTGAATGGGCGCGTGACGCCGGATTTTTTGAGCCCATCGACGTGGTCGGCAATCCGGTTGAAATCACCCGCGTGCCGCTGGCTGAGGCCGAAGGCATCGTTTGTTGCGGGCCGTTCGATCCGATGGCGGACCCGGCCGTAAACCGTGCCGATTTTCTCTATGCCAAGCAGAAGGGCCTGAAACTGCTCTGCGCCAATCCCGATATCGTGGTGGATCGCGGCGAGCGGCGCGAATGGTGCGCAGGCGCGCTGGCACGGCTCTATACCGAGATGGGCGGGCAGAGCCTGTACTTTGGCAAACCGCATCCCCCGATCTACGATCTGGCCCGTCGCCGCCTGACCGCCCTGGGCAAGGATATCGGCAATACGGCGATTCTGGCCATCGGTGACGGAATACACACGGATATCCGCGGCGCAATGGGCGAGGATATCGATTCGCTCTTCATCTCTGGAGGACTTGCAGCGAAAGAGACCAAAACCGATGCGCAGCCCGACACGGAGGCCCTAAATACCTATCTTAAAAAGGAAATGTCCAATCCAACCTACACGATCGGGCAGCTACGCTAAAAAATTAGCCCTTGATTTTCTGCGCCTGCGAAGTAATAAAGTTGCATCTCGCGGCACAGCTGCGCCCGAATATTACCTAGCCGGACCATGAGGAGGGCCCGATGTTGGACAATCAGCCCCGCGGAACCATCACCATCGAAGAGATCGAAATGGGCATGGTCCGCCACCTGCAAAAGGTGGTGACGGATGAAGATATCGAGATGTTCGCGCAGATCTCGACCGACCGGAACCCGGTACATCTGGATGACGACTATGCGCGCGACACGATTTTTCAGGGGCGCATTGCGCATGGCATGCTGACGGCGGGCCTGATTTCTGCGGTGATCGGCGAACAACTGCCCGGTCACGGCACCGTCTACATGGGCCAGAGTCTGAAATTCCTTGCCCCGGTTCGCCCCGGCGACATGGTCCGGGCCGAGGTCGAAGTGATCGCCATAGATGTTACCAAGCGTCGCGTCCAACTCGATTGTCGCTGCACCGTGGACGGTAAGAAGGTTCTGATCGGCGAGGCGACCGTGCTGGCACCTTCGGGCAAATTTGATTAAGGGCGCAGCGATCCTGATCCAATCGCCATGCTACCATGGCAGCCTGGTGCGTGTCACACCGCGCTGTTTTTCATGGACGCGGCACAGCGCGTCAGATGCTCGCGCCAGCCAGGCCAATATCTGCGGGGGCTCTTTCACCCCGGCAACCCGGTAATCGGGCTGCCCGCCTGACCGACGCTTGCCCGAGGGCCGGAAATCGTGGCACCTGCACCGCCATCGACGCTTGCGCCCCTCAACACCGCGCGCTACCTCTGCGCAATGCGTATTATCCGCGATTACACCTATGTGGACCGTTCAGACCGGGGGGCCAGCGTGGCCATCGGCAACTTTGACGGTGTCCACCTCGGCCACCAGTCGGTGATCGACATCGCCCGCCAAAAGGGCGAGACGATCGGCGCGCCTCTTGGCGTCCTGACGTTCGAGCCGCATCCACGTGAATATTTCGCCCCCGACGCCCCGCCATTTCGGCTGATGGGCTGCGCCGCACGCTCCCACCGGCTGCGCAAGCTGGGGGTGGAGCGACTCTATGAGTTGAACTTCAACGCCGCCCTGTCCGCACTCACACCCGAGGCATTCGCCCGCGACGTGATCGCCGAGGGGCTGGGTCTGCGCCATGTGGTCGTCGGGGTTGATTTCTGCTTTGGCAAGGGGCGCGCAGGCAACGCCGCCGATCTCGAACGGTTCGGCGCCGGGATGGGATTCGGCGTCAGCATCGCGCAACTTCTGGAGGGCGACAAAGGTGAAGTCAGTTCAACCGCGATCCGCCGCGCCCTGAGCGACGGACGTCCCCGCGACGCCGCGGCGATGCTGGGCCACTGGCACCGCATCGAAGGCACCGTGGTCGGCGGCGAACAGCGCGGGCGCGAATTGGGCTACCCGACCGCGAACATATCCATCGCGGGTCTGCACCAGCCGCGCTTTGGCGTTTATGCGGTGCTTGTGGACGTGCTGGACGGCCCGCATGAAGGGCAATATCACGGCGCGGCTTCGCTCGGGGTGCGGCCGATGTTCGGCGGCGAGGTGCCCAATCTCGAAACCTTCCTGTTTGATTTTTCCGGCGACCTCTACGGCACCGATCTGTCAATTGCGCTGGTCGAATACCTGCGCCCCGAAGAGACATTTGATGGCCTGGAGGTCTTTGTCGCGCAGATGGATGCCGATTGCGTCCGTGCACGCCAAATCCTGGCGACGCTATGACCAGGCTCCGCCCGCGCTACTGGGAAACCGTGCCATTGAAGCGCATGACTCACGACGAGTGGGAGGCGCTCTGTGATGGCTGCGGCAAATGCTGCATGAACAAGCTGGAAGACGAGGAGACCGGCGAAGTCGCCCTGACCCGCGTCGCCTGTCGGCTGTTTGACGATACCACCTGCCAATGCGCGCAATACCCCATCCGTCACCAGTTCGTCCCTGAATGCATCGTGCTGAAGCCGACAAACATGGATGCGAACCTATACTGGATGCCCGAAACCTGCGCCTACAAGCTGCTATGGCAGGGCAAACCGCTGTTCGACTGGCACCCGCTGATCACAGGCGACCCTGAAACGGTCCACGCGGCGGGCGTGTCGATGCAAAGCCGCACGGTCCCCGAATTCGACGTGGGTGAGGACGACTGGGAAGACCACATAATCGAGGAGCCGACCTGATGTTTTTTGCCTCTGACAACGCAGGCCCGATGTACCCGTCGGTGCGCGAATCGCTCATCGCCGCCGACGCCGGCCATGCGGTGCCGTACGGCGACGATGCCATCATGGCCGAGGTGCGCAGCACCCTGCGCGAGATGTTCGAGGCCCCCCAAGCAGCAGTCTATCTGGTCGCCACCGGCACTGCGGCCAACGCGCTGGCACTGGCGACTCTGACGCAGCCGTGGCAGACCGTGTTCTGCACCCCGCTCGCCCATATCCAGAACGATGAGTGCCACGCGCCCGAATTCTACACCGGCGGTGCCAAGCTGACGCTGGTGGGCAATGATGACAAGATGACGCCGGATCAGTTGCGCGGCGCAATCGAGGGCTGGACCAAAGGCGATGTACACACATCGCAGCGCGGCCCGCTGGCGCTGACGCAGGTGAGCGAAATGGGCCGCATCTACAGTCTGGACGAGTTGCGCGCGCTGACCTCGGTCGCCGCCGAATATGATCTGCCCTGCTTCATGGATGGCGCGCGTTTCTCCAACGCGCTGGTTGCGCTGGGCTGCACCCCCGCCGAGATGACATGGAAAGCAGGCATTGACGCGCTCAGCTTTGGCGGCACCAAGAATGGCTGCGCGGGCGTCGAGGCGGTGATTTTCTTTGACCCCAAACATGCCTGGGAATTCGAGCTGCGGCGCAAGCGCGGTGCACATCTGTTTTCCAAGCACCGGTATCTGTCGGCGCAGATGCAAGGCTATCTGCGGGACGACGCATGGCGCGAGGCGGCCAGCGCCGCCAACGCCAATGCGGCACACCTGGCACAGGGACTGCGCGACGTGCCGGAACTGGCGTTACTGGCCGAGCCGCAGGCCAACATGATCTTTGCCACCCTGCCCCGTCGCACCCATCAGCGCCTGCATGCGGCGGGCGCAGTCTATGGCCTGTGGGGGGCGCTCGACGGCGACCCGGAAGAACCGGTAAAGATGCGGCTGGTCTGCGACTGGTCCATCGCACGCGACCAGATCGACCGGTTCATCGGGATCGCCAAAGGCTGATCGTCTCGCCTGCCCGTCGGTGGTGGCCGGGCTGCCGTTCAGGTCAGTCGCATAAACCGCAGGATCTCTGTGCAGACCTGCGCCGGGTGGCTGAGCGGTGCCATATGGCCCGCACCGACGATCACCGCCCGCTCCGCGTGGGGCAGGCGCGCGGCCAGCCCGGCGCAGATCGCGCCCATGATCGGAGGGGACTTGCTGCCTTCGACCAGCAGGACCGGCATCCGCAGCATCTCCAGCACGCCGGGGGCCAGCATTCCGCCCACATCGTCATTCAGCGCAGGCTCCGCCGCCTTGATCAACGCCATCTTGCCCGCCAGCGCTGTGCGTTGCGCCTCTTCCATCGTCTCCCACGGCTGACCATTGCCCCAGAGCGCCAGAAAATGCTTGGCTGCGGTCCGGTGATCGCCCTGTTCCATCGCCGCCAGATAGTCGGCTTCCGATACGCGATGCACCTTGACGATATCGAGCCTGTCGCGGATCGCCACGGCAAAGAATACCGGCTCGATCAGCACCAGCGTGCGAACCCGCTCGGGCCAGATCACCGCCATACGAAGTGCCGCCGTCGCGCCAAAGGAATGACCGATCACATCCACAGGGCCAGCTTTGGCAAAATCCGCGGCGATACCGGCAGTAAGCGCCTGCATTTCGCCGCAGGTGGCATCCCAGGCACCGCTGCGGCCATGGCCGGGCAGGTCGAACGCGGTCATGGTCAGCGCGCCTGACAGGTGTTGCACAACGCCGCCCCACACCGATGATTGCGCCAGCGCGCAATGGATCATGACCGTGTGGCGCGGCCCCTGCCCGAACTGCGTCCAGTATGTCGCAAAGCCACCCTTCTGCCCGCGCGGCATCGCCTAGAGCTTGCCCGCCAGATGCAGTTCCAGATCCTCCAGCCGGTCCTGCCCCCAGAAGCACTGGCCGCTGTCCACGATGTAGAAAGGCGCGCCGAACACACCGCGGCGCACCGCCTCTTCTAGGTTCGCGCCGTAAGTTTCGGCACCTTCCAGCAGCCCGCTATCGGCCAGCGCCGGGTCATAACCAGCCCCCGACAGGCAGTCCTGCACGACCTCGCCATCGGCGATATCGCGCTCTTCGGCCCAGATCGCGCGGCCAAAGGCATGGACCAGCCCCGCCAGATCGCCGCCGCCCGCGTTCTGCGCAGCAATGATCGCGTAAGACGACGGTGCCGAATTCGTCGGCCAGTGCGCAGGCTTCGGGGTCAGCGGCTTGCCCAATCGCCGCGCCCGCCGCTCCATGTCCTGCAGCCGGTAGGCCTGCCGGGAAGGATGCCGATCCTTGGGCGGGATACCGCCGGTGCGCGCAAAGAGCGTCATGATATCCAGCGGCTTGTAGGTCACACTTGCGCCCGTTCGCCCCGCGATTTCCTCAAGAGATGTGCCGGACAGGTAGGTGAACGGCGACAGCGTAGAGAAAAAATAGTCGATATGGGCCAATTTAAACCTCCTCCTCGGCTCTGCTGCTTTGCGCCTGACCCTACGCCCATGCTAAGCGGTGTCAACGTTGCGAATCTGCCATTCGGCCACCCTCGGGGAACATCTCACATGCCACTCACACCAGAACCGAAACTTATCTCGGGCAATGCCAATATGCCGTTGGCCACCGCCATCGCAAGGCGCATGTCGATGCACCGGGGCGTCAATGTTAGCCTGGTCGACGCGCGGGTAGAACGCTTCAATGACGGCGAGATTTTCGTCGAAGTGTTCGAGAACGTGCGCGGCGAGGACATGTTCATCATCCAGCCGACCTCGAACCCGGCGAACGACAACCTGATGGAGCTGCTGATCATGGCGGACGCGCTGCGCCGCTCGTCGGCCATGCGTATCACCGCAGTGATCCCGTATTTCGGCTATGCAAGACAGGATCGCCGATCCAAGGCACGCACACCGATTTCGGCCAAGCTGGTGGCCAACATGCTGGTCGAGGCGGGGATCGAGCGGGTGCTGACGATGGATTTGCACGCCGCGCAAATTCAGGGATTCTTCGACATCCCGGTGGATAACCTTTATGCGTCGCCGGTCTTTGCCCTCGACATCATGAAACAGTTCAAGGGCAGCCTGGATGAGGTGATGATTGTCTCGCCCGACGTAGGCGGCGTGGCCCGTGCCCGCGAATTGGCCAAGCGGATCAACGCACCTCTCAGCATCGTGGACAAGCGGCGCGAAAAGGCCGGCGAAGTGGCTGAAATGACCGTGATCGGAGATGTATCGGGCCGGAAATGCATCATCGTCGATGATATGTGCGACACGGCGGGCACGCTCTGCAAGGCCGCCGAGGTGCTGTTGGAGAACGGCGCATCAGAGGTGCATGCCTATACCACCCACGGTGTGATGTCCGGTCCCGCAGTGGAACGCATAACCAACTCAACTCTGAAGAGCATGGTGATCACCGATACCATCGCCCCCACAGAGGCTGTACGGGCCACGCCCAACATCCGCATCATCCCGACCGCACCTGTATTCGCGCAGGCGATCCTGAACATCTGGAACGGCACATCGGTATCGTCACTCTTTGAGACCCCGACGCTGGAACCGGTCTATGAGGGACAGTTCGGGAATTGATCCGTGCCGACGGCGTAGGGTGGGGTTTCTGCCCAACGCGCCGGTGTCAGTAAAGCTCCCAATCGTCTTCATGATACAGCTCGCCGATCGCCATCCAGCGCACCCGCGCCCGCGCCACGTGGGTGTCGGCCCAGGTGCGAAAGATCACCTCGAAGCCCTCTTCGGCAATATTCTCTGCTGACACTTCGATCCGTGCATTTGTGCTGCTGTCGATGTCCCACATCGACAGGGCGCATTGCACGACAGGCGGGGTACGGAAGCGTTCGGTGAAACGGATGGTGTGCAGGCGCGTGCGATCCCCCTTGCCGGTCCACATGTCACCGCCGCTCTCATAGTCGGAAAACAGGACGATTTCGCCCTGATCGATACCAATCAACTTGCTGTCAAAACGTTTCATTCTATCTTCACCGCTTCCCTCGGCACCGCAATACCCGCCCAATTCGGCGAAAATGAGGTGAAATAAAATGTCGAATAATGCAACCCTGACCGCCTCCCGTAGCCTCTAGCGGCTTCGTGAACCAGAGACAGCGAGCGAGGCCCACATCTCATTAACATTGCGGGCATCCTGCATCAGATATGTATTTCTGATCAAAGACATGACATCTTAAAATCATCCCTCAAAAGAAAAGAGCCTGCAAACATGCAGGCTCTTTGCGTTACTTGAGTCACTTTGGCAATCAGGCCGAAAAACTCGCCGACAGACCGATCTCGTCACCCAGCGCGACCATATCAGCCAGCAGTTTGACCGCATCGTCTACCGGGCCGGGTTCATTCACAAATGTTTCTTCGGCCTTCTTGATCGCCGCGTTCGCGGTTTTGATCATGGTATCGTAGTCTTCCTGCGTGATGTCGGCCCGGGGCACTGCGCGCTCGGCCAGAATCGACACGCCAGTGGCGTTGATCTCGGCAAAGCCGCCGGTCACGATGTATTCACCCGCACCGTCACCACCGATGACGCGCACGATACCGGGACGGAGCGTGGTGATCAGCGGGGCATGATCGGCCATCGCGGTCATGTCGCCCTCGACACCGGGAATCTGCACCTCGGTTGCCTCGACAGACGCCAGCAGACGTTCAGGCGACACCAGGTCGAATTTCACTTTCTCAGCCATCTCGTAGCCTCCTTATCCTGGCATTTGCCGGACCGCGACGCGCGCAGTCCGGCTCCTTGGCGCAGCTTAGGCTGCGTCGGCCGCCATACGTTCAGCCTTGGATTTGGCCTCGTCGATACCGCCTACCATGTAGAACGCACCTTCGGGCAGGTGGTCGTATTCACCGGCCACAACAGCCTTGAACGACGCGATGGTTTCTTCCAGCGGAACCTGCACACCATCCGATCCGGTGAACACCTTGGCCACGTCGAAGGGCTGGCTGAGGAAACGTTCGATCTTGCGCGCACGTGCCACGGCCAGTTTGTCTTCTTCGCTCAGTTCGTCCATGCCCAGAATGGCAATGATATCCTGCAACGATTTGTAGCGCTGAAGAATTTGCTGAACGTCTGTCGCGACTTTGTAATGCTCGTCCCCGATAATCAGCGGGTCCAGCAGGCGCGAGGTAGAACCCAGCGGATCAACAGCCGGGTAGATACCCTTCTCCGAAATCGCCCGGTCCAGAACGGTTGTTGCATCCAGGTGAGCGAACGAAGTCGCCGGTGCCGGGTCGGTAAGGTCATCCGCAGGGACATACACGGCCTGAACCGACGTGATCGAGCCCGACTTGGTTGACGAAATCCGCTCCTGCATCTGGCCCATGTCGGTGGCCAGCGTTGGCTGGTAGCCCACAGCAGACGGGATGCGCCCCAGCAGGGCCGACACTTCGGAACCGGCCTGGGTAAAGCGGAAGATGTTATCAACAAAGAACAGAACGTCCGAGCCGGTATCGTCGCGGAACTGTTCGGCCAGTGTCAGACCGGTCAGGGCAACCCGCATACGCGCTCCCGGAGGCTCGTTCATCTGGCCGTAAACCAGCGCAATTTTGCTTTCTTCCAGATTGTCAGGGACGATAACGCCCGATTCAATCATCTCGTGGTACAGGTCGTTACCTTCACGAGTCCGCTCGCCCACACCAGCAAACACCGACACGCCCGAGTGAACCTTGGCGATGTTGTTGATCAGTTCCATGATCAGAACCGTCTTGCCAACGCCCGCACCACCAAAGAGGCCGATCTTGCCGCCTTTGGTATATGGTGCCAGCAGGTCAATCACCTTGATGCCGGTGATCAGAATCTCGGTCTCGGTCGATTGCTCGGCAAAAGTCGGTGCGTCACCGTGAATACCGCGGCGCGACTTTGCTGTAACCGGGCCTTTTTCGTCAACCGGATCGCCGGTCACATTCATGATCCGGCCCAATGTGCCGGGCCCGATCGGAACCGAGATCGTGTCGCCAGTGTCGGACACTGGCGCCCCGCGTACCAGACCCTCGGTGGCGTCCATCGCGATGGTGCGAACAGTGTTCTCACCAAGGTGTTGCGCCACTTCCAGAATCAGCTTTTTGCCGTGGTTGTCGGTTTCAAGCGCGTTCAGGATCTCTGGCAGGTCGCCATCAAACTGCACATCTACCACGGCACCGATCACCTGGGTGATTTTGCCTTTTGCATTTGCCATGTTTCGTCTCCGGTTCTTTAGAGCGCTTCCGCACCCGAAATAATTTCAATCAGCTCGTTGGTGATCACAGCCTGACGCGAGCGGTTGTACTCGATGGTCAGCTTATCGATCATCTCACCGGCATTGCGGGTCGCATTATCCATCGCAGACATACGCGCACCCTGCTCGGACGCGCCGTTCTCCAACAATGCGCTGAAGACCGCGGTCGCGACGCCGCGCGGCAGCAGGTCGGCAAGGATCGCCTGCTCATCGGGCTCGTAATCGTAAAAACTGCCGCCATCATCCCCTTCAGGCGCATCGAAATCCGCCGGGATGATCTGTTTCGACGTCGGGTGCTGCGTGACAACGTTCTCAAAGCGCGAATAGAAGAGCTTCGCAACGTCGAATTCACCCGCGTCAAACCGGTCGAGAACTTCTGCCGCCACACTCTGCGCATCACCGTAGCCGACGTATTTCACATCGCTCAGATCGACGTGATGCACGAAGTACTTGCCGTAGTCGCGCCGCATGGCATCGCGGCCCTTCTTGCCGACGGTCAATATCTTGACGGTCTTGCCCTTCGCCAGCAATTCGGTTGCCTCCTGGCGCGCGAGCTTGGCGATGTTGGCATTGAACCCGCCGCAAAGACCACGTTCTGCGGTCATGACGATCAGCAGATAAGTTTCCTGCGCGCCCGTGCCGCTCAGCAGTTTGGGCGCGCTCTCCGAGTCCCCGACAGCAGCCGAGAGCCGCCCCATAACGGCGTTGAAACGCTCGGTATAGGGGCGGGCCATCTCAGCCGATTCCTGCGCGCGGCGCAATTTCGCCGCGGCAACCATCTGCATGGCCTTGGTGATCTTGCGGGTCGATTTGACCGAATCGATCCTGTTTTTAAGGTCCTTAAGGTTGGGCATGTGCCTCTAGTCCTTTCCCTCAAGCGAAATCAGCGGCGTATTCGTCCAGCGCTGCTTTGATCTTGTCCTCGGCGTCGCCTTTGATTTTCGGGTCTTCCTTGGTGATCATGTCAAGCAGTTCAGAATGCTTGCCACGCAGGTGCTTGAGCAGACCCGCCTCGAAACGGTTGACCTCGCTGACCTTGATCTTGTCCAGGTAACCCTTGGTGCCTGCGTAGATCACACAGACGATCTCGGCGTTGGTCAGTGGCGAATACTGCGGTTGCTTCATCAGTTCGGTCAGACGCTCACCACGGTTCAGCAACTGCTGGGTTGCGGCATCCAGATCGGAACCGAACTGGGCAAAAGCAGCCATCTCGCGATACTGCGCCAGTTCCAGCTTGACCGGTCCCGCGACGGATTTCATCGCGCTGGTCTGAGCGGATGAACCAACACGAGACACCGAAAGGCCGGTGTTCACGGCGGGGCGGATGCCCTGATAGAACAGCTCGGTCTCAAGGAAGATCTGACCGTCGGTGATCGAAATCACGTTTGTCGGAATAAACGCCGAAACGTCGCCACCCTGAGTTTCGATGATCGGCAGGGCCGTCAGAGAGCCGGACCCGTTATCCTCGTTCAGCTTCGCGGACCGCTCCAGCAAACGAGAGTGCAGGTAGAAGACGTCGCCGGGATAGGCTTCGCGCCCGGGCGGACGACGCAGAAGAAGCGACATCTGGCGATAGGCCACGGCCTGCTTGGAAAGGTCATCATAGACGATCAACGCGTGACGACCATTGTCGCGGAAATGCTCGGCCATCGCGGTCGCCGAATAGGGTGCGAGGAACTGCATCGGAGCGGGGTCGGACGCGGTCGCGGCGACGATGATGGAATACTCCATCGCACCGTTCTCTTCGAGCTTCTTCACCAGCTGGGCCACAGTCGACCGCTTCTGGCCAATGGCAACATAGACGCAGTAGAGCTTCTTGCTCTCGTCGTCGCCGGCGGCGACGTTGATGGCTTTCTGGTTCAGCATCGTGTCGAGCGCCACGGCGGTCTTGCCGGTCTGACGGTCACCAATGATCAGTTCACGCTGGCCACGGCCGATCGGGATCATCGAGTCGATCGCCTTCATGCCAGTCGCCATCGGCTCGTGCACGGATTTACGCGGGATGATGCCCGGCGCCTTGCTATCGGCCACGCCGCGCTCGGTGGATTCAATCGGACCCTTGCCGTCAATAGGGTTACCCAGACCGTCGACAACACGACCCAGCAGACCATCACCGATTGGCACGTCCACGATGGACTTGGTGCGCTTGACGGTGTCGCCTTCCTTGATGTCG
This sequence comes from uncultured Roseovarius sp., assembly GCA_947503145.1. GTDB lineage: Bacteria > Pseudomonadota > Alphaproteobacteria > Rhodobacterales > Rhodobacteraceae > Roseovarius. The sequence continues at coordinate 274,480 of CANNCP010000002.1, forward strand.
CGGTCGGACCCGAAGATCACGATACCGACGTTGTCGGCCTCAAGGTTCAGGGCCATGCCCATGATCGAGCCCGGAAATTCGACCAGTTCACCGGCCTGCACATTGTCCAGACCGTGCACACGGGCGATACCGTCGCCAACGGACAGGACCATACCGACCTCGGAAACTTCGGCTTCCTGGCCGAAACTCTTGATCTGGTCCTTCAGAATTGCAGAAATCTCTGCCGCTTGGATACCCATTTATCCGACCTCTTTCATTGAACTCTGGAGGGAAGAGAGCTTGGAGCGGATCGATGTGTCGATCATCTTCGAGCCCACCTTTACGATAAGACCGCCAATGAGGCTTTCATCGACGGTCGCATTAATCTTGACGTCCTTGCCCACACGCGCCTTCAGCGTCTTGGCCAGTTTGTCGTTTTGGGTCTTGGTCAGCGCCTTGGCGCTGGTGACGTCGGCGGAAACCTCGCCTTTTTCTTCCGCAATCAGCGCACGCAATTGCGCGATCAGATGCGGCAGCACAAACAGGCGGCGCTTTGCGGCCATCACACCCAGACCCTGCGCCAGCTCAGTGGGCAGACCCATCTTGTCCGCGACAGCCGTGATGGCCTTGCCTTGATCGGCGCGGCTGATCACCGGGCTGGAAATCACTTCGCGCAGATCGGCGCTCGCATCCAGTGCGGCGGCCAGGCCATCGACGCCGACCTCAAGATCGTTGAGTTTCTTGTTCTCCAGAGAGAGTTCGAAGATCGCCGTCGCATAGCGATCGGCAATACCGGAGGAAATCGAAGCTGGTTCGGACACGTCCACCCTTCCGACGGTTAGGCCCCGGTTGCCGACGCAAGGTTTGCGTCTCCGGCGGCGTTTGTGAGCACCAGAGCACTCTTATCACTGTAATCCGGCGTGGGTCTAGCAGAGCCTTCATTGGCGGGCAAGTTGCTATGCCACGCAGTCGATGCTGTGATAGTGAATTAATTTCAACACCTTACCCAGGATGCGACCGTTTGCGCCAGATTTTCGGACACGAAAACTCGTGATTTTCCCGACATTTCGCGATTCCCCCGTCCCATAAAGCGGTTCATAGGCAAAATATGTTATCGCTATCAGCCGTGAAGTCCGCATCGCCAACGGCCCGAGGCCTATCAGCCGTGCCCTTTTCGTACCCAAAATCCGGCATCCGTGGTGTTTGCTAAAGGTTGCGGCACCTTACTTGTTACATGGTTCGCGCAGACCGCAGCTTGCGTTTCTGAGGCGGCGAAGCCGGTGCCCAGATTCGACGCCAGGGAATCGGCTTGCGGGTCAGGCTCGGACCGCAGCCGCAGGCGCTAAACCGGCTTCGCCTCCGGTGCGGGCTTCAGCACTTCGAGCGGCTTGCGTACCTTCACCTTCAGTCGGCCGGTGGGTGCCTGCACGCGCTTGGTGGCCTCCACCATCAGCACCCCGCCGGCCGCAATAATTGACAGCGATCCGCCCATCTTCTCCCACATCCCGGCGGTCTTGCGCCAGAATCGGCGCGCACTGGGCGGCTGGTAGAGTGTCGTGACGTGCCGCTCAGGCAGGAAACTATGAGCCTTCAGTTGCGTCTCAAGCTGGCTTTGCGAATAGGGCTGCCCGGAGCCGAATGGCGTCCGGTCGCTGCGCGACCAGAGGCCTGCGCGGTTGGGCACCACGAACATTGCCGATCCGCCCGGCCCCAGCACGCGCCAGCATTCCTGCAGCAGCTCCGAGGGCCGGTCGCTGGCCTCCAGCCCATGAACGACCAGCAGCTTGTCCACATGTCCGGTCTCCAGCGGCCAGAGCGTTTCATCGCACAGCACGCTGACATTCGGCATGCCTTGCGGCCAGCTTATCACGCCCTGCGGACCGGGCATCAGGGCGATCACCCGCCGGGCATCCGCCAGATAGGGCCGCAGGAACGGCACCGCAAAACCGAACCCCACCACCGTCTGCCCCTTGGCCTCGGGCCAGAAATCCACGAGTTGCTCGCGCACGGTTCTCTGCGCCGCGCGGCCCAGCGCGCTGCGATAATAGAAATTCCGAAGTTCCTGCACGTCGAGATGCATTGCAGTGTGGCCCTTGTTCCGTCAGTCTGATCCTACCGCGAACGCAAACGCGGTAACAGACCCTAGACTTGGAAAGCCCTGATGCCACTTGAAATCCTGACCATCCCCTGCCTCGACGACAATTACGCCTTTATCGCCCATGACGCAGGCAGCGGCGAAACAATGGTGGTTGACGTCCCCGAGGCCGGCCCGATCAGGACGGCGCTCGCGGGCAAGGGCTGGACCCTGAGCCATGTGTTGCTGACCCATCATCATGCCGATCACATTCAGGGGCTGCCGGGCCTGTTGGCCGATTGTCCCGCGACGGTGATCGGCGCGGCCGCGGACACGCACCGCCTGCCGCCGCTAGATCTGGCCGTATCGGAGGGCGACACATTTACTTTTGGCGGGCAGACCTGTCATGTGCTGGATGTATCAGGCCATACCGTGGGGCATATCGCCGTGCATATCCCCGGTGCCGATGCGGTCTTTACTGCCGACAGCCTCATGGCCCTGGGGTGTGGCCGCGTCTTTGAGGGCACATTTCAGCAGATGTGGTCCAGCCTTGCAAAACTGGCCGCGCTACCGCCCGAGACTGTCGTCTATTCCGGCCACGAATACACGCTTGCCAACGCAAAATTCGCGCTGAGTATTGATCCGGAAAATCCCGCGCTTATATCCCGTTCAGAAACTGTCGAAACTGCGCGCAAGAACGGTCAGGCGACAGTTCCGTCCACCTTGGCCGAAGAACTGGCCACCAACCCCTTTTTGCGCCCCTCCGACCCTGCCATCCGGGCCGGCCTGAACATGAGAGACGCCACGGACGCAGAGGTATTTGCCGAAATCCGCGCCTGCAAGGATCGGTTTTGAAACCTGAGCCAATTTCAGCACGGCAGAAAAGTAATCCGCAAATAGTGATCGGGATCGGAAAAAAACCTTGAAGCCGGCACTGTATCGACCAACCTTTAATGTTATAATGCTAGGGTCACAGGCGTAGCGCCAGGCCGAAAACCAGAAGGAGCACCTGACGTGCCTTCATTCTCGACGACACTGGAACAGTCCATTCACGCAGCGCTGGCCTTGGCCAACGCGCGCCAGCATGAATTCGCCACCCTCGAACATCTACTGCTGGCCCTGATTGACGAGCCTGACGCGGCCCGCGTGATGAAGGCATGCAGCGTGGAAACCGAGGAACTGCGCAGCACGCTGGTTGATTTCATCGACGACGACCTGTCAAATCTGGTGACCGAAATCGAAGGCTCCGAGGCGGTGCCGACGGCGGCCTTCCAGCGTGTCATCCAGCGCGCCGCGATCCATGTGCAAAGCTCGGGCCGCACCGAAGTGACCGGCGCCAACGTGCTGGTCGCGATCTTTGCCGAACGCGAATCGAACGCCGCCTATTTCCTGCAAGAACAGGACATGACCCGGTATGACGCGGTCAATTTCATCGCCCACGGCGTGGCCAAGGACCCCGCCTTTGGTGAAACGCGGTCCGTCTCCGGCGCCGACGAAGAGCAGCAGCACGCCAAGATGGACTCCGACGCTGTCGAAGCGGGCGAATCCGCGCTGGCAAAATACTGCGTCGATCTCAATGAAAAATCCCGTCAGGGGGAAGTGGACCCGCTCATCGGCCGCGCCTCGGAAGTCGAGCGTTGCATTCAGGTGCTCTGCCGCCGCCGCAAGAACAACCCGCTTCTGGTAGGAGATCCCGGAGTCGGCAAAACCGCCATCGCCGAGGGCCTCGCGCGCAAGATCATCTCGGGTGAGACACCCGAGGTGCTGGCGAACACCACCATATTCTCGCTCGACATGGGCGCCCTGCTGGCCGGGACGCGCTATCGCGGCGATTTCGAGGAGCGGCTGAAGGCCGTCGTGACCGAACTGGAAAGCCATCCCGACGCGGTTCTGTTCATCGACGAGATTCACACCGTGATCGGTGCCGGCGCCACATCGGGCGGCGCGATGGATGCCTCCAACCTGCTGAAACCTGCGCTTCAGGGGGGCAAACTGCGCTGCATGGGATCGACCACGTTCAAGGAATTTCGCCAACACTTTGAGAAGGACCGCGCGCTCGCCCGCCGGTTCCAGAAGATCGACGTGGTCGAACCTTCGGTCGAGGACACGATCAAGATCCTCAAGGGCCTCAAGCCCTATTTCGAGGACCACCACAGCCTGAAATACACCAACGACGCGATCAAGACCGCGGTGGACCTCAGCGCGCGCTACATCAACGACCGCAAGCTGCCCGACAAGGCGATCGACGTGATCGACGAAGCCGGCGCGGCGCAACATCTGGTAGCCGCCTCCAAACGCCGCAAATCCATCGGCGCCAAGGAGATCGAGGCCGTGGTGGCCAAGATTGCACGTATCCCGCCCAAGAATGTCAGCAAGGACGATGCGCAGGTCCTGCGCGACCTCGAATCTTCGCTGAAACGCGTCGTCTTTGGTCAGGACCCCGCCATCGACGCGCTGTCATCCGCGATCAAGCTGTCGCGTGCGGGGCTGCGCGAGCCGGAAAAGCCCATCGGCAACTATCTCTTTGCCGGCCCCACCGGCGTGGGCAAGACCGAAGTGGCCAAGCAGCTTGCCGATACGCTGGGCGTGGAACTTCTGCGGTTCGACATGTCCGAATACATGGAGAAACACGCGGTCAGCCGCCTGATTGGCGCGCCTCCGGGTTATGTCGGCTTTGACCAGGGCGGCTTGCTGACCGATGGCGTGGACCAGCACCCGCATTGTGTGCTGCTGCTCGACGAGATTGAAAAGGCGCACCCGGATGTGTTCAACATCCTGCTGCAGGTCATGGATCACGGCTCGCTCACCGATCACAACGGGCGAAAGGTGGATTTCCGCAACGTGGTGCTGATCATGACCTCGAACGCGGGTGCGACCGAGCAGGCGAAATCCGCCATCGGCTTTGGCCGTGACCGCCGCGAGGGCGAGGATACGGCGGCCATCGAGCGCACGTTCACGCCCGAATTCCGCAACCGTCTGGATGCGGTGATCAGCTTTGCACCGTTGCCCAAGGAAGTCATTGTGCAGGTGGTCGAGAAATTCGTGCTGCAACTTGAGGCGCAGCTGATGGACCGCAATGTGACGATCGAACTGACCGAGGCTGCCGCCGCCTGGCTGGCCAACAAGGGCTATGACGACAAGATGGGCGCGCGCCCGCTGGGCCGCGTGATCCAGGAGCACATCAAGAAACCGCTGGCCGAAGAACTGCTCTTTGGCAAGCTGGCCAAGGGCGGCGTGGTCAAGGTCGACATCAAGGATGGCAAGATCGCCCTCACCGTAGAGGGACCGGACCACCCGCGCCTGACCGGCAAGAAGCCTCCGCTGCTGACCGCCGACTGATGCGCGGCGCTGCCTGGGCGGCGTCGGGGACAAGGTGGCGCGCGGCGATCGGCTTGGCCAGATCGGCCTGTCTGGCCGCACGCAGTTTCCGCACCTGCATCTAGCGCCTGCATCTAAGTATCCGCCGAGACGATGATGCTGTCGACCCATATGATCCCGATGGCGCGATCACCTGCGGTGTGCCTTCTGCCGACACGCTCTGGATCGATCCACACACCGCCTCTGCCCGACATAATGGTGTGTCGGGCAGAGCCACCATCTTCGCATGAAGGCCAAGTAAATCATAAGACAAGCGTTTCGCCTTATCTGATATCTCGGGTTAAAGGCGAAACGCCCTATTTTTCCGTAAATTTCAGCTCGATCCGCCGGTTTTGCGCCCGCGCCTTATCGGTGTCGGCGGTGTTCACCGGCTGATACTGGCCAAAGCCGTTCGCCGCCAGACGGTCCGGCGGCAGGCCGAGGGAATCAATCATGTAGCGCACCACCGACAGCGCCCGCGCCTGGCTCAATTCCCAGTTATCGGCAAAGTCGGCAGAGTTGCGGATGGGCACGTCATCGGTGTGCCCGTCAACGCGGATCACCCAATCGATACCGTCGGGGATATCATCGACCACGTTCCGCAAGATTTCGGCCACCTTGGCGATCTCGCCGCGCCCGGACTGCGACAGCGTCGCCTGCCCCGGCGCGAACAGCACCTCTGAGGAAAAGACGAAACGGTCGCCTTCGATCCGCACGCCTTCCTGGGTGCCCAGCACATCGCGCAGCCGCCCAAAGAATTCCGAACGGTATTTCTCCAGGTTCTCGCGTTCTGCCTCCAGGCGCTCTTTTTCAGCCTCCAGCAGCACGTTCTTCTCTTCCTCCGCCTCGCGGCGGCGGCGCTCTTCGGTGGCGACCCGCGCCAGTGCCGCGTTCAGATCGCGCCCCAGCGTCTGCATCTGCACAGCAGACGCCGCCTCGCGGACCTGCGCATCATCCAGCAACGCCTGCAATTCCGATAGCTGCATGCGCAGTGCCGCAACCTGCTGGTTGAGCAGCGCCTGCTCACGTAGCGCGGCCTCAGAGGCGCTCTTTTGCTGCGCCAGTTTCTCGCGTGCTTCGGCCAGCAGTGCGGCGCGTTCTTCGGCGGCGCTCAGCTGATCGGCGGCGTCAGCCTCGGCAGCCAGCTTGGCAGCGAGCGCCGCGGCCAGCTTCTCGCGCACCTCCTTGGCGGTCAGCGATTGCTCGGTCGTCGTGGCCATCAAGGTTGCGAGCCGGGTCTTGACCGATGTCAGTTCTTCCTCGGCTTTCGCCAGCGCGCTGCGCAACGTACCCAGTTCCGCGTCCTTGCCTTCGGCCTCCCTGAGCGCGGTGGCAAGCCGATCTTCCAGGCTTGCGACGGTCGCCGCCAGTTCGGCCTGCTGCTGGCGCGCGGCACCTTGCAGATCGGCCATGCTGGCCTCGATCTCGCTCAGCCTCAGGCGCAGCCGGGCAGCCTCGTCGCCCTGCGCGCGTGCGTCAGCCAGGGCGGTATCAAGTCGCACCTGCAATGCCTGCTTTTCCGCGCCCAGCGCGGCACTGGTCGTCTCGGCCTGTGCCAGCGCGTCCGCCAACATGGTCTCCACATCGGCAAGGCGTGTGCGCAGCGCCGCGATGGAGGCATCGCGCGCGGCGATCTCCTCGCGGGCGGTATCGAGTGCGGCTTGCAAATCGGCCTTCTCCGCCGACAGCGTCGCCACCGTGTCCGTGCGCGCCGTCTCCATCTCTGACAGCTTGCGCCGGGCTGTGTCCAATGCGACCTGTAAAGCGTCGATGCGCGATTGGCTGTCCTGCCCCGCCAGCAATGCTGCGGCCAGTTGATCGTTCAGATCCTCGCCCGCATCCTGCGCCGCAGCGAGCAGGGTCAGCGTTTCTTCGGCTTTGCGCCGCTGCTCTTCGAGCGCAAGCGTCATCGCAGTCAGTTCGGTCTGCGCGCCTTCCAGCTTCTTGCGCAGCGCCTCGGCAGCGGCCGCCTGCGTCAGGCGCGCCGCCTCTTCGGCGCTCAGATCAGCCTGTAGATCCTCGATTTGCGTACTCAGCGCAATCTGCGCGTCCGCCGCTTCGGCATTTTCGCGCCGCAGATCGGCGATCATTGCCTCCAGTGCGTCGGCCTGCGCGGCCGCGAGGCGTGCCGCCTCCGCTTGTTCGTCGTTCTCCTCGCGCAACCTTGAAAGCGCCAGTTGCAGCGCCTCCTGCTCGGTCAGCAATTCCGCGCGTTCCCCTTCAAGTGCTGCGATCTGCTCGCGGTCGCCACGCTGTTGGGACAGTAGCCCCGCAACCTGTTCCTCAAAACTCGCGATACGCGCCTCTGCCGCGCTCAGGACTGTGGCCTGACTGTCGCGCTCTGCCCGCAGCGACGCAATCAGCGCAGACTGCTCCTCCTGCCGTTTGCGCGCATCGCTGAGTGTGGTGGTCAGCGCGCCCACTCGCTGGGTCAGGGTCGCGTTCTTGTCCTGCTCCAGACCCAGTGCGCGCGCCAGCGCCGCCACCTCTGCCGACAACACTTCAAGCTCGGTCTCCTGCCCGCTGATCGTCTCGCGCAGTACGGACTGTACCGCCATGAAGATGGTCAGCACGAACATCAGCACCAGTAACAAGCCGGTCATCGCATCGACGAAACCCGGCCAGATCGAGGCCTGAAACCGCTGCCCGGAGCGCCGTGAAAGGGCCATGACCTAGCCCTCCTGCTCCGGCGTGGTGGGGTCGCGTCTGTGCCGCGCGGGTTGTGGGGCGGCGGCGCGACTATGGCCCAGTGCGCGCACAAGCGCCGCCAGATCGGTGCGCAACTCGGTCATCGTCTCCTGTCGCCCGGCACTGATTTCTTCGAGGATACGCAGCATCTGCACGTCGATCGACCGCAGGCGCATCCGGCTCTCGGCATCCAGCCCCTCACTACTGCTTTCGGATCGCGCTGCCAGCCGGTCGAACAGACGCTCCTGCCCTTCAGCGACGCGCATCAAAATCTCGTTGGTCTGGCCCGCGCTTTCCATCCGGTGCGTCAGGCGCGCCACCGCATCAGCCAATGTGCCCAGCTTTTCATCCACCGCAGAGCGCGAGATATCCGACTGCGTCAGCATCATCTGCAACGATTCCATCTGCTCGCTCATATGGTCGAGCACAGCGCCCAGCATGTTCTGCTGTCCCGATCCCTCGCCTTCGGTCCCGGCAAGGCCGACCCGAGTGATGGTAGACATCCACTCTTCGAGTTCGCGGTAGAACCGGTTCTGCGCCTGGCTGGCAAACAACTCCAACAGACCCACGACCAGCGATCCCGCCAACCCCAGCAGCGACGAGGCAAAGGCGACACCCATGCCGCCCAGCTGCGCCTCAAGCCCGGTCATCAGCCTTTGAAAGACCTCGACGCCGCCTTCGCCCTCTTGCGGAGCGAGGCTGCGAATAGTGTCCACGAGGGCAGGTACTGTCGTGGCAAGTCCGTAGAAAGTGCCGAGAAGACCAAGGAAAATCAGCATGTTGACGATATAGCGCGTGATCTCGCGCACTTCGTCGACACGCTGCGCAACCGAGTCGAGGATCGACTGGGCCGAGGTTTGTGCGATCTGCATACGTTTGCCGCGCTGCCGCAAGAGCGTGGCCAGCGGCGCCAACAATTGCGGCGCCTTGGTCATCTCATGCCCGGCGTTCTCGGCCGCGAAGCCATCGAGCCAGCGCACCGAGACAATCAGCTGAATGACCTGCCAGAAGCACGACAGCACACCGATGAAAAAGACAAAGATGATGAACCCGTTCAGATAGGGGTTCGCCTCAAAAACGGGCAGTACCCGGGGCAACGCCAGGAATGACCCGAGCCCCGTCAACACCAGCACAACCAACATCAGAACGATCTGACGAACGGGATGTGAAAATTGCTGCTCGACCTTGCGGCCCGGCTGGTCCATATGGACGCTCCCGACACGTTGATGCTACTGGACTGCTACCGGCGCCTTACCGCACGCTCTTCTGAGGGTCAGACTACGCGTTCAAGCCCTTCAAGCCAAGGACTTATGCGGCGATCTCGCGCACCCGCGCCGAGAGCCAGCAAAGATCGGAATCGTCTATGCCCAATGCGGTCAGATGGCTGGCGGTGTTGTAGAGATATTCGGTGTTCGGCCCACGCTGGCCTGCGGCACGGGCAATGATCTGCGCCTGCTCCTCCAGCGGCAGACCGCCACAATACTGGACGTGATCGCGGTCCACCACATAGGCCAATGCCGTCACTTGTCGCCCGTCACCAAGATGCACATCAAGTGTCCGTTCGAGATAGGCAGACGAGATCAGTTCGCGTTCGCGCAGATAGGCCAGCACGGCATCCTGCCGATCCTCCGGGACAGCCAGCGCCACGCCCTTGCAGGCGGCTTGCGCCCCCTCATCCAATGCCAGAACCAGACCGGGACGGGCGTCCGTGCCGCGATGATGGATGCTGCGCATGCAAAAACTCCGCGAATAACCCGGCAGCGTGGCGATTACCTGTTCCTTGACCTCAAAGCCCGGATTCCACACCAGCGACCCATAACCGAACACCCACATCGTCATTTTGCTGTTCCCTCACGCGTTTCGCCCTATAAACACCATCGCGGCACGCCGTTAAAGGGGGGCAATTCATGCGGGCATTACTGAGTATCATCATCCTCGCCAGCCTCGGCTGGAGCGGTTACTGGTTCGTCGGAGCAGGCGCCACTAAATTCGGGTTCAAAACGTGGTTCGACGCGCGCCGCGCCGAAGGCTGGGTGGCAGACTACGCCGATCTCGCGGTGCGCGGGTTCCCCAACCGGTTCGACGCCAGCTTTACCAAAGTGGCGCTGGCCGACCCCGGTACGGGCCTTGCCTGGGAGGCGCCGTTTTTCCAGCTGCTCGCCCTCAGTTACAAACCAAACCATTTGATTGCCGTCTGGCCGCAACAGCAATTGGTCGCGACACCGCTGGAGAAATACCGTGTCACCAGCGATGACATGCGCGCCAGCATGGTACTGGAGGCGTCGACCGACCTGACCATGAATCGCGCGACCCTGACCGCCCTTGCGTTAACCATCGCACCGGACGGCGGCGACGCGCCACTACAGATCGAAGGACTGACCCTGGCGGCAGAGCATGTGCCCGCCGATGCGGACGCACATTACCATCTGGGCCTGCGCGCCGATGGGCTGGCCCCACCAAGCACCTGGGCCACACGGGTGGACCCGAACGGGACCTTGCCGGACAAGTTCACCGTGGTGCACGCCGATCTCACGGTTCTCTTTGACAGACCCTGGGACCACCGCGCCATCGAGCAGGCGCGCCCGCAACCACAACAAATCCGGCTGCGGCTGGCCGAGGCGACATGGGGCCAACTGTCATTGCAGGCGGCGGGTGAGCTTGTCGTCGATGCGGCGGGCCAGCCCACCGGGACCGTGACGATCAAGGCCCGCAACTGGCGCGAAATCCTGCAACTGGCGCGCAATTCCGGCACGCTGCCTGCGCGGATCTCGGCCCCTGTCGAAGAAGGGCTGAAACTACTGTCGCGGCTGGCCGGCAACCCCAAGACACTGGACATCCCGCTGGAATTCGCGAGTGGGCGCATCTGGCTTGGCCCTGTTCCCATCGCGCCCGCCCCGGTGCTGCGGCTGCGTTAGCACGCATCGCACCGCCTAAATAGGCGGTGCCTCTTAGCGGCAATAAGATCCGCTGCGATATCGCGCTGTGTCGAAATGGAAATGATCCTGGTGAAATCGGTTCGATTCCGGCCCCAGAACCGTGCCGAACGTCCCGCAGGCGGTCTTGTGCATGTGGCGCAGGGTCTGGCCCTTGTCGCCCTTGTTCCAATCCGTCAGCACCGTGATCGTTGATCCGTCGCGCAGCGTGAAACCGGCGATATCTATCGCCCGTCCGCGCCCATGCTCCGAGATTTTCGCGCCGCGCTGGTTGTTGCGGGTCCGGCACGCGTAATGCGCCACCACGCGAATGCGCGACACCCCGCCGCCACGGTTGCCAACGGCCGGTTTCATCCCCGTATTGATCCATGATTTCAGCGCCTTGGCGGTCACGCAATCCATCACAGCATTTTGGCTCAGCGCGACGCCGCTGACTTCGCGCACCTTTACCCCCTTGATCAAGCCGCAGCCGTTCAGCTTGCCACGCACCGCACCGATCTCGGCCCCCTGGATGGCGACGTCACCGCAGACCGCACCGCGCGCCAACTCGTTCTTGCGTGCGACCGCCCTCTTGCCGACGGCACGCGGGCGCAGCAACGGACGCAATGACCTGAACAGTCCGCGCCGTTCAGTGCGCGGTTCGGGCTGGAGAACGGCCAGTGTCTTATTCTGCCGGGACTTCGGAGCCGTCCGGTGCCCGCGCTCGTCGCGGCTTGATGAGGTGATTTTCTCCGGGCGCGCCTCTGGCCGCTTCGCTTTGGTCGTGGTGTGCCGGGCCGGTTGCGCGATCCCGATCTGTAGCGAACCGGGCCGGGCAACCGGGCGCAATGAGCGCTCGGGTGCTTCGGCCATCGCCAGCCCCGCCACAAGCGTCAGACCGATAAAGGTGCCGGTTATGGCAAGCCGACGGATCATACCTGCTTTCCCCGTCCGAAATCGGGCGCGTCCGTGTCCTGCCCTGCCTCGATGATACTGCGCCGAATTGCCCGTGTGCGGGTGAAGTAGGCGTGCAGATGATCACCGTCGCCGGTGCGGATCGCCCGTTGCAAGGCAAACAGCTCTTCGGTGAACCGCCCGAGGATTTCCAGCGTTGCATCCTTGTTGTTCAGGAACACATCGCGCCACATCGTGGGATCGCTGGCGGCAATCCGGGTGAAATCACGAAATCCCGCAGCAGAGTATTTTATCACTTCGCTGTCCGTCACGCGGCGCAGATCATCGGCCACACCGACCATCGTGTAGGCGATGAGGTGCGGTGCGTGGCTGGTGACAGCCAGCACCAGGTCGTGGTGGTCCGCCTCCATCCGGTCGGTCAGCGCCCCGATCCCCTGCCAGAGTGTCTCAAGCCGCGCAACGGCCGCCTCGTCGGTGCCCTCGGCAGGTACGATCAGGCACCAGCGCCCGTCAAAAAGCTCGGGAAAGCCCGACCGCGGGCCCGAATGTTCGGTCCCCGCCAGCGGGTGTGCAGGTACAAAATGCACGTCTTGGGGGATATGTGGCGTGACCGCGTCGATCACTGCGCGCTTGACAGAGCCGACATCGCTGAGCGTAGCCCCCGGCTTCAGCGCCGGACCGATCTCGGCCGCGACGGCCGCCATTGCGCCCACAGGCACGCAGAGTACCACCAGATCGGCACCCTCTACCGCTTCTGCCGCGCTCTCGGTGATCCGGTCGCACAGGCCGATGTCGCGCGCCACCTGCCGGGTCTCGGCAGAGCGCGCATGACCCACCACCTCGCGCGCCAGTCCCGCACGTTTCATGGCCAGCGCCATGGACCCGGCGATCAGCCCCAGCCCGATCAGGGCCACCCGGTCGTAGAGCACGCTCATCGGGCGACCTTCATGAACTGGCCCACCGCATGGGCAATGCGGCGGCAACCGGCCTCGTCCCCTACAGTGATGCGCAGACAGTTGGGCAGGTTGTAGCCCGCCACGCGGCGCACGATCAGCCCTTCGGATTTCAGGTGCTCGTCGCAGGCCTCGGCCTCGGCCTGGTTGGCAAAGCGCGCGAGGATGAAATTCGCTGTGGACGTGTCCGACGGGACGCCGTGTTCGGCCAGTGCCTCGGCCAGCCACGCGCGCTGCCGGGTGTTGTCAGCCCGGCACTTCTCGGCCCAGGCAGCGTCGCGCACGGCCGCTTCGGCGGCGGCCAGCCCCGCCTGACTGAGGTTGAAGGGACCACGCACGCGGTTCAGCACATCAATCACATGACGCGGGCCGTAACCCCAGCCAATTCGCAGACCGCCCAGCCCATAAAGCTTGGAGAAGGTGCGGGTCATGACGACGTTTTCGCGCGCCTCTACCAGTGACGCGCCACCGTCGTAGCTCTCGACATATTCGGCATAGGCCCCGTCGATCACCAGCAAGACCTGCTCGGGCAGGCCTGCAGCCAGCCGCGCCAGTTCCGCCGCACCGACCATGGTGCCGGTGGGGTTGTTCGGATTGGCGACGAACACCAACCGCGTGCGCACGGTGCAGGCGGCCAGGATCGCATCCACGTCCGTGACCCGTTCGCGCTCGGCGACCTCGACCGGGGTAGCGCCGTTGGCCATCGCGCTGATGCGGTACATGGCAAACCCGTGTTCGGTATGGATCACCTCGTCGCCCGGCCCGGCATAGGCCTGACAGAGAAAGGCGATGATCTCGTCGCTGCCCGCGCCACAAATGATCCGCTCGGGGTCGAGGCCGTGCACCTCCGCGATTGCGCGGCGCAACACGGCGTGATCGGATGACGGGTAGCGGTGCAAATCATAGGCAGTTTTGCGAAAGGCCTCCTTGGCGGCGTCGCTGGGCCCGAACGGATTCTCGTTCGAACTGAGCTTGACGACATTCTGAACGCCTTCGATATGGGCGGCTCCACCCTGATAGGGGGCGATATCCAAAATCCCCGGCTGCGGTATGATCTTTGTCATTCGGCAATCTCCCTGCCCGAAGTTCTAACGTCTTTTGCGACAAACCTGAATTACAGTTTTTCTCGAAAAGCGCATTGTGCTCCGGCGTCACACTGCATTTTGCCAGAAGGCCGAAGCAGCCATAGGCCGAAACACATCAGATTTTCCACCGGCCCCTGGCCATAATCAAGCAAAAGGGCCGTAGCGGTTTCCCGCCACGGCCCTGAGACACATTCCCGGCAGAAAAAGCGGCTGGCTTAGTTCTGCGCGTAGAATTCGATCACGAGGTTCGGCTCCATCATCACCGGGTAGGGCACATCACCCAGCGCCGGAGTGCGCACGAAGGTAGCTTTCATCTTGGAGTGGTCAGCGTCGATATAATCGGGCACATCGCGCTCGGCCAATTGCACGGCCTCCAGCAGGACGGCCAGTTGCTTGGACCGGTCGCGGACCTCGATCACGTCACCTTCCTTTACGCGGTAGGAGGGGATGTTAACCCGTTTGCCGTTCACCTTGACGTGGCCGTGGTTCACGAACTGGCGTGCGGCAAAAATGGTCGCCACGAACTTTGAACGGTAGACCACGGCGTCAAGACGGCGCTCCAGCAGGCCGATGAGATTCTCACCGGTGTCGCCGGTGACACGGGCGGCTTCGGTATAGATGCGCTTGAACTGCTTCTCGGTCAGGTCGCCATAATAGCCCTTGAGCTTCTGCTTGGCGCGCAACTGAATGCCGAAATCGGAAATCTTGGCCTTGCGGCGCTGGCCATGCTGGCCGGGGCCATATTCACGGCGATTTACGGGTGATTTGGGACGACCCCAGATGTTTTCACCCATGCGGCGGTCGAGTTTGTACTTGGCAGACGTGCGTTTGGTCACGGCTGATCTCCTTCCTGATAGGCCCGCTCCTCCGCCCGGCTGGGCGTCCTCGCGGTGATGAAGGGCGTTGTCCTCTGGATTGCTCCCGACAGGCATCCCCTCGCGGGGGCCACCAACACCAATGAAGCCGCGCTTATACGCGCCTGCCGAGCGGTGTCAACTGTCCGCCAGCAAAGAAACTTTCTTACCTCCGGTGGGGATGTTTTCGGCAAGAAGAACAGCCCATCCCTTCTTCTTGCTGAAAATATCCTCCAGGGCCTGCGTGGCCCGTGCGCAAACAGAAAAAGGTGCACGCCTGGCAGGGCGCCCATTCAGGTCACGCCGCCTCGTGTGCCAAGATCGCCGCCTCGGGCCCGCTCAGGCTGCGCCGGGCAAAGCTGCCATAGGTTTGCGGCTCGAATTCCAGCGCCGGGAACCGCGCGAGGAGGCGCAGCCGATCTGCCTGATCCAGCGTCGTGAGCGCGGCGCTCGCGGGATGAAAGCTCTCGGTTTCCACACCGTTCGCCCACAGGATCTGATGTCGTGGTAACAGAAGGTGAATATATGTCACTTCGCGCACCGACAGATCGACGCTGATATTGCCGTTGTTGATCAGATCCTTGGCCGATATCAGCACTTCGGGCGTGTTGAAGAGCGCCCGCGCCACATCGCCACGCACCAGCATCCGGTGTTCGGGCGAAACCAGCAATTCCTCATCCGGCCGCTCGATACCCAGTGCACCGCTGCGAATGCGGATCGGTCGCAGGCCCGGCATCGCAAAGAGCCGCGCGCCGGTCATCCGGCGGCTGCCGGCCCACTGGATTTCCTCCGCGCCACAATCCTTGGTCTGGACCCGATCGCCTTCGCGCAATTCCTCCACCAGCCGCGGCCCGTCCGGCGTTTCGATCCGCGTGCCGGGAGTAAAGCAGATCACGCCGCCCGCCGCACCGGTCGAGGCCGCCTGCGACCCCTCCAGCGTATGATGCACCACCCACATCTCAGTATCCTTTGGCGGAAACTCGTCGATAAACATCAACAGGGGCGGCGCGCCGTCACCCACTTCGATTGTCGTGATCGTGTAGCTCTGCGCGCCATTCGTGACCACAAAACTGCGATCCATCAGCGGCTCGTCCACGTCGATCTGAGTTATGTCCCTCGTGTTGCTCAGCGCCGCCCCTACCAGCCGCCTGACCATCCGTGCCGCGCCCTTGCGACTGATCCTGTCCCCGTCTGCCTGTTCCAGTCGCAGCAATTCGGGTGGCCCGTCCACGCGCACAGCGTCCCCGCGCCAGGACCATGTGGCCCCAACCGAGATCGATTGTACTGCGTCGGCTTTGAAACCGTCCACTTCCGTCTGCGACCAAGAGATGACAAACGTGCCCCGAAAGCCCGTTTTCATGCCTGTACTGCCTGCCTTTTTTTCTTTTTATGTCATGCAAGGTATCAAAATCGAATCACTCTGGGAAGCCTCTCTGAGCCCCCTGTGATCAAAAATCCACATGATCCACGGCTTACACGCGCGATCGACAGGCGCGGGGTCATTTCTACTCTTCTTCCGGCGGCCCCCAGCGGTCGATCATATGGGCGCGGATCTGGTCGCGACTCTGGCGATAGGCGGTTAACCTAGCCTCGCGCGTCTCGCCCAGGCCGGTGGGGTCCAGGATCGGCCAATAGACAACTTCGAGGTGAAAAATCCGGGTCAGTTCCAGCGCGCGGCGCTGGCTGGCAGGGCTGAGTGCCACCACGAGATCGAAGGAACTGAGGTCGTCGCCCCATTGCTCCATCTCGTCAAAGCTGCGGACCCGGTGGCGCGACAGCTCGATCCCGATTTCCTCGCACACGGCAATGGAAAACCCGTCGATATCCTGTTCGCTGCGCACGCCCGCCGACTGCACATAGGTGTCGGCGCCATAGAGCTGCTTCATCAGCCCTTCGGCCATGGGTGAACGGACTGCGTTGTAATCGCAGCAGAACAGGACCGATTGAGGAAGCTCTGCCGCCATGTTGCTAGTTGCCGAAATGCAGCACGCAGATCAGGGTGAAGAGGCGCCGCGCGGTATCATTGTCAATCATCGCCTTGCCTTCCAGACGCTCCTCCAGGATGCGCGCACCTTCGTTGTGAATGCCGCGACGGGCCATGTCGATGGTCTCGATCTGGCTGGGGGGCATATTCTTGACCGCGTCGAAATAGCTCTCGCAGATGGTCCAGTAATCCTTGACCACCTGGCGGAACGGGCTGAGCGACAAATGGAATTCGGTGGCCGGGCTGTCATTCTCGGTCGCAACCGCAAAAACCAGACGCTTTTCGCGGATCGAGAGGCCCACGCGGTAGGGGCCTTCGGGCACCTGCCGGTCATCCCGCTTGGGCAGATCAAAGATGTTCTCTTCCATCAAATCGAACAGCGCGACCTTGCGCTCCTGCTCGATCTCGGGTGTGGGCGGCGGCAGGTTCGCGTCATCAAGTTCGATATGGCAGATACGGCTCATGGCCTTTTGGACCTTTCCAGCAGTCAATTCGGACACGGGCGATGGTCAACCGCCGCACGCGGGCTATCAGTCGAGAGTTTGCACGGCCAAGTCAACGGCCAAGATGGCGCAGTGGGCCGTGCGCTGCGTGTCTGTCGTAATTGCGCGCCAGTCCCGGCCAATTACGCCTGCCAGCACAATCGTCGATGAACTGGCAGCGCGCGATGGTGATGCGGACGCGATCGCCGGGCACCCTACTCGTTCAGCCTGTCCAGCCGCGCCCGCACACTTAGCCCATGCGCCTCCAGGCTCTCTGAAATCGCCAAGGCTTCGGCAGCGGGGCCGATGGTCCGCAGGGCCGCGGGGCTCATGCGGGCCAGTGTCGTGCGCTTGAGGAAATCCATCACGCTGAGGCCCGATGAGAACCGCGCCGAGCGCGCCGTGGGCAGCACGTGGTTCGGTCCGCCGACATAGTCGCCGATCGCCTCGGGCGTCCACTGACCGAGGAAAATCGCGCCTGCATGGGTGATCTGCGCACTCAGGGCTTCGGGATCGGCGACACACAGCTCCAGATGCTCGGGGGCGATGCGATCCGACAGCGCGGCAGCCACGTCCAGATCGGGCACCGTGATCACCGCGCCAAAGTCGCGCCAACTGGCCGCGGCGATGGCATGCCGCTCCAGCGTCTCCAGTCGCGCCTCGATCGCCTGCGCCACGGCGCGACCAAATCCGGGATCGTCGGTGATCAGGATCGCCTGCGCGCTTTCGTCATGTTCGGCCTGGCTGAGCATATCCAGCGCGATCCAGTCCGGATCGTTATCTGCATCCGCAATCACCAGTATCTCGGACGGGCCGGCGATCATGTCGATGCCCACCTTGCCGAACACGCGCCGCTTGGCCGCCGCCACATAGGCGTTGCCCGGGCCGGTGATCTTGTCCACCGGCGCAACTGCTTCGGTCCCGTAAGCCAGCGCCGCCACCGCCTGCGCGCCACCGATGCGATAGATCTCGTCCACCCCGGCAATCTGTGCAGCAGCCAGCACGGCAGGGTTCAGCGCCCCGTCCGGTGTGGGCACCACCATCGCCAGACGCGGCACGCCCGCCACCTTGGCCGGAATCGCGTTCATCAGCACCGATGACGGATAGGTGGCCTGACCGCCCGGCACATAAAGGCCCGCCGCACTGACCGGCGTCCAGCGCCAGCCCAGCGTTGCACCGGCCTCGTCGGTCCAGCTGGCATCTTCGGGCATCTGCCGCGCGTGATAGGCGCGGATGCGGGCAGCGGCCAGTTCCAGCGCCTCCCGGACCGGGGCTGCAACATCTGCAGCGGCACTCGTCACCTCGTCGGGGCTGAGGCGGATTGTGTCCGGCGTCAGCGTCACCCGGTCGAATTTTTCGGTCAGCTCGATCAGGGCCGCATCGCCGCGCGCGCGCACATCCGCGATGATCCCGGCCACGACTGCATCCACATCCGGGCTGTCCTCGCGCTTGGCTGACAAGAGCGCCGTGAACCCGGCCTCGAAATCAGGCGCGCTGTGATCTAGAAATTTGGGCATTGGCAGTCCTTCGCGCTCACTCCGGGTGGCTGGGGGTCTTTTTCGATGGCGCGCGGTAGGGGCGCGTCACATCCTTCAGCGTCACCTCCAGCGCCTCGACATCCAGCCGGATCGCACCGTCCCCCGCCAGCGTCAGCAGAACATGCCCCGTGCCCTCTTCGCCGGGCACAAAGGTGACAGACAGCAGCGACAGGATCGTATCCGCATCATCGCGATCAATGCCCTGACTGGCGACGCGCAGCACGTTGTCCACGACCAGCAGCGACCTCACCCGTTCGGGTCCGCGCCGTTCCCTCCCGGCATCCTCCCAACGAAACCGGTTGATCAGCAGCGCAAAACGCCGACCGCCGGGACGCCAGGACATCTCGGTGATGGGAAAGACCGCATCCTGCGTCAGGCTCGATAGAATTTGCAGATCTTCAGGGTCAAATGCGCCCAAATTGATCGGCGCCTCGCGCCCGTCCTCAAAGCTCGCGTCGCGCTCGGTCATTGGCCCGTTACCCGCTCGATTCTTGCGCCCACGTTGCGCAGTTTTTCCTCGACCCGTTCATAGCCGCGATCCAGATGATAGACGCGGTTCACGATGGTTTCACCCTCTGCCGCCAGCCCCGCCAGGATCAATGAGACGCTGGCGCGCAGATCGGTCGCCATCACCGGCGCGCCCTTCAGCCGCTCAACGCCCGTTACCGTGGCATGACCACCATGCACATCGATATTGGCCCCCATGCGGATCAGTTCCGGCGCATGCATAAAGCGGTTCTCGAAAATCGTTTCCTCCAACACCGAAGTGCCATCAGCCGTACACATCAGCGCCATGAATTGCGCCTGCAAGTCGGTGGGAAAGCCGGGATACGGCTCTGTCGTCACATCGACCGCGCGGATGCGGCCATTCTTGCGCGCCACTTTCAGCCCTGTGGGTGTTTCCTCGACGCTGATGCCCGCCGCGTCCAGTTTCTCGCAGAACGCGCCGACCAGATCAATTCGCCCGCCGAGGCATTCCACCTCGCCGCCGCAGATCGCAGGGGCCAGCATATAGGTGCCCAGTTCGATCCGGTCGGTCACCACCGGATGCGTTGCACCGTGCAGCCGGTCGACACCCTGAATGGTGATCGTGTCCGTGCCGTCGCCGTCGATCTGTGCGCCCATCTTGCGCAGGCAGCTGGCCAGATCGACAATCTCGGGCTCGCGCGCGGCGTATTTCAGCACCGTGGTGCCCTTGGCCAGCGTCGCCGCCATCAGCGCGTTTTCCGTGGCCCCCACGCTTACGAACGGAAATTCAACCACACCGCCTTTCAGCCCGCCGGGGGCCTTGGCGTGCACATAACCGTCGCGCAGATCCAGTTCCGCGCCCATCGCCTCCAGCGCCTTGAGGTGCAGATCGACCGGGCGCGCGCCAATGGCACAGCCGCCGGGCAGCGACACCTGCGCCTGACCAAACCGCGCCAGGAGCGGGCCCAGCACAAGGATCGAGGCGCGCATCTTGCGCACGATGTCATAGTCGGCACGCTGACTGGTCAGATCGTGGCTCGACATCGTCAGAACCTGCCCGCCCTGCAATGACTGCACCTCGGCCCCCAATGACGACAGCAGCTCTGTCATCGTGCGGATATCGCTGAGACGTGGTGCGTTGGTCAGCGTCAGCGGCTCGTCGCTGAGCAGTGTCGCCGGCATCAGCGTGAGACAGGCATTCTTGGCCCCCGCGATCGGGATCGTCCCGCTCAGAGGGCCATTGCCCGTCACCAAAATCGAATCCATTTTCGCTACCCTTTATCCTGCTCGTTCTTGTTCGCCTCGGCATCTGTCCCGCCACCGCGCGCCCTGCTCTGGGCCTTGCGCCGTGCCAGATTGGCCTTCAGCGCGCGGCTCAGCCTGTTCTGGCGCGCATTGCCTGTCTGTCCAGGCTTTTTCGGGCTGTCTTTGCGGGTCATGGGCCGTCTTTACATGAGGTGTCCGAAGGGGTCCAGATTAGGCTTGCACCATAAGCGAGAAGCGTCTAATCCACCCGCCACAGCGTGCTGCTGTAGCTCAGAGGTAGAGCACTCCCTTGGTAAGGGAGAGGTCCAGAGTTCGATTCTCTGCAGCAGCACCACTTTTCAGGTGGTCTACCGCCTACGGCCACCCGAGGTCGGCTTGGGTCGGGGATGGCCCGCTATTTCCACCAAAGATATATCACGCAACGCCGGACCGCACTGCGGATTGCGCGGCTGGCAGGTGATTTAGCGAGAATTTAAGACAGCCTTGGCCTCGCGCCCGCCCGATCACACGATCATGCCATACCCATCCTGTTGCCCTGCAATGAGGCGACACCGTTCGATCCGGCAGGGCATATCTGCACGGCGTGACGCGCTTATTTCGCGCATGGCTATCTCGGACGGTTGAGGGGACGGATGCGTTGTGGGTCACAATACTGCGCCAAGCATGCTTTATTGCGCGCGCAGGAAACAGGGCAACATCCTGCATTGTCCTGCGTCACGGGCGCGGCCGACACCTCATATCCCCGGCGGAGGTATTCCCCGGGAATGGGTCCAAATTTCCGTTGCAACTTTGTGGATTCAGGCTATCTGTAGCTTACTTCGGTCCGGGCGGTGCGCTGTCCGGTGAAAAGGGAACGCGGTGAAATGTCGTAAATCGACGCCAATTCCGCGGCTGCCCCCGCAACTGTAAGCGGCGAGCGAAGTCGGATATGTCACTGCCGCAAAAACTGCGGTGGGAAGACCTGACCAAGCTGTGACCCGCAAGCCAGGAGACCTGCCGAGGTGATCACCCTATCCATGCGCGGGGCGCGCTATGGGTAACGGTTCTTCCGTAGTGGTGACGCTCTCACCGTCTGCGGGGGGCCTTGTGTCTTCCAACGACTATTACAGTGCGTCGCCCTCCGGGGCGCATGGAGTGAAGTCATGATGACACACCACCGTTCACTTATTCTCTTGGCGACAATCGCCGCATTCACCGCGCCCGTTCGGGCCGAAGAGGTCTATGACCTCGGCGCAATCATCGTCTCTGGCGGCCTGACCCCGGTCGAGGCCAATGCCTATGGTCGCGCCTCGACCATCCTCGACACCCAAGAGATCAAGGCACGCGGGATCGCCACCGTGCAGGACGCCCTGCGCGCTGTTCCCGGCGTGTCGGTCAACAGCGCCGGCGGCAGCTTTACCCAAGTGCGCATTCGCGGCGGCGAGGCCAATCACACGCTCATCCTGATCGACGGGGTCGAGGCAGCAGGCGGCGACGGCGAATACCTGCTCGGAGGGCTCGACACCGCCAACATTGAGCGGATCGAGGTGCTGCGCGGGCCGCAATCGGTGTTCTACGGCTCGAACGCGTCGGCGGGGGTGATCAACATCATCACCCGCACCGGCGTCATCGGCACCGAATACAGCGCCTCGGTCGAGGTCGGCAGTCACGGCAGCACCAACGCATCCGGCTTTGCCTCGACCCGCAACGCGCGCGGCGGCCTCTCGCTCAGTTTTTCCGATCTGCGTGATGGCGGCTGGGATTACTCCGGCGACGGCGGCGAACGCGATCAGACACACCGCAGGACCATGATCTTGAAAGGTGACTTCAAGCCCGTCGATACCGTCAAGCTCGGCTTCATCCTGCGCCGCTCGAAAGAGGCGTTTGATAACGATGCCACCGATTACGCCGCTACGGACGCGTCCACATATGTGGTCGATGACGCCACTCAGTTCGGCACCGACGACGAAATGACCCTCAGCGTCTATGCCGAGCACGAATTACTGCAAGGACGCCTGGTGCAGCGGCTGAGCTATGAGCAGACCGACAATGAGGCCAGCGTCAACGGCGGCGCGCCGACCAAGACCGCGACGAACGCCTACAAATACCGGCTCAGCTACGGGCTGGACGGGGCGGCGGTCGCCGATACCAACCACCTGATCAACCTACTGCTGGAGCATGAAGAAGACAGCAGCAGCTCCAACCCGGCTTTCGGACGCGAGGCGACATCGGTAGCGCTGGAGTATCGTGGCAGCTTTGGCAACGGGTTCGATGTTCAGGCGGGGCTGCGGTTCGATGACAACTCTGTTTTCAAGGATGCGACGGCGTGGAATGTCGGAACCTCCTACACATTCGCGGGCAGCGGCGTGCGACTACACGCCTCGGCAGGGACAGGTGTCGTCAACCCGACCTATTTCGAGCTATATGCAGCCGCCTTCGACCATGTCGGCAACCCCAACCTTCAGCCAGAGCGCAACGAAAGTTTCGATATCGGCGTCGAGGTGCCGTTTTTGGACGGGCGCGGCATGGTGGACGTGACCCTTTTCCACGAAATCCTACGCGACGAGATCACTTCGGTCGCAACCGGTTCCAGCACCTTCAGTTTTGTAAACCAGGCCGGCAAGAGCAAGCGCAAGGGGGTCGAGGTCGAAGGCCGGATGGCGGCGACCGATCAGATCGACCTGCGACTGCTCTACACCTATCTGGACGCCACCAATCCCGATGGCACCGTCGAGACCCGTCGCCCCAAGCATGAGATCGGATTCGGCATCACAGCCCAGACCTTTGCAGGGCGCGGGACGATCAGCGCCGATATTCGCCATGTCGCGGGCAACCTCGATTCGCGGTTCTTTCCGCCCTCCACCCCGGCGGAGCTACCCGATTACACCGTGGTCGATGTGTCGGCACGCTACGCTGTCACAGACAATGTGGCCGCGACGTTCCGGGTCGAGAATCTGCTGAATGAAGACTATTCGGACGTGTGGGGCTATGCCGGGCGTGACCGGACATTCCATGTCGGGTTCGATGCGAACTGGTAGCTTCCTTCTGGCAATCTGCCTGATCTGGGGCGCACTTGTGCCCCGGATCGCCAGTGCCGATGCTGTTGCGGACGCCAGTACGGCGAGCGCCCCGCCCGGGCGGGTCGTGTCGATGAACCTTTGCACCGACCAACTGGCGATGATGCTGGCAGGCACCGGGCAGTTGCATTCGATCTCGCTCCTCGCAGCCGACCCTCGCTCATCGACCATGGCGACCGAGGCGCGGGCCTACCCCAGCAATCGCGGCCTGGCCGAAGAAATCTATCTGATGCAGCCGGACCTCGTTCTGGCCGGGACCTACTCGAATCGCCCTACCGTCGCGATGCTGCAACGCCTCGGCATTCCGGTAGTAAGGTTCGATCCTGCAAACTCGCTGGAGGACGTGCGATCCCGAATCGCACAGATGGGCACAGTGCTGGGCCAGACCGCCCGGGCCGACGCGGTTATCGCCGCCTTCGACCAAAGGCTGGCTGCCCTGCGACAAGATGTGCAGACCCGCCCGGAGGCCGCTCTTTATTACGCCAATAGCTACACATCCGGAAATCAGACACTGGCCGGTCAGATCCTGATCGCCGCCGGGTTCGACAATGCCGCCGACCGGGCGGGCTATGCGGCGGGCATGAAAATGCCGCTGGAGGTGCTGGCGCTGGTGGCACCCGATATCGTGATCACCGGACAGCGCTATCGCGGCACCTCGCGCTCTGAGGAGGTGCTGGACCATCCCGTCGTGGCCAGCTTTCGCCAGAGCGGTGCCACGGCGGCCATCACCGACCACGACTGGATTTGCGGCACACCCCATGTACTGAACGCGATCAAGGACCTGAGCGAGACCCGCCGCGCGCTGGACGGAGCCCGCAAATGATCCGGGTGCATGCCCCTCTGACGGCGCTGGTCCTTGTACTCTTTGCGGTGTCGCTGCTGGTCGGACCTGCAGAGATGGGCCTGCGCGACAGCCTGTCGGCGCTGATCATCGGTGATGACGGACCATTGACGATGGTGATGCGCGAAATCCGCCTGCCCCGGGCGCTGCTGGCGGTGATGATCGGGGCCAGCCTGGGCCTGGCCGGTGCCGCGATGCAGGGCTATCTGCGCAACCCGTTGGCCGAACCGGGTCTGATCGGCGTATCGGGCTCTGCCGCGCTGGGGGCGGTGCTGGCCATCCAGACGGGGCTGGCGGCCAGTTTTGCGCTTGTCCTGCCGCTGATGGCCCTTGCCGGTGCGTTTTGCGGAATGCTGGTGATCGTGTTGCTGGCCGGGCCGCGCGGCACATCGCTGACGCTGATCCTGGCCGGGATCGCGGTGTCAGCGCTGGCAGCCGCGCTGACCTCTCTGGTGCTGAACCTGTCGCCCAATCCGTTCGCAGCCAACGAGATCGTGTTTTGGATGATGGGATCGCTGGCCGACCGGTCGATGACCCATGTCTGGCTGGCGCTGCCCCTGATGCTGGTGGGCTGGGGCGTTCTGGCCACGCTGGGGCGGGGCCTGAATGCGCTGACGCTGGGCGAGGATGCGGCGGCGGCCATGGGCATCTCGCTGGGACGGTTGCGGATGCAACTGATCCTGGGCACCTCGCTGGTGGTCGGCGCGGCGACAGCGGTCGCAGGCGCGATCGGCTTTGTCGGCCTGGTGGTGCCGCATATTCTGCGCCCGCTGGTCGGCGCGCGACCTTCGCATCTGCTACTGGCCTCGGCGCTCGGCGGGGCGGCGATGGTGCTGGCGGCCGATATCGCCGTGCGCCTGATCCTGCCCGCCCGCGACCTGAAGCTCGGGGTGCTGACCGCGCTGATCGGTGCGCCGCTCTTCCTGCATCTGATCATCAATCTGCGAAAGGAGCGGATATGACTCTGCTCACGTTGCGCGATCTGGCCATTTCCCTGCGCGGGCGCACGGTTCTGCACGGGGTGTCGCTGGCGGTGGAGGCCGGAGAGTTCGTGGGGCTTATCGGCCCCAATGGGGCGGGCAAGACTTCGCTGATGCGCGCGGCACTGGGTCTTTTGCCGTTCGACGGCCACAGCTCTCTGGCGGCATTGGGGGCGGATGACTGCGCCCGCGCCGCCGCATGGATGCCGCAAACCCGAGAGATCGCCTGGCCGGTCTCGGTGGAAACCGTCGTCGGGCTGGGGCGCCTGCCGCACCGGGACACTGCCGCCGGAGACCGCGCGCATGTCGACGCCGCCATCGCGCAGATGAACCTCGGCCCGCTGCGCCACCGCGCCGCCACCCGGCTGTCGGGGGGCGAACAGGCCCGCGTCCTGATCGCACGGGCACTGGCGCAGGAAACCCCGCTGCTGCTGGCGGACGAGCCTATCGCGGGCCTCGACCCGGCACATCAGATCGCCACGATGCAGACCTTTTCCCGGCTTGCGACGGATGGCAAATCCGTGCTGGTATCGCTGCATGACCTAGGGCTGGCGGCGCGCCATTGCACGCGCCTCGTTCTCTTGGGGCACGGCACGCTGATCGCGGACGGGGCACCACGCGATGTGCTGACACCCGACAACCTGGCCCAGGTCTTTGGCATCAGCGCATGGTTCCAGGACACCGAACACGGGCTGGTCTGTCAGCCACTGGACGTGGTGGGATGAGCGTGCTGACCCTTGATCACCCCTG
Organism: uncultured Roseovarius sp.; assembly: GCA_947503145.1. Lineage (GTDB taxonomy): Bacteria > Pseudomonadota > Alphaproteobacteria > Rhodobacterales > Rhodobacteraceae > Roseovarius. The sequence continues at coordinate 300,662 of CANNCP010000002.1, forward strand.
GCTCGACCTTGATCTGGGTGCAGAGATGCAGGTGCTGAGCTGGGCACCGAACCGCGCCGGGTTCGTGACCGCGCGGCATATCCTGTGGCGCGAAGTGCGCAATGCGGATCTGCCGCCTGATCTGGATGTGACGGAATGGTTTTCGGCCGAACTGGCCGCGCGCGGCGCGTCACAGGCGGTGGCGTTCCTCACGTCACGGCACGTGAGCTGCCACCACGACTACACCGTTCAGATCGGCGATACCACGGTACGTGCCATCGCCACGGTGGGGCTGTCGAACATCGAACGGGTCGGGCACCGTGTGGATCGCAGCGGCCATGACTGGGGGAACTGGGGAACCATCAACATGGTAATTGAGCTGAGTACCGGATTGACCCATGCGGCAATGCTGGAGACGATGAGCATCGCGGTGCAGGCGCGCACAGCAGCGGTGATCGAGGCCGGGCACGTCCTGCCTACCGGTGTGGCCACAGGCACCGGCACGGATTGCGTCGCGGTGGCCGCGCCAGCCGGATCACAAATCCATGCCGGCCTGCATACGCAGATCGGCGAAGCGGTGGGCCGCGCCGCCTATACCGCCGTTTCCGCCGGGATATCCGAATGGATGGCGACCGTGAAAAGGAGCATGACATGACCCTCTCGGGACTTGAACAATTCCTGCAACGTGGCGGCCCGGCCCTCTGGGTGATCGCGGGCCTGTCCGTTCTCACCCTGACCATCATCCTGTGGAAAGCCTGGCGGCTGGCGCGTGCGGGCGCCTGGACATCTGCCGCCACAGAGCGGGCCGTGCGCTGCTGGTGCGACGGTCAGCGCGATCAGGCGACCGCCCTGCTCGCGCCGCGCCGCAGCCTGCGCGCGCAAGTGGCCTATGCGGCCATGCGGTCCAGCACCGACAGCGCCATGCCGGAATCCGCCGCGCGCGAGGAAACGACGCGCGTGGCCCGGCAGCTCCTGCATCAGAGCCGCACCGGCCTGCGCGCGCTGGAACTGATCGCCGTGATCGCGCCGCTGATCGGCCTTCTGGGCACCGTTCTGGGCATGATCGAGGCATTTCAGGCGCTTCAGGACAGCGGCAGCCAGGCCGATCCCACGGTCCTGGCGGGCGGCATCTGGGAGGCGCTGCTGACCACAGCGGCCGGCATGTGCGTCGCCATCCCCGCCTCGGTTGCGCTGGCATGGTTCGAAAGCGTCATCGAGACCGTGCAGGCCGATATGGAGGATGCCGCCACGCGCATTTTCACCGCGCCCGACAGCGCGACGCATACATCCCTCGCGAGCACCTGATGTTCGCCTTCGCCCCTCCCCGCGCGCGGCGCAGACCCGGCCTGACACCGATGATCGACGTCGTGTTCCTGTTGCTGGTGTTCTTCATGCTCGCCTCACAATTCGGACGCGAGGGTACAATTTCGCTCTCCGGGGGCGGTGCGGGCTCAGAGTATCCTGGGCCACCGCGCCTGATCACCATTTCTCCTGACAAGATCACCCTCAACGGGGCCGTCTCCGACCCTGCGACCCTGCCGCAGGCGCTGGCATCCCTCACCCAGGCCCCGAGTGACCCCATCATTCTGCGCGCGCGGGATGGCGCAGACCTGCAACGGCTGACACAGATCGTCGAGGCCCTGAACGCCGCCGGGTTTGACCGACTCCTGCTGGTGGAGTGAGCCTGATGGACTTTTCCACACCAAAGCGCCGCAACCTGTTCGAGCCGATCATCCCGATGATCAACGTGGTCTTCATCCTGCTGATCTTCTTTCTGATGACCGCACAGATCAGGCCCGCCGATCCATGGCCCGTCTCATTGCCAAATGCGGATGGCAACGACCCCACCGACACCGCGCGCCGCCTGAGCGTCTCGGCCGAGGGCGAGATGGCATTTGGTGAACTGACAGGTGATCTGGTCTGGGCGGAACTGGCCCGTTGGAGCGCAGCCGATCCGGGCAGGTTGCTAGTGCGCGCCGATGCGGCATTTCCCGCAGCGGATCTGGCGGCGCTGCTGAACCGGCTGTCGGGTCTGGGCATTCAGACCATCGACCTTGCGACGGTGCGGAAATGACCCGCGGGATGGACATCTACCTGTTCGCAGGGCTGGCAGTGCTGGTTCATCTGGGGGCTTGGCTGGGGCTAGCCTCGGGTGGCGTGCAATCGGCGGGCAGCGGCGGCAAGGCCACGATTTCGCTAAGTGCGGCACCGGCACAAATGGCGCAGATGGTCGAACTCTGGGATCGCCCGGCAGAGGTGATGGACACAGCCCCCCAAGTGGCCCTGCCGGACATCGCCCCCCCTGTCACACCTGCCCTGCCCCGCCCTCTGACGGCGGACCACCGTTCAGGGACACATGCCGCCCCTGCACCGCCCATGGCGATGGGCTTGCCCCAAGCGCCGCAGATCGATCCCGACACGCCTCTCCCCCCATCCGCGCGGCCCATATCCGACGCGCCGGTTACCTCGCTGCGCCCGGTTGCACGCCCGCAGCAACCAACGCCAAAGGCCAAGCCACCCACACCGGCAAAACCCACCACATCCACGCCGCAACAACAGCAACCCGCCAGACAAAGCCAGACTGCGGCGGGCAATCGCACTGGTCAAAACGCCGGAAGCAGCGAGAACCAGAGCGCGGCCACGCTCGATGACGCCGCTCGCCAGAGCCACATGGCCCAGTGGGGTGCCGCCATCCGCGCCCGCGTCAAACGCCGCAAACAGTATCCTGTCGGCACGCACGCCTCAGGAACGGCTGTCATTCACATCAGGCTCGCGCCGACGGGCCGCTTGATGTCGGCCACGCTGACCAGCAGCACCGCCGATGCGCGTCTCGATCGCGCCGCGATCAAGGCGGTGAAAAGCGCCCGCTACCCCAAGGCGCCCCACGCGCTGAGTGCCGCAAGCTATCAGTTCAACCTGCCAATCTCATTTCGGAAATGACCGGCGGCACGCTCATGTCGGCCTACCTCATCAAATCGCCATCCTCCGATGATGCATCGTGACAATTCATTCCCCTGCAGAATCACGCACAGTGCCGAAGGCCGCGCCGCAATACCGGGCCATGAAATCGACAAAACTCTTTACCTTGGGGTCCTGCAATTTGCGGTGCGGGTAAAGGCAGCCAAATATCGTCGGGACGGGTGGTGTCCCGGCCAGGACTTCGACCAATTTACCGCTGCGTAGATGGTCGGCCACGTCAAAGCGCGGCTTGTTGACGATCCCGCGACCGTCCAGCGCCCAATCCGTCAGCACATCCCCGTAGTCGGCATCGTATTTTCCGGCAACTTTCAGCTTGCGCGGCCCGTCTGTGGTCTGAAGCGTCCAGAAATACTCGGGCGAACGGGGATAACGCAGCAACAGGCAGTTATGCGCGCCTCCCATCAGGTCATCGGGGGTGTTCGGGGTGCCGTGCCGTTCCAGGTACTCTGGCGTCGCACACAGGACACGCGCGCAATCGGCGATCTTGCGCAGTTTCAGGTTTGAATCACTCGGCGTGCCGATGAAAAACGCCAGATCCAGCCCTTCGGCCGGGAAATCCACCTTGCGGTCCGACAATCGCATCCTGACCTCTGTTCCGGGATATTTTTCGACAAAGCGCGGCACCAGCGGCGCGATGATCCGTCGGCCAACGCCCAGCGGCGCCGTCACGCGAATGACGCCGCGTGGAGTCTCTGAAAAGGCCGCCACGGTTGCATCGGCATCGTCGATCGCACAGAGTACCTTTTTCGCCTCTTCGTAGAATACGGTCCCGACCCCCGTAGGCGTCAATGACCGGGTCGTACGATTGAACAGGCGGACGCCCAGATGTTTTTCCAGCTCCTTGATCCGCTTGCTGGCGACGGCGGGCGTCAGACGCAGATCGCGCCCCCCCGAGGTGATACTGCCCAATTCAATCACGCGGACAAAGACGCGGAGACTTTCAACATAGGACATCAGAGCATTCCCCAAAGCATTTCGCATTGCATCTGTTTCCGCAGACAAGGCCAAGCGCTTTGACAGCCTGGCCGCAATCGAAGATTGCAATTGCCCCAGAATTGTATTTTCAACATTTCGTTGAAAGTATTTTCCGTCTGCAGCGCTTATTCGACTCAATCATTTGCATTAGACTCTGCTTTATCAGATCATGATCCCTCCAGCAAAAGAGGCCCTGAATGCCCCACCGCGATGAAATCCGCTTCATTCTGAATGGTCGGGATGTGGCGATCAAGGACGTCGGCGCCTCGCAGACGTTGCTGGACTTCCTGCGGCTGGATCAGCGCCTGACCGGCACCAAGGAAGGCTGCGCAGAAGGCGACTGCGGCGCCTGCACAGTGTTGGTCGGACGCCTTCAGGACGGCGCGCTGAAATACGAAGCAATCAACGCCTGCATCCGCTTTCTCGCATCATTGGATGGCTGTCATGTCGTCACGGTGGAATATCTCTCTGGCCCGGACGGCGCGCTGCATCCGGTGCAACACGCGATGGTCGAGCATCACGGCAGTCAATGCGGGTTCTGCACGCCGGGCTTTGTCATGTCGCTATATGCGCTGTGGATGGGGACGCCCCAACCGACCGTACGGCAGATCGAAACAGCGGTGCAGGGCAATCTGTGCCGCTGCACAGGCTACGCGCCGATCATCAGGGCGGCCCTTGCGGTCAACCAGTATGGCACCCCCGCCGCCGATCACCTGAACACCGAACGCAGTGCGGTCACTGCGCGCCTGCATGCCTTGCGGGATGGCAGGCGTGTGATCACCGGACCTGCCGATAATCAGGCGATCCTACCTGCGGATGTCGACGATCTGGCCGTCGTCCTGACAGAGCACCCCGAGGCGACCATCGTGGCGGGCGCCACCGATGTCGGACTCTGGGTTACCAAGTTCCTGCGCCCGATTGGCCCCGCGATCTTTGTCGGACATCTGGACGGGCTGAAATCCATCGCCCTCACTGATGACGCGCTGGAGATCGGAGCAGGCGTCACCTATTCGGAAAGCCAGGACACGCTGGCCCATGCCTTTCCGCATCTGATGGATTACTGGGACCGCATCGCGGGCTGGCAAGTACGCAACATGGGCACCATTGGCGGCAATATCGCCAACGGCTCGCCGATTGGCGACACCCCTCCGGTCCTCATTGCCCTTGATGCAGAAGTCACCCTGCGACGCGGCACCACGACGCGCACCCTGCCGTTGCAGGATTTTTTCATCGACTACGGCAAGCAGGACCGCAAGGCCGACGAGTTCGTGCACAGCATCCGTGTCCCACACCCCAAACCCGGCCAGGTTGATGCCGCCTACAAGATTTCCAAGCGCCGGGACGAGGATATCTCGTCCGTCGCAGTCGGGATCAGCGTCGATGTCACCGACGGGATCATCACCGATTGCCGCATCGCCTTTGGCGGCATGGCGGCCACACCAAGGCGCGGCGCGCAGACAGAGACAGCGCTGCGCGGCCAACCCTGGGGCGCTGCGGCGTTCGAAGCGGCCGCAAGCGCGCTGTCGCAGGACTTTTCACCGCTCTCGGATTGGCGCGCGTCCAAGGAGTACCGCATGACCTCGGCGCGCAATCTCCTGCGCCGGTTCTTCCTTGAGCATGACACCGCGACCGCACACCCGGTGCAACTGGCAACGGCATAGGAAGGGGCCTGTTATGAAAGACAACCTGAGCATCACCGGCAGCGTCTACACCGACCGCCAGCATGACAGCGCCATCAAGCACGTCACCGGACGCGCCGAGTATTGCGATGATATCGTCGAACCCGCAGGCACGCTGCACGCCTATCTCGGCGTCTCGGATGTGGCCCATGCCACAATCACCGGCATGGACCTGAACGCCGTTCAGGCCGCGCCGGGCGTGGTCGGTGTGCTGACCGCCGATGACATTCCGGGCACCAACGACATCAGCCCCACGGGGTTGAATGACGAACCGGTTTTTCCGACCGACAAGATCGAATTCCACGGTCAGCCGCTCTTTGCCGTTGTGGCCGAAACCCGCGATGCAGCCCGCCGCGCCGCCGAACTGGCAGTCGTGACGTATGAGACATTACCGCACGCACTGGACCCGGTCGCCGCCCAGATTGCGGGCTATCCCCATGTCACCGCCCCACTGAAGCTGGAACGCGGTGACATTACCCCGGCGTTGGCCACCGCGGCGAACCGCATCAAGGGCCGGATCACCATCGGCGGGCAGGACCACATGTATCTCGAAGGTCAGATTGCCCTCGCCATTCCGGGCGAAGACGATGATCTGGTCGTGCATTCCTCGACCCAGCACCCCTCTGAGGCACAGCATATGATTGCCCAGGTCATGGGCATTCCGTCCAATGCGGTAACGGTGAATGTGCGCCGCATGGGTGGCGGGTTCGGCGGCAAGGAAAGCCAGATGAACCTGTTTTGTGCCGTGGCCGCGCTGGCCGCGAAAAAATGGAGCCGCGCGGTCAAGATCCGCCCTGACCGCGATCAGGACATGACCTCTACCGGCAAGCGCCATGATTTTGTCGTCGATTACGATGTGGCGTTTGATGATGTCGGGCGCATTCAGGCAGTTGATAGTGTTTTCGCGGCCCGCTGCGGGTTTTCCTCTGACCTGTCCGGCCCTGTGACAGACCGGGCGCTGTTTCACGCCGATAACGCTTACTTCTATCCGAATGTGCGCCTCGTCAGTCGCCCGATGAAGACCAACACCGTGTCCAACACCGCCTTTCGCGGCTTTGGTGGCCCGCAGGGTGTCTTGGCCGCCGAGCGTATGATCGAAGAGATCGCCTATGCCACCGGCCAGGATCCGCTGGACGTGCGCAAGGCCAATTTCTACGGAGATGAGGGGCGCAACCTGACCCCCTACCACCAAGAGGTGAACGACAATATTCTGGACCGCTTGATCGACGAGTTAGAGGACACCGCCGCGTATCGCGCGCGACGCAAGGCCATCGTGGACTTCAACGCAGCGTCACCGATCATCAAGAAGGGCATCGCGCTGACGCCGGTCAAGTTCGGCATTTCCTTTACCGCGACATGGTTCAATCAGGCCGGTGCATTGATCCATGTCTACAATGACGGCTCGATCCACCTCAACCACGGCGGCACCGAGATGGGGCAAGGGCTGAACACCAAGGTGTCCCAGGTTGTCGCGGACGCGTTTCAGGTGGATTTTGAACGGATCAAGATCACCAGAACCACCACCGAAAAGGTGCCGAACACATCTGCAACCGCCGCCTCATCCGGCACCGACCTGAACGGCATGGCCGCATTGAACGCAGCCGAGCAGATCAAGGAACGGCTGGTCGATTTCGCCGCCGCCCACTGGAATGTCTCCAAGGAGCAAGTCACCTTTCTGGCCAATGAGGTGCATGTCGGCGATATCAGCCTGCCGTTCGATGCCTTTATCAAGCAGGCTTATCTGGCGCGCGTGCATCTGTCGGCGGCAGGGTTCTACAAGACGCCCGACATTCACTGGGACCGCGATGCCGGCAAGGGGCGCCCGTTTTACTACTATGCTTACGGCGCGGCCTGTTCAGAGGTGTCCGTGGATACGCTGACCGGCGAATACCGGGTGGAGCGTACGGATATCCTGCATGATGTCGGGCGCTCGCTGAACCCGGCGCTGGACCTTGGCCAAGTGGAGGGCGCATTCGTTCAGGGCATGGGGTGGCTGACCACAGAAGAGCTGTGGTGGGACGACGCCGGGCGTCTGCGCACCCATGCACCGTCCACCTACAAGATTCCGCTGGCCTCTGACCGGCCACGCATCTTTAACGTAAAATTTGCCGACTGGTCCGAAAACCGCGAAATGACCATCAAGCGATCCAAGGCCGTGGGCGAGCCGCCCTTCATGCTGGGCATCTCTGTGCTGGAGGCGCTATCGATGGCGGTCGCAAGCGTCGCTGATTACCGGACGTGTCCCCGTCTCGACACCCCGGCGACGCCGGAACGCGTGCTGATGAGTATTGAACGCCTGCGGGCCGAGGGCTGAGTAATGGGGGGCGTCGATCATACGCTGAGCGGCTTCCTCGCGACATACGAGAGTGTCGTGCAGGTCGTTCTGACGGACGTGCGCGGCTCATCCCCGCGCAACGTCGGAACGCAGATGTATGTCGCCGCCGAGGCGCTGCATGGCACGATTGGTGGCGGGCAGCTGGAGTTCATGGTGATCAGCCACGCCCGCGACATGCTGGGCAAGGGGAGCGCGACCGACAATCTGGACATCCCGCTTGGCCCCGACATCGGTCAGTGCTGCGGCGGGCGCGTCAGGATCGCCCTGACCCGGATGACCCCGCACACCAAGCAGATTGCCCTGCGGCAGACAGCACAGGCAGAGGCCGCCCACCCGCATATCTATGTCATGGGTGCCGGTCATGTCGGGCGTGCCCTTGCCGACCAGTTGCAGCATTTACCGGTCCACTGCATCCTGATCGACACCCGCGCGGACCAGTTGGCGCAATGTGACGCACGCGTGCAAACCCGCCTCAGCGCGATACCGGAACACGACATCAGAACCGCGCCCGCAGGCAGCGCGTTTGTCGTGCTGACCCATGACCACGCGCTTGATTTTCTGCTGACCTCCGAGGCGCTGATGCGCGGCGATGCGGCCTATGTCGGCATGATTGGGTCGGCGACCAAACGGACAAAATTCGCGCGCTGGTGCCAGACCCAGTGCGATGGCCTGACGACCCAGGATCTGATCTGTCCCATCGGGGCAGGCGGTAGCGGCGACAAGCGGCCCTGCGTGATCGCTGCCTTCGTAGTGGCTGAAATCATCGCTGAATTGACCTCTGATCGCGCCGCAAGCGCCCTGAAAAGGGGGCTTGGCCCGCGCCAATGCAAGCAATCAGCAGACCAGGATGCACACCGTGCCGACACGCCACTCCCGCGTTCGCGCTCAGCAGGTGTAGACAGCAACAAGAGCCGACCGGAGCTGCCCCAATAGGCTGCCGTCAAGAAGTGACTTCAGCACCTTCCGGGTACTTTCACCGATAATCTGATCGTACCGGCAAGCGCTTTTCAGTTCATCTGCAACATGCCTGCCAAAATCGTCTTTGGGCGCATCCTGTCCGGCACGGCGGTGGGTCGATACTCAACCATTATCCGCTAAAGCATTCCGCCTTAGAACCAACAGGATGTTCGACACGCCGTTTCAGGGGCTGAAATACGATGCCTTCGGTGATCCCCCATCAGGAGAACCGCTTCCAGGCGTGTTTCATGGCGTCGGCCATCTCGTCCCACGACGCCTCGATCCCGGATTTCATATCTTTCCAGGCCTCGCCCTGAGCGTGCTGCAATTCCTCCAGCCGCGCCTCAGCCTTTTTCTGATGCACGCGAAGCTCATCGACCTCTTCCATGTATTTCAGCTTGGCATCCGCCTGCGCCTTGTCGGCCTTGGCGCGCAGCTTGGCGATCTCGGCTTTCCATTCATCAAGCTGGGCTTGCAGCTTGTCTTGATAGGCTTCTTTGCGGTCCATCTCATTCTCTCCTAAAGTTGGGTTCAGACTGGTTTCGATCGGCTGGATTTCGTTGCCTGCTTGGCGGCCCCTGAATCCTCTTCTTCTGGGCAGAGGTGATGTTTTCGTGACTTGTCATCTTGTGTCCTGTCCTGAAGCGCTTCGTCCTGTTTGCGGGATCGAATGCAATGCGGAGCACGTGTGACCGGGCATCAGCCCTATATAACCGACCTGCGAAACAAGATCAGACTGATCACGAGAAAGCCAGCGCCCAGAAGGAAGGTCCAGAGGAACTCTGGCCAGACAATGGCAAAATCTGCGCCGCGATAGGTGATGGCCGTGGCGAACTCCATGAAGTGGCGCGACGGAAGCAGCCAGGTGATGGGTTGCAGCCACGCAGGCTGGCTTTCAACAGGTGTCATGCCACCCGACAGGATCATGATCGGCATGATGACCAGCATCAACAGCAGGGCAAATTGCGCCATGGTCCGCGCCATGACCCCCAACAGGACCCCGATCGACGCCGCAGCAAAGAGATAGACCGCCGTACCTGCCAGAAACAACCCTTCGGACCCGGCAAAGGGGACGTTCAGCGCGCCCTGCACCACGATGAACAGGGAAAACAGGAAGGCTATGAAGATCACAAGGCCATTGGCGAAAATCTTGGCAAACCCGATCTCGATGGCCGTGACCGGCATCAGCAGCAAATGTTCAATCGTACCGTGTTCGCGTTCGCGGATGATTGCCGCGCCGGTCAGAACGATGGTCAGCATCGACAGCGAGTTCAACAGCCCCGAAATCGAGCTCAGCCACGTCTCATTGCCCGCCGGGTTGAATGACCGGCGCAGCACCAGGTCCACAGGAGACGCCATGACAATGTTCTGACCTGCCGCAAAACGGCTGATTTCCTCGTTGAACGTGGCCGTCAGATAGCCGGTGCCAACAGCGGCCGCCGTCGTTTTGGTCGCGTCGATGTTGAGTTGCAGCGACGGCGTGCGCCCGGCACGCACATCCGCCTCGAACCCGGCAGGGATCACCACGACAAAGATGGTTTCGCCCCAATCCATCATCCGGTCGATCTGGTCTGCACCGGCCTCCAGCGGGGGCAGATAGCGCGGCATGAGAAGGGCGGTCCTGAGCGCACGACTGAGGGCGGATTGGTCCTCGTCAACGAAAGTCACCGACGCCTTGTTGAGCATGTCACCCGCGCCCGAGCTTTCTATATACAAGCCGGGCCCGAAGGAATAGATCACCAGAAGCAGCAGGATGGCTTCGCGCCAGAGCGTGCGGAACTCCTTGACCATTAGCCAGAAGATGTTTGCGATGCACCGCATTCTCTACGCCTCCTGCTTTTTCATGAACAGGATCGCCACAGTGACAAAGACCGGCGCAAAGATCGCAAGCAGCAGGATATTGGGAGCAAGCTGCGCAAAGCCAAGCCCCTTGTTGAACGCGCCGATACTCATTTGCATGAAATAGTTGGTGGGCCACATCTGCCCCATGATCCGCCCTGCCCCTTCAAGGGTGGATACCGGCTGTATCAACCCGGAGAACTGCACCGTCGGCATCATCGCCAGCACGGCCGTGGCAAAAACCGCTGCCACCTGGCTACGCAGGAACACCGCCACGATCAGGCCGAATCCGGTTGACGCCGCCACATAGGCGACGGCCCCCAGCGCCAGCGCCAGCACCGATCCCTTGAGCGGGACGCCGAACAGGAACACCGCCATACCGGTCAGAACCAGCCAATTGACGAACCCGATGCCGATATAGGGCAGTTGCTTGCCCAGCAGAAACTCCAGCTTGCTGGTGGGGGTGACGTAGAAATTGGTGATCGTGCCGATCTCTCGTTCGCGGCTGATGCTGACCGCCATCAGAATGGCCGGAAACAGCATTAGCAGGATCGCGGGCACAGACGGCGCCATTGCGGGCAGCGATTCAAAACTGGGATTGTAGCGATAGCGCGGCTCGATATTGACGATGGGCTGCGTCATTCCCGCCAGCCCCGCCGCCGTGGCGCGGGTTGTCAGGAATGCAGCATGTGCGCCCTGCACATAGCCCTCGATTGTCGAGGCCCGCGCCGGCAGCGCGCCGTCGATCCATGCCGCCACGCTGGTGGACTGTCCGGTGGTGACGGCACGGCCAAAGCCTGCCGGGATTTCGATGGCCAGCATGATTTCACCGGCGACCATCCTGCGCTGCAACTCTGCGTCACTGGCGACTTCCGGGACTTCGTCAAAATAGGTCGAGCCCGAGAAATTCGCCAGATAGGCGCGGCTCTCCGGGGTGCGGTCCTGATCAAAGGCAGCAAATTTCAGACCCGTCACATCCATCGAGATACCATAGGCAAACATCAGCATCAGGAACATGCTACCCAGAAACGCAAAGGCCAGACGGATCGGATCGCGCATCACTTCCAGCATTTCGCGGCGACTGACGGCCAAAAGGCGCGTCATCCCGGCGCTGCGCTGACGTCGAGGCGGGGCCGGTGCGATGCTGGTCAGCTTTTCGGGCACTGTGTCGGGTTCATCCATCGCCTCGGTAATGTAGCGGATGAACGTCTCGTTCAGAGACGCCGAGCCGCCCTCGCTCGCCAGATTTTCCGGTGTGCCGTAAACCAGCACCTCGCCTGCGTGCATCAGGCTGATCCGGTCGCAGCGCATACCCTCGTTCATGAAATGGGTCGAGATGAAGATCGTCACCCCATCATCCCGCGACAGACCCGCCAGCAAATCCCAGAATTCATCGCGCGCCACCGGATCAACGCCCGATGTCGGTTCGTCCAGAATCAGCATGTCGGGGTGGTGGATGATCGCACAGCCCAGCGACAGGCGTTGCCGCAGGCCCAACGGCAATTCACCCGCGAATGCATCCGCATGTGCGCCAAGGTCGAAGTCATCCAGCAGTTCGGTTATCCGCGATCCGATGGTCTTGGAGGGCATATGAAACAGCCGCGCGTGCAGATCGAGATTCTGACGCACCGTCAATTCGCCATAAAGTGAAAAATTCTGCGACATGAAGCCAACACGTCTGCGTGTCTCGATATTGTGCGCGTCGGCTTTCTTGCCAAACAGCCAGGCCTCGCCCTCGCTGGCGGGCAAGAGACCGGTCAGCATCTTCATCGTCGTCGTCTTGCCGCAGCCATTCGAGCCGAGAAAACCGAATATCTCGCCGCGCCGGATCTCGAAATTCACATCATTTACAGCGGTAAAATCGCCAAATCGCTTGGTCAGGCCCTTGGCTACAATCACCGGCGCGCCGGTATCCACGCCCTCCAGCGGCGCCATTTCCACCGGCGCGGTCTGGCGTTGCTTGCTCTGCGGCAACAGCGACACATACGCCTCTTCCAGAGTGTCCTTGCCGGTCTGACGGCGCATCCCTGAGGGCGTGCCCGAGGTCAGGACGCGCCCGTCATCCATCGCCACCAGCCAGTCAAAACGGTCGGCCTCTTCCATATAGGCGGTCGAGACCAGTACGCTCATCCCCGGGCGGCCCACGCGGATGTCGTCGATCATGTCCCAGAACTGCGCACGCGACAGAGGATCGACGCCGGTGGTCGGTTCATCCAGGATCAAAAAATCCGGGTCGTGAATCAGCGCACAGCACAGGCCAAGTTTCTGTTTCATCCCACCTGACAATTTGCCCGCCGGGCGGTCCAGGAAAGGGTCCAGCCCCGTGGCTCTTGTCAGCCGGTGAATCCGGCGATGCCGTTCGGCGCTGCCGTGGCCGAACAGGCGGCCAAAGAAATCGAGGTTCTCGAAAACGCTCAGTTCCTGATAGAGGTTCTTGCCCAGCCCCTGCGGCATATAGGCGATGCGGGCGAATACTGCCTCGCGGTGGCGACGCTCGGTCATGTCACCGCTCAGCACCGTCACCTCGCCGGTCTGTATCTTTCGCACCCCCGCCAAAAGACCCAGCAGGGTGGATTTGCCCACCCCGTCCGGTCCGATCAGGCCCAGCATCTTTCCGGCCGGCAGATCCAGCGTTATATCGTCAAGCGCCGAAACCTTGCCATAGCGATGTGTAATGGCCCGAACGCGGGCGACGGAGGCATCCTGCATGGCTCACCCGCCCGGCAGCGCATCGGCGGGGATCGGCTGGCCGACAAACTCGATCGGCCAGGGCAGATCCTCGACCCCTGCAAGGCGGATATAGGCGACCCCGCGCAGGCCAGTCTTGACCTGTTCGATATAGGCTTTGACCAGTTCTTCGGGCAGCCGCACCTTGACGCGGAACATGAGCTTTTCACGCTCGTCGGCGGTTTCTACCTGCTTGGGCGTAAACTGTGCCTCGGGCGAGACAAAGCTGACATAGGCGGGAATGGCGTAGGGAATGCTGTCCAGCCTGATCCGCGCCTCTGCGCCCAGTCCCGTACGCATCGCCTGATCCGCGGGCAGGAACATCTCCATGTAAACCTGGCTCAGGTCCAGCAGCGTGATGACCTTGCCCCCACCACCCAGAACCTCACCGGGCTGGGCCAGACGGTAAAGGATACGGCCAAGCACCGGTGCGGTCAGGACGGCATCGGCAACCTGCGTTTCGTATTGAACGACAAGCGCGTTCGCGGCCTCGACACCGCGTTCGGCGGTGTTCAACTGGGCAAGCGCCACATTCAAGACAGCTTGGGTGGTCACCAGCCGGGTTTTCTTTTGATCCGCAACCGCCTGCGAATTCACGCCCCGCTCGGCAAGCTGGCTTGCGCGGGCGAATTCATCTTCGGCCAGGGCGTGTTCGGCGCGGCGCTGTTCGATCAGGGCGCGCACCTCTTCGACCTGACTGGCCGCACGGGCCGCATCCGCCTTGGCACGCGCCAGTTGCGCCTCAAGCTCGCGCGTGTCCATCACGGCCAGAATGTCACCGGGTTGCACGAGTTCGCCCTCGCTCACGCGGATTTCCGCAACCCTGCCCGGTATCTTGGTGGCGATGTCGATCTGATCAGCCTCAAGCCTGCCGTTGCCCGAGGCAAAACCATCCGGCAGGCCGTTGGCATTCTGACCCCAGAAATACCAGCCAATTGCGGCGATGGTGGCCAGGATCACAATTGCAGCAATCAAAGGGCGAAGATATTTCATTCAGCAAATCCAATCAAAGCAGATACCTGCTTGTGCAAGCGGTCACCGAACCGGGGAATAGTGGAAAATACCCACGTTCTTCCGGTGTTGCGGGGGGGCTGCGCCAAATCCATGAACCAGGTCAAACCCAAGACACTCTAGCCGGGATATGCGGTGCGGACATTGATCAAGGTTAATGAAACCCCCGCGACATACTTCAATGGTGATCCGAGGCAAGACGATGGTCCACTGCGCGTCCCGCAGACGTGACTGGCTAAAGGAAGGTGAAGCATGAACTCCCAATCTGATCCGAAACCGGCAGACGCCGAAGCAGCCCTCGCAACGCGGTTTCCCACGGCTTATACGATCCTGTTTCTGCTGATCATATTTGTCGCAGCCCTGACCTGGATCATTCCGGCCGGGCAATATGAACGGATGATGAGCGAGGAGGTCGGTCGCGAGATTGCCGTTGCCGGAACCTACACGGAGGTTGCCCCGAACCCGCAGGGCTTTGTCGATGTCATGCTGGCGCCGACCGCCGGTTTCTATGATCCGGACAGCTATGTGGCCAATGCCATCGACGTGGCGCTGTTCGTGTTGTTCCTTGGCGGGTTTCTGGGGGTGGTGAATGCTACCGGCTCGATCGACACCGGCATCCGGTCGGCCATGACCCGCATGAAGGGCCGCGAGATATGGATGATCCCGATCATGATGTCGCTGTTTGCACTTGGCGGCACGACCTATGGCATGGCCGAAGAAACACTGGCCTTCTATGCCATCCTCATCCCGGTGATGATTGCGGCGGGCTATGACGCAGTGACCGGGGTCGCAATCATCCTGATCGGGGCGGGCATCGGTGTTCTGGGCTCGACGATCAACCCGTTTGCCACCGTCATTGCCGCAAATGCCTCGGGCATTCCGTTCACCGATGGCATCTGGCTGCGGCTGGTGATCCTGCTGGGCGGGCTTGCGATCTGTGCGGCCTATATCATGCGTTATGCCCAGCGGGTGAAGGACGACCCCGCACGGTCCATCGTCGCCAAGCAAGCAAAGGCGCACAAGCAGATATTCCTGCAAAGCGAAGGACCAGACGCACAGCGTTCTACGCTGACCACAACGCAGAGTGTCATTCTGGTGGTCTTCGCCGTGACCTTTGCGCTGATGATCTGGGGCGTATCCAGCCAAGGCTGGTGGATGGCCCGGATGGGCGCGTTGTTTCTGGGTGCCGCCATTGTCATCGGGATAATCGGACGTCTGGGCGAGAAAAAGCTGACCGGCAGCTTTGTCGATGGCGCGCGCGATCTGCTGGGCGTGGCCCTTGTCGTGGGTCTGGCGCGCGGTATCGTCGTGATCATGGAACAAGGGCTGATTGCCGACACGATCCTGCACAGCGCCGAGCAATCGCTGGCCGGTCTGGGGGATCTTGCCTTCATCAACCTGATGTTCTGGATCGAGATCGGGATGAGCTTCTTCGTGCCGTCCTCTTCCGGGCTTGCCGTCCTGTCGATGCCAATCCTGGCGCCATTGGCGGATTTCGCCGGGGTGGGCCGCGATCTGGTAGTGACAGCCTATCAATCCGCAAATGGACTGGTGAACCTGATCAACCCGACCTTCGCGGTGGTGATCGGCGGGCTGGCGATCGGGCGGGTGTCCTATGACCGCTGGATCGCCTTCATCTGGCCACTGATGCTGATCCTGCTGGTATTCATCTCGGCGGTGCTCAGCCTCGGCGCGCTTTTGTGACTGAAAGGAAATATCATGTCTGACGATCAACTCGGTGTTCATTCAGAAAGCGGCAAGCTGCGGCAGGTCATCATCTGTCGTCCCGGTCTGGCGCATCGTCGCCTGACGCCCGACAATTGCGAGGATTTGCTGTTTGACGATGTGTTCTGGGTCAAACAGGCGCAAAAGGACCATGATGCCTTTGGCGACGCCATGCGTAATGAAGGGGTCGAGGTGCTTGAGACCGGCATGCTTCTGGCCGAAACGCTGGATATTCCGGACGCGCGCAAATGGGTGCTGGACCATCGTATTGCCGCCACCCATGTCGGCGTCGGGATGGAGCGTGAGCTGCGCACCTGGATGGACGAACTGCCCGGCGCTGATCTGTCCAGATACCTGATCGGCGGGTTGACCGTCGCCGATGTGCCGTTCAAGGCGACGACCATGCTGGGCGCCTATCTGGGCCATCACGGCTTTATCCTGCCGCCCTTGCCGAACTTCCTGTTCACCCGCGACAACTCGGCCTGGATCTATGGTGGCGTCACGCTGAACCCGATGTATTGGCAGGCCCGACGGCCCGAGACACTGCTGACAGCGGCAATCTACAGGTTCCACCCGAAATTCGCAGGCAAGGTCGAGGTGATCTGGGGCGACCCGCTGTCCGACTACGGGCTGGCCACGCTGGAGGGCGGCGACGTGATGCCGGTGGGCAATGGTCTGGTGCTGGTCGGCATGGGCGAGCGAACGTCGCCGCAGGGCGTCGGCCTGCTGGCCGAGGCCCTGTTCAACGAGGGGCGCGCAACACGTGTCATCGCCTGCGAGATGCCGAAATCCCGCGCAGCCATGCATCTGGACACCGTATTCACCTTCTGCGGCGGCGATGTCGTGACCAGTTTCAAGGAGGTCGCCGACGAGATGACATGCTATGACCTGCACCCGGCCGAAGGGGCCAAGCCGCTGGACATGCGCCACGACACCCGCCCGATGTTCGACGTTGTCGCCGACGCAATGGGGTTCAAGCGGCTGAACGTGGTCCCCACCGGCGGCACCGATCCGTTTGAGCAGGCCCGCGAGCAGTGGAATGACGGCAACAACGTGCTGGCGCTGCGGCCCGGTCTGGTCATGGGCTATGACCGCAACGACGACACCAACGCCGCCTTGCGCGCCGAAGGGATCGAGGTGCTGGAGTTGCCCGGTGCGGAACTGGGCAGGGGCCGGGGCGGCAGCCGCTGCATGTCCTGCCCGACCATCCGCGATGCTGTATAACAAAAAGGACGCGCCAAATGGCTTTCAACCTGAAAAATCGCCACTTTCTGACGCTGCGCGATTTCACCCCCGCCGAGATCGGCTTTCTGCTGAAACTGTCGGCTGACCTCAAGGCCGCGAAATACGCCGGCACCGAGGTCGAGACGCTGAAGGGCCGCGAGATCGCGCTGATCTTTGAAAAAGACAGCACCCGCACGCGGGTCGGCTTTGAGGTGGCGGCCCATGATCAGGGTGCCACCGTCACATATTTAGGCCCGTCCGGCACCCATATCGGCCACAAGGAATCGGTCAAGGACACCGCGCGCGTGCTGGGCCGGGTCTATGACGCGATTGAATATCGTGGCTTTGGCCAGAAGATCGTGCAGGAACTGGCCGATCATGCTGGCGTGCCGGTCTATAATGGTCTGACGGACGAGTTTCATCCGACACAGATCCTTGCCGATTTTCTGACCATGCAGGAGCACGCGGAAAAGCCGCTGCGCCAGATTTCTTATTGTTTCATGGGGGATGCAGGCAACAACATGGGCTTCAGCCTGTTATTGGGCGGGGCCAAGATGGGCATGGATATACGCCTCTGCGCGCCGCGCAGTCTCTGGCCTGACCAGACCATTCAGGACGAAGCACAAGCCATCGCCACCGAGACCGGCGCACAAATCACGATCACCGAAGACGTGGACGAAGCCGTCAGGGGCGTCGATTTCATCTATACGGACGTCTGGGTTTCGATGGGCGAGAGCAAGGAGAAATGGGGCGAGCGCATTACATTGCTGAAACCCTATCAGGTCAACGCCGGGGTGATGGCCAAAACGGGTAATCCGCGCGCGCGTTTCATGCACTGCCTGCCCGCATTTCACAACACCGACACGACCATCGGAAAGGAGATCGAGGAACAGTTCGGCCTGACCGCGATGGAGGTCACGGAAGAAGTGTTCGAGAGTCCCGCCTCGATTGTCTTTGATCAGGCGGAAAACCGGATGCACACGATCAAGGCGGTTCTTGTCGCCACGCTGGGAGGCTGAGCCATGCTTGTCGTCGCAGCCCTTGGCGGCAATGCCCTGCTTGAACGCGGTCAGCCGCTGACCGCGCAAAACCAGCGCGCCAACGCCCGCAAGGCCGCGATCGCCCTGGCCGGGATCGTGCGCGCCGGGCACAAGCTGGTGATCACTCATGGCAACGGCCCGCAGATCGGACTGCTGGCGCTGAAAGGTGCGGCCTACAAACCGGACGAGGCTTATCCGCTGGATGTGCTGGGGGCCGAAAGCGTCGGCATGATCGGCTACATCATCGAGCAGGAACTGGAAAACGCGCTGGATCATCAATACCCCGTTGCCACGCTGCTGACCCAGATACTGGTAGATGGCCAAGACCCGGCGTTTCAGAACCCGACCAAGTTCATCGGACCGGTCTACACGCGCGAAGAGGCCGAGGCGCGCGCCGAGGCCGCAGGCTGGTCGATCGCACCCGACGGCGACAAATGGCGGCGCGTCGTGCCGTCGCCCTTGCCGCAGGAAATTCCCGACATGGGCGTTCTGCGGCTGTTGCTGGATCAGGGCGTGATCGTGATCTGCACCGGCGGTGGCGGCATTCCGGTGATGCGGCAGGCGGATGGCAGCCTGATCGGGATCGAGGCCGTGATAGACAAGGATGCCGCCAGCGCACTTCTGGCGCGGGAGTTGCAAGCCGATGCGCTGCTGCTGCTGACGGACGTTGCGGCGGTGATGCAGGATTTCGGCCAGGAGACACAACACGAGATCGGCGCGATCACCCCCGAAGACGCGCGGAAACTGGATCTGCCAACCGGATCGATGGGCCCCAAAGTCGCGGCTGCCGCAGAATTTGCGGCCAACGGCGGCATGGGCGGTATCGGACGTCTGGATCAGGCGGCGGACATTTTAGCAGGACGCGCGGGCACGCGTATCTCGTTGATGAACGTGAAATAGGTCAAAAAATGGATAACCCGGCGGGATACGAGCAATGCAATTATTGGCGTCACTCACGGTGTGGGCGGCCTGATCCGATTGCGCTGTGAAGTCCGGCCACCCTTGCGACATGATTGATCGGCGTCTTTTTGATGACTGAAGGAGACAACACATGAAACACTTGCAGGACGTGATTGCGCAGATCGCCGGGTGTCGGCATCCGGGCGATGGCAGTCTGGCAATAGGCTGAGACATGGCAGACCTCTCTGATCCCCGCATGCCCGAAGGCCGCATCGTCGCGGTGCACGGCGGCGTTGTCGATGCGGTGTTTCCCGACACGGCGCAGGGTGACGGCCCTGATATCGACGATCTGGTTTTTGCAGGTGACATCGCCATGCAGGTCATGGCCTTTGTCGAAGGAGGCGCGGCGCGCTGCATCGCGCTGGCACCTGTTCACGGACTGGGTCTGGGCACCGCCGTGCGCGCTACGGGCAGCCCGGTCATGGTGCCGGTAGGCGAGGCAGTGCTGGGCCGGATGCTGGACATGTTCGGCGCACCCATCGACGGATTGCCCGCACCGGTCACGGATGAGCGCCGCTCGATCCACCGCGCACCACCGGGTCTGTCGGACCGGGTGCTGCGCGCCGAAGTGTTGGAGACCGGAATCAAGGCCATCGACCTGCTGGCCCCGATCGAGCGGGGTGGCAAGACCGGCCTCTTTGGCGGGGCTGGCGTGGGCAAGACGGTGCTGCTGAGCGAGTTGATCCACAACACCGTCGAGCATCACCACGGCGTCAGCCTGTTCTGCGGTATCGGAGAACGCTCACGCGAGGCCGAGGAACTGTGGCGCGAAATGGGAGAGGCGGGTGTGCGCGACCGCATGACAATGGTGTTCGGGCAGATGAACGAAAGCCCCGGCGTGCGGTTTCTGGTGGGCAAGTCGGCGCTGACCATGGCCGAATGGTTCCGCGACGACCGCGAACAGGACGTGCTGCTGTTGATTGATAATGTGTTTCGCTATGTGCAGGCGGGATCCGAGGTATCGGGCATGATGGGGCGGATGCCCTCCCGCGTCGGATATCAGCCAACGCTGGCAACCGAACTGGCGACCCTGCAGGAACGCATCGCATCCACCCGCAAGGGCGCGATCACGTCGATTCAGGCCGTCTATGTCCCCGCCGACGATTTCACCGATCCGGCGGCGGCGCACATATTTTCGCACCTGTCGGCCTCGGTCGTACTGTCGCGCAAACGCGCGAGCGAGGGGCTGTATCCTGCGGTTGACCCACTGGCCTCGTCCTCTGTCATGCTGACGCCTGGCGTGGTGGGGCAGCGGCACTACGATATCGCCCGTGCGGTGCGCCGGACGCTGGCCGAATATGAAGACCTGCGCGACATCATCGCGATGCTGGGGATCGAAGAACTGTCGGCCCATGACCGCGCCGTGGTCGCCCGCGCCCGGCGACTGGAAAGGTTTCTGACCCAACCTTTTGCAACGGTCAGCGCAGCGACCGGCGAAAGTGGCAAACTGGTGCCGCTGGACGCGACGCTGAAGGGGTGTGAGACGATCCTGTCGCAGGACAGCTTCAAGCGTCCGGAATCCGATTATTACATGATCGGCGCACTTCCCGAACCTGAGGCGGCGGCATGAAGATGGCGACGGAAATGCGGGTCAGGGTCCGGCTGCCAGGTGGCTCGCTGTTCGACGGGGTGGCGACGCGGCTGAATGCGGTGGCTCAGGACGGCGCGTTCGGCATCCTTCCCAACCACACCGATTTTGTCACGGGCCTGGTCCCTTCGGTCCTGCTGGTCGCACAGCCAGACGGGGTCGAGAAGATCTTTGGCATTGACGAGGGGCTACTGATCAAGACCGGTCACAAGGTCGAGATTGCCGTGCGGCGCGGGGTCAAGAGCCCGGATCTGGAGACGCTTCAGCGCACGGTGGGCGAATTCTTCGAAACGGTCGAAGATGACGAACGCATCGCCCGATCCGCGCTGTCGCGGCTTGAGGCGAACATGGTGCGCAGTTTTGCCGGTTTGCGAAAGGAGCCGCTGCCATGACGGATCGCAACCGCAAACAGACCGACCAGATCGGGCGCGAGGCGGCGCGCAAGAAGGCCGCCCGAGACAATCCCGGCCCCAGCCCGCTGCGCGGAATCGGGGTGTTCGGGATGATCGGCTGGGCCATCGCGGTGCCGACCGTGGCAGGCGCTTTTCTGGGTCTTTGGCTCGATCGCGTTCTGCCGCAGGATTTTTCATGGACGATCGCGCTGATCCTCGGTGGTGTGGTGATCGGCGGGTTCCTCGCGTGGGCGTGGATTGACAGGGAGAAGGGCGAATGATGCTGCAGAATCTTGACTACGGCCTGTTTGGGTTCGGACTTGTGACCGGGGCGGCGGCCACCGCGCTTTTCTTTGCCGGATTGGCCTGGGGAATGCGGTTGGCGCTGCGCTCTGCGCGGCCCGTGACGGTGTTGCTGCCCAGCGCCGCGCTGCGCATCGCCCTGCTGATCGGCGCGGGTTGGGGGGTGGCGACGCAGGGCCTTTGGGCAGCGGCAGGATTTGCCCTGGCGTTCCTGGCGGTGCGGCTCGTGGTGACGAGCGCGGTGTGCCCGGCCAAGGCGGCAACGGCCCCGCAACCGCCAAGGAGCTGACCGATGGAAATGACACCTGACGACACCATCGTATTCGTGCTGGCCGGTTTTGCCATCAATGCGACGATCCTGTTCACGTGGATCGTCATGGCAATCCTGACCATCGTGTCGGTCCTGATCACCCGCAACCTGCGCCCCGAGGTGCCGCCCAATCGCTGGCGCACCACGCTGGAGGCCATCGTGCTGACCATCCAGGGCCAGATCGACGAAATCAGCGCACGCCCCGACCGTCGATTGCTGTATTTTACCGGCACGCTGTTCCTGTTCATTGTCACCTCCAACCTGTTGATGATCATCCCCGGCTGGCACTCGCCAACCGGATCGCTGTCAACGACCGCAGCGCTTGCCCTGGCGGTATTGGTTGCGGTGCCGCTGTTCGGGATCAGCAGCCGCGGCATTGGCGGGTATCTGCACAGCTATCTGGAACCGAACGTCATCATGCTGCCGTTCAATATCATCAGTGAGTTTTCACGCGGCATATCGTTGGCCATCCGCCTTTACGGCAACGTGATGAGCGGTGCGGTGATCGGCGCGATCCTGCTCGGCGTTGCCCCGTTCTTCTTTCCGGTGGTGATGGACCTGTTGGGCCTGCTGACAGGCGTGATCCAGGCCTACATCTTTGCCATACTCGCGACGGTCTACATCTCGTCGACCACAGCCCCTCCCGATACCCAACCCGAATCCACAACCGCAAAGGAGCAGACATGACCGATCTTGGCATCATCGCCGCTATCTCTATTTTCACTGCTGGGCTGACCGTATCATTCGGTGCGCTTGGCCCGGCACTGGGAGAAGGGCGGGCAGCAGCAAGCGCGTTGTCCTCTATCGCGCAGCAGCCCGATTCCGGCTCGATCCTGTCGCGGACACTGTTTGTCAGCCTCGCGATGATCGAATCCACCGCCATCTACTGCTTTGTCGTGGCGATGATCCTGCTCTTTGCGAACCCGTTCTGGAACGCAGCGCTAGAAGCGGCAAGGCAGGGCGCGGGTGGCTGAACATGTCCATTGACTGGATCACCGTCGCGGCACAGGTCGTCAACTTCCTGGTGCTGGTGTGGCTGCTGAAGCGGTTTTTGTATCGCCCGATCCTGGACGGGATCGACGCGCGTGAAAACCAGATCGCCAAGCGAATGTCGGAAGCGGCGCGCGTGCGCGAGGCTGCCGAAATCGCCGAAGCCGAATACCGGGCCGAAACCGAGCGCCTGAAAGCCGCGCGCGACGTGACGCTGGAACAGGCCCGCGCCGAGGCCGCGACCGAACGCGACGTATTGATGTCGGAGACGCGCGCGCGGCTGAAGCGCGAACAGGCCACCCGCGAGGCCGAGCGTGCGCAAGAGGCCCGCCGTTATACCAACCGGTTACACCAAGATGGCGCATCGGCGCTGATATCACTTAGCCGCAAGGCGCTGAGCGATCTGTCCGGCGAAACGCTGGAGGAACGCATCGTTGCCCGCGCGGTTACGCGCCTGGCCGACATGACAGGCGATCTGAAGGCGGCAGCGGGCGACAGTCGCGAGGCCGTGGTAACAACGCATGAGGCCCTGGCCGACGACCTGCGCAGGCAGATCGAAGCGGCGGTTGACGACGCGCGGCCCGGAACCACGGTGCGCTACGCAACCGATCCCGGGCAATCGCCCGGACTCTCGCTGAGGTTGGGCGGGGCGCAGCTTGGCTGGACCGTGGACAGCTATATCGACGGTTTGCAGGACATTCTGGATGATGCCGCCCGCCGCAAAGGTCATGCACATGTCGCATGACCCCCAGTGCGACGGCACCGACGATCTGCTTCGGGCGGTGCTGGACGCCCCCGCCCCGCAACCGCGGCTGTACGAGATCGGCAAGGTGGCCGAGATCGGCGATGGCATCGCCATTGTCACGGGCCTTGCGCGCGCTCTGGTGGACGAGTTGCTGGACTTTGGGAACGGGCTGTTGGGAATCGTGTTCGACCTTGAGCAGGACCGTCTTGGCGTCGTGCTGCTGGGGCCTTCGGGCGCTGTCGTGCCAGGGTCCGACGTACAGCGCACAGGCAAGGTGATCAGTGTTCCGGTGGGTACCGCGCTGCTGGGCCGAATCCTTGATGCGCTGGGGCGGCCACGCGACGGGCGCGGACCGATCGAAGCCGACCGCCTGAGCCCCATCGAGGTCGCGGCGCCGAGCATTCTTGATCGCAAGCCCGTTGCACGGCCGCTGGCGACAGGGCTGAAGGCCATCGATGCCGCCGTGCCCGTTGGTTTCGGGCAGCGCGAACTGATCATCGGCGACCGCCAGACCGGCAAGACATCCATTGCCATTGACGCTATTCTGAACCAGAAAAATACCGGCGTGCCGTGTATTTACTGTGCCATCGGGCAGCGTGGCGATGCCGTGGCCAAGGTGATCGGAGCGCTGCGCGACGGCGGTGTGATAGGCAACACCATCGTCCTGTCGGCCGGTGATGAGGAAGCGCCGGGCCTGTCCTATGTCGCGCCCTATGCGGCCATGTCGATGGCCGAGGCGCTGGCCGCAGAAGGGCGCGACGTGCTGATCGTGTTCGACGACCTGACACATCACGCCCACTCCTACCGCGAACTGTCGCTGCTGCTGCGTCGCCCGCCGGGGCGCGAGGCGTTTCCCGGCGACATCTTCTTTGTCCACGCGCGCCTTCTGGAACGCGCCGGGCAGTTCGGGCCGGGTGTGGGGGGCGGCTCGATCACGGCACTTCCGGTGGTCGAAACGCAGGCTGAAAACCTGTCGGCCTATATCCCGACCAACCTGATCTCGATTACCGATGGGCAGATCTACCTGTCGCCCCGACTGGTGCGCAGGAACCAGTTTCCCGCCGTGGATCTGGGCGTATCGGTCAGCCGCGTAGGCGGCAAGGCGCAGGCCCCTGCCCTGCGCGACGTGGCGGGCAACCTGCGCGTGACGCTGTCGCAGTTCGAAGAACTGGAGGAGTTCGCCCGCTTCGGCACGCGTCTGGACGACGCGACTCGAGGTCGCCTGGCGCGCGGTTCTGCTGTGCGCGCAGCCCTGCGTCAGTCCGAACGCGACCCCATGCCCGCCGACGAACAGCTTGCCGTGCTGATCGCCGCGATGGAGGGCGTGTACGACGACATGAGCGAACCCGAAATGGCGGCGGCAACCGCTGCATTGCGGCGCGCGGTCCGGTCGGGCGACGGCGAGACGCGCGACTTGATCGCGTCGGGCCAGCGGCTGGGCGAAGAGGGGCGCGCGAGTATCGTCGATCTGGCACGCACGGCGATGCAGGGGGATGCCGATGGCCCAGACGCTTGAACGCCTCACCCGTCGCACCGAAACGATGCAAAGCATCCGGGGCATCGTGCGCACGATGAAGACGATGGCAGCGATCAATGCCGCGCCCTACGAACAGGCCGCCCGCGCCATTGACGCGTGGCGCGATACGGTTCTGGATGGGTTGCACGCCTTTTTACACCTGAACGGGCCGCTGGTGCAGGACAACCCGCCCGAGGCCCGGTCGATCCTCGTCGTCATGGGCTCTGACCACGGGTTATGCGGCAACTATAACGAGGTGATCGCGGCACAGGCCCAGCGGCATGCCCCTCCCGACCAGCAAGTACGGATCCTCTGTGTCGGCGCGCAGATGGAGGATGCGCTGTTCGGCGTGGGTCTGGAACCCGAAGCGACGCTCTTGCCGGCGGCCAATGTGGGCGGGCTGAATCGGCTTGCGGACGAGTTGGTCACCCGACTTGAGGCGATGCGCGGGGATGACCGCGTCACCCTGATCTATATCAAGCGTGCCGCCCATGGCCGTCAAGAGCCCGTCGGGCTTCCGCTCCTTCCGCTAGATGCGGACATGCTGCGGGAACTGGCGGCGCGCCCCTGGAACTCGCGCAGCCTGCCACATTTCTCGCTGCCCGCGCCGGTTCTGCTGGCGGCGCTGGTGCGCAACCTGTTGTTTGCCACGGTCCATCGCGCCGCAGCCGAAGCATTGATGACCGAGAACGCGGCGCGTCTGGCGCGAATGCAGCAGGCCGAACAATCGGTAGACGAACGGCTGGAGGATCTGCATGCGCAAACCCGCTCGGTTCGCCAGAGCGAGATCACGACCGAGCTTCTGGATGTCATCGTCGGTTTCGAAGCCCTGAAGGCCCGCAACAAGCGCAAGGCCGCACACAAGGGGCACCCCAACCCGGCACAGGATTGATCCGGGGCAGAGATGGAAATGCTCGTGTCCGGATCTTGCAGTCGTTATCGTCCGTGGTTCGTGGGAAAAGCGAATTCGTCCAAATACCACTTCAGAGCGACGACGCGTCAGCCCGGTGTCTGAATATCGGCCAGAAGTTTTTCGGTCGGGATGCCGCGCCGGACTGCGCTCTCATGCACAGCAGCCTGAATGGCCTTGCTGCGCCTGAGAAGCCGAAGAAATCTCTGCTCGTCGAGAACCAGCAGGATCGAGGGTGCGATGGCGCGGACTTCGGTGCGTTGCGGGCGGCGCATCAGCAGGCCAATCTGGCCGAACATCTCGCCCCGTCCCAGTCGCGTGGTCTGTCCCGCCACTTCGAGTTCGACCGCGCCGGATGCCACGAAATAGACGTTCCGGGACGCACTGTCCCGACGCAGAATCCGTTCTTCAGGATTGACGAAACGGGTCACAAGCGAACGGGCCAGCCGATTCAGGACCACGTCATCCATCTCGGAAAACAGCGGAAACTGACGCACCAGCTCGGTTTTCTGCATCGTCAGATCCAGCCGCGGCGCCTTTTCGGCGCGATCACGGCGCGCGCCAATGTCACCGGCCAAGGCGCTGTGTACTTCTTCACCGATCAGCCCGTCTTCCAGCAAAGTGTCATATTCACGTTCTTCGAGACGAAGTGCCGTCCGGCGGATAAAGCGGCGCTCTATCTCTTCGGCATACCCCGGGTATTGCAGACGCAGCCCTTCCAGCGCCAGTTCGACACGTTCGATTCGGCGGTCAAGCATACCGTGCAGCAATTCCGCGACACGCCGCCCATGGATGCGGCGAATGCGACCATCAATGAACCCGTGCAGATCGCGCAAGATCAGTCGTTGTGCCAGCAACAATCCAAAGCGTGTCGCAGTGATCTGGGCAAGGGGCATCGAAATCCGAAGCCTGTTGTGCAGAAATATCGCGAACCGGAGCCAACGGCTGAAGCCGAGGCTGTTTTTTGCTGCGGACTTGTAGCCGGTTCGCCCGCCGAACCGCGACGCTTCGATCAGCGCGTCCGCCTCTGACAGCAGCCGCTCGGACAAAGCCGACGAAATGGTGCGGTCACGAAAGCGGGCAAGAATGGTATCGCGCTCGGCACTGGCCAGAGCAATCAGCCCAAGTGTGACCCGGTCCCGGTCAAGAATATCGGTCTTATCGTCGGCAGATTTCACCGCGGCTTCCAGACGTTCACCAAATTGCTTGGCCTCGGCGCGCACGGTTTCCTTGGTCAGTTCGTAGTTTTCCGTAACCTTGGCCAGATCTTCGCGGACGGTTTGCAGGGCGACGGCGATCACCTGATTGTAGAGCGCATTGTCAAGCGGTGAGAGCTTGTCCAGTCCCAGCCATCCGATCACCATTCGTAGCGTCGTGCCTTGCACCAACAACGTGAACAGGGTGAAGCCGGTGGCCAGGATCGCCACCTCTCGTTTGACGGCGACCGGGACCAGATAGCTCTCGGTCACAGCCAGGGCGAGTGACAACGTAACCGCGCCGCGCAGGCCGCCCCACATGATCGCGACGCGGTAGGGCCGTTCGACCACCGGCGAAAGGCGCATGATGGTCAGCAACGGAAGCAGTCCGTAAAGGATGATCGCACGCGCGACGAAGGCCGCCGCCACGACCACCATGATCAGGCCCAGATCGCTCAACTGGACGGCCTCCAGCATCCTCGGAATCAGGAGGGCAGCCAGAATGAAGATCAGCGCGCCGGCCCAGTGGGCCAGCAGATCCCAGACATCACGCAGGTTTTGCCAAGTCGCTGGCTGCAACCGCCGAGGCCCGGCCAGTTGCAACGTCATTGCCGCAACCACCACCGCGATAACCCCCGACGCGCCCACACTTTGTTCCGCGACGATATAGGCCAGATAGGGCAGTGCGATCGACACGGAGATCACCGCCAGTTCGTAACGGCTGAACAACTCCATGATCCAGATCGCGATACGGGCGGCGAACCAGCCGACCAGAACCCCCCCGACAAGCAGGACAGGAAACCGTGCCAGCGCGCTTTGCACCGAAGGTTCCACCGCGCCGGCCTTGACGTATTCCATGAACAGGGCCGCCAATGCGATGGCAGCTGCGTCATTCAGCAGGCTTTCGCCCTCGATAATCCGCGCCAGACGGCGCGGCGCCGAGATCGAGCGGAAAATGCTGACGACGGCAGACGGATCCGTGGTGGAAACGATGGCCCCGACGAGCAGAGCCGCGGACAAGCTCAGGGTGCTGACAAATGCCAGCGAATAGCCAACGACAAAGGTCGCAACAAAGACCGCCACCACCGCCAGCACCAGAATGGGCACCCAATCGTCGGCCATGCGGCGCAGGTTCAGACCCAGCGTGACCTGAAACACGAGCGTCGGAAGAAAGACATACAGAAAGACGTTCGATCTGATCGGCAGCGCCAGGATTGCCTCTGCCACCGGATTAAGAGCATCGGTAAGATCGGTGCGCAAAAAAAAGGTCGCCGCGACGCCGACGAGAATGCCAAGACAGGCGATAATCACCGCATAAGGTAAACGCAGATAGCTCGCCAACGGCTCTGCGGTGCCGATCAGCAGGAACAAAGACGCAATGATGGTCGTGATAACAATGATGTCCATGCAGTAGAAATAGCAGAATAACCGCGCTGGGACAGGCCATACTAAGACGTTTCACCTTGTTTTCGAACAAAACTGTACGTGAAACATTAACCAGATAGGCGACAACATCGCCCGGTTGGAATGGCTACTTTGGTCCGGGTGTCAGGACAGCAGATTGGGTGGTATCATCAGGACGTCGCGATCCGCGCGGCGCAGGACCTCTTCTGCAGTGCTGCCCTGAAATGTCTTGCTCAGGCCGACGCGGCCCTGGCTGGCAACGACGATCAGATCTGCCTCCATCTCGGACGCCGCCATCAGGATCGCAGCCGAGGTAGCGGCGTTGTATTGTCTCGCGATCCTATCGCTTTTCTCGAATGGCAACGTCGCTGCGAATTCCGCCAAAGCCTGCTCTGCCTCGATCTGCGCTTCGACAAGATAGTCCTCCATCTGGTGTTCCTGCAGTGCTTTGCTCATGGCCAGACGTTGCACGGGCGCATCCAGAACATGCAGCAGCGTGCATTGTTCCGGCACGGCCAGATCAAGGGTGGCAAAGTGCGCGGCCGCTCTGTGTGAGGTTTCCGAAAGGTCGGTGGCCAGCAAGACATTGGTATAGGTCTGTTTGGGCGGCGCATTGACCATCAGTACGGGCCAGCGCGCCCGGCGAATCGTGCGTTGGGCGGTGGTGCCGACAAAGATATCGCGCAGCAGGCGGCGGCGATGGGCCCCGAGCACCACAAGGTCGGGGCGAATCGCGTCAGCAGACATGCCAACTCCCTCAAAGGCGTCGCCCAACACCACGTCACTGGTGCACTCAAGCCCGTCGGTCTCGTTCAGCCGTGCAACCTCTTGTTGCAAAAACTGTTTCGAGAGGGCTGTTTCACCTTCGATGATCAGGGGTTTCTGATCGTCATCGACAACATGCACCAGATGCAGCCCGGCACGGGCCTTGGCGGCAATCAAAACTGCGCGGGCCACCGCGAGATCGGACCGTTCGGAAAAATCCGTCGCGACAAGTACCGTTTCCAACTGCACTTCCTCCAGAAGACACGCATCGCCAGCGTACTCTGCAACCCATCGGTTTCATAGGTTCTGTTGCGATTCTCTGCTGTCAGTACTCTGGGGGCCGGTAGCGGTCTTAACAGTGGCGTTTCGCCTTGTTTACGCAATCGCAGTCAGGACGAAGCGCTTTATTGCGGGGCCGAAAGGGCGGCATCCACCGCGTCGAGGAAACGCTCGGCTTCGGGTTGTTGCAGGACCAGAGGCGGGCGGATCTTGAGGATGTTCGCGCCGGGGCCGGTGGCACTGATCAGCACGCCGTTCTGCCGCATGTGATTGACGATATGGGCCGCGCGTGCGCCATCAGGTGCATTGCTTTCACGATCGGTCACGCATTCCACCGCCAGGAAAAGCCCCGCACCGCGCACATCGCCAATGTCGTCGCGGTTGGCGCAAAGGCTGTTCAGCCCCTCTTTGAGGAAGGCACCGATGCGGCGGGCATTGTCCTGCAATCGCTCGTCTTCGATGACATCCAGAACCGCCATGCCGGCGGCTGCCGCCACCGGGTTGCCGCCGAATGTATTGAAATAGCGGGCCTTGGTGCCGAATTCTTCGACCAGAGCGGGACGCAAGGCAACGCCAGAGACCGGAAACCCGTTACCCATCGGCTTGCCCATCGTGACCATGTCGGGGATCACATCATGGCGCTGGAATCCCCAGAAATTATCGCCCGTGCGGGCAAATCCCGGCTGCACTTCGTCGGCGATAAAGATGCCGCCCTCGGCGCGGATCAGATCGACAGCAGGTTTCAGGAATCCCGCCGGATCGGGGTAAAGCCCGTCGCTGGAAAAGACCGTATCGACGATAAAGGCCGCAGGCTCGATCCCGTCGCGGCGCATCTCCGCAATGGCATCCGCCAAATCAGCGGCAAGGCGCGCGCCCTGTTCGGCAGGTGGCACGGTCAGGGCATTGGGCGCTGAAATCAACCGCACGCGCGGGCCGCGCCCCACGAAGTCGCCCAGCGATGGCGACAGTTCGGCCACGGCCTCGGTCAGTCCATGATAGGCAAGGCGCGTGACGATGACTCCCTGACGCCGGGACTGCGAGCGGATGATGCGCAATGCCAGATCGTTGGCCTCCGAGCCGGTGCAGGTGAACATGACATGTGCCAGCGCGTCCGGCATCGTAGCCAACAGGCGTTCGGCGTAGTTGACCACACCATCATGCAGATAGCGGGTGTGGGTATTGAGCACACCCAGTTGGCCGCTGATCGCGTCCACCACCCGTGGATGGCAGTGACCGACTGACGCCACGTTGTTATAGGCATCGAGATAGGCCTTGCCGTTCTTGTCCCACAGCCAGACCCCCTTGCCGCGCACCAGATGCAGAGGTTCCTGATAGAATAGGCGATAGGCGGGCCCCAGCGCGTTGCTGCGGCGCGCGACCAACGCCGCGTCCTCTGCATCAAGGCCCGCGCTTTGGGCTGAATCGTAGGCGTTGACCATGGTCATGATGGATCACTCCGAAAGAGGGGTACGCACCGCAGCTTGCAGCGCCTTGATGGCAGCGGTGTTACCGAATTCATCCAGCGCATTCAGGCCGCGCAGCGCCGAGGCGTCATGACGCAGGATATAGTCCGCATTGTCGGGATAACGTTGCGCGCGCCAGGCACCGACGCTCAGGGTCGTCGCGTGGCGCAGGCGGATAAGGTCGGGTAGCAGATCCAACTCCTCATCTTCGAGCGGCAGAACCGCGTTGAAGCCAGTGATCATCTCGGTGATCTGCTTCATCGGTTCGGCACCTTCGGCGATCTGATAGGAACAGGCCACGGCCAGATCACAGGCGATGGGCGTATGCACCATGTCGCCAAAATCAATGACCCCCGTCAGGCGCGTCGCATTCGGCGCATCCACCAGCAGATTGTGAGGGTTGAAATCGTTATGGACGACCTGCGCGCGAAGATGCGGCAGACGTGGTGCTATTTCGGCGCTGAACCGGTCCAGCAGGTGAGTCAGCCGACGGCGCAGATCAACATCCCCGACTGCATCCAGCATTGGCCGCAACCCGTGCGCCCGCTTGATGTCCCATTGCAGAAAATGCCCCGCCGCCGGGTGGAAAAGCCCGCGCAACGCACGAATCAGACGCGCCTGCAGCGCGCCAATCTGGTGATAGATGCCGGGTCCGGGTGTCGCAGAGTTGAGCATCGTGCCGTCGAGAAACGTCATCAAGCGCACGACATGGGTTTGCCCGTCAGGCCCGGTCATGATTTCACTGGAGCGCCCCGCAAGGCTGGCGCAGATGCGCTGGACGGGGAGCGATGGATCGACCGCCGCCAGATGCATCAGCGCGGCAGTCTGCAGGTCGGTCACGGCGCGGTCTTCAATGGCGTTGGTGACCTTCAGCAGCGCCGCTTCGCCGGTATCGAGGCGAATTCGGAAATTGGCGTCCTTTTCAGCCGAGAGCGGACAGATATCGCCCGAGATGCCGTATAGATCGCGTGCCAGATCTGCCGCCATTTCAGGCGATACCACAGGTGCGTCATGGGCCAGAAGGTCGGCCTTGCCCACATTTTCCGGCGTGTCCGGCTCTTGTGCAGTACCACACAAGACAGGGGGTAGCCCGTGTGGAGGGGATTGTGTCGCGCGCGTCATGTTTCAAGCTCCTGTATGCCGCACCATTCGGCGATGAACAGCGCCATCGCCTGTGTGATGCGTTTCACCGACGACAGACTCACGGATTCGTCGATGCCGTGGATATTGCGGGATTTCGGCCCGTAGCATAGCGCCGGAATCTGGTTATAGAGCGCATAAACCCGCGCATCCAGGTAGCTGGGCGTCATGAAGGATTGCAGCGGTGCGCCGATGGCCGCCTCATGGGCGCGGCCCAGCACCGCCTCGGCCTCGGTTCCCGGCTCCAGCACGTACCCTTCGGCGTAAAAGCCATTAAAGACGATCTGCGGCGGGTTGTTCGACAAGAAGGCGTCCTGCTGTGCAAAGGCCGCGATGCGGTCGGTGATTTCGCGGGCAGCGTCCTCGGCGGTACGGCCGGGATAGATCGACACGCGGCAGTCGATATTACACCAGCTCGGCACGGACGAGGCCCAGTCTCCGCCCTCAATCCTGCCGATGTTCAGATTGATGGGGTGCGCCTCATTCTCGAAATGGGGATGCGCGCCCTTCTCCGCGTTCCAGTCGGCTTCGATCTGGCGCAGGGCACTGATGATCCGGGTCGCGCCGTCGATGGCATTGGCGCCTTCGCTCATTTCACGCACATGCACTGGCACCCCGCGCAGTTGCACCTGAAACCACAGCACGCCGACATTGGCGCGTACCAGCATTTCCTCTTCGGGCTCCGGGATCAGGACGGCGTCAGCGGTGTAGCCTTGCAGGAAGGTTTGCAGCGCGCCGTTGCCGGTGGATTCCTCTTCGACCACAGATTGCACATAGACCGTTGCCGCAGGTTGCAGGCCTATGCGGCGCAGCGCATCGAGGGCAAAGATGTTCGCCGCCGCGCCCGCCTTCATGTCGGCCGCGCCGCGGCCATACATCCAGTCGCCGTCGATCCTGGCGGAAAAGGGCGGATCGGTCCACATGTCGTGCAGGCCCTCGGGCACCACATCGAGATGCGATTGCAGGATCAGCGAGCGACCGCTTTCCGCACGTGGTCGGTGGATGCCGACAACGATGGGCGCATCCGAGTGATCCTCGGAGAATTTGGAGCCACCCGGGTGCGCCTCGATTGCCGCGTGGTCCATGGCAAAGCGATCCATCGCAAAGCCACGCGAGCTGAGTTCCCGATAGAGCAGGTCCTGAATGGGATGTTCACGCCCGCGCAACGATGGCATCTGCACAAGTTTCTGCGTGAACGCGAGCTGGTCATCGAACCCGTCCGAGACGGATTGGACGATACGCTCGCGCAGCTCTGGGTCCAGTGACATGGAAATGTCCTTGCGGCAGGCAATCAAATCATCGCCTCGATCAGGAATGGGCCGGGCTCGGCCACGGCCTCCTCGATGGCGCGCATGAGATCCTGCACATCTTCGACGCGGCGCCCCGGCACGCCCATGCCACGGGCAAGGGCGACGAAATCCAGCTCGGGGCGGTCGAGGTTGAGCATGCTCAGCGCGTCAGGACCCGGCTGGGCACCGACATTGTGCAGTTCGCCCTTGAGGATCTCGTAGGACTGGTTGGCGAGGATGATCGTGGTCACGTTCGATCCCTCGCGCGCCTGCGTCCACAGCCCCTGCAAGGTATACATCGCCGATCCGTCCGCTTGCAGCGTAATCACCGGGCGATCGGGGCAGGCAATGGCGGCCCCTGCCGACAGCGGGATGCCGATGCCGATGGACCCGCCGGTGAGCGCCAGCCAGGAATTGGGCTTGGCTGCGTTGCCGGCCGGGAAGGTATCCCCCCCCGATGACACGGACTCGTCGATGATGATGGCGTCCTCGGGCAGCGCGTTGGCAAGCGCGGCGGCGATGTTTTTCAGCGTGAGAGTACCGGCCTGCGGTCTGGCGGGCATGACGGTGTCGCGCGCCTTGCCGGGCTTCGCCCCGATGCGGTCCGCCAAGGCCGCCAGGGCCGCCGGGCCATCGCCGTCCAGACCGGTCAGCGTGACAGTCTTGCACGCCTCGGGCAGCAGCAGGCTGGGCCGGTCGGGATAGGCAAAGAAGGCGACCGGCGGGGTCGTCTCGACCAGAATGGCGCGGCGATAGGGTGCAAGGCATTCCAGCGCGGCGTCGATCGGATAGGGGATCTTTGCGACGGCAAGACGACCCTGCCCGCGCTCCATCCGCCGGTTCGAGGTGGGCGCGAGGATCTGCGCGCCGGTCTTTTCCGCGATGCCCTGCAACAGGGCCAGCGCCGCGACGTCCCCGAGCACGGAGTTGCCCGCGATAATGACAGTCTTCTCGCCGCTCTCCAGCGCGCACACGGCATCATCCAGCGCGTCCGATTCCAGGGTGGCAGGACCATCCGGGGCGATTTCGGCGGCAATCCTGCCGCCTGCATCCCAGCCGATATCGGCTGGTGCCACCAGCGAGGCGATACGTCCGGGTCGGCCCTTGGCAACGCGCAGCGCCTCCATCGCGTCGGTGGCAAAGCTGCCCGCATCGCGGCCAGATCGGACCCAGTCGCTGAAGGGCGCGCAGGCACCTTCGACATCGGCTGAAAGCGGCGCGTCATATTTCTGATGCCGTAGCGCATGATCCCCGACGAGGTTGACCATCGGCACCCGCGCCTTGCGCGCATTGTGCAGGTTCGCCGCCGCATTGGCAAAGCCGGGCGCGAGGTGCAGCAGCGTCACCGCAGGTTTGTCCGCCATGCGCGCATAGCCGTCGGCGGCACCGGTCACGACCCCTTCAAAGAGGCCCAGCACACAATGCATCAGCTTGGTGCGGTCAAGTGCGTCGACAAACTGCATCTCGGACGTGCCGGGGTTGGCAAAGCAGACGTCGACACCCGCCGAATGCAGGCTGCGCACAACGCTTTCGGCGCCGTTCATTTCCTTGGGGGTATCGCTCATTTCGTCGCCTCGCGGAATGTGGTGAGGAAGGATTTTGCATTGTCGGCCAGCAAAGAGCCGAGATATCCAGCCACGACCGACCCGCAGGGTATCGCACTTTCAAATGCTGGTTCAACTTGAATGATGCATTATAATTCGATGTCTGGCTTGCCGGGAAGGGCGGATGACGGAAATCGGCGCTGATGCGTAAATTTGATGCTGGCCGCAACTCCCCTTCCCCCCGGACACACTTACTCGGCCTGAACGGATCGCCGGACGAAGGAAGCTGGCCCGGTATCGCAACTGCGGTTAACATCGCTCCATGACCAAACTTCTGATTGTCTACCACTCCAGAACCGGCGGCAGCCGTCAGATGGCCGAGGCCGCAGCCCAGGCCGCGCGGGGCGAGGCGGAAACCGAGCTGAAACGCGCCGAGGATACCGGGCCGGAGGATCTGCTGAATGCCGGCGGTTACATCTTCTGTGCGCCCGAGAACCTCGCGGCAATCTCGGGGGTGATGAAGGATTTCTTTGACCGGTGCTATTACCCCGTGCTGGGCCGGATCGAGGCGCGGCCTTATGCCTTGATGGTCTGCGCCGGGTCAGACGGCGAAAACGCGGTGCGCCAGATCGCGCGGATCGCCCAGGGCTGGCGATTGCGCCAGGTGCAGGAGCCACTGATCGTATGCACCCACGCCCAGACGCCCGAAGCGATATTGGCCGACAAGACCATTGCCGATGCGGAGCTGGAGAAATGCCGCGAACTGGGCATGGCGCTGGCGGCAGGGCTTAGCATGGGCGTGTTTTGAAGTGGTTCGGCAAAACTGGACCGCGTCCCAAGATGCAAGCTCCATAACGCGCAAGACTCTGCTTGCGCATATAGCCGCCCGCCCCTAGAAAGCCTCTGATTTTGACCGCTGCGGACGCCTCCGCGGCCCGATGCAATGGATGAGGACGAACAATGCAGGTCACCGAGACCCAGAACGAGGGGCTGAAACGCGCCTACACGATGCTGCTGACCGCTCAGGAGCTGGATGACAAGGTCATCGAAAAGCTGAAAGAAGCGCAACCCGAAGTCGAGATGAAGGGCTTTCGCAAGGGCAAGGTGCCGCTGGCACTGATGAAGAAGAACTTTGGCCAGCGCGTTATGGGCGAGGCCATGCAAGAGGCCGTCGATGGCGCGATGAAGGCACATTTCGAGGCCAGCGGCGACCGCCCGGCCGGCGAGCCTGCGGTCAAGATGACCAACGAAGACTGGAAAGAGGGCGACGACGTCCAGGTGGAAATGTCCTATGAGGCGCTGCCCGACATCCCCGAGCTGGACATGAAATCGATCAAGCTGGAGCGAATGAAAGTCGTCCCCGATGACGCTGCGGTAGACGAGGCTCTGGCCAGCCTTGCCGAAAGCGCGCAGGATTTCGAGGACCGCAAGAAAGGCTCCAAGGCCAAGGACGGCGATCAGATCACGATGGACTTCATCGGCAAGGTCGACGGCGAGGCGTTCGAAGGCGGCTCGGCGGAGGATTATCCGCTGGTGCTGGGCTCCAACAGCTTTATCCCCGGGTTCGAGGAGCAACTGGTCGACGTGAAGGCGGATGAGGAAAAAGACGTGACCGTCAATTTCCCGGACGACTATCAAGCCGAGCATCTCGCGGGCAAGGAAGCCGTGTTCAGCTGCACGATCAAAGCCGTGAAAGCGCCCAAAGCGCCGGAACTCAATGATGAGCTGGCACAGAAATTCGGCGCCGAGGACCTCGACGGCCTCAAGGGGCAGATCCGCGAGCGCCTGGAGACCGAATATGCCGGCGCCGCCCGCGCGGTGATGAAGCGCTCGCTGCTCGATCAATTGGATGAAATGGTCGATTTCGACCTGCCACCCTCGATGATCGAGAGCGAAGCGGGGCAGATCGCGCATCAGCTGTGGCATGACGATAATCCCGACGTAGAAGGCCACGATCACCCCGAGATCGAGACGTCAGAAGAGCACGTCAAACTGGCCAAGCGTCGCGTGCGGCTGGGCCTTTTGCTGGCCGATCTGGGCCAACGCGCCGAAGTGGAAGTAACGGATGCCGAAATGACCCAGGCGATCATGGAACAGGCCCGCCAGTATCCGGGTCAGGAACGTCAGTTCTTTGAGTTCGTGCAGCAAAACCAGCAGATGCAACAACAGATGCGCGCACCGATCTTCGAGGAGAAGGTTGTCGATTATGTAGTCGAGTTGGCCGAAGTGACCGAAAAAGTGGTCTCCAAGGACGACCTGCAGAAGGCCATCGAGGACCTCGACGACGAGTGAGGCCAGCGCACTTTGCATGAGTTTGAAGCGGGGGGCCTCGGGCCTCCCGCTTTTCATTCGGGGCCTGTATATGTTTCTGGGCGCGGCGGCAAAAAGCCGATTCATTGTCGGCCCTGCTCCAAGGTCTCGGACATGATTACGTCGCGTGACAGGCGGCCCCGCGGATTTGTCTGATCGCGGGTCGGAACCGGTCAAGAAGTGGTATCTTCTGCCGGATCGTTGCTGGGCTGAGGTCTTCCGAAACCAGCCTATGGCGAGCCTTCCGGTAGAAGATCGGTGACCCCAGGCGCGGTCTGACCAAGCTGCGCATCCCGAACCCCGTACGTGTGGCCCACGACGGCAAGCTAGGCGCTCGACCTTCTGCGCGGTACGTCCTGCGCAGCCTCATCTTTCACGCCTTGCAAAACCGCCCGTTGGACCATAGGTTCCGAAAAAATTGCGGGAAGCCCCCGCCCGATACGAAGGAATATCCCATGGAAGGCGGCAACGCATTGGCGCAATTTGTCCCCCTGATTCTGATTTTCGGGATCATGTACCTCCTGCTGATCCGCCCCCAGCAGAAGAAGCTGAAGACCCATAAGGCCATGGTTTCGGCCCTGCGCCGCGGCGATCAGGTGGTCACCCAGGGCGGGATCATCGGCAAGGTTGCCAAGGTCAAGGATGACGACGAAATCGAAGTCGAAGTGGCGAACGGCGTGAAAATCCGTGTGATCAAGTCGACCATCGCGCAGGTTCTGTCCAAGACCGAACCGGCCGAGGACTGATCGCCCCCACCCAAACCCGTCTGCTACGCTGAAAAGGCCCCCTTATGCTCCAGATCGACCTGTGGAAACGTCTCTGCATCTGGGGGGTGGTAGCCCTTGGGCTGCTGCTGGCCCTGCCAAACGGGTTCTATCCGCGTGTCGAGGCGCATAACGACGCCGTCGCCGCGATCGAGGCGGGTAGCGATCCGTCCGAGGTGGCCGCCGATCTGGCGCTCTGGCCCAGTTGGATGCCTTCGGGTCTGGTCAATCTGGGCCTCGATCTGCGCGGTGGTGCGCATCTGCTGGCCGAAGTGAAGGTACAGGAAGTCTACCGCGCCCGGATTGAAGGGATGTGGCCTGAAGTGCGCGACATGCTGCGCGAAGAGCGCGCCCGCGTCGGCACGATCCGCCTGCAACCAACCGAGGGCGACGAACTGATCGTGCGCCTCAACGAGCGGCCCGAACAGACCGGCCAGGCCGCAGCACTGGTGCGCGGCCTGGCGCGGCCTGTAACCAGCCTGACAGGCGCCGGCGCAAACGATATCGAAGTCACGACACGCGGCGACAGCATCGTGATCCGCCTCAGCGACGCTGAAAAGCGCGCCACCGACGAGCGCACGGTGCGTCAGTCGCTGGAGATCATCCGCCGCCGGATCGACGAGGTCGGCACGCGCGAGCCGACGATCCAGCGCCAGGGGTCGGACCGCATCCTGATTCAGGTGCCGGGTATCGGCAGCGCGGCAGAGTTGAAGGCAATCATCGGCACCACTGCGCAACTGACCTTTCAGCCGGTGGTCAGCCGCACCTCGAACAAGGACGAACGCCCTGGTCCGGGCAACGAAGTGTTGCCCTCGCTGGATGAAGACGGCGTCTATTACATTCTTGAGACCGCCCCGGTCGTGACCGGCGAGGATCTGGTGGATGCGCAGCCCGATTTCGACCAGAACGGGCGGCCAGCGGTATCCTTCCGCTTCAACCCGAGCGGCGCGCGCAGCTTTGGTGATTACACCGCCGAGAATATCGGCAATCCCTTCGCCATCGTTCTGGATGAGGAGGTGATCAGCGCCCCCGTGATCCAGAGCCATATCCCCGGCGGATCAGGCATCATCACCGGCAATTTCAGCGTCGAGGAGAGCACGAATCTGGCGGTCCTGCTGCGGGCGGGCGCACTGCCTGCCGGGCTGGAGTTCCTCGAAGAGCGCACCGTCGGGCCGGAACTGGGCGCAGACAGCATCAAGGCCGGGGAACTGGCCAGCATCGTCGCCTTTGTTCTGGTGCTGGTCTACATGTTCCTCAGCTACGGTATCTTCGGAATTTTCGCCAATATCGCGCTGATCATCAACGTTGCGCTGATCTTTGGCCTGCTCAGCCTCATCGGCGCGACGCTGACGCTGCCGGGGATCGCGGGGATCGTGCTGACCATCGGGATGGCGGTGGATGCCAACGTGCTGGTGTTCGAGCGTATCCGCGAAGAGATGAAGACCGCCAAGGGGCCGGCCCGCGCGATCGAGCTAGGCTATGAAAAGGCGCTCAGCGCCATCACCGATGCCAATATCACCACCTTCCTCACCGCGATCATTCTCTTTGCGATGGGGTCCGGCCCGGTGCGCGGCTTTGCCATCACGCTGGGCCTGGGCATCCTGACCTCGGTCTTTACCGCCATCTTCATCACCCGGCTGATCGTGGTGATGTGGTTTGCCCGCAAACGCCCGAAAACCGTGCTTCAGGGTCGCGCCCTGCGGCTGGTGCCCGAAGAGACGAAGTGGGACTTCTTTCGCCGGTGGAAGATGTCGCTGGGCCTGTCGGCTGTCCTGATCGTGGCCGCTGCCGGCTCGTTCGGAATGCAGGGCCTCAATTTCGGAATCGACTTCAAGGGCGGCACGACGATTCGCACCCAGAGCGCGCAACCTGTCGATATCGGCCAGTACCGTGATGCGATCACGCCGTTGGGGCTGGGGGATGTGACGATCACCGAAGTGTTCGATCCCACCTTTGCCGACGATGAAAACGTGGCCATGATTCGCATTCAGGCACAGGACGATCAGGAGGCGGTCACGCCCGAGGTAATCGCCCAGGTCGAAGCGGCGTTACAGGGCGCGGTGGATCAAATCAAGTTCACCTCGGTTGAAAGCGTCGGGCCGAAAGTATCGGGCGAGTTGATCACCACGGCGGCCATCGCGGTCATTCTGGCGATCGGCGCAGTGCTGGTCTATATCTGGCTGCGCTTTGAATGGCAGTTCGCGGTGGGGGCTGTGATTGCGCTTGTGCATGACGTGATACTGACGATCGGTGTCTTTTCAGAGGTGCAGATCCAGTTTGATCTGACGACAATCGCGGCGCTGCTGACCATCGTGGGGTATTCGCTGAACGATACGGTGGTGATATTCGACCGGGTGCGCGAGAACCTGCGAAAATACAAGAAACTGCCGCTGAGCGAGGTGCTGAACCTGTCGATCAACGAGACGCTGAGCCGGACGGTGATGACCTCGGTGACCACGCTGCTGGCACTGGCTGCCCTCTATATTCTGGGCGGGGATGTGATCCGCGGCTTTGTCTTTGCGATGATCTGGGGCGTGCTCGTGGGGACCTACAGTTCGGTCTTCGTGGCCTCTACGGTCCTGCTATGGCTGGGGGTCAAGCGCGACTGGTCCAAACCGGACGCCACCACCGGGAACCAGTTCTCCAACGTGGATGCCTGACGCACTGATCGCCGCGCTGGATCTGCCGGGGTTCTGGTGGTTGGCGGCGACGATTGCAGCGGCAGGAGTCGTCCGCGGGTTCACCGGGTTCGGTACAGGGCTGATCTTTGTCCCTGTTGCAGGCCTTTTCCTGCCGCCGGCACAAGTGGTGGTGGTCATCACGCTGACCGGGATCGCCAGCACGGCTGCCCTGCTGCCGCGCGCCTGGGGACAGGCTGACCGGCGCGAGGTCGGCCTGTTGTTACTTGCGGCATTGCCGATGGTGCCGCTGGGCCTGATCATCCTGGACCATCTCGATCCGATGATGGTGCACTGGATCGTGTCAATCGTCGCGGGCGGTACGTTGATCTCGCTTGTCTCGGGTTGGCGGTTTTCGGGCAGGGTCGCCCTGCCAGGCCTGCTGGCCATCGGTGCGGTGGCGGGTGTCATCGGCGGGATGACCGGACTGACCGGACCGGCGGTGATCCTCTTCTACCTCGCCGGACGAGCCGTAGCACAGTCGGTGCGGGCCAACATGATCGTCTTTCTGGCGGCACTTGATGTGGTCATCATCGTCAACCTGCTGTTGCGTGGATTTGCGGACTGGCAGGTGGTCTGGCTGGCCGGGTTGCTGGCGATACCCTATTTCATCACCGTAATGATCGGGCAGGCCTTGTTTGATCCGGCGCGCGAGCGGCTTTATCGTTATGCTGCCTTTACGGTGATCGGACTGGCGGTGGCCAGCGGCATCCCGATCTGGGGCTAAAGCGCTTCGACATGTTGTTGATGAACGACTATATGCCAAGGCGCCCAGGACGGCGCAGCGTTGCGCGCGTTTCGAATTCAGGTTGTGATTCGATGTAATCCGAAACGCTACAGGAGAGCGAAATGCAGATGCACGAGATTTCATTCAGCCACGCCACCCCGATCGATGGCTATGGGCCGGGGTTTTTCCGGGTGGGCGGCACAGTATTTCAGGGCCCTATTTGCGTCACGGAAACCGGCGTCCGCAGTTGGGGCGGACTGGACGACACACAGCCGCTGCTGGATTTATTGGGCGAGGTCGATGTGATCTTTCTCGGGACGGGGACCGAGATCGCACATATCTCGGCCACCCTGCGCAGTACACTGGAAGAGGCGGGCATCGGCGTCGAGACGATGAATTCACCCGCTGCCTGCCGGACGTTCAATGTGCTATTATCTGAAGGGCGCCGCGTGGCGGTCGCGCTGCTGCCGGTCTGAACCTACCGTCGCCACCACCTATGGAATAAACCTGTCACATGACACTCAGTGTTCACGATCTGACCATCGCCCGTGGGGGCATCGCTGTTCTGGAGAACGTCAGCTTTGACCTCAATGCAGGCGAAGCCCTGGTCCTGCGCGGGCCGAA
Source organism: uncultured Roseovarius sp. (assembly GCA_947503145.1). Classification (GTDB taxonomy): domain Bacteria; phylum Pseudomonadota; class Alphaproteobacteria; order Rhodobacterales; family Rhodobacteraceae; genus Roseovarius. The sequence continues at coordinate 343,029 of CANNCP010000002.1, forward strand.
CGCAGTGGGCAAGACGACGCTCTTGCGCACCATCGCGGGGCTACAGCCGCCGGTGCGCGGGCGGATCGTTACAGACCCCGAAACGCTCGTTTATGCTGGCCACGCGGACGGGATCAAGCCGACACTGAGCGTGGCGGAGAACCTGATTTTCTGGGCGCAGATATTTGGCCGCAGAAGCATCTCTCATGCGCTGGCGGCCTATGATCTGAGCGCTCTTGCAGACCGTCCGGCGGGCGCGCTCTCTGCGGGGCAGAAACGGCGACTGGGACTGGCACGGCTGCTGGTCACGGGGCGGCGGGTCTGGCTGCTGGATGAACCGACGGTATCGCTCGACATGCACGCGATGGCACTCTTTGCCGGCGTGGTGCGCGATCACCTCGTGGCCGGAGGAGCGGCCCTCATCGCCACCCATATTGATCTGGGGCTTGATGAGGCGGAGGTGCTGGACGTAACCCGGTTTCGTGCCAAGCACGGGGCGCTCGCCGATTTTGACGGGGCCTTCCTGTGATCGCGCTGCTGATACGCGATCTGAGGCTCGGCATGCGGGCCGGGGGCGGCTTTGGCCTTGGGCTCGCATTTTTCCTGATTGTCGTGACATTGGTGCCGTTCGGCGTCGGCCCGCGTCCGGACCTGCATGCCAGCATCGCGCCGGGCATCCTGTGGCTGGGCGCGCTACTGGCGTGCTTGCTGTCGCTCGACCGCATTTTCGCGCTCGACTGGGAGGACGGATCGCTGGACCTGCTGGCGACCGCGCCGCTGCCGATGGAAGGGCTGGTGAGCGTCAAGGCGCTGGCACATTGGCTGACCACCGGGCTGCCGCTGGTGTTGGCCGCACCTGTGCTGGGGGTGTTGCTGAACCTGCCCGCATCGGGGTATATGCCGCTCACTTTGTCGTTACTGCTGGGCACTCCCGCGCTTAGCGTGATCGGCACGTTCGGGGCGGCGCTGACCGTGGGGATCAAACGCGGCGGCCTGCTGCTGAGCCTGCTGGTACTGCCGCTCTACGTACCGGTGGTGATCTTTGGCGCCGAGGTGGCGCGGCGCGGGGCGGAAGGGTTGGAATTTATCACACCGCTGGCAATGCTGGCCGGGATCACTTGCGGCACAATCGCGCTCTTGCCCTTCGCTTCCGCTGCGGTACTAAGGGTCAATCTGCGCTGAGACACAAGAAAGGAACGAACCGGGCCATGCGTTCGCTCTGGGAATATGCCAATCCAAGGAAGTTTATCGAGACGTCCGACCGGCTGCTGCCGTGGCTCACGGGGCTGGCGCTGATCGCGCTGACGCTGGGGCTGGTCTGGGGCTTCTGGTTCACGCCCGAGGAGGCGCGGCAGGGTGCCAGCGTCAAGATCATCTTTCTGCACGTGCCGGCCGCGCTGATGGCGATCAACGCCTGGCTGATGATGCTGGTCACCTCGCTGATCTGGATCGTGCGGCGCCACCATGTCAGCGTATTGGCGGCGCGTGCGGCGGCTCCGGTGGGGGCGGTGATGACGATGATCGCGCTGGCGACCGGCGCACTCTGGGGGCAGCCGATCTGGGGCACCTGGTGGGTCTGGGACCCGCGCCTGACGTCGTTTCTGATCCTGTTCCTGTTTTACCTCGGGTATATCGCGCTCTGGGCGGCGATCGAGGACGATGATACCGCGGCGGACCTGACCAGCGTGCTGTGTCTCGTGGGGTCGGTCTTTGCGGTGCTTAGCCGTTACGCGGTGAATTTCTGGAACCAGGGGCTGCATCAGCCTGCGTCGCTCAGCCTCGACAAGAAAGAAAACGTGGCGGATGCGTTCTATCATCCGCTGCTGCTGAGCATCGCGGGGTTTGTGCTGTTGTTCGTGGCGCTGGTGTTGCTGCGGACCCAGACCGAGATCCGCGCGCGGCGGATGCGCGCATTGCTGGCGCGGGAGCGGATGGGATGATGCCGGAATTGGGAAAATACGCGGTGGCGGTGATGGGTTCTTATGTCGTCTCCATCGGGCTGCTGGCGGTGTTGGCATGGCTGAGCATCGGCCGCGCACGCCGCCTCAAGGCGCAACTGCGCGATGTCGAAAAGCGGATACGCGGCAATGGCTAGGCTCTCTCCCCTGATGATCGCGCCGCCACTGATCTTTGCCGGCCTTGCGGCGCTCTTTTTCGTCGGCATGCAGCGCGGCGATCCCGACGCGCTGCCTTCCGTCTTTATCAATAAGCCCGCACCGGGGGTGCCCACCGCAGCACTCGACGGGCGCGCGGAACTGACCGATGACATGCTGCGTAGCGGCGAGGTCACGGTGGTCAATTTCTGGGCCAGCTGGTGCCCACCCTGCCGCGCCGAACACCCGAACCTGCATGCCCTGACCAAAGAGGGCGTGCGTGTCGCGGGGATCAATTTCAAGGACAAGACGGAACAGGCCAACAGCTATCTCGACAGTTCGGGCGATCCGTTCATCGCGATTGGATATGACCCGCAAGGCCGCGCCGCGATCAACTGGGGCGTGACCGCCCCGCCAGAGACATTCATCGTGAGCGGCGATGGCACGGTCCTGTTCAAGTTCATCGGCCCGCTGGTGGGCAGTGACTATGAGCAGAGATTTCGCCCCGAGCTGGAAAAGGCGCTGGGGCGCTGACGGTAGATTTGCTCTGGGTCGCCTGAAACCAGTGACCTACCCACGGTTTGCGAGCCTCTCCGTGATAATATTCGATCATCGGGCACAATCACCCACATCCCGCTTCAGGACGGTCAGGAGGCCGCTTCCGGTACAGTCTGCACTGCGATCAGCGGCAGATCCGAGCGCCGCACGCGCTCGCGGAACTGCCGCAGGCGCCTGCTACCCTGAGCGATCAGTCTGGCCGGTGCATAGGCTGCCGCTGTGCCGTCACGGCCCGGCTGGCCTGCGAGGATGGCAGCCACCTCGTTGCGCGCGTCCTCGGGCAGCAGGGCCAGTGCCTGCGCATGGGGCAGCAGGCTCTCTGACGGGGCACCTTCGGCAAAGACGATATGATGAGCATCCAACAGAAGGTGAAAATACGTCACCGCGCCCAGCGTGCGGTCGAGGCTGATTCCACTCAGCCCGACCAGTTTTATCGCGGGGACCAGAGCCTCCTCACTGCCAAAGGTCTGCTTGGCCACGGGCCCAGAGACCAGCATCCGGTGCTGACGTGATACCAGCAGATCGCGCTGCGGCATGCCAGGACCCAGCGCGCCCGCGGCGATGCGGATCGGGCGCAACTTGGCATTGGCGCGCAGTGTGGTGCCGTCCACATCCTGTCGGCCAATCCAGCGCAGCGGCAACAAGCCACCATCCAACGTGCGGATACGGTCGTCCGCGCGCAGGCTCTCGACAGGGCGTGGACCCTGTGCTGTGTCGATCCGAGTGCCCGCGGCAAAACAGACCGCGCCTGTGATCGTGATGGTGATATCCTGGGTATCGAAACCGCCATCAGCATCGAGCATGCGTACCGTAAAGGTATCCGTGAGCGTATCGTTGGGATCCAGCGCATCGACCACCGGATGGCTGTCATCCAGATCATAGCTCCACGTGCCGGTCGCAGGGTTGATGGTAGCGGACCCATAGCTGGCGGCACCGGTGATCGACCAGGTATCGTCGTTGTTGCCGGTCCCCCAGCCGACATCGTCGAGATCTCCCGTGATCACGATCCCGGAATTTTCGGCGACCGCGCCGGTCGTTTGTCCACCAATAGTGGGGGTGCCCATGACTCAGCCCTCGTCCAGATGGCGGGCGAACTGGCCGACGCCGAAGGACCGCACGGTGATCGGCTGATCAGCTTCGGGGCGCGCCCATTCAATGATGCGATAGCGCGTGCCCTTGGCGTTGTGCCACAGGGTGCGCAGGCGGGTTTCGGTCTGATCGGCGGCCAGCACTCTGAGGATATCGCGCGCGTGTCCGAAGGGGGCAACAAAATCGATCACCCATTTCGACGGTCCGCTGTTCCAGTGGCGCGGCAGGAGTGGCTCGTGTCGGAGCGCAAGGCGCCGCTCGGCCCCGTCCGACAGCCCGGCCCATGTGATGAAACCGCGCACAAAGCCACGTGAGCGAAAGATGCGGTATTGCCCCAGCCGCAGCGCCGCCTCCAGATGTGCGGTTGCCTCGGGCAAGGTCATCGTTGCGTGGTATCGACTGAGGCTGAGAAGGTAGGTCATCGCGCCCAGATCGGCGAGCGCGGATTGCGGCAGATCGAACCAGTCGTCGGGAAAGGCTTCCGCAGGCTGATCCGGTCCGGGGCGAGTCTGATCAAGCGCCGCGAGATGTCGCATCGACGCCTTGATGAATGTGTCCTGTTCGGAGCCTGCTGTCTGTATCATTGCTCTCTCGGCATACTGCCGCACACCCCTAGTGGCGACCGGCGCTAGCGCTGTCGCATCAGAGGAAGAGACTGAAGATGCCTGTCCATATGCTCGTTACTGGCACTGTTTTCGCGCCTTTCGCCCAGTTTAACCCAAATTCCCCAAAACGCAAAGGCCAAACCTGATATCGATGCGCGGCAGCCCACAAACGCACAGCGCCCCGGACGAGCCGGGGTGCTGGAAAATGTCGCATGTGGCGTTGCTCAGGCCGCCTTGGCCAGGTTGCGCAGCACGTAATGCAGCACGCCGCCATGTTCGATATATTCGATCTCGATGGCGGTATCGATCCGGCACTTCAGGGTGATTTCCTTGGTGCTGCCATCGGCCATGATGATCTCGCACGGTACTTCCTGCAGCGGTTTGATTGTATCGAGCCCTTTGATCGACACGGCCTCCTCTCCCGTCAGACCCAGCGTCTTGCGGGTGTCGCCGCCGGTAAATTCGAGCGGAATCACCCCCATGCCCACAAGGTTCGAGCGGTGGATGCGCTCAAAGTTCTCTGCGATCACCGCCTTGACCCCCAGCAACGCGGTTCCTTTGGCAGCCCAGTCGCGGCTTGATCCCGCGCCGTATTGCTCACCGCCAAAGACCACCAGCGGCGTACCTTCCTTCTGGTAGGCCATCGCTGCGTCAAAGATCGACGTCTGTTTCCCGTCCGGCCCCTTGGTATAGCCGCCTTCGACATCATCCAGCATCTCGTTGCGGATACGGATATTGGCGAAGGTGCCGCGCATCATCACCTCGTGGTTGCCCCGGCGGCTACCGTAAGAGTTGAACTCGCGCACCGGCACCTGCCGCTCGCGCAGATACAGGCCGGCGGGGGAGCTTTCCTTGAAGCTGCCTGCGGGGCTGATGTGGTCGGTCGTGACCATATCGCCCAGAACCGCCAGAACGCTGGCCTTCTCGATATTGCTGATTTTGCCCGGCTCTGCATTCATGCCCTGAAAATAGGGCGGATTCTGGACATAGGTCGATTCTGGCGGCCAGTCATAGGTTTCCGCATCCGAGGTTTCGACCGCCTGCCATCTCTCGTCACCCTTGAATACGTCTGCATATTTCGACAGGAACGCCTCGCGTGTGACGGTTTTCTGTACCAGATCGGCGATTTCCTTGGTTGTGGGCCAGAGGTCCTTGAGGAAGACGTCGTTGCCGTCCTTATCCTGTCCCAGCGGTGCGGTGGTAATGTCCACATTCATGTCGCCGACCAGTGCATAGGCCACCACAAGCGGCGGGCTGGCCAGATAGTTGGCACGCACATCCGGGCTGATCCGCCCCTCGAAGTTACGGTTGCCCGACAGGACGCTGACACCGATGAGATCGTAGTCATTGATACATTTGCTGATCTCGGGCGACAGCGGGCCAGAGTTGCCGATGCAGGTGGTGCAGCCATAACCGACCAGATTGAACCCGATGGCATCCAGATCTTCCTGAAGGCCTGCGGCTTCCAGATATTCGCTGACCACCTGAGAGCCGGGCGCGAGCGAGGTTTTCACCCACGGTTTGCGGGTCAGGCCCAGTGCGTGCGCTTTGCGTGCGACGAGGCCCGCGCCAATCATCACATACGGGTTCGACGTGTTGGTGCACGACGTGATCGAAGCGATCACGATAGAGCCGTCATGCAGCTGATAGTTGCCATCTTCCGTGGCCACATAGCCACGGGCATGATGGCCCTCATCGCCGGGGATGTCGCGCGGCTCGGGCTGGCCGCCTTCACCCTCCCAGCGGATTTCCGAGGCCGTGGAGGTGTCGCGCCCTTCGCGGAAACCGCGTACGTAATCCTTGAACGCGACGGCTGAATGATCAAGTGCGATGTGATCCTGCGGGCGTTTCGGCCCCGAGATCGCGGGGACGACGGTCCCCATGTCGAGGCTCAGCGTATCAGTATAGATCGGATCGTAGTCCTCGCCGCGCCACATGCCGTTTTCCTTGGCATAGGCTTCGACCAGCGCGATGCGGCCCTTGTCACGGCCGGTAAGTTCGAGATAGCGCAGGGTTTCGCCGTCGATCGGGAAGAAACCGCAGGTCGCGCCATATTCCGGCGCCATGTTGCCGATGGTTGCCCGGTCCGCCAGAGGCAGGTGGTCGAGGCCCGGTCCGTAAAATTCGACGAATTTGCCCACCACGCCCTTGGCGCGCAGCATCTCGACGACGCGCAGAACAAGGTCGGTCGCGGTCGTGCCTTCGACCATCGCGCCGGTCAGTTTGAAGCCGACGACCTCGGGGATCAGCATCGAGATGGGCTGACCCAGCATGGCCGCCTCTGCCTCGATCCCGCCGACGCCCCAGCCGAGGACGGCGGCGCCGTTAACCATCGTCGTGTGGCTGTCGGTGCCCACCAGCGTGTCGGGATAGGCCACCTCCTCGCCGTTTTGGTCCACATCGGTCCAGACGGTTTGCGACAGGTATTCCAGATTGACCTGGTGACAGATGCCAGTTCCGGGGGGCACCACACGGAAGTTGTTGAAGGCACCCTGCCCCCACTTCAGGAACTGGTAGCGTTCGATATTGCGCTCATACTCGCGGTCCACGTTCATCTGGAACGCGCGCGGATTGCCGAATTCGTCGATCATCACCGAGTGGTCGATCACCAGATCGACGGGATTGAGCGGGTTGATCTGCTCGGCCTTGCCACCCAGCGCGACGATGCCGTCGCGCATCGCCGCGAGGTCCACCACGGCGGGCACGCCGGTGAAGTCCTGCATCAGCACGCGGGCCGGGCGATAGGCGATCTCGCGGGGGTTCTTGCCGCCCTTCTTCGCCCATTCCGAAAACGCCTTGATGTCATCAGTGGTGACCGTCTTGCCATCCTCAAAGCGCAGCATGTTCTCCAGCACCACCTTGAGCGCGGCAGGCAGGCGGCTGAAATCTCCGAGGCCGGCCTCTTCGGCGGCCTTGATCGAATAGTAGGCGATGGATTGATCGCCCGAGGTCAGAGTTTGGCGGGCTTTCGAGGTGTCATGTCCGACATTGATCGGCATTGGAGCGTCCTTTCGTCTGGCGTGGGAGCTGGCTTGGACAGGGTTTCACCCATTTGCATAAAGGCAGCAAGGGGTTTCGCCCATTTCCGGTATACTATTGCACACAATAGACACTGTCCAGCCCACCCTACGCAGGTATCGCGAAACATTGATTGGTTTTTCGGGGGCTGCGTTGCTAGACGGGGGAGGTGATACATCTACCCTTGCCCAAAGAGCCCGCATGATACGTTTTCTGACTTACATGATCGTCATCCCGTTCCTATGGGGCGGCAGTCTAAGCGCCGCAGACCGGCCCGTACTGGTAGAACTCTACACCTCACAGGGATGTTCATCCTGCCCGCCCGCGGACGAGTTGCTGCACAAGCTGGTGGCGCGCGACGACGTGATCGCGCTGGCGCTGCATGTGGATTACTGGGACTACATCGGGTGGAAGGACATCTTTGCCGATCCGGCCTATACCACACGCCAGCGCGGCTACGCCAAGGCCGGACACAGAAACATGGTCTACACGCCGCAGATGATCATCGGCGGCACCGATCACGTTGTCGGAAACCGGGCCAAGGATGTCGGCGCGCTGATTCGTCGTCACAGTGTGGCACCGGAACGCGTGGCACTGAGCGTAACCCGCAAGGGCGACCGTGTGCAGATCGAGGCGCAGGCGACTGCTGCCATCGGCACGCCGCTGATGGTGCAGATCGCGCGGTTCACCCCGCAGCGCACAGTGGCCATAAAACGTGGCGAGAACGCCGGGCGCACGCTGAGCTATGCCAATGTGGTGACGAGCCTGAAGGAATTGACGCGCTGGAACACGACCGCACCACTGAAGCTGACAACGCAGGTCAGCCCGGATCAGCCGGTGGTCGTGATCGTGCAGCGTCCGGGCTATGGCACGGTGGAGGCGGTGGCGCAGTTGCGGTGACGCCGTTCAATCGTCGCCCAGCATGGCCGCGATGCGCTCCGCGCCGCGGTCCGCCATGAGGCCGGTGCCATCCTTCCAACGGCGGTGAATCCAGAACCATTGATCCATGTGGGCGCGGACCTGCGCCTCCAGCCGGTCGTTGAATTCCTGGGTCATGGTGACCGGATCGGAATGCGGAATCGGCGCCTCGACATGAATGTCGAAATCCAGCCCGTTTTCGCGCCGGATGCCCCAGACCGGCACAAGGGGAGCGTCAAACTTGAGCGCCAGTTCGGCGGTGACGAGCGAGGTCAATGCCGGTGCGCCAAAGAAATTCAGCGGCACGCCCCAATGGGCATTGAGGTCGGTCAGGATCGCCAGCGTGCCGCCTGCGCGCAGGTGTCTGGTCATCTGTATCATGCCACGCCTGCCCTGTTCGAACATCGGCTGGCTGAGGGCTGTCATGGCCTGCGAATAATGCACGTTGAAATAGCGGTTCTTGAGCGGCCGATAGAAGCCGCCCAGCTCGATCCCCTGCTCGACCATGGCAACCCGCGCGGCGTTGAAGCCGCCGAAATGGCCGGTCACAAAGATCAGCGGCCGCCCCTCGGCCTTGGCGGCACGCACGGCGTCCATGCCGGGGCCGCCCACGGGCGAATGGCGCGCGCGGGCTGTGAAGGCCCGCGTCGAATACATCTCGATCATGCCACGCCCTATATTGTCCGGGACGGCGCGCGTCAGGCGGCGCACCTCATCTGCGGGAAGGTCCGGACATACATGGGCCAGGTTTTCCCGAACGCGGCGCGAATAGCCTGCCAGCGGCGCCACGATCCGCGACGTGAGCCAACCCATCACCGGCACGCGCCAGCGGTAGGGCAAAAGACCCATGAGCCTGATCAGCCCGCGCAGGATCAGGTTGACGATGTATTCGCCCGCTCGGACATGAAATGAATCGCTCGGAGTGCTCATCTGCGCCGTTACTAAGGCGTCTCACATGCAATCTGGTTCAAGGATTGTACGCGAAACGCCCACAATATTGATAGATCATTCAACGCCTCCCCTTGCTTGCGATTTCGCAAACAGGGTGAACGCTTGGATCGAACCGCCGCAAGACATAGAGCCGGGCGAGCCGGGGCACAAGCGGGCGCGCGCTCAGGGTCGATATGCCAGCCCGCACCGATCATCAGGCGCCTATTTCGTCCTCATCGTCCGCGGTGATCAGGATGAGGCTGCCTGCCGCCTCTAGCCTGCGGACAGCGTTGACAACCTCGGTCATGGCTTCTTCACCCGGCCCCTGCTTCACCGTCCCGCGATCCTCCATCTCTTCGCGAAGAATATCGGCCATCCGGCGCGACATGTTCGTCAGCAGGAATTCGACCACGTTATCCAGACCTGCGGATTTCGCCGCGGCAAGCGCGGTGACAAGCGCCGATTGTTCCAGATCGCGGATAACCTTTGGCACATCGGTGCGGGCCACCCGGTCGGGGATATGCTGAAAGGTAAAGATTGCACGGCGGACCTGGTTGGCAAAATCGCCATCCGATTCCTCCAATCCCGACAAGACCTCATCGCGCATTGCCGAGCTGGAGGAATTGAGGATTGCGCCGATGCGCTGCACCGGGCCATCGTCAAAGGCGATGGGCGGGCGGTCGTCGAGCTGTGCAGCCAGTGCGAGGCCGATTCGGTCCACCGCTTCTGGTGTGACCTGTCCTGTACGCGAGATTGCAAAGGTGATGCGGCGCGCCTTGTCCCCGGGCAGACGGCTGAGCAGTTTCGCGGCGAACGAAACGTCAAGCCTGGACAGCACCACTGCCGCCACCTCGGCGCTTTCGGCCAGGATGATCGGCACCAGCGTGTCGATGTCGGTGCGTTGCACCTGTTCCCACGGATCGCCGAACTGGCGCACACCGGCCTCCTTGCGCAGGCGCGCCGCGGTCTGCGGGCTGATCCGGCCATCAAGCGCACTGATCGCGCTCGCGACGCCGTGCGGAAAGGTCAGGCCCATGCTCTCCAGTTCGGTCGCAAATTCCGCCACGACGCTCATCAACGTGGTGCGGTCGACGTAGCGCATTGCGCCCATCTGGGTGGTCAGTGACGCCTGCAGCACATCGGGCAGGTCCGACAGCGGCACATCCGCCCCTTCGTTAAGCAGGAACTGCACGATGATCGCCGCCTTTTGCCTGCGGGTCAGGCGCGCGGCGGTCCGACCCGCAGGCGGGGTATGCGCAACCTGGGCAAGCGATTTTGTCTGGCTCATTCTGCGCCCTCCATCAGCCCGTCCGACGATAGGCCGCAGAGGGTGAAGAAAGGGCTAAAGCTATGCGGCTCAGTCAAGATCCGCGGACGTCCTTCAAGCAGATGCACGCCGACGATTGCCAATCGGCGCGCACCATGTGTCGGTCAGGCGTCGCCGAACACGCGGGCAAAGATCGTGTCCACATGCTTGGTATGATAGCCAAGGTCGAATTTCTCTTCGATCTCGGCGGCGCTGAGGGTCGCCAGAACGTCCTTGTCGGCCAGAAGCTCGGTCTTGAAATCAGCCCCCTCCTCCCAGACTTTCATCGCGTTTCGTTGCACCAGTTTATAGGCGTCCTCGCGGCTGACACCGGCCTGGGTGAGGGCCAGAAGTACGCGCTGCGACATGACGAGGCCGCGGAACTTGTTCATGTTTGCCAGCATGTTGTCGGGATAAATCACCAGCTTGTCGATCACATTGGTCAACCGCGCGAGGGCAAAATCGAGCGTGATCGTGGTGTCGGGGCCGATGTTGCGCTCGACGCTGGAATGGCTGATATCGCGCTCGTGCCAGAGGGCTACGTTTTCCAGCGCGGGTACGACGGCCATGCGGACCAGACGCGCAAGGCCGGTGAGATTCTCGGTCAGCACCGGGTTGCGCTTGTGCGGCATGGCACTGCTGCCCTTCTGGCCGGCCGAAAAGAATTCTTCGGCCTCCAGCACTTCGGTGCGCTGCATGTGGCGAATCTCGATCGCTATGTTTTCTATGCTGCTGGCCACAACGCCGAGCGCCGCGAAGAAAGCCGCGTGCCGATCGCGCGGGATGACTTGCGTGCTGATCGGTTCGGGCTGTAGTCCCAGCTTCTTGCAGACGTGCTCTTCGATCGCAGGATCGATGTTGGCGAAAGTGCCGACCGCGCCGGAAATGGCGCCGGTGGCGATCTCGGAGCGGGCATTTATCAGTCGCTTCAGGTTCCGGTCCATTTCGGCGTAGAAGCGGGCAAAGGTCAGGCCCATCGTCGTGGGTTCGGCGTGGATGCCGTGAGAGCGACCGATGCGAATGGTGTCCTTTTGCTCATGCGCGCGGCGCTTGAGCGCTGCCAGCAGGCCCTTCATGTCCTCGATCAGGATGTCGGAGGCGCGCACCAGTTGCACGTTGAAACAGGTGTCGAGCACATCCGAAGAGGTCATGCCCTGATGCACGAAGCGCGCCTCGTCACTGCCTACATGTTCGGCCAGATGTGTGAGGAACGCGATCACGTCATGCTTGGTCACGGCTTCGATCTCGTCGATGCGGGCAACGTCGAATTCCGCATCCTTGGCCTTCCACACGGCGTCGGCGTTCGCGCGCGGGATCACCCCCAGATCGGCCATCGCGTCGCAGGCATGCGCCTCGATCTCGTACCAGATGCGGAACTTGGTCTCGGGCGACCAGATGGCGACCATGTCGGGGCGGGAATAACGGGGAATCATATGTGGGCCTCTGGTTCTATCAAGTGCGATTGCGCGCGGTTTAGACCGCGCGCGGGGTGGCAGCAAGCCAGGCGGGGAAAATGCCGCGCCGCTCCTCCGCCCGGCTGGGCGTCCTCGCGGTAGCACGCCCGGGCCATCAGGCTGGATATCGCTGCGCAATTGGCGCCTTCGGCGGGAGTATTTATGGAAAAATGAAAGGCCGTGTGGGAATCAGTCCGCGAGTGTCGTTTCGATACGTGCGCTGGCTTCCAGCGTGCGGTGCACCGGGCACTTGTCGGCAATCTCCAGCAGTCGCGCGCGTTGGTCGTCGCTGAGTTCGCCGTCGAGAAATACGGTGCGTCTGAACGTGTCAGCCCTGGCGTCCTGCCCGGTTTTGGCGTCCTGGGCGTGGACCTTGTCGTGGCTGACCTCGACCCGGACCTGGGCGAGCGGCCAACCCTTGCGGCGCGCATACATGCGGATGGTCATGGACGTGCACGCCCCCAGCCCCGCAGAGAGAAAACCGTAAGGCGACATGCCCCGGTCGGTGCCGCCATAGGCCGCAGGCTCATCCGCCAGCGTATGGTGGCGCGGCCCGGCATTGACATCCTGCAGGAAACCGGCCGGGTCTGCCTCGGTCACGCGCACGATGCCCTCGGGCGCGCCGGGCGGCGGCGCGGGCGCCTTGATGTCTAGATAACGCGCCGCCCATGCGACGATCACCTGCGCGGCATATTCGGCGTCTTCCGCACGGGTGATCAGGTGGTCCGCCTCATCGAGCGTGACGAAGCTCTTGGGGTGTTTGGCGGCGCTGAAAATCTTTCCGGCGTTTTCGATCCCCACGACGGCATCGCGCGGTGCGTGCAGCACCAGCAGCGCCCGATGCAGCTGCGCAATCTCGGTCTGGAGCGTTTCAGCCTTTACATTCTCCACGAAGTCCTTGCCGATGCGGATGGGGCGACCGCCCAGGTTCACTTCGGCTACGCCGCTTTCATCAATCTCGGTCAGGGCGCCGCTGAAATTATGCAACACGTGGCCGGGGTCGAAAGGCGCGCCAATGGTGGCCACGGCGCGCACGCTGTCAATCTGACGTGCGGTGGCCAGCACCGCCGCGCCGCCCAGTGAATGGCCGATCAGCAGCGCCGGGGCCATGCCGCGCGCCTCCAGCGCCTGCGCCGCCAGCACCAGATCGTCGGTATTGGTGGTGAATGTGGTATTCTCGAACTCGCCGCCCGAATGACCCAGACCGGTGAAATCGAACCGCAACACGGCGATGCCCGCGCCCGCCAGCCGCGCCGAAATGCGGCGCGCGGCGTGGTTATCCTTGGAGCAGGTAAAGCAATGCGCAAAGAGCGCGGTGGCCAGGTGCGGCCCCTCGGGCAGATCAAGCCGCGCGGCCAGGTCGGAGCCATCGTGGCCGGTGAATGTCAGGCGTTCGGTGGGCATGGCACGGTCCTCTCGTGGTGTGCCTCAAGCGTAGGCACGCACCCGCGCGGTTGCCAGCCATGTGTCAGCGGCGTCACAGGAAGGTGAGATGAGGAATGTTGCGTTCAATCGCATTCGTCCGGTGAGCGCAATACACGCCATAGCGCACGGATGCGGTGCCGGGTCAGGCGGCGCTGTGCTGGTAGAGCCGGTCGTTGCTCAGATTGCCCAGCAGATTGTAGCCCAGATCCCGCAGCAGCGTTTCGGCGCTGGTGGTACCTTCGTGACCACGAAACGCGCCTTCGCGCCATTCGAGATAGATCAGCTTTGGCCGCACGACCCCGATGCTGCGCAGAACCGACAGCTCGGCCCCTTCGATATCCATGTGCAGAAGGTCGATCGCGTTGATCCCGGCCTCTGCGCAGAATGTGTCAAAGCGCTTGCCCTCTACCCTGATTGGGTCTTTGGCCTGCTGCACGAAGGTGAACCGCTTTTGATAGGCGTCGCTGTGCTGGTAGAGTGAGCCTTGGGCATTGGTCTCGCCGTTGATCGTGGCAGTGTACCATTCCACGGGGCCGTCAAGATCGCAGGCGGCGAAGTTGTAGATCTCCACATCCGAGGCGGCGAGTGCGGCGCGCACGATTTCGATCCGGTCGGGATCGGCCTCGACGGTGATGACACGGGCATCCGGAAAGGTCTGCTTCATCCGCCAGGCATCGCCACCGTCGAACGATCCCAGATCGACGATCACCGTCGGATCGATGCCCGCCTCGGGCAGCCAGTTAAGATTGAAGCGTGAATGCTGCACATCACACGGGGTGCCATTGACATCGATCCGGTACATCCGCTCGTGCAGGGCGGGCGACTTCAGGCCGTTCAGCCGCATTTTTAGTCGAAAATCAAGGCGATTCAACATGTCAGGTGCTCCGGGCAACAGGCTTCTATGCGCGTAGACAATCGTCGGACCAAGATCAAGGGACGGAATTGATTGCAAGTCATGCGAAACAGCGCGACGCGCCAGACTGACGCGGCCATAGGTGGATTTGTCTGGCGACGCCGCGCTCAGAGTACGATGGACGTGATCAGCTTGATGGTTTGGGCCGTGGCGCCGGCGCTTTCCAGACCGGCGAACGTCCCTGTGAGCGCAGCGGTCTGCGCCGCCAGTCTGATGCTTTCGCCCTTGAGCAGCGTCAGCACGATCAGGGCAGCACCGACAGGCAGGGCGATCACCGACACGGTCAGTGCAATTGCCCAGGCGGTCAGTCGTTTCGGGGTCTCATGGACAATATCGGGGTCGGGCAGATCCCAATACATCTCGGTCTGTGCCGCCGCGTCCCTATCCGCCCGGCGCGGTGACATGCCGGCAGTGTCGAGATGCGCGCTCAGATGATCGCAGGTGTCTTCGATCCCGGGAAGGGCACGGTCGGGAACCACTTGGTCGGCGGGGGTTTTTTCCTTGGTTGTGTCGGTCACGCCTACAGTGGCAGGGCGCGTCGTACGCGGGCGCTGACCGGCCGCGACCGCCTCGCGGAAGCCGTCAATCGGCAGCCAGGCCGAATGCCCGTCCCATTGCACCAGTTCCACAGGCAATGTGCAGATCAGCCGTGCAAGCATCGCGCCGGCATCCGCCAGCCCGGTTTCGGGGGAAATCGGGTGTATCACCAGCCTCAGAACGGGCACTGGCGTCGATCCATCCGGTGTCTTGCCGACACCTTGGGTGATCCAGAGCACGTGCCGGGGCGTCACCAGACAGGCCGAGTGGTCCGTCAGGACCCGGCTCTGGCAAAACCCCGGATCGAGATCCTCGGAATTGCTCGTAACCTGATGGAGCATGCTCTCGACCGACACAGTATGTGCCTTCGAGAGGATGAGCCAAGCTGTTATGATCTCATTTTTCTGTGTCATGGCGCCTGTTTCTGCGTCTTTGTAACTGCGTTTCGATTTTTGCCTCAATCAGAGCCTGACAAGAAATATTGTTTCCACTGGGACCGAAACATGACCGGTTTCAGGCATCATTCTGGCGTGCGTTTGCCGCACGAAAAAGGGCGCCACCGGAGGGACGCCCTTTAAAATCATGCCTGAAAATCACGCCTGGACAGAGTTCCGAGCATTTCGCGTTAAGCGAGTGCTCTCGAATTGTGGCACGGCACCTTGAAGCGTTTCGTCTTGTTTGCGGAAACAGATGCAAGGCGAAGTGCAGCAGGGCCCGTCAATATCGTGGGCCGTCCGCGTTCAATCCGTGGACCGAATTGAACGCGGAACACTTTAGCAGCTATAATACATCATGAACTCCACCGGATGCGGTGTCTGTTCGTAGGTTTGGATTTCTTCCATCTTCAGCGCGATATATCCGTCGATCTGGTTCTTGGTGAACACGTCACCCGCCAGCAGATAGTCGTGATCGGCTTTCAACTCCTCCATCGCTTCGTGCAGGCTGCCGCAGACAGTGGGAATGCCTTCCAGCTCTTCGGCGGGCAGGTCATAGAGGTTCTTGTCCATCGCCTCGCCGGGATCGATCTTCGACTTGATACCGTCAAGACCGGCCATCAGCAGTGCTGCAAAACAAAGATACGGGTTGGCTGCAGGATCGGGAAAGCGCGCCTCGACGCGCTTGGCCTTGGGGCTCTCGGTCCACGGGATACGCATACAGCCCGAACGGTTGCGCGCAGAATAGGCGCGCAGCACGGGAGCCTCAAAGCCGGGGATCAGGCGCTTGTAGCTGTTGGTCGTCGGGTTGGTGAACGCATTGAGCGATTTTGCGTGCTTGAGGATACCACCGATGAAATACAGCGCCTCCTGGCTGAGATCGGCGTATTTGTCGCCCGCAAAGAGCGGCTTGCCGTCTTTCCAGATCGACATGTTCACATGCATGCCGTTGCCGTTGTCACCATAGATCGGCTTGGGCATGAATGTGGCCGACTTGCCGTATGCATGGGCAACATTGTGGATGATATACTTGAATTTTTGCAGCTCATCGGCCTGCTTGGTCAGCGAGCCAAAGATCAAGCCCAGCTCGTGCTGACAGCTGCCAACCTCGTGGTGGTGCTTGTCTACCTTCATCCCCAGGCGCTTCATCGTGCTCAGCATCTCGCTGCGGATATCTTGGGCGTCGTCGATCGGGTTCACCGGAAAATACCCACCCTTGAGACCGGGGCGGTGCCCCATGTTGCCCATCTCGTATTCGGTGTCAGTGTTCCAGGACGCATCCTGTGCATCCACCTCGTAGGAGACTTTATTGATCGTGTTCGAGAACCGCACGTCATCAAACAGGAAGAACTCGGCTTCGGGGCCCATATAGGCCACGTCTCCGATCCCGGACGCCTTCAGATAAGCCTCGGATTTCAGGGCGGTGCCGCGCGGGTCGCGATCATAGGCTTCGCCGGTGTCCGGCTCGACAACCGTGCAATGCACGCACAGGGTCTTTTCTGCATAGAACGGGTCGACATAGGCACTATCCATGTCGATCATCAGCTTCATGTCCGAGGCCTCGATGGATTTCCAGCCGGAGATGCTTGATCCGTCAAACATGAAGCCTTCTTCGAGGAAATCTTCGTCAACCTGATCCGCGGCAAGGGTCACGTGCTGCAACTTGCCGCGCGGATCAGTAAAGCGAACATCGAAGTATTCTATCTGATCATCTGCGATGGTCTTGAGCAGGTCTTGTGCGCTCATGTCTGTATTCCTTTGGTTCAGTATTGTTCGAATGGTTTATGCGGGGCGGCAGTTACAGCGCTTCGGAGCCTGTCTCGCCGGTGCGGATGCGGATTGCTTGCTCGACAGGGCTGACAAAGATCTTGCCGTCGCCGATCTTGTCGGTCTTGGCAGCGTTCACGATAGCCTCGATTGCGGCATCGACCTGATCATCGTCCAGCACGACGTCGATTTTCACCTTGGGCAAAAAATCCACGACATACTCGGCACCACGGTAAAGCTCGGTATGGCCCTTCTGACGACCAAATCCCTTGACTTCGATCACACTCAGACCCTGAATGCCGGCCTCCTGCAGCGCCTCCTTCACTTCATCCAGCTTGAACGGCTTGATGATCGCTTCGATCTTCTTCATCTGATAGGCTCCTTAAGGCATTTCGCGATAAACCTGTGCAACGGGTTTGGCGCAAAACGCCGACACGTTGATATGTTACACTGCATTCCGGGATATCCTCGTCTCAGGTATTTTCCGAAACGCGTTAGCGCTTGCGTCGGGCCCGTCAGAGCACTTCTTCTGCCGAGGCTCAATCGGTTAGGCTGCACAGAACAGGGTCGCTCGGGCCACACACGCTGCCTTGCCTAAAAAATGAGCGATCTGCTGACTAAGTGGGCGAAATTGAATCACAGAGGTGAGGACAGGATGACCGAACTGCTCACTGCCGCGCAGATGCGCGCCGCCGAACAGGCCGCCATCAGCGCGGGCACCGTGACCGGGCTGGAATTGATGGAGCGTGCCGGGCGCGGCGTCGTGGACGCCGTGTTCGGGGAGTGGCCAGAACTGGCGCGTGCCCCGCACCGTGCGGTGGTGCTGTGCGGGCCGGGCAACAATGGCGGCGACGGCTTCGTCGTGGCGCGGCTGCTCAAGCAGTGGGGCTGGGAGGTGGAGGTGTTCGTGTATGGCGACCCCGCTCGACTGCCCACCGATGCGCGGACGAATTACGAGCGGTGGCAGGAGATAGGCGACGTGTCGGCCCTTCTTCCGACTCTGAAACCGTCGCTCCATAGCCCTGCGCTTGTCGTCGATGCGCTGTTCGGGACTGGCCTGACGAGACCCGTCGGCGATCTGGGGTTGATTCTGAGCGACCTGCGGGACAACCACGATGCCGGGCGCGGAATGGTGGTGGAGGATGAGGACCGGCTGGGTCGGGTTCCGTTGTGCGTGGCGGTGGATCTGCCCAGCGGGCTGTGCAGCGACAGCGGCCGGGTCCTGAAGCCCGAAGGAGTTATCCGCGCGCCGGGCAAACCGGAAGCGGCATCGGCAACCTGCGATCTGACGGTCACGTTTCATCGGCGCAAGCTAGGCCATGTGCTGGACGATGGTCCGGCGATCTGCGGCAAGGTGGCGGTCTGCGACATCGGGTTAAGGCAATCCGGCGCGGCGCAACCGGTCACACTTGTCGACGCGCCACCGGCACACAGGCTGGTCAAACCCGCAGGGCACAAATTCTCCCACGGTCACGCACTAATCCTGTCGGGCGGTCCCGGCCGGACCGGCGCGGCGCGACTGGCCGCGCGCGGTGCGCTGCGGATCGGTGCGGGGCTGGTCACGCTCGGGGTGCCGCCGGCCGCGCAGATGGAGGTGGCGGGGCAGATCACCGCGCTGATGCAGACACCTGTGGCGGATGAGGCCGCGCTCGCCGGGGTGTTGCAGGACGACCGCATCAATGCAGCCTGCCTCGGGCCGGGGCTGGGGATGGATCGTGCGCGGGCGTTGGTGCCGGTGGCGTTGCGCGCCTTGCCGCGCCGTCCTCTGGTACTGGACGCGGATGCGCTGACCGTGCTGGCGGAGGATGGCGCACTTTTTGACCAACTTCACGACCTCTGCATACTCACCCCGCATGGCGGCGAATTCGCGCGGCTTTTCCCGGATATCGCGAAGAGGCTCAGCAAGGAGCCGAAGAGCGGCCCCGCCTGCTCAAAAGTCGATGCAACCCGCGATGCGGCGCGGCGTGCGGGCTGTACCGTCCTGTTCAAAGGCCCCGACACCGTCATTGCCGCACCGGACGGACGCTGCGCGGTGCATGCCGCGCAATACGAGCGCGCCGCGCCGTGGCTGGCCACTGCAGGCGCGGGCGATGTGCTGGCGGGGTTCATCACCGGGCTGTTGGCGCGGGGATTTGCCCCGATCCAGGCAGCAGAGGCCGGAGCCTGGCTGCATGCCGAATGCGCGCGCAGTTTTGGTCCTGGCCTCATCGCCGAGGATATCCCCGAAGAGCTGCCAGAGGTGTTCCGCGCGCTCGGGCTTTGACCCCGGACGACCTGCGTCAGGCTGCGTCTGACCGCGCCACCGACTTGGTCTGCGCGGCGAGTTCCAGACCGTCCGCATAGATCACATGCGGTGCGTCGAACCACAACTGATAGAGGGTCAGCGTCCGCAACCCGTCATGCGTGATGAATTCACCATCCACCAGCGCGCGTGCCGGGACCATCGCCTGCGCCTTGCCAAAGAGCGCCTGGGCGCGCCAGTCCCGTATCAGTAATTCCTGATCCGCCGGCAGAACCACGTCGCGATCCGGGCGCGTGTCGCCCAGCGATCCGGCGAGGATACGCACCGTGTGGATGGTCTGACGGTATTTTCGGATACCGTCTAGGGCGACCAGACCGCAATCGCGGGTGATGATCCGATCGCCGGGCGAAATTTCTTCGACCGTTCTTTCGCCCGATTGCGTCAAGAGAATGCTACCGGGGCCAACCCCGGCGCAAATGAAATGCGCCTGCGCGGGCTTTGACCCGCCGCTGCGCCCGACCGTTTTCGGTTTCATGGCGACCTGCTATTTTTGTTCTTTGCTCGTTATTGGAACCGATCATATGCCAATATTCGGTAAATGTCCTACTTTTTTCATAACCATGCCGTGACTTTCCGTTTTCCACTCGCATCCCGGCACGGGCTTTGCTAGGCACGCGTCAGGTTGCGGCCCGACGGGGCCGAACATGCGCGGGTGTGGCGGAATTGGTAGACGCACCAGATTTAGGTTCTGGCGCCGCAAGGCGTGGGGGTTCAAGTCCCTCCACCCGCACCATACTGTTTTCATTGCATTTTCTACCATTGCCGCTTGTCCTGAATTCGATTGCTTTTTCGGGTTTCGCAATTCGTTTCGCACGTTCTTGTTCCGGTCCTGTTCCGTTCTCAACGCTCTCGCCTTTCTTGGGCGCGGCGCGATGCGGTCTTTTGACTCGCCTGCGCCCGATACTTCTGCACCATCGCCAACGTCTTGTGGCCGGTGACTGACTGAATTTCCGAGTCGCTGCATCCGGCCTCGGCCAGCAGCCGCGCCGCCGTGTAGCGCCAGCCATGCGGCACCAGCTTTTGCGCGCCGTCCTTCACGCCGATAGCCTCGCGCACGTTCTCTATGCGCTTCTGCACGGTGCGCTTGCCCAAAGGCTCGGTCAGGTTCTTGGCAAGGATATGCCGCCCTTTCTTGGGCAGGGTGTCGAGATAGGCTTGCAGGCGGGCAGGGCAGTAAACCCATATCTTCGCTTTGGTCTTTTCCTGCGATACCTGCATGTATTCGCCATCGAAGTCGGTCCAGAGCATTTTCAGGCAATCGCCCAGCCGCTGGCCAGTCCCTACGGCCAATTCAAAGGTAGTGCGTTCTATGGTCAGCCTGTGCCGGTCGCAATACCGCTCGAAGGCGTCCAGCTTGTCGTCGGGCCATGCCTCGTATTCGCCGCCGGTCAGCTTGGGGATGTCCACGACAGGGTTGCGGTCGATCCATTCCAGATCAACGGCCAGCTTGCAGAGGATCGACAGCACGGCCAACCGTTGCATCCATCGTGGCCAGTGCCGTGATACGCAGCCCGCCCGATTGTGCATCGGTAAACGGATCTCTGATCACGTCCACCGCGCCCCAGGTGCCGACAAAGATCGGTGCCACGCCGCCCGCGTTGGTGGTCAGCAGTGCCTTGGTAGGAAGAACGGTTGAGCCGGTCGGTGCCGCAAGCGCGTTGGTGGTCATGGCGATGTTGCCTGCCGGGATGTTGCGCACCATGCGCTCCCATTCGGATACCGCCGTGTTGGTGATCAGCTGTTCATCCATATAACTCCAGACCTCGGGGCGGATCAGCGCCCGCACCGCACCGGGGGAACCCGCCGCATTTGCCGTCATGAACCGCACAACGGCCTTGCGAAACTCGGACCATGTTGCAGCCGCGTTCACGGTTTCCTCGTTGATGCCGTAGGTGCTGGCCCCGGCAATGACGCCCAGAGGCTGGCCATTGTTGCCCGAACCCTGGAACACGGCCTCATCCATCGCCATGCCCATAGCGCCCGCCATGTCGCGCCGCACCGCCTGTTCCAGTGCGCTGCCCGACTGCTTCAACGCGCGCCGGGTGATGCGCATCTGAACCCCGAGATTCTGCTCGGGCTTCATGCTCCGGTCGGTCGTGGCGTAGGTGGTCGGCCCAGATACGTTGCCGGTCTCCGATGTTGCCCAGCCTGCCGTTACCGCGCTTGTCGTCACCGGCCATTCAACCTCGCCGTGGTCAATGCTGATCATTTGCGCGCCCATGCGGGATGCCACGCTATCGGGAAACAGCCGGTCGATGATCGGGCGGGTGCTGATCGGGTCAGGGGTGCCGCTGGCAATGGTTTCATTTGCCCGCTGTTCCAGAGCCTGCCACGGTACGGGGATGCCCCTGTAACCTCCAGCGGCGCGCAGCTCTTGCACGATCTCGGCGGTTTGCCCGGAAAGCTCGCGGCCTTCATCCAATGCAAGCGCAACCTGCCGCATCTCATACCCGGCCATCATCTCGGACCATTCGTTATCCGAACGGGTTTCCAGCTCGCCCTTGGCCTTTTCGCGCTCCTCGGCCTCGGTGATCAGCGCCGCGCGAAACTTGCGTTCGCCGTCCTGATAATCCTGGTCGAGTTTGTCCATCTTGGAACGGGTTTCGTCGGTCAGGGATTCCGCCCCTGCCAGCTCGGCCAGCGACTGCCGGATTTCCGACTGCCTGCGCTGGATTTTTACGCTATCAAGCATGTGTTTTCTCCTGTTGCTCGATTGGTTTCGTCGCCAATTCAGCGACAGCTACGCGCCACGCTTGGCGCTTGAGATCAGGCACATGGCCCAGCTCCCGGTTGGTTTCCTTGGTGTGACAGCCCGCGCAAAGCGTCAGGCACAGATCGGGGTTGAAGGCGTGTTGCGGATAGTCCCGCACCGGCTTTGTGTGGTGAACCTCCAGCCGCCGCCGCTCGCCGCAGTGCTGGCAACTCCAGTTGTCACGCTCCAGAACAGCGTGCCGCACCGCCTGCCATTCCTTGCGCTTCAACGCCCATCTGCCCGGTCGCGCCGTCATTGGTCATTCCTTGCGCTGCATGTGAACTCAATGAATTGCAGCCGCCCTTCCTTGCTTTCCTTCGCGCCGGAAATATTGAAGTCCTGGCCATCGGCTTTGATGCGGTCGCGCGGGTTTATGTCGCGGGTGAAGGCAGAAGATCGCACGGTGAACCGGGTTGTGACGGTCGCCTGAACCTGCGCCGCCGCGAACTTTTCGCCATCGCTCACGTCTGCCCGGTGCGCGCTGATCGGGTCGCCATGATCGGCCCAGACCTTGACCATGCCGTAACCGTCATCCTCTTCGGTGTAGCGCCGCACCTGAATTTGCCGGTCGAGTTTGGAACCGCTCATGCCCATGTCATGCGCCCCTTTCCCTTGGCCGGTGCGCGCTTCATGCGCTGGCCTTGTGCAACCGCCAGAACCGTTGCCGCCACCGGGTCGATCCGGCCCGTAGAGCGTCCAGCCGCCAGCTTGTGATTGCCTGCCGGGTCAACCAGCGTGATCGCGTCCGCAAAGGCAGATCGCAGCAGCAGGGAAGGCTTGGCCTTCACTTGTCCCTCGAACACAGCGCGCCGCAGCCTCTCGCAATCTTCACTGCCGTCTTTCCATCCGAAACCGCGCCAGATGAACGGAACACGCTCTAGGCCAGCGTCCCGCAGCGCCTCCAGAAACTCGGCATGGCGGAACCTGTCACCCACGATTGCCGCCGGTGCCTGCCCGTCCAGCCGCTCCACAACGTCAGCCATGAAGCGCGCAACGGGAACCGTGGTATCGCCCATTGTCACCAACTCGCCCCGCTCGTGCATCTCGGTGTAGCGGCTCGATACGCCATCAGCCTGCCCGCGCTCGGCAAGGTTGGGATTGCAGGGGAACGCCCCGACGCATTCCAGACGCCCGGTGTCGGGCCAATACAGTGCCGCCGCGCTCATGGAACGGGAACCGCCCAGATCAATGCCCAGAACAACAGGGCCATCGCGTTCGGGCTGATCGTCGGGCGAAACCTCACAAGACAGCCATTCGTCAACGGTAAGCAATACTGACCTATCATCAGCCGCGACACGTTGGTTTAGATTCAAGTTGCGGAAACTGGATAAGGCAGAACCACCCCGCGCAATGGCCCGTTGCGCCTGCGCCACCAGCCAATCCGCCGTTGGCCCGATGCCCTCCTTTGCGCCGGGGTTGGCGATTAGAAGGCTCTCCAGATCGTCAGGGGGTGGCCCCATAGGGGGGCGATGCTCTTGCACATAGGTGCCGTTTGGCGGCTCATCCAACCAGCGGCTGAACGTGTTGCTATCATCCGGCGCGCTCGTGCTGATAATCAACGCCCTGCCGTCGCGCTTGCCCAGCCCCGACAAGATCGCATTCTCCAGGTTGTCGCCCTTTTCACGTTCCCACGCCGCCCGCTCATCCAAGATCGCCAGCGTTGGCGCGCCGCCCAAGATGCTCTTGCCATCCGCAGCGATAACCCGCGCCAGCCCGCCGCCGTTCTCTGCCGTCTCGACCTCCAGCTTTGAGCCGCGCCGGATCGTGAATTGCTCTTGCTCGTCCTCGGGCAGTCCCTCAATGAACCCGACAAGAAAGCCAAACGCCGTGCGCGCCTGATCGCGGTTGCGGGCGGCAAAGATGATCTCGCGCTTGGGCTGCGCCTCGATCTCGCCCATCAGATGCCCGAGCGCGATGCCCGCAGAGATAGCGGTTTTCGCGTTGCCCCTGCCGATCGAAAGGCACGCCACGTTGACGCCCTTGGCGAACGCGCCCCGGATGAATTGCTTTTGATACTTGGCCAGCCGCAGCCGCCTGCCCGCAAGCCTGCCCTCGGGAACGATCAGCGTTGGCAGAAACCGCAGCGCCGCCGATGCCGATTTCGTGGCCCGCGTCATTGCCCATCCCCCGGATTTTTTCGGGAATGAGAAAAGAACAGTTCAACACCGGTGCCAGAGAATAGCAGAAACCCCGGCATAAAGGTTAAATCGCCGCTCATATGCGAACCCGCCTGTAACGCGCCGCTATGCGGGCTGTTGACGGTGCCAGCGTTGGCGCTGCATCCACGTCACCGCGCAGATCGTAGAGCTTCAACGCCTGATCCATGATCGCCAGCGCCAGATCGTCGGGGATGGTGGTGTCGTCTGCCCCAAAGCCTGCCGTGTAGGTGACACGGATAGGCCCGCCCGGTGTGTTGTCGAAGAACAGTTGCGGCCTTGGCCCTGCCACCAGAAACCAGCCGTCATTGACAGGCGTTGCCGTGCCGTCCTGCTCGATCAGCTCCACGGTGACGGATGCGCCCAGGGCAACAGGGCCAACGGGCAGTTGCAGAACCTTGCCAATCAGGGGATCGGCCAGCGCCGTGATGGTCTGATCCAGCAGCGCAATATCCGCATACCGCTCGATCTCGTCAGCCGCCGCACGGGCAAAGCGCAAGGCGTCGGTGGTCTCTGACGTTTCAACCCGCATGTGTTTGGCCAGCGCCGTGCTATCCACGGGGTCGCCTGCCGCTATCGGTGTCCGCTCGATGATCCGCATTCACTGCCTTTCTGTCTTGGGGTAATATAACACCTCATTATTAGGTAAGTAATACTGACGTATATGAATTAGACACACCCCTGCCACCCGCTCCTTCCCCCCGATATACAGGAGAAGGCCCTGCGCTTCCTCGATCCGTATCCACGCGATGCCCGGTATCGTGGGCCAGCCGCTTCCCCGCAGGCTTTACACCTGCCCCGCCCTTTGCAGCTTTGCGCCGGTGCGGTCCCCGGTCTGTCACGCTGCGCATTGCAGGTTCACCAGCCGGTGGGTTTCGTTGTCGCGTTTCTGAGCGGCCTAGCAGGAGCCGGTATCGCTCGGGTCGGGTGATGTCCCCGGATCGTCATTCACCCGTTGATGTCGCTCAACGGTCAAAGGCTAGGACGGTTGCAGGGATATGCCCGGTCGCTGCCGGTCTGCTCCGGTGTGTTGACGCTCCAGCACCACGCCCATGATGCTGGGGCGCGGTGGCTTTACCTTGCTGGCAAAAGCAGCTGGTTTATTTGGGCGCGGTCGGCTTTCTCGGCCTCGCAGTCCTCAAGGTATTTGGTCGCGTCGATGTGCTGCCAAAGCGCCTCTTTCAGAATGTCCGCAATGACGTTGGGGGGCAGTGCCTCAAGCTGGCATGTGCCGCCCTTCCAGGACGCGCTTCGGGTGTCGCTGGCCTTCGGTGGCGCGGTGGGTAGGTCGTATGCGGCAACCTGTTCACGGGTCAGCGCGATACGATGAAAGTCCACAGTGACAGTCCCGAATTGGCGGTCGGCTTCCACGAATGCAGTGACGTCTTGCGCAACAGCGTTGAAGATGTCCTCGCCGCTCGGATCACAGTCGCCCAAGTGCAAGATGATCGCGGGCTTTTCTATGCTCACAATCCGGTCGGCCAAGTCCTTCTTGGCAGTCAGGCTATCGAAGCCGCCGGATGAATACGCCCTCACAGAAAACGGCGCTGTTACATCGTCAATTTGCGGCAACATGCCTGCCGCCTCGCACCAAACCTCAATATGCAGTTCTTGCCCCGACAGCTTGTTGCGGGTGTATCGCTTACCCATGCCCCGGACGTGGCGCAGGAAGTCGTCACGGTCCTCGAAGTGATCGCGCCGGTAGGTCGTCACGCCATCGTCGCGGATCGCATGAAACGGAATGATCCGGGCGCGGCGCGCATTCGCTAGGTGGTGGCACAAGCGGTTATAAGCGGCCTCGCTTTTGTCATAGCCATGCGCCCCCACCATCCGATAGAAAATCTGCCGGATCGTCAGGGGCCAGTATTCCCGATATTCGTCCAGCACCGCTTGTGCCTGATCTAGCAGGGCGCGGGTCTTGGCCCTCGGAGCATAGTCGGTGGTATATCCGCGTTTTCCCTTTTTCAGGCTGGCCTGATTTACGTCAGCAGGGTTTTTCAGGCTGGCCTGATTTACTCTACCGCTCATGCCGACGCCTCCACGAAGCCGCATAGGCCCTCGTCAGAAAGCGCCATGCGCACCTGATTTGCGTGGCCGGTTGAATGGCATAGAAACCGCTCGGGCGGCTCACCGGGTCGGCAGACGGTGCAGACGGTGAAGCCGTCCAGGGTGGCGATGCGGTAGAAGCCTTTCGGCTTGAGCTGCATCAGTTCATCGAGCGAAACATCCGAAAGCCAGTTCATGCCGCCGCCCTCGCAGCAACGCCCGAAAGCGGTTTCGCACTGTCACCTTTCGTTCGCGGTATGTCCTGCGAAACTATTTGGCCAAGCGTTTGATAGGGGGGGATAGTCGCGTAATTTAGGTTCTGGCGCCGCAAGGCGTGGGGGTTCAAGTCCCTTCACCCGCACCACCTTGTTATCCTTGGGTTTTTGGCAAGGCGGCTTTCGCCATGCAAGAGGCCCAACGTTAACCGATCTTCCTCTACTGCCTCCTGAGCCGCTCGTTTGCCGATGGACTGCGTCAAATTGCGTACGATGATATGGTGCCCGTCACGGGAAGCGCCCCAAGATCAACCTGAAATCGCTCCAGCCAGCAAACCCGGATCTTGATATGTGTTTTTCCTGACAAACCGCCATGTCTTCGCCGTCATGAGGCGGATGATTTCGCAGCTCGTTTTGAAATGGCGAAATGGAACAGGTCTGTCATCCTGCGACGCGACGAAACCACCCCTGTCTGTCTCACGCCGGTTTGCTCTGACAGTTCCGATCTGACTGCTTATCCAGGATGGCCATGAATCTTGCAGGCGTTTGGTCGGCTCCCACCTCCTTCACGGTAAAATGACAAAGCCGCGATACGGGTAGAGTTTGCATATTGCCCAAGTTTTGGGCATCGTCTGCGGCATGGAATTCCTAGATGTCAATCACAGCGGTTTCTTGGTCGCGATGTCTTGCGTTGTTGCGCTGGTGGCTGGGTTCACCGGCCTGTCCCTGACCCGCGACTTGGCCAAGAAACCAATGTTTCAAAAGAAGGCATCGGTAGCGCTGGCGGCCGTCGCACTCGGGGGGGGCATTTGGGCGATGCACTTTGTGGCCATGTTGGGCCTGCAAATGCCTATTCTGTTCTATTACGACGCGGCCATTACGCTCGTCTCGGCCTTGTCTGCGATCTTGATTGTCGGGGCGGCCTTGATCCTGATGCATTTCGCCGAACGCACTCCAGCGATCATCACTCTGGCAGGTGTCATCGTCGGTGTGGGTATTTTGGTGATGCACTATATAGGCATGGCCGGGCTTGAGATGTGCCGCGCGGTCTACACAACCTCGGGGTTTCTGCTTTCCTCAGCTTTAGCCATCGGGCTGTGCATATTGGCGTTCTGGATTGCCTACGGGCAACGCACGAACCGCAACATCGTACTCGGAACGCTTTGCTTTGCGACTGCAGTCGCTTCGGTGCATTTCCTCTCGATGGCCGGGACCAAGTTCGTAGCAGCGCCGAGCGTGGCTGAGTTTGGCCCCTCCATGAGCAACAAGACACTGGCGCTTGGCGTCATCTTTTTCAGCTTTGTGGTCTTTGGGGCCTGCCTTTGGGTCAGCGTCACCTACCTTGTCGCTCCATGCAGTGAGCGCCCCGACGGTGAGCCCCAAACCACGACACTAAAGCCGACCCAGGCGGCTGAATTGCAGGTTCCCTGTGAAAGGGATGGTGCCAAGGTCTTTATCCGATGCAGTGATGTGTTGTTTGTGCGTGCAGATGGTCACTACACTCAAGTCTATACTGCGGACGAACGCCTCTTCTGCGCCTGGCCCGTGACCGAGGCGTCAAAACGGTTGGTGCCTCTGGGATTTTTGCAGACCCACCGTAGTTATCTCGTCAATCCAAGCCGCATTACCCGCTTTGAGCGGACCAAGGACAAAGGGCGCTGCATCTTTGGCGGGGCCAATATGCCACCCGCCCTTGTAAGCCGCTCGAAGTTGAAAGCGATACAGGATGCGCTCGCGTCGCAGGTCGGCGCAATTCAGGCGTAAAGGCGCGCATTTCGTGCAAAACACCAGTCGTTCATTGATTTTCTGATGCCGTAGCATGCCGCCGCATGCACCCTCTCACACAAGCAGACATTCGCTTTAGGGGAGGAGAGAGCAGATGATTCCAGCGGCTTTTGAATATTATCGACCAAAGGACATGGCAGGTGTCCTGTCTCTACTGGAGGAACACGGCGACGATGCGCGTGTCATGGCAGGCGGTCACAGCCTGATCCCCATGATGAAGCTGCGCATGGCCGACGTGCCGCATCTGATCGACCTGCAGGACGTAGGCGGGATGTCCGATATTGAGATCGACAGCGAAAGCATCAAGATCGGTGCGCTGGTGACCCAATCGGACATTATTGACCACGCCGGTCTGGCCGAGGCCGCCCCGATCCTGCGCGAAGCAGCTTTGCAGATCGCCGATCCGCAGGTCCGCTACATGGGCACCGTTGGCGGCAATGTCGCGAATGGCGATCCGGGCAACGATATGCCGGGCCTGATGCAATGCCTCGACGCCAGCTTTACCGTGGTCGGGCCAGACGGCGAACGTGATATCCCGGCGCGGGAGTTCTATGAGGCGGCCTATATGACCGCGCGTGAGGATGAGGAAGTACTGACGGCTATCACTATCCCGCTCCCCAAGGGCAGTTACGCCTACGAAAAGCAAAAGCGCAAGATTGGCGATTATGCGACCGCTGCCGCTGCCGTTCAAATCATCAAGGACGGTGGTAAATGCGTATCTGCCTCGATCGCGATGACAAACCTCAGCGATACGCCCATCTATTCCGCAAACGCCGGTGCCGCCCTTGTTGGCACATCTGTGGATAGTGCCGCATTGAAAGCTGCGGTTGCGGCCATGTTGGGCGATATCGACCCGACCGAGGACAACCGCGGCCCTGTCGCTTTTAAAAACCATGTGGCGGGTATCATCCTGAGCCGCGCTATCGAACGCGCCTGGTCGCGGGCATAGGGAGAGAGTTCATGTCGAAAAAGATGCACATCAAGCTACGCGTGAACGGCAAAGAGGAAGAATTCCTAGCCGAGCCACGGGAGCTTTTGATTTACACGCTACGCGAGCGGCTCAACATCACCGGGCCACATATCGGCTGCGAAACCTCCCATTGCGGGGCCTGCACCGTCACCATCGACGGCAAGTCGGTCAAATCCTGCACGATGTTCGTGGCCCAGGCGAGCGGCGCCGAGATCACCACCATCGAAGGTATCGGCGGGTCGGACGATCTGCACCCGCTGCAAACCGCCTTCAAGGAGCACCACGGGCTTCAGTGCGGTTTTTGCACGCCGGGCATGATCACCCGGGCGGCCAAGCTGCTCGAAGAGACCCCTGATCCCACCGAAGAGGAAATCCGCTTTGGCATGGCGGGCAACCTGTGCCGCTGCACGGGCTATCAGAATATCGTGAAATCCATTCTCGCCGCCGCTGCCGAGATGAATGCAGCCAAGGAGGCCGCAGAATGAAGGACGAAATCACACGCGACGAACGGGTCGCGAACCTCAAGGGCATGGGCTGTTCGCGCAAGCGGGTCGAGGATGCACGCTTTACCCAAGGCAAGGGCAACTATGTCGATGACATCAAATTGGACGGGATGTTGTTTGGCGACTTTGTCCGCTCTCCTTATGCACACGCCCGGATCAAAAGCATCAACAGCGAAGCGGCGCTAAAGGTACCAGGCGTTCTGGCTGTTTTGACAGCCGACGATCTGCGCCCGCTCGGTCTGCACTGGATGCCCACATTGGCGGGCGACAAACAGATGGTTCTGGCTGATGGCAAGGTGTTGTTCCAAGGTCAGGAGGTGGCCTTTGTCGTGGCCGAAGACCGCTACGCCGCCGCTGACGGGATGGAAGCGGTTCTGGTCGAATACGAAGAGCTGCCTGTCCTCGTGAACCCACATGAATCGCTGAAATCCGATGTCGTTCTGCGCGAGGATCTCGTGGCAGAAGATGGCTCTTTGCCCAACGGTGCCCATGGCCCCCGCAAGCATCACAACCACATCTTCACGTGGGAAGCCGGCGACAGAGAGCCAACCGAAGAGGTTTTGGCCAACGCCGACATCGTGGTCGAACAAGAGATGTACTATCACCGCACCCACCCCTGCCCGCTGGAAACCTGCGGCTGCGTGGCGTCGATGGATAAGGTCAACGGCAAGCTGACCCTTTGGGGCACCTTCCAGGCGCCCCACGCAATCCGCACCGTGGTGTCCCTGATCTCTGGCATCGAAGAGCACAACATCCGCGTGGTCAGCCCCGACATCGGCGGCGGCTTTGGCAACAAGGTCGGAGCCTATCCAGGCTACGTTTGCTCGGTCGTGGCGTCCATCGTGACGGGCAAGCCGGTCAAATGGATCGAAGACCGCATGGACAATCTGATGACCACAGCTTTTGCACGTGATTATCATATGACCGGCAAAATATCGGCCACCAAAGAGGGCAAGATCACAGCGCTGAAGTGCAACGTGGTTGCCGACCACGGCGGCTTTGACGCCTGTGCCGACCCGACCAAGTTTCCGGCTGGGTTCATGAACATCTGCACGGGGTCCTACGACATCCCGACGGCCTTTTTGGAAGTCGACGGCGTCTACACCAACAAGGCCCCCGGTGGCGTCAGCTATCGCTGTTCGTTCCGGGTGACCGAGGCGGTTTATCTGATCGAGCGGATGATCGAGGTTCTCGCGATTGAGTTGAACATGGACGCGGCAGAGTTGCGCCGTATCAATTTCATCAAGAAAGAGCAGTTCCCCTATAAATCCGCCCTCGGCTGGGAATATGACTCGGGCGACTACCACACCGCTTGGGACAAAGCGCTGAAGACCGTTGATTACGAAGGCCTGCGCGCAGAGCAAGCGCAACGTGTCGAGGATTTCAAGGCAGGTAAAACTCGCTCGATCATGGGTATCGGCCTGTCGTTCTTCACCGAGATCGTAGGCGCAGGCCCTGTTAAGAATTGCGACATCCTCGGCCTCGGCATGTTCGACAGCTGCGAAATCCGCATTCACCCGACAGGGTCCGCGATTGCGCGGCTTGGAACGATTTCTCAGGGTCAGGGCCACGCGACGACGTTTGCGCAAATCCTTGCATCCGAGATTGGCCTGCCTGCCGACAGCATTACGATTGAGGAAGGCGATACGGACACGGCACCTTACGGGCTTGGCACCTATGGCTCGCGATCCACTCCCGTCGCCGGTGCCGCCACCGCCATGGCCGGACGCAAAATCCGCGCCAAGGCGCAGATGATCGCGGCCTATCTACTCGAGGTCCATGACAATGACGTAGAATTCGACGTGGACCGGTTCGTGGTCAAAGGCGCGCCCGAAAAGTTCAAGACCATGAAGGAACTGGCCTTTGCCGCTTACAACCAGGCCATTCCGGGGCTTGAGCCGGGCCTGGAGGCGGTCAGCTACTATGACCCCCCCAACATGACCTATCCCTTTGGCGCCTATGTCTGCGTTATGGATATCAACGTGGATACCGGCGTCACAGACATCCGTCGCTTCTACGCACTGGATGACTGCGGCACACGAATCAACCCGATGATCATCGAAGGGCAAGTGCATGGCGGTCTGACAGAGGCGCTTGCCGTCGCCTTGGGCCAAGAGCTTGCCTATGATGAAATGGGCAATGTGAAAACGGCGACATTGATGGACTTTTTCCTGCCAACCGCTTGGGAAGTCCCCAATTACGAGACCGACTTTACCGTCACCCCAAGCCCACACCACCCCATCGGGGCCAAGGGCGTGGGAGAAAGCCCGCATGTCGGTGGCGTGCCATGTTTCTCAAACGCAGTGCAGGATGCGTTCCGCCCGTTTGGCAACAAACACACCAATATGCCCCACGATCATTGGCGGATTTGGCGCACAGCCAATGAGCTTGGCATGCACGATTAAGGCAACGGGTGGGGTGCGTGATGTCGCGCACCCCACAAGGATACGTTTATGACCTGGATTGACTTGAAAACCGCGCTGGCAGGAGAAGGCTATGTGGCGTCTGATGACTTGGCCGTTGCCTTGCAGCTTGCCTTGTCGTTGGGGCGTCCCTTGCTGTTGGAAGGGGCTGCCGGAGTCGGCAAGACCGAGATTGCGCGGACCTTGTCGGTCGTCAAAGACACCAGGCTTTTGCGCCTGCAATGCTACGAGGGGCTAGACGCCGCACAAGCCATCTATGAATGGAACTACCAGCGCCAGTTGCTGACCATTCGAGCGGCCGCTGAAGACGGCGAGACTGGCAAAGCCGTTGAAGACCGCATCTTTTCGCGCGACTTCCTATTGGAACGCCCTTTGCTGGCCGCGATCTTACAAGACACGCCTCCGGTATTGCTGATCGATGAAATTGACCGCGCGGATGAGGAATTTGAAGCCTATCTGCTCGAAATATTATCCGACTTTCAGGTCTCGATCCCCGAATTGGGTACGATCAAAGCGGTGACGCGCCCCATGGTGATCCTCACCTCAAACGGCACGCGCGATTTGTCAGACGCCCTTCGCCGCCGGTGCCTTTATACTTACGTGGAATATCCTGACCGCGCGACGGAACTGGCGATTCTCAAGGCCCGCTGCCCCGAGGTCGAGGCGCGACTGAGCCAGCAGATCGTCGGTTTCGTACAGCGGCTACGCAAAGAAGAGTTGGAGAAAAAGCCCGGTATCGCCGAGATGCTGGATTTCGCGGCGGCCCTCATGGGGCTAGGAATTGCTGACCTCACCGATGACCCAGCCGTGTTGCAATCGACTCTCACGACCTTGCTGAAAACTCAAAGCGATCGGGCCCAGATCACCCCCGAGGTCGCGGGCCGGATCGCGGGTAAAGCCGCATGAGCCGCGTGACGAAATTCACAGGCCGTGATTCAGGACCTGCTGCTCGTGTGGTGGGGTTTATCGCGCATTTGCGCGAGAATGGTTTGCGCCTTGGCGTGGCCGAGGCCGATCTCGCCATGGCCGCGCTCTGCGAAATCAATGCCACCCATCCCGATGATAGTCGCCGTGCACTGCGGGCTGTCTGCACCGGCTGCAAGGAAGAATCCGAGCGGTTCGACGACCTGTTCAACAGCTATTGGATGGACATGGGCCGGGTGAAGCAGAAGATCGTTCCGGCCCAATCCGGCCCACCCAGTGATAATGTGCATTCATCACGCGAAGCCAAGGGCGAAGATGCAGGCTCCGCAGGCTCTACCATTGCGCCCGATGATAAGGCCGGCGAGGCAGAAAGTAACGGGACGGGCAAACTCATTGCCACGGAGCACCGCAACCTTGCCCAGAAAGACCTGCGCGAAATGATCCGCCCAGAGGAAATTGCTGTGGCCGAAGATGTTGCCCGCCGCATCGGTGCCGCCTTGCGCGACAAACGCTCGCGCCGCCGCATTGCCGCACGCAAGGGCGACCGTCTGCATTTCCGCAAAACCATTCGCCACAGTCTGGCCACGGGCGGAGAACCGCTGCGTCTGCTGCGCAAGAAGCGCCCGGACCGCACGCGCAAGATAACGGCATTGTGCGATGTCTCAGGCTCCATGTCCGTCTACGCACAAGTTTTTCTGGCCTTTCTGGCCGGTCTGATGCGGGCCGACACCACCGCTGATGCCTACCTGTTCCACACGCGTCTCGTGCGTATTACAGAGGCCTTGCGCGACAAGGACGCGATGCGCGCCATCGGACGGATGTCGCTGATGGCAGACGGCTTTGGCGGCGGCTCCAACATCGGCCCATCCCTGATGCGCTTTGCCGATACCTATGCCAAACGGTTCGTTGATGGCCGCAGCGTCGTGCTGATCCTATCGGATGGCTATGACACGCAAGACCCACAGATGATTTCTGACGCGCTTCAGAAACTCAGGAAACGCGGTTGCAAAGTGATCTGGTTGAACCCGCTGAAAGGCTGGAAAGATTACGCTCCCGTCGCCAATGGCATGGCCGCCGCCTTGCCCCATCTGGACCTGTTCGCAGCGGCCAATACGCTCGGCGATCTGGCGGCGCTAGAGACGGAGCTGACAGTGTTATGAGCCCCGCTGAAGTCCTCTCCGACGATCTGGCCGAAGCGGCGCAAGAAATGCGCGCGCGCGATGAGCCCTTTGCCTTTGCAACCATCGTGCGCACGGCTGGTTCAACTGCCGCCAAACCCGGCACCAAGGCGCTGCTCAGCGCGGATGGGACGATCCTGCATGGCTGGCTGGGCGGTGGCTGTACGCGCGGGGCGGTCAAGCGCGCGACTGTGCAAGCGTTGGTGGACGGCGCGCCCCGACTCATCTCGGTCGCGCCAGAAGACCTGCTGGCCGAGAAGGGCGTGACGGCGGGCGACGAAGTGGACGGCACGACGTTCGCCCGTAACGGCTGCCCCTCGCGCGGGACTGTAGATATCTTCATCGAGCCCTGCCTGCCCCTGCCGCAGCTGGTGATCATGGGGGCATCGCCTGTGGCCCAAGCGCTCAGCGCACTGGCCCCGCAGTTCCAATACTCCGTGGCCTCTGTCCCGGAAACTACCGCACCAAAACGCCAAAGCTTTACGGTGATCGCCACCCAAGGACAGGGCGATCTGGATGCGTTGAAGGCAGCCTTGGCTTCAGGGTCTGACTATGTGGCGTTTGTAGGCAGCCGTAGGAAGTATCTGTCGCTTGCGGGAAAGCTTACCAATGCGGGCTTCGATCAAGCAGCGATTGATGGCGTAAGGTCCCCTGCCGGGCTTGATCTGGGTGCGGTAACGCCAGAGGAAATTGCTCTGTCGATCCTTGCGCAACTGGTTCAGGTCCGCCGCTCTGCGGTAAAGCAGTCAAATGGGTGACGTCTGCGCCATTCTTCTGGCCGCAGGGCTTTCGCGCCGGATGGGCGCACGCAACAAGCTGTTGTTACCAATTGGTGGTATGCCGATGATCCGTCATGTTGTTAATGCCTACCGTGCCGCGATTGACGGTCCTGTCGTGGTGGTGACGGGACACGAAGCCGATGAGATAAAGACGGCCCTGGACGGCAGCGATGCACAGCTGGTGTTCAATCCGGACTTTGCCCACGGGCAACCGACTTCAGTAGCTTGCGGATTGCACCACGCAACGCACAGCCATGACATATTGATTGGCTTGGGCGACCAGCCGCTCTTGACCAGCGATGACCTGCGCGCCCTGCTTGCAGCGCACATGCAGGCGGACCCTACCCGCATCTCAATTCCCATGCTGGACACACAGCGCGGCAATCCCATCCTTGTACCCGCCGCGCTGAGGGCCCGCCTCTTGGCCGATCCCAGATCACCGGGCTGCAAGAAATTCACCCGTGAAAACCCCGACCAGGTCCAGTTTCACGCGCTCCCTGCTCCCGGATTTTACGCCGACATCGATACACCCGCAGCCTACGATGCGCTCGCATCCTGGATAAAGGACCCCCATGAAAACGCTCAAACGGATCGTCGCGCGCTGGTGCCGTAAACTGGCGTTACCCCCCGAACAGGCCGAACAACTGGCCGCCATCAAATTCCCCTGTTGCTAATAAGGAAACCCTCATGGAACTGGCAGACGAAATCATCATCAACGCACCAAAAGAACGAGTTTACGCCGCGCTCAACGACCCGGAAATCCTGAGGCAATGCATCCCCGGTTGCGAAGAACTGATCAAACACTCCGACAGCGAACTGGAAGCCAAAGTCGTTTTGAAAGTCGGTCCCGTAAAGGCCCGTTTCAGCGGGGACGTCCAGCTGGACACCGCCGGCGCGCCCGATGCCTTCTCACTCACCGGACAAGGTAATGGCGGAACGGCGGGCCATGCCAAGGGCGGAGCGGACGTGACCCTGACGGCGGATGGCCCCGACAAAACCATCCTGCGTTATGAGGCCAAAGCCCAGATCAGCGGCAAACTAGCCCAATTGGGCAGCCGTCTGATCCAGAGCACCGCAAAAAAGCTGGCCGCCAAATTCTTCAAATCCTTCGCCGATGTGGTCAATGAAAGCTCCCCTGCCTGACGATCTCAGCTACGCTGAACACGTTTGGACATCACTGCCAAAGGGGCCGCACCTGCGCGGGCGGCCCAACCCTTCATGCTGAAACATCCTCCACATTGCGCAGCGACAAATCTCCCCGCACAGAAACTACAAGCAGCCGCGTGAATTCTACCGCTGAACCCCATTTAAAATGAGGGATTACCGGACCACCTCTAACTACGAGGTCACTGACCAAGGGCTAGTGCCGCCGCACGCCGCACGCAAAGGTAAAATCAGGTCGCGAACGGGTCCACGGGGTAGCGTACACCATGCAGATAGAGCCCGGCGGGCGGGCAGACCGGGCCGCAGGCGGCGCGGTTCCTTGCCTCCAGCGCGCCACGCACGTCGTCCGGGGCCCAGGCCCCTTTCCCGACCCGTTCCAGCGTGCCGACGATGCTGCGCACCTGATTGTGCAGAAATGACCGTGCGCGCAGGCGTAACACGATTTCGGGGCCGCCATCCGTCTGCACCTCGCTGATTTCAACCGTATCCAGTGTCTTGATCGGGCTGGCTGCCTGACAGATCGACGACCGGAACGTGGTAAAATCGTGATGCCCCACCAGATGCGCCGCGCCTTCGCGCATGGCCCCAAGATCAAGCTTATGTGGAACCTGCCAAACCAGCCCGGCCTGATGGGTCGCAGGCGCACGACGCATCAGCAAACGAAAAAGATAGCGCCGCTCGAGCGCTGAAAACCGTGCGTGCCAGTCTTCCTCTACCTGCACACAATCGACGATGGCCACCGGTGCGGGCTTCAGGTGGTGGTTCAGCGCCTCCATCAGGCGAAAGGGCGCCCAGTCCTTTGCCAGATCGCAATGCGCAACCTGACCCAGCGCATGCACGCCTGCATCCGTACGCCCTGCCGCCGCGATGTTATGCGGTCCCGGCTCCAGCCGCGCCAGCGCCGCCTCGATCGCGCCCTGCACCGACGGCTGGTCGCGCTGACGCTGCCACCCGGCAAAGGGCGCTCCATGATACTCGACCTTGAGGGCAAACCGGGGCATGCCCCGCGCTTAACCCAAAACCGCGCTGCGGAAAAGACGCCCTGACCCCTTCTTCTTGCCGAAAATATCCTCGCCGAAGGCATCCGCCGCAGCGGCATAAGCAGAGGCCGACGAATACCGCGCGCCTCTTGCCTCTAGCAACCGCACCCGCCCGCCATTATCTAGGACTGGGCAGAGACGTAAAAGGGGCATATCGTTGGTGATCGGGACAATAGCGGACGGCCTGACGCGTGGGTTTGACGCGATCGGCGACACCCTCTCAGAGACATTTTTCGAGCCGGTGATCCGTATTGGCGTCACCGGCCTTGCGCGATCGGGCAAGACCGTATTCATCACCTCGCTTGTCGCCAACCTGATGGACCGGGGCCGCATGCCCGGCCTCGTCGCCGCCGCCGAAGGCCGAATCGAGGCCGCATTCCTGCAACCCCAGCCCGATAATACCGTACCGCGTTTCGACTTCGAGGAACATCTTGCCGCCCTCACCGCCCGCCAACCACACTGGCCCGACAGCACCCGCGCGATTTCCGAGTTGCGCCTATCGCTGCGCGTCCGGCCTGCCGGGATGCTGGCCGGGCTGACCGGGCCACGCACCATCCATCTCGATATCGTAGACTACCCTGGCGAGTGGCTGCTCGATCTGGCCTTGATGGACAAATCCTACACCGAATGGTCTGCACAGACGCTAGGCGCGATGCAAAAGCGCCCCGAGGCGGCGGGATCACTCGCCCTGATTGGCGGGACCGATCCGGCGCGCGACTGGGATGATCCGCAAATCAAGGCGCTCGCCGTCGCCTTTACCGGCTACCTGACCGCCGCGCGCGATGCGGGCTATACCGGCATTGCGCCGGGCCGCTTTCTACTGCCGGGCGATATGGAAGGCTCACCCGCGCTGACCTTTGCGCCCATACCCGCAGCCGACCGCCCCGGTCGCCGCAGCCTCTGGCACGAGATGGAGCGCCGGTACAACGCCTATCGGCGTGAGGTGGTCACACCGTTCTTTCGCGATCATTTCGCCCGGATCGACCGGCAGATCGTGCTGGTGGATGCGCTGGGTGCAATCCATTCCGGCCCCCGCGCCGTGGCCGACCTGCAAGAGACAATGACCGAAATCCTGTCGGCCTTTCGTCCTGG
This sequence comes from uncultured Roseovarius sp., assembly GCA_947503145.1. Classification (GTDB taxonomy): domain Bacteria; phylum Pseudomonadota; class Alphaproteobacteria; order Rhodobacterales; family Rhodobacteraceae; genus Roseovarius. The sequence goes on from CANNCP010000002.1 coordinate 381,384, forward strand.
CCGGAATGCGTTTCTCACTCGCTTGCTGAGGGGGCGACGGGTCGAGAAGATCCTCTTTGCCGCGACAAAGGCCGATCACTTGCACCACAGCCAGCATGCCCGCCTGACCGCGATCATGGAGGCGCTGACGCGCAGCGCGCGGGACCGCGCACGGTTCGAGGGGGCCGAAACCCAGGCGCTTGCCATCGCCGCATTGCGCGCCACGGTCGAGGAGACGCGCGACCATGACGGCGAGGCGCTCGATTGTGTGCGCGGCACGCTGCTGGAGAGCGGTAAGGAAGCCGCGTTCTATCCCGGCGCATTGCCGGAAAACCCCTCGGCGCTGATCAGTGCAGCGCAAAAGGGCGAAGCGGCGTGGCTCGATCAAGATTACCAAATCATGAAATTCGCGCCCGCGCCGCTGACCCTGCGGGCGGGCGACGGACCGCCGCATATCCGGCTCGACCGCGCCGCGCAATTCCTGATCGGTGACAAGCTGTGAAGCTGGCGCATCGCCCCGAACCACGCCGCGCCCGGCTGCACCATGTGCCGCAGATGACTGCGATCCTATGGGCATTTGCACGCAGCACCCCGTGGCTGCCACGGGTACGGGCCCGGCGCACCGATCTGCGGTTGATGGCACAATTCACGTGGCGAGGATGGGTGCGCATTATACCGGGCCGATACGGGCCGACGGCCTTTATCACCCGTGAGGGCGAACGCATTCTCGCGCTTTATGTGCATCCGCGCACCCGTCGCAGAGGGCTGGGCAGTGTCCTGCTGCAGGATGCCAAATTCCACTCGCCCCGGTTGGAACTGTGGGTGGTCGAGGCCAATCACCCGGCGCGTGCCTTCTACACGGCACATGGCTTTGTCGAGGTCGCGCGCGCGCAAGGCGGCGGCAATGACGAGAACCTGCTGGATATCCTGATGGTCTGGCCCCCCGATCCCGATCCCGGCCAAAGGAGTGCCGACGCATGAGCAAAGGCCCCGTTCTGTTCGACATCCAGGCCGATGAGGCCCAAAAGCCCCCTGTCAGCCCTGCCGAAGCCCCGCCTGTCCCCGAGGCCGATCTGTCTGGCGCCGATGCCCCGGAAGGGCGCGCGATGCAGACCATCGCGGCGCTGGCCGCCGGCAGACCGTCGCGGCTATCGCGGTTGTTCTGGTCACTCCCGCTGACGCTGCTGGGTGTGGTCGTATCCGTCGCCGCATGGGATTTCGTCACCAACCTGATCGCACGCATGCCGCTACTGGGCTATGCAGTCACGGTTCTGGTTGTGGTCTTTGTGCTGGTCCTGCTCGCTATCGCGCTGCGCGAAATGACTGCTTTTTCGCGGCTACGCCGGATTGACGCGCTGCACCGCGCCGCTGACACCGCGCTGGCCGATGACGATCTCGCGGGCGCGCGCAAGGTGGTTCAGGGGCTGACCCAGCTTTACGCAGCACGCGAAGACACCGCCTGGGGCCGTGAACGGCTGCAAGAGCGGCAGGCCGATCAGTTCGATGCCGCCACATTGCTGGGGCTGGCCGAGGCAGAGTTGTTGGCACCGCTCGATGCCGCCGCAAAGAAAGAGGTCGAGGCCGCCGCCCGTCAGGTCGCCACCGTGACCGCCATCGTACCGCTGGCTCTGGCCGATGTGTTCGTCGCTCTCACCTCCAACCTGCGCATGATCCGGCGAGTGGCCGAGATCTATGGCGGGCGTTCCGGCACGCTGGGCGGCTGGCGGCTGGCGCGTGTGGTCCTGACGCATCTGGTGGCCACGGGCGCAATTGCGGTGGGCGACGATCTGATCGGCTCCGTCGCGGGTGGTACCCTGCTGTCCAAACTCTCGCGCCGCTTCGGCGAGGGGATCGTGAACGGCGCACTGACGGCGCGGGTGGGTGTCTCTGCGATGGAGGTTTGCCGCCCACTGCCCTTCTCGCAAGGCAAGCGGCCATCGGTCTCGCGGCTCGTCAGTCGCGCATTGGCGGGGTTCTTTCCCCGCTCTGGCGGCTAGCGGAAAACCGGCACCTCGTCGGCCGGTCTGCGGATCTCCAGTCCGTACAGGAACCCCCTGCTGATCCGGTGCGCCAGCGCTGACCAGGCGCGCGCCGTAGACTCCGGCAGGCATTCGGCCAGAACCGTGTCAAAGAGACCCAGCCAGACGGGAAAATGCACATCCTGCACATCGGTCGCGGCCATGTGCACTTGCATCGGATTGCCCGAATAGCTGCGCGTGCGCAAGATTGCGTTCGACCAGAACCCGACAATCTTGGCCTCATGTGCGGGCCAGCCGTCGGCGGCGATATGGGCGGCAAAGACCGGTCCCAGCTCTGGGTCCTTGCGCACCCGCGCATAGAACGCCGTGACCACCTGAGTGATCTCGTCTTCGGTGATGTCGAACTGTTTCAGCGGATTGGCCATGCCAGCCCTCCTGCACGCGGAGCGGATTCGGTCCGACATTCGGACAATTGTGCGAAAGATGCCAGCGGGCAGATGGACGCAGAGCCGCGCGGCTCTGGACGCCGCTAAACCTGCACCCTATAAGGCCACGCATGAGATACGCCGAGGCGATCATCATCCGAATTACATGCCCGGCGCTCTGACAACATGAGCCGCCGGGACAAGGCGTTTGACGATTCGCGCCGCCCCCCACCATTCTGACATGACCCGAATGACAAAGGACGCCCCCGATGTGCGCCGACACGACCGAAACACCCGAGTATAAATCCACCCTGAACCTGCCCCGCACCGATTTCCCGATGCGTGCGGGTCTGCCTAAACGCGAACCCGAATGGCTGGAGCGTTGGGAGCAGATCGGCATCTACGACCGGCTGCGCGAAAAGGCGGCCGAGACCCCCGGCACCCGCACGCCGTTCACCCTGCATGACGGCCCTCCCTATGCCAACGGCCACCTGCATATCGGTCACGCGCTGAACAAGATCCTCAAGGACATGGTGGTCCGCTCCCAGCAGATGATGGGGCGCGATGCGCGCTATATCCCCGGCTGGGATTGCCACGGTCTGCCCATCGAGTGGAAGATCGAAGAAGAGTATCGCGCCAAGGGCAAGAATAAGGACGAGGTCGACATCGTCGATTTCCGCCAGGAATGCCGCAAGTTCGCCGATGGCTGGATCGACATCCAGCGCGACGAATTCAAGCGCCTGGGCGTGACCGGTGCCTGGGACCGCCCCTACCTCACGATGGATTTCCGCGCCGAGCGGGTCATCGCGGAAGAGTTTCAGAAATTCCTGATGAACGGCACGCTTTACCAAGGCTCAAAGCCCGTCATGTGGTCGCCCGTCGAGAAAACCGCGCTGGCCGAGGCCGAGGTCGAGTATCACGACAAAGACAGCTTTGCGATCTGGGTGAAGTTCGAGGTTGTGAGCGACACCGAACTAGAGGGCGCAAATGTCGTCATCTGGACCACGACACCGTGGACGATTCCCTCCAACAAGGCCGTCGTTTATGGTGCAGACTACGACTACAGCCTCTACGAAGTAACGGAAACGCCGGATGAATGCTGGGCCGCGCCCGGTGACCGCTTCCTGCTGGCCGACAAGCTGGCGGACGAGGTGTTCAAACGCGCGCGCCTAGAAGACGGCATGTGGAAACGCGTGCGCGCTGTTTCGGCTGACGAGCTATCGACGCTTTCACTGAGACACCCGCTTTTCGGCGCTGAAGGCTCCAATGGCGAATGGGATACCCCCCGCGATTTCCGCGCCGCCGATTTTGTCACCGACGAGGAAGGCACCGGCTTCGTACACTGCGCCCCGTCACACGGGATGGAGGAATACGAGCTTTACCGCGATCTCGGGATGCTCGGCGAGGTCATCACCTATAACGTCATGGATGATGGCACTTTCCGCGAGAGCCTGCCGTTTTTTGGCGGCAAGGCCATCCTGAACGCCAAGGGCAAAGAGGGCGACGCGAACAAGGCCGTGATCGACAAGCTGGTCGAGGTGGGGGGCCTGCTGGCGCGTGGCAAGATCAAGCACAGCTACCCCCATAGCTGGCGCTCCAAGGCGCCGATCATCTACCGCAACACGCCGCAATGGTTCGCCGCCATCGACCGCCCCGTCGGCGATGGACGCGACACATACGGCAAAACCATCCGCCAGCGCGCACTAACCTCGATCGACGAGTTGGTGCAGTGGACACCGAAAAAAGGCCGCAACCGGCTCTATTCCATGATCGAAGCACGCCCCGACTGGGTGCTGTCGCGGCAGCGCGCATGGGGTGTGCCGCTGACCTGCTTCACGCGCAAAGGCACATTGCCCACGGATGATGATTTCCTGCTGCGCAACGAAGAGGTCAACGCTCGTATCCTAGAGGCGTTCGAGGCCGAAGGCGCAGATGCCTGGTACAAGGTCGGCGCCAAGGAACGCTTCCTGAGCGGTATCGTGAAACCCGACGAATGGGAGCAGGTGACCGACATCCTGGATGTATGGTTCGATAGCGGGTCCACCCACGCCTTTGTCCTGCGCGACCGCGAGGACGGCTCGGATGACGGGCTGGCCGATCTCTACCTTGAGGGCACCGACCAGCACCGCGGTTGGTTCCACTCTTCGATGCTGCAGGCCTGCGGCACGATTGGCCGCGCGCCCTATCGCGGCGTGCTGACCCACGGCTTTACCCTCGACGCGAAGGGCAACAAGATGTCCAAGTCGGTGGGGAACACTGTGTCCCCCGAGGATGTGACCAAACAATACGGCGCCGATATCCTGCGCCTCTGGGTGGCACAATCGGACTACACTGCCGACCTGCGCATCGGTCCTGAAATCCTCAAAGGGGTTTCCGACAGCTACCGCCGCCTGCGCAACACCATGCGCTATCTGCTGGGCGCATTGGCGCATTTCGAAGAAAGCGACCGCGTCGACGCCTCCGAAATGCCCGAACTGGAACGCTGGGTACTGCATCGGATGGCAGAGCTCGATACCCGCGTGCGCGAGGGCTATGCCGCCTATGATTTCCAGGGCGTGTTTCAGTCCCTCTTCAATTTCTGCACGCTCGACCTCAGCGCTTTCTACTTCGATATCCGCAAGGACGTGCTTTATTGCGATGGCGACAGTGCCCGGCGGCGTGCGGCGCACACCGTGCTCGACCTGCTCTTTCACCGGCTGACCACATGGCTCGCGCCGGTGCTGGTCTTCACGATGGAAGAGGTCTGGCTGGAGCGGTTCCCCGACGAGGGCAGTTCCCTGCACCTTCAGGACATCCCGGAAACCCCGCAGACCTGGCGCGACGACGCGCTTGCCGCCAAATGGGCAAAGGTGCGCAAGGCGCGTCGGGTGGTCACCGCCGCGCTGGAAATCCAGCGTACCGACAAGGTCATCGGCTCATCCCTCGAGGCGGCGCCGACGGTCTACATCGCAGAGCCTGACACGCTTGCCGCACTGCAATCGGTACCGTTCGAGGATATCTGCATCACCTCGGATATCTCGCTGGCCGATGCCGATGCGCCCGGTGATGCGTTCACACTGCCCGAAACCGGCGGCATCGCAGTGACATTCGCCAAGGCACAAGGCGACAAGTGTCAGCGGTGCTGGAAATTCCTGCCCGATGTCGGCACCCACGACCATCCCGGTACATGCGCACGCTGCGATGCTGCGTTGACCTGACACTCAACGGGGCGGCCTGCTGCGCCGCCCCGCTTCTTCTTGCGACAAATATCCTCGCCGAAGGCTGACTTCGCGAAGACGCCCCGAAGGGCGGAGGAGCAGCTCGCAAAAAGAGACCGTTAGATGAAAAACCGCCAAATCTAGCCCGCCACGTCACTGGGCGGCGTAGAGCGCCTGACACACACATCAAGGTCCCTCGGGGGCACCGCCGTGCGATCAGACCTTCGCGCCCACCATCCCGACAATCTCATAAGTCTTCTGCAAGATCGGCGCAGCGATCTCGCGCGCCTTGTCAGCGCCCGTACCAAGGATCCGGTCAATCTCTGACGGGTCTTTCATCAGTCGCGCCATCTCTGCGGAAATCGGCGCCAGTTTCGCAACGGCCAGATCGGCCAGTGCCGGTTTGAATTCGGAAAATGCCTTACCGCCCATATCCGCGATGACTGCTGCGGCGCTCATGTCGGCCAGACCTGCGTAGATGTTCACCAGATTGCGCGCCTCGGGCCGGTCTGCCAGCCCGTCCAGATCGGACGGCAGCGGCTCGGGGTCGGTCTTGGCCTTGCGGATCTTCTTGGCAATCGTATCCGCGTCGTCGGTCATGTTGATCCGGCTCATGTCCGAGACATCGGATTTCGACATCTTCTTGGACCCGTCGCGCAGGCTCATCACCCGCGTGGCCGCACCTTCAATCACTGGTTCGGCAATCGGAAAGAATTCGACGCCGTAATCATGATTGAACTTGGCCGCCACGTCGCGCGTCAGTTCCAGATGCTGTTTCTGGTCCTCACCCACCGGCACATGGGTCGCATGATACACCAAAATATCGGCCGCCATCAGCGCCGGATAGGCGAACAGGCCCAGCGAGGCGTTTTCGGCGTTCTTGCCGGCCTTGTCCTTCCACTGGGTCATGCGGCCCATCCAGCCCATCCGGGCGACACAGTTGAAAATCCATGCCAGCTGCGCGTGTTCGGCGACCTGGCTCTGATTGAACAGGATGGATTTGTCCGGATCGAGCCCGGCCGCGATAAATCCGGCGCACAGCTCGCGCGTAGCGTGCCGCAGGTCCGCCGGGTTTTGCCAGACCGTGATCGCATGCAAGTCCACCATGCAATAAAGCGTCGGTGTCCCGCTCTGCTGCGTATCGACGAACCGCTTGAGCGCACCAAGGTAATTGCCAAGGTGCAGGTTGCCAGAGGGCTGGATACCCGAAAAGACGCGCGGGATATGGGACGCTGTATGGGTCGGGCCGGTCATGGCCACTCTCCTGTCTGGATTTCTGTGTCCGCCTCGCTTACCCATGCACCAAAGCCCCGTCAAGCAAAGGCCCGAGCAGAACACCATGAGCACACCAGAGACCGAAAGCCCCCTCAACCCGTTGCCGCCCGTGGTGATGGCGCTGTTTCTCGCGATCATCGGAATCGAGATCGCCTTTTCCCTGGGTGCACGGGGGATCATCGGCGGCCCCGGTGCCATCGGCTGGCGGCAGGCGGCGATCCAGGATTACGCGTTCAATTCCCAGGTGATGCAATGGATGTGGACCAATGGCCTCTATCCGCCCGAACATCTGATGCGGTTCGTGACCTACCCGTTTGTGCATGGCAATTTCACCCATGCGCTCTTTGCCGGGGCGCTGCTGCTGGCGATGGGGAAATTCGTCGGCGAGATCTTCAGCGGCTGGGCGGTTCTGGCCGTCTTCATGGCCTCTGCCGCACTGGGCGCAGGGATTTACGGTGCATTCGTGGTGGACCCGCCCTGGGTCTATGGCGCATTTCCGGGGGTTTACGGCCTGATTGGCGCGTTCACCTACCTGCTCTGGCTACGACTGGGAGAGCTTGGGGCCAAGCAGGCGCGGGCCTTCGCGCTCATCGGCTTCCTGATGGGCGCACAGCTGCTCTTCAGCCTGGTCTTTGGCGCAAACATGCAGTGGCTGGCGGATGTGTCCGGATTCGGCGCGGGCTTTGTCCTGTCGTTCTTCGTCAGCCCCGGAGGCTGGCGCAAGATCCATCAACGGCTGCGCGGGCGCTAAGGCGAATACGGCCCGTCCGAGCCAAAAGAACCGTGTCTCAGCCCCGCCGGAACGCTTGCCGTAACGCGTGCTTGTCAAACGCGCCGAGGAGCCGCCCGAACAGGCCATAGCTTAGCGCGCCCAGCACGATCAGAACCAGCAGCGCCAGCCAGCGCCAGCCGTCCAGGCCAAAAAACGGCCCGATCACCAGCACGCCCCCCCAGAGCACCGCCCCCATCAGCAGCGCCGCAAGCGTGATGCGCCAGATGCGTTGGCGAAACCGCGTGTCGAACCGCGCGACATCGCCAAAGGGCCTTTTACCGCGCAAAAGCAGCCAGACCATCGCCCAGGCTGCAAATGTGGTGGCGATTGCAGCTGCGATCCACCCAATGAAGGGGGCAAGGCCGATGGCGATGACGGCATTCACCATCATCGCAACCACCGCGTAGTGAAACGGGCGCTTGGTATCCTCACGGGCGAAATAGACCGGTTGCAATACCTTTTGCAGGACAAAGGCAGGCAGGCCCAGCCCGTAGATCGCCACCGCCAGCGCCGTGGCGGCGGTATCATCCGTGCCGAATGCGCCACGCTCGAACAGGACGGTGATCAGCGGGATGGGGATCACTACCAGCGCCACCGCGGCGGGAATGGTCAGGGCCAGCGAAATCTCTCCCGCGCGGCTGAGTGCCACGCGCGCGCCGGTGTCGTCGCGCGCCTTCAGGCGGCGCGACAGGTCCGGCAGCAGTACGATGCCCACCGCAATGCCCACCACTCCCAGCGGCAGCTGATAGAGCCGGTCGGCGGCATAGAGCCAGCTGACCGCATTTTCATAGTTGCTTGCAACCTGTTGACCAACCAGCAGATTTATCTGCATGACGCCGCCTGCCAACGCCGCCGGAACCGCGATGCGCACCAGCTGGCGCATCTCGGGTGTCCAGCGCGGACGGACAGGGCGCACGATGCGGCCGGCGCGGTGTGCTGCGACCCAGACCAGCGCCAGTTGCGCCGCGCCGGCAAAGGGGATCGTCCAGACCAGCGCTTGCGCGACCTGCCCGCCGGTCATCACTGCATAGCCCATCGCGGTGCACAGCATCACGTTCAGCAGCACCGGGGCGGCGGCGGCGGCGGTGAAACGCCCCGTCGCGTTCAGCACCCCCGACAGCAGGGCCGCGAGTGAAATGAACAGGATATAGGGAAAGACGACGCGCCCGAATTCGACCGTCAGATCGAACCGCACGTCACCCGCGAACCCTTCGGCCGTGGCCCAGACAAGGACCGGCATGAACACCATGGCGAGGCCCGTCAACACCAGCAAAACAAGGGCCAGGCCGCTCATCGCGAGGCTGGCAAAACCGTCTGCGTTTTCCTCCGCCTCCAGCCGTTTCGAGAACATCGGCACGAAGGCGGCGTTGAATGCGCCTTCGGCAAAGAAACGGCGGAACATGTTGGGCAGGCGGAACGCCGCGACAAAGGCATCCATCAGCGGGCCGGGGCCAAGAAACCCCGCGATCAGGACGTCGCGGACAAAGCCGAGCACGCGGCTGAGCAGGGTCCAGACGCCCACCGTCAACACACCGGCAAGGAGGCGGGGAGGTTTCATGATCGGACCTCTGTCCAAGGGATCGGGTCCCTACCGATTAGAGGACGCGAGCCTCGGCGAAAAGACCTCAATGGCACGAAAGTCCCGTCCGTCCCGGACGGCGGGGGCGACAGAAGGGCGAAAAAGCGTGGTGAATTGCGGATTTTCGCGCCATTTGCCCCCTGCGGCGAGCGGGCCGTCCGGTTCGGACGGATGAGCGGACGGGACCTTGGGCGCTGCCGCCTCCGCCCCTCCCGTCACGCGCAGCGTGCGGTCCGGTAACGGCGTGGCAAGACCCCGCGCGACAAGATGTGCCCGAGCGGCAGAAGAAAGGCGCGCCATGAGCCAGATCGACACCACGCCGGTGCCCGAGGTGAGCACCGACCATTTCCGCAGCTACCTGCGCGACTACCTCGACCAGGTGCGCATGCAGGGCGCACGGCTGATCGTGACCCGCCGGGGCCGCCCGATGGCCGGGCTGGTGCCCGCACATGAGGCGCGCGCGCTGTGGCGTGTGGCCAACACCCGAGAGGCCTATTCCGAATGGCAGATGCTCCGCCGCCTGAACGAGGAGCGCGCCCTGCGGATGGCCGTGCTGAACGAGGCCGAGGACGCCCGCCGCGCGACGTATGAAGCGGGGCGGTGAAGGGGGGGGGCGGGAAGCGGTTGTTCGCTACATCCTGGATAGGATATCAGCTTTTCGGCAACCTGCTACATTTTTTCCAGTGTGAGCATTTAAAAACTGTTTCATCCCTTTGTTCCCGTCGCGAATCAAACCGATACGGCCAATAGCACTCGCATTGAAAGCTGCGCACAAAAAAACTTGACAAAGCGACCCGAGCGTTACTTTCGAACGCCCAATGTGGCATACAACATAGGATGCACTCGAAACTTCGTTGTGTTTTCTATCTGTTGTTCGGATACTGGTTGGTTGGTTTCAAATATCCAATCCCACGGTCGATCTTCTCGTAGCTTTAGACCTATCGCACCAACTAAATGTAACCGGTACAGAACCATTTGAATTAGCTCAATGGGCTCGAGATGGATATTTTTATTTACATAGGATACAAGCCGGAGCCAAATCTCATCGGTATGTAGGCTTTCGTCTTGTCCAAATGCGTCATATAATCTATCTATGAACTTGGTATGCGCCATCTCACTGGCGCTCCTGTAAGCTGGTATACCTCTTAATTGCTCCAGTAGAATAGATATCCCCGGGAAGGTGCCTGACCATTCATGGATTAACGTTTCATGCCGTAAGTTGGAGTAATTCGCCTCCCCCTTAAGAAATGCATTTTTGCTAACGGCAGACTTACCCTCTGCGGCATGCATAGATAAATTTATAAAGTTAATTATATCCCTAGGTCGCCGCAATGTTCTCTCATAGATGTAATCCCAAGGGGTATCCTTTGTTGTCGGGTTTTGCTTGAACACATCCGAGAACCCAACATTTTGGGACGAGTATTGCCTTCGACACATTTCTCTGATGCGTTTTTCTGCAAGTTCCTTCAATTGAGATCCGGACCACCTCAACCGGATAATTAGATCGTCATACTTTTCAATTTGGCGCTTTGCAGACGGTGTTTCTCGTATCATCCTGACATAAAGATCGTTACGTAAAGCAACCACAACTTGAAAATTTCTCAACTTTTTCAGATTTTTTAGACTCTCAAACATGGCTTGGATCAGCTCGAACTTTATTTCTTCATCCACCCAATGTTCATCTAGACCATCTACTGTGATAAAGTATTTGTCCTGCCTGCCACGTGTGTAGTCCGAAAGAGCCGAGATAACAGCAGGAAGCTCGGACAACGTGGCTTGACTTAAAAATTTTCGGGCGCGTTGTTGAAGCTGGATCTTCTGCTGCGATCCGAGGCTATGTACATAACCAGCCCTCGCGATAAACTTCCTCAACTCGCCCCCAAAACTTGCGTTAAACTCACTTTCTAGACTGTCAGTCAACTCAATGACGTTTTCATCAATTGTATTCCAGAACTGCTCTTCATGCTTATCGACAAAGCTTTCTAGCTTTTCCCTAGATCGACCACGAGTTAACGTTTCTATCAACCTGGTAATTTTATACTTAAATTGATCTTTATCTCTAGCATGTGTTGCTACTTTAATGTATTCGATGCAAAATACGTGCTTCCAGAGCGCCTGGAAAAATAAATTTAGATCAACATTGAGAGTTTTCAAGAATAAAATAGTATCACTATTGGCAATATGGTTCATTGCCATGTCGTGAACGGCAAGATCAGATACGTTTTCTTCCTGCTTATTTATCATTCTCAATATGGCAGTTTTTCCCGCGCCCGTACTGCCAAGCAGAAAAGTAGATGAGGAATTCACATTAGTTAACTGGCTGTAAGCAGGGTGATCCACGAAGCACTTGAAGAGGAACTCATCGTCGTTCTCAGCGCCGTTTTGCCCAACATTTACGCCGTCGTTTAAGACAATTTTATCAGCACTCATATTCGACACCTCAGCAATCAAACCTCTGCAGAGACTGACGCAACGCGGGCTTGAGGTCCACCCCAATAAGTAGAGTGGAGTAAACTGAAAACCGATAATGCAAGCTGAAGCGCAAGTGATTTATTGACGCTCGAATGCACCACAAGAGCCTGTTATTTGTCTGATCAGTTCGTCAAGCGGAAATTTTAGGAATGTCCGCTAAAGCCCGCAACTCACCACCAACGCCCCCACACACCCAGCCCGGAATCAAGGCGCGCTTTGCGCGCCGCCGGGCAGCGCCCGACCGCCCTGATGGGCGGGCGCTTTTGCGACGGGTGCGCGTTCAATCGCCGTGGGATGTGGCCCGGCGATAAAGTGGCCCATTCAAGCGGGGCAGCGCCCACCCGCGGGCGGGCGCTGCCCGGCATGGGCGGTGGCGGCGGGGCCGTTCAAGCCGCCCTCACGTAATCGCGCGTTCCACCCCTTCGGTGATCGCGGTGCGCAGTTTGCGTTCCAGCGCCTGGCGTTTGACCTCGGAATAGAATTTCAGGCCGAACATGTCCTTGACATAGAACGTGTCCACCACCTGTTCGCCATAGGTCGCGATCACGGCGCTGGCGATGTAGACGTTGTTGGCCGCCAGGGTGCGCGTCAGGTCGAACAGCAGGCCGGGCCGGTCGCGGGTGTCGACCTCGATGATGGTGTAGATCTCGGAGCCTTCATTGTCGAAGGTGATATGCGTGGGCACCCGGAAGGCGCGCTCGCGTTTCTTGATCTTGTCGCGCGATTTGATCGCATCGCGGGCCACGACCTCGCCCTTGAGCGTCCTGAGGATGGTCTGGCGCAGGCGCGGCAGGCGGGCGGTCTCGAACGGGCTGTCTTCGGCGTCCTGTATCCAGAATACCGCCGTGGCAAAGCCGTCCTTTGACGTATAGGTGCGCGCATCCACGACATTCGCGCCCACAAGCGCCAGCGCACCTGCCAGCCGCGAGAACATGCCCGGATGGTCGGCCATGACGAAACAGGCGCGGGTTGCATCGCGGTCCTCGTCAGGGTGCAGGTCGATACCGATCTGGTCCGCGTCCAGATCGCGCAGCAACGTGGCAAAGACCACATGCGCGGTCACATGCAGCCCCTGCCAGTAGGGCGGGTAGTGGCGGGCCGTCTCGGTCTTGAGCGCCTTGGCGCCCCAGCCCTTCAGCGCCGCACGCAGGTTGCGCTTGGCATCTGATCCGCGCTGTTCGCGGTTGAGATCCTCCAGCCCGCCTTCCATCGCGCGGCGCGTCTGGCGGTAGAGCGCGCGCAGCAGCGATGCCTTCCAGTTGTTCCAGGTGTTCGGCCCGACCCCCCGGATATCGCAGACCGTCAGCACGCAGAGCATATCGAGCCGCTCGCGCGTCTGCACCGCCTTGGCAAAATCGCGCACGGTGCGCGGGTCGGCGATGTCGCGTTTCTGCGCCATGTCGGACATCAGCAGATGGTAGCGCACCAGCCATTCGACCGTGTCCACCTCCCTGGGCTTCAGCCCCAGGCGGGGGGCGACGCGGCGTGCGATCTGCGCGCCGAGGATCGAATGATCTTCGTCCCGGCCCTTGCCGATATCATGCAGCAGCAGCGCCACGTAGAGCACCCGGCGGTTGACGCCTTCCTTGAGGATCGAAGAGGCGACGGGCAGTTCCTCGACCAGCTTGCCGCGTTCCATCCGGCTGAGATGGCTGATACATTGGATGGTATGCTCGTCCACGGTGTAGCTGTGATACATGTTGAACTGCATCATCGCGACGATCGGCTCGAATTCGGGGATGAAGGCGCCGAGCACGCCCAGTTCGTTCATACGGCGCAGCGCGCGCTCGGGGCTGCCGTGTTTCAGCAACAGACCCAGGAACAGCTTTTGGGCCACCGGATCGGTCCGCACCGTATCGTCGATCCTGTCGAGGTTGGCGGCCACGAGGCGCATCGCGTCGGGGTGGATCAGCAGGCCGGTGCGCAACCCCTCTTCGAACACCCGCAGAAAGTTTAGCGGATCGGCGAGGAACGCCGCCTCATCCTCGATTGCGAGGCGTCCGTGTACCTCTAGATAGCCGCTCTTCAGCGCACGCTTGCGCCGGAACAGGCGTTGCAGCAGCGGCTCTGATTTGACATGCGCCGCCTCCAGCTTGGTCAGGAAGATGCGCGTGAGGTCGCCCACTGCGGTGGCGTGGCGGAAATAATGCTGCATGAAGTGCTCGACCCCGCGCCGCCCGGCGCGGTCGGCATAGCCCATGCGCTCGGCCACCTCGACCTGCCGATCAAAGGTCAGCTGGTCATTGGGCCGCCCGGTGATCAGGTGCAGGTGACAGCGCACCGCCCAGAGGAAATTCTCGGCTTCGGCAAATGTCTCGAACTCTTCCTCGGTGAACATGCCATGCGCCACCAGCTCGGCGGTATCGGTGACCCGATAGAGGTATTTGGCGATCCAGTACAGCGATTGCAGATCGCGCAGCCCGCCCTTGCCTTCCTTGACGTTGGGTTCGACCATGTAGCGTTGGTCGCCCTGCTTTTCGTGGCGGCGGTCGCGTTCTTCCAGCTTGGCCTCGGTAAATTCGCGTTCCGTATTCTTGAACAGATCGTTCCACAGCCGGTGGCTGAGATCCCCCGCAAGCCGCGCATCACCGGTCAGCCAGCGATTCTCCAGCAGCCCGGTGCGGATGGTGAAATCCTCTTGCGCCCGGCGCAGGCAGTCGGGAATCGTCCGGCTGGCATGGCCGACATCCAGGCGCAGGTCCCACAGGATGTAGAGCACCGATTCGATGACGCTCTCGGCCCATCCGGTAGTCTTGTAGGGCGTGAGAAACAGCAAATCGACATCCGAATGCGGCGCCATCTCGCCGCGCCCGTAGCCGCCGACCGCGACCAAGGACAGCCGTTCGGCCCCGGTCGGTGTCGGGTTCGGATGCAACCTCTGGGTGGCCAGCGCGAAGGCCGCCTTGACGATGCAGTCGGTCAGCCAGGTGTAGCTGCGGATCGCCAGGCGTGCCGCGAACGGCTGGTCGGCCAGGGCGGCGGCAATGGCCGCGCGCCCGCGCGTCTGCTCTGCCGCCAGGACCGTGACGGCGTGCCTGCGCAGCGCCGGGCCGTCGCCGTCCGGCCCCTGCGCCAGCGCGGCGGCGACACCGGCCTCGTCGAAAATCTCGGGTGCCGGACAGATCAGCGGCGGCGCATCCGGCGCATCGACGGCCCCGCGGGCAGCATCAGTGTGGGTCAGAATCCGGCTCCGCCAAAGCCCTGAGGCGCGCCTTCGAGGATCACCAGCTTCTTGTCGCGGATCGTGGCGACTGCGAGGCCGCGCTGATTGGTGCCGTTCGGCAGCAGGCGAAAGACGCCGCCGGTGCCCTGAAATCCGGCGCCCTGCGTCAGGCTGTTGCGCGAGAGCGCATCGCGCTTGCCGCGTTTGGCCAGCGCCCCGATGGCGGCGATCCCGTCATAGGCCAGGCCCGCGATGGCGTGGGGGTATTTGCCGTTGGCCGCGTGAAAGCGGCTCTCGAACCGCTGCGATTTCTGCGAATCGGGCATCGCGAACCAGCCGCCCTGCACGCCGGGCAGGTCCAGCGTCTGGGGCGGTTTATCCCAGCGGGTCAGGCCGATATACTGGATATCCGTCGGCGACAGCCCGTTTTCCGGCAGCATCTGCGTAAACAGCGGCAGCGCGCCTGCGGTGTTCGCGGTGAGGAAAACCGCATCGGCATTGGTGCTGCGCGCGCTCGACGTGATCATCGGGATCGCCGTCACGACGCC
The DNA here is from genome assembly GCA_947503145.1 of uncultured Roseovarius sp. Lineage (GTDB taxonomy): Bacteria > Pseudomonadota > Alphaproteobacteria > Rhodobacterales > Rhodobacteraceae > Roseovarius. The sequence continues at coordinate 396,773 of CANNCP010000002.1, forward strand.
CTGCTGCGAAAATTCATAAGGCACGTTGCCGACGACCGTGGCCCCCGTCGCTGCGGCCGCCTTGCCGATTGCATCGCGGCCCAACTGGCCCGCGAGATTGCTGGAATGCACGGTCAGGATGCGGCTCTTGCCCTGACGCACCGCGTATTTCGTCAGGCGCCGTGCGGTGTCGTCAAAGGTCTGACCCAGAATGAAGAGGTTACCGCCTGCAATGGCCGCATTGTTGGAAAATGCCAGGATGTTCACGCCCTTGTTGGCCACCGCGACGGCCACCGCGTTGGCCGATTCGGCATGCAGCGGGCCGACGATGATCTTGGCACCGTCCCTGACCGCTTTCAGTGCGACCTGCTGCGCCTGACCCGCCTGCCCGGCGGTGCCGTAGACGCGCAGATCGATCCTGACCCCCTGAAGGTCGCCCACGGCCATGCGCGCGGCGCTTTCCAGATCCTTGGCCAGCGCCGCCTCCTGGGCGTTGGCAGAGCCATGCGGCACCAGCAGCGCCACCGCCACCGGTGCATTCGGGTTGATCGCCGGGCCGCTATCGCCGCCGTCCCCTAACGAGACCGGTTGGCAGGCGGCAATCAGCAGGCCGCCGATCAGTACGACAATTAGGTTCAGCACCTTGCGGGGGGATGGCAAAACAGCAAACATGGGGTATCTCACTCCGTGATAACGGGCAGGCCGGGCGGGCCGCCGCAGTTAGGGAGATAATAAACGTCATGTGGGGCGGGTCCAGCAGTGAATCAGGTTGAACGGAAACTGGACCCGGGGCTTTACCTCGTGGCGACGCCGATCGGGGCCGCGCGCGACATCACGCTGCGCACGCTCGACATACTGGCCGGTGCCGATGTGATCGCCGCCGAGGATACGCGCAGCCTGCGCAAACTGATGGATATTCACACCATTCCCTTGGGCGAGCGGCCCCTGCTGGCCTATCACGACCACAATGGTGCGCGCATGCGGCCCCGCCTGATGGCGGCGCTTCAGGAGGGAAAATCAGTGGTTTACGCGTCAGAAGCCGGTACGCCGATGGTGGCCGACCCGGGGTTCGACCTGGCGCGCGCCGCGATTGCCGAGGCGATACCGCTGATCTCGGCGCCGGGCCCGTCGGCGGTGATCACGGCGCTGACACTGTCGGGGCTACCGACGGACCGGTTCCTGTTTGCCGGGTTTCTGCCGAACACGTCCTCTCAGCGAAAATCCGCACTCGCCGCGCTGGCGGACGTGCCTGCGACGCTGGTATTCTACGAATCGCCCAAACGGATCGCGGCGATGCTGCGCGACGCCGCATCGGTGCTGGGCGGCACCCGCCGGGCGGCGCTGGCCCGCGAATTGACCAAAAAATTTGAGGAAGTTCAGCGCGATACGCTGGAGGCACTGGCCGCCGAGGCCGCGACAAACCCGCGCAAGGGCGAGATGGTGGTGCTGATAGACCGGGCGGATTCGGTAAATATTAATCCCGAGGAAATAGAGTGCATGTTGCAGGACGCGCTGGGACAGATGTCGGTGCGCGATGCGGCCGATACCGTCTCGCAGGCGCTTGGGCTGAAACGACGACAAGTGTACCAGATGGCGCTGAAGCTTGCCGGTGACAGCGCCGCTGCCGGAAAGGATACAGAATGACCTGCCACGCCGATATCGCCACATTGCCTTGTGCCGCGCTGAAGGCACGCCGCGAACGCGGCGCGCGCGCCTGGCAATCAGGGGCTGCCGCCGAGGAAATCGCGGCGCGCCTCTATCGTGCGGCGGGCCTTGATCTGCTCGAACATCGCTGGCGCGGTCAGGGGGGTGAAATAGACCTGATCCTGCGCGACCATGATGAGATCGTCTTTGCCGAGGTGAAACAGGCCCGCACCCATGATGCGGCGTGTGCCAGCCTGCGCCCGGCGCAGATGCGGCGCATTCACGCGGCGGCCTCTGAATATCTCGGGGGGCAGCCCCGGGGGCAACTCAGCCAGGTGCGTTTCGACCTCGTTACCGTGGACGGCGCCGGTCATTGCAATGTCATGGAGGGCGCGCTGTCGCATTTCTGATTTGCCCATTTCTGGTTTACACGGTGCGCACAGGTAGCGCATGTAGTGGCGGCACAACATCGCAAGGGGCCGCTCCATGAAAATCGCCTTTCAGATGGACCCGATCGGGCCTATCGATATCAACGCCGACAGTACCTTTCGCCTCGCCGAGGAAGCGCAGGCGCGCGGGCATGATCTGTTTTATTACACCCCTCAGAACCTGGCCTATGACGAAGGGCGCATCACCGCGCGCGGGCAATCGCTGAAGGTGCAGCGCGTCGTGGGCGATCATGCGATTCTGGGTAAGGAGACCGTGGTCGATCTGGCCGATTTCGATGTGGTCTGGCTGCGGCAGGACCCGCCCTTTGACATGTTCTACATCACCACCACCCATCTGCTGGACCGGCTCGCGCCCGGGACGCTGGTGGTGAACGATCCGTTCTGGGTGCGCAACTTTCCCGAAAAACTGCTGATTCTCGACTTTCCAGACCTGATGCCGCCCACCACGATCGCGCGGGATCTGGCCACGATCCGCGCCTTCAAGGACCGGCATGGCGATGTCATCCTCAAGCCGCTCTACGGCAATGGCGGCGCGGGCGTGTTCCTGCTGAACCAGGCCGACCGCAACCTGACATCGCTGCACGAGCTGTTCACCGGGTTCAGCCGCGAACCGCTGATCGTGCAGAAATTCCTGCCCGATGTGGCCAAGGGCGACAAGCGCGTGATCCTCGTCGATGGCGAAGCGGTCGGCGCGATCAACCGGGTGCCTGCCAAGGGCGAGACACGTTCGAACATGCATGTGGGCGGGCGCCCCGAGAAGGTCGCGCTTACCGATCGTGACCGCGAGATCTGCGCCCGGATCGGGCCGCTTCTGCGCGAAAAAGGACAGATTTTCGTGGGCATCGACGTGATCGGCGACTATCTGACCGAGATCAACGTGACCTCGCCCACCGGCATTCAGGAGCTGGAGCGGTTCGACGGTGTCAACATCGCGACCAAGATCTGGGAGGCGATCGAGGCCAGAGGCGCGTGAGCCGACGCCTGCAACTGCTGCGCCCGTACCTGCGCCTCACCGAGAGGCGTCACCTGTTGCGCGCGCAGGACCCCGTGCGCCTGCGCCGCAGTTTCGAGACCAAGGCCAGACTCTTCTTTCGCGCCGTGCCGGGCAGCCGGTTTTCCAAGCCGCAGACCGACGCATTCGATGGTATCGAAGTCACCCCGAAAGAGGCGCGGAACGGCCCGCTGATCCTGTATTTCCACGGTGGCGGCTATGTCTTTGGCTCGCCTGCCACGCATAAGGCGATGCTGGCGCGGCTGGCAGCCCTGACCGGACTCAGTGCGGTGCTGCCGCGCTACCGGCTGGCGCCCGAGCATCCGTTTCCGGCAGCCCCCGAGGATGCGCTGGCGGCGTACCGTGCGGTGATGGACCGCCCCGGCGGCGTGATCCTGGGCGGCGACAGCGCGGGCGGCGGGCTGGCGCTGGCGCTGCTGGGGCAGATCATTGCGCAGGGGCTACCGCTGCCTGTGGGCTGCTTTGCCTTTTCGCCATTGACGGACGCCACCTTCAGCGGCGACAGCATCCGCACCAACGCGGCCAGTGACGTGATCCTGCCCGCCGAGCGGATTGGCGATCTGGCCCGGATGTATCTGGGCGATCATCCGGCGGACGATCCGCGCGCCTCGCCGCTTTTTGCCGGGTTTCAAGGCGCACCGCCGGTCTGGCTGGCGGTGGGTGATACGGAAATCCTGCTGGATGACAGCCGCCGCATGGCCGAGCATCTGATGGCGCAGGGCGTGGATGTGACCTGCCTTGTGGAGCGCGATCTGCCGCATGTCTGGCCGCTCTTCCAGACGCTGCTTCCCGAGGCGCGGCAGACGCTGGCGGAGCTGGCGGGGTGGATCACATCTCTTTCGCGGCGGTGATACGGTAGCTGACGGCTTCGGCGACATGCGGCCGGCGGACGTCCGAAGAGCCGTCCAGATCGGCAATGGTGCGCGCCACGCGCAACACCCGGTGATAGCCGCGCGCCGACAGGCCGAACCGCTCTGCCACCTTGAGCAACAGCGCGCGGCCTTCGGCATCCGGGCTGGCGATCTCGTCCAGCAACGCGCCTTCGGCATCCGTGTTCAGCCGCGCCGCGCCCGCCCCATCGAACCGTGCGGCCTGCACCCCGCGGGCGACCACGACACGCGCGGCGACCTCGGCAGAACTGTCGCCCGAGGCTGGCAGATCTAGGTCGCCAAAGGCGACGGGTGGCACTTCGACCCGCAGATCGATCCGGTCCATCAGTGGCCCGCTGATCCGCCCGAGGTAGTCATCGCCGCAAATCGGCGCGCGGGCGCAGGCGCGGGCCGGGTCGCTGAGATAACCGCATTTGCAGGGGTTCGCGGCGGCGATCAGCATGAAGCGACAGGGGTAGGTGATATGCGCATTGGCGCGGGCAATCATCACCTCGCCGGTCTCGATCGGCTGGCGCAGCGTTTCCAGCACCGTGCGGGGAAATTCGGGGAACTCGTCCATGAAGAGCACACCGTTATGCGCCAGGCTGATCTCGCCGGGGCTGGCGCGGCGGCCACCGCCGACGATGGCGGCCATTGATGCGGTATGGTGCGGCTCGCGAAACGGGCGGGTGCGGTTGATGCCGCCCTCGTCCAGCAGACCGGCGAGCGAGTGGATCATCGAGGTTTCCAGTGCCTCGCGCGCATCGAGCGGCGGCAGCAGGCCCGGCAGCCGCGCGGCGAGCATGGATTTGCCCGAGCCGGGCGTGCCCACCATCAGCAGATGGTGCCGCCCGGCGGCGGCGATCTCCAACGCGCGCTTGGCGCGTTCCTGGCCCTTGACGTCGCGCAGATCGCGGCCACCGGGGGCTGGCAGCACCTCGCCCGGCTCGGCCGGCGGCAGCGGTGACTGACCGGTATAGTGGCGCACAACATCGGCCAGATTGGCCGCACCGATGACGCGCGCCGCCCCCACCCACGCGGCCTCGGCCCCTGACATCAGCGGACAGAGCAGCGTGCGGTTCTCGGTTGCGGCCGCCATCGCGGCGGGCAACGCGCCCACAACCGGGATCAGCGATCCGTCGAGTGACAGCTCACCCAGCGATGTGGTCCCTTCCACCGCGTCCTTGGGGATGATTTCCAGCGCGGCCAGCAGGGCGAGTGCTATGGGCAGGTCGAAATGGCTACCTTCCTTGGGCAGGTCGGCGGGGCTGAGATTGACGGTGATCCGCTTGCTGGGCAGCGCGATAGCCATCGAGCTGAGCGCGGTGCGTACCCGGTCGCGCGCCTCGCTCACTGCCTTGTCGGGCAGGCCGACCAGCGAAAACGCCGGCAGGCCGGGTGTCACGGCGCATTGCACCTCGACCTGTCTGGCCTCGACGCCCTCAAAGGCGACGGTGTAGGCGCGCGCGACCATCCTTGCCCCTCTTCTGGCGTCAATCTTGGTTAACGGTAGCGCCAGAGGCATTGAAGAAAGGTTAATATCGGCGGGGTGGCCTTATGCGGCCCGCAAGAGCACAGATCCCTGCGCCAGCCGATCACGGCAGGTGATTGATCACCCCCGCCCGCCAGCCGGTGCCATGCGTTTGCAGCACCGTGACCGACAGGTTGTCGATCTGGTGGGCGAACGTCGCATAGGCGTCGATCTGCAACGCCTGTTGCAACTGACTGAGGATCGCGCCGAAATGTGCCACGGCGATGATGTCGCGCCCCGGATGCGCCACACGCAGCCGCGCCACCGCGCCGCTGACCCGCGCGCTGACCGCGTGCCAGCTCTCGCCGCCGGGCGGGCATACATCACCCGGATTTTCCCAAAAGGCGCGCAGATGCGCCGCGTCCTCGACCGCGTCGAAGGCTTGCAATTCCCACGCGCCGAAATGGATTTCGCGCAGGGCGGCGTCATCCGCCAGGCGCGTGCGGCCCTGCTGGATAGCGTCCGCCGTGGCGCGGGCGCGGATCAGGTCCGAGGAAATTACCAGCGCGTCCTGCGGCAGCCAGGCATCGAGCCGCCCGAGCTGCGCGGTATCACTCAGGTCGGCGGGCAGGTCGGACCAGCCAACCATCGACCTGGCATGTGTCGGGCCGTGCCGGACCCAGTAGATGCGGCTCATGGCAGCGCCCCCTTGAGCGCGACGGGAAGCCCGGCCACCACCAGCGCGACCAGATCGGACGCCGCCGCCAGCCGCTGGTTCAGCCGCCCCTGCGCATTGCCAAACCGTCGTGCCAGCGCATTGTCCGGCACCATCGACAGGCCCAGTTCGTTCGACACGATGATCACCTGCGCAGGGCACGCCGCCAGCCCGGCCATCAGCCCCGCCTCTGCGGTATCCAGATCATGTTCGGCCAGCATGTGATTGCTCAGCCACATCGTCGCGCAATCCAGCAGCACCACCTGATCCGCCCGCGCCCCGGCCAGCACCGCGCCGGGATCGAGGGGCGCCTCGACCGTGTGCCAGCCGTCGCCGCGCATCTGCCGATGGCGGGCGATCTTTTGCGCCATTTCGGCATCCAGAGCCTGCGCCGTGGCGATGTAGAGGCGTGCCCGCCCGGTGGCTTTGGCCAGCCCTTCGGCAAATACGGATTTACCCGAGGCGGAACCTCCGAGGACCAGTGCGCGTTGTCCAAACATATCGGGGAACTCTTTTTTGATCCGGATTGATTTGTCCTGCGTATCACCGGGTGCAAGACTGAGAAAGGGCGCAGACCCGAATGCGCCACCAGATCGGGGGGGCCGATGGCACTGGACATGCAAGATGGACACGCCATGTCGCGCAAGGCGATGAAGGCGGAACTGCTGGATGCAGAGACCGAGCGGGCGCTGGCCTATGCCTGGCGCGATCAGCGCGACGAGGCGGCGCTGCATCGGTTGATCACCGCCTACATGCGGCTGGCGATCTCGATGGCGTTCAAGTTCCGGCGTTACGGTGCGCCGATGAATGATCTCATTCAGGAGGCCGGGCTCGGCCTGATGAAGGCTGCCGACAAGTTCGACCCTGACCGGGGTGTGCGGTTTTCGACCTATGCCATCTGGTGGATCAAGGCCAGCGTGCAGGATTACGTGATGCGCAACTGGTCAATGGTGCGCACCGGCACGACATCATCGCAGAAGTCGCTGTTTTTCAATCTGCGCCGGGTGCAGGCCCGACTGGAACGCGAGGCGATGGCCGACGGGATGGAACTGGACGGCTACCAGTTGCGCGAATTGATCGCACAAGAGGTGGGCGTGCCGCTGCGCGATGTCGAGATGATGTCCGGCCGACTCTCAGGTTCTGATTTTTCACTCAACGCGACCCAGAGCGCCGAGGACGAAGGGCGCGAATGGATCGACATGATCGAGGATGACGGCCCGCGCGGTGATCAGCAGGTCGAACAGACCCACGACCATGCGGCACTGCGGGCCTGGTTGTCCGAGGCGATGGACAAGCTGAACGATCGCGAACGGCTGATCGTGCGCGAACGCAAGCTGCGCGACGATCCGCGCACACTGGAAAGCCTCGGCCAAGAGCTGAATCTCAGCAAGGAACGTGTGCGCCAGCTGGAAGCGGCGGCTTACGTGAAGATGCGCAGGGCGCTTGAAGCCAACGGCAGCGAGGTGCATAGCCTGCTGGCATGATCTGCCGTATTGCCCTTGTTCTGATTCTGGTCGCCCTGCCCGCCACGGCACAGGATATCTGGGTGCTGGGCGAAGTGCATGACAACCCCGGACACCACCGCGTGCAAACCGAGATGACCCTTGGGATCGCGCCCGCCGCGCTGGTGTTCGAGATGCTGACCCCCGATCAGGCGCGCGCGGCATTGCCCGCGCTGCGCGGTGACGGTGACGGCCAGGCGTTGGCAGAGGCGCTGGGCTGGGCCGATAGTGGCTGGCCCGATTTCAGGTTCTATCATCCGATCTTTGCCGCAGCTCCTGCGGTGCCGGTCTATGGCGCAGGCGTGCCACGAGCCACGGCGCGGACCGCGGCGGCGGGTGATATTGCCGCGATATTTGGCCCCGACGCCGCCGATTTCGGCCTGACCGCCCCCCTGCCCGCCGCCGAGCAGAGCGCACGCGAGGCGGCGCAGATGGCTGCGCATTGCGATGCGCTGCCCGCCGAGATGCTGCCCCGTATGGTGGCGACCCAGCGGCTGCGCGATGCCTCATTGGCACGCGCCGCACTGCACGCCTATCGCGATACCGGCGGGCCGGTGGTGGTGATCACAGGCAATGGCCATGCGCGGCGCGACCGGGGCGCACCGGCATTGCTGACGCACGCCGCGCCGGAACTGGAGATCTACGCGCTGGGCCAGGGCGAGGACGGCACCCCACCCGACGGCGTGTTCGACGCGCTGCGCGACGCGCCAGCGCCGGAACGCGCCGATCCCTGCGAGGCGTTCCGATGACCCTCCTTGCGCCCTTGCGGGCGCGCCTCGGGGCGCGGCTTGCTCTTGTCTCTGGCCGGGTGCGCGCCTAGTCTCGGGCGGGTATCGCAAGGAACCCACCACATGCTGGCCTCGAAAAACATTCTATTGATCATCGGCGGCGGCATCGCCGCATTCAAGGCGCTGGACCTGATCCGCCGGTTGCGCGAGCGCGGCGCGGCGGTGACGCCGGTCCTGACGCGGGCGGGGGCGGAGTTCGTCACGCCGCTGTCGGTCTCGGCGTTGGCCGGGCGCAAGGTGTTCGGGGACCTGTTTGATCTGACCGACGAGGCCGAAATGGGCCATATCGAGCTGAGCCGCAGTGCCGATCTGATCGTCGTGGCACCTGCCACCGCCGATCTGATGGCCAGAATGGCGCAGGGGCATGCGGACGATCTGGCCTCGACCCTGCTGCTGGCCACCGACACGCCTGTTCTGGTCGCTCCGGCGATGAACGTGCGCATGTGGCAGCACGCGGCGACACAGCGCAACATTGCCGTGCTGCGCGGCGACGGGATCGGGTTTGTTGGCCCCAATGACGGCGATATGGCCTGCGGCGAACATGGTCCCGGCCGCATGGCGGAGCCGCTGGAGATCGTGACGGCGATCGAGGCGGCGCTGGCGGACGGGCCGCTGCGCGGCAAGCGGGTGCTGGTGACCTCTGGCCCGACACATGAGCCGATTGATCCGGTGCGCTACATCGCCAACCGATCCTCGGGCGCGCAGGGCACCACGCTGGCGCAAGCGCTGGCCGCATTGGGGGCCGAGGTGGTGTTCGTGACCGGCCCGGCCGACGTGCCGCCACCCGACGGGGTTGAGGTGCACCGGGTCGAAACGGCGCAAGAGATGCTGGAGGCGGTAAAGGCCGCGCTGCCGGTCGATGCGGCGATCTTTGCCGCCGCTGTCGCGGACTGGCGGGTGGTCAGCGCGAGTGCTTCGAAGATGAAGAAGACCAAGGGCGGGCTGCCGCAGCTCGACCTGGCCGAGAACCCCGATATCCTGGCACATGTGGCACAGATGCCCCAAGGGCGGCCCGCGCTGGTCGTGGGCTTTGCCGCCGAAACGGATGATGTGGTGGAAAATGCCACTGCCAAGCGGGCGCGCAAGGGCTGTGACTGGATCGTGGCCAATGATGTGAGCGCCGCGACCGGCATCATGGGCGGAACCGAGAATGCCGTGACCCTGATCAACGCGGCGGGCGCCGAGGACTGGCCGCGCATGGGCAAGCGCGAGGTGGCGGCGCGACTGGCTGAGCGGATCGCGCAGGCGCTGGCGTAGCAATTGAGTATTTTTGGAAAAATGAAAGGGCTGGGGATGGTCTGTTGTCCGGGAGGACGGGGCCGGTCTTGATGCGCCTTGTTTACGACAATCCGGCGCAAGGCGAAACGCCCACAACCACTGAGAGGGAGTGAGCCTTTTGCGGCTTCCCTGATACAGGAAAAACGCAAAAGGCTTTGACAGGAGAGCAGGAATGCAGATCAAGGTTCTGGACCCGAGGGTGTTTGATTGGGGGCTGCCACGTTTTCAGACGGAGAGGGCCGCTGCCGTGGACCTGTTTGCCTGTGTGGATGATGTTGTCCGGGTTCTGGCACAGGAGGCGGCTATTCTTGTGAAGTCCGGGATTGCGATCTCCTTTGGTGATCTGTCGGTGGCGGGCCTTGTGCTGCCGAGGTCTGGGCTGGGGCACAAGAAGGGCCTTGTGCTGGGAAACACGGTCGGTTTGATCGACCCGGATTATTCTGGCGAGATCCTGATCAGCGTCTGGAACCGTAATCCGCCGGGCTCTGCGCCAATCGAGATCCATGCCGGAGAGCGCATTGGCCAGTTGGTCTTTGTTCCGGTTGTCCGGCCGTTGTTCGAGGTGGTCGATGAATTCGGGCAGCAGACCGAGCGCGGCGCGGGGGGGTTCGGCTCGACCGGGAGCTGAGCAGGCTTGGGCGATCCGAAAGGGGCGCACTGCGCGCCTCAGAGCTGCGCCGCGCCGAACGTATCACACCGCTCGACGCGTCCGCTGTTGTAGCCGGTGGCGAACCAGCGCGCGCGCTGTTTCGACGTGCCGTGAGTGAACGTATGGGGTTGCGGCACCTGGCCTGCGCTCTTTTGCAGATGATCGTCGCCGATCTTGCGCGCGGCATTCAGCGCCTCCTCGATATCGCCCGGCTGCAGCAGGCCCTCGACCATGGAAGCCCAGACGCCCGACATGCAGTCGGCCTGAAGCTCCAGCCGCACGGTCAGCGCATTGGCCTCTACCTGGCTCGCCTTTTGGCGGCGCGCGTTCACCTCGGGCAGGATGCCCAGCTGGTTCTGGACATGGTGGGCGACCTCATGAGCGATCACATAGGCTGCGGCAAAATCGCCGCGCGCCCCCAATTGGCGCGACAGCGTGACAAAGAAATCGGTATCGAGATAGGCCTTGCTGTCGGCCGGACAGTAGAACGGCCCGGTGGCACCGGAAGCACCGCCGCAGGGGCTGTGCGTCGTGCCTGAAAAGAGGACCAGCACGGGTGGGACATATTCGAGCCCAAGCTGATCGGCAAAGATATCCTCCCAGACCGTTTCCGTGGTCGCCAGAACGCGCGACGAGAACTGTGCCGCCTGCTGCTCTTGCGCGCTCAACTCGCGCGGGGCGCGGTCCTGGCCCGAGGGTGCTGCCCCCTGCAGCAGGGGTGTTACGTCTATCCCGGCAAAGTATCCGATGGCCAGCACGACCAGCAGACCGACACCGCCAATACCGCCCGCCGCACGCCTGCCCCCGCCCGAGCGACGTCGCCGGTCTTCGACATTCCGGCTGCCACGTATCCCTCTTAAACGCATGCCTCACCCTATTGACTGGCCCATCCGGGCGATTATACCCATCTGCATATCAAAGACATAAGCAATTTTTGGCGGATCTGGTGCCGAACGCGCGTGAAAGATCGCGCCGGCAGCCGCCACCTGCGGGATTTCACCCGCGCCTGATTGTCATATTCCAGCGGTTTTTTCCCGACAGTATGACAGACATTCATTGTCCGCTTTGGGAAAAGGCATCATTTTCGTGTCCTTCTCCTTACCGGCGAGCCATTCTGGAAGACCTCATGAAGCCGAAAATCCTGACCACGCTCAAGACGTATCACCGCCAGGAGTTCATCGACGATCTGATGGCGGGCGTGACCGTTGCGATGGTTGCCCTGCCCCTCAGCCTCGCCATCGCCATCGCCTCGGGCGCGGGGCCGGAAAAGGGATTGGTGACGGCCATCGTCGCGGGGTTTCTCATCTCGTTTCTTGGTGGAAGTCGGGTGCAGATCGGCGGGCCGACGGGTGCGTTCATTGTCGTCGTCTTTGGAGTCATCGCGGAATATGGGTATGACGGGCTTGTGCTGGCGACATTCATGGCCGGGCTCATCATGCTGGCCGCTGGATATCTGCGCGCCGGCAATCTGGTCGCCTATGTGCCCGAGCCGGTCATCAACGGGTTCACCATCGGGATCGGGATCATCATCGCGACAAGCCAGATCAAGGATCTGCTCGGCCTGTCGGTCGCGAACGTCCCCGCCGAATTCATCGCAAAGGTCGAGGTCCTGTGGGGCGCGCGCGCCTCGCTGAGTTTTCCGACGCTCGGGATCGGGCTTGCGACGATGGTCGTGATTATCGGGTTACGCAGGCTCGCCCCCAGATTTCCGGGGCTGATCGTCGCCGTGGGCCTGGCATCGGCTGTTGTCGCACTGACGGCCCTGCCGGTTGATACGATCTTTTCCCGGTTTGGCGCACTCCCCAGCACGCTGCCAATGCCTGCGTTTCCCGAAATCAGTTTGGCGCGGGTCGTGGAATTGCTTCCTTCGGCCCTGGTCATTGCCTTTCTTGCAAGCATCGAATCGCTGCTGTCCGCAATGGTCGCCGACCGGATGATCGGCGGTCGTCACCGGCCCAATGCCGAGGTTCTGGCGCAAGGCTTTGCCAATATCGGATCGGCCCTGTTTGGCGGGCTTCCGGCAACCGGCGCGATTGCGCGCACGGCCACGAATGTCCGCGCAGGCGGGAAAACACCTGTTGCCGGTATCGTTCATGCGCTGACGATCCTGTTGATCATGATGCTGGCCGCACCCCTCGCGGGCTATCTGGCCATGCCTGCACTTGCCGGGTTGCTGATCCTGACCGCCTGGAACATGAGCGAGCCACACAAGTGGCGCGGATACATGCAGCAGCGCAGTTCGGATCAGGTCTTGTTGCTGTTGACGATGGCTCTGACGGTGTTTGCGGATCTGACCGTCGCCATCGGTGTGGGCGTTTCCATCGGCCTTGCCCTGCGTCTGCGTCGGCATAATGCGGGCATGGAGAAGGACTGGGAGGCGCCAGACCGCTGAACCGGGCACCGCCAATAGGGTGGGCGAGACCGGCGGCGCCCCTCTTTGCCACCGGTCGCAATTTGCATGCCCGTGCCGCCTGCCGCGCTCCTCGTGTATGACCACCGCGCGATTGTTGCGCAGGAAAGTTGCCGGGACGGTGGACCTCGCCACGCGCCGCGCCTACTCTTGGGTTGACCCGAATCCTCCCATACGCAGGCCCGCATGACTGACACCCCAACCACCGGCTACCGCGTTCTGGCCCGCAAGTACCGGCCCGAGACCTTTGCCGATCTGGTCGGACAGGACGCGATGGTGCGCACGCTGAAGAACGCGTTTCAGGCGGACCGCATCGCGCAGGCCTTTATCCTGACCGGCATCCGCGGCACCGGCAAGACATCCACGGCGCGGATCATCGCCAAGGGCATCAATTGCATCGGCACAGATGGCACCGGCGACCCCACGACCGAACCCTGCGGCGTATGCGAACATTGCACCGCGATCATGGAGGGGCGGCATGTCGATGTGATGGAGATGGACGCAGCCTCGCGCACCGGGGTCGGCGACATCCGCGAAATCATCGATTCCGTTGCCTACCGTGCCGCCTCGGCACGTTACAAGATCTACATCATCGACGAAGTGCACATGCTCAGCACCTCGGCCTTCAACGCCCTGTTGAAGACGCTGGAGGAACCGCCCGAGCATGTAAAATTCATCTTTGCCACCACCGAGATACGCAAGGTGCCGGTCACCGTTCTCAGTCGCTGCCAGCGCTTCGACCTGCGCCGGATCGAGCCCGAGGTGATGATCGCGCTGATGCAACGGATCGCCGCCGCCGAAGGCACCGAGATCACGGATGACGCGCTGGCACTGATCACCCGCGCCGCCGAAGGCTCGGCCCGCGATGCCACATCGCTCCTGGATCAGGCAATCAGCCACGGCGCAGGCGAAACGACAGCCGATCAGGTGCGCGCGATGCTGGGGCTGGCCGACCGGGGCCGGGTCCTGGACCTGTTCGATCTGATCATGAAGGGCGACGCGGCCGGCGCGCTGACCGAACTGGGTGCGCAATATGCCGAAGGGGCGGACCCCGTTGCCGTGCTGCGCGATCTGGCCGAGATCACCCACTGGATCAGCGTCGTCAAGATCACGCCCGAAGCCGCCGAAGACCCCACGATCAGCCCCGATGAACGCCTGCGCGGCACGCAGATGGCGGACACGCTGCCGATGCGGATCATGAGCCGCATGTGGCAGATGCTGCTCAAGGCGCTGGAGGAAGTGTCCGCCGCGCCCAACGCGATGATGGCCGCCGAGATGGCGGTGATCCGCCTCACGCATGTGGCCGACCTGCCCAGCCCCGAAGAGCTTTTGCGCAAATTGCAGGATACGCCGCCACCACCCGCACCCGGCCCCGCACCGGTGCAAGGCGGCGGTGCGTCCGGGCCTTCGGGCCACGCAGCCCCCCCCGCATCTGGCCGGCCGGATGGCCCCGCTGGCGGCCACACAGCGGCAGGCCCGTCCGGTCAGACGCTGGCGCTGGCTGCCGATCAGGCGCTGGCGCAGTATCCCACCTTTGCGCATGTGGTCGATCTGATCCGCGCCAACCGCGACGTCAAGCTGCTGGTCGAGGTCGAAACCTGCCTGCAACTCGCCGCCTACCAGCCCGGCCGGATCGAATTCGTACCCACCGAAGACGCCCCTGCCGACCTCGCGCAGCGCCTTGGCGGTGCGCTTCAGCGCTGGACCGGCAACCGCTGGGCAGTCAGCATCGTGAACGCCGGCGGGGCCGACACGATCGCCATGACCCGCGATGCCGCGGATCTGGCGCTCAAGGCCGAGGCCCGCGAACATCCGCTGGTGCAGGCGGTGATATCGGTCTTTCCCCGCGCGCATATCCTCAGTATCCGTACCCCCGCCGATCTGGTTCAGGAGGCACAGACAGAAGCCCTGCCCGAAGTGGACGAGGAATGGGACCCTTTCGAAGAGGGCTGATACCCGTCCCCCCTGCCCTCCCCTTCATTTTTCCACAAATACTCCGGGGGGTCCGGGGGCCGCGCCCCCGGGGGTCCGCCCTTGTACGTCGCCCCAGCCGCACGTATCTAGAAGAACAACACACGCAACCCGACCGGAGGAAGAGCATGTTCAAGGGACTGGGCCAGATGGGCGACATGGCCAAGATGATGAAAGCCGCGCAGGAAATGCAGACCAAGATGGCCGAGCTGCAAGAGGAAATGCATACCCTGACCGTCACCGGGATCAGTGGCGCGGGTCTGGTCAAAGCCGTGGCCACCTGCAAGGGCGAACTCAAGAGTCTCGATATCGATCCCAGCATCTTTTCCAGCGATGACAAGGAAGTGGTCGAGGACCTGATCCTCGCCGCGATCAAGGACGCCCAGGGCAAGGCCTCGGAGCGTGCGCAGGAAGAAATGGGCAAACTGACCGAAGGCATGGGCTTGCCCAAGGACATGAAGCTGCCTTTCTGATCACCTCTCCCGCCCCGGACCTGATCCGGGGCCTCGCAGCCCGGAGCCTGCCTTGAGTTCCACCCGCGACATCGACGCCCTGATTGAGATGATGGCCAAGCTGCCCGGCCTCGGGCCGCGTTCGGCCCGACGCGCGGTGTTGCACCTGATCCGCAAGCGCGAGCTGAAACTGACGCCGCTGGCCGACCTGATGCAGGCCGTCGCCGCCACTGCGCGCGAATGCGTGCGCTGCGGCAATATCGGCTCGGCGGAGATCTGCGATATCTGCCTCGCGCCGAAACGCGCCAACGGCATTCTTTGCGTGGTCGAGGACGTGGCCGACCTCTGGGCGATGGAGCGCGCGCTCGTGTTCAAGGGGCGCTACCATGTGCTCGGCGGCACGCTCAGCGCGCTGGATCAGGTGGGGCCGGAACAGTTGCGCATTCCGCAACTCATCGCGCGGATCGAGGCCGAGGGGATCACCGAAGTGATCCTGGCCCTGGGCGCCACTATCGACGGCCAGACCACAGCCCACTACATCGCCGACCAGGTCGAAGACAATGTGCAGCTGACCTCGCTGGCGCAAGGCGTGCCCATCGGCGGCGAGCTGGACTATCTCGACGAAGGGACGATCACGGCGGCAATGAATGCGCGCAAACAGCTTTGAGGCGAAATTCTGAGCAGATAAGGCGTTTCGCGTTCAATCCGTGAACCGGATCGAACGCGCGCACCTTATCTGTCCTTATCTGCTCTTGTCGTCTTCGTCCTCGTCATCTTCGTCCGCGTCGTCGGGCAGGTTGAACAGGCTATCGGCGCTGAAGTGCTTTTCCACCGGCTCCGGTTCGCTGAGCGTGAAGGTTTCCAGCCCCTCGATCGCGGACGGGATCTTGGTTTCGGGGTCCATGCCGAGGCTCTGCTCGGTGCTCAGCAGCTTGCGCCGCTCCTCATCGGTCATCGGACCACCTTCGCGGACCTTCTTGGCGGCGGCCTTCTGCACGGCGGCATCCAGCTCGGACTGCTTGCACAGGCCCAGCGCCACCGGGTCGATCGGCTGGATGTTCGCAATGTTCCAGTGGGTGCGCTCGCGAATCGCCTGAATCGTCGGTTTGGTGGTACCCACCAGCTTGGAAATCTGGCTGTCGGCCAGTTCGGGGTGGAACTTGACGAGCCACAGGATCGACGCGGGGCGGTCCTGGCGTTTGCTCAGCGGGGTGTAGCGCGGGCCACGGCGCTTTTCCTCGCCCACCGCAGAAGCGTTGAACTTCAGCTTGAGCTTGTGCGTCGGGTTCTTTTCGGCGGTGTCGAGCTCTTCCTGGGTCAACTGGTTGTTGGCGACGGGGTCGAAGCCTTTGACGCCGGCAGCCACATCGCCATCGGCGATGCCCTGCACTTCGAGCTCGTGCATTTCAGTGAAATCCGCGATCTGCTTGAAGCTGAGTGTAGTGTTGTCCACCAGCCAGACGGCGGTGGCTCTGGCCATGAGCGGTTTTGCCATTGTCTTGTCTCCTTGGTCTTTTGGGGCGCACACACTTCTTCCCTGTCCCCTGTCTCCAGGGAGCCCGGGCCGGGGCCGGGGCGGGTTTCCGTTGTGGGGGAACTTGGGCGTTGTATAGTGACCTGCGGGGAAAAAAGAAAGACCGAAAAATGCGCGCTTTGATCGCCCTTTTGTTCAGCACCGTGACGGCCCTCGCGGGCGAGGACCGCCCCGGAGAGTTCGATTACTACGTTCTGGCGATGAGCTGGTCGCCCACATGGTGCGCCATTGAAGGCGATGCGCGTGACGCGGCGCAATGCGACCCGGCCGCCGAGTCCGGCTGGGTGCTGCACGGGCTGTGGCCGCAACATCACCGGGGCTGGCCTGAGCACTGCCAATCCCCCGAACAGCCGCCGACGCGGACAATGACCAATGATATGGCTGATATCATGGGCAGTTCCGGCCTGGCCTGGTATCAGTGGAAGAAACACGGAGCTTGCTCGGGACTGAGTGCGTCCGGTTATTACGCGCTGGCCCGCAAGGCCTTTGACCAGGTGAACCGGCCGGAAGTGTTACGCAAGCTGACAAGGCCGGTGAAACTGCCCGCCTCGGTGATCGAGGAGGCGTTTTTGAAGGCCAATCCGGGCTGGGAGCGCGACATGCTGACCATCACCTGCCGCCAGGATCGCATTCACGAAGCGCGGTTGTGCCTGTCCAGATCGCTCGATCCGGTGCCGTGCGGACGCGACGTCGTGCGCGACTGCCGGGCGAAGGATGCGCTGTTTGATCCCATTCGGTGAGGGGTGGTATCCGGGGCGCGCGCCGGAATTGGATATTTCTGGCAAGAAGAAGCAGGGGCTGTGCCTACCAGATCAGGCGGGTGATCAGGACGATGACGAGCACCGGGACAAGTGCCGCATGTGTCACCTCGTCGAACCAGTTGCTGCTGCCCCAGCCCAAGACCCAGACGACCTGCGCCAGCACGGCGACCAGCGGCACGAACAGGCTGCCGGTGAGCGCGCCGCAAACGCAGAGCGCAAGCACCATCAGTGCCACCGGGACCGGCGCATAGCCCAGCCGGTAGAGATCAACCGGGATCGCCCCCGTCGCCGTGGCGAGGAACGCGGTGTAAAGGGCGAGGAAGATCAACAGCTCGGTGGTGGAAAACGGCTGCACCGGCAGGCCCAGCTTGGCCCCGGCATGGCGCAACGCCAGTGCGGGCAGCATTACCCCGAAGGGAGCGAGGACCGCGATCACTGCGCCCAGTGCGAGGCTGCCGTGAAAGAGCAGCACCGCGCCGAGACCCAGCGCCGCGCCGAGTGCGGCGGCTAACGGCGGCGACAGCGCCAGCCCGCCCAGCGCGAAAGCGATCCAGCCGAGGATCACGGCCAGCCCGGCAGAGGTGAGCAGCGCGCTCATCGGGCGTCCAGCCATGCGGCGTTGAAGACATGCGCGGCGATGCCACGTTTGGTGCCCTGCGAATAGGTCAGCGCAATATCACCGCCGGGCAGCTGGCGCAGCATCGGGTAGCGCAGCCCGCCCTCCTCGGGGGCAAAGACATGCAACAGGCGCCAATGCGCGCCGCCATCGTCGCTGAGCGACAGCCGCAGATCCTGGGGGCGGGCGGGGTCGTCGTTCATCGCGATGAGGATGCGCGCGCCGCCCAGTGACAGCGCCGCGACCGGCGCGCTGGGGTTGGCAATGTCAGTCTGGGTGACGGTGCTCCAGCTCTGCCCGCCATCCTGGGTATGGCTGGTCAGCAGGCGCCCCCGCCCCGTATCAAAATCGCGCAGGAAGGCGACGGCGCGCGCCGCGTCCAGCGGCACGACCATCGGCTGGATCGGTTGCAGCCCGCGCCCGTCCATGCGGGCCGTGTCGCGCACCCTGCCCTGCCGGTCCGTGCGCACCAGCACCCCGTGCATCTGGCCCATCTCGAAATAGGCGGGCAGCGCATATGAGCCGTCGGCATAGGCGACCATCGGCGATTTCACCAGATGCGAGCGGTTCAGCAGCGGCGACAGGTTCAGCTTGCGCGCGCGCAAGGGGCCGTCTGTGCCCATGCGGACATCCGCGACCGACGCCATCGCCCAGCCGCCCACCGACACCGCCGTGGCATAGAGCGCGCCCGGCACGGTCTCGTTCTCGATCGTGTTGCCCAGCGTTACCACGAGCTGCCCCGGCGCCATCGCGCGCCCCAGCGCCCGGCGCGTCACATGGCGGCGCGGTGCGGCGGCAGTCCAGCCTGCCGGGCTGCGGCGGGTCAGCCGCGCGGCAAAGATGTCCACATCTGCCTGGGCCTCTTCGGAGCCTTGAAACCACAGGATGTCGAACCCGTCCCTGGTGAGCGCGATGGCGGGCGAATGAGCCTGTCCGGTAGGTGCGGTGTAGTCCAGCACTGTCTCGAAATAGGGCGCGCCCTCGGCAACGACCGGGGCAGGCACCGCAAAGCGCCAGTCCAGCGGCGCCTCGCGGCGGATCGCCCAGGCGCTGAGGCAAAGGCTGAGCGTGGCCAGCCCGAGGATCGCGAAATGCACCGCACCGATCACCGCTCAGACCTCGAGGACGATCTTGCCGATATGGCTGCTGCTCTCCATATGCGCATGGGCGGCGGCGGCCTCGGCCAGCGGATAGCTGCTGTCCATCACCGGGGCGACGCGGCCTGCCTCCAGCAGCGGCCAGACATGGGCGCGCAACTCGTCCGCGATACGGGCCTTGGCCAGATCGCTCTGCGGGCGCAGGGTGCTGCCGGTGATCGTGAGGCGACGCATCATCACCTGTGCAAAGTTGAGTTCGACCCTGGACCCTTGCAAGAAGGCGATCTGCACCAGCCGCCCGTCATCGGCCAGGCATCTGACGTTGCGCGGCAGGTAGTCACCGCCAACCATGTCGAGGATCAGGTTCGCGCCGCCCTCGGCACGCAGCACATCAACGAAATCATCGGTCTTGTAGTTGATCGCCCGCTCTGCCCCGAGATCCCTGCACACTTGGCATTTTTCGTCCGATCCGGCGGTGGTAAAGACCCGCGCGCCGAATACCCCGGCAAGCTGGATCGCCGTGGTGCCGATACCGGACGAGCCGCCATGCACCAAGAACCGCTCGCCGCCCTTCAGGTGGCCGCGCAGGAAAACGTTGGACCAGACGGTATAATACGTCTCGGGCAGGCAGGCGGCCTGTTTCAACGCCATGCCCTTCGGGACGGGCAGACAATGCGCGGCGGGCGTGGCGACGTATTCGGCATATCCCCCGCCCGGCAGCAGGGCGCAGACCGCATCGCCCACCGCCCAGCCGCTGACGCCCGCGCCGATGGCCGCGACCTCGCCCGAGGCCTCCAGCCCCGGCAGATCGCTGGCACCGGCGGGCGGGTCGTACAGGCCCGCGCGTTGCAGCGCATCGGGACGGTTCACCCCGGCATAGGCCACGCGAATCACCACCTCGCCGGTGCGGGGGCGTGGCATCGGGCGACGGGTCATTTGCAGAACCTCGGGGCCGCCGGGCCGGGTGATTTCCACGGCGTTCATCGTTTCGCTCATCGCGCTCTCCTACTTGTGATCCTTCGGGCCGGGATGCCAGTGGCCGGGCATATCGGACATCGGTCCGGCCTGCGGCGCGCGTATCCGCGATATCAGGTCCAGCGGTCCGGCCAGCACGCGGGTCAGCAGCGGGCTATCGCGCACCTTTGCCTTGGCCTTTTCGATCTGCATCACATCGTCGATGCGCCGGTCCAGAAATTCCCAGGTGGCGGTGTGCCCCTCGCTGTCGTCGCCCAGCCAATACAGGACTGTACTGCCATAGACCCCCGAAAGCGTCGCGCGCTTGGTGTACCAGTTGATATCGTCCGAAGTGTCGCCCAGCGCCGTCCAGATATGATCGCAGGTCTGCCAGATCGCGCGCGCGCCGTCCGTTGCGTGCTGCGGCAGCGCGAACAGCGCCATGCCCCGGCGCACCATCTCGCGATCTTCCACCGCCTCCAGCCGGAACCGCACCGCGGCGGCGATCCGGTCGCGAAAGCGCATCTGGCCCAGATCCGCCTCGGCCAGCCGCGCCAGCATCGCGGCATCCCCGGCCGCGTGAAAGGCCAGTGCCAGATCCACTGCACCGCGCGGGAAAACCGCGCGCGCGACGCCCGGCGCGACACCTGCATCGCGCGTCGCTGCGTCAAAGCTTGTCTGGGTCCAACCGTCGAACGGAACATGCGTGGCGGCCGCCTTCAGCAGTGCCGCGGTCAGGTCTGGATCGGTCATTCTATGTCTCCCGGTGTTCGATCCGAACTCTAGACAAATCCGAGGGGCTTTGCTATAGACGCGCTTCCTGCAATCTCTTGCAACTCAAACTTAGAAAGGTGGTGAAAACCACATGCAGGTTAGTGTTCGCGACAACAATGTCGATCAGGCGCTCCGTGCCCTGAAGAAAAAGCTACAGCGCGAAGGTGTGTTTCGGGAAATGAAGCTCAAGCAGCATTTCGAGAAACCGTCAGAGAAAAAAGCGCGCGAAAAGGCTGAAGCTATCCGTCGTGCCCGTAAACTGGCACGTAAGAAAGCACAGCGCGAAGGCATGCTCTGAGCAGCTTTTGACAGCTTATCCGCACTTGTGAAATTGACGACCCCCGAGGCCTGGCCGCGGGGGTTTGTCGTATCCGGGGGCATGTAATCCGCCGGGGCAGTGTTATCCCTTGATGATGCGGGGCCGCTGGCATATCTCAGCGGCAGATTTAAATTATCGGGAAAGAGAGCTGAATGACCGTCCTGCAGCAGATCGATCGCGCCTTGATGGCGCTGATTGCGGTGGTTCTGGCCGCGTCCGTGGTGATCTATTTCGTCAATCCCACCTATTTCTGGTCCACTTTCGCGGCCGAAGACAAGCTGGTGGAATACGGCACCGCGTTCTTCCTGCTCGTCTCCTGCGTGGTTCTGGCGCTGAATGCCCGCAGCCTCTCGGGCAAGGGCCTGCGCGTGGCGGCCCTGCTGACACTGCTCTATGCACTGATTTTCTTTCTCGCCGCAGGCGAGGAAGTATCCTGGGGCCAGCGGATCATTGGCTGGGAATCTGGCGAATTCTTCCAGCAGCACAACAAGCAGGCTGAAACCAACCTTCACAACCTCATGGTTGGCGATGTTCATCTGACCAAGTCGCTATTTGGCCCGGTCCTGACCTTCTGCATCCTGCTCTATCTGGTGGTGTTGCCGCTGCTTTATACGCGCAGCACGCGCATCGCGGCGCTGGCGGACCGGCTGGCGGTGCCGGTGCCGTGGTTGCGGCATGGAATCATCGCGATCATAGCCAGTGTGATCATCGCGATGATCGACGTGCAGCGCAAATGGGAGGTTTACGAGCTGGTGTTCAGCCTGCTGACGGTCTCGGTCTTCCTGTTGCCGCAGAACCGGGCCAAGGTCACCTGAGCCCGGGGCATTTTGCAAGAGATGCGCGCCACAGTCGTATGTGCGCCTTGCTTGGGACAGGCGGCCGTCGCACGCATATGCCGAAACGCTTTTAGATGATCTCGTCCTCGTCATAGAGCGGGGCCGCGTCCAGATGGGCGCTCACGCCCTCGGCGGCGGCCTCGGCGCGGGCCGTCTCGGCGATGTGAAACAGCGCCTCGCCCTCATAGACAACCGGCATGTTGGTGCGCCCGATGATGATTCCCTCCTCGTCCGAGATCACTTCGGTCTCGACCTCGCCGAACGGGTCCGACACGGCCCCCAGCACCGTGCCGGGCATCACCGTGTCGCCGATCGACAGGTATCCCCGGAACAGTCCGCCCGCAGGCGCGCGATACCAATGCGACGCGCCGCACAACACTGAGCGCGTTTTGGTGCGCGGCACCGCGCGGCTGGCCAGCATGTCAAGTTCGTGCATCACCCGCAGGATGCCCGACACGCCCGCCCGCACCGCCAACTCGTCGAACCGCAGTCCTTCACCGCCCTCATAGAGCAGAACGTCGATACCCGCAGCCTCGGCCGCCATGCGCAGCGACCCTTCGCGCAGCTTCGAGTGCAACATGACCGGCGCGCCGAAACTTGCCCCGAGGGTTGCCAAGCGGTCATTATCTGGCGTCAGCCGGATCTGCGGCAGATTGGTGCGGTGGATCGCGGCAGAATGCAGATCGATCCCCACTTCGGACCGCAGCACCACCTCGGTCATGAAGATATGCGCCAGCCGCGACGCCATCGACCCTGCCGGGCCGCCCGGAAAGCAGCGATTCAGGTCGCGCCGGTCGGGCAGGTAGCGGGCATTGTTGAGAAACCCGTAGGTGTTCACGATGGGCACCGCCAGCAGCGTGCCGGACATGGATTTCAGCGCGCGCGCCTTCAGCAGGCGGCGCACGATCTCGACGCCGATCACCTCGTCGCCATGCACGGCGGCGGACACGAACATGACCGGCCCCGGCTTGCGCCCATGCACCGCATGCACCGACAGATTGACCGGCGTGTGATCCGACAGCGTGCTGACCGGAATATCGACCGTTCGCCGGGTTCCGGGCGCGATGCGCTGCCCGCCGATATCAAATGCCTCGCGTTTCGCCATGTTGTGCCCTTCCGGTCCCGAAGCGGCAGAGATAGGTAAATTTCACCAGCCTGTCCATGCAGTCATGGCTGCGACGGCCTGCCCCGGAGGAGACGAAGGGGCGAGGTATCCGCACGGCGATACGCCGGACGCAACGGGCAGAGCACATCATATGCGATGCGCGCTTCAACCGGATTTTTCCACAACATTATCAGATTGTTAAAGCGATACATATGAGCGCCGAACGCATTCCACCTTAACTGAGTGCCTCAGGTTCAAGGCGGAACGCTTCAGGTGATTTCGGAGATATGCAGGAGGTGGTGCCGCATAGGTGACTCGAACACCTGACCTCCGCATTACGAATGCGATGCTCTACCAGCTGAGCTAATGCGGCTAACCGAACCCGCATTTAAACCCTCAAAGACCACCGCGCAAGACAGAATCAGAACGCAGTGTCGCGGTCGGCGCCGGAGCCTTATTTACAGAAAAGACCGCGAAACAAGGCCTGCCGATGATCTCAGGGCCGTCGCACGGCGCGCGTGGTGGACAGGATACGTGTTACAGCCGCGTAGCGGATTGTTGGCCGATGCGTCAGCGTCAGCCCCGGCTGGGGCGCAGAGGCAGCCCGTCGGGCAGCACGATGTCGGCGACCTGTTCGGCAATCGGATCGTTGCTGAACGGGTGGGCCTGCGCGCTGTAATCCTCCGGGTCGCGCATCCTCTCCCACGCGCCGCCAACATAGACCTCCAGGCCCGAAAAGCCTGCCTTGTAGCCCATCTTGTCACTGCCCGGCACCCAGTAGCCGAGATAGACATGCGGCAGGCCGCTCTCGCGGGCGATGTCGATATGGTCGAGGATCACGTGGGTTCCGAGGCTGTCACGGGCGCGGGCCGGGTCGAAGAACGAATAGACCATGCTGACCCCGTCATCGAGCACATCGGTCAGGCACACGGCGGCCAGTTCATCGGTGACCTTATCGACATATTCGACCACGCGCGTGCGAATCGGCGTTTCTTCGACCATGGCAGCGAATTCGAACACATCCATATCAGCCATCCCGCCGGTCGCATGGCGGCTCTCTAGATAGGTCCGGAACAGTGCGTATTGCTCCTCTGTGGCCCAGGGCGAGGTGGCGCGGCGTTCCAGTCCGGCATTGCGGCGCTGGGTGCGGCGCTGACTGCGGGATGGAACAAAGGCCGCCACGTCGATGCGCGCCGACAGGCACGCAGCGCAATCCGTGCAGGAAGGGCGGTAGAGCACGTTCTGTGACCGGCGAAAGCCCTGCTTGGACAGTTTGTCATTCAACCGCTGCGCTCCCTCGCCCTGCAGCGCTGTGAACAGCTTGCGCTCCATCCGGCCCGGCAGATAGGGACAGGGCTGCGGGGCAGTCACGTAAAACTGTGGTGCAAGGGGAAGTGTGTGACGCATTCAGCAGGCTCGCAGCGTGGATTTCGCGTGTGGCCTCATGACGATAACAATCATCAATGCATCCGCCAAGAGCCGATTGCCATTGATTTCAGCGCATGCCACGCATGAAAAGCCGAGGCGTTTCGCGCGTTTCGCCTTTATCTGGTGGCCCAGGTTCACAGCCAGACGCCTTATCGCGCGGCGCGCCGGTTTACCGCGACCGTGCCCAGAACAAGATCGCTCAGGCCCTGCCCGCGGGATGATGTCATCATCAGAATGACCGAAATAGCCTGCACGAAAATCACCGCGAACGACACGGTATAGCCAAGCGTGTGTATTGCGGCCATTAGCAGGTCGAATTTCTCACCGCGCAGGGTGCGCATCTCGATCGCCATCAGGCGCATCCCCCAGGTGGCCGAGCCAGCGGCCAGGGTCGCGGTCCGGTAGACGAAACCTATCATGAGGACCAGCACCGGAAAGAAGAGCAAACCGACGAAAACGGTAAGCACGGTGGCAAGCAAGGAGAAGGCGAGGATGATGACCGTGTCCACCACCCACGCTGCCAGCCGTTTCATCGGCACGTCGGCGTAAAATTCGGGCTGCGTGTCGGGGTCGGGAAGGTGCCATGTCATTCTGGGCTGGTCCGGTTCTGGGAAATCAAAGGGTAACAGGGGCGTTCGGGCGGCGCGCGCCCGCAAGACGTAAGGTGGCACAGCGGCGGTATCAACCACTGGTCAGGGACACAAAGACCTGCGGGGGCTTTCGCGATATGTCAGATCGGCATACGACCGGGGCCATTACGGATGATGTGCAATGCGCTCAGGCGTGCAGCGCCTGTCCAAGGGCGGCCATTGCGGCCTCTTGCAGTGCTTCTCCCAGTGTCGGATGGGCGTGAACGGTCGCGGCGATATCTTCGAGGCGCGCCTGCATTTCCAGTGCCAGACCGAATGCCGCCGAGAGCTCGGACACACCGTTGCCAACGGCCTGAATCCCCAGCACCACGTGATTATCGGCCCGTGCCAACACCCGCACAAAGCCCTGCCGGGCCTGCATCGTCATGGCACGGCCATTGGCGCTGAGAGGAAAGATGCCGGTCTTGATCTCGCGGCCGGTATCGCGGGCCTGATCGGGCGTGAGGCCGACGGTGACGATCTCGGGGTCGGTGAAACACACCGCCGGAATGGTCTGCTTGTCCCATTGCATCCTTTGTCCGGCGACGATGCGCGCCACCAGATCCCCCTGCGCCATGGCCCGGTGGGCGAGCATCGGCTCTCCGGTCACGTCGCCAATCGCGTAGATGCCACGCATGGCGGTCTGGCAATGCTGGTCGATGCGCAGATATGGCCCGTCCATTTCCAGCGCCAGTTCCTCGTGCCCCCAGGTGTCGGTCACGGGCCTGCGCCCGACCGTCACCAGCACCTTGTCGGCCTTGATGCGGCTTGCTCCTTCGGGGCCGTCGATCTGCAACAACCCCTTGCCGGTCAGCCCGACCGCCCTAGTATCGCACAGGACCTTGACGCCGATTTCCTTCAATCGCCGCATCACGGGGCCGGTCAGGTCGGCGTCATATTGCGGCAATATGCGCGGTGCGGCCTCGACCACCGTGACCCTTGCCCCGAGCTTGGCGAACGCGGTGCCCAGTTCCAGCCCGATATAGCCGCCGCCGATCACCGCGAGGGTTGCGGGCAGTTCGGTCAGGGCCAGCGCCTGGGATGAGGAAATCACCCGTCCGCCAAACGGCAATGCGGTCAGCTCTGCCGGGGCGGAGCCGGTGGCGATCACCACGTTTTCGGCATGGATCACCTGAACGCCGGTATCGGTTTCCACCTCGACCGTGCGACCATCGCGAAATCGTGCCGGGCCGGTCACGCGCTTGACCCCGGCCTTTTTCAGCAGACCGCTGATGCCGCCGGTCAGGTGGGTGATGATCCCGTCTTTCCATTCCATCGTCTGCGCCAGATCGATCTGCGGCTGCCCTGCGCTGATGCCCAGCACATTGCCGGCAGCACGCCCGGTCGCGGCTGCAAATTCATCTGCTGCATGGATCAGCGCCTTGGAGGGGATGCAGCCGACGTTAAGGCAGGCACCGCCCGCGCGCGGCGCTGCATCGACGATCACCGTATCGACGCCCAGCTGTGCGGCGCGGATCGCGCAGACGTAGCCGCCGGGACCGGCGCCGATCACCAACAGCTTGCAGAAGATATCCTTCATCGGCTCATCCTTCGACAAAGATCAGCGCCGGAGTTTCCAGCAACGTCTTGATCTTTTGCACAAACACTGCCGCGTCCCAGCCGTCTATCACCCGGTGATCAAAACTCGACGACAGGTTCATCATCTTGCGCGGCGCAAAGGCGCTGCCATCCCAGACCGGGCGAATGGCCATCTTGTTGACGCCGATAATCGCCACTTCGGGGCGGTTGATGATCGGTGTGCTCATGATCCCGCCGAGTGGCCCCAGCGAAGTGATGGTGATCGTCGAGCCGGTAAGTTCGTCGCGCGCTGCACTTCCCGCCTTTGCCGCCTCGCTGACGCGGTTGAGTTCCGCCGCGCAGCCCCAAAGATCGCGCGCCTCGGCATGGCGCACGACCGGCACCATCAGCCCGGAATCGGTCTGGGCCGCGATGCCGATATGCACGCCGCCGCTCTGCTGGATCATGCCTGCCTCGTCATCGTAATGCGCATTCAGACGCGGCTGCGCGGCAATCGCCCGCACCATCGCCCGCATGAGGAACGGCAGCAGTGTCAGCCTTGGTTGATCGTCCTGTCGCGCCTTGTTGAGGTTGGTCCGCAGATCTTCGAGCGCGGTCATGTCGATTTCCTCGACATAGGTGATATGGGCAACCCTTGCGGATGCCTGCGCCATCTTTTCCGCGATCTTGCGGCGTAGCCCGATGATCTTGATCTGCTCAACCGAGGTATTGCGCTGATAGCCCGTGATCTGCCCCGCGATGTCGGGCGCTACTGCCAGCCGGTCAAGATCCTCGTGGATGATCCTACCGGCCGGGCCGCTGCCCGCGACGCGGCGCAGATCAATGCCTGCCTCGCGCGCCCGCGCCCGCACCGAAGGCGAGGCCATCGGCTTGTCCCCTTCGGGGCGCGGCAGATGGGCGCCGCCAGGGGTGGGCGAAGGAGCGGTGGAAACCGGGCGCGCCGGCGCTTGGGGTTCGGTTGTTTCAGGTGCCTCTGCGGGGGGGGCTACCTCGGCTGCGGCTTCGGTATTGCCCGCGCCCGCCACTTCCAACCGGATCAGGGGTGCACCGACGGCCATCTTGTCGCCCGGAGCGGCCCCCAGCCAGAGCACCTTGCCGTCAGAAGGCGACGGGATCTCGACCGTTGCCTTGTCGGTCATCACCGCTGCCAGCACCTGATCCTCGCGTACCAGATCACCAATCGCGACGGCCCATTCCGCCAGTTCCACCTCGGCGATCCCCTCGCCGACATCGGGCACCTTTATCGTGTGCTGGCCCATATCTCAGGCCTCCATCGTCTGGGTGAGAGCCGCGCCGACACGGGCGGGTCCGGGGAAGTAATCCCATTCCTGCGCGTGCGGATAGGGGGTGTCCCAGCCCGCCACGCGGCGGATTGGTGCCTCAAGGTGGTAAAAGCAATGCTCGGCCACCAGTGCCGCCAGTTCCGCGCCAAAGCCCGAGGTCAGCGTCGCCTCATGCACAATGACACAGCGCCCGGTCTTGCGCACCGAAGCGGTGATGGCCTCCAGATCGTAGGGCAGCAGCGTGCGCAGGTCGAGTACCTCGGCGTCGATGCCGGTATCCTCGGCGGCGGCCAGTGCCACATGCACCATCGTCCCATAAGCCAGAACGGTCACATCGCGCCCCTCGCGCCTGACCCTGGCCTGTCCCAGCGGCACGGTGAAGTGCCCCTCGGGCACCTCGCCGTCGGGATGGGCACCCCAGCCGGTTACCGGGCGCTCGTAATGTCCGTCGAACGGCCCGTTATAGAGGCGCTTGGGTTCGAGGAATATCACCGGATCAGGGTCCTCGATCGCGGCAATCAGCAGCCCCTTGGCGTCATGCGGATTGCTCGGCACCACCACCTTGAGCCCGGCCACATGGGTGAACAGGGCCTCGGGGCTCTGGCTATGGGTCTGGCCGCCAAAGATACCGCCGCCCGTCGGCATGCGGATCACTATGGGGCAGGTAAAATCCGCGTTCGAGCGGTAGCGGATGCGTGCTGCCTCCTGGGTGATCTGGTCATAGGCGGGATACATATAGTCGGCGAACTGGATTTCGACGCAGGGGCGCATACCGTTGGCCGCCATGCCGATGGCGGTGCCGACGATGCCGCTCTCGCTGATGGGGGCATCGAAACAGCGATGCGGCCCGTATTTCTCTTGCAAGCCCTGCGTGGCGCGGAACACGCCGCCGAAATAGCCCACGTCCTCGCCGTAGACCACGACCGTTTCATCCCGGCCCATGGCGACATCCATACCGTCGCGGATGGCCTGAATCATCGTCATGCGTACCATGACTACACCCCCGATTCCTGCCGCTGCCGCCGCAGATGTGGCGGCATTTCGGCGTAGACCCTCTCGAACATGTCGCGCGCCGATGGGCGATTGTCGGAGTGCATCGTGCCGTGGGCTTCGGCGGCCTTTTGGGCGGCGATCACCGTGTCGAGCATTTCCGCCTCAAGCTGGGCATGGCGGTCCTCGCTCCATGCGCCACGGGCGATCAGATGCGCCTTGAGCCGGATCACCGGATCACCAAGCGGCCAGGCGGCGGATTCCTCTTTGGGGCGGTAAGCGCTCGGGTCGTCCGAGGTGGAATGCGCCCCGGCGCGGTAGGTCACATATTCGATCAGCGTCGGGCCGAGATTGCGGCGTGCCCGCTCGGCCGCCCACAGCCCGACGGCATGAACCGCGAGATAGTCGTTGCCATCCACCCGCAGCGACGGGATGCCATAGCCCAGACCGCGCGCGGCAAAGGTGCCGACCCCGCCACGCGCGATGCCCTGAAAGGTCGAGATTGCCCATTGATTGTTGACCACGTTCAGCACCACCGGCGCCTTGAACGTCGATGCGAACACCAGTGCTGCATGAAAATCGCTCTCGGCGGTCGAGCCGTCGCCGATCCAGCCTGCGGCGATGTTCGTCTCGCCTTTGATCGCCGAGGCCATCGCCCAGCCGACGGCCTGCGGAAACTGGGTGGCCAGATTGCCCGACAGGGTAAAGAACCCCTGTTCGCGCACCGAATAAAGCGTCGGCAGTTGCCGCCCTTTGAGCGGGTCCTCGGAATTGGTGTAGATCTGGTTAATCATGGTTTCGAGCGGGTAATCATCCGCGATCAGCAGACCCGCCTGCCGGTAGGTGGCGAAATTCATGTCGCCTTTCCTGAGGGCCTTGCGAAAGGCGGTGCTGACGGCCTCTTCGCCGAGATGCTGGATATAAAATGATGTCTTCCCCTGGCGCTGTGCGATGATCATCCGCGCATCCAGCGCCCGCAGCAACATCATGTGGCGCAGCCCCTCGGTCAGTTGTTCATCGCTCAGCGATCCGGCCCACGGGCCGACGGCCTCACCCGCGCGGTTCAGCACCCGGATGATGGAAAACGCCATATCCCTGATTTCGCCCGGATCAACATCGACGGCTGGGCGACCCACCTCACCGGCAGGCGCGATATGCACACCTGAAAAATCCGGCACGCCACCGGGGCGGACCTCCGGTTCGGGGACATGCAGGCTGAGCGGTGTAAGCACGACGGTCTTCCTTACGATTCTACGGACGAAAGGACGGCAGCTGGTCCGGCATGGTACATCGTAATCGGTTTTGGCAAAAGGCCGGTCCCAATGCATTCACCTGATCTGCAATTGAACCGTGCGTCAAGTTTTGCGGCTGGCGTATTCAGACGGCACTCATCGCCTCGTATTCAGTCGAGGAAAGCACGGCTCCTTGTTCATCCACATCGACCCGAATCCCGAGTTTTGCAGAGGCGAAAACCTGGTGAGGTTTATTGTCGTCATCGCCTACGCCCACCTCGAACCAACGGTTGATCGTGCCGATATGTATGGCGTCGTCCAGATCATTGATGCTGATGCCAAATGCCCGGGCAACGGCAGCCTTATCAATCTCGGCCCTGTCGGCGGGAAGCGTAATCTTGAACATCGGTTCCTCCACAGACGTTCGGTTTGGCCGACATCCCCCTGGCAGGAGATCCCGGAACCGGGTGATTTTGCGGTCGTGTAATCCAGCCGGGAACACCGCCTGACCAGAAGCGTTTCGAGACTGACCCAACTTGCCGGTTTTTCCGAAACACCCACACGATCAACAGGTTGTGCGCGCCTCGATCCGCGAAGCGGTGATCAGGCGCTGTTACGGGTGATTGCCACCTGCCAGACCTCCGGCCCGTCTATCAGGAACTCGGATTGAAACTGATCGGGCCAGCTTTGCTCGATCCGCCGCAGCAGCGGGATCGGTGCGTGGTCATTGATCAGCACGAAGGTCGCGCCGGGGTCGAGCGCATCAATCGCCGCAAAGACCGTCGCATGACGCTCGGGCGGGATCATGGTGCGCAGATCGACGACGACAGGGGTGGCGGCGTCAGGATGAGTGGTGGCGTGCATCGGGCTCTCCTTTGATCATGGGCATTTCATTGCTATATCCACAAAAGAATATTGTCAATATTTCTTTGATCGCGTATGGAGATGCGACCACAAGGAGGACCTCATGGCCGAGCGAATGCAGGGATACGTCTCACTCGGGCGTCGGATGGCCGACAAAAGCAAGCCGACGGCGCGAAATCGCGATCATTTCGCGAGTCTGCCCGACGTCTCGTCAAGGCAGGTCCCGGCCCGCGACAGGCGCGGGGGCGCCGCTCGGGTTGTGCGTTTTCTCGCAAATGCGGCACTTGTGAAATGGGGGCAGACAACGGCATTCTGTCCGACGACACCGCGCGGCGCGGAACCCAAGGAGACCCCCTCATGCGGCTGACCATGCTGTCCGACTATGCGCTGCGGGTGCTGATGTATGCTGCGGCAAATCCGGATCGGCTGGTGACCATCGACGAGACGCTGAGGGCTTTTCCGGTTTCGCGTGGTCATATCATGAAAGTGGTTCTTACCCTCGGGCAGGCCGGGATCCTGCGATCCCAGCGGGGGCGCGCGGGTGGGTTCACTCTGGCCGTGCCGCCCGATAACATCAGGTTGGGCGATGTATTGCGGCTGACCGAACCGGATTATCGGCTGGTCGAGTGTCAGGGATCGCAGAGCACCTGCCCGATCACCAGCGCCTGCAAGTTACCGGCGATCGCGCAGGCCGCGCTGGCCGCGTTCATGACGGTGATGGACGAACACACATTGGCGGATGTAATGTTGCAGCCCGCCGACTTCTTTTCGCAACCCGGCAATGACAGGAGGCAGGTAACTTGACCAGCCCAGACACAGCAACCAAAAGACCCGAGACCGGGCCGTTATCACATCTTGGACGTATCATCGCCATAGCCAGCGGCAAGGGCGGGGTCGGCAAATCGACAGTGACGGCCAATCTGGCCGTGACATTGGCACAGCGGGGCCTGCGCGTCGGGCTGGTCGATGCGGATCTGTACGGGCCGTCAATCCCCGGCATGCTGGGTATTGCCACCGACGTGCCCCCGGTAATGTCGCCGGAAGGCAAGGTCATCCCCGCCGAAGCGCATGGCGTCAAGGTGATGTCGATGGCGATGCTGACCGGAGACGACAACCCGGCGATCCTGCGCGGCCCGATGGTGACGAAATACCTGCAGATGTTCATCGCGCAAGTGCAGTGGGGCGAGCTTGATGTACTGCTGCTTGACCTGCCACCGGGCACCGGCGATACGCAGCTGACACTGGCGCAGTCCTTTCCGCTGACCGGCGCTGTCGTCGTCAGCACGCCGCAGGACGTCAGCCTGAAAATCGCGCGGCGCGGGTTGCGGATGCTGGAGAAGGTGAATGTGCCGATCCTCGGAATTGTCGAAAACATGAGCGGCTTTACCTGCCCTTCATGCAGCGAGGTCACGCATATCTTTCATCAGGGCGGCGGCAAGGAGATCGCGGCAACATTGGGGGTGCCATATCTTGGGGCCATTCCGCTTGACCCGGCGATCGTTGACAGCGGCGACAACGGCGTGCCGTTGGCAATCGCCGCGCCTGACTGCCCTGCCGCCGGGGCCTATGCCATGATCGCCGATGCCCTGACGGCTGATCTGGCCCAGCCATCCGGCATCCAGATTCCGTTCGACTGGCATCTGGACGCAGGCACCGGCAAGCCCGCGCCGGTAGCGGCGGCACCCCAGGCGGCAACGGATCGGCCCTTGGCGCTGGATTACGACGCGACCGGCCTGACGATCCGCTGGGCCGACCGGACCCAGACCATCGACCCGCGCGAATTGCGCCTGGCCTGTAGCTGTGCGGCCTGCCGCGACGAAATCAGCGGCAAGCAGTTGCTCAACCCGGCCTCGGTGCCGCTGGACGTCATGCCGACGCGGATCTGGAGTGTCGGCAACTATGCCTTGGGAATCGCATTCAGCGACGGGCACTCTTCGGGGATCTACCCCCTTACCATGCTGCGCCGGATCGAAAGCGCCGAGGCCGAAGATGTCTGATACCCCGACACAGCGACGGATACGGGCGCAGGCCTCTCCCCGCGACCCGCAAACCCTGCGCTTTATCCTGGATGCGCCGGTCCAGCCAGACAGGGCGGCAAGCTATGATGGCCCGGTCGAGACCGCGCCGCTGGCCGTCGCTCTGTTCGCGATCGACGGGGTGCAAGAGGTAAAGGTGACAGAAGAGACGATCCTGGTGACCTGTTCCCCCGGCGGTGACTGGCAGGCGCTCAAGGCGTCGGTCGCCGACGCGATCCGGCGGGTTCTGGATGCGACCGACCTGCCGCTTGGCGAAGCGACGGATGCGCCCGGTTCAATGACGGACGACGCGGCGCTGCTGGTGAAGGTGAACGATATTCTCGACCGGCAGGCCAACCCGTCCATCGCCAAACACGGAGGCCGTGTTTCGGCTGAAAGTGTCGAGGACCGCATTATCTATCTGCGCATGTCAGGCGGCTGCCACGGCTGCGCATCATCGGCGCTGACGCTCAGGCATGGCGTCGAGAAGATTCTGCGCACGGCTCTGCCCGAGATACGCGAAATCGTCGATGTGACCGACCACGCGACCGGGAAAAACCCCTATTATCAAGGAACGCCCGGTCAGGCCCCGACCTTTACACAGCCGGTTCCGGCCGATTGCATCGCCTGGGAAGATGGCCAGATGATGATTGACCCGGACTACCTTGCGCCCCGCATTGGGCTGACGCCCGAGCAATTGCAGGCCGGGCTGGCAAGCGGCGACGTCACCATCACGACCCAGACCGCGCCGGGGGCGGATACAGATCGCACTCGGGTGATCGTGCGCGGGCCACAGCGCGCCTGGGCGGCCGATGTTCTGCCGGACGGGACCGCAAGAGAGGTGCCGCCACCGCGACCACCATCGGCGGCCGAACAGGCGATCAGCAACCTGCCGCGCCGGGTGCGCGCCTATCTCGACGCGCAGCCATCCGCGACGCTGCCGATCACCTATGGCCGCCTGGCGCGGGGTTTGGGCATGTATGCGCCGGGATCGGTGCGCAAGGTCACTGCGGCACTTGAGGCCACGATGCGCGAGGACGCCGCCGCCGACCGACCGTTCATCGCCGCGCGGGCCGTGTCGCGCGGGCCCGCACAAAGCCCCGGCAAGGGTTTTTTCGACCTGGCTCGCGCTCTGGGGCGCGGCCCGCAATCCGGAGAATCCGAGCAGGACTTTCACCGTCGGCAATTGATGGCAATTCCCGGCCCCGACTGAGGACAGGCGCCGGAAACCGACATGCGCGCAACGCGCTATTGAAGCATGAAGGTCGCCAGAAGGTCGATTTGCAGAAACATGAGCACAAACGCGGTGTTCATCGCCCAGGCCACACATAGCAGTCGCGCAAGATTGCCCCAGAACGCGGTGGCATTCGCCGCGCATCGCCAGATTCCGACGACTATCCAGACGGTATAGAGGGCTGAAACGACGATCAGCGTCTGTTGGAGCGCAATCTGGTTCAGATAGTAGGCCGTGGCAAACAGCACCGCGAGGACCGAACCGGCCACGACACCATATCCCCAGAAAACCAACCGGAGCGACGCCTTGCCCCGCCAGACCCGGATCTCGGGGGCGAGAAACACACAAAGCGCCGAACCGATTGATGGGCCCCGATCTGCCATTTGCGGATACCTTACCTCAATTCAGCTCGACCTTCGGAGCAGCCCAGGTGAGTGTCATGAACACATTTGCCCTGTAAACGCTGCCTCATGCTACCGGGCGAATACCTGTCTCCTATTTAAAGCCTTTCAGGGAAAACCTGAATCACAAGTTTGTCTCGAAACTTCCATAACCTGACTACTGGCGCGCGATACGGGCGCGGAAACTCGCGATGCCGAAGAGATCAACAAGATGCCACTGCCGGGCGCAATTCCCGTTTTCGCAGGACTGATACTCTCGCGGCGGGTGCCCCGGCCATTAAAGTGTTCGCCTTGTATCTGATTTGCAGACAAGGCGAAACGCAGTGTGACAAGTCAGCATTTCTGACCCCGGACCCAGCCCATGACCCGATTCGACGTTATCACCCTCGGCGCAGGTTGCGCCGAAGCTGACCCGGCTAGGCAGCCATGCTGTTTAAGCCCCTCACCTTTCTTGCTTGCATGACGGTCCGAAATGTCGCATAGTATCGGGTGCGACGTTAAAGCTATCGACCGCCTGCTCCTCACGGCTCAGTCACTCGATCCTGCACGACTAGCCGGGCTGCCGCACTCCGCGGGCAGCAATCAAAGAAGGATACCTACGGCATGGCTAATGGCACCGTAAAATGGTTCAACTCAACTAAAGGCTTCGGCTTTATCGCACCGGAATCCGGTGGCAAGGACGTTTTCGTTCACATTTCCGCAGTCGAGCGCGCCGGTCTGACCGGTCTGGCCGACGACCAGAAAGTGACATTCGACGTCGAGGCAGGCCGCGACGGTCGCGAATCCGCGACGAATATCGCACTGGCATAAGCCGCTACGCATAATGTTGAGATCGGGGCCTTCGGGCCCCTTTTTCATTTCCGGCCTTCATTTCCGGCGCGCGCGCACAATCAGTGCCGCGACCGACGGGCCGATCCCGGCCACGATCCGCGCCACGCCTTCGGTGTTCGGATGGATGCCGTCGGCCTGAAAAAACGCCTGTGCACTGCCGGGGTCCTGGGTTCCTAACCCGTGAAAGAAACTCTCTAGATAAAGCGTCTCGTAAGTCTCGGCCAGTTCGGGATAGATTGCATCGAACGCCGCCTTGTACTCTGGCCCGTAATTGCCCGGCGCCTGAAACCCGATCAGCAGGACGGCGACGCCTCGCGCGCGGGCGGCCTGCAGGATTTTCTCAAGGTTGGCGCGACTTACTGCCGGATCAAGGCCGCGCAGCAGGTCATTGCCCCCCAGCGCCACGATCATCGCGTCGACCTCATCCGTCAGGCTCCATTCCACGCGCGCAGCCCCGCCCTGAGTGGTATCACCCGACACGCCGCCGTTGATCAGTCGCGCTTCGGTGCCTTCCTGCCCTTCCAGCCAGCGCCCCAACTGCGGCACAAACCCGTCATCCTGCACCAGCCCGTAACCCTGTGTCAGGCTGTCGCCCAGCGCCAGCACTGTCACCGGCTCTTTGGCGTCGGCGGACGCGGCGGCGGCGGGGATGGTGGCCAGAAGGACTGCGGCCAAAAGAAAGGCCAGCCGCGCCTTGCTCCTCGGGCCGCATGTCCCATATGTCAAAAAACCCTTCGCAAACAGGCGCAACACAATGACCTCTCCTCAGCTGTCCCTATCAAGTGCCACACTGTCACTTAGATCGAACGCGGGGCTGGTCGAGATACTTCATGGCATTTCGCTCGAAGTCCAGCGCGGTGAGACCGTTGGCCTTGTCGGTCCCTCCGGTTCCGGAAAATCCTCGCTGCTGATGCTGATGGGCGGGCTGGAGCGGGCGACGGCCGGCACTGTCACGGCGCTGGGGCATGATCTGTCGAGCATGTCCGAAGACGCGCTGGCGCGGCTCAGGCGTGACCATTTCGGCATCATCTTTCAGTCCTTTCACCTGATCCCGACGATGACCGCTCTGGAAAACGTCGCGACCCCACTGGAACTGGCCGGGCGCGCCGACGCCTTTGATCGCGCGCGTACCGAACTGGCCGCTGTCGGCCTCGCCGGGCGCGCCGATCACTACCCCTCGCAGTTATCGGGTGGCGAGCAGCAGCGCGTGGCGCTGGCCCGCGCCGCAGCCCCGGAACCCGACATCATTCTGGCGGACGAGCCGACCGGCAATCTCGACAGCAGCACCGGGGAGGTGATCATTGATCTGCTTTTTGACCTGCGCGACCGGCATGGCACGACGCTGGTGCTGGTCACGCATGACGCGGATCTGGCCACCCGCTGCGACCGGGTGATTGCGCTGCGCGACGGACGCATCGACGCCCAGGCAAGCGCGGCATGAGGCTCGTGCTCGCTGCGCGGCTGGCCCGGCGCGAATTGCGCGGCGGGTTAGCCGGGTTTCGCATCCTCCTGGCCTGTATCATCCTTGGTGTTGCTGCCATTGCCGCCGTTGGAACGGTGCGTGAGAGCATCAAGGCCGGGCTGGCGCGGGACGGCGCGGCCCTGCTGGGCGGTGATGCCGAGATCAAACTGACCTACCGTTTTGCCAGCGCGGCAGAGCGCGCGTGGATGGACCTTAACGCCGATAAAATCTCGGAAATTGTCGATTTCCGCTCGCTCGCGCTGGGGCCGGACGAGGCCCGCGCACTCACGCAGATCAAGGCCGTGGATGACGCCTATCCCCTGATCGGCAACGTCGGACTGGACCCGCAGATACCACTGGACACGGCATTGGCAGGCGCGGACGGCCTGCCCGGTGGGGTCATGGCCCCGGCGCTGATCGCACAGTTGCGACTGGATATAGGTGAGACATTCCGCCTGGGTACACAGGATTTTCGCCTGATGGCCGCGCTGATGGACGAGCCGGACAATGCAACCGGCGGGTTTGGCCTTGGGCCGCGCACCATCGTGGCCACGCCCGCGCTGCAGACCTCCGGCCTGCTGGCCCCCGGCACGCTCTTTGACGCGCGCTACCGGCTGGACCTGCCGCCGGGTGCGGACCTGTCCACCATCCAGGCCGACGCCGAAGCCGCCTTTGCCCAGAGCGGGCTGAGCTGGCGCGACGCGCGCAACGGTGCGCCGGGCGTGGCCACGTTCGTGCGACGCCTCGGCGCGTTTCTGGTGCTGGTCGGCCTTAGCGGGCTGGCGGTGGGCGGTGTGGGCATCTCGGCGGCGGTGCGGGCCTATCTGGCGCGCAAGACACCGGTGATCGCCACCCTGCGCACGCTGGGCGCAGAGCGTAGCGTGATCTTTGCCAGCTACCTGATGCAGATCAGTGCGCTCGCGGTACTGGGGATCGCGGCCGGGGTGTTACTGGGGACCGGGTTGCCGGTGCTGCTGTCATCGCTGCTCACCGCGCAGTTGCCGGTGCCGACGGTCTTTGCCTTCTACGCCGCCCCGATGATCGAGGCGGCGGTTTACGGCCTCTTTACCGCGCTTCTCTTTACGCTCTGGCCACTGGCGCAGGTTCTGGAAATCCGCGCTGCCAGCCTGTTTCGCGGAGATGACGCCCAAAGGCGCATAATTCCGCCTTGGCCGTTCGTGATCGTCACGGGCGTGCTGCTTGGCGGGCTTCTGAGCGCGGCGGTCTGGTTCTCGGGCAATCTGCGGCTGACGCTCTGGACGGCGGGCGGCATCCTCGGCGCGCTGATCGTGCTGGCGCTCTCGGCACAGGCGGTGCGCACGCTTGCCCGTGCATTGCGGCCGGCGGCGCGCGGCAGGCCACCGCTGCGTTGGGCGCTGGCGGCGATCGGCGGACCCGGCACCACGGCCGGGCCGGTGGTGCTGTCGCTGGGGCTGGGGCTGTCGGTGCTGGCTGCCGTCGGGCAGATCGACGGCAATCTGCGCGGTGCGATCCAGGGCGACCTGCCCGAACGCGCGCCGTCGTTCTTCTTTGTTGATCTGCAAAAGGACCAGATGGAAGGCTATCGCGCCCGGCTGGAGGGCGATCCGGGCGTCAGCCGGATCGAGAGTGCGCCGATGCTGCGCGGCATCATCACCCGGATCAATGACCGCCCGGCCGCCGAAGTCGCGGGCGATCACTGGGTGCTGCGCGGCGACCGGGGCGTGACCTATTCCGCCACCCCGACCGAGGCCACACGCATCACCGCAGGGACGTGGTGGCCCGCCGATTACAGCGGCCCGCCGCAGATCAGCTTTGCCGCCGAAGAAGCCGCGGAGATGGGGCTGGCACTGGGTGACGCCATCACCGTGAACATCCTGGGCCGCGACATCACCGCCAGGGTAACAAGCCTGCGCGAAGTGGATTTCTCGACCGCCGGGATCGGTTTCATCATGTCGATGAACCCCAGCGCGCTGGAGGGCGCGCCGCATAGTTTCATCTCGACCGTCTATGCCGACGCGGCGGCAGAGGCGGCGATCCTGCGCGACATCGCATCGCGCTATCCCAACGTGACCGCAATCAGTGTGCGCGACGCCATCGACCGGGTGGCAGAACTGCTGGCGGGACTGGCGGCGGCCACATCCTGGGGCGCGTCGGCGACATTGCTGACAGGGTTTCTGGTGCTCATCGGGGCGGCAGCGGCGGATCAGGCGGCGCGGGTCCATGAGGCGGCAGTGCTCAAGGTGCTGGGCGCTACACGCGCACGCATC
Source organism: uncultured Roseovarius sp. (assembly GCA_947503145.1). Taxonomy (GTDB): domain Bacteria; phylum Pseudomonadota; class Alphaproteobacteria; order Rhodobacterales; family Rhodobacteraceae; genus Roseovarius. The sequence continues at coordinate 436,115 of CANNCP010000002.1, forward strand.
CTCTACAGCCTCGCGCTGCGCGCGGCGTTGCTGGGCGCAGCGGCGGGCAGCGTGGCCATCGGCGCGGGCATCCTGGGCGGCTGGGCCGTCAGCCACTATGTGATGGAGACCGGATACACGATCATCTGGCCATCGGCGCTGATCATCGTCGCGGGAGGCATCAGCGTGACGCTGCTGGCCGCACTCTGCTTTGCGCTGCGTCCGCTGGCCGCGCGGCCCGCACAGGTCTTGCGCGACCGCGAGTAGGACAGCCATTGCACGCGTTTCGCCTTTGTCCGATATCTCGGGTCAAAGGCGAAACGCTTTGTTCTGCCGCTGCTTATTCTGCCGTTTCGATATAGTCCTCCAGCGGCGGACAGGTGCAGATCAGGAACCGGTCGCCATGGACATTGTCCACGCGATTGACCGGCGGCCAATACTTGTCCACGCGGAACGCGCCGGGAGGGAAACAGCCCTGCTCACGGGTGTAGGGGCGGTCCCAATCGGTGACCAGATCCTCCATCGTGTGCGGCGCGTGTTTCAGCGGGTTGTTCTGAGCGTCGATCCTGCCTTCTTCGATGTCGCGGATTTCCTGACGGATCGCCAGCATCGCGTTACAGAAGCGGTCCAGTTCGGCCTTGGTCTCGCTCTCGGTCGGCTCGACCATCAGCGTGCCGGGAACCGGGAAGCTCATCGTGGGGGCATGAAAACCACAATCGACCAGTCGCTTGGCGATGTCATCCACCGTCACGCCGGCGCTTTTCTCGAACGGGCGGGTGTCGAGGATGCACTCATGCGCGACATGCCCCGTCGGCCCCTTGTAGAGGACTTCATACGCCCCCTCCAGCCGCTTGGCGATGTAGTTGGCATTCAGGATCGCCACGCGGGTCGCCTGTGTCAGGCCCTCGCCGCCCATCATCAGGATATACGCCCATGAGATCGGCAGGATCGAGGGCGAGCCGAAGGGCGCGGCGCTGACGGGTCCCTCGGTGCCGCCGGTGCTGTGATGACCCGGCAGATGCCGCACCAGATGCGGCTTCACGCCGATCGGGCCCATGCCGGGACCACCGCCGCCATGCGGGATGCAGAACGTCTTGTGCAGATTGAGGTGGCTCACGTCGCCCCCCAGATCACCGGGCCGGCTAAGGCCCACCATCGCGTTCATGTTGGCACCGTCGATATAGACCTGACCGCCGTGATCGTGGGTGATCTTGCAGACCTCCTTGACCGCCTCCTCGAACACGCCATGCGTGCTGGGATAGGTGATCATGCAGGCGGCCAGATTATCGGCATGCTTTTCGGCCTTGGCGCGGAAATCATCCACGTCGATATCGCCATTCGCCGCCGATTTGACGACCACGACCTTCCAGCCGACCATCTGCGCGCTGGCCGGGTTGGTGCCATGCGCACTGACCGGGATAAGGCAGACATTGCGATGTTCTTCGCCGCATTCGCGGTGATAGGCGGCAATGGTCAGCAGGCCCGCATATTCACCTTGTGCGCCCGAATTGGGCTGCATCGAGATCGCCGCATAGCCGGTGATATCACATAGTTTCGCGCTCAGGTCGGCAATCAGTTCGGAATAGCCTTCGGCCTGATCGGCAGGCACGAACGGATGCAGCCGCGAGAATTCGCGCCAGCTGACCGGCATCATCTCGGCGGCGGCATTCAGCTTCATCGTGCAACTGCCCAGCGGGATCATCGCGCGGTCCAGCGCCAGATCCCGGTCCGCAAGCCTGCGCATGTAGCGCATCATCTCGGTCTCGGCCCGGTTCATGTGGAAAATCGGATGGGTCAGATAATCGGAGGTGCGGTGCATGTCCTGGGGGATGCGATACTCGGGGGTGAAATCCTCGTCCTTTTCGGTGATCCCGAAGGCGCGCCAGACGGCCTCGATATTCTCCGGGCGGGTGCATTCGTCCAGGGTGATGCCGACGCGGGTCTCGCCCACGCGGCGCAGGTTGATCCCCTCGTCGACGGCAGATTTCATCACTGCCGCCTGCAGCGGGCCAACATCCACGGTGATCGTGTCAAAGAAGGATTTCGGATCGACCTTGAACCCGGCGACCTCCAGCCCATTGGCCAGACGCACGGTCTTGCGGTGGATGCGTTGTGCGATAGCCATGAGCCCCTTGGGACCGTGGAACACCGCGTACATCGACGCCATAACCGCCAGCAATGCCTGCGCGGTACACACGTTGCTGGTCGCCTTCTCGCGGCGGATATGCTGCTCGCGGGTCTGCAGCGCCAGCCGATAGGCACGATTGCCGTGGCTGTCGATGCTGACCCCGACAAGCCGACCCGGCATCGCGCGCTTGTAGGCGTCGCGGCAGGCCATATAGGCCGCGTGCGGGCCGCCATACCCCATCGGCACGCCAAAGCGCTGGGTGTTGCCCACGGCGATATCGGCATCCATCGCGCCCGGCTCCTTGAGCAGGGTCAGAGCCATCGGATCGGCGCAGACGATGCCGATCGCGCCATGCTCGTGCAGTTGCGCGATGTGATCGGTGAAATCGCGGACATGCCCGTAGGTGCCCGGATACTGGAAAATCGCGCCAAAGACTTTGCTGGCGTCCATCTTGTCAGGGTTGCCGACGATCACTTCGATCCCCAGCGGGGCGGCACGGGTCTGGATGACCGCGATATTCTGCGGGTGGCAGTCACGATCGACAAAGAAGGCGGTCTTCTTGGACTTGGCCACGCGCTGGCCCATAGTCATCGCCTCGGCGCAGGCGGTGCTTTCGTCCAGCAGCGACGCGTTGGCAATCTCTAGCCCGGTCAGATCGCTGACCATCGTCTGGAAGTTCAGCAGCGCCTCAAGCCGCCCCTGGCTGATCTCGGGCTGATAAGGGGTGTAGGCGGTGTACCATGCCGGGTTCTCGAACAGGTTACGCTGGATCGCGGGCGGCGTCACCGTGCCGTGATAGCCCTGCCCGATGAGCGAGGTCAGCACCTTGTTCTTGCTGGCTGTCACCCGCATGTGATGCAACAGTTCGCGCTCGGACTTGGCCTTGCCGAAATCGAGCGGCTTTTCCTGACGGATGGATTTCGGCACCGTCTGATCAATCAGCGCATCAAGGCTCTCCGCCCCCAGCACGTCCAGCATCGCCTCCATCTCTTCGGGCGAGGGTCCGATGTGGCGCCGGTTGGCAAAGTCATATGGCAGATAGTCGATTGGTTCAAAAGCCATGTCGGCCTCCCCTAAAGAAGGGCATGCGACCGCATCCGGCCCGCCCAGCCCTTTCACTGTTCCAAAAACGCTCTCGCGTGGCGCGCATGAAAATCCTTCCGGATTTACGCCAGGACCTATCCGAAAAGTCCTGGCGCGCGCTGTCAGCCGACGAATTTCTTGTAGGCCGCCTCGTCCATGTAATCATCCATCTGGCTCGGATCGCTGGCCTTGATCTTGAACATCCAGCCGTCACCGGCGGCGTCGTCGTTCACCTTGCTCGGCTCGTCGGTCAGTATCTCGTTCACCTCGGTGATCTCGCCATCGATCGGCGCCAGAATATCGCTGGCCGCCTTGACGCTCTCGATCACCACAACCTCGTCGTCCTTGACCACCTGAATGCCCACTTCGGGCAGTTCGATAAAGACGATATCCCCCAGCTGCTCGGCGGCGTGTTCGGTGATGCCGACAACCACTACGTCATCCTCGACGCGCAGCCATTCGTGTTCTTCGGTGAATTTCATGATCTTCCTTTCTGTGAAATCAACGTTTTACATTGGCGGGGACAAACGGCATCGCCGTTATCGTGGCAGGCAGCCGCTTGCCGCGCACCTCCCCGTATATCGTCATTCCGTCCTCGGCAAAGCCGACGGTGACATAGCCCATCGACATCGGTCCGCCCAGCGTCGGGCCGAACGCGCCCGAGGTCACGTGACCGATTGAATCGCCCCCCTCTGCGCTGGCATACAGCTCGACGCCCTCGCGCATCGGCGCGCGGCCTTCGGGAAGCAGTCCGATGCGGCGACGCGCCGGGCCGTCCTCAAGCTGTGCCAGAATGGTATCGGCGCCGGGAAACCCGCCTGCGCGCGTGCCGCCGGTGCGGCGCACCTTCTGGATCGCCCAGTTCAGTCCCGCCTCGACCGGCGTCGTGCCGCTGTCGATATCATGGCCATAGAGGCACAGGCCCGACTCCAGCCGCAGGCTGTCGCGCGCGCCAAGGCCAATCGGCGCGACCGTATCCAGCGCCAGCAACGCCCGCGTCAGCGCCTCGGTCTGCGCGGCAGGAACGGAAATCTCGAAACCATCCTCGCCGGTATAGCCCGAGCGCGACAGCCACAGCTCGCCCCAGTCAGACGGCAGCACGGCGATATCCATGAATTTCATGTCCGCCACGCCCGGCACCAGCCCCGCCAGCGCGCTTTCTGCCTTGGGGCCTTGTAGCGCCAGCAGCCCGCGGTCGGTCACTTCCGTCACCTCGCAATCCGGCAGGCCCGCCTTCATGCGGGCGATATCGGCATCCTTGCAGGCCGCGTTGACCACAACGAACATGTGGTCGCCCCGGTTCGCGATCATCAGGTCATCCTCGATCCCGCCGGCCGCGTTGGTGAACATCGCATAGCGCTGGCGGCCTTCGGCCAGCCCCTGCGCATTGACCGGTGCCAGCGCCTCGAATGCGGCGGCGGCCGCTTCGTAGCCGCCGGACGCGCGGATGATGACCTGACCCATGTGGCTGACGTCAAAAAGGCCCGCCTCGGCCCGGCAATGCAGATGTTCCTTCATCACGCCCAACGGATACTGCACGGGCATCTCGTAGCCCGCAAAGGGCACCATCTTGGCCCCCAGTTCCTTGTGCAATGCATTCAGCGGTGTCACGCGCAGATCGCTCATTTCGGCCTCTTTCTCTGGCGCCGACCGTTCACGATCATAATGATCCGAATTGATGCGGCATCGTCAATAGTGCAGGCCCTGAATGGCTGCACGGCGATGCCCCCTCTGTCCTCTCGCCTGAGATCGCTATCCCTTCGGCGTCTTGTGCGGATGGCACAAGATCTCTCCAGAGTCCTTATCCCTCGACCGGTCCTTGGTGCCTGAGAGTTTCCGGGGCGGTTGCTCCTTCGGCATCGGCCTTGCGCCGATTCTCCCGGTCGGGGTGGCGTACACCGTAGTATGCGGCTTGATACCGGGCAAGCAGGTTTTGGTGGCTCCTGGCGTCTGGCGCGTCAGGCTTTGGCACGCGCCACGCACCCTGCCGGAGCGAGGATATGCTCCAGCGCGATGTTGTCGCACACCAGCGCGTCCAGCGTGATCGTGTCGAGATGGGCAAAGAACGCCTCGGCAGCGGCACCGATGGCCTCGCGCAGACGGCAGGCCGAGGTCAACGGGCAGGTATTATCCACATCGGCAAAACATTCGGCCAACGGAACTCCCGCCTCGATGTCCCGGAATACATCGCCGATCACGATCACCTCCGCCGGCTGGCCCAGCATGACGCCGCCATTGCGACCCCGCTGGGTCTCCAGATATCCCAGTTGTGCCAACTGGTTGATAATCTGCGCCAAATGGCTCTCGGAGGTGTTGCAGCGCGCGGCTATTGCGGCCTTGGTCGTCAGGCGACCGGGCTGTACCGCGCAGAACATCAGGACGCGCATGGCGATGTTGCTGCGCTTGGTGATTCGCATCAGCGGGCCTCCTTTGGGATTCCGGCATGCTTGAATTCCGGCTACTGTGCCTGCATTACGAAACCGCGCCATTGACCCAGATCAAAAAGGACAAAACGCAAATGACCGCGCATGACGCCTATTTCTTTGGTTACGGTAGCCTGGTGAACCGCGCCACGCATGGCTATGCGGACCCGCAGCCCGCCACACTGACAGGTTGGCGGCGCGTCTGGCGGCAGACCGACCTGCATGCGGTTGCCTACCTTACCGTGACGCCCGATCCGGGCTGCGAGATCGACGGGCTGATTGCCGGTGTGCCCGGTGATGACTGGCAAGCACTTGACGCGCGCGAAGAGGCGTATGACCGCATCCATGCCGCGCAACAGGTCCGCCATGCGCTGCCGCACACGCCGCAGATCGCGCTCTATACGATCCCCGAGGGCAAACATGGGCGCCCGACAGACACGCATCCGGTGCTGCTCAGCTATCTGGACGTGGTTGTGCAGGGGTATTTGCATGAATTCGGGCCGACCGGCGCCCAGCGGTTTTTCGACACCACCGATGGCTGGGACACACCGGTGCTGAATGATCGCGCCGCACCGATTTATCCGCGTCATTGCACGCTGAGCGCCAAAGAGCGCGCCTTTGTCGATGACGCGCTTGCCGCGCTATCGGCGCAGGTTAAAGATCTGTAGCAGTCGCGCCTGTCGCTGAAACGGCCCGGTGTCGTCCAGCGGCACCCTTTGCGCCATCACCCGCCGCGCCAGCACGAAGGCCAGCAGGCCAAAGATCACGCCCCCCAGCGCCTGCCCGATCAGTACGCCCGGCGCACCAAAAAGCGCCGCGCACAGCATCACCAGCGGGACCGTACCCAGCGTATGCCGCCACCAGTTCACCCAGGTGGAATAGAACGGGCGGCCGAGATTGTTGAACGCCGCATTCGACACGAAAAGCATACCGTTGAAGAAAAACAGCAGCGCCAGCGGCCCGCAGAAGAGATAGACCAGATCGCGTGTCAGGCCCGTCGCCGTGAACAAGTCCGCAATTGGTGCGCGCAGCACGAACAGCAGCACCGAAATCATGCCCACGACAAGCGCGGTAAAGACCAGCCCGGCATGGAACCCGCCGCGCACGCGGTCGTTGTTTCCGGCGCCGTAATTCTGTCCGATGATCGGCCCGACCGCGCCGGACATGGCAAAGATCACGCCGAAGGCCAGCGGCGTCAACCGCCCGACGATGGCCATGCCCGCCACCGCCAGCTCTCCGAACTCGGCCATGGCGCGGGTCACGTAGGCCTGCCCGATGGGGGTGGCCATCTGGGTCAGGATCGCGGGGGCCGCGATGGCCAGAACGGGCGGAAAGTCCCGCGCCAGCCCGCGCATGTTCGGTCGGGTGAGCCCGCTGTAATGTTTCAGGATCGGCAGCAGCGACGTGGCCGCGATGGCCACCCGTGCCGCGACCGAGGCCACCGCCGCGCCGGTCAGCTCCATATCGAGGCCAAAGATCAGGATCGGGTCCAGCACCGCATTCAGGGTGCCGCCATAGAGCGTGGCATACATCGCGCGGCGCGCATCGCCATGCGCGCGCAGGATCGCGCCCCCCACCATCCCGATGATCAGAAAGGGCAGGCTCGGCACGATGATCTGCAGGTAATGCACCGCCAGCGCCGCCGTCTCGTCGCTCGCGCCCATGAGCGCCACAAGCTCGGCCAGCCAGACCCAGACCACGCCCGCGAACAGCGTGCCGAAAACCACCCCGTAGATCAGCGCATTGGTCGCGCGGTCCTTGGCCAGCGCCCGATCGCCCGCCCCCAAGGCGCGCGCGACCAGCGCGCCCGCCGAGATTGCCATGCCGATGCCGAACGATGTGGTGAAAAACAAGATTGCGCCGGCATAGCCCACCGCCGCTGCCAGCTCGGCCTTGCCCAGCATCGCGATAAAGATCATGTCGACGAAATCGACAAAAAAGATCGCCATCAGCCCGACGGAGGCGGTCAGCGACATCACGCTCACATGGCAAAACAGGTTGCCGCGAAGAAATTTCGCTTGGGTATCGGCCACGCGGGTGCCTCCAATGGACTGCGCGACAGATAATCAGATGTGCGCGAGCAGGCCAAGCCGCGATTGAAACAGGGCGCGCCCTGCGCCAGCGCACATTACGCGCGGGCGCGGATCACCTGCAGAAGCGGCAGAACCTGTGCCATTTCCGGTCCGTGCGCCTGCCCCGTCAGCGCCTTGCGCAGCGGCATGAAGAGACCGCGCCCCTTGCGCCCGGTCTTTTCCTTGACCTCGGCCGTCCAGGTGCCCCAGCTGGTTTCGTCCAGCGGCCCCTCGGGCAGCAGCGCCAGTGCCTCGGCGATAAACGCACGATCCTCGTCGGCGATATCAGGCTCGGCCCCGTCGCGGAACATCTCCCACCAGCCCTTGAGATCGTGCAGGGTGGTGATGTTCTTGCGGGTCACCGCCCAGAACTGCGCGGCCAGATCATCCGGCACGCCGATTGCGGCAATTGTCGGTGCCACGGCGGCATGATCCAGCAATTGCAGGTAATGCGCGGTCAGCGGAAAGAGGTCGGCCTCATCGAATTTGGTTGGCGCCGATCCAAAGCGGTCGATATCAAAGCCGTCGATCAGCTCGGCCATGTCGCTGCGCAGCTCTACCGGATCAGCCGATCCCAGCCGCGCCATCAGGCTCAGCAGCGCCATCGGCTCAACGCCCTGCGCGCGCAGATCGCGCAGGCTGAGCGTGCCCAGCCGTTTGGACAGCGATTCGCCCTGTGGTCCGGTCAACAACGAGTGATGCGCAAATGACGGCACCGCGCCACCCAGCGCCTCGATGATCTGGATCTGCGTCGCGGTGTTGGTTACGTGGTCGGACCCGCGCACCACATGCGTCACACCCATCTCGGTGTCGTCCACCACCGACGCCAGCGTATAGAGCACCTGCCCGTCGCCGCGGATCAGCACCGGGTCGCTGACCGACGCGGCATCTATGCTGATGTTTCCCAGCACGCCGTCTGTCCACTCGATCCGTTCCTGATGCAGCTTGAATCGCCACACCCCCGGCCCGCGCTCGGTGCGCAGCGCGTCCTTCTCAGCCTCGCCCAGCACCAGCGCGGCGCGGTCATAGACCGGCGGGCGGCCCATGTTCAGTTGCTTCTTGCGCTTCAGATCCAGCTCGGTCGGCGTCTCGAATGCCTCGTAGAACCGTCCCATTTCGCGCAGCCGTTCGGCAGCCGCATGATAGCGATCCAGCCGCAACGATTGCCGCTCTACCCGGTCCCAGGTCAGGCCCAGCCACTCCAGATCCTCCTTCAGCGCATCGACATATGTCTCCTTGCTGCGCTCGGGGTCGGTATCGTCGACCCGCAGGATGAAGGTGCCGCCTGCCTTGCGCGCGATCAGGTAGTTCATCAGCGCGGTGCGTAGATTGCCGACATGGATGTATCCGGTGGGCGATGGGGCAAATCGGGTGATGGTCATATGCGGCGCTCCTGAAGTCGAGCGGGATGTGTCACAGCCACGCCCGGTTGTCCAGTTTTCAGCCTGCGGCCCGATTGCGCCAGGCCTTCCCTTCGTCGCGCGGTCACGCCATATCTGCCGTATGGACCCCAGCGGCGCAGATCTGACCCGTATCGAGACCATTGCCCGTGACACCATCGCGGCGCTGCCTGCCGCATTCCGCACCGCCGCAGCCCAGGTGCTGCTGCGAATCGAGGCATGGCCCAGCCCGCAAATGCTGCACGATCTGGACATCGACGATCCTGCCGATCTGACCGGCCTTTACGAGGGTGTCCCGATGACGGAAAAATCCGTCTCTTTCCCGGCTCCGTTCCCGGATACCGTCTGGCTCTTTGCCGGGCCGATCCTGACCGAACTGGATGAACGCAACGGTGTCACACTTGCCGAACTGGTCGCCCATGTAACGGTGCATGAATTCGCGCATCATTTCGGCTGGTCGGACCACGACATCAGCGCAATCGACCGCTGGTGGGAATGATCCGGCCCGCAGCGATCTTTGGCGAAAGATCTAGGCCGTCCCGTCGTCATCGCGCCACCGGTTCACGATGGGATAGCGCCGGTCAAGCCAGAACGCCTTTTTACTCAGGCGTGTGCCTGGCGCGGACTGAAAGCGTTTGTATTCGCTGATATAGATCAGATGCTCGACCCGTTTCACATCCGCCCGGTCAAACCCGGCGGCGACGCAATCGGCGACGCTGCCATCCTCGTCCACCAGAATGTGCAGGATACCGTCCAGCACCGGATAATCGGGCAGTGAATCGCTGTCTTTCTGATCCGCCCGCAGTTCCGCCGAGGGTGGCTTGTCGATCACCCGCTCGGGGATCACCCCGCCGCTCGGGCCCATCATCCAGTCACGGTGGTTGGCGTTGCGCCAGCGGCAGGTCTCGAACACGCGGGTCTTGTACATGTCCTTGATCGGGTTGTAGCCGCCCGCCATGTCGCCATAGATCGTGGCATAGCCGACCGCGATTTCGGACTTGTTGCCGGTGGTCAGCAGCATCTCGCCGAACTTGTTGCTCAGCGCCATCAGCAGCAAACCGCGCAGGCGCGACTGGATGTTTTCCTCGGTTACGTCCGGTTCGGTGCCCTCGAACAGCGGCGCAAGTGTGTCGGTAATTGCGCGCCGACCCTCCTTGATCGGGACAAAATCGTAACGGCATCCGAGGTTTTGCGCGACCTCTTTGGCATCATCCAGCGAAGCCTGCGACGTGTATTCCGACGGCAGCATCACGCAGCGGACGTTTTCCGCCCCCAGCGCATCGACGGCGATGGTGGCAACAATCACCGAATCGATTCCCCCCGACAGGCCAAGCACTGCCTTCTTGAATCCCGTCTTGCGAAAGTAGTCGCGCAGGCTGAGGACCATCGCGTGATAGTCCTGCTCCAGGGTCTCGGGCATATGGGCCAGCGCACCTTGTTCCGCGCGCCAGCCATCCGGGCCGCGCACCAGGTCGAGATGCGCGATGGCCTCCTCGAAGACCGGCATTTGCAGCGCCAGCGCGCCGCCGGGATTCAGAACGAAACTGCCCCCGTCGAACACCTGATCGTCCTGCCCGCCTACCAGATTGAGGTAGATCAGCGGCAGCCCGGTCTCGACCACGCGGGCCACCATAAATGTCTGCCGCACACCCATCTTGTCGCGGTAATAGGGAGATCCGTTGGGCACCAGCAGGAATTCGGCGCCGGTTTCCTCCAGCGTTTCGGCGACATCGTCGCACCAGGCATCCTCGCAGATGGGGCTGCCAATGCGTATGTCGCCCACGACATAAGGCCCATCCACTTCGGCAGCGTCGTAAAGGCGCACTTCGTCGAACACGGCCTCGTTGGGCAGATGATGCTTGAACACCGTCGCGCTGACGGTGCCCTGCCTGAGCACATAATAGGCGTTGTGCAGGCTGGCGCCGTTCACCGCTGGGCCGCCGATCGCGATGGCCGGACCATCTGCGCAATCCGCAGCCAATTGGTGGATCGCGGCGATCGCGGCCTGATGGAACGCCGGCTTCATCACCAGGTCCTGGGTGTTGTAGCCGGTGATGAACATCTCGGGCAGCGCAAGCATGTCGGCTCCTGCTGCGACAGCCTTCTCCCATGCGCCCCGCGCCAGTGCGGCGTTGCCCGCGATATCACCCACGGTGGGGTTCAGTTGCGCAAGCGTGAGGCGAAACCGGTCGGCCATGATGCTGCCTTTCGTGATCGTTGGAAGGGATGATTTAGCAGAACGGTGCGCAAGGGAAAGCCGAATTGAGCAAAAGCCGTTGTCACTTTGGCACGTGTCCACTAGATTTCCAGCACCCTCGCGGGACAACGCGTGAACATTTGGCATCTGCGGGCATTTGCAGGCATCGGGGCGACGGCATGGTATTCACATGGGCGAAACGGATTGTTCTGGGCGCGGCTTTGTGTCTGGCGGGACTGGCAGCGGCACAAGATGGCGATGTCCAGATCAAGCAATATGACGATGGCGGCGTCTACGAGGGCAGTTTCCGGGATGGGCTGCAGCACGGCACGGGCACCTATACGTTGCCCAATGGCTATGAATATATCGGCCAGTGGGTCGATGGCGAGATTAAGGGTCAGGGCGTCGCGCGTTTTCCCAACGGGTCGATCTACGAAGGCGAGTTTGCCGAGGGCAAACCCAATGGCGTGGGCAAGATCGTCTTTACCGATGGCGGCACCTACGAGGGCACCTGGAAGGCGGGCAAGATCACCGGCCGCGGCGTTGCGGTCTACGCCAACGGCGTGCGCTACGAGGGCGAGTTTCTGAATGCGATGCATCACGGGCACGGCACGATGGAGTCGCCGGGCGGCTACATTTATGACGGCACCTGGGTCAACGGCATCAAGGACGGGCGCGCCGAGATCACCTATCCCGATGGCGCGGTCTACGACGGCCAGGTGCTGCGCGGTGCGCGGCACGGTCAGGGGATGCTCACGATGCCCGACGGGCTGATCTATGCCGGCCTTTGGAAAGACGGCCAGATTGACGGCAAGGGCAAGCTGACGCAGCCCAACGGCGATGTCTATGAAGGCGCGCTGGTCAGCGGCCGACGCGAGGGGACGGGCCGCGTGACCTATGCCAATGGCGACATCTACGAGGGCATGTTCCAGGATGACAAGCGCCACGGACAGGGCACGTTCACCGGCACCGATGGCTATGTCTACGAAGGCAGCTGGAGCGAGGGCCAGATCGCGGGCACCGGCAAGGTCACCTATCCCGACAACTCGGTTTACGAGGGCGAGTTTCGCGACGATCTGCACAATGGCGAGGGCAAGATCACCTACCCCGACGGCTCCACCTACGAGGGCGACTGGGTCGATGGGGTGATCGACGGTCAGGGGCGTGCGACCTATCCCAACGGCCTCGTCTACGAGGGCGGTTTCAAATCGGCGCGTAATCACGGGCAGGGAATCATGACCTATGCCGACGGCTACCGCTATGAAGGCGACTGGGTCGAAGGTCAGCGCCAGGGCGAAGGCACCGCCACCTATCCTGATGGCACCATCTATGTGGGCGCGTTCGAGGACGGCCAGCGCCACGGCACCGGCAAGATCGTGATGCCGGACGGCTTTACCTACGAAGGCGACTGGAATGAGGGAGAGATCAGCGGCCAGGGGATCGCGACCTACGCCAATGGTGATGTCTACGAAGGCACGTTCAAGAACGGCAAGCGCCAGGGTTCGGGCACCATGCGCTATACGGGGGGCGGTCAGGCCACGGGCGAATGGCTGAACGGCGCGCTCAAGTCCGATTCCGCCGTGATCACCGGTGTCGAAAGCGTCGAGGATGCCGATGCTGCCCCGGCAGAGACAGCGCCGGCCGAATAACAGCCCCGAAAGGCCCGCATCTGCCGGAGACGGCGCCCTGTGCCGCCGGTCCTTGGGCGGGGGGGGTGGTGCCCGACGCGCCCCGGTCGGAAAGGATACGAGATGGGACATGGACATCATCACGTGGACCCGAGCGCGGGCGACAAGCGCGTCGCCCTGGCCATTCTGGTCAATCTCGGGCTCACCGTCGCGCAGATCGTCGGCGGCATCATGGCCGGCAGTCTGGCCCTGATCGCGGATGCGCTGCATAATTTCTCGGATGCCATATCGCTGATCATCGCCTTTGCCGCGCGCAAGATCGCCCGCCGCCCGGCAGACGCGGCCATGACCTTTGGCTATGGCCGGGCCGAGATTGTCGCGGCATTGATCAACTACACGACGCTCATCCTGATCGGCCTCTATCTGGCCTATGAGGCCGTGCTGCGCTTTGCCGACCCGCAACCGGTGGATGGCTGGCTGGTGGTCATCATCGCAGGCATCGCACTGACGGTCGATCTGGTTACGGCGGCGCTGACCTATACGCTGTCAAAATCAAGCGTGAACATCCGCGCCGCGTTTCTGCACAATGTCGCCGACGCGCTCGGCTCGGTGGCGGTGATCATCGCAGGTGTCGCGATCCTGCTCTATGACTGGCGGCTGGTCGATCCGCTGGTGACACTCCTGATCGCGGGCTACATCCTGTGGCAGTCCTTTCACGAGATCGGCGGCGTCATTCGCATTCTCATGCTCGGCAGTCCGCCGGATATGGATATCAACGCAGTCGCCGCCGCATTGCGGGACATCGACGGCGTCGCGAGCGTTCACCATCTGCACCTGTGGCAGATGCAGGAACACACCGTCGCCCTGCAGGCGCATGTGGTCATTGACGCCGGGCGCTGGTCCGATGCGGATGCCATCAAGGCCAGGATCAAGACGCTCTGCGCCGAAAAGCTGGGGATTGCCCATGCCACGCTCGAACTGGAATGTGCTGCACATGCCTGCGCGGACAACGACATGATCGAGCAGAGCTGACACGCGATTCCGGTCTTTTCATTCTTTTTCGCCGCGCCTATGGTGGCAGGCATGAAAACCGACGGGCATATCACGATGATCGCGGACCGCATTGACGGTGCCCGCCGCCATGTCCGACTGCTAGACCTAAGCCGCCTCTGAGCGTGCCCTCCGGCGCGCCCGCTCAGAGGATGTGCCCGCGCGCGCCATATGGCTCAGGATTTTCAGAACAAAGAGACCCGATATGAATACCACGGACAAGAACCGCATTTCGCCAAAGGCGAATGAAAACGTGTCGCCAAAGGCGGAAAAAGACCGCGTTGTGATCTTTGACACGACATTGCGCGATGGCGAACAATCGCCCGGCGCGACCATGACCCACGCCGAAAAGCTGGAGATCGCCGGCCTTCTGGACGAGATGGGCGTCGATATCATCGAGGCAGGATTTCCCATTGCCTCTCAGGGTGATTTCAACGCGGTGAGCGAGATCGGCAAAAACGCGCAAAACGCGGTGATCTGTGGTCTGGCGCGCGCACAGTTCAAGGATATCGACCGCTGCTGGGAGGCCGTGAAGCACGCCCGCCGCCCGCGCATCCACACCTTTATCGGCACCTCGCCGCTGCACCGCGCCATTCCGAACCTCACCAGGGATGAAATGGCCGAACGCATCCACGAGACCGTGAGCCATGCCCGCAACCTTTGCGATAACGTGCAGTGGTCGCCGATGGACGCCACGCGCACCGAATGGGATTATCTGTGCCGTGTCGTCGAGATCGCAATCAAGGCTGGTGCCAGCACGATCAACATCCCAGATACCGTCGGATATACCGCCCCGGTCGAGAGCGCCGCCCTGATCCGCCGCCTGATTGCCGAAGTGCCGGGCGCGCAGGATGTGGTCTTTGCCACCCATTGTCACAACGATCTGGGCATGGCGACCGCCAACAGCCTGGCCGCTGTCGAGGGCGGTGCACGGCAGATCGAATGCACCATCAACGGGCTGGGCGAACGCGCCGGCAACACCGCCCTCGAAGAGGTGGTGATGGCAATGAAGGTACGCGGCGACATCATGCCCTACGCCACCGGTATCGACACCCGAAAGATCATGAACATCTCGCGCCGCGTGGCGACGGTCAGCGGCTTTGCCGTGCAGTTCAACAAGGCGATCGTGGGCAAGAACGCCTTTGCCCAC
This sequence comes from uncultured Roseovarius sp., assembly GCA_947503145.1. Taxonomy (GTDB): domain Bacteria; phylum Pseudomonadota; class Alphaproteobacteria; order Rhodobacterales; family Rhodobacteraceae; genus Roseovarius. The sequence continues at coordinate 451,225 of CANNCP010000002.1, forward strand.
GAATCCGGCATCCACCAGGACGGCATGCTCAAGAATTCCGAGACGTTCGAGATCATGCGCCCGGAGGATGTGGGGCTCGCGGGCACGTCGCTGCCGCTGGGCAAGCATTCGGGCCGCGCCGCCCTGCGCGCCAAGCTCAGTGAACTCGGGATCACGGCCGGAGACAATCAGCTCAAGGATTTATTCGTGCGGTTCAAGGATCTTGCCGATCGCAAGAAAGAAGTCTTTGACGACGACATCCTCGCGCTGATCAGCACCTCCGGCGAAGGCGAGGAGCATCTGGAGCTGATCAATCTCAAGGTCATCTGTGGCACCGCCCCCGCCGAGGCCGCGCTGGAAATGGAAGTCGGCGGGATCGAGAAATCTGCGGCCTGCCACGGCGACGGCCCCGTCGACGCCACGTTCAAGGCGGTGCGCATGATCTACCCCAACGACGCGCGCCTGCAGCTCTATCAGGTGAACGCCGTCACCGAGGGCACCGACGCCCAGGCTACCGTCAGCGTGCGGCTGGAAGAGGACGGGCTGATCGCTACCGGGCAATCCGCCGACACCGATACGGTCGTCGCCTCGGCGCTGGCCTATATCAACGCGCTCAACCGGCTGCGCGTGCGCCGTGAGAAATCAGGCGGCGATACACCAGAGGTCAGCTACAAGGACCTTACCTGAACCGACCCGGCCCCGGGATCACGCAACCGTGTTACCGGGGCCGAAGCTTTTGCTGTTCCCATCCTTGTGGGTCAGCGTGATCATCCCCGATACGGACAGTCATCATCTCATGGGCCGGGCTGGCTGCTCTTATTGTCGGTCGCAAGATGCGTGCGGTTCAGCTCTGTCCGGTCTTCGGTGGTGAATGCTTCGGGCATGTTGACAGCAGACGCCCCCATCACTGGATTGGGGTCAATGCCAGAACGGCTTGGGTCATGTCGCCCTCCTGACTGTGGACTCAATCCGCCCATTCCCAGGGCCGCACGAACTGCCCCAGCACCTTGGAGACGGCAGCATCCGTGACCTCGCCGGTCTTTTCCAATCGCGCCACCAGGCCGCGCTTCTTGTCATCGATGACCTCGCTCACCTGCGTTGCAACCCCTGCCTTTTCCAGCGCGGCGTTGTAGACGCGGGCGATCGCGCGCTTGCGCAGGTCGGGCTTGAACACCTTGCCCACGGCAGTTTTCGGCAGCTCATCCAGCACCTCGATATATTTGGGCTGCGCGGCGCGCTCGTACACGTGTTCCTTGCAATAGTCGCGCAGCGCCTCGCCGGTCACGCTGGCGCCATTGACCAGTTCCACATAGGCGCACGGCATCTCGCCGGTATGTGCATCGGGCTGACCAATCGCGCCTGCCATCGCCACTGCCGGATGCCCCATCAGCGCCTCTTCGATCTCGGCCGGGTCTATATTGTGCCCGCCCCGGATGATCAGGTCCTTGGCCCGCCCGGTGATCCACAAATATCCATCCGCATCGACCCGGCCCAGATCGCCGGTGCGCAGGAACTTGTCCTGGTGATAAAGATCGGCGTTCTTGGCCGCTTCGGTATAGGTGTGGCCCGGATAGACACCCGGATTGTCGATGCATATCTCGCCGACCTCATCCGGTCCGCATTCCACGTGACCCTGTTCGGTCAGCCTGAAGATCTTGACGGTAGTATAAGGCAGCGGCACGCCGACCGAGCCGACCTTCTTGGTCCCGGCGGGCGGATTGCACGACACCAGGCACGTGGCCTCGGTCAGCCCGTAGCCTTCGATCACGGTCATGCCGGTCGCGCCCTCGAACCGGTTGAACAGTTCCAGCGGCATCGGCGCCGAGCCGGAAAACGCGTTCTTGACGGTCGAGAGGTCCGCATCCACCTTGCGCTGCATCAGCGCCGAAACAGCGGTCGGCACGGTGATGACAAAGCTGATCTTCCAGCGCTCGCAGAGCTTCCAGAAATTGTCGAACACGCCGTCGCCGCGATAGCCGGCAGGTGTCGGAAAAACCACGTGTGCGCCGGATTTGATCATCGCCATCAGGATCACATGACACGCAAACACGTGGAACAATGGCAACGGGCACATGATCACGTCATGCTGATTAAACAGCAGCCGGTGCCCCAGCCAGCCGTTATAGATCATCCCCGAATAGCGATGCTGCGCCACTTTCGGCATGCCGGTCGTGCCCCCGGTGTGAAAATAGGCACCAACCCGGTCCTTCCCGCCATCCTCAAAGTTCAGGTGTCTGCTCTGACTGGCGGCTTCCTTGACGAAATCCTTCACATCCGCGTGATGCCTGGTCGGCATTCCGGGGCGCAGAAACGGGACCAGCCAGCGCTTTGGCGGCGTGAGATAGCGGTTGAGGTCTATCTCCAGCACCGTCCTGACGTTTGGCGCGTCACTGACCGCCAGGGCCGTCTTCTGCGCGATGTCGGTCTTGGGAAAGGCCTTGAGCGTGACCACGACCCTGGCCCCAGTCTCGCGCAGGATCGAACTGATCTGTTCCGGCTCCAGCAGCGGATTGATCGGGGTGACGATGCCCGCAACCATCCCGCCGATCAATGCGGTCGCGGTCTCCATGCAGTTGGGCAGCACCAGCGCCACCACGTCCGTCTCGCCAATGCCGAGACTGCGGAACAGATTAGCAGCCTGGCAGACCTGATCGCGATACTCTGACCAGTTGAGCGTCTCTGCCTTGTCGGCAGCGCCGGAAAAAAACTGATAGCTGATCGCAGGCCGGTCAGGGAACGTCGTGGCGGCTTCTTGCAGCATCTGCATCAGCGTCTCGGGCCGCTCGCGCGCCTCCCACGGCATTTCGTTCTGAATATCCAGCACATCCTGCAGCACAGCAAAACTCATGGCCCGTTCTCCCAAAGTGCGCGCCGCTCCCCTGGCACGTGACATCATACTTTCCGCAGAATGGGTGCCCACGCAGGAATGCGCAAGTTTACACTGCGTTTGCCCCGTGTGCTCGGGCGATAAGATCGCAAACCTGCGGGCAGGTTCCTTCACATTTAGACTTGACTATTTTAGTCAGAATATTCACGAATGCCTGATAGATTCAGTCAGACAAAAAGGAAAGGCCTTCTGATGTTCCGTCTCGCCACCCGTACCGTAATCGCCGCGCTATCGCTGAGCGCAATCGCCTCAGCCGCCATGGCGGCCGAGGTCAACGTCTATTCATCGCGCCACTATGACAGCGACGACGCGCTCTATGACAAATTCACCGAAATTACCGGGATCACCGTGAACCGGATCGAAGGCAAGGCCGACGAACTGATCGCGCGCCTGTCTGCCGAAGGGGACAACAGCCCGGCGGATGTGTTCATCACCGTCGATATCGGCCGCATGGGTCGCGCCGAAGAGGCCGGGGTGCTCCAACCCCTGCAATCAGACGTGATCGAAAACACCGTACCCGTCCACCTGCGCCACCCCGATGACCTGTGGTTCGGCGTCAGCCAGCGCGCGCGCATCATCTTTTACGCCAAGGACCGGGTCGAACACCCGCCCCTGACCTATGAGGCGCTGACCGACGATGAATGGAAGGGCCGGGTCTGCATCCGCTCGTCCAGCAATATCTACAACCAGTCACTGCTGGCTTCGATCATCGATGCAGACGGTGCCGAGGCTGCACAGGAATGGGCTGCCGGTATGGTTGCCAACATGGCACGCGCGCCGCAAGGTGGCGACACCGACCAGCTGCGTGGCGTCGTTTCGGGCGAATGCGACGTGGCTGTAGCCAATCACTATTACTTCCTGCGCGGCTTTGACAAGGATGTGGAGGGGCTGACATCCGGCATCGACAATATCGGCTGGGTCTGGCCGAACCAGTCGGACCGCGGCGCGCACCTGAACCTGACCGCGGCGGCGATGACCGTGTCCTCGCCCAACCCCGACGAGGCCAAGACGCTGCTGGAGTTCCTGACCAGCGAATTCGCGCAGCGGCACTTCGCGGATCAAAATAACGAGTATCCCGCCGTCCCCGGTATCGGCCTCGGTGAAGGACCCGCGCGGCTGGGCTTCTTCATTCCCGATACGACAACTCCGACGGCCGCCTTCAGCGCCAATGCGGCCAAGGCACAGGCCATCTTCAACCAGGTCGGCTGGCAGTAATCATCCATCCACCTCATCCCCAGAGCGCCCCGCGCTCTGGGGAGCAAAGGAAATTCGCCGAATTTCCTCGCCGGCAACCTTGGCACAGGATTACTGCGGGACCTCACACAGAGGCGCGCAGCACCGCGCCGGGGTTCATGATGCCAACCGGATCAAGAGCCGCCTTGATCGCCCGCATCGCCGCCAGCTTGGCCGGATCGCCATAGCGCTCCAGATCGTCCACCTTCAGCCGCCCGATGCCGTGTTCGGCACTGATCGAGCCGCCCATCGCGTGCACCAGATCATGCACGTCGCGCTTGATGGCATCGCCCAGATGGGCGTAATCTGCACGGCTCTCGCCCGGCGGGGGAAAGACGTTGTAATGCAGATTGCCGTCGCCCAGATGCCCGAAACAGTTGATGCGAAAATCACCCAGCGCGCCGATCACCCCGGCACCCTTGGCGATGAACTCGGGCACCGTGCCCAGTGGCACCGAAATATCATGCGAGACGATCGATCCGATGCGCCGGTTGGCCTCGGGTATCTGCTCACGCAACTCCCAGAAGCTGTGACGCTGTGCCTCTGACTGCGCGATCAGGCCGTCGCTGACCAGCCCCGCCTCGGCCGCCTCTTCGAACAGCCGCTCCAGCGCGGTCGCAGGGTCCAGCCCACGCGCGAGGCCCAGATCAATCAGCACGCACCATTCAGGCGGCGCGCCAAAGGGCTGGCGCAGATCGGGCAGCGTCTCGGCCAGAAACTCCAGGCCCTGCCGGTGGATCAGCTCGAACGCGCTGATGCCCTCACCCATGTGATCCCTCGCCAGCGCCAACAAGGCCAGCGCAGCGGCGGGGCTGTCGACCACCATCAGCGCCGTACCTTCGCCTGCGGGGCGCGGCGCCAGCTTGAGCGCGGCGGCGGTGATCACCCCCAGCGTGCCCTCGGCCCCGATCAGCAGGTTGCGCAAATCATAGCCGGTATTGTCCTTGCGCAGCCGTTTCAGCCCGTGCCAGATCGCGCCATCCGGCAGCACTGCCTCCAGCCCCAGGCAAAGGTCGCGCGCATTGCCGTAACGCAGGACATTCACGCCGCCCGCATTGGTCGACATGAGCCCACCAATCCGCGCTGACCCCTTGGAAGCGATACTGAGCGGAAAAAGACGATCCGCCGCCACCGCCGCATCATGCACATCCGACAGGATTGCCCCGGCCTCGACCACGATCACGTTCTCCCGGGGGTAAAGCCCGCGAATGGCTATCATCCGCTCCAGGCTCAACAGGATCGGCGTCGGCCCGTCCGGACTGACCTGCCCACCGACAAGGCCGGTGCCCCCCGAATAGGGCACCACCGGCACGCGGCGCGCTGTCGCCAGCTTGAGAATCAGCGATACCTCTTCGGCGGTCGCAGGTGCGACAACGGCCCCCGCCCGCCCCCGCCAGCGCCCACGTGGCTCTTCCAGATATCGCGGGGAAACTTCGCGCAATGCAGCCGCAGGTAAAAGGGCGGCCAGTGCATCGAGGCAGGTCTGATCGACTGAGTTCAATTCCATACCCTACTATAAAGCCTTTCGTCGGAAACCTGAATCACGGATTCACGCGGAATGCTTTAGTCAGATGCGAATGCCGGGCCGCGCAAATCGACAAGCCAGACAGCCCGGTGCCTGCCTGCTCTCTCTTTTCTCAGCCCGTCCCGGTCCGCCCGCGCCGATCTGCCCTGATCGCGGCATAGAGAACATGCGTCCGCCAGCGCCCGTTGATCTGCAGATAGCTCTGCGCGACACCCTCATACTTGAACCCGCATTTTTCCAGCAGTGCACGCGATGGGGTATTTTCCGGCAGGCAGGCGGCCTCCAGACGGCTCAGGTCGAGCCACTCGAACGCGTAATGTGTCACCGCCTCGATCGCCTCGCGCATATGGCCGCGCCGTGCGTAGCCCTCGCCGATCCAGTAACCCAGTGTGCCGGCCTGTGCCGGGCCGCGCCGGATATTGTCCAGCGTGATCGCGCCCAGCAACGCCGCATCCTCGCGACGAAAGAGGAACAAGGGCAGCGCCGAGCCGTCCTTGATGGCGCGCTGCGCCCAATAGACCCGATTGGTGAACCCCTTGCGCTCCAGATGATCGACCGACCAGGTCGGCTCCCATGGGATGAGGAAATCGGCGCTCGACCGCCGCAGCCCGCACCACGCGCGAAAATCGCTCAGGACGGGCGGGCGCAGCGTCAGCCGCTCGGTCTCGATACGGACCTTGCGGCGGGGCAGGAATATCACGCGGCGCGCCTTTCCTGCAATGCCTCCAGCGTCGGGGCATCCTCGACCGGACCATAGAGCGCCAGCGCGGCCGGGGCGCGCGCGGCGATTTCTTCGGCCAGGGTACGGACATCGCCGAGGGTGACCGCATCAATCCGCGCCACCACTTCATCCAGCGGCGGGATCCGGTCCCAGATCTGCAGCATCCGCGCCAGACGTTCGGCCCGGTTGCTCGGGCTTTCCAGCCCCATCAGCAGGCCGGCCTTCATCTGGGCACGGGCGCGCTCCACCTCATCTGCGCGCATGTCGCCGGCCGCGCGCTTCATCTCGTCGATGGTGATCTCGGCGAGCCCCGCCATCTGGTCACCGGAAGTGCCCGCATAGACCGTCATCATGCCGGTGTCCGAATAGGCCCCGGCCTGGGTGTGGATCGTGTAGCACAGGCCGCGCTTTTCGCGGACCTCCTGAAACAGGCGACTGGACATGCTGCCGCCCAGTGCGGTGGCATAGATCTGTGCCGCATGAATGCGCGGATCGCCGTAATCGGGACTCTCGAAGGCCATGGCGAAATGCGCCTGCTCCAGCGCCTTGATGGTCCGGCTCTCGCCACCCACGAACCGTGCGGTCGGGGCGACGGGTGCCCCGCCCGGCTCCATATCGCCAAAGAGCGCCTCGGCACTGCGCACCAGCGCGTCGTGGTCGACTGCACCCGCCGCCGACAGGACCATCTGTCCGGGCCGGTAATGCTGCCCTACAAAACGGTTGAGATCGTCGCGCGAAAAGCTGCGCACGCGGTCCTCGCCGCCCAGAATGGCGCGGCCCAGAGGATGATTCGGATAGGCTTTTTCCTGAAGCCAGTCAAAGATGATATCATCCGGCGTATCCAGTGCCTGCCCGATCTCCTGCAGGATCACGCCGCGCTCGATCTCGATCTCGGCGGGGTCGAATATCGCGTTGCGCAGAAAATCGGCAACCACCTCCAGCGCCAGCGGCACGTCATCCTTCAGCACCCGCGCGTAGTAGGCCGTCACCTCGCGGCTGGTATAGGCGTTGATATAGCCGCCCACATCCTCGATTGCCTCGGCGATCTGCAGCGCGGTGCGGCTCTGGGTGCCCTTGAACGCCATATGCTCCAGGAAATGAGCGATGCCGTTCTGCTCGGGCGTCTCGTGGCGCGCCCCGGCCAGCACCCATACACCGATGGCAGCCGATTGCAGCCCCGGCATATGCTCGGTGACGATGCGGAACCCGTTGGGCAGGGTCGTTAGGTTGACGGTCAATACGCGGTCCGTTCTTTTATGCTTTTCGCGGTGCTTTCTGTAGTGAAAGTGACGCGAACTGCGTGCTTCGTTTCTGGGCGGTGCGCGCATCTCACAACATGATGCTCGGCGATCATACGCAATACGCCCTGATGATGCCTTGAATGGCCCCAAGGTCGTTTTCCACCTCGGTGATCCGTTCCGCCCGCTCATACAGGTCCGCCATGTGCGAGGGCAAGGGGGGTCGCTGGCCGCTCGCCGCCTCTACCGCCGCCGGGAATTTCGCCGGATGCGCCGTGGCCAGCGTGATCATTGGCACTTCGGGCACCAGATGCGCCTCGGCCACATGCACGCCCACGGCACTGTGCGGGCAGAGCAGCTCGCCGGTGGTGTCCCAGGTTCGCCGGATCGCCGCGCGCGTCTGATCCTCATCGCAGCGCCCACTGTCATAGCTTTCGCGCAGCGCCTGCAACGCACCCTGGCTGACGGTGAACCCGTCGGCCTTCAGCTCGTCCATCAGCTGTGCGACTGCGCGCCCATCGCGGCCATACGCCTCGAACAGCGCGCGCTCGAAGTTGGAACTGACCTGAATATCCATCGACGGGCTGATTGACGGGATCACGCCATCGGGCGTGTACTTGGCGCTGGACAGGCATCGGTGCAGGATATCATTCTGGTTGGTTGCCACCACCAGACGGCTGATCGGCAGGCCCATGCGCTTGGCGATATAGCCTGCAAAGACATCCCCGAAATTACCCGTGGGCACGGTAAAGCTGACCTGGCGCTGCGGCGCGCCCAGCGACACGGCAGAGGTGAAATAGTAGACCACCTGCGCCAGTATCCGCGCCCAATTGATGCTGTTCACACCTGCCAGCCCGACCGCATCGCGGAACTGGAAGTCATTGAACATGTCCTTCACACGCGCCTGACAATCGTCGAAATGCCCCTCGACCGCCAACGCATGCACGTTGGCCTCGGACGGGGTGGTCATCTGGCGGCGCTGCACTTCGCTGACCCGGCCCTGCGGATAGAGGATGAATACATCGACCGCCTCCAGCCCGCGAAACGCCTCGATCGCGGCCGATCCGGTGTCGCCGCTGGTCGCCCCCACGATGCAGACCCGTTTGCCGTTGCGTTTCAGGGCGGCCTCGAACATCTGGCCGATCAGCTGCATCGCGAAATCCTTGAACGCGAGCGTCGGCCCGTGGAACAGCTCCAGCAGATGGTGATTCGGCCCCAGCTGCACCAGCGGCGCGCGCGCGGCATGGGCAAAACCGGCATAGGTGCGGGCGATGATCGCCTCGAATTCCGCATCGGTGAACGTGTCGCCGATATAGGGGCGCATCACGCGAAAGGCCGCCTCCTCGTAGCTGAGACCGGCCAGCGCCGCGATCTCGGCCGGCGCCATCTGCGGGATCGTCTCGGGCAGGTAGAGCCCGCCATCGCGCGCCAGCCCGGTCAGCATCGCCTCTTCAAAGCTCAGAACCGGGGCCTGTCCCCGTGTCGATACATATCTCATGTTGTCTTACCTTTCGCGGCCCGCGCAGTGCGCCCGGTGCGCCATAGAAAATAGCCGGTCATGCCCGCCCAGATCACCGCAAGCAAGAACCAGGTGATCGCATATTGCAGATGATTGTTCGGGATATTCGCGCCCCCCACCGGTAGCGGCGTCAGACCGTTCGTCAATTGCGGCGTTTCCTGCCGCACGACCAGCAGAACCGGCTCTGTCTCCAGCGCCCCGGCCATCGCGGGCACGTCGCGGGCGAACCAGATGCCGCGATCCATGTCCGGCTCGGGCGTATAGCCGTCCACCTCGTCCGGCCAGTGCAGATTGCCTATCAGACGCGCCGCGCCAGCCGGTCGCTCGGCATCCTTGGCCTCAAGATCAAAAAATCCGCGATCCACCAGGATCCGCCGCCCCTGCGTCTCGAAGGGTTGGATCAGCCGATAGCCCGCGCCCAAATCCTTGGCCCCGACCAGAACGTGCAATTCCGGCCCCAGAAAAACGCCGCTTGCCTCGACCGCCAGGTATTTGTCATCAGCTTCGACAGGCGCGCCCGGCAGGGCGATGGGGGTTTTTGCAATGCGCTGGGCGATCTCGGCCAGTTCCGCCTGTTTCTCACCGAGCCGCTGCACCTGCCACAGGCCCAGACCCAGCAGGATGGCCGTCCCGATCACCCCGAAAACCAACGGTATCGCTATCTGCCGTTTCACTACGTTCCCACCTAAAACCGAAAATGCGGAAGGCGCGCCCCCCGCATCTTCTTCTTGCTTGAAATATCCTCGCCGAAGGCCAGACGACCTCAGCTGCCCCAGACGTAGATGGCGGCAAAGAGGAACAGCCATACCACGTCGACGAAATGCCAGTACCAGGCTGCCGCCTCCAGCCCGATATGGCTTTCGGGGGTGAAATGGCCACGCAGCACCCGCATCAGACAGACAAAGAGAAAGATCGTACCGACAAACACGTGGAAGCCGTGAAAGCCCGTCGCCATGAAGAAGTTCGCACCATAGATATTGCCCGAGAACCCGAAGGCCGCATGGCTGTACTCATACATCTGAAAGAAGGTAAAGAGCACGCCCAGCGCAATCGAGATGGCCAAGCCCCACTTCATGTCGTCGCGGTTGTTCTCATGCACCAGCGCGTGGTGCGCCCAGGTAGCGGCAACGCCCGAGCACAGCAGGATCAGCGTGTTGATCAGCGGCAGGTGCCAGGGATCGAAGGTCTCGATCCCGGCGGGCGGCCAGACGGAATCCTTGATCGGTGACATCGGCCCCATCGGATACATGGCATGTTTGAAAAAGCTCCAGAACCATGCCGAAAAGAACATGACCTCGGACACGATGAACAGGATGAAGCCGTAGCGCAGCCCGATTCTCACCACCGGCGTGTGATCGCCTGCCTGGTTCTCTGCAACCGTCTCCGACCACCAGCCGAACATGGTGTAAAGCACACCGGCAAGGCCCAGCAGGAACATCCAGGGCTGGTTCGATCCGGCCTGCGGCGAAATCATCAGAACTGCGCCAAACAGCATGACAAAGCCCGCCACCGCGCCGATAAACGGCCACCATGAGGGGGTCAGAATGTGGTAGTCGTGGTTTTTTTCGTGTGCCATCGGTCAATCCCTCTGTTGAGGCTCAGTTCAGGTTTGTACTTGTTTTGTTATCCGGCGCAAGAGCAGCCTGCTCTTCGGGCAGGTCGATCTCGTAGAATGTGTAGGAGAGTGTGATCGTGTGGGTGTATTTTGCATCCCGGTCGCTGACAATTCCGGGATCCACCAAGAATGTCACGGGCATCATCACCCGCTCGCCAGGCTGCAAGACCTGCTCGGTAAAGCAAAAGCAGTCGATCTTGTCGAAAAATCCGCCCGCCTGGTAAGGCGTCACATTATAGGCCGCCTGTCCCGCAACAACCCGGTCAGTCGGGTTGTAAGCCTCGTAGAAGGCCAGGCCGGTCTCGCCGATGCGCAGCTCCATCTCGCGCACCATGGGCTTGAATTCCCACGGCATGCCGCGTTCCCTGCTGGCGTCAAAGCGGACCTTGATCGTCTGATCGAGAATATCCCCCGACTCCGCCTGCGCCACGCCCGGAATGCCGCCAAAGCCGGTAACCCGGCAGAACCAGTCATAAAATGGCACCGACGCCCAGGCCAGCCCGCCCATCAACACGACGACGCCGACCAGTTGCACCAATGTCCGGGTCTTGGGATCGCGCGGCATCATTGGGTGCCCCCTATCTGAGCCGGCACCGAGAAATCATCGTCGCTCACCTTGGCGATGGTCAGGCCAAAGATCAGCGCGACGAACCCGGCCAGAACCAGCCCGAGACCCAGATTACGGCTGAACCGGCGCTTGTGCAGCTCATGCGGCTTGCGAAAGCTCATCCCCAGCCCCCAATCCCGGCCCCGTTCAGCAGGCTCTGCACCCAGATCGCGGCGAAATGCGCAAAGAGATAGATCAGCGACAGACGGAACACCTTTTTCTCGGTGCGGTAGCTGTCGGCCTCGGCCGTTACCTCGTCACGGCGCCAGATATCCCACGCGCCCTTTAGGAACAGCGCGTTCAGCACCACGGCCACGGCCAGATAGAACAGCCCGCCGATGGTGGTGAAACCGATGGCGACGGCCAGCGGCGCCAAGAGCGCGGTATAAATCAGGATATGGGTGCGCGTCGCGCGCCGTCCGTGCGTTACGGTCAGCATCGGCACATCGGCCTTGTGGTAGTCGGATTTCATGAACAGCGCGAGCGCCCAGAAATGCGGCGGCGTCCACATGAAGATCAACGCGAACATCAGGATGGATTCGATCGCCACACCGCCCGTCACCGCCGCCCAGCCGATCATCGGGGGGAACGCGCCCGCCGCGCCACCGATCACGATGTTCTGCGGCGTCGAGCGCTTCAGCCACATCGAATAGACGACAACATAGAAAAAGATGGTGAAGGCCAGAAGCGCCCCGGCAAAGAGGTTCGTGGCCAGCCCCAGCATGACAACCGCAAAACCCGCCAGCGCGACGCCAAAGGCATAGGCCTCGCCCTCGGTGATCTTGCCCATCGGGATCGGACGGCTCTGTGTGCGCTTCATGATGCGGTCGATATCGGCATCCCACCACATGTTCAGCGCGCCCGACGCCCCGCCGCCCACGGCGATGAACAGGATCGCGGCAAAGCCCACGACAGGATGCACGCCACCCGGTGCGGCGAGCAGGCCCACGAGCGCGGTAAAGACAACCAGGCTCATCACCCGCGGCTTGAGAAGCGCGAAATAGTCGCTGAACCCGGCATCGCCGGCCCCGGTCTCGCGGGCATGAAGGCTTGCGTCACTCATGTCACTACTTTCCAAACTGAAGGCCGGGCCGCGGCCCGTCCTTGCGAAATCCTACATCGCGCGGCCGGGCGAATGGCCCGGCCCTGCGGACTGGTCAATTGGCGGCTGCGACGTCAAAGCCCGTCGGCGTGCCGGCATATTCCTCGATCGCGCCGGTCAACCATTCGTCATATGCCTCCTGACTCACGACCTTGACCGTGATCGGCATATAGGCGTGGTCCTTGCCGCAAAGCTCAGAGCACTGGCCAAAATAGACGCCTTCCTTCTCGGCCTTGAACCACAGCTGCGCCAGACGTCCGGGCACCGCGTCCTGTTTCACGCCAAAGGCGGGGATGGTCCAGCTGTGGATCACGTCCGCACCGGTCACATGCATCACGACAACCTTGCCCACGGGCACGACAACGGCGGTGTCGGTGGCCAGCAGGAATTCGTCACGGGTGTATCCGGCCTCTTCCAGTTCTGCCACAACCTCATCGTTCAGCACCTTGCCTTCACCGATCAGGAAGCTCTCGAAACCGAAATCATGGTCGGTGTATTCGTAGCCCCAGTACCACTGGTAGCCGGTCACCTTGATGTTGACCTCGCCCTCGGGGATCTCCTGCTGCTTGAACAGCACCGGCAACGAGAATGCGCCGATAAAGACCAGAATCACGATCGGGATGATCGTCCAGGCCACTTCGATCGGCGAGTTGTGGGTGAACTTCGCCGGGGTCGGGTTAACCCGGCGGTTGAACCGCAGGACCGCGTAGATCAGCAGCGCCACGACCAGCAGGGTGATTGCCGTGATGATCACCAGTACCATGTCATCGAGCCAATGCAGGTCACGCGCCAATTCGGTTGCCGCAGGTTGAAAGCCGAGGCCGCCGTCAGTCGGTTTGCCGATGATTTCGAGGCGCTCTTGCGCCAGTGCAGGCGTGGCAGTCAGGGCGGCTGTCGCGGCCAGCATATTGGTAAAATGTCGCATTGTGCACCTTGATCGGTTGAAGCGTTTATCGTGTTTTGCGGCAGGCGTCCGCCGCATTGGCGGAATCCCATTGTTTCACGGCCCGTTAAAACCATATTCTTACCCAACAGACAAGAATGACGAATGCGGCAAACAGACGCTTCTTTGATTTAGATCAGGTTTTTTTGATTTTGGTCAATTTTCTGCGTCGCCACTTGAGGACAAAACACATGCAGGACGCCCTTTTCCGGCCGTTTGACACACATCTCGACCCGGCCACCGCGCTGGTCCATCTGCGCGCGGCCACGCGCGGCGCCGATGACGGCGAGCTGTTTCTGGAGCGCAGGCGATCCGAGACGCTGGTTTTTGACGATGGCCGCGTGCGCACCGCCAGCTATGACGCCAGCGAAGGCTTTGGCCTGCGGGCGGTGCGCGGCGAGGCGGCGGGCTACGCCCACAGCACCGACATCTCCGAATCCGCCCTGACCCGCGCTGTCGAGACGGCACAACTGGCCGTGGGCGCGGGCGGCGGGACACTTGATGTCGGGCCTGCCGCCACGAACACCCGTCTCTACACCGATGCCGATCCCATCTCCGGAGCCAGCTTTCCGGTCAAGGTCGAGGTGCTGCGCGAGATCGACGCCTTTGCTCGCGATCTCGATTCGCGGGTGGTACAGGTGACGGCCGTGATCACCGCCGAATTTCAGGAGGTCGAGATTCTGCGCCCCGACGGCACACATCTGCGCGATGTGCGCCCGCTCACGCGGGTCAATGTTTCGGTCATCGTCGAACAGGACGGCCGCCGCGAGCAAGGCACGTCGGGTGGCGGCGGTCGGGTCGGGCTGAGCGGCCTCATCGCACCGCAAGACTGGCAAGCCAAGGCGCACGAGGCGTTGCGTATCGCGCTGGTAAACCTGGAGGCGGTCCCCGCCCCCGCGGGTGTCATGGATGTGGTGCTGGGCCCCGGCTGGCCGGGAATCCTGCTGCATGAGGCGATCGGGCACGGGCTGGAGGGTGATTTCAATCGCAAGGGCAGCTCGGCCTTTGCCGGGCTGATGGGACAACGCATCGCGGCACCGGGTGTGACCGTTCTGGACGATGGGACACTGCCGGACCGACGCGGCAGTATCAGTTTCGACGACGAAGGCACGCCCTCGGGCCGTAACGTGCTGATCGAGGACGGCGTGCTGGTGGGATACATGCAGGACCGCCAGAGCGCCCGACTGATGGGCGTCGCCCCCACCGGCAACGGGCGGCGCGAGAGCTATGCTCATGCGCCGATGCCGCGCATGACCAACACCTACATGCTGGGTGGAGACGCCGCCCCCAGCGACATCGTGACGGATTTGCGCGATGGGATCTATGCGGTGGGATTCGGTGGCGGGCAGGTGGATATCACCAATGGCAAGTTCGTGTTTTCCTGCACCGAAGCCTACCGCGTGCAGAACGGCGTGATCGGCGCGCCGGTCAAGGGTGCTACCTTGATCGGCGACGGCGCGACGGCGCTGAGGCAGATCCGCGCGCTCGGCAATGACATGGCGCTCGATCCCGGCATGGGCAATTGCGGCAAGCAGGGCCAGTGGGTGCCTGTGGGGGTGGGACAGCCCACGGTGATGATCGGCGGCCTGACTGTCGGCGGCTCCGCAACTTGAGTGCCGGGCTTCAAAACCGGGCGAACGGTTTCATGATCTTGCGGTGCCTGGTTAAAAGCGTTCCACCTGAAACCTGAGGCACTCAGTCAAGGCGGAATGCGTGCAACGGTCATATGTATCGGGCCGTTCCGCGAAAAGCTGTGAGTCAGGTTTTCGCGGAACGCTTTAGGCGCCGAATGTGGGCGATGTAGTGGGCGTTGCGAACCATCCGGTCGTCGACAGCGTCCGCACTGGTGGGCTCGCGGGCCATGTCATCTCGGGGCGGGCAACTGGGCGGTGATGGCTGCTGATAGCGCCCCTCGAAGAGTTCGCGCAGATCGAGCCACTGCTGGTCGGTCCATGCGTGCCCCAAGCGTCCACTGCCCGACAGCGTGCCGCAAATATGCGCAACGATGACCAGACACAATTCCGCGTTCCCTTGAATAGTCGTTCATTTTTGCGCCGATCATTACTTGCTGTGATTGATGCAATGCGCCAAGCTGAGGCCAGAGCGGCACAGGATCCACGTCAGGATCCGTCCAATGACCGTCTCAAACAATCTAAGGGAGTCTATCATGAGACTGAGAACCATCCTTGCCTCGGGCGTCGCCACGCTGGCACTGTCTTTCGCGGCCCAAGCCCAGACGCTTGTCTATTGCTCCGAGGGGAGCCCCGAAGGGTTTGACCCGGCACTATTCACTGCGGGCACGACCTTCGACGCCTCGTCGCACACCGTCTACAACCAGCTCGTCGAGTTCAAGACCGGCACGACCGAAGTCGTCCCCGGTCTCGCTGAAAGCTATGAGGTCAGCGATGATGGCCTGACCGTAACATTCAAGCTGCGCCCCGGCGTCAAGTTCCACAGTAACGACCAGTTCACCCCGACCCGCGATTTCAACGCCGATGACGTGGTGTTCTCATTCGACCGGCAGCGGCTGGACGATCACCCGTTCCACAATGCTTCGAGCGGGTCGTGGGAATACTTTGAATCGATGTCGATGCCCACGCTGATCTCGTCAGTCGAGAAGATCGACGACCTGACCGTCGCGTTCAACCTGAGCCGCCCCGAAGCGCCGTTCCTCGCCAACATGGCGATGGATTTTGCATCAATCCTGTCGGCAGAATACGCCGACGCGATGGCTGCGGCTGGCACCCCGGAAATGCTGAACCAGGCCCCGATCGGCACCGGACCGTTTACCTTCCAGGCGTATCAGAAGGATGCCGTGATCCGGTTCCTGCGCAACGATAACTACTGGAGCGATCCGGCCAAGGTCGAAACACTGGTGTTTGCGATCACGCCCGACGCTTCGGTGCGCTATCAAAAGCTTCAGGCGGGTGAGTGCCACATCATGCCCTATCCGGCCCCGGCCGACGTGCAGGCGATGAAGGACAACCCCGACCTCAACGTGATGGAGCAGGAGGGTCTGAACGTCGGTTACCTCGCTTATAACGCCAAGGTAGCGCCGTTCGACAATCGGAATGTGCGCAAGGCGCTGAACATGGCGATCGACAAGCAGGCGATCATCGACGTGGTGTTCCAGGGCTCGGGCCAGATAGCCAAGAACCCGATCCCGCCGACCATGTGGTCCTACAACAACGCCATCGAGGACGATCCCTATGACCCCGAGGCCGCCAAGGCGGCTCTTGAGGCTGAAGGCGTGACCGATCTCAACATGAAGATCTGGGCGATGCCGGTGCAACGCCCCTATAACCCGAACGCCCGCCGCATGGCCGAACTGATGCAAGAGGATTTCGCTCAGGTCGGTGTCAACGTCGAGATCGTATCCTATGAATGGGGTGAATATCTGGATCGCTCCAAAGCCGAGGACCGCGACGGTGCGGTACTGCTGGGCTGGACCGGTGACAACGGCGATCCCGACAACTTCCTCGGCGTGCTGCTGGGCTGTGACGGGGTTGGCAGCGCCAACCGCGCGCAGTGGTGCAACGAAGAGTTCGACGGCTTGCTGACCAAAGCGCGCCAGTTGAGCGATCAGGCTGAACGCACCAAGCTTTACGAGCAGGCGCAGGTGATCTTCAAGGATCAGGCGCCTTGGGCCACCATCGCCCATTCGGTCGTCTTCATGCCGATGCGCAAAGAGGTCGAAGGCTATGTTGTTCACCCGCTGGGTGGGCACATCTTCGACGACGTCAGCCTCGCTGAATAAGCAAACGAGGTCCGGGGCGGATTGCTGTCCCGGACCTCCCTTTCCGACGGGAGAATTCCATGACCGACCGCTTCGCCGACCTGCGGCAGGTGGCGCAGGATCTCGACTGTGATGCCGTGGCGCTGGTGCCGGGGCCGAACTTTACCCGCGCCGTCGGCCGCGCCTTTGGCAGTTTTGAACGACCCTTTGTTGTCGTCATCCCGCGCTCAGGTGATCCGGCCGCCATCGTGCCGAACCTTGAGCTCGCCTCTTGGGATACAGTCGGATTTCCCGGTGCGGTGTTCGACTGGCGCGATCAGGATGGCTACACCGCCGCCTTTTCCGCGCTGGCATCTGCGATGCCGCTGCGCAGCCTCGCTGTCGAAGGTCAGGTGATGCGGGTTTTCGTGCATCACGCGCTCAAGTCCGCCCTGCCCGGCTGTGACATCCGCGACGGCGAAGCGGCGATCTCGGGCCTGCGCACTGTCAAGACCGATGCCGACATCACCGCCCTGCGCGCCGCCATCAAGATTTCCGAAGACGCGCTGGCTTTCACGCTCGACCGGGTGCAGATTGGCCAGAGCGAAAAGGAGATCGAGGCGATGCTGGTGCAAGCGCTGTTTGCCGAAGGTGCCGACGATCTGTCATTCGCGCCCATCGTCGCCGCCGCCGACAATTCCGCCGAGCCCCACGCCCATGCCCGCGCCGATTACCGGGTTGCGGCGGGCGACGCCCTGCTTCTGGACTTTGGTGCCCGCAAGGACGGTTTCGCCGCCGACATGACCCGCACCGTATTCATCGGTCACGCCACCGACGAGGGGGCGCAAGTCTATGACACCGTGCTGCGTGCCAACCGTCGCGGCCACGAAGTGACCCGCGCCGGCATTACGGCGCACGACATTGATGATGCGGTGACCGGGGTGCTGGAAATGTCCCGCTTTTCCGACCGGATCCGCACCAAGACCGGCCACGGTCTGGGCCGCGAGGTGCACGAAGCCCCCTATATCATGCGCGGCAACCACGTCGCTCTTGCCGCCGGAACCGTGTTCACCAACGAACCCGGCCTCTACGAGGTTGGTAATTTCGGGGTTCGGATCGAAGATGTGATGCTGGTCACCGATACCGGGTCCGAATCGCTGACGACCTTCCCCACCGAACTGATGGTGGTGGGAACCTGATGCTGAAATATGTCCTGTCGCGCATCGCGACCTTTCTTCCTACCTTTATCGGCGTCACGCTGATCTCGTTCGCCTTTATCCGGGTGCTGCCCGGCGACCCGATCATCGTGATGGCCGGCGAGCGTGGCCTCAGCGACGAACGCTATCAGGAACTGGTCCAACAGTTCGGTTTCGACCGTCCGATCTGGGTGCAATACTGGGACTATCTCACCGGGGTGCTGCAAGGCGACCTTGGGCAAAGCTTTGTTACAAAACGCCCGGTTTGGGACGAGTTCTTTACCCTGTTCCCCGCCACGCTGGAGTTGTCCGTCTTCGCGATGATCTTTGCCGTCATCCTCGGCCTGCCGGCCGGGGTGATTGCGGCAGTGAACCGGGGGAAATTCTTTGACCGCGCGCTGATGTCCACGGCGCTCGTCGGTTATTCGATGCCGATCTTCTGGTGGGCGCTGCTGCTGATCATCGTGTTCTCGGGCAACCTTGGGTGGACGCCGGTGTCTGGGCGGATCGACCTGCGGTATTACTTTCCCGACCCTACCGGCTTCATGATCTGGGATGCGATCGCATCTGGGCAAAAGGGTGCTGTCACCTCGGCGGTTAGACACCTGATCCTGCCAACAATCGTGCTTGGGACGATCCCGCTGGCCGTGATCGCGCGACAGACCCGCTCTGCCATGCTTGAGGTGCTGGGCGAGGACTATATCCGCACCGCCCGCGCCAAGGGACTGTCGCCGCTCAGGATCAACGGGCTGCACGCCCTGCGCAACGCGCTGATCCCGGTAATCACCGTGATTGGCCTATCGGTCGGCACCCTGCTAGCCGGGGCAATCCTGACCGAGACGATCTTTTCCTGGCCGGGCATCGGCAAGTGGATGGTCGATTCGATCTTCCGCCGCGACTATCCCGTGGTGCAGGGCGGTCTGCTGCTGATTGCCGTGATGGTGATGGTCGTAAACCTGACCGTGGATGTGCTTTACGGTTTCATCAACCCCAAGATCAGGAAGCGCTGAGATGGTCGACGACGCACTATCCGCCAACGCAGAGATGGACGAACAGCGCCCCGGGCGACTGCGCGAATTCTGGTTCTATTTCCGCGAAAATCGCGGTGCCGTCTTTGGCTTGTGGATTTTTACGGCCTTCATCCTCGTGGCCATCTTCGCCCCCCTAATCGCGCCCTATGACCCCACTGCGCAGTTCCGGGCCAACACCTTGCTCCCGCCCGCATGGCAGGCCGGCGGCAGCTGGCAGTTCCCATTGGGCACCGATCCTCTGGGGCGCGACATGCTGTCCCGCCTGCTGCACGGCGCGCGCTATTCCTTCTATGTCGGGATCGTGGTTGTCACCGTTGCGGCGTCGGGCGGCATCCTGCTTGGGCTGTTGGCCGGGTTTTCACCCAAATGGCTCGATACCCTGATCATGCGATTGATGGACATTATCCTCGCCTTCCCGTCGCTGCTGCTGGCGCTGGTGCTGGTGGCAATCCTCGGGCCGAGCCTGACCAACGCAATGATCGCCATCGCCATCGTATTGCAGCCCCACTATGTCCGACTGACCCGGGCCAGCGTGCTGGGGGAACTCGGCAAGGACTACGTCACCTCGGCGCGGGTCGCGGGCGCAGGGCGTTGGCGGCTGATGTTCGTCACCGTGTTGCCGAACTGCCTCGCCCCGATCATCGTTCAGGGCGCGCTGTCGTTTTCCACTGCGATCCTCGACGCCGCCGCCCTCGGGTTTCTCGGCATGGGGGCACAGCCGCCAACGCCCGAATGGGGCACCATGCTGGCCGAAGCACGCGAATTCATCCTGCGCGCCTGGTGGGTTGTCACCCTGCCCGGCCTTGCGATCCTCGTTACCGTGCTGGCGATCAACCTGATGGGCGACGGATTGCGCGATGCCTTTGATCCCAAGTTGAAGCGGAGCTGACATGAGTCTTCTTTCAATCCGCAACCTCAGCGTCGATTTCGCAACCACCTCTGGCCAGTTCCGCGCCGTCGATGGGCTGAATCTGGACGTGGCCGCAGGCGACCTGCATGCCATTGTCGGCGAATCCGGATCGGGCAAATCGGTCGCGATGCTGGCGCTGATGGGCCTGCTGCCCTGGACCGGCAACATCACCGCCGACACCCTGGAATTCGACGGCCAGGACCTGCGGCGCCTCCCCCCACACGCCCGCCGCAAGATTGTCGGCAAGGACATCGCGATGATCTTTCAAGAGCCGATGTCTTCGCTCAACCCCTGCTTCACGGTCGGTTTCCAGATCAAGGAGGTGCTGCGGCTCCATCTGGGCCTCGGCCGGGCCGAACGCGCCGCCCGCGCGCTGGACCTGTTCCGACAGGTTGGCATTGCTGCGCCGGAAAAGCGGCTGAACAGCTTTCCGCACCAGCTGTCGGGGGGGATGAACCAGCGCGTGATGATCGCCATGGCCATCGCCTGCAACCCCAAGCTTTTGATCGCGGACGAGCCGACAACCGCGCTTGATGTCACTATTCAGGCGCAAATACTTGATCTGCTGGTGCACCTGCGCGACGAGCGCGGCATGGCCCTGGTGCTGATCACCCATGACATGGGCGTGGTCGCTGAAACCGCGCGTACAGTGTCGGTGCATTACGCGGGGCAAAAGGTCGAACAGCAATCGGTGCGCGACCTGTTCCGCGCGCCGCATCACCCCTATTCCGCCGCCCTGCTCGCCGCGCTTCCCGAACGCGCGACCGAACGGCGTCTGCCTTCGATCCCGGGCGTGGTCCCGGGGCAGTTCGATCGCCCGCCCGGCTGCCTCTTTGCACCGCGCTGCGGTTTTGTGACTGACGCCTGCCGCGCCGCGCCACCACCGGCGCTCGGCCCCGAGCTTGGCTATGCGCGCTGCATCCATCCGTTGAATGCCGCTGTGAGAGAGAAGGCATGAGCGCCCCCGCTGCCATCGCCCAGGGCCTGACCCGGCACTACGCGGTTCGCGGTGGGCTGTTCTCGGCACCGCAGATCGTTCGCGCCTTGTCGGACGTGGATTTCACGCTCTATCCGGGCAAGACGCTGGCCGTGGTTGGCGAATCCGGTTGCGGCAAATCCACCCTCGCGCGGGTCGTGACGATGATCGAGGAACCAACCCGCGGAACGCTCGAACTGGCCGGCAAGCCTGCCACGCCCGACAATTGGGCCAGCCTGCGCGGCGAGGTGCAGATCGTGTTCCAGGACCCTTACGGTTCGCTCAACCCGCGGCAACGGATCGGCGCGATTCTGGCCGAACCGCTCAAGATCAATGGCGTTGCCGCCAATGAGCGCGAGGCGAAGGCCCACGATATGCTGAAACTTGTCGGACTGCGCCCCGAGCATTACGACCGCTATCCGCATATGTTCTCGGGTGGCCAGCGGCAGCGCATCGCGATTGCCCGCGCCCTGATGCTGAACCCCAAGGTATTGGTGCTGGACGAGCCAGTGTCCGCGCTTGACGTGTCGATCCAAAGTTCGATCCTGAACCTGCTGCTCGATTTGCAGGAACGGTTCCAGCTTGCCTATCTTTTCATCAGCCACGACCTCTCGGTGGTGCGCCATGTGGCCGACGATGTGGTGGTGATGTATCTTGGGCGCGCCGTGGAAACCGGCAGCAAGGCCGAGATCTTTGCCGCCCCGCGCCATCCCTACACCAAGGCGCTTTTGTCCGCGACGCCCCATGCCGACCCGGATGGCAAGCGTGAGCGGATCAAGCTTGAGGGCGAACTTCCCTCGCCGCTGGACGATCTCCCCGGTTGCCCCTTTGCGCCGCGCTGCTGGAAGGCGCAGGACACCTGCCGCCTTTCGCGTCCCGAATTGACCGGCAACAGCCACCGCGCCGCCTGCTTCTTTCCCGAGAACGTCTCCGAAACGGTGTCATAGAAAACGGGTCGGGTCTGTGTCCCGGTCGGCATTGTTCCAGAACTCGTGCCTTGGGAGGATTCACATCGCGTATCCATAAGATTACGAGGGTGGCATGCCGAAGCCCTCACCCGCCCGCTATTATAACGCCACGCTGCGAAAGCGTGGCTCGCTTCTGATCCGGCTGGACAGGAATATGCCCTGGCTCGCGCCGCATGAGAAGCGACCGCCTACCTTCTGCGATGCGGTAATCAGTTTTGCCTGTCGATCAAGGTGCTTTTCAAGCTGCCCCTACGGCACGCGCCACTGCCACAAGGCCGAGATCGTCTGTCTGGCCTGAGAAGGGGGGGGAGCTACGTCTCAGGTCCGAGTTCTGCTTTGCTGGATCTGATACCAGATCCAGCCTACAGTAGGTCACTTCAGAGAACCCCTTTGCTCGATGCCTGCAGAAGCTCAAGCAATGCGGTGTCCTCATACCGTTCAATTGATAACTCACGAGCGTAATCCGGCAGTTCGGTGTCGGTGATCCATGCTGCACACAGTTCTCCAGCCGCGCAGGCGGCCATCGTTCCGAAACCCGACATCGCGCAATTCATGAACGCACCATCGGGGCCCATCTTGCCGATCAGCGGCCAGTTTTCATCTGTCATCGTATACCAGCCCCCATAATGGTGCATTGTCCGGGGAAGTTGCCCGTAATAGCACTTGAGAGCAGGATTCAGGCGGGCCGCGCCACGCAACACTATCTCGGGGAATTTGTCGTCGAGCGGTGGTTCCCATGTGGCACGAGCGGGTGTGTCGTTATAAGCCCAGCCCAGCTTGAGCCATTTTCCAGCGTCTCCACCGTCGGGCCGACAGTGGATCGCGCCCGGCATTTCCTTGGCCAGCCAAGCGAGATCTGGATCTTCGAGAAGCATCTGACGCTCTTCCTGGGTCCAGTCGATATGCTGGCTGTCAAGATCGATTGAAAATGGCAGTGCGCGGGGGATCGCGGCTTCGCGATCCTCAAAGGCGATTTTTTGCTGAAATGTGTTATATATTGGCAGTTCGACGCCCAGCATCGCTGCTATCTCGTCGGCATAGGGACCTGCGGCATTCACCACCTGGTCAGCCATCAGGGTATCGGTGCCATCTGGCGTGGTGATCTCGATTTGAAAACCATCCTGTGCGGTGATGCTGCGGACCTCGCCGGTGACGCGGCGGGCTCCTGCTGCACGCAAATGGTCCAGCATGTGCATGCCCAATTGCTGTCCGCTGATGTCGCCACCGCGCCTGATATGAATAACCGTCTCAATGTCCGGGGCATAGCTGGCAAAGCGATCCTGTATCAGCGCCCGGTTCTTTACGATATCGATACCGGAAGGCGCGGCTTGCCAAGATGCGTCATCGAACGGCTGATAGGTGTCCGAGTGCGCTTCGGTGTGATAGCGGATCAAGCGGTCCGCCTCTTTGCCGAGCCCATCATACAGCTGCGCCACAACGGCATCGATATTCGTGTCGCGCGTAGACAGCGCATAACCGCGCCGCGTCATGTTGATCCGATTGTCGGATTCACGAGAGATATCTTCCATCAAATCTATGGAGCGGTTCGTGAATGCCACCATCGCGGGATGCGGCCACCAGTTGCGGTAGTTCTCGCCCGATTGGGCTGAGGTATAGGCCATCGGTTGCCCCAGATCGATCAGGGCGATATCGTGAATGCCGTGGTTCTTCATCAGGTAATAGGCGGTAGCAATGCCGATCGTACCTGCTCCGATCACGGCAATCCGTGCGTGAATCTCTGCCATGTTCATGGGCCTTTTCTATGTGATGCCAATTTCAGGATATGGTTTTTTACGGTGAACACGGTCCATCCCCAGTCTGCTCAGGTCGATGGACTGGTAGTCGCCATGCAGCACAAGCTCTGAAATGGCGCGCCCGACCGCCGGGGCATGCATCAGGCCATGACCGGAAAAACCACAGGCGGTGATCAGGTTCTGATGCCCCTCGGAGTAAGCTCCGATAATCATGTTACCGTCGAGCAGGTTCTGGGCGTAATGCCCCGCCCAGCTGCGCTTCAGGCGCAAGCTTTCGAAGTTTGGCACCAGCGCGGCAAGCATCGGCCACACGGTGTCTTCGAAATAGGTTGCAAAGAAGCCGCGATAGATATCTTCGACAAAGCCCGGATCAATGTCAAAGCTGGGCCGCCCTCCGGCGAATCCGTCGCCTTCTGGACGAAAGAAGAGCCCGCTTTCATCCTTGACCAGCGGCAAGGCTTCCATTGGATGCGGGCAATGCCAGAAATGCTGGACCCGACACATCGGCGCCACGGGAAGCGATGCGCCGGTCATCCGCGCTATGTCATCGACCCAAGGTCCAGCACAGTTGACCACATGACCGGCCGCGATCCGATCACCGTTTGACAAAATAACGGCCTCGGCCTTGTGTCCGGTCGCTTGAATGGCTGATACGCGCGCTTCCTTGTAGATTGCACCGTAATGTTGTGCCGCACGTCGGAACCCCCAAAGGGCCGCGTTTGGATCGACCCAGCCGTCATCGGGCGTGTAACAAGCTGCCGCAATATCGTCCCGCAGGATGGAGGGGAACTTTTGTCGCAATTCGTCGCGGTCCATCAGGTGGGTTGTTACCCCCATCGAGCGTTGCCGCGCCTCATTGGCCCGCAAAGTGTGCTCGCCATCCCGTCCGACGACGAAAAGATATCCCTGCTCACGAAAGTCCAGATCAGGCATGTCGGGAATGCCTTGCATGTGCTGCTTAAAGTTTCGGTAGAAATCAATGCTGAAGATCGATTGCTCGATGTTTTCCGGCACGCTGAACTGTTGGCGCACTCCACCCGCCCCTTGCGGCGACGTGGCCTTCGCGTAGCTGAAATCAGCCTCAATCACCACAACGTCGGCTCCAGCGCGTGCCAAGAAAAATGCCGCCGCCGAACCGACGATGCCGCCTCCGATGATAATTACCGTATCCGTTACGCCG
The DNA here is from genome assembly GCA_947503145.1 of uncultured Roseovarius sp. GTDB lineage: Bacteria > Pseudomonadota > Alphaproteobacteria > Rhodobacterales > Rhodobacteraceae > Roseovarius. Next base: position 476,324 of record CANNCP010000002.1, read on the forward strand.
GTCATAAACTTTCAATTCCTTCTTTCGTATTTCAATTGACAGAAACGTATACGATATGCAAGACTCAAACCAAGAGGATGCACATGAAAACCGAGACCCACCCCCTGACTGCGACGAAGCCGATGGCGGATTCGATTTATGATGATCTGAAAGAGAGCATCATTGCGGGATCTCTCCCGCCTGGCGCGCCGTTGCGTCAGGATGAAATCGCGCGTCGTCATGAAGTGAGCAAGGTTCCGGTCCGCGAGGCGCTGTTGAAGCTCGAAGTCGATGGTTTTGTGCAGTTTCGCAAGAATCGTGGTGCGATCGTGCGAAAACTTTCGTCCGCCGAAATTCTGCACATTCTGGATATCCGCATCGCGTTGGAATGTAGGGCGTTGGAATTGGCGGTGCCGAACATGATCGAAATGGATTTTACGACGGCAAGGAATGTTTTGACCACTTACTCCCGCGAGACGCATAGCGAAGGCTGGAGCGAGATGAACATCCGCTTTCACGAAGCGCTTTACGAGCCGTGCGGCAATCCGCAACTTCTTCAATTGATTGCAGATATGCAGCAGCGAATTGGGCCTTACCTGCGCAAATTCGTGTCGCAAGCAGCCGGTCTCGAACGCCCTTCGCTGGAACATGACCAGATTCTTGATGCTTGCGAGAGAGGAGAAACAAATGAGGCCGTCGCGCTTCTGAGGGCGCATATAGAAACTACCAAGAAGGAAACGGCCGCCAGCCTTCGTCGGCATGGCGACCATGTCAGCTAACTCAAGGGAGAAATCATGACAAAGCAACTTACCATCGCGGCGATTGCACTTTGTGCAGCGAATTCGTTTTCAGGGGCGGCGTCCGCGCAGGAACGGCAATTCGTCAATATCGGAACAGCCGGGATAGGCGGTGGATATTACCCGACCGGCGGCTTCATCTGCAACGCCGTGAACAAGAGCCGTGAATCTCAGGGCCACAATATCCGCTGCACCGTCGAAAGCACAGGCGGCTCGGTCGCCAACCTGCGCTCCATGGCGGCAGGCGAGATGAACATCGCTGTCGCACAATCCGACTGGCAATATCATGCCTATAACGGCACATCCGCCTTCGAGGATGCCGGACCAAACGAAGACCTGCGCTTTATGTTTTCGTTGCATAAGGATACAAGCCACGTCGTCGCGCGCGCCGATCTGGGGCTGACCGATTTTTCCGAACTGGAAGGCAAAGTCGTCAACATCGGCAATGCCGGCTCGGGACAGGCCGCATCGATGATCTTTGCTCTTGAGCAATATGGCACGGACCCGGACAGCTTTTTCGGGCAGGCCACGCGCCTGACCTCGCGCGAACAGGCGCAGGCGCTGTGCGATGGGAAAATCGATGCTTTCTACTATACAACGGGCATCTCGGCCTCCAGCATCACCGAAGCGGTGAACACCTGTGATGCAAGCATTCTCAACTGGTACGATGATACGATCGAGAAGATGATTGTCGACTATCCCTACCTGGTTGCGTCGGACATCCCGGCGGGCACCTACGCCGGTCAAGAGGATGAGGTGAACACCTGGGGTCTCGTCGCCACAGTCGTCGCCACGGCAGATACCGACGAAGAGACTGTCTACAACATGGTCAAGGCGGTCTTCGATAACTTTGAAGATATCAAGTCGCAATCGAGCCTCTACACGCTGGTAACGCGCGACGGTTCGGCCGTGAACGGGCGCAGCATCCCCTACCACCCCGGCGCCGAGCGGTATTTTCGCGAAACTGGCCTGATCGAATAACTGATCAACTGACATGTATGAAAGCCAACCAGGGGCGATGTATTCGCCCCTGGTCGCATAAGGGAACCCAATCACATGACGACTGAAACGCGGCGCGACCTGGATAATCTTATCGCGGAAAACGATCTGGGTGCGCGAAGCCCTTCGGGGCTTACGAGCCGCTTTATCGTCCTGGTCTGCCTGGCATGGCCGATCTATCAGCTTTACGTTACATCCCCTCTGCCTTTCATCCTTGGCATCGGGTTGATCGATGACACGCAGCAACGCGCGATCCACCTCGCCTTTGCGATGTTTTTGGGTTTCATGCTGTTTCCGGCTTTTGCGCGCTCGCCGCGCCGATACATACCGGTGATCGACTGGCTATTGGCGCTGCTCGCGGCGGGCTGCTGCCTTTATATCATTGTCTTCTATTACGACATACTGGGCAATGCCGGTGGGCGTCGCACGCTTGCTGAAACCATTGTGTCAATCAGCGGCCTGTTGCTGCTGGCCGAACTGACACGACGCACACTGGGTATCGCACTGGTGATCGTGGCCGGCGTTTTTTCGGCTTATGTATTTCTCGGGCCGCAATTGCCTGATCTGATCGCGCACCGCGGATATTCCCTGAACCGCTATATCGATCACATGTGGCTGACGACCGAGGGCGTTTTCGGCCTGCCTCTGGGTGTCTCGAACAGCTTTATCTTTCTTTATGTCCTCTTCGGCGCACTGCTCGACAAGGCCGGAGCGGGAAACTATTTCATCAAGCTGTCGTTTTCGATGCTGGGCCATCTGCGCGGCGGGCCAGCCAAGGCCGCTGTCGTCTCGTCCGGGTTGACCGGCCTGATCTCGGGTTCGGCCATCGCCAATGTCGTGACGACCGGGACCTTCACGATCCCGCTGATGAAGCGCATCGGTTTTTCAGGTGAAAAGGCCGCGGCGATCGAGGTCAGCTCGTCGATCAACGGGCAGATCATGCCACCAGTGATGGGCGCGGCCGCCTTTTTGATGACCGAATTCGTTGGAATCACCTATTTCGAGGTCGTGCTGCATGCCTTCGTACCGGCAATTATCAGCTATGTCGGCCTGTTCTATATCGTGCATCTCGAAGCAGTGAAGGCGAACATGCCTGTTCTGGGCAAGCTGCGCGACTCCACCCTACTGCACTCCATCGGGCGTTTCCTCTTTGGCTTTGGTCTGGTGGCTGTGGTGGCAGGGGCGGTCTATCTGATCGCGTCCGGACTTGCCTACATTGCAGGTCCGGCAGCGACACCACTGGCCGGGGTCCTGTTGGCTGCACTTTACGTCGCGCTTCTGAAAACCGCCTCACGTCAGCCACCGCTTGAGATCGACGACCCCGAAGCCCCACTTACGACGATCCCCGAGTTGCGTCCAACCTTGCTGGCCGGATTACATTACATCCTACCCATCGGTGTATTGGTCTGGTGCCTTATGATCCTGCGTCTTTCTCCGGGCCTATCGGTCACCTGGGCGATTGGCGCCCTGGCGGTAATCCTCATCACGCAGCGCCCGCTTATGGCATGGCTACGGGCCAAACCTACGCAACAGGTTCACTCCGAGCTGCGCGGAGGTGGTGCGGATCTTCTTGCCGGTATGGTGTCCGGGTCACGCAACATGATCGGTATTGCCCTCGCGATGGCCGCCGCGGGGATCATCGTCGGAGTGGTTTCGCTGACCGGTCTCGGCCTGCTGATGACCGAGATCATCGGAGCGATTTCCGGTGGCAGCCTTATGATCATGTTACTCTTCACTGCACTGATGTGCATCATTCTGGGCATGGGTTTGCCAACGACAGCCAACTACATCGTCGTTGCCAGCGTGATGGCCGGCCCGCTGATGACAATGGCCGCCCAAAATGGTCTGATCATCCCGCTGTTTGCCGTGCATCTGTTCGTCTTCTATTTTGGTCTTATCTCCGGCACGACGCCGCCCGTGGCGGTAGACAGTTTCGCCGGTGCTGCCGTCGCCCGCTCGGACCCCTTGCGAACGTCGATCATTGCGTTCTTCTACAGCCTGAGAACGTCCGTACTGCCCTTCATCTTCGTCTTCAATCCGGAGCTATTGCTGATCGGTGTGACAAACATCTTTCACGCGCTTTTGATTATCGCCTCATCGACACTCGCAATGTGCCTCTTCGGTGCGGCGACAATGGGCTTCTTCCTCAGGCGTAGCTATCGCTGGGAATCAGCGGCTCTTCTGGTCATTGCCTTTACGTTGGTACGTCCCGGATTCTGGCTCGATCAGATCGACCCGCCCTTTGCCAAGGTCGATCCCGCCACTATTTTTGATGTTGCGCGCGCAACGCCGGACGGGGATCACCTTCGGATGACATTCGAAGGTGAGAATTTCAGCGGCGATCCGATCGAACGGGTGATAAACGTACCACTTGGCGTATCCGAGGGCCGATTGGGCCCGGAGCGACTGGAAGCAGAGACCGGAATGACACTGCGTCTCGACCAAGACAGCGTCGTGGTGGACAATGTCGACTTCAACAGCCCCGCTCAGAAATGGGGCATCGACTTTGGCTGGAGAGTGATCGAACTTCAAAAATCAAACTCGCGAGTGGACAAGGAATGGTTCTTTATTCCTGCTTATCTTGCGGTGTTGCTGATCATGGGCCTGCAGTGGCGACGCCGACCGACCTAACCCACACGATCGGTCGGCGCCTGGAGAAGAGAGCAAGGAGGATCCCAACTGCCCGTTGATGACAGCCGACGAGATCTGCGGTCCTTCTTCTCGTGCATGTAAGCATTCACTGCCGGGCAGTGCATGGGTTCCCAAATCAAGTCTCTTACAACTTAGCGGGCTATGTCGGCCGGGACCTTCATCGGGATGTCCTGATTTTGGTGGATAATGTTCATGCTAAAGCGTTGCGCGAAAAATCTGAATCACAGTTTTCTTGCGAAACGCGCGCAACATACAAGCGTTACGCGCGCTTCACCTTTACCTGGTGTCTCAAGTTAAAAGTGAAACGCCCTAAACATGCAAAAACAACCAACGGCGGCTTAAGCCGCCAACTGATCGTCACCGTCATTCCGGTCGGGTGACAATCCGCCCGCTGTTCAGTGCGTGAGGATCTGGCTGAGGAACTGCTGCGTCCGGTCAACCTTGGGGTTGTCAAAGAACGCATCTGGTGTGTTTTCTTCGACAATTTCACCGCCATCCATGAAAATCACCCTGTCCGCGACTGAGCGGGCAAAGGACATTTCATGCGTCACGACCAGCATCGTCATGCCGGTGTTGGCCAATTCGATCATCACGTCCAGCACCTCCTTGATCATCTCGGGGTCCAGCGCCGACGTGGGCTCATCGAACAGCATGATTGATGGGTTCATGCACAACGAGCGCGCAATCGCGACCCGCTGTTGCTGACCACCCGACAACTGGCCCGGATACTTGTCCTTCTGTTCCGAAATCCCGACGCGCTCAAGATAGCGCAATGCGGTTTTTTCAGCCTCGGCGCGGGGCATGTTGCGCGCCCAGACGGGGGCGAAACACAGGTTGTCCAGAATGGTCATATGCGGGAACAGGTTGAACTGCTGAAACACCATGCCGACCTCGCGGCGGATCTGGGTGATGTTCTTGCTGTTCTCGTCCAGCGGCGTGCCGTTGACCGTGATCACCCCCTGCTGATGCGCCTCAAGATGGTTGATGCAACGGATCAGCGTGGATTTGCCCGACCCGGATGGGCCGCAAATCACGATCCGCTCGCCCTCGCGCACGCTGAGGTCGATGTTCTTGAGGGCATGAAAATCACCATACCATTTGTTGATGCCCTTCATCTCGATGACGATATTTTCGGCTGTTGCCTGGCTTTCGGTTTTGGCGCTCATGGTCGTCTCCGGAATGTAGGTGTTAACGTTTCTGCGCCGATGGTCCGCGCCGTTCCAATTCACGGCCATACAGGCTGAGACTGTAGCAGATCGACCAATAGACGACGGCGGCGAAAACATAGGCTTCGGCCTGAAAGCCCAGCCAACTGGTGTCCAGCGCCGCGTTCTTGATCATGCCCAAGAAGTCCAGAAGGCCGACGATGATGACCAGCGACGTATCCTTGAACAAGGCAATACAGCGCCCGATCAGCGGCGGCAAAACATGGCGCAGAGCCTGAGGCACGATGACAAATGCGATAGTGTGCCTGCGCGTCACGCCCAGCGCCAATGATGCCTCGGTCTGACCGGCGGGAATGGCCTGAAGGCCGCCGCGCACCACCTCGGCCATATAGGCCGCGGAAAACAGGATCATGGCAATCTGGATGCGCAGCAGGTTGTTGATGACCAGATCGGGTGGCAGGAATAGCGGCATCATCACCGACGCCATGAACAGGATCGTGATCAGCGGCACACCGCGCAGCAATTCGATGAAGGCGATGCACAACGATTTCACCACCGGCGAGCCATAGTAGCGCCCCAGCGCCAGCATCACACCCAGAGGGATCGACACGATCACGCCGACAAGGGCCAGAAGGATGCTCAGCATCAAACCGCCCCACAGCGATTGATCGACTTCGCGCATGCCGAACGCGCCACCGATCATGATCAGCGCAAAAAACGGCAGGATCGCCCAGGCGACGATCAAGACAATCCCGCGCATCCGGTTGGTATAGGTCAGCGCCGCCAGCACGATCAGGGCAATGGCCGCAATTCCCGGTCGCCAGCCCAGCTCTTGCGGATAAACGCCCAGCATTAGAACATTGAACTTGTCCACGATGAACGGCCAGCAGGCCCCGCCAGCCAGACGGCAGGCGTCCGCATCTCCCAGGAAGGTCGCGCGCACAAACATCCAGCCGATCAGCTTGGGCACCGTGACCAGAAGGATCGCCAGCAGGGCGATGGTGACAACCGTGTCCTTCCATCCACCGAACAGATTGGCACGCAGCCATGCAACTGCCCCGACCTTGCTGGACGGGGCCGGGCTCGCGGGGGTGGGTTGAAAGATGATGGGTTCAACGGTCATGGGGCTACCTTTCGGCGTGCTGAACGCGGGCGTTCAGGGCGTTCATGCCAAGCGAGATGATCAGGTTGATCGTCAGATAGACGGCCATCCACATGGCAATGATTTCGACCGCCTGACCGTTCTGGCCAATGATCGTCCCGCCAATGGACACCATGTCGGGATAGCCGATCGCCACCGCGAGCGAGCTGTTTTTGACCAGGCTGGCATAGTCATTCGTCGTCGCCGGAATAGTCACACGCAGCGCCTGCGGCAGCAGCACCTTGCGCGTGACGACCGTGTTGGACACGCCCAGCGCATTTGCCGCCTCGATCTGACCCGCCTCGACCGATTGAATTCCGCTGCGGACGTTTTCCCCGATATAGGCGGCAGTATATAGCACCAGCCCGATCAGAAGTGATGCAAACTCGGGCTTCATCGCCAGACCGCCCTTGAAGTTGAACCCGGCATAAACCGGCAACTCACTGCCAACCGGGCGCCCGGTGATCAGATAGGCCAGCCCGGTGAGGACGATGAAAATCCCCAAGCCGCCCCAGAACCCCGGCAGCGTCTTGCCCGTGCGCACCTTGTGCAGTGCGGCCCAGCGCCAAAAGGCCAGTCCAAGGGCAAAGGCGATCAGGGCAGCGATCAGGAATGTCCAGAATCCCGGTTCGGCCAAGGGACGCGGCAGGTAAAACCCCCGCTTGGACAGATAGACACCCTCAAGCAGTTCGATCGCTTCGCGCGGATGCGGCAACGCGGCCAGAACGACGGAATAGACGAAAAACAGCGTCAAAAGCAGCGGCAGATTGCGCAGCGTTTCGACATAAACGGCAGCAACCTTGGCCAACAGCCAGTTATTCGACACCCGCGCGATACCGACAAACACGCCCAGAATGGTCGACAGGATAATTGCCAGAACCGACACGAACAGTGTGTTCAGAATACCAACCAGAAATGCATAGCCATAGCTGCGCATCGGGGTGTAGGCGATCAGGCTGTCACCGATGGGCAGGCCTGCCTCCTTGTCCAGAAAGGCAAACCCGCTTTCAATTCCGCGCAGGGCCAGATTTTCCTGAGTGTTGGTGAACAACAGATAAACAAAGAACAGCGCGATGGCCAAAACCACCCCCTGCGAGGCCACCGACCCGATATTGCTCAGCGCAAAGCCGGATTTCGCGCGTGTTTTGGTCATGGGCATATGGGTTCCAGTCTGACAGCCTTTAGGTGCGGTTGGCTGCATCGCCAACCGCTTTGTCATATCGTTTAGGGTAGGATCTTAACGGATGGGCATCGCGTACAGGATGCCGCCGTCCTTCCATTGCGCGTTAATGCCACGCTCAAGACCGAGTGTCGCTGTCAGATTGCGCTCATAGATTTCACCATAGTTGCCGACCGCACTGATCGCGTCGAACATCCATGTGCTTTCCAGGCCGATGAACCCTCCGGTATCCCCTGTCGAACCGATCATCCGCTGGATGTTGGGATTAGTGGAGTTCGCGACCATATCCGCGACATTGGCCTGGGTCACGCCCAGCTCTTCAGCGGAAATGATGCCATAGACCACCCATGTGACAATGTCCTTCCACTGGTTGTCGCCATGCGCGACCAGCGGGGCCAGTGGCTCTTTCGAGATGACCTCGGGCAGAATCGTGTGCGCGCTCGGGTCGGCAAAACCGGAACGGAACGCGGCCAGCTGGCTCATGTCCGTGGTCAGCGCATCACAACGGCCCGACGCATAGGCATCGACCGCCTCACGCTTGCCCTCGAAAACGACCGGCTCAAGCGTCAGATTGTTGGCACGGCCATAATCGGCCAGGTTCAATTCGGTCGTGGTGCCGGTGGTGACGCACACGGTCGCGCCATCCATTTCCTTGGCGCTGCTGATGCCTGCCTCGGATTTGACCATGAAACCTTGGCCGTCATAATAAACCACGGCGGTAAAATCGACACCCTCGGCCGAGTCGCGCTTCATCGTCCATGTGGTCGTGCGCGACGTCAGGTCGACCTGACCGCTGGAAACCGCCAGAACCTTTTGCTTCGAGGCCAGTGGCACATAGCGCACCTTGCTTGCATCACCCAGAACGGCGGCGGCAACAGCGCGGCAGAAATCCGCATCCAGGCCCACCCAATCACCATCCGAGTTCGGGTTGGAAAAGCCCGGCACACCTTCGCTGACACCACAGGCCAGTTCGTCCGCTTCGCGGACTTTCTCCAGCGTGCCCGCAGAAACGGCCCCCGCAGTTGCAATCGTAGCAGCGGCAATCGCCCCCAGTTTCACAAGGTTACGCATATAAATCTCCCTTTTTAATTCTTGCGCGCACGTCACTTGCAGGAGCAGTCCCGAAGCGTTTACCGTCCATCACGCGACACACTATTTCGCGCCCCTTCCTTATTGTCAAAGCGGTAGTCGCGCGAAAGGCGACTTTATTGCACGAATCTAGTTATTTAGAGTCCCCGGTAGAGAATCTGCAGACCCCACGGCTTTAATCGGCCTGGATCGCGGGATTTGCGATACAGTGCCTGATTATGGATTCTCATAAACATGGCGCGGCAAACCATCGCAACGCCTAATTACTCCTGCCATGAAATTTGACATGCTCTAAATTCAGAGCTACCCCTTGGGCATCCGTTGGGGTGCCATTATGGCTGAGAGGCGAAAGCTGACCCATCGAACCTGATCCGGGTCATTCCGGCGTAGGAAACGGAGAAGAGCTGTGTCCCATACAGCCATGTTCCCTCCGTCTTTCTGTGCTTCTGGCCCTTTTTTGAATGGGGCCATCTATGGTTTTTCAGGTGTTGACGATTGCAGGCTCCGACAGTGGCGGTGGCGCATGTCGGGGTTTCGTTTCGATGGTGCCCCGGAGCCAGACAGCCCTGCCCCCTTCATCGCCGCCAGCCAGATCATGCCGGACGATCTTGTAGGTAATCTTCGAACCGAGGCCGCCAACCCGTTCTGCGCATCCGCATTACATCTGTCGGCTGGCGCATTCGCTGGGCGGGGCAGATTGCCTTGCTGGCGATCCCCGATCTTTAACCCGCCCCCCCTTAACGGAGACATCTGTGAAACACTTTCTTGCAATTCTCGCCCTGACCTTGTTCACCACGCCCGCGCTGGCTCAGGACCGTATGACCGTCATGCTGGACTGGTTCATCAATCCCGATCACGGGCCAATCATTCTGGCCCAGGAGTTGGGCTATTTCAAAGATGCAGGTCTGGAGGTCGAACTTGTCACCCCCGCCGATCCGAATGACCCGCCGCGGATGGCCGCCGCAGGACGTGTCGATCTGGCGGTAAGCTACCAGCCTGAACTGCACCTGAACCGACGCGAGGGGCTGGATCTGGTGCGCGTCGGCACCCTGGTCGAGACTCCGCTGACCTGTCTTGTGGTGCGCGCTGACGGTCCTGTGCAATCTGTAGCTGACCTGGCAGGCCGCAAGGTAGGCTTTGCCGTGGCAGGTGTTCAGGAGATGCTGCTCAAGGCAATGCTGACCAATAGCAATGTTGCCCTGAAAGACATGGAGCAAATCAATATCGGCTGGTCAATCTCGCCTGCTCTGATGTCCGGACAGGTCGATGGCGTCATCGGCGCGTTCCGGAATTTCGAATTGAACCAAATGGATATCGAAGGGATTGCCGGGCGCTGTTTCTACCCCGAAGCCGAGGGTGTGCCGTCTTATGACGAATTGATCTATGTGGCCCGTGCGCAGGGTCTGGACCATGACAAGATCGCGCGCTTCTTGCTGGCCACCGAACGCGCCACTGCCGACATCCTGAATGACCCGCAAGCGATGGGCGAGGTGTTTTTTGCCACCAATGCCGAGTTGCGTAATGAACTCAACACCCGTGCATGGGACGATACATGGCCGCGCTTTGCCACCCGCCCTGCCGCAGTCGACCACGGCCGCTATTCCCGGTTCGAGGCGTTTCTGGTCGCACAAGATGCTGTGGAGGTGGCCATACCCGCCGCCGATCTGGTGGTTGATGTCACCGCCGAGGTGACGCCGTGAGCGCCCCGAACTATGGCCATGCCTTTGCGCTGTTGCGCCGACTGGGGCCGGATTGGCATCAATTGCCACGGGCCAAAAGGTTGCAATCACGGTTTACCACGGCCACGCAGCTGGAAATCCGGTTTTGGGACATGGCGCAAAGCCCGCACAGCGCATGACCGCACCTGCCATCTACATAAACGGGGCGCTGCATGTGGCGCAGAACCTGCTGATCGACGGGTTCGAGATCACCCTGACCGCCGGAGGGTGGAGCGCATTGCTCGGCCCTTCCGGTGTTGGGAAAACATCGCTGCTCCGGTTGATTGCAGACCTGCCTTGTGCGGCCCATCTGGACGGCCATATCAAGGCCGGGGACGGCGCGCCAATCGGCCCCCGCGTGGCGATGATGGCGCAGGACGATCAGCTGCTCCCATGGGCCAACACGCTGGATAACATCATGATCTGCGCGCGTCTGCGAGGGGAAGACGTGCAATCGGACCGCGCCGCTGCGCTGCTGGCAGATGTGGGGCTTGCCGGTTTTGAACGCCGTAAACCTGCACAAATGTCTGCCGGGCAACGTCAACGCGTGGCGCTTGCTCGCACACTATATGAAGATCGCGCCATCGTTCTGCTGGACGAACCGTTCTCGGCGCTGGATGTGATGACGCGCTACGCAGCACAGGACCTGGCAGCCGAATTGCTGGCAGGACGCACCGTGTTTCTGATCACCCATGACCCGGCAGAGGCCGTCCGGCTGGCGGATGTCGCCTGGATAGTCACGCAAACCGGCATTTCCGCCTGCCCTCTTCCGTCCACAGCCCCACCGCGCGCACCTGACGCAGCCAGCACGCTTTCGGCACAAGCGACCCTACTACAGTGCATGCGCCAGATTACAGTAACGGGTATCGCGTGATGCTGAATGCTACACGTACCCTGTTGCGCGGCCTTCTTGTCCTGCTGGTGTTTCTCTTTGTCTGGCAGACAACAGTAAGCCTGAGCGGTGTTCCACGATTTATACTGCCCGGTCCAATGTTGGTGGCGCAAGCGCTGTGGGATAATGCAGCGCTGTTGTGGCAAAATACCCTTTGGTCGGCGGGCAATCTGGGCATCGGACTGACCATCGGGATAATTCTGGGTGTCGAGACCGCACTGCTGCTGGCCCTGTCACAGCGCGCGCGGTGGTTGTTGCGCCCGATGTTGGTGGTGGCCCAAGCGGTGCCAGTCTTTGCACTCGCCCCTGTGATTACGCTATGGCTTGGGTATGGCATGCCATCCAAAGTCGTGACAATCGCCCTGGTTACCTATTTTCCCATCGCATCTGCGCTGTTTGACCGGTTAGTGACGCTGCCTGCGGGATTAAGCGATCTGTCGCACTTGTCAGGTGCCAGCCGGTGGCGCGAGATGCGTTTTTTACGCCTTCCTCATGCGGTGCCCGGCCTGCTGTCCGGGCTCCGGCTGGCGGTGGTTTACGGCCCACTGGCCGTGCTCATCGGTGAATGGGTTGGGTCATCCCAAGGCTTGGGTCATCTGATGCTCATGTCGAACGGACGCGGTCAAACCGCCCTGATGTTTGCCGCCCTTCTTGTGCTTGCCTGTCTGTCACTGTGTCTTTGGGTCGCTGTCGAGGCACTTTCCCGCTGGGCGACAAGGCTACTGGGCACCTGTGAATACGCCACCGGCTGAAAGCCGGTGGCTTCAGGTTACGGCTTAAAGCCGGATCGATCCGCCATACGGCGCGTTAAAATCATCCTCAGGTGCGGGCGGCGTCTGGTTCCTGATATATTCGACCCAAACCTCGTCTGTAACGTTGCCGCTACTGGCAACCCGATAGCCTCGCGTCACAGGTGTTCACCCCAATACCGTTTGCGCAATATCCCGAACTCACTCAGCAACTTGTGGGAACTAAAGTATCCGTCTTAAACCTGAGGCACTCAGTCAAGGCGGAACGCGTGCAACGATCATATGTATCGCTGCGTTCCGCGAAAAGCTGTGATTCAGGTTTTTCGCGGAACGCCTAAGGGCCGCTGTCCGCCCTGGTTCGGCGTTGCAATTTCACCGGGATTTCGCGGGCCAGCCGCAACAGATGCGCCATGTAGGGCTTTTGCGCATCCTCGTCCCGGATCGCCGCGTACAGGCGTTTGGTCAGCCCGCCCTCCGTGACCGGTAGCGTCACGTAATCGTGGCTGGTGCGCTGTTCACGCACCACCCAATCCGGCAGCACCGCAACGCCGCGATTCGAGGCCACCAATAGCAGGATCACCGCCGTCAGCTCTACCTGCCGGATCGCGGCGGGCTCCACCTTGGCAGGGGTCAGCAATTCGGTGAACACATCCAGCCGCGAGCGGTCTACCGGGTAGGTGATCAGCGTCTCGCCACGGAAATCCTCGGCCTCCACGAACGTCTTTTGCGCCAGCGGATGCGCGGCAGAGGCCAGAAAGACCGGCTCGTAATCGAACAGCGGCTTGAAGGTGATCCCCGGCAGATTTTCGGGATCGGACGAGACCACCAGATCGACCTCTTCCTTTTGCAGCGCGGGCAGTGCGTCAAAGGCGAGGCCCGGTCGGATGTCCACATCCACATCGCCCCAATTCCTGCGAAACTGCTCCAGCACCGGGAACAGCCACTCAAAGCAGGCATGGCATTCGATGGCAATATGCATGCGCCCCGCACTGCCCTCACGCACGCCGCTGAATTCAGCTTCCAGCGCCTCGATCTCGGGCAGCACCTTTTCGGCCAGACGCAGCAGACGATGCCCCGCCGCCGACAGTTTCATCGGCTTGGAACGTCGGACAAACAGCTGCACCCCCGCCTGATCCTCCAGCCCCTTGATCTGGTGGCTCAGTGCCGACTGGGTGATGTGCAGCAGGTCCGCCGCACGTGCCAGCCCGCCCGCCTGGTGGATGGCGCGGATCGTGCGCAGGTGGCGAAACTCGATGTGCATCCTTCGGTCATCCTCATAATCTTTGTGAGCATTATGAATTTGCCTCTAGTACACTTTGCGCGGACAAGGAGACAAGCCTTCCCGAACAGGATTTGCATCATGACCGCCCCATCCGTCTCTTTCGAGTTCTTCCCACCCAAGTCGCTTGAGGCGTCTTTCCGTCTCTGGGACACGGTGCAGACCCTGGCACCGCTGGCGCCACGTTTCATTTCCGTCACCTACGGTGCGGGCGGCACGACCCGCGCGCTGACGCGCGAGGCGGTGGGCGCGCTGCACCAGGCGACCGGTCTCAACGTCGCGGCACATCTGACCTGCGTCGACGCCACCAAGGCCGAGACGATGGCGATCGCCGATGAATTTGCCGCGGCCGGCGTGCGCGAGATCGTGGCGCTGCGCGGCGACCCCCCCAAGGGGGTGGCCAATTTCGAAGCTCATCCCGAAGGGTTTTCCGACAGCTGCGCGCTGATCGAGGCGCTGGCCGACCGCGACGAGTTCAAGATCCGCGTCGGCGCCTATCCCGAACCGCACCCCGAGGCGGCGAATGACCATGCCGATGTCGACTGGCTCAAGCGGAAATTCGACGCCGGTGCGGACGAGGCGATCACCCAGTTCTTCTTCGAGGCGGACGCGTTCCTGCGGTTCCGTGACCGCTGCGCCAAGGCGGGCATCACCAAACCCATCCTACCCGGCATCCTGCCAATCGAGAATTGGCAGGCCACCCGCCGCTTTGCCACGGCCTGCGGGGCGCGTATTCCGGCATGGCTCGACAATGCATTCACCACAGCCGAACGCGACGACCGCTGCGAATTGCTGGCGACCGCCGTCGCGACAGAACTGTGCAGCAAGCTGATCGACGAAGGCGTCGACGGCCTGCATTTCTACACGCTCAACCGCCCCGAGCTGACACGCGACATCTGCCACGCCCTCGGCGTCACTCCACGCGTCGCGCTGCGTCACGTGGCGTAATCGCGGCGGTCTGCGTAGCAATCCGGACTCAAGGTGCGCAAACCGACAGACCACGCAGCCAAGGGGCTGGTCCCCGACCCGCGCCTGTGCCAGAAACATCGCATGACCGGAACACCCCGCATCGCCCGCTCGCTTGATGATCTGCCCGACTTTGACGCATTGCTGTCGCGCTCGGGGCTTGAGTTCATGCAGGACATCCTAAACGGCACCCTGTCCGGCCCGCCCATCGGTGAGACGCTCGGCTTTGCCCTCAGCAGTGTCGAGGAGGGGCGCGTGCGCTTTGAGGGCACACCGCAATTTGCCGCCACAAACCCGATGCGCGGCGTGCATGGCGGCTGGTACGGGGCGATTCTGGACAGTTGCATGGCCTGCGCGGTGATGACCTGCGTACCACGCGGCAGCCTCTACACGACGCTGGAATACAAGGTGAACCTGACCCGCGCGATCCTCCCGGGCACTCTCGTGATTGCCGAGGGCCAGGTCAGCCACGCGGGCCGCTCCACTGCCGTCGCCAGCGGCGAAATACGCGGCAAGGAGGACGGCCGCCTCTACGCCACCGGCTCGACCACCTGCATGATCATGCCGGGCCCCGCCCGCAGCTGACCGCCTGCGGGTGACTTTCCCTGGTCTCGCTCGTCCTCTTTACGTAGAAATCTGCGCCGAATTCCGTGAGTCCTGGGATCAGGCCAGCCTTGATCGCGATTACGAGAACCGGCTTCTGGAGCTCTTCGCGCCGATGGTCGAAGAGGTCCTTGCCCGTGAGCCACTGACCCGGACGCCCCGACCCTGAACGTAACACCCGGCGGCAGATGTGGAATTTGAGTATTTGCAGAAAAATGAAAGGGTCGCAGGGTGCCTGGCTGCTTGTTCGGTCCACCAAAAACGGCGCGACGCCGACCACCATCAGCCCGGCTGATCACGACCCAGGTGCACAGCGACACCATATCCTCGGGTTGCGCGCCGGGGCGGGGGGGGGTAGTTAACGCCACGCAGGTTGATCAGCGTCGTTGCGTCCAGAATGGTGCAGGGCGGCCGCGTCGCCTGCCCCATCCAGCATCAGTGCAAATCTCTCGGTCATCGGCCCTGCCCTTTGCTACATGCGCGGCCGTAAAGCACGCCGCACATCTTCGACAACACTTCAATATGACGCGGCACCGCCTCAAGCGACCGCGCGATCACAGGTGGCGATTTTGCGCGCCCCACCTTTCCCTCGCGCCGCGCATTGGGTAAGCCACCTCTCAACCACGCACAGCAGCGGAGACACCCGATGGGACTGGACAAGACATTCGACGCCGCCGAGGCCGAGGCACGGCTCTACGCCGCGTGGGAGGACGCAGGCAGCTTTGCCGCCGGGGCGAACGCCGCCGAGGGGGCCGAGCCGTTCAGCATCATGATCCCGCCGCCCAACGTCACCGGCGTGCTGCACATGGGCCATGCGTTCAACAACTCGCTACAGGACATCCTGATCCGGTGGAAACGGATGCAGGGCTATGACACGCTCTGGCAGCCCGGCATGGACCACGCAGGCATCGCCACGCAGATGGTGGTAGAGCGGATGCTGGCCGAGAACGGACAGAAACGCACCGATTTCACCCGTGAAGAATTCACCGCGAAAATCTGGGAGTGGAAGGAAAAATCCGGCGGCACCATCGTCGGGCAACTCAAGCGCCTCGGGGCCTCCTGTGACTGGTCGCGTACCGCCTTTACCATGGCCGGCGCGGCAGGCGACACGCGCACGGGCCACGAGGGCAGCGCGAATTTCCATGACGCGGTGATCAAGGTCTTTGTCGACATGTACGACAAGGGCCTGATCTATCGCGGCAAGCGGCTGGTGAACTGGGACCCGCATTTCGAGACCGCGATTTCCGATCTGGAAGTCGAGAATATCGAAACGCCGGGCCACATGTGGCACTTCAAGTACCCTCTCGCGGACGGCCAGACCTACGAATATGTCGAGAAGGACGAGGACGGCAACGTAACCCTGCGCGAAACCCGCGATTACATCGCTATCGCAACCACCCGGCCCGAGACGATGCTGGGCGATGGCGCGGTTGCAGTGCATCCGTCGGACGAACGCTATGCACCCATCGTGGGCAAGCTCTGCGAGATCCCGGTGGGTCCCAAAGAATACCGTCGCATGATCCCGATCATCACTGATGAATACCCCGACCCCGGTTTCGGGTCCGGCGCGGTCAAGATCACTGGCGCGCATGACTTTAACGACTACGAAGTCGCCAAGCGGGGAAATATCCCGATGTATGGCCTCATGGACACGAAGGGCACGATGCGCTCGGACGGGAGGCCCTACGCCGAAGAGGCCGCCGTCGCGCAGGCCATCGCCAATGGCGAGCAGGCGTTTGACGAAGCGATGATCGCGGCGATGAACCTGGTGCCGGATGAGTATCGCGGGCTGGACCGGTTCGAGGCGCGCGCGCGGGTGGTGGCGGATATCACCGCCGAGGGCCTCGCCGTCATGGTGCGCGCCGAGGAAGGCTCGCAAGAGACCGGGGAGGTGCTTGTTCCTTTGGTCGAATCGAAGCCGATCATGCAGCCCTTTGGCGACCGTTCCAAAGTGGTGATCGAGCCGATGCTGACCGATCAGTGGTTCGTTGATACGGCGCAGATCGTTGACCCCGCGCTGGATGCGGTACGCAACGGCGACGTGCGGATCATGCCGGAGTCTGATCGCAAGGTCTATTTCCACTGGCTGGAGAATATCGAGCCGTGGTGCATTTCGCGCCAACTGTGGTGGGGGCATCAGATACCGGTGTGGTATGGCCTAGATCTGGAGCGCGGCGAATTCACGGATGATGAAGCCGACGGCGCGCTGGATATGGTCGAAATGCAGCGCCTCTTGTGGGATCAGTCGCTGGCGCCCGGCTCTGATCGCTATCATGCAGCCGTTGATTTCGAGGGGCTCAAGGATCAGTTTGACGACGTTCTGGCGAGCCTGCCGACGCCGCTGAACCATGCGCGCATTGTTGAGGTGGCAAGTCGCGAGGAAGCGATGCATCGTCTGGCCGAAAGTCTGGCGGACTATGTCAGCAGCCAGGACCCGACTCAGTTGATCTATCCGGTCTGGCGCGATTCCGATGTTCTGGATACATGGTTCTCCTCCGGTCTCTGGCCCATTGGCACGCTCGGTTGGACGGGTGACGCGGACACCGACGCGCAGAACGGAGCGCTGCAGAAATACTTTCCCACGTCGACGCTGATCACCGGGTTCGACATCATCTTTTTCTGGGTCGCCCGGATGATGATGATGCAATACGCCGTGGTGGGCCAAAAGCCGTTCTCGGATGTCTATGTGCACGCCCTCGTGCGCGACGAGAAGGGCAAGAAGATGTCCAAATCATTGGGCAACGTTCTCGATCCGATCGAGCTGATCGACGACTATGGCGCGGACGCGGTGCGGTTCACCCTGACGGCGATGGCCGCAATGGGCCGCGACCTGAAGCTTAGCACCCAGCGTATCGCAGGCTACCGCAATTTCGGCACCAAGCTCTGGAACGCGGCACGCTTTGCCGAGATGAACGGCGCCACTACCGGGCAGCTGACGGGCACCCGCACCGCTGGCCCGCCGACTGCCGACCAGACGGTTAACAAGTGGATCATCGGCGAGACCGCGCAGGTGCGTGCCGCCGTCGATGAGGCGCTGGAACAGTACCGGTTCAACGACGCCGCCAGCGCGCTTTACACCTTTGTCTGGGGCAAGGTCTGCGACTGGTATGTAGAGTTCTCCAAGCCGCTGCTGATCGACGGCACACCCGAGATCAAGCAGGAGACGCAACAGGTCATGGCATGGGTCATTGACCAATGCGTGATCCTGCTGCACCCCATCATGCCCTTCATCACCGAAGAACTGTGGGGCACGCTGGGCAAACGTGACCAGATGCTGGTCCACACCCCCTGGCCCGCCTATCAGCCCGCTGATCTGGTGGATGAAAATGCCGCGCGCGAAATGACCTGGGTGATTTCGCTGATCGAGGCGGTCCGCTCTGCCCGCGCCCAGATGCACGTGCCTGCGGGGCTGAAGATCCCGATGGTCGTGACCTCGCTTGACACTGCTGGGCAGGCGGCATGGGACCGCAACGAGGCGATGATCAAACGCCTGACGCGGGTGGAGAGCCTGGAGCATCTGGACACCTTCCCCAAGGGCTGCCTGACCGTCGCTGTCGAGGGCGGAAGCTTTGGCCTGCCGCTGGCGGACATCGTTGATATTGATGAGGAAAAGGCGCGCCTGGAAAAGACACTGACGAAGCTGGACAAGGAGCTGGGCGGCCTGCGCGGACGGCTGAAGAACCCCAAATTCGTGGACTCTGCGCCCGATGAAGTGGTCGAGGAAACCCGCGCCAACCTCGCCCTGCGCGAAGAAGAAGCGGCACAGTTACGCGCGGCATTGGGGCGGCTCAACGAGATCGGATAGGACGGCGGGCAACCGCTTTCGCGCGGCCTCAAGTTCCGCTTCGGGCCGCGCGAACATCTCCTGCCCGGAGCGTTCTGAGGTCGGATTGGAGGGATTGCGCCCGGCCTGCCCATGTCGTTATCTGGCGCCATGACCTATCCACGATACACCGACCTGATTCAGTCCCTGCCCGCCTCCGTTCCCTTTGTCGGCCCCGAGGAGATGGAGCGCACGCGCGGCGCGCCTTTCACCGCGCGGCTGGGCGCGAACGAAAACATTTTCGGCCCCTCTCCCCGCGCCGTCACCGCGATGTGCGATGCGCTGGAGGACATCTGGAAATATGGCGATGCCGCGAGCTTTGATCTCAAACAGGCGCTGGTCGCGCATCTGGACGCAGCACCCGAAAACCTCGTGGTCGGAGAAGGCATCGACGGCCTGCTAGGCTATCTGGTCCGCCTGCTGATCGCGCCCGGTGATGCGGTCGTCACCTCTGACGGAGCCTATCCGACATTCAACTATCACGTCGAGGGGCACGGTGGCGTCCTGCACAAGCTGCCCTATCGCGACGATCACGAGGACCCCGATGCGCTGATCGCCCACGCCGCAAAAGTGGGCGCCAAGCTGGTCTATCTGGCCAACCCCGACAACCCGATGGGCACCTGGCACAAAGGTGAAACCATCATGCGCGCGCTCGACAAACTGCCCGAGGGCTGCCTGCTGCTGCTGGACGAGGCCTATGTGGAATTCGCGCCCCACGGCACTGCGGCGCAGATCGCACCGGACGATCCGCGTGTCATCCGCATGCGTACCTTTTCCAAGGCCTACGGCATGGCTGGCGCGCGTATTGGCTATGCCATTGGCGCGCCGGAGCTGATCCGCAGCTTTGACAAGATACGCAATCATTTCGGCCTGAACCGGGCGGCGCAGGCGGGGGCACTGGCCGCGTTTCAAGACACTGGCTGGCTGGCGCATGTCATCGGCCAGGTCGATGCGGCGCGCAGGCAAATCACCGAAATCGCTGCCGAGAATGGCTTGACCGCCCTGCCTTCCGCCGCAAATTTCGTGGCCGTGGATTGCGGTGCGGACGGCGATTTTGCCCGCCGGGTACTGGCGTCACTGGTGACGCAGGGCCTGTTTGTGCGTATGCCCTTTGCCGCGCCGCAGGATCGCTGCATCCGCATCAGTTGCGGCAGAGATGAGGACCTGGCCCTGTTGCGTGCTGCCTTGCCAAGGGCGCTGGCACAGGCACGCGAATGAATGCGCGGCGCCGCGCCGATGTAAAGATTTGACCTGACTTTTCGGCACGCCGCGATATCATGCGCATATGCGACGCGAAAACATGCCCTCTGCCCCGAACTACACCAACGCCGCGCTGGCGATGGGGCTGGTCAATCTGATCTGGATTTTCTTCGTGCTCTGGGCCAGTTTTGGCCTGCCGGTTGTCCTTTTGGCAGGCTATGGGCTAAATCTGCTGATCAACCAGATCAGCAATCGCAGGTAATCGGGACGACGCAGATCACGCCGCGCCGATCACCTGTGCCGCCGCGCTGATGCCGCCCGCCTGATGCGCGATATCCAGCGCGGCCAGCCCCGCCTCGATCGCACCCAGCATACCCAGCACCATATGCGCGTTCACATGCCCCATATGTCCGATGCGGAAATAGCCGTGCCAGGCCGGATCGGCAGCTTCGGCCATGCCCAGACCGATCCCGAGAGTGACACCCGCGTTGGCCGCGACCCAGGCGCGCAACTCGGTCGCCTTCGGCGCGGGCAGCGACAGGGACGTGACCGCGCGACTGCGATGCGCAGGATCTGCAACGTTGAGGCGCAGCGCGCCCGCCTCGCCCCAGACATCCGCCGCAGCCCAGATCGCGCGGGCCAATGTGTCGTGCCGCGCCCAGACCGCTTCGATCCCCTCGGCGTGGATCAGATCGAGCGCGGCACGCAGCCCGTAGAGATGATGCGTCGGCGCAGTACCGCCAAAATACTCATAGTAGAATTCGGGATCGGCACGGCGCGTCCAGTCCCAATAAGGGCTGACGCGGTCCAGCCCCGCACGCACCGCCGCCGCGCGGTCGTTGAAAAGAACAAAACCCAGACCGGGCGGCGTCATCAGTCCCTTCTGGCTGGCGGTCACGGCAACATCGATGCCCCAGGCGTCCATCTCCAGCCGGTCGCAGCCCAGGCTGGCAATGCAATCCGCCATCAAGAGCGCTGGATGTCCGGCCGCGTCAATTGCCGCGCGCACGGCTTTCATATCGCTGAGAATGCCGGTGGAGGTGTCTACATGCGTGGCCAGCACCGCCTTGATCCGATGCCCCGTGTCGGCGCGCAGCGCCGCCTCGATGCGGGCGGGATCGGCCGGGCTCTGCTTGCCGAAATCCACCATCTCGACCGTGGCCCCCAGATCGCCCGCCATCTTGGCCCAGCCATGACCGAAACGGCCCGTGGCCAGCGCCAGAACCGTGTCGCCGGGCGCCACGGTATTGGCCAATGCGGCCTCCCACGCGCCGTGGCCGTTGGCAATGTAGATCGCGACGAGGTGGCGGGTACGCGCGACGCGGCGGAGATCAGGCAACAGGCCAATGGTCATCCCGATCAATTCGCCCTCATAGATATTCGGCGAAGCCCTGTGCATGGCGCGCAGCACCGCGTCGGGCATGACCGACGGGCCGGGAATGGCAAGGTAGGGATGTCCGCTGGCAAGGCTCATGTTGCGCTCCATGATGCTGGTCTGCCGGACAGTAAAGCGGCGGCGGGCGGCGTCAATGCCCTAACCGGCGCTTGCCTTGGCCGCGCACGCCCCCTACATGGGGGCTTCGCATGGTCGGCAGGTCCGACACATCCTGGCGGCAAGGCAGACATGACCCCGATCAAGCGGATCATCGAGTGGGAGCGCAACCTGCGCCAGTCCTACAATACCGATCTCTCGACACCCGAGAACCGCCGCCGGGCCGAGATTTACAACCTGTGGTTTGATCACGCTGTCCTGCGCATGTTCTGGACCAACTTCCACCTCGTCGCCCCCGGCGTCTATCGGTCGAACCAGCCGACGCACCGGCGGTTCGAGAAACTCAAGGCAATGGGCATCCGCAGCATCCTCAACCTGCGCGGCGCGGCGGGTGCGGCGCATTTTCTGGTCGAAGACGAAAGCTGCGAGCAGCTGAACCTCACCTTGGTGAACGTGAGGCTGCATGCGCGCTTTGCCGCGCCCCGCGAGGATATCCAGGCAGTGATCGACGCCTTTCGCAGCATCGAAAAGCCCTTTGTCATGCATTGCAAGTCAGGTGCCGACCGCGCCGGGTTTGCTTCGGCCATCTACCTCATGGTGATCGAAGGGCGGCCCGTCTCGGAGGCGCGCAAGATGCTCAGCCTCAGGTACATCCATATCAAGAGCTCGCGCACCGGCGTGCTGGATTACATCCTTGATCTCTATGAGGCGCGAAACGCGCAGGAGCCGATCGGTTTCGAGGACTGGGTGGCGACGGAATACGAGAACGAGGAGGTCCAGAGGGAGTTTGAGACCAGGTTCAAACCACACTTTTAAGTCCCTGCCCTGCGCCGCCCGATCCGTTCTGCCATATCCAGCATGCGGCAGGAAAAGCCCCATTCATTATCATACCAGCCGAACACCCGCAGCAACCCGCCCGCACTGACCGAGGTTTCGCGCCCGCTGAGGATGATTGATTCGGACCTGCCACGCAGGTCGGCCGAGACCAGCGGCTGTTCAGTCCAGCCAAAGACGCCGCTCGTTTGGGCCGCCCGCTGAAGTCGCATGTTCACATCCGCCTCGGTCGTCGGTTCTTGTGTCCGTACAACGAGGTCGATGCACGACACACTGGCGGTCGGCACACGAATCGCACGCGCCTCGATCAGGCCCTTGAGATGCGGCAGGACAAGATCCATCTGGTGCTGCGCGCTGGTGGTGGTGGGCACCATCGACAAGGCAGCTGCGCGGCTGCGCTCGAGGTTGCCACGCGGCTTGTCCACGGTGGGTTGGCTGCCAGTATAGCAATGCACGGTCGTCATATGCCCGCCGATGACACCGTAATGATCATCCAGCAGCTTGAGCAGTGGTGCCAGCGCGTTGGTCGTACACGATGCGTTCGATACGATGCGCGCAGCGCCCAGCGCATCCTCGTTCACGCCCAGAACCAACGTGACGTCGGCCTCTTCGGCAGGCCCCGAGACCAGAACCGCGCATGCGCCGGCCTGCAGCCCACGCTCGGCCACGGCCCGCCGTCCCGCCATACCCGTGCATTCCAGCACCAGATCGACGCCGCGCAGATCCAGCGCGCGCAGATCGGTCTCGGCATGGAACGGGATTGCGCAACCGTCCACGATGAGCGCCTGTCTTCCTGTTTCCACATGCCCCGGCCAGGGGCCATACACACTGTCGTACTGGAAGAGATAGGCGCAGCTTTCCAGCGGCTCGATCTCGTTGATCAATACCAGTTCAAACTCGTCGCGCTGCTGCAGCAGAATGCGCAGCAGTGCCCGGCCTATGCGGCCAAAGCCATTGATGGCGATTCGGATCGGGCGATCGGGCATGGAGTCCTCCGGCAATGTATCGCCGTATCGCTACTGCATTTCGCTTTGTTTCTGAACCAGAAGCAAGGCGAAACGCAGCATGACCTGTCAATGTTGCAGGGCGTTTCGCGTTCAATCCGTGAACCAGATTGAACACGAAATGCTTTAACGCGGCGAGCGTGCCCTGCCAACCGGCAAATTGCACCACATACACTGTGCCATGCTGCTCTTCCGCCCTCACGGGCGTCCTCGCAGGAAGCGGTGAGGCGTGTCGTCATACCACGTTCGGTGCGGTGAAGGCCGCCTCCGGCGGGAGTATTTACCGAAAAATGAAGGGTCGCGATGGGCCTTCTGTCCGCCACGCGTCAGGCGGCGCTGGACCGTTTGCAGCGCGGCCACAGTGGCGGTTGCGGTCAATACTGACTGACGGCGCGAGGTTACTGAGCATCGCCATTCAGGCCAGCGAAGCCGAGGTGTTCTGGGATGGACTCCTGCGTTCGCTCGCGAATCGAGGCCTATCAGTCACGCCATACGAAGCTCGCTGGACTGATGCCGAGTTGATGTTCCTTGTTCACCATTTCTGTCTCGCGTCCCGAGCAACTGGTCCGAGGCATCGGTCAAGAAATCCCGTTCCATCACCAACTGACCAATCTTGGAATGTAGCTTATCAATCTCAGCCGCGCTCACCTGTTCGGGTGCGGCACCTCGGCGCGAAAAGCCGTCGCGATATTCTCTATCGCTGCTCGTTTCCACGTGCCGATCTGGGTGGCCTGAACCCTGTGGCACCAAACCTTGAAACAAGCACGTTGGGCAAAAACTCGTGAACGAGTTTGCCAGGAACTCTACGGTGACCAGCCCACCGCGAAGATTTCGGGTATGATTTCTTCATGGAGCTTCTCACTCAAAGAGACGCATTTTCACATCGGAGAACGGGATTGCGGCCTGTGCCATGAGCTCTGCGGCTCCGGCTCCCGGACGGCTTGGGGTCAGAGGGCGTGCGCTGAGAATAATTTGGTTGTCCTCGGGGCCAAGTTCCACTTCTCCGACGAACCTCAGACAAGAGCTGCTGGTTCCGCCGCGCAATAGACGGCAGCGCAGGACGGCGAGATGTTGCCTGTCTGTCGAGAGTTCCCATTCCATTCGGCGGCGTTTCACCGGCAACTCAATCGTGAATGAGACCTCAACTCGCATGCGCCCATGCACTTCCACCGGGAATTCGGCTTGCAGGGTCGGCTCGCCGGAAGGTGAGACTGACGCATGTGCAACGCGGGCAGTCCAGATATCGGCCCTCCCGTGCCTCTCGCCACGTCGCCTGCGAGCCAAACGAGTCTCTTTGACGATGCCACGCAGAGTCTCGGTCGCCAGCGTGAGGTTCTGGCGTGGCTTGCACTCGATCAGCGAGAGCCGTCGCCGCAGCCCTTCGCCATCAGCCATCCGCAGCAGGGTGTTGAGGGCCTCCGGAGGAATCTGGCAGTTGGCTTCCTGAGCCAGATAGCTCAGTGCCGATGCCGCCGGAATGAGGATCTGTCGATCAGCCAGAGTCTGCAGCAAATCAGACCACTCGACCCGGCCAAGGCGCAGCCAGGCCGCGATATCGACGAGCCAGTCACTGTGTCGATGGGCGTCGAGCGCGCCATGCGCGATGGCGAGGGCGATTCGATCCGTAGCGGACGGTGCCCTTACCTCGATACCTGCGAAAGTGACCGGAATTGAACGTGCCCACAGCCTCTCCTCATTTTCATCATGGAACTGGTGGACGTGATAGGCGCGCGCGTGCAGATCGATATCCCCGAACTCGCCCTTGAAGAAGTTCAGCGCTCGCAATCTGTCCGCCTCGTACTCAAGGCGCAGGCGACCGGCCCCACTTGCGGCCTCCCAGTCCTCGTCCAGAAGGACCGTGATCGCTGCGCGCATGTCCTAGCGCTGCACAAGGAGGTCGATATCATGCGCAATCCGGCCCCGCTGGGCCCCGGGGTCAAGCGCGATGCGACTGGCGCCCTTGATGACCATGAAGCGGATACCCGCCTTTGAGAACGCTTGCAGCGCGCCGGTTGCGTCGCGCAGCGACAGGCGTGAACGAGTCCACAAATTACGCTGCAGCCCGACAAGGCGCGGCCAGGAAGGGCTGGCGGACAGGCGACGACCAAAGCGGTCGGCCAGTGCGACAAGCAGACGGTGCTGGCTGAACGTGACCTCGTCGAGATCCTGCGCCTCCAGCCAATCCAGCCCTATCTGCAAGGCTTGTGCTTCGTCATCAAGCAGGATCGCCTTCAGCAACAGATCGAGGCTGCCGTGCGGCCAGGCCCAGCCATAATCGGGGAGCCTGCGGCTGACCCGCCGCGGCGCGACAGTCATGCTTTGCCCTTGCGTCGTTGTAACGCCAACCAAGCCACATGCGCATAGCCACGGTCCTTTTCGGCATCGCGCCCGTAAGAAAGGCTACCGGGACGGATGCGGCGTAGCACATGGACCTCGTCCAACATGTCGAGGCGGAACCCAAGATGACGGGCTTGCGCCAGCCAGTCGATCATATCACCGCGATACCCGCTCGGGGGATCGATGACCGTTCCAACATCAAGGGCGCTCGTGCGCCGGATGGTCATGGTACTACGCGACCAGCCGGGCGAGACGAGATTGGCTGCAGCCTCGATACCATCATCGCGAAAGCTCCGCATATGCGAAAAGACTGCCTGTGACTCGGGATATTGGGCCAGATGGGCAAGCTGCGCCGACATCTTACCCGGAAGCCAGATATCATCAGCATCGAGCGAGGCGAGGATTGGAAAGCGTGATTCCTGGATCGCCAATGTGGTTGCCCTCCCCGGCCCCTGGTTCTCCTGCCGCAACACATGCACACATGCAGCACAGGCAGCGGCAATCTTGCCCGTAGCATCGGTCGAGCCGTCATCAACCACGATGATCTCTTCAGGCGGGATATCCTGCCCGAGCATCGACGCGATGGCGGCTTCGATTGTGGCGGCCGCATTGAACGCGGGGATCAGGGCTGAATATTTCATGGAGGTCATAGTAGCAGCAACTCTCTGTCACCGACGATATTTTCGTGGTCATAGAAGTTTGGTATCGACACCAAATTCCCGGACTTGCGCCGCCGCTGCGCCGAGCGAAGCAATGCCAGCGACAGATGTTTCCGCATTTCGTGCTTGTTATGAGTGATATTGCCCTCATGACGACGATAGAGCACGGAAACATGATCGAGGAACCGAAACTTCACCGGAATCTCGAACAGCCGCAGCAGAAAGTCCAGATCTTCGGATTGCTTCAGCGCCTCGTCGAATCTTCCGACTTTGGCCACGATATCACGCCTCATGATCGCCGTGCACAACTTGATGCCGCGCAAGGTGCATCTGCGCGCATCAGGTCGCAGGGCAAAGACAGCATCATCGATCGCATCGGTCAGGGTCATCCTTGAATAGGTCAACTCCAGCTCCGGATCCTTACGAAACAGTGGCAGTTCGGTCGCGAACCGCCCCGGCACCGACACGTCGTCGGAATCGAGAAAGGTGACCAGCTCGGCCTCGGGGTGGATCTGATCCAAGCCATGGTTGCGGGCGGCCGATATCCCCGCATGCTCCTGCCGGAACAGCCGGATGTTCGGCGCCTCGGTGGCCAATGCGGACACGATTTCTACCGTTGCGTCACTTGAGCCGTCATCGATGACGATAATATCCAGATCGACAGCATCCCGTTGTGCCAGCAGCGACAGAATCGCAGTGCGGATATAGAGTTCGCGGTTGTGAACCGGAATGATGACGCTAACCTTCATGGTGAGGTCCTGCTGATGAAATCACCAATTCTGCCTGCGATTTCGACTGGGTCGTGGCCCAGTTCGAGGGCGAAGCAGGGCAGTTGTCGCACCACCCGGCTGAAGAAGCGAAACCCGCTCTCGCGTTCACCCGGCATCTGGTAGATGGACGAGGCGGCAAGCGCTATCATCGCCTCGGCACGCGGGAGCGACGTTATCCTTGTCTGCGCCTGGCCGGTGACGCAAGGAACCAGCAGCGCCGTGATGTGCAGCGCCTCGGGGACCGCATCGGGCGCCAGGTCCTTAATCAGAAACTGATATTTACCCTGCCAATTCAGCGCACCCGGCATGGGCAAATGCCGTGCAAGGCCAAGGCGCTCAAACCCCGACGGGTCCTGTTTCAGCGTTGCATAGAGCGGCCGGGCCGTGATCTCGTCTGCCGCGTCCAGCAGGACATAATCGTCCCCCACGCTCTGCAGGCCATGAAGCAGGCCCGCAACAACAGTCCCGGATTTGCCGCTGCCTCCCGCACCCGCCAGCAACACGCCTGTGCCGTCAAGGCCCAATGTGCCGCTGTGGGTCAGTCTTCTGGCGTGGCGCGCATAGTGCCAATGCAGAAAGGGGCGCAGTGGTGCCCCCGCCTCCCAAGGGGGGTAGCCGCCGGGTTTATGGAAAAGCTGCACCGCAAATCGGTTATCCAGATCATGAAGGTGCCAGTGGTCGAGGTCGTGGAAATAAGACCCCTGCAACCCGGCAGCATCCAGCGCCTGTGCCACCCGATGAGGCATGTAAGGCTCGCCGGGCGTCCAGCGTGCAACCGTCGGGCAGCCTGGGGTCTCACCGTGCAGGACTGCTACTGTCAGCTCTGGCACCGGCTTCGCCCCGGTGCTGTCTGGTGCTTGCAGGAAATTATGCCGTACGGCCCGGCTCATTTCCGAATCGAATGAATGCACCCTAAGCATGAGCCCCGGAAGACGCACGCTTGTGCTCTGCGCACCCTCGGTATTTATCGTCCGCCCTTGATCCAGCAGCGAGCGCGCACAGGCCGCAATAGTGCTGGTTGAGATCAGCGGCAGAGCCGATGTGCCTTCGCGCTCAGACGTAGCGTCGATCATCGACTTTTCTTGATCGGCCAGCCGGTCTGCTCTTCGACATCGTGGATCGGATCGGCCTTGAAGAGATCTGCGAGATCGTCAAACATGAATATCTCGGGCGCCTCTTTTGCGTTGATGATCCGGTCTCGAAGCTCGTGAGTCAGTTCGCCTCCGGCTTCGTCGTCTCGCGGTGTGAGAAGCTCGTGCTCAAGTAGCTGCGACAGGAAACTGTCAAACGCCGCACCGCCAAGTGTGCTTGTCGCGGAGCGCAACTCCCTGACAGCTACACCCGCGGCCAGCGCCTCCCACGCGGCGCAGCCACTGTCAGAAAATCCAAAATACTTTCCGCTGGCCAAGTCGAGGACAACGATGTCCCCATCAAAAGATTCAGCCACGATATCGCTGCTGGAAATGCCGTATCTCATTAAATCAAACACCGCTTTCTCCTCTTAAAATCAAAAATAGTAGAAGGGTCTGCATGGCACCTGTCAAGCTGATATAAGTTCGGATACCTTGTGTCGGCGCGGGGCGAAAAAGCACCCCGGAATCGCTGGGTCCGCAGCATCTTCAACGCCGCGCGAAGCTTTGCCCCAAAAGCCAGCCGACGATCCACCCGCCGAGATGCGCCTCTTTGGCCGAGTTTTCCAACGAAGTAGACTAAAGCCTCCCGCCAAAAACCTGCCTCACTGCTTTTGGCGGAATGCAGCGCAATACATGAGCGTCGCGCGCAGCCCGCCTTTATCTGATGTCTCAGGTTAAAGGCGGGCCGCTTTATGCGTCACGTTGAGCGTCGAGTTCTGACAATCGAGCTTTTGCTGGCTTTCATCGGCAATGGCAAAATCCAAGAAGTCAGGAGTTGAATACGTTGATCTCGGGCGCCCATGTGATGTTGGGCGAGAACAACGGCGAACAAAATGCCACTGAACGGCTTCATTCGACTAGGTAGTTGATATTTAACAAATACAATCGCCTTCTACGTTCCCGCGCCGCGCAATTTTATCCGCTTGCCTACAAATCCTGTAGGGGTGCGCGTATTTTTTCGTCTGGCCGCACGAGATATCAATGTGTTGGCGTCGCGTTTGCGCGCAAGATTTTTCGCCAACCGTGCGCATATTTTTTCGTCATCTCGCAAACACCTTGCAGAGCAAAATAATCCCTGTCTTTGCGCTCACAAATGAACAAGATCAGTGCACCAGAGGATTGGACCTGTCGCGGTTTGATGCCGCCCCTTTGATAGCATTTACTGCAACAAAGGAGATGAACTATGAGACTGAAACGGACGGACGAATTCCGCAAGGACGCGGTGCGGATCGCGTTGAGCAGTGGGCTAACGCGCAGGCAGGTGGCTGACGATCTGGGTGTCGGGCTGTCGACGCTGAATAAGTGGGTCACAGCGCACCGAGAGACCGACGTAATGTCGAAAGAGGATTTGAGCCTCATCCAAGAGAATGATCGGCTGCGCCGCGAGAACCGCATTCTCAAGGAGGAAAGGGAAATCTTAAAAAAGGCCACGGTGTTCTTCGCGAGCCAAAAACCATGAGATTTAAGTTCATCCACTGCCCGGCAGTGCATTGAAAATGCACGAGAGGGGAAGAGCACCGATCCGTATTTTCCATCGGGCGGATGTGCCGTGTTATGAATGTCAGCCCGCGTGGGTTGCGCGCCTTCCGCAACCGCCCTGCCAGTCGCAGGCAGCGGTCTGACTTGGTCACGCTTGCTCATATCAAAGAGCAATCGCGTCTCAGTCTGGGCAGCTATGGCAGGCCTCGCATGACCGAAGAACTGAAAGAGATTGGCCTGAACGTTGGGCATCGTCGCGTTGGTCGTCTGATGCGTCAGAACGGCATATCAGTCGTGCGGACCCGCAAACACAAGGTCACAACCGACAGTGATCACAA
>CANNCP010000003.1 GCA_947503145.1 uncultured Roseovarius sp.
GACTGGGGGCTTTGCCATCCGACAGGCGGGTCAAAATCAAATGCTGAAGCCGGGTCAGTTTTGAATGCTCATTGACACTCGGCCACAAGAGCGCCTCTACGACAATGGCCAGCTATGATCACGCGCAGGGAATGAGGGCGTCAAAAGAATACGGTGAATTCCTTGCTTCTCAGCGGTCCGACCCCACGGCCTTGCGGCTGTAGTGCGGCTCGCGCTCAATATGCGCCGCCGAAAAGCCCATAGCTCTGCCGACACGTTCAGCGATTCCTTTTGCCAACGGAGCAGTGTCACGGAGCCGCTCACCGCCGCAAAACGCTGTAAAATCTGCAAAATCCTATGCAAATTGAGAAAGGGATCTTTCCACCCGCATGGGGTGGAATACGCCCGCTTTCAACAATTTCCGCTCACTGCTGCAACTTACCACAACTTCCGGGCGCCGGATGCGATTCTCTCAATTGCGCCTGCATCCGAGGTTCCCACCAGAGAGGGAGAAGAAGAAGAGAAAGGATGACACCGCGTTTCTGTTTGCCGCGCTCCTCTGGTCGAGAGCGCGGCAAACAGAAACGCGGTGCCTCATCAGGATCAACGAAGTCAACTTCGCCGGCGCCCATGATTTCTGCTGCTGCAGAAAAGCCGGCCCAACACCCCGAACCAAGAAAGGAGATTTTCTCGGGGTCTTGACTGCCACGAACGGCGTCGACCTGACAGGAGACTTCCTCATGACCAACTTCTCGGACAATACTGTAATCGTGTGCCGCGACCTCGCGGTTCTCACCACCGCTGCATTCTTCAACGCGCATGGGACAGCCGTGCTCAATGCAGCGGCCCTGCTCGGCGGTCCGGCAGCCCATCGCCGCTGTCTGCGACTCGTGTCCGCGATTGCCGAGAGCGCATCGCTCTCGCGGCCGCTCCGGCAGGAACTGGTGTGGCTGCACCAACTCATCGCGCTGGACCATGTCGGAGACCCTGATTCCGAGGAAACGGCGCGCTTTGCGATGATCGATCTGCTCGATCCGCGCGTTGAAGAGATCTGCCTCGAAGCAGATCAGCTTTTCGATCTTCTGGTCGCGCTCGCGGACCTGGATCCCGGGTGCGATGTGATCCTGGGCGAAATCTTCGACCTCTCCGCTGCATGACCCTTGCCGGCCCGGGAGGGCCGGTGCTTGAAGGCGCGGCAATTCCGCCGCGGCCGACTCTTCTGGAGGAAGACATGCAGACCTACTATCAGATGCCGCTCGACGAGCTCTGTGCGCTGATGATCGCGACAACACGCGCGTTTATCGACGATTTCCCGATCAACGACGTATCGGCCGATGCACTCGAGCTCGGATCTTTGCGCCGTAGTCTCGACGGGATGACCGCATGCGCGGGCCTGCCGCGGCGGGACAGCGCTGATATCGAGATCCTGTCTGCAGCGCTCGAACGCGAACTCGAGCGCGAGACCCTGGGATGGATTGCGGTATTTGACGGCGTAATCGATCCCGAGATCGGCGCGGTCGGAGACGCGCGGGATGTCCGCGAAGTCACCCCGCGGGGCCGAATGATCGATGATCATGTCCGAGCCCTGAGGCACATCGCTCACATCCGATCAATCTGCCGTGCACGGCTCGCTGCCGAAGAGCTCCTGATGAAGCGCTGAACGCAGAGTCTGAGCGGTGCTCTTCGGGGCTCTTTGGTGGCCGGCGATGAATCGTCGGCCACCGCAGGCGGGGTCACGCCCTCGGGCTGAGCCCATAAGCTTTCTGCCGTTTTTTTCCGTCGATGAGCGTGCCCGCCGGCAGATCAATAATCCAGCCATACTTCCTGAGGATGGCCAGAGCTCGATCAAGCGCCTTCGCGCGCCGAGTCTGGACCGGGCCGCGCTGCAAGACAAGATCGGTTGCGAAACCGTCGCCGGGTTGCAGGTTCTTGCGCAGCCAGTCGAGAAGACCCTGAGCATGTGCGACTTCGGTCTCGTTGGTCGCCGCGACGCAGAGATATTTGTATTGTTCGAGATAATATCTGACCAGATTGCATGCTGATTCCATCACCGCGCCGGACACGTGCTCAGCATCCCGGTCCTCGAACATCGTCATGATCGCCGCGAGGCGGCATGCATGTTCCGGTGCTTTCGCCGCGAAGCCGGAGATGTCGGCGGCCCAGCCGCCTCGGCCGAGGTGGGGTTCAAGATCGTCGTGAAACTCGACGCAGATCGCGTGCGCTTCATCTGACAGCGTGAGCAATCGCTCGGTCGGGTCTTCCAGAGTTCTCGTCAGAGCGGCTTCAATCTCGTCCTGGAAAGCCGCGGCGGCGGCCTTGTCCTCGGCGCTCGGGCGCCGGTATTTCCGCTTCCCCATGTTGCTTTCCGGCCAACATGGCAGCATCCGCGCGAGTAGGCCCTGACCGGTGAGGAATTCGTCGCCATAGGTGTCACGGATCAGGGTCGGTTGAAACATGAGATTCATCGTCGTCGCTGTCGGCGGCACATAACCATCGCCATCCTGGCCAACCCGGGGACGGGACGTAGAATCGCCATCCCACATCTTCGACAAGATACCGGAGGACTTCATGCGCTGGTCTTTCGACATCGAG
Source organism: uncultured Roseovarius sp. (assembly GCA_947503145.1). Taxonomy (GTDB): domain Bacteria; phylum Pseudomonadota; class Alphaproteobacteria; order Rhodobacterales; family Rhodobacteraceae; genus Roseovarius. Next base: position 2,572 of record CANNCP010000003.1, read on the forward strand.
TGACCGCCGAAAAAGCTCGCGGCTTCGTCGGTAAACCACCCGAGAAATCCAGCGCCAGTTGCGATCGCCTTGAATGCCCCTTCTACGGTTGGTTCGGTGACGAGGAAGCTTGGACAGACCGGCGCATCCGGTTTTTCCTCTCCCCGCCCAAGGCGCGAGAGCGCGGCTTTGTACGCCACCATCGCTCTCGCGTGCTCTTCGCGCTGGCGCAGGATCTTGCGGTTGATACCCTCCCTCGCGATCCGGTCTGCGGCGCTCTTGCGCTCGCCGGACAATGCGATTGCCGAGAATGCGTTGGTTGCCGGCGACGGCGAGCCAAGGGTCTCGACCTTTGTCCGGCTGGCGCAGGCCAGCGATGCGACCGACAGCACAGATTGCACCGCAATTGCCGCCGGTCCTTGAGTCATTCGCATGATCGCTTCTGCTGCACTGCGCAGCTTCGGCGTCAGAGACTCAAGCGGAAATGGTGTGCTCGGCGGCTCAGCGTGAGGAAGAGCCGTCGGCTCAACCGGCGTGTCGGCTTTTGCACCGGCCGGGAGTGAAAAATTCGGCTTCGATGCCGTCGCGGCCTTCAGGCCGACGAGGGATTTTAGGCGGGCAAGCATTCCTGATCTCCATATTGTTGCTCAATGTGATCAGGAAGTCGGATGATTGCTTCAGCGGCGGTAACGGCAGAAGGCAGAATTTGCGGCAGTAGGCGGAATTTTCTGCGCTCGAGGGGTCGTCTCGTCTGATCCGGTTTCCGTCGCATGGATCATGCCCAACGATGAATCTACCGAATAGATGGGGCACGCCGCCCGTATCTCCCTGTGCTCTCAGATTCCAACAGATTTCCGGTGGTGAGATGGACAACTTCGCCGAGGCGCAGGCCGCACTAAGCGCGGCACCGGCAACAACGTATCGTTGGCATCGCCGACGTCGTTCTTGAAAACCGGAGACAACAGGTAGCCCTCAATACCCTCGCGCAAGGGCCGACAGTCGAGATGTCTTGGTACCGATTAGATGGCCATCTTGTTAAATGGCCATCTTGCTGACAATAATCTCAAGTCCTCGTGAAGATCTGTGTCCCAGGGTGTGTCCCAAAGCGTGACCCAGATTCCTGCATCAAGGTTCCTAATGCATTCAATTCACATATTTTTCATAAATTCAAGTCGCATGAGTCAGCGAAATTGGCGGAGAGACAGGGATTCGAACCCTGGGAAGGCTTGCACCCTCAACGGTTTTCGAGACCGCCCCGTTCGACCACTCCGGCACCTCTCCGCGGGGGTCTGGAAAACCAGCGTTTAGTTGCCTTTTGCGGGCGAGACAAGGGGTTTTGCGTTGTTTGCTCCGAGAAATCCAATAGTCTGGCGCAGACGGGCCCGGGCGTGGCTGTGGGTCGTCCAACGGGGAGGAACCTGGTGCGGAGCTTATTACGGAAAATCTGTGGTCGGGTCGGACCTCTGGGGGCCTTGCTGATTGCGCTGACCTTTATCGCGGTTGCTGTAGAGGCCGCTGACCGGCCCCGGCTGGAGGCATTCCTGAAAGTCACCGGATTCGATGTGGCGTTGCAGGGCATCGCGCTTTCGGCCCATGACGCGCCGATGATGCTGGGCATGAGGGCCAGCGATTTTGGCGCGGACTGGTCGCGCACCGCGAGCGACGTGTTCGCCGAAGAGGTGCTGCACGGGATCGCGCTCGATATTCTGGAACAGACGCTGAGCGACGATCTATTGACGGCGGCGGCGGATTTCTACGCTTCACCGCTGGGGGCGCGCCTTGTGGCAGAGGAGAACGCTTCTCACCTGATCGAGGACAGCGACGGCAAGCAGGCCGACGGTGCCGAATTGATCGAACAGGCGGCGCCCGGACGGGTAGAGCAGCTGATTCGCCTGACAGAGGCGGTGGACAGTGGCGGGGTTGCGATATCCGCGATCCGCGAAGTGCAGGTCCGGTTCCTGATGGCGGCCTCCATAGCGGGCGTTCTCGACCACGAGATCGACGAGGCGGCGCTCAGGCAGGTCCTCGGTGCGGGTGATGCCGATCTGCGCGAGTCGCTGAAGGTCACGGGGCTGAACAGCGCGGCCTACACCTACCGTGGGTTCAGCGACGCCGAGATTGCAGTCTATGCCGATGTGCTGGAGGCGCCGCAGATGCAGGAGGTCTATCAGCTGATGAATGCCATCCAATTCGAGATCATGGCCGAACGCTTTGAGGTGCTGGCGTTGCGCATGGCCGATCTGGACCCGGGGCAGCCACTGTGATCGCGCGGCTGGCAGTCTTTTGTGCAGCGCTCTGGGTGCTATGTACTCCGGTCGCGGCACAGGAGGCGCGTGAGGCGCATCTGCGGACGCTGTTTCAGGCGCTTGACGTGACCGGCACCGTGGCCGTGATGCAAGCCGAGGGGGTCATCTACGGCGCGCAGATTGCCGATGAGATGCTGCTGGACGCCGATCGGGACAGCTGGGCGCGAACTGTGGCACGCATCTACAGCCCCGAGCGTATGCAGAAACTGGTCGAGGCCGAGATGGGCAAGGCGCTGGAGGGCACCGATCTGGATCCGTTGCTGGCGTTTTTCACCTCTGATCTGGGGGCTGAGATCGTCGCGCTGGAGCTGGCCGCGCGGCGCGCCTTGATGGAACCCGAGATCGAGGAGGCGGCGATGGCACGCGCCGCCCGGGCGCGGGCAACCGAGGATCCTGTGATGGGACCGGTCGAGATGATCATCACCGAGAGCGATCTGATCGAACTGAACGTCGCGGGTGCGCTCAACTCCAATCTGATGTTCCTTCGCGGCCTGGTTGCCGGCGGTGCGATCGAAATGACCGAAGAGGATATCCTGCGCGATGTGTGGTCACAGGAGGACGCGACCCGCACCGAGACCGAGGACTGGATGCATGCCTTTTTGTTGCTGGCCTATGATCCGCTCGACTTCGACGAACTGGCGGCCTTCGCGGCTCTCTACAGGCAACCCGAGGGGCAGGCGCTCAACTCGGCGCTCTTCAAGGCCTATAACCGCATGTATGAAGAGCTTTCCTATCTTCTGGGGCAGGCCGTGGCGGGGCATATGAACAGTGCGCCGCTCTGACCGGACGGCGACGGACCCGAGGTGCCGGGCTCTAGTGGCCAAAACCGCTTGACTTGAGAGCGCAACCACCCGATAAGCCCGCATCTCGGCGGGGGTGGTCCCCGATCCGTGATTGTTTTCTATACGCCGAATAGGGCGCGCCGTCCCAGGTGACCACAAGGTCGCGAACACCCGCAAGGGGGCCGAAGGACGCGGAGAATGTGAAGGAAAAGTAGGATGTTTGCGGTTCTGAAAACCGGCGGCAAGCAGTACAAGGTCCAGTCGGGCGATATGCTGCGGGTCGAGAAGCTGGCGGCTGATGCCGGCGAAAAAGTGCAATTCAACGAGATTTTGATGCTGGGTGGCGACAGCCCCGTGATCGGCGCTCCTTTGGTGGATGGCGCGGCCGTTCAGGCCGAAGTGATCGACCAGGTCAAGGGCGACAAGGTCATCCATTTCGTCAAGCGCCGTCGTAAGCACGGCAGCCAGCGCACCAAGGGCCACCGCCAGCAGCTGACGCTGCTGCGGATCACGGAAATCCTGGAAAAAGGCGCGGACAAGTCCGGCATCAAGGCCGCCTTGGGTGCAGGTTCTGCCCCTGCCGCAACGGCAGAGGAAAAGGCCGCCAAGAAAGCCAAGCCCGCCAAGAAAGCCGCCAAAGCTGATGCGCCCAAGAAGGCCGCAAAAGCCAAAGCCGCTGGCGATGATCTGAAACTGCTGTCGGGCGTCGGCCCTGCGCTGGAGAAGAAGCTGCACGAAGCAGGCGTCACAAGCTTTGCCCAGATCGCGGCATGGACTGAGGCGGACGTTGCTGATATGGACGAAAAACTGACGTTCAAAGGCCGGATCGAGCGCGAAGGCTGGATCGATCAGGCCAAAGAATTGATCAAAGGCTAAGGAGAGACCAAATGGCACATAAAAAAGCAGGCGGTTCATCCCGCAACGGTCGCGACTCTGCAGGCCGTCGCCTTGGCGTCAAGAAATACGGCGGCGAAGCCGTGATTCCCGGCAACATCATCATGCGTCAGCGCGGCACCAAGATGTGGCCGGGCGATGGCGTGGGCATGGGCCGTGACCACACGATCTTTGCCACTGTCGAAGGCAACGTGACATTCCGCAAGGGACTGAAGGGACGCACCTTTATTTCGGTGGCCCCTGTCGCAGAGGCCGCTGAGTAAGCCGCCTCTGAACGGGTTCTGAAACAACCAGGGGATCGGCAATCAAGGCCGGTCCCCTTTTCTTTTACCTGAAAGGAACCGGGGCCGGTCCATAACCATCGCAGTACGTGCGTGATCCGACAAAGAAGAGTGGACTGAGGCAATGACTGTCACCGGCAAAGATCAGATTGATCCGAGTTTCCCGCAGGGGCCCCGGACGACGGAGGCGGGCAAATGAGCGTGGCCATCGTCTCTTTCCTGGTTTTTGGCACCAGCCAGGTCGGCACACCGGGGCCTGCCAACATGGTGCTGATGGCGACGGGCGCGCGGTTCGGCTTTTGGGCGGCACTGCCCTTTGTTGCGGGCGTGGTGCTGGGCAAGCAGTTGATCATCTGGCCCATCGGGTTCGGCCTGATGGAGCTGGCCAGCGCCGCACCGGGCATTTTCAGCGCGCTCAAATGGATGTCGGCGGCTTATATCTGCTGGCTGGCGTGGAAAGTGGCGAACATGCGCCTGGCTGTCGGGGCGGTGCGGGCCGATCCGCCGGGCTTTCTGGCCGGGCTGATCGTGCACCCGCTGAACCCGAAGGCCTGGGCGATGATCGTCGCCGGTTTTGCCAACTTCGTGACGCCCGGCACCCCGGCCTTGCAGGCGACGGCGGTGATCGCCATCTGTCTATTGGCGCTTCAGATCATCTTGCACCCGATCTGGACGTTGGCAGGGGACAGGATCGCGCAAACCGTCGCGGGCAGTTCGGCTGAAAAATACCTGATGTGGACCCTCGCAGCGCTTACGGTGCTGTCGGTCTTCTTTGTGCTCTTTGGAGGAGGAAGCGCATGATGTTAGAGAAAGTTTTTCATCAACCAGTGATCGAAACGACCCGCTTTGATCTGCGGCCCGTCCGCGCGTCGGACACGGGCCTGATAGAGATGTATACCTCGGATTTGCGGGTGTCGCGTAACACCTCGTCGATCCCGCACCCCCTGCCGCCGGGGCTGGTCGAGGCGTTCGTCACCCGCGTCAATGCTCCTGATCGGGTCGAGGATGCCTGGGTAATGGACGGCACCAGGATGGGCGGCGGCGAGGTCATGGGCGTGATCAGCCTGAAACGGGTCGACCACGGGCATTCCGAAATCGGCTATTGGGTTGCGCCCTCCTTCTGGAATACGGGAATCGCATCCGAAGCTGTGGCCGCGCTGATCGGAGCCAATCCGCTGGGGTGTCAGACGATCTATGCCACCGTGCATCAGGGCAATGCGGCCTCCGCGCGGGTGCTGACCAATTGCGGATTCTGCTATCTGGGCGATGCCGAGACATTTTGTGTTGCACAAGGCGCCAAGGTCCCCACATGGACCTACAGCCGCAAACAGCATTGAGCATTCCGCGGCCGCAACGTAAGAAACGGGCGCAGACCCAGCGTTTTGCATTTGATCTGAGGGGTAGATTTGATGCAAGACGCCCATCACATTGAAAAGGGCGTGGGCCTTTCCCGCTTTCCCTGAATTCAGGAAAACCGCAAAAGGCTCCAAGGACAGAACATGAAGTTTCTCGATCTCGCCAAGGTCTATATCCGTTCGGGCGGCGGGGGTGGCGGTTGCGTCAGCTTCCGGCGTGAGAAATACCTCGAATATGGCGGCCCCGACGGGGGTGACGGCGGCGATGGTGGTTCGGTCTGGGCCGAGGCCGTGGACGGTCTGAACACGCTTATCGACTTTCGCTATCAGCAACACTTCTTTGCCCGCAGCGGCCAGCCAGGCATGGGCCGGCAGCGCACCGGCAAGAACGCCGAAGATATCGTGCTGCGCGTGCCTGTGGGCACCGAGATCCTGGACGAGGATCAGGAAACGGTGATCGCCGACCTGACCGAACTGGGCCAGCGTGTGGAACTGGCACACGGCGGCAATGGCGGCTTTGGCAACCTGCATTTCAAATCCTCGACCAACCAGGCCCCGCGTCGGGCCAATCCCGGCCAGGAGGGGGTGGAGCGCACGATCTGGCTGCGGTTGAAGCTGATTGCCGATGTCGGCCTGTTGGGGCTGCCCAATGCGGGCAAATCGACCTTTCTGGCTGCCACCTCGAACGCGCGGCCCAAGATCGCCGATTATCCCTTTACCACGCTGCACCCCAATCTGGGCGTCGTCGGTGTCGATAATGTGGAATTCGTCGTGGCCGACATTCCGGGCCTGATCGACGGCGCAAGCGAGGGCAGGGGCCTTGGCGATATCTTCCTGGGCCATGTCGAGCGGTGCTCGGTTCTGCTGCATCTGGTCGATGGCACGTCGCAGACAATTGCCGAAGACTATCAGACGATCCTCACTGAAATCGAAGCCTACGGCGATATCCTGGGGGCCAAGCCCCGCATCGTCGTGCTGAACAAGGTGGATGCTCTGGACCAAGACGCACGTGCCGAGGCGCTGGCGGAACTCGAACAGGCCTCCGGGGGGCCGGTCATGACGATGTCGGGCGTTGCGCGCGAAGGCATCACCGAAATCCTGCGCGCCCTCAAGGGCAAGATTGCCGCCGACAAACTGCGCTACCGGACGGCTGAGCAAGAGCCTGAACAGTGGCAACCGTAGCTGACGCAAAACGGCTGGTCATCAAGATCGGCTCGGCCCTGCTGGTGGACCGGGCCACGGGCAATCTGCGCGCCGAATGGCTGGAGGCGCTGACCGATGATGTGGCGCGGCTCAAGGCGCGTGGTGCGGATGTGATTCTGGTCTCTTCCGGGTCCATCGCGCTGGGGCGCGCGGCGCTGGGGCTGCCCCGGACCGAACTCACGCTGGAGCAAAGCCAGGCCGCTGCCGCCGTCGGACAGATCAAGCTGGCAGGCGCCTATGATGCGGCATTGGCGCGGCGCGGGCTGCGCGCCGCGCAGGTTCTGGTCACGCTGGAGGACAGCACGGACCGGCGACGCTATCTCAATTCGCGCGCGACGCTGGAGACATTGCTGCGCTTTGGCGCGGTGCCCATCGTGAACGAAAACGACACCGTCGCGACTGACGAAATCCGCTATGGTGACAATGATCGGATGGCCGCGCAGGTCGCCGTGACTGCAGGCGCGGACCAGTTGATCCTGCTGTCGGATGTCGATGGATTCTATACGGCCAATCCAGCAGAAGACCCCACTGCTACCCGGTTTGACGTGATCGACCAGATCACCCCCCAGATCGAGGCGATGGCGGGCGATGCGGCCTCTGGCCTCAGCAAGGGCGGGATGAAGACCAAGCTGATGGCCGCGAAAACCGCGACAGCGGCTGGCTGCGACATGGCGATCACCGAAGGCTCTGCCCTGCATCCCATCACCGCGCTGGAGCATGGTGCGCCCGCCACATGGTTCCGCGCGCAGGGCACGCCGCAGCAGAAACGCAAGGCGTGGATCGCGAGCATGAAGGCCAAGGGGCAGATCACCGTCGATGCGGGTGCGGTGCGCGCGATGGCAAGGGGCAGCAGTCTGCTGCCTGCGGGGGTCTCGGCGGTCGCGGGCCGCTTTGGTCGCGGCGACCCGGTCGAGATCATCGGCCCTGACGGGCGGACACTGGGCCTCGGTCTGACCCGTTACACGGCAATGGATGCGGCGTTGATCAAGGGTCTGCGTTCGGATGCGATCGAACCTGTCCTGGGCTACCCGGCACGCGCGGCGCTGATCCATCGGGACGATATGGCGTTTTGACACGGGGCTGAAAAATGCCCACAACATTGCCTGGGCGGGGGCCTTTTCCGCTTTGCCAGTTTCAGGATAAACGCAAAAGGCTTTAAACTCAGCTTTCGGATCACTGTTCAGGGACGTGCCGCGATGAATGACCTCACCGATATTCCCGCGCTCATGGCGCAGATTGGGGCCTGCGCCCGCGCGGCTGCCACGGAACTGGCTATCGTCAGCGGCGACCAGAAAACCAAAGCGCTGATCGCTGCCGCCGATGCGATCATTGCGAGCAAGGACGCGATCATTGCGGCCAATGCCAAGGATCTCGACTATGGCCGTGAAAAAGGCCTGTCAGAGGCGATGATGGACCGCCTGATGCTGGACGGGCCGCGCATCGAGGGCATCGCAGCCGGGCTGCGTGCCGTGGCGGCGCAGGATGATCCGGTGGGCGAAGTGCTGGCCGAATGGGACCAGCCCAGTGGGCTGCATATCCGCCGGGTGCGCACGCCGCTGGGGGTGATCGGCGTGATCTACGAAAGCCGCCCCAACGTGACGGCGGACGCCGGCGCGCTCTGCCTCAAGGCGGGCAATGCGGTCATCCTGCGTGGCGGATCAGAGAGCTTTCATTCCAGCCAGGCCATTCACGCCTGCCTGCAGGCGGGGTTGCGCACTGCCGGGCTGCCCGAAGAGGCGATTCAACTGGTGCCGACCCGCGACCGCGCAGCGGTGCAGGAAATGCTGACCATGACCGGCTTTATCGACGTGATCGTGCCGCGCGGCGGCAAGGGGCTGGTGGGCCTCGTGCAGCGCGAGGCGCGCGTGCCGGTCTTTGCCCATCTCGAAGGGATCGTGCATGTCTATGTCGATGCTGCCGCCGACCCGGCCAAGGCAATGCGCGTGGTATTGAACGCCAAGACGCGCCGCCCCGGCATCTGCGGTGCGGCCGAATGCCTGCTCATCCACCGCGATATCGCGGACGGGTTGGGCGCCGACCTGATCCGGGCGCTTATCAAGGCGGGGGTGGAGGTGCGCGCCGACAAAACGCTGGCCAAGATCAAGGGAACAGTGCCCGCGCGCGACGAGGATTGGGGGCATGAATATCTCGACATGATCATTGCCGCGCGGGTGGTGAATGATATCGCCAGCGCGATCAGCCATATCCAGCGGCACGGCTCGCAGCATACCGACTGTATCGTGACCGAGGATGACGCAGCGGCGCAGGTGTTCCTTACCCAGCTCGACAGCGCGATCCTGATGCACAATGCATCGACTCAGTTCGCCGATGGTGGTGAGTTCGGGATGGGCGCCGAGATCGGTATCGCCACTGGCAAGCTGCATGCGCGCGGGCCGGTGGGCGCGGCGCAATTGACCAGTTTCAAATACCTCGTCGAAGGCGACGGCACGGTGCGCGATTAGAGCGTTTTGTATGTGAGTTCGCAAACATGGCGAGACGCATTAAATGCGCAGGGTGACTGTATTCGGGGTCCGGTCGATCGTCGCATTGCGCTGCAGTTTCGCCAGCACCTCTGGTAACAGGGCGAACTGGACCAGCGCTGCCGACAGATCGCCCGGCGCATTGCGTTGCGTCAGGATATGCCAGTGATCGCCTTCGCAGGCGAGCCGCTCGCCCTGGGCTGTCAGGGTGACCGTATCGGCCTGGCCGCTGAGCGTGATCCGCCCGCCATAAGGCAGGGCCGTTTCGACGCACAGCAACGCCAGAAACACTGCTTGCACCAGCGGCCGGTCCAGCACGCCCTGCAATTGCCAGTCCACTGCGATGTTGCCGGTGAACACGTCACTCAGGATTGCACACACATCGTCCTCGGTCATGATCTGGCCGTCGCTGGACAGGCCAAATGCGACGCGAAAGAAACGCAGCCGCGCGTTGGCGTGATCTGCGCTGGACTGCAACAGATGCATTTCCGGCCCGCTCGGGGTTCCGGTCAGGGTCAGCATCTCGAGCCCGTTCGAGATGGCGCCGACCGGGCTGATCAGGTCGTGACAGATGCGCGACCCTATCAGCGCGGCCAGATTGCGGTTAAGCTGTGGATCAAACTGTGCGTCCATCACGCCCTCCATTGCAGGATTTGAACGATGACAGACATGTCTGCCTTTTTTGAGCCAGGTATGCGGGTTGAACATCCGGGCCAGCCTGATTGGGGAATTGGCCAGATACAAAGCAGTATTGCAGGCAAGGTCACTGTAAATTTCCCCAACGCTGGCAAAGTGGTCATCGACGCGGCACGGGTCGAACTGCGGCCCGTCCTTGATCCATGAACATGATCGCCAAAACCCTAACACAACTTTTGAGGTAGTAAAGTGCTGCTGGCTTGCTCTGTTGCCATCGTGCCCGTGCGACCCTAAAAGCAGGCGAGGGACGGTGGGGCATATGCAAGCAGACAGACCACCACGATTTGAGGTCAAGCTGGCCGAAACGGATACCGAGCGCCGTGCGGCGCAGCGGCTGCGTTATCGCGTCTTTGTTCAGGAGCTGGGCGGCACCGGGCCGATGGTCGATCACGAGGCGGGACTGGAGCAGGACCGCTTTGACATGTATTTTGACCATCTGATCCTGTCCGATGCAACGCTGGATTGCCCGATGGAGGATCGCGTAATCGGGGTTTACCGGCTTTTGCGGGACGATCAGGCGCGGATCGCCGGGCAATTCTATTCCGAGGACGAGTACGATCTGACGCCACTGCGCAATTCCGGGCGGCGGCTGATGGAACTGGGACGGTCCTGCGTCGACGCGCGCTATCGCGGCGGCAAGGTAATGTACTATCTGTGGCAGGCGCTGGCGCAGTATGTCGCTGAACACGGGATCGAGGTGCTCTTTGGTGTCGCCAGCTTTCACGGTACCGACGTCGATGCCCTGGCCCAGCCGCTGTCGTTGTTGCATCATCGACACCTGGCGCCCGAGGAGTTGCGCGTCCGCGCGCAGCCAGCGCATTATCAGCGCATGGACCTCGTCGCACCCGAAATGATCGACCGCCGGGCGGCAATGCTGCAGGTGCCCGCGTTGATCAAGGCCTATCTGCGGCTGGGCGGCTATGTCGGCGATGGTGCGTTTGTCGACCATGCATTCAACACCACGGATGTCTGTCTGATCATGGATACAGCTCACCTGAATCAGAAGCGGAAAGACATTTTTTTCCGGGATATTGGCGGGTGAGCTTTACGTGGATGCCCGACGATGAACCGACCCCGGTTCATATCCCGCCGCTGGGTTGGGTGCTGGCTGCGCTGCGCGCTTGCCTGCTGATCGTGTTGCTGCTGTCAGGGCTGGCAGTGCTGCTGATCCTGCGGGTGATCGAGCGACCAGCCTTTGGCCTGCGCCGCCCGATCACGCCCTACATCACACAAGCGGTGTGTCGCCTGACCTTCGTCATTCTGCAGATGCGCTATCGGACCGAAGGCCAGCCGATGACCGAAAGCGGCGCAGTGGTTGCCAACCATGCGTCATGGCTTGATATTTTTACGCTAAATGCCCGCAAACGCATCTATTTTGTCTCGAAATCCGAAGTCGCGGGATGGCCGGGTATCGGGACATTGGCGCGCGCTGTCGGAACCGTGTTCATCACACGCGACCGCAGCCAGGCAAGGGCGCAGACCGCGCTCTTTGAAGAGCGACTGCTGGCGGGGCACAAACTGCTCTTCTTTCCCGAAGGCACCTCGACGGATGGCATGCGGATTTTGCCTTTCAAGTCAACGCTCTTTGCGGCTTTGCTCACTCCATCCCTGCGCGACTCCCTGCATGTACAGGCGCTCACGGTGATCTACACCGCCCCGCCGGGTCAGGATCCGCGATTCTACGGCTGGTGGGGCGATATGGACTTTGGCCCGCATATGCTGAAGGTGCTGGCGGCCTGGCGGCAGGGCTCTGTGCGGGTGGTTTTCCATCCCCCTGTGCGGGCTGCCGATTTTGCCGATCGCAAGGCGCTGGCCAAACACCTGGAAGCACAGGCGCGCAGTGGGATGCCACCCGAGAGGCAGCATCTCTGACGCGGATCTCAGCCCATCGCGGCGATCAGCGATCCCAGGGTTGCCGCAGGATCGTCCGTGCGCCAGATCTCGTCACCGATGCCAAAGAAATCGGTGAACGGCGTGATTTCGGCAATGTAGTCTGCGTCAAGTGCGCCTTCGGCCACTACGGGAAGTTCGATCACCTCGCTCCACCAGCGTAGAAGTTCGGTGTCGACCTGTTGACCATTATCCAGCAGGCTCTTGCCGACCGGCCCGAAACTGACGTAATCGGCGCCAGCCTCGCCTGCGCCCAGACCGTCATGGCGTGACTGACCGCACCAGGCCCCGACGATCGCATCCGGCCCCAGCGCCTTGCGTGCCTTGCGGACCGAGCGTGCGCCATCCGTCAGGTGCACCCCGTCGAGGCCCAGCCGTTCGACCAATGCGGTATGATTGCCGATCACCAGCGCGATATCGCGCGCATGGGTGATTTCGCGGCAGGCGTCGGCGGCGCGGGCGACATCGTCCTCGTCGCGGGACGACAGCGCCAGCCGCACGCAGGCGACGGGATGAGAATCAAGCACAGCGGCCAATTGCTCGCTGAACCGGCTCAGCTCGATCTCGGACGGGGTGATGAGATAAATCTGCGGTTGCTCGGTGTCTGCCATAGCGGGACGCTCCTCGGGGTCTTTGGGGCTGCTATAACGTGGAATATCTGCCAGCGCCATGCTCTTGGCGGGCGCTGTGCAGAGGATTTCATGCCTCCGGCGGGGATATTTGGCGCAAGAAGAAGGGCAAAGGGGTTTTACGGTCGCGAGGCTTGGCGTATCAGCGCGCAAACGCCGCTGGGAGAATGTGATGCCGACCGACAGACCGCAACCGGATTTCGTGCTGGTACGTCCGCAGATGGGCGAGAATATCGGCGGTGCGGCGCGCGCGATGTGGAATTTCGGACTGGACCGGATGCGCATCGTCGCGCCGCGCGACGGTTGGCCGAATCCGTCTGCGGTGGCGATGGCCAGCGGGGCGGGGCGGCTGCTGGACGAGGCGCTGTTGGTGGGCACATTGCCCGAAGCGGTGAGTGACGCACATTTCGTCTTTGCCACCACTGCACGGACACGGGATATGACCAAATCCGTCATGAGCCCCGAGCGCGCCATGCAGCTTGCTGCGGAGAAGATCGCGGATGGCCAGAGGGTCGCCGTGCTCTTTGGGCCCGAGCGGGCGGGTCTGGAAAACGACGATGTGGCGCGCGCGAACGCGATCATTTCGGTGCCGGTAAATCCTGAGTTCGCCAGCCTCAACCTGGCGCAATGCGTTCTGTTGACCGCCTATGAATGGCGCCGTGCAAGCGATGAGGTGCCGCCCGAGACGGTCTGGATGTCCGACACCGATTGGGCCACCCAGACCGATATCGAGGCATTGGCCGCGCATTATGACGCCCAGATGGATGAGGCTGGATTTTTCTTTCCCGAACACAAGGCTGACAGCATGCGTCAGACGCTGCGCAACTTCTGGTCGCGCATGCCGCTTACGCAGGCTGACACGCGGCTGCTGCACGGTATCCTGCGGCAGATGGTCCGCTGGAAGCGGCGCGGTGGCTAACCGCGCTTGAAGGGCGGGCGGGGGCGCATTACGCTGCCACCGAAGAGGCAAGGAGCAGGCCTGATGAGCCAGAAACGCAGCATTTTCGAAGAGGTGGGCGAAAGCGTGCCAAAACGCGAGGTCGAGGGACCGAATGGCGGCATGATCGACCGCGGGCGCGGCGGCGCGCGGCGCGCGATCCGGCTCTGGTTATTTGTGCTTTTTGCGCTGGTGGTGCTGATGATCGTGGTGGGCGGGCTGACCCGGCTGACCGATAGTGGCCTGTCGATCACCGAATGGCGGCCGGTGTCTGGTGCGCTGCCGCCGATGTCTGTATCCGACTGGCAGTCGGAGTTCGCGAAATACCAGCAAATACCGCAATTCCAGATTGAGAACAAAGGGATGACCCTGGCGGAGTTCCAGGTCATTTATTGGTGGGAATGGGGTCACCGACAGCTGGGCCGGGTGATCGGGCTGGTCTGGGCGCTGGGGTTTGCGGGCTTTCTGGTCACGCGCAAGATCCCGGTCGGCTGGGCCGGTCGGCTGCTGCTGCTGGGGGCGTTGGGCGGAGCGCAGGGCGCGATCGGCTGGTGGATGGTCACGTCCGGCCTGTCGGGTGAACGGACTGCGGTGGCCTCTTACCGTCTGGCGGTGCATCTGGGGCTGGCCTTTGTCATCCTCGGCTTCATTGCCTGGTACGCGATGCTGCTGGCTCGGCCTGTGCGCGATCTGATGCAGGCACGGCGCAGCCATGAGGTCAGGCTCTTTGGCCTCTCGACGGGATGGATGCATTTCGCGTTTCTGCAAATCCTGCTTGGTGCGCTGGTGGCCGGTATCGACGCAGGCCGCTCCTATACCGACTGGCCGCTGATGGCAGGCAGCCTGGTGCCGCCGCAGATGATGGTGATCGAGCCGTGGTGGCGAAATTTCTTTGAGAACCCCGGAACAGTGCAATTCATCCACCGGATGACCGGCTATCTGCTGTTGGCGTTCTCGGTCATGGTCTGGTTGCGCGGGCGGCGCAGCGCCAACCGGGCGACGCGGGCGGCCTTTAACATGGCCTTTGTCGCGCTGTTGGCGCAGATCGGCCTGGGTATCTTTACCGTCCTGACCGCCGCACCCTGGCAGGCCGCCATCGCGCACCAACTGCTGGCCGTGGTGCTCTGGGTGCTGATCCTGCGGGCCAGGTTCCACAGCCGGTATCCGCTGGCCCAATCGGTGCGAGGATGAGTGCCATGACCGCATTTTTGGAATTGATGGCGTTTCAGCGCGAAACCGAAGCACTGGCACAGGTCGCCGGGCGGCTGGGCTGGGATCAGGAAACAGTGATGCCGCGTGGCGCGGCGGCGCAACGCGCCGAGGAAAGCGGGGCAATGCAATCGGTGCTGCATGCCCGCCGGATCGACCCGCGCATCGCGGAGTGGCTGGACGCCGCCGAGGCCGAGGCAGGTGACGATGTCAGCCGTGCACAGCTGCGCCATATCCGCCGCGACCACGCCCGCGCAATGTGCGTGCCCGGTGATCTGGCCACCGCTATCGCGCGCCAGACCGCACTGGCGCAAGGGCAGTGGGCCGAGGCCCGCGCAGCAGATGATTTTGCTGGTTTCACACCGGTACTGGCCGAGATCGTCGCGCTCAAGCGCGAGGAAGGAGCGGCGCTGGCGGCAGGCGGTGATATTTACGATGCCCTGCTCGATGATTACGAGCCGGGGGCGAAGGCGGCGGATCTGGATGCGATGTTCGGTGCGCTGAGGCCGCGGCTGGTGGCGCTGCGCGAACAGGCGCTGGGGCAGGCAGGCCCGGCGGAGTTGGACGCCCGGTTCGCCCCGAACAAGCAGATGAAGCTGGCGCGCAAGCTGGCCAAGACCTTTGGGTATGACATGGCGCGCGGGCGGCTGGACAAGGCGGTGCACCCGTTCTCGTCCGGCTCTGGGAGCGATGTGCGTATCACCACCCGCACCTCTGAGAGCGATCCGTTCAACTGCATCTATTCCACGATCCACGAGGTCGGTCATGCGTGCTATGAGCAGGCGATTGATCCGGCCTATGCGCTGACCCCGCTGGGGCGGGGGGTGTCGATGGGCGTACACGAAAGCCAGAGCCGTATTTACGAAAACCAGTTGGGCCGCAGCCGCGCCTTTACCGACTGGCTCTTTTTCGAGATGCGCACGGTGTTCGGCGATTTCGGCGTGGTGGATGCAGAGGCCTTCTACCGCGTTGTGAACGCGCTGGAGCGCGGCTTTATCCGGACAGAGGCAGACGAGGTGCAGTATAACCTGCATGTGTTGCTGCGCTACGATCTGGAGCGCGCGTTGATCGCGGACGATTTACAGCCGCGCGATCTGGAAGCGGCGTGGAATGACCGGTTTGCTGCGGATTTCGGATACCCGGTCGTACGCGCATCAGAGGGATGCTTGCAGGATGTGCACTGGTCGGTTGGCCTGTTCGGCTATTTCCCGACCTACACGCTGGGCAATGTCTATGCGGGCTGTCTGCACAGCGCCCTGCGGGCGGCGGTGCCCGACCTCGATGCGCAACTGGCCCAAGGGGAGCTTGGCCCGGCCACGGGATGGTTGCGCGAGAATGTGCAGCGCCACGGGGGCCTGTTGGAGCCGCGCGATCTGATCACACAGGCCACCGGAGAGGCGCCGGATGAAGGCCCGTTGCTGGCATATCTCGAACAGAAATTTGGCGCTCTTTATCCGGGCTGAGAGGTCGGCCCGGTCGGACGAAGCGGACGGGTGCCGGGGGCGTGGCGTAAAAAGGTGCTGTCGGGCTGCGCCGTTTCGGTGTGATCCTTGCGGGCCGCGATGCTGACACGGCGCGGGCGGATCGGCTGCGGACGCGGCGTGATCACGGCCACTTCGGTTCGGTCGGTCTGATTTGCATAGGCGCTGAGAACAGCACAAACCATCGCCAGATCGCGCCAGAAGCCAGAGGTATTGCCAGGAACGAAGCTGATGAAATTCTGTGCCAAGGACGAGGCGATGACGAAAACCGCCAGCACCAGCGCCGAAATACGCAGCCCGGCACCCAGCATGAAACCGATCGCAGCCGCGATCAGAAGGGTAGACCCCACCAGATCGGCCATCGCATAGGGCAATATCGGAGCAAAGAGCGCAGCCGGATCAACACCGGCCGAGAAATCAAGAGCGACAGCAGCAAAATATGATCCGATAACGATACGGATCAGGTTGCGGCCCGTCTGGTTGAACCAGGTTTCGTTAGGGTAGGTCACAGCGGTTGGTCCCGTTCTTTTATCTGCCA
The DNA here is from genome assembly GCA_947503145.1 of uncultured Roseovarius sp. GTDB lineage: Bacteria > Pseudomonadota > Alphaproteobacteria > Rhodobacterales > Rhodobacteraceae > Roseovarius. The sequence continues at coordinate 19,232 of CANNCP010000003.1, forward strand.
ATTTCCGAACATGCATACACTTTAAACTGCAGCCATGGGCCGTTACAGGTTCAGGTTGCATTTTCATGCGGGCAAAATTCGCCCCAATTTATGGTGAAATCAGGGCGAATACAGATAGAAACGAAGTAACCTCGTGGGTTTATGGGGTCTCGGCGTCGGGTGCGTCGTTATCCGTACCTTCGGTTTCGTCCCCCTGATCGGCGATCCAGGCGACGCTGACCACCTCTTCGCCCTTGCCGGTGTCAAAGACCCTGACCCCGCCTGCATTGCGTGACCGGAACGAGATACCATCGACCGGAACCCGGATCGACTGACCTTTGGATGTGGCCAGCATGATCTGATCCCCAAGCTCGACCGGGAAGGAGGCGACCAGATCGCCGCCGCGCATTGCCTTGTCCATGGCCTGCACCCCCATGCCACCACGTCCGCGCAGCGGATAGTCATGGGATGAGCTTAGCTTACCAGCGCCGCCGGCCGTGATGGTCAGGATCAGGTTTTCTGCTGCCGACATTTCGGCATATCGCTCTTGTGGCAGCGGCATGTTGGCGTTGCCTTCTTCCTCTTCGGGCGCGTCCTCTGCATCGTCGGCGATCCCGGCCATAGCGCGGCGCATCTTGAGGTAGGCGGCGCGCTCGTCGGCCTCGGCCTTGAAGTGGCGGATGATGGACATCGACACGACTTTGTCCTTGCCAGTCAGCCGGATGCCTCGCACTCCTACGGAGTTACGGCTGTTGAAGACGCGTACATCCGTTGCCGGGAACCGGATCGCCCGACCCGAAGACGTGAACAGCATTACGTCGTCGTCATTGGACGCGATGCGGGCGTTGATCAGGATCGTACCTTCATGTTCGCCCTCGAATTTCATCGCGATCTTGCCGTTGCGCATGACATTGGTGAAATCCGACAGCGCGTTGCGCCGCACGGTGCCCTTGGATGTGGCAAAGACGATCTGAAGTTGGTCCCATTCATCCTCGGGCCGGTCCACCGGCATGATCGCGGCAATGGATACGCCTGCGGGTATTGGCAGGATGTTTACGATCGCCTTGCCTTTGGCAGTCCGCCCTCCCTGGGGCAGGCGCCATGTCTTGAGCTTGTAGACCATGCCATCGGTGGTGAAAAACAACAGCTGCGTGTGCGTATTGGCGACAAAGAGGGTGGTGACGACATCCTCTTCCTTGGTGGCCATGCCGCTCAACCCTTTGCCGCCACGCTTCTGGCTGCGGAAATCGGCCAGTGCGGTGCGCTTGATATAGCCGCCACTGGTGACGGTCACGACCATTTCCTCGCGCTCGATGAGGTCTTCGTCTTCCATGTCGCCGGACCAGTCCACGATCTCGGTCCGACGCGGCACGGCAAAGAGGTCGCGCACTTCGGTCAGCTCGTTCGCGATGATCTGCATGATCCGCTCGCGAGAGGCGAGGATGGCGAGGTATTCCTTGATCTTGGCCGCCAGGTCTTGCAGCTCGTCGGTCACTTCCTTGACGCCCAGCTGGGTCAGGCGTTGCAGTCGCAACTCTAGGATCGCACGCGCCTGCGCCTCGCTGAGGTTATAGGTGCCATCATCGTTCGCCGTATGTGTCGGATCGTCGATCAGCGCGATGTATTCGAGGATATTGCCCGCTGGCCAGCGGCGCTTCATCAGCCTTTCGCGCGCGTCTGCGGCATCGGCAGAGGCGCGGATGGTCGCGACCACTTCGTCCACATTGCTGACGGCGACGGCCAGACCGCACAGGATATGGCTGCGTTCGCGGGCGCGGCGCAACTCATAGGCGGTGCGGCGCGCGACGACCTCCTCGCGGAACGAGATAAAGGAGGTGAGGAACCGGCGCAGCGTCAACTGCTCGGGTCGCCCGCCATTGAGCGCCAGCATGTTGCAGCCAAAATAGGTCTGCATCGGGGTAAAGCGGAACAGTTGGTTCAATACTACTTCGGCGGTCGCGTCGCGCTTCAGCTCGACCACGACGCGCACGCCGTTGCGGTCGCTCTCGTCCTGCACATGCGCGATGCCTTCGATCCGCTTGTCGCGGGCGGCCTCGGCGATGCGCTCGATCATGGTAGACTTATTCACCTGATAGGGGATCTCGTCGATGATGATGGCGTAGCGGTCCTTGCGAATCTCTTCTACGCGGGTCTTTGCCCGTATGATCACGCTGCCGCGCCCCTCCAGGTACGCTTTGCGCGCACCGGTGCGGCCCAGCATGATCCCGCCGGTTGGAAAATCGGGGCCGGGGATGTAGTCGATCAGCTGCTCGGAACTGAGATCGGGCTCGTCGATCAGTGCGAGTGTCGCGCTGATCACTTCGCCCAGGTTATGCGGCGGGATGTTGGTCGCCATGCCGACGGCGATGCCGCCCGCGCCATTGACCAGCATGTTGGGGAAACGCGCGGGCAGAACCGTTGGTTCGCGGTCCTTACCATCGTAGTTGTCCTGAAAGTCGACCGTTTCCTTGTCGATATCGGCCAGCAGAAAGCCTGCGACCCTGGCCATGCGGACCTCGGTATAGCGCATGGCGGCCGCGTTATCACCGTCCATCGAGCCAAAGTTGCCCTGACCGTCCAGCAGGGGCAGCGACATCGAGAAATCCTGCGCCATGCGCACCAGTGCGTCATAGATCGCGCTGTCCCCGTGGGGGTGGTATTTCCCCATCACGTCGCCGACCGGGCGGGCGGATTTGCGGTAGGGCTTGTCAAAGGTGTTGTTGGTATCGGACATCGCATAAAGGATGCGCCGGTGCACCGGTTTCAGCCCGTCGCGCAGATCGGGAATTGCACGGCTGACGATGACCGACATCGCGTAATCGAGATAGGATGTCTTCATCTCTTCCGAGATGGATACGCTCGGCCCGTCATAGGGCGGACGATCGGGCGTATTTTCTTCCGTATCTTCAGGGGGTTGGGGTGTGTCGGTCAACTTGAGCCTCGATTATCGCGATTTTCTATATCTTGTGGGACGATGTATATCAGACGGCGGATATTGGGTGCAATGCCGCAAACCCGCCCTGTCTGGCAGCCACGGCAAGGCATTGCCAACACATTGTTTTCATTGATAAGTAATTTATTTTCTGCATCATTGCTTTACGAGGCAGAAAAGGAGCCGAGACATGGCAATGTCCGAGACGGAAATGATGCTGAAAGGGTACGGGCTGACTACTGCGGAATTCTACTATGGCATGCCCGACTATGTGCGCGTCCTCAACAGTTTTGTATGGCAGGATTACGATGTCGCGCCGGATCACCCGCGCCTGTTCGAGTTCATCGAATTCTGGCAGCGCGAGATTGACGGGCCGTTGCATTCGGTGCGGTTCAACCATCGCAAGATGATCGGGCCGGGCGAGTGGCGCAATGTGGTGGGTGAGTTCACGCTGCATTGAACGCCGACAGCGATGCACCCCTGGCGGGCCGAGGCGAAGACGGCCCGCTAAAGCGTTCCTCGAAAACCTGACTCACAGCTTTTCGAGGAACGCAGCGATACATATGAGGATTGCACGCATTCCGCCTTAACTGAGTGCCTCATGTTCAAGGCGGAATGCTTGAGGGATAGGTGATCCGTGGGTCAGGGAATGATCCGCGAGTATTTCATGCCTTCCAGCGATACGCCTGCCAGCAGTCCCGCCTGGCCAAAGATCACGGCGACGACCGGCGCGGTCGATGTTGTCGTTTCGGCGCGCAGGTTCTCGCCTATGTCCTTGAACACATATTCGATATCTGCACCCGCAGCCCAGCCCGACGAGCGGCGGAACCGCGACAACGCATCCTCGGTCATGAAAAACAGGACATGCGCAAATTGCTGAGCGCCGATCTGTAGTCCGACGCTGCCCTTGGTGGCCGAGTAATAATCCACGGTCATGTTGTTAATTCGTAGCGCCCCGCGACCATATCCGCCGCCGATGCCAAGCCCGGCTTCTGTCACCAGTGGCATTACCAACATTCCGTTGGATTTTTCGGTCAGCCCGCGCGTGTTGGGGTAATTGTCGTAGAGGTAGCTGAGCGTCGTATCGACCCGCGCATCAATGGTCTGTGGTCCCGTGCTGCCGATGCCGTTGCCGCAAGCGGCAGTGAGGCCTGCGGCGCCAAGTGCACCCAGCGTGAATCCGCGTCTGGAGAGAATGCTCATGTCATGTGCCTGTGTGTTGCCTGATGTCATGCCGATTGTTTCGTCAACCGATCTGCGCACCACTATAGGCAGCGCGCGCCGTTCTGTCACTAGCGGACGCAAATCTGGGCAGTTTATCGCGCGTAAGGGGCGCACAGATTGGGATGCCGCCCCTCGCTGTGTGTCCCTCATGGTGCTGCGCGTCGCGCGTGTCCTACCCGAGAGAGCGCGCGATTGCAGGGGCGAAATATGTCAGGATGCCGTCGCAGCCCGCGCGTTTGAACGCTATCAGGCTCTCTGCCATGGCGCGGTCCCCGTCGATCCAGCCGTTCTGTGCCGCTGCCATGATCATCGCGTATTCGCCTGACACCTGGTAGGCAAATGTCGGCGCGCCGAACATGTCCTTGGCCCGGCGGCAGATGTCGAGATAGGGCATGCCCGGCTTGACCATCACCATATCCGCACCCTCGGCCAGGTCGCGCTCGATCAGGCGCATCGCCTCGTCCGAGTTGGCGGCATCCATCTGGTAGGTCCGCTTGTCGCCTATCAGCGCGCCGGATGCCCCCACCGCATCGCGGAACGGCCCGTAAAAGCTGCTGGCGTATTTCGCGGCATAGCTCATCAGCAGTACATCCATGTGCCCCGCGCCCTCCAGCGCGCTGCGGATTGCGCCGATCCGTCCATCCATCATGTCCGACGGGCCGATGATGTCGACACCGGCCTCGGCCTGCGACAGCGCCTGCTTTACCAGCGCTTCAACGGAGTCGTCGTTCACGACCTTGCCGTCGCGCACCAGCCCGTCATGGCCGGTGTCCGAATAGGGATCAAGCGCCACATCGGTCATGATGGCGATGTCTGGCACTGCAGCCTTGATCGCGCGGGTTGCCCGGTTGCTCAGGTTGTCGGGGTTCCAGGCCTCGGCGCAATCTGCGGTGCGCCCTGCGGTGTCGGTGTAGGGAAACAGGCAGATTGCCGATATCCCCAGATCCGCCGCTTCGCGTGCGGCCTCTACCACGCGGTCCACGCTGCGGCGCATCACGCCGGGCATCGAGCGGACCGGCTCTTCGATGTTCTCGCCGCTGCGGACGAAGACCGGCCAGATCAGATCGCCAACACCCAGCGATGTTTCGGCGACCAGCGCGCGCAACCTTGGCGTGCGCCGGGTGCGTCGCAGACGTGTGGCGGGGAAGGCGGCTTGGGTCGGTCGCATTGGCATCATCTCACTACAGGCTTGCTCTGCGATGTGATTGGCACGGAATTTCCGCCATCTCAAGGGTGGGAATTGCCGCGCAGCGGGGCTAAGAGGGGCGACACAGGTGATTTGGGGCATCCAATTGGACTGGTACACAAGCGTTTTTGAACTGATCGACATGCGCAGTTTCAGTAACCTCTGGTTCTGGATTGCGCTTGCGGTGCTGTGGTCCACGGCCAGTCATTGGGTGCTGGGCGTGCCGTGGGACATGGTCCTGCGCGCGGGCAAGTCCGAAGGTCAGTCGGTGGCCGATTTGGAAACGCTGGTGCGCATCAACAGCGACCGCATTCTCTTCATCGCCCGGGAATCGGGCATACTGATGACCGGTTTTGCCAGTTTCGTGCTTACCTTCCTGGTGCTGCTCGGCTTTGTCTATGAACGCGAGTTTGCGCAGGCGGTGTTTTTACTGGGCACGCCGATGGGGCTTGTCTGGCTGCTGTCGGTCAGCACTGCCCGACGGGTGCAGCGCCTGCAGATGTCTGGTACGGTACTGATCAAGCAATTGACCCGCCTGCGGTTTTATATCCGGCTTATCGGCATGATCGCGATCTTTGTCACCGCGACCTGGGGCATGTGGCAGAACATGTCCTCATCGGCGTTGGGCGGCTGAGCGGATGACACTGACCTGATGGCTTCCAGTCCGCATATCACTGTCAGCGGCGCACCCGAGGGTTTCGACGCACGGTTGCTGCTTGATGAAATGGCTCGCTCGGGTGGGCCTTTGGTGCATGTCGCGCGCGACGACAAGCGGCTCGCGGCGATGGCGGCCGCATTGCGCTTCTTTGCACCTGAAATGCCGGTGCTGGCCTTTCCCGGCTGGGATTGCCTGCCTTTTGACCGAGTTTCGCCCAATGCTGATATCAGTGCCGCGCGCATGGCGACGCTGGCCGGGTTGGTGCATGGTATGCCGGGGCAGTTCGTGCTGTTGACCACGCTCAACGCCGCCACGCAGCGGGTGCCTGCCCGCGACGTGCTGAAGGATGCGGTGTTCCGGGCAGAGGTGAATCACCGTATAGACGAGGCCGCGCTGCGGGATTTCCTGGTCCGCATGGGGTTTGTGCAATCGCCCACCGTGACCGAGCCGGGCGATTACGCGATCCGTGGCGGCATTATCGATATCTACCCATCCGGAGCAAGCGGCCCGGTGCGGCTCGACCTCTTTGGCGATGTTCTGGACGGTATCCGCCGGTTCGACCCCGCCACTCAGCGCACCACCGAGAAGCTTACCCAGATCGAATTGGCGCCAGTGTCCGAAGTGATCCTGGACGAGGCGGCAATCACCCGGTTCCGGCAGAATTATCGGATCGAATTCGGCTCGGCAGGCACCGATGATCCGCTTTATGAGGCGGTCAGCGCAGGACGCAAGCATCAGGGCGTCGAGCATTGGCTGCCGTTCTTTCACGACCGGCTTGAGACGATCTTTGACTATCTGCCGGACGCGACCGTCACCCTTGATGATCAGGTCACGCCAAGCCGCGTCGCCCGCTGGGACAGCATCGCGGACCAGTACGAGACCCGCCGCGAGGCACTGAAGAACAAGGCGCGTGGCGATACCGTCTACAAACCCGTACCAGCCGGCCTGCTCTACCTTGATGACGCAGGCTGGGAGGCCGCCGTGGCAGCGCGCCGCGTGCTGCATCTGTCAGTGCTGCCGCAGGCCACCGGGTCGGGTGTGATTGATGCAGGCGGGCGGCTGGGGCGTAATTTCGCACCTGAGCGACAGCAGGAAAACCTCAGCCTTTTTGGCGCATTGAAGACGCATATTGATGCAAAGTCAGGGCAGGGGCCGGTCCTGCTGGCCTGCTATTCCGAAGGCGCACGCGAGCGGCTCGAAGGGCTGCTGGAGGACGAAGGGCTGATTGGCGCCGTCACCGTGACCGGTGCCGCACGGCTGGGCAAGCGCGGGTTGCACCTAGCGGTCTGGGCGCTGGAGCATGGCTTTGAGGGGCCACATGCAGACGGCCATCTGATCGTCATTGCCGAACAGGACATACTGGGTGATCGGCTGATCCGCGCCCCCAAGCGGCGCCGCCAGGCCGAGAATTTCCTGACCGAAGCCCAGAGCCTCAGCCCCGGCGATCTGGTGGTGCATGTCGATCACGGTGTCGGGCGCTATCACGGGCTGGAACTGATCACCGCGCTGGGGGCTGCGCATGAATGTCTCGCGCTCGAATATGCCGAAGGCGCGCGGCTTTACCTGCCGGTGGTGAATATCGAACTGCTCAGCCGGTTCGGCCACGAAGAGGGGTTGCTGGACCGGCTCGGTGGTGGCGCGTGGCAGGCCAAGAAGGCCAGGCTCAAGGAACGCATCCGCGAGATGGCCGACCGGCTGATCCGGATCGCCGCCGAACGTGCCCTGCGACGTGCGCCGGTGTTGGAGTCGGAACATCACGCGTGGGAGGCATTCTCGGCCCGTTTTCCCTATGCCGAGACCGATGATCAGCTGCGCGCCATCGAGGACGTCATTGCCGATCTGGGGGCAGGCACCCCCATGGACCGCCTGATTTGTGGTGATGTGGGCTTTGGCAAGACCGAGGTGGCGATGCGCGCGGCCTTTGTTGCGGCCATGTCGGGCATGCAGGTGGCAGTGATCGCACCCACGACCCTGCTGGCGCGGCAACATTACCAGGGCTTTGCGGAACGGTTCCGCGGCTTTCCGATTACGGTCAAACCCCTGTCGCGCTTTGTCGGAACCGCCGAGGCGGCCAAAACCCGAGAAGGCCTGTCAAAGGGGAGTGTCGATATCGTTGTCGGCACTCATGCATTGCTGGCCAAGAGCGTCCGGTTCAAGAATCTCGGCCTGCTGGTCATCGACGAAGAGCAGCGCTTTGGCGTGGCGCACAAGGAACGGCTCAAGGCGCTGCGCTCGGATGTGCATGTGCTGACGCTCACGGCCACGCCGATACCGCGAACGTTGCAGCTCAGCCTCTCGGGCGTGCGCGATCTCAGCATCATCGGCACCCCCCCGGTGGACCGGTTGTCGATCCGCACTTATGTCAGCGAATTCGACAGCGTGACGATCCGCGAAGCGCTCCTGCGCGAGCATTACCGGGGCGGGCAGAGCTTTTACGTGGTGCCGCGTATTTCGGACCTGCCCGAGATCGAGGATTTCCTGCAGCGCCAGGTGCCCGAAATATCCTATGTCGTGGCCCACGGCCAGATGGCGGCGGGCGAGTTGGACAAGCGGATGAATGCCTTCTACGACGGCAAATACGATGTCCTGCTGGCGACGACCATCGTCGAATCCGGCCTCGACATCCCTACGGCCAACACGATGGTGATCCACCGGGCCGATATGTTCGGCCTCTCCCAACTCTATCAGATCAGGGGCCGTGTCGGCCGGTCCAAGACCCGCGCCTATGCGTATTTGACCACCAAGCCGCGGATGAAACTGACGCCAACCGCCGAAAAACGCCTGCGCGTCCTGGGCAGCCTCGATACGCTCGGTGCGGGGTTCACGCTGGCCAGTCAGGATCTCGATATCCGTGGTGCCGGCAACCTACTGGGCGAAGAGCAATCGGGTCAGATGCGTGATGTCGGTTACGAACTCTACCAATCCATGCTCGAAGAGGCGATCGCCAGGATCAAGGCCGGCGGGATGGAGGGCCTGAGCGAGGCAGATACACAGTGGGCGCCGCAGATCAACCTGGGCGTGCCGGTCCTCATTCCGGAAAAATACGTGCCGGATCTCGATGTCCGGCTCGGGCTTTATCGCCGTCTCAGCAGCCTGCAGAGCAAGGTTGAACTGGAAGGCTTCGCCGCCGAACTGATCGACCGCTTTGGCAAACTGCCGCGCGAAGTGAACACGCTCCTGCTTGTGGTGCGGATCAAGGCAATGTGCAAACGAGCGGGCATCGCCAAGCTGGATGGCGGCCCCAAGGGGGCCACGATCCAGTTCCACAACGACAAATTCGCCTCGCCCCGGGGCCTCGTCGAATTCATCGAGGCGCAAAAGGGATTGGCCAAGGTGCGCGACAACAAGATCGTCGTGCGCCGCGACTGGCGCAAGGACAGCGACAAGATCAAGGGAGCCTTTGCCATCGCCCGCGATCTGGCCGAAAAGGTTGCAGCGGTCCGCAAGGCAGAAAAGAAACAGGAGCCACCCGCAGCTTCTTCTTGCTGAAAATATCCCCGCCGGAGGCTGCGGAATTCTTGCAATCGGGCAGGGCGCCGAGGCGGTGTTGCCCACAGCCCCACGCGCCAAATCACTGAAGCAGTGCGCCGAAGGCGCTCATTCAGATCGGGCAGATCAGGCTATGCTTCCCCGTCCTGTGCGGCCTTGAACGCCCTGACCTTGGCCAGCAGGATCTGGCGCGCCTTGATATTGGCGCGCCGTACCCGCACGGCGGTCAGGAACGCCTCTTCGGCGGTCTGCGAGGTCGCGCCCATCAACTGCGCCAGCTCGTCCACCAGATCCTCGTCGCCGGTCAGGTCGATCGCTTTCAGGACGTCCTGGGCCAGCGCATCGGCCAGATCCTCGGTCACGCCCATGATCTAGCGCGTCCCTTCGGTCAGGCGGCGCTTCACATAGGATGTGACCGTGCTGATCATCGTGTCCATATGCGGCTCCTCAAAGAAATGACCCGCATCCGGCACTTCGTCATGCTGCACCGTGATGCCATGCTGTTCGTGCAGCTTGGCGACCAGTGCGGTCGTGTCTGCGGGCGGGGCCACGCGGTCACTGCTGCCGTTGATGATCAGGCCCGAGGAGGGGCACGGTGCCAGGAACGAGAAATCATACATGTTGGCTGGGGGCGAAACGCTGATGAACCCGGTGATTTCGGGGCGGCGCATCAGCAACTGCATACCGATCCACGCGCCAAAGGAGAATCCCGCGACCCAGCAATGCTTGGAATTGGGGTTCATTGACTGCAGGTAATCAAGCGCCGATGCGGCATCGCTCAATTCGCCCACGCCCTGATCGTATTCGCCCTGGCTGCGCCCGACGCCGCGGAAATTGAACCGCAGCACGGTGAAGCCCATGTTGTAGAAGGCATAATGCAGGTTGTAGACGACCTTGTTGTTCATGGTCCCGCCAAACTGCGGGTGCGGGTGCAGCACGATCGCGATCGGTGCATCCTTTTCCTTTTGCGGATGATAGCGGCCTTCGAGACGGCCCTCTGGGCCGGGAAAGATTACCTCGGGCATTCAGGTCCCTTTTTTGCTTGCGTTGTCTTGCACATCTGGCAGATCCGGTCATTCTGACGAAACCCGGCCTGTTATTTAGAATCGTTCTAAGCTATAGCCCGGATATGGCCGGGTTGGTCAGGCTGCATGCGAGATAGGCGTTGCGGGGCGCAAGGTCAATCTTTTCAAGGGAGATGACACATGAAGCTAAGCACAAAAGGGCGCTATGCGATGGTCGCTTTGGCCGATATCGCACTCCAGCCCGAGGGCATGCTGGTCACACTTGGCGAAGTGTCGCGGCGGCAGGATATCTCGCTGCCCTATCTGGAGCAGCTTTTCGTGAAGCTGCGCCGCGCCGATCTGGTTACGTCCGTGCGCGGGCCCGGGGGCGGATACCGCCTGTCGCGGCCCGCTACCGAAATCCGCGTGTCCGAAGTGCTGACTGCGGTGGATGAGACGGTCGACGCGCTGCACAAGGGCGCGGGCGCATCGGGCGGTGCCTCTGGCAGCCGCGCACAATCCATGACCAACCGGCTCTGGGAGGGGTTGAGCGCACAGGTCTACGTCTTTTTGCACCAGACCCGGCTGAGCGATGTGGTGGGCAATACACTGGTGCCGTGCCCGGCGGTTCCGACGCTCTTTGCCATCGTGGACGAGGAATGACCGCGCGAGGGATTGCGCCGCCTGCGGCGACGCCCGGGAGCGGGCGCGCCTGCGGCGCACCCGCATGCCTGCGGCGCGAGTATTTTGAGAAAAATGAAGGGAACGGGGCGCAATGACCGCGCGCGTCTATCTTGACTACAACGCCACCGCACCGCTGCGGCCCGAGGCACGGGCGGCGATGATCGCGGCGATGGACGTCATCGGCAACCCGTCCAGCGTGCATGCCGAGGGCCGTGCGGCCAAGGCGCTGGTGGAGCGTGCGCGCGCACAGGTGGCTGCGGCTTTTGGGGCGGATGGGGCGGATGTGATCTTTACCTCTGGTGCAACCGAAGCGGCAGCGCTGGCCTGCGCCGGACGCGAGTTGCGGGGCGCGGCGATAGAGCATGATGCGGTCGGGGCGTGGGTGGACGGGACGCTTGGCGTGGATCCGCACGGGCGGGTCCATGTGGATGCGCCGGAGATCACGGCGCTGCAACTGGCCAATTCGGAAACCGGGGTCGTGCAGGATCTGCCGCAGGGGCTGGCGGTCAGCGACATGACGCAAGCTTTTGGCAAGTGGCCGGTCGCGTTCAACTGGTCGGGCGCCGGGATGGCGCTGATTTCGGCGCACAAGCTGGGCGGCCCCAAGGGCATCGGTGCGCTGGTCGTCCGGCGTGGCACCGAGGTGGCGGCGCAGATTCGCGGCGGCGGACAGGAAATGGGCCGCCGTTCGGGGACCGAGAACATCATCGGCATCGCAGGATTCGGCGCCGCAGCTGAGGCGGCGGCGGGCGATTTGGCGCAAGGGGTCTGGGCCCGGGTCGAAAAACTTAGAAACATTCTAGAAAAGACCATTGCAGCCAGCGCAAAAGAGACTATTTTTGTCGGGAAAGAGATGGCGCGGCTGCCGAATACCTCATGTCTGCTTGTTCCCGGCTGGAAAGGCGAGACGCAGGTGGTAACGATGGACCTTGCCGGGTTCGCTATTTCCGCAGGCAGCGCCTGCTCCAGCGGCAAGGTGCGCGCCAGTCACACGCTGATGGCGATGGGCTACTCGGCGGATGACGCGGCCTCGGCGATTCGGGTCTCATTGGGCCCGGGGTCGACAGAAGAAGACGTAATGCGCTTTGCCGAATGTTGGCTGAAGCGCCTTGGGAAACACCGCGCCCGTGCGGCGTGAAGGAAAGGAAGTGACGCATGTCGGCTTTGGATGAGGGTCAGGTCAAGGATCAGGTCAAGGATGGCGTCGATCAGGAAACGGTCGATGCGGTGCGCGAGGTGGGCGGCGTCTATAAGCACGGCTGGTCCACCGATATCGAGATGGAGTATGCGCCCAAGGGCCTGAGCCCCGACATCGTGCGCCTGATCTCTGAGAAGAACGAAGAACCCGAATGGATGACCGAGTGGCGGCTGGACGCCTATGCGCGCTGGCTGACCAAGAAAGAGCCGGAATGGGCGATGGTCGACTATCCTGAAATCGACTTTCAGGATCAGTATTATTACGCCCGTCCGAAATCGATGATGGTAAAGCCGAAATCGCTTGATGAGGTCGACCCAAAACTGCTGGCCACCTATGAAAAGCTGGGCATTCCGCTGCAAGAGCAGATGATTCTGGCGGGAGTCGAGGGCGCCGGGGAGGTGCCCGCCGAAGGGCGCAAGGTGGCGGTGGATGCGGTATTCGATTCCGTGTCGGTCGGCACCACCTTTCAGAAGGAACTGAAGGAGGCGGGCGTGATCTTCTGCTCGATCTCCGAAGCGATCCGCGAGTATCCCGATCTGGTCCGGAAATACCTCGGCACGGTTGTGCCGGTTTCAGACAACTTTTATGCGACGCTCAACTCGGCCGTGTTCTCTGATGGTTCGTTTGTTTACGTGCCGCCCGGCGTGCGCTGCCCGATGGAGCTGAGCACCTATTTCCGCATCAACGCCGAAAACACCGGTCAGTTCGAGCGGACGCTGATCATTGCCAGCAAGGGCAGTTACGTCAGCTACCTCGAAGGCTGCACTGCGCCCGCACGCGACATCGCACAGCTGCACGCGGCGGTGGTCGAGATCATCATCGAGGAAGACGCCGAGGTGAAATATTCGACCGTTCAGAACTGGTATCCTGGCGATGAGAACGGCAAGGGCGGCATCTATAACTTTGTCACCAAACGTGCCGATTGCCGGGGCGACCGGGCCAAGGTGATGTGGACACAGGTCGAGACCGGGTCTGCCGTGACGTGGAAATATCCCAGCTGCATCCTGCGCGGGGACGACAGCCAGGGCGAGTTCTATTCGATCGCCATCGCCAACAACATGCAGCAGGCCGATACCGGCACCAAGATGGTCCATCTGGGCAAGCGCACCAAGTCGCGTATCGTGTCCAAGGGGATCAGTGCAGGGCGCGCGCAGAACACCTATCGCGGTTTGGTAAGTATGCACCCCAAGGCTAAGGAATCGCGCAACTATACTCAGTGCGACAGCCTTCTGATAGGGGGTGAATGCGGCGCGCATACGGTGCCCTATATCGAGGTGCGCAACAATTCCTCGCGGGTAGAGCATGAGGCGACCACGTCCAAGGTGGATGACGACCAGATGTTCTATTGCCGCCAGCGCGGCATGGACGAGGAAGAGGCCGTGGCCTTGGTGGTCAACGGGTTCTGCAAGGACGTGTTGCAGGCTCTGCCGATGGAGTTCGCGATGGAAGCACAGCAACTGGTGGCGATTTCTCTGGAAGGCTCTGTGGGCTAGGCAGATGTGCTGCGCGAGCATCATAGAGCACACGCCGGAGATGTGGCGATGAGTGATATCGTGATGCCGTTGCCCGAGCAGACGGGCGCGGCATATTTCGACCTCGTCGCAGCGCAGGCTGCGCTTGCATCCGGCGCGCCGGTGGCGTTTCCGCCTTTCGAGGTCGTGCATCTGCCGCGGCTGGGCCTGTCACTGTGCCTCAATATGGCGCGCGATCCGGTGCAGGATGCCTGGCGGCGCGGCGAATTCTTTGAGGCAGAAGAGCTGGCGCTGCTGTCTGAGCATGTAAAGAGCGGCGCGCATGTTCTTGATATAGGGGCAAATGTTGGCAATCACGCACTCTATTTCGCGACCCGGATGAAAGCCGCTCGTGTGGTGGTCGCTGAACCCAACCCGCTGGCGCTGGCACCGCTGGTCGCCAATGTGGTAATCAACCGCCAAGAGCATGTGATAGACCTCGGCGCGTTGGGTGTGGGGCTGTCTGACGCCTCGCAAGGTGGCTTTGGCATGAAGCGGCATGACCGCAATCTGGGCGCAACCAGGATGTTCGAAGGGCGCGGCGCGCTGGAAGTGCACGCAGGCGATGAACTTTTTGCCGACGAGGTGCCTGACTTGATCAAGATCGACGTGGAAAGCATGGAAATCAAAGTGCTTTCCGGGCTGGAGGAGACCATAGGCAGGCACCGCCCGGTAATCCTGATCGAAGTCGACGCCGAGAATGATGAAACCTTTGAAGGCTGGCGCGCTGCACATGGGTACGAAACGATCCAGACCATCCGCCACAGCCGCAAGAACTGCAATTACCTGGTCAGGCCGGAGGGCGCGGCATGAATGACGTGGCGCTCATAAACCGACCTGAAGTGACCATGCCAGAGGTTGAGGCGGCACATATCGCGCGTGCCTATGCCGAGGCGTCGGTGATCCTGGAATATGGCAGCGGTGGGTCCACGGTTCTGGCGTCGGAAATGCCTGACAAGACGGTATTTTCTGTCGAAAGTGATGAGAAATGGGCCGAAATGATGCGCGGCTGGTTTGCCCAGTCGCCCGCGGCCGCCGGTACACAGATCAGGGTGATCTGGTCCGATATCGGACCGACGCGCGAGTGGGGGTATCCCGAAACGGACAGCGCATGGCAAGGTTATGCGCGTTATCCGCTGGCGGTCTGGGACATGCCGGACTTTCGACAGCCCGACGTGGTGCTGGTTGATGGACGTTTTCGCACAGGATGTGCGATGGCGACAGCATTCCGGACCACGCGGCCGGTGCGGCTGCTGGTGGACGATTACAAGCGCCGCAAGGGCTATCACCGGATCGAAGAGTTTCTCGGCGCGCCGCGTCTGATCGGGCGCATGGCCGAGTTCGAGGTTATGCCGATGCCGGTCCCGGCGGACCGGTTGCTGACGATAATTCAAATGATGACGCGGCCCTGAATGCCGCAGGAACCGAATAGAAGATAGGAGCAATAAATGCTTGAAATCAAGAACCTGCATGTTGAACTTGCGGAAGAAGACAAGGCCATCCTGAATGGCGTGGACCTGACTGTTGACGCAGGTACGGTGCATGCGATCATGGGGCCCAACGGGTCGGGAAAGTCGACCCTCAGCTATGTTCTGGCGGGCCGCGACGGCTATGAAGTGACCCAGGGTAGCGCGACGCTGGAAGGTGCGGACATTCTGGACATGGAGCCTGAAGAACGCGCTTCGGCGGGGCTTTTCCTGGCGTTCCAGTATCCGGTCGAAATTCCCGGCGTCGGCAACATGACGTTCCTGCGCACGGCGGTAAACGCGCAACGCAAGGCGTGCGGCAAGGAAGAGATGAGTGCGACAGAGTTTCTCAAGCTGATCCGCGCCAAGGCGAAGGAACTGCAGATCGACGCGGATATGCTGAAACGGCCCGTCAACGTGGGCTTTTCGGGCGGCGAGAAAAAGCGCAACGAAATCCTGCAAATGGCGATGCTGGAACCCAAGATGTGCATCCTTGACGAGACCGATTCAGGTCTCGACGTGGACGCGATGAAACTGGTTAGTGAAGGCGTGAACGGGCTCCGCGATGCCGGACGAGCATTCCTGGTTATCACGCATTATCAGAGACTTCTGGATCACATCAAACCTGACTTCGTACACATCATGGCCGATGGCCGCATCGTCAAGACCGGTGGGCCGGAACTGGCGCTTGAGGTCGAGAAGAACGGGTATTCGGACATCTTGTCGGAGGTGGTATGATGGCGTTGGCACAAGCAAAGCAAAGCGCCACCGAGGCGAGGATCGCGGCACTGGAAATACCCGCCGGAGCAGGCTGGGCCAAGACCGCGCGCGAGAGCGCGTTGGCGCGCGTGATCGCGATGGGACTGCCCGACCGGCGGGACGAATATTGGAAATTCACCCGGCCTGACACATTTGTGCAGCCCACCCCCCCCGAGGCGGCGCTGTTCGCCCCAAAGGAGACCCCGATCTTTGACTCGCTTGACCGGCTCAAGATCGTCTTTGTCGATGGGGTCTTCGACGCCGAAGCGAGCGACGATCTGACGCTGGAGGGGGTGCAGATCGAGCGTCTGGCAGACGTCATGCAGACCGATATCCACTGGGCGCGCGACCTTTACGGCGTGCTGGAGACACGCGGACAGGACCCGGTTGCGCGGTCGCTGGCGGCGCTGAACACGGCGGTGGCAACGGACGGCATCGTGCTGCATGTGACGGGGAAGGTCAGCAAGCCGATCAACCTGATTTACCACCATGGATCAACGACATCTGATGCGATGCTGCACCATCTGGTCAAGTTGGAGCCAGAGGCATCCATCACCATGCTGGAGACCGGCCCGGCGGCGGCAAGGCTTAACAAGACGGTTGAGGTCGAGGTTGCCGATCGGGCGGCGTTTCATCACGTCCGCGTTCAGGGGCGCGACCACGAGCGGCGTGCGGTGACGCATATGTTTGCCCGGTTGGGGGAGGAAAGCCAGTTCAAGTCTTTCACCATGACCGCCAACGGCCAGCTCACGCGTAATGAATGCGTGATCGAGCTGACCGGCGACGACGCGATTGCCCATGTCGCCGGTGCGGCGATGGGAGATGGCGATTTTGTGCATGACGACACCGTGTTCATCACCCACGATGCCCAACGCTGCGAGAGCCGACAGGTGTTCAAGAAAGTGCTGCGCAACGGGGCGACAGGTATTTTTCAGGGCAAGATCCTGGTCAAGGCCGACGCCCAGAAAACCGACGGCTACCAGATCAGCCAGTCATTGCTGCTGGATGGCGACAGCCAGTTTCTGGCCAAGCCAGAGCTGGAGATCTACGCCGATGACGTTGTGTGTTCGCATGGTTCGACCTCGGGCGCGATCGACGAGGAGGCGCTGTTTTACCTGCGGGCGCGGGGCGTGCCGCAGGGGCTTGCGACTGATCTGCTGACGCTCGCCTTCCTTGCCGAAGCGGTCGAGGAGGTCGAGGACGAGACGCTGCGCGAGGAGGTGGTCGGGCACTTGGCGGGCTGGCTGGAGCGGCGGCGCGGCTGATGCCGGTCACACGCGACATCGTGGCCACCTATCGTAGCCCCCGGCGGGTGTTCCGCCGTCAGCTGGCCCTGGGCGCGCGCGAGGATCGTGCGCTTGCCGTGCTGATGGCAGGCTGCGTTGTCGTGTTTATCGCCCAGATGCCGCGTCTTGCCCGCCAGGCGCATCTCAGCGGCGAGGATCTGAACCCGCTGCTGGGCGGCACGTTGCTGGCCTGGGTGTTCATCGCGCCGCTGATCCTCTATGCGCTGGCGTTGATCGCCCATTGGGCTGCCCGCGCCTTTGGCGGCAAGGGCAGCCCTTATGGCGCACGCATGGCGCTTTTCTGGACGATACTGGCGTCGTCACCGCTGATCCTGTTGAACGGTCTTGTGGCCGGGTTCATCGGGCCGGGTCCAGCACTCTCGCTGGTCGGGCTGGTGTGGCTGGCGGTCTTTGGTTGGTTCTGGGGCGCCTGCCTATATGAAGCGGAGTGGGGCGTGCCATGATGGACCGGACGTTCTTCATTGACCTCGCGCGCGAGACGCTCTTTGCGCCGCGCAGTGCCGCAAGCCGCATTATGGCGTTGAACCTGCCATCGCAGGGTCTCTGGATGGCGCTGGTGCTGATGGCGGTCCTCAATGCGATTGTCTATTCGGCGTCGCTTCACCTGTCGGCACCGATGGATTCGTCGACAATGGCGATGATCCCGCCGGTTTTCCGTTCGCCGCTGCTGTTTTCGATGGCATTGGGTGGCGTGCTGGTGCTGACCATCTTTGCGCTGACCAGGGTCGGAGAAAAGATGGGGGGCACCGGGACCCTCGTGGATGTTCTGGCGCTGATGACCTGGCTACAGGTGCTACGCTTTGCACTGCAACTGGCAGTCGTGGTGCTGATGCTGCTGGTGCCGTCTCTTGGTGGGATCCTCGTGATGGTGGCTTCGGTCTGGGGGGTGATCATTCTGGTCGCGTTCATCGACCGGGCGCATGGATACGCAAATCTTTTCAAGGCTGCCGGTGTGATCATCATCGCCGTACTTGCCATCGTGATCGGCCTCTCGCTGGTCCTGGGCACTATCGGAGCCGCCGTTTTTGCAGGAGTGAGCTGATGCTCGATATCGCCAAGGTCAGGGCCGATTTTCCGATCCTTTCGCGTGAGGTGAACGGCAAGCCGCTGGTTTATCTCGACAATGGCGCGTCTGCGCAAAAGCCGCAGGTGGTGATCGACACGATCACGCGCGCCTATTCTTATGAATATGCCAACGTGCATCGCGGCCTGCATTATCTGAGCAACGTCGCGACCGAAAAATACGAAGGCGTGCGCAGTACCATCGCGCGGTTTCTGGGGGTCGCGGACGAGCATCAGATCGTGCTGAATTCCGGCGCGACCGAAGGGATCAACATGATCGCTTACGCCTGGGCGATGCCGCGGTTCCAGCCGGGCGACGAGATCGTGCTGAGCGTGATGGAGCATCACGCCAACATCGTCCCGTGGCACTTCCTGCGCGAGCGGCAGGGCGTGGTACTGAAATGGGTGGATGTGGACAGCTCGGGCGCGCTTGACCCGCAGGCGGTGATTGACGCCATTGGCCCCAAAACCAGGTTGGTGGCGATCACCCATCTTAGCAACGTGCTGGGTACGGTGGTGGACGTGAAGGCGATCTGCGACGCTGCCCGCGCGCGCGGCGTGCCGGTGCTGGTCGATGGTAGCCAGGCGGCGGTGCACATGCCGGTCAATGTAGATGATATCGGATGTGATTTCTACGCGATCACCGGCCACAAGCTCTATGGTCCGTCCGGGTCTGGCGCGATCTTTGTCCACAAGGACAGGCTGGCCGAGATGCGCCCCTTCATTGGCGGCGGCGACATGATCCGCGAAGTCACGAAGGATGCGGTTAGCTACAATGATCCGCCGATGAAGTTCGAAGCCGGCACCCCCGCAATCGTGCCGACCATCGGGCTGGGGACGGCGCTGGAATACATGATGACGTTGGGCATGGAGAACGTCGCGGCGCATGAGGTGCGGTTGCGTGATTACGCACAGGCCAGGCTGGGCGGGCTGAACTGGCTGCAACTACAGGGCGATGCCCCCGGCAAGGCGGCGATCTTCAGCTTCACGCTGGATGGGGCAGGGCATGCACATGATATTTCCACGATCCTCGACAAGAAAGGCGTTGCGGTACGCGCGGGCCATCACTGTGCGCAGCCGTTGATGGAACATCTGGGCGTGACGGCAACCTGCCGGGCCTCCTTTGGTCTCTACAATACCGAAGCCGAGGTTGACGCGCTGGTCGACGCACTGGAACTATGCCATGATCTCTTGGGCTGAGCGGGGCAGGAACGATCGCGCGGTTCGCCGGTGTTGATTTGGCGTTGCGGGCAGCGCCGGGGCGGTTTATATCGCGGCGCAGGCACCTGTGGCCCAGTCAGCTAGAACGCTGCCCTTATGGGGTCGTGTCGAAGGCGGGCAAGATACTGTAACGAAAAGGAAACACCTCGGTCACGATATGGACCCCAACGATTAGTCCAACGAATGACCGGGAATCAATGCGGACCCATAGCTCAGCTGGATAGAGTGTCGCCCTCCGAAGGCGAAGGTCGTAGGTTCGAATCCTACTGGGTCCGCCATCATCTCTATTAAGTACCTTATTCTAAAAGGTGTTAATGGGCATGGCACAGCCTTACCATCATTCCGCCACGCTAACCGCTTGCCCCTCGGCCCCGGCCTGCCTTACACAAGGCTTTGAACCGCTAAAGCGTTCCGCGTATGATCTGGCTCGCAGGCTGAACGCGAAGCGCTTGTAATATTGACAGGTCTACTGCGCTTCGCCTTGCTCGTGCTTTCGCAAACAAGGCAAGACGCTTCAAGGGAGATTGCCTATGCGCCGCGTCGTCGTAACAGGGATCGGCATCGTATCCTCCATCGGGAATAATACCGGCGAGGTTCTGGCCTCGCTGCGAGAGGGCCGGTCAGGCATCATCGCCAACGAGGCGATGAAAGAGCACGGCTTTCGCAGCCAGATTGCCGGAGCGGTCGATCTGGATGTCTCCGAACATGTGGACAAGCGCACACTGCGCTTCATGGGACCCGGTGCCGCGTATGCGCATATTGCCATGGGCCAGGCGATTACCGATGCGGGGCTGGAAGAAAAGGACGTGGTGGACCCGATGACGGGCCTGATTGCAGGGTCGGGCGGGCCGTCCACCTCGGCCATATTGCAGGCACATCAGACGGTGCTGAAGACCGGCGCGACCAAACGGATCGGCCCCTTTGCAGTGCCCAAATGCATGTCCTCGACGGTGAGCGCTAATCTGGCGACAGCCTATCAGATCAAGGGTATGAACTTCTCAATCACCTCTGCCTGTTCAACCTCGCTGCATTGTATCGGCATGGCGGCACAGCAGGTGGCACTGGGCACACAGGACGTGATGTTTGCAGGCGGCGGAGAAGAGCTGGACTGGACATTATCGTGCCTTTTCGACGCGATGGGCGCAATGTCGAGTAAATACAACGACACGCCAGAGCGCGCGAGCCGGGCCTTTGATGCGGGACGTGACGGGTTCGTGATTTCGGGCGGCGGGGCCATCGTGGTGCTGGAAAGCCTGGAGCGGGCAGAGGCGCGCGGTGCGAAAATCTATGCCGAAGTCACCGGGTTTGCCGCCACATCGGATGGGGCCGACATGGTCGCGCCCTCGGGCGAGGGTGGCGAACGGGCGATGCGTGGTGCGCTGCGCACGCTGCCTCAGGGTCGCAGCGTCAGCTATATCAACGCGCATGGCACCTCGACCCCCGTTGGTGATGTCGGCGAGGTCGAGGCCGTGCGGCGCGTTTTCGGACAGGGGACGACACCGCCGATGAGTTCCACCAAGTCGATGACCGGCCACAGCCAGGGCGCGACCGGCGCGCAGGAGGCGATCTATTGCCTGCTGGCGCTGGAGCATGATTTCATCATCCCGTCGATCAATATCGAAACGCTTGATCCGGCGCTGGACCCGGCCGAGATCGCGACGGTGCGGGTGGATGATGCCGGGCTCGACACGGTGATGACCAATTCCTTTGGTTTTGGTGGCACGAATGGCTCGATGCTGCTGAGCAGATACCAAGGATGATTTCATGATAAATTCGATGCAAGGCCAACGTGGACTGATCATGGGAGTGGCCAACGAACGCTCCATTGCGTGGGGCATTGCCAAGGCGATGCACGGTGCGGGGGCCGAACTGGCGTTCACCTATCAGGGCGAGGCGTTCGGCAAGCGCGTGGCGCCATTGGCCGAATCGGTGGGGTCGGATTTTCTGGTGGATGTGGACGTGACCGACGATGCATCGCTCGACGCCGCGTTCGAGGAGTTGGCGCAGCGCTGGCCAACAATCGATTTCGTGGTGCACGCCATCGCGTTTTCCGACAAGTCGGAACTGACGGGCCGGTTCCTGAATACCAGCCGGACCAATTTCAAGCATTCGATGGATATCTCGTGTTATTCCTTCATCGACGTGGCACGGCGTGCACATCCGATGATGCAGGAAAAGGGCGGCACGCTCCTGACGCTGACCTATCAGGGTAGCAACCGGGTGGTGCCGAACTACAATGTGATGGGCGTGGCCAAGGCAGCGCTGGAAAGCACCACGCGCTATCTGGCCAATGACCTCGGCCCCGACGGTATTCGCGTCAATGCGATCTCGCCCGGGCCGATGAAAACGCTGGCGGGTGCGGCAATCGGCGGGGCGCGCAAGACCTACAAACACACTGACATGAACGCGCCGCTGCGTGCCAACGCGACGCTGGAGGCGGTCGGCGGCACGGCGGTCTATCTGGCGTCAGCTGCAGGTGCCTGTACCACCGGCGAAGTCATCCGCGTCGATGGCGGATTTCATGTGCTGGGCATGCCACAGGCAGAAAACCTCTGATACTCCCTATGCTTTCGCTCTCGGCAGGCCCCCCCGCCTGTCGGTCGCTCCGCGTCAGAACCATTGACCGGGTTCCATCAGGCCCAGATCCAGCAACTGGCGCGAGTGCCATTCGAAAGGCGTCGAATTGTGCCATTTGAATGTCGGGATATCGAAGGTCGAACCGGGATTGCGCTTGAGCGCCTTGGCGGTCCGGAACGACACGATGGCGGCGGTCAGATTGTTGTGCCAGGGGCAGGCATAGGTGTTGTATTCCTCGTCGTCGAACGTGTGGTTCTTGCGTAGCGTCAGGCCCGGTTTGGCGCGAAAGAGCGAGATGCGGTCGATCTTGCGGCGCGGGGCGGGGATATGTTCCTCGTAGCGCCAGCGCAGACCACCAAAGAAATCGAGCTGGCGCTCCTTGGGGTGGTTATGATTGTCCGGATCGAGCCGCGCGAGCGCGTAATAGCCGGATTTGTCCAGATGCGCAGCTTCGAGTGATACCGCCTCGGGGTGGATGTCCAGATCGTCGGCATAGAGGTCGATCGCGTAGGTCAGCATCGCGTCGCGCCGTTCCTCGCTGTGATAGGACAACATTTCGCTGATGGTGCGGGACTCGCAGAACGGGTAAAAGAGGTATTCGGCATTGTAGCAGTAATAGAGCCACTCGCCCGGCATCATCTTGATCACCGTGTTGACCGCGTCAAAGACGCTGTCACCGCGGCTCAGGTCGAAATCGACGCGCAGCGTTCGGTCGGCCACATCTCCGGGCAGTTTGAAGGCGGTCGGCATGAACACGACCAGCGCCCGAAAGCCTGCATCGAGATGATGGCGCAGCGTGGTGTCGATCTCGGTGTCGTCTTCGACAAAGATGAGCGCGATCGGGCCTTTGGGCAGCGCGGGCCTGCCTCGGGCGGTGAAATCTTCGAGTCCGGTGAACTGCACGCCTGACCTCATGTTGTTTTGCGCCAAACTCCGGTAATTCGCGGCGCATTGCAAGAACCCCCTGCTGTGGTATAGGCAGGCGCGCATCCGCATACCGCAAACCGCAAGCCGGAGACGCAGCCCCATGTCCGCACCCAAGAAGCTTTTTATCAAGACCTATGGCTGTCAGATGAATGTCTATGACAGCGAGCGCATGGCCGAGGCTATGGGCGGGGCGGGGTATACCGAGACGCATGACGTGAGCGATGCGGACATGATCCTGCTCAACACCTGCCATATCCGCGAGAAGGCCGCCGAAAAGGTCTATTCCGAACTGGGCCGGTTCCGCGATCTGAAAGACGCCCGGCCTGACCTGAAGATCGGCGTGGCGGGCTGCGTCGCGCAGGCCGAGGGCGAGGAAATCATGCGCCGACAGCCGCTGGTAGATCTGGTGGTCGGCCCGCAAAGCTATCACCGTCTGCCCGAGATGGCAGCACGTCTGGCTCTGGGGGAAAAGGCGCTTGATACTGATTTTCCCGAAGAGGACAAGTTTGAGCAGCTCAAGGCGCGCCCCAAGGCAAAGCGCGGGCCCACGGCGTTTCTGACCGTGCAGGAAGGCTGCGACAAGTTCTGTGCATTCTGCGTCGTGCCCTATACCCGGGGCGCCGAGGTCAGTCGTCCGGCGGGCCGCATTCTGGATGAGGCCAGGGGGCTGGTAGAGCGCGGGGTACGTGAGATCACGCTGCTGGGGCAGAACGTGAATGCCTATCACGGGGCCGGGCCACAGGGGGGCGACTGGTCGCTGGCGCGCCTGATCTGGGCGCTGAGCGAGGTCGACGGGCTGGAGCGCATCCGCTTTACCACCAGCCACCCCAACGACATGTCCGATGACCTGATCGAGGCTCATGGTAGCTGCGCCAAGCTGATGCCCTATCTGCATCTGCCGGTGCAGTCGGGCAGCGACCGCATTCTCAAGCGGATGAACCGCAAGCATACCGCGCAAAGCTATCTGAAGGTGATCGAACGGATCCGCGCGGCGCGCCCCGATATCCTGCTGTCGGGAGATTTCATCGTTGGCTTCCCCGAAGAGACCGACGCCGATTTCCAGGATACGCTGCGCCTGATCGAAGCGGTGGGATACGGTACTGCCTATTCGTTCAAGTATTCGACCCGCCCGGGCACGCCGGCGGCAAACCGTGCGCAGGTCGATGCCGGCGTCGCTGATGAGCGGTTGCGGCGTCTGCAGGCGTTGCTCACCGAGCAGCAGCACGCAGTGCAGCAGAGCATGGTCGGGCGTGATGTCAGTGTGCTGTTTGAAAAGCCGGGCCGGATGCTGGGACAGATGGTCGGTAAATCCGAATATCTGCACGCGGTGCATGTGGTGGCACCCGATATCCAGCCCGGCGATATCGCGCGGGTCCGGATCACCGAAAGCGGCACCAATTCGCTCGCCGGGGTTCTGGTTACGGTTTGATCTGGCGAATCGCCACCCAATCTGGATGGCCGCGTGCCCCGCACATGCCCCCTCCATGTTGTTCTTGAATGCTCGGAAGGGGCCACAGGTGGTTTCTTTCGGGTGGGTTCCCCCTTTATTAGTACTTCACAACATACGCAAAGCTGCTAAGGTTGAACGATAATTTACGATTTTGGCGGACCCGGAGAAACCCAGGCCGGCCAAGTGGGGGAACAGAAAAAAGGAATTTGGCTGTGATGGCGAGACTGACCAAGTCATATCGCAGCGCGCTGGGGGGAATAGCTGCTGCTGCCCTGGGCGCGCTCGTCGCGTTTTCGGGGGGGGCTTCTTATGCTCAGCAGAAGACGGTGATAGGCGAGAATTATACACCGACGATCTGGGTTGATCCGGACGGGTGCGAACACTGGGTAATGGACGATGGATGGGAAGGGTATATGAGCCCGCACACCAACCGTCAGGGCATTCCGGTCTGCCGCCGGGGCAACGTTTGCGGCGTGGTGAACAGCGATCAGTTGTTCGCGACCGACAGTGCGCGCATCAACACATCCGGCAGGCAATATCTGACGAACTTCTTTCGCCAGACAGGGGCGGTGTCCTATATCATCACCGGCCATACTGACAGCCGGGCGTCGGATCAGTACAACATGAACCTGTCGCTGCGACGGGCGAACTCGGTAGCGCGTATTGCTGCCGGTACTGGTGCACGGATTGCGGATGTACGCGGCTATGGTGAACGGATGCCGAAGGCATCGAACAACACCGCCGCAGGCATGCAGCAAAACCGCCGCGTCGAAATCATCTGCATTCGCTAGGGGGGCGATAAATGAAACTCGTGAAACTGACTGTCGCCCTTTGCGCGGCTGTGGTCGTCGCCGGTTGCGACGCGCCCAAGAAGGACAAGACCGTTGACCGCGGTTTTGACAGCAAGCATCTGAGCCAGCTCAAGGCCGGTATCTGGATCGACCCGAACGGCTGCGATCACTGGATCATCGACGACGGGGCCGAAGGCTACCTGTCGCAGCGTCTGGACAAATACGGCAAGCCGGTCTGCTCTGGCACTGCACCGCCCAATACCGCGACCGGCGCATTCAAGCGCGGCTCGTCCGTGCCGGACCCGATCTGATCGCCGAGCGCAGGACGAAGAAAACCAAAGTCGCGGACAGATGGCTCGCGGCTTTTTTCGTGTCCGGAGCGTGACAATGGCGCCCAAAGCCTCTTGCGTTTATCCTGAAGCAGGAAAAGCGGAAAAGGCCCACGCCCTCTGGATCGGAGCGGGCGTTCTGCATCCGATCCGCGGCCCAGATCAAATGCGAAACGCTTTAGGCGCTTGCACGTCCTGCCGCAACTTGTCACCATTGGGCATATCATTTCAGGCCCTATCCAAATCCCGGAGAGTTGATTGACCCGAGCCGAGCTGCCCGATGCTGCCGCAGGTGCCGCGATGCAGCAACAAACCGTCGAGTTTCCCGACAATTTACTGCTGATCGACCTGTGCGGTGAACATGATCGAAACCTGGCCGAGATCGAACAGAACCTGAGCGTGCAGATACTGCGCCGGGGCAACCATCTGGCGGTGCATGGCGAGGCACCGCAGGTGGCCGAAGCGGTTGATGTGCTGCAAGCCCTTTACAAACGGCTGGAAGCCGGCCGCGCGGTGGAACACGGCGATATCGATCGCGAGCTGCGCATGGGCGGCTCGGATACCGACACCGGCGCAAGAGACGGTGATCAACTGGAGATGTTTCAGGGCGGGCGGGTCGAGATCAAGACCCGCAAGAAGCTGGTGGAGCCGCGCACCGAAGCACAGAAGGCTTATGTGCGCTCGCTGTTCTCGCATGATCTGACATTCGGCATTGGCCCGGCCGGCACGGGCAAGACTTATCTGGCTGTTGCAGTGGGTGTCTCGATGTTCATCGAAGGGCATGTGGACCGGATAATCCTGAGCCGCCCGGCGGTCGAGGCCGGAGAGAAGCTGGGTTATCTGCCGGGTGACATGAAGGACAAAGTCGATCCGTACATGCAGCCGCTCTATGATGCGTTGAATGATTTTCTGCCCGGCAAACAGCTGGCCAAGCTGATGGAAGAGAAGAAGATCGAAATTGCACCGCTTGCCTTCATGCGGGGACGGACGCTGTCGAATGCATTCGTGGTGCTTGACGAGGCTCAGAATGCCACGACGATGCAGATGAAAATGTTCCTGACGCGCCTCGGCGAGGGCAGCCGCATGGTGGTTACCGGCGACCGTACCCAGATCGACCTGCCGCGCGGGGTGTCCAGCGGGCTGCACGATGCCGAACGGCTGCTGAAGACGATCCCGAATATCAGCTTCAATTACTTTACTTCCAAAGATGTGGTGCGGCACCCGCTGGTCGCGGCGATCATCGAAGCTTATGAGGCCGATACCTGACCTTTACGCCGGAATTTGTGTAGAGACCGGGCGCGGGTCAGAACCCGTCTAGTGCCGACAGCTTTCGTTGCAGATAGGCGGCGATGACCTCTGCGCCCAGTGCGGTGTTGTGGATCTCGTCGTAGAAATCGCGTGCCAGATCGAAGGAGACCTCGCGCATGAGGTCAAAGCAGGCCGCCTCTGCGGCTTCGCAGGCGGTGAGGATCGTATCAGCGATGCGGCTTTCGATAGTGTGCAGGTCGACACCGTTGATCGGGCCGAACCGCGCTGTGTAGCGGTTCAGGAACCCCGGCGATATGTGCTGAATGCCCATCACCTTGGCATCCTGCTGTGTCCAGGCGGCGCTGCGTTGGGTGACAAAGATCGGCATTGCGCCGATATCACGGGACAGTTGGGCGAGCGTACCGATATTGGCCCCGAGCGTTTCCAGCGCGCGGATCACTTCTGTGTCCTCCTCCAGCGCGCCGGGCATCAGCGTCGGCGTATCGGTCAGCGATGCGCCGGGCAGCGCGAAATTGGCATGTGATAGCTGATGGCCCTCTTCGGACGGGCGCAACGCCTGCTTTCCGATCAAGTATAGCTGGTAGAGCGCGGATTTATCACGGATAAATAACTGAATACGTCGCAGCCTTCCAGACGCCTCGATGGCGTCGAATTCGGGTTTTGACGACAGGATCAGCGTATCATTGATGCCGACGTAATAGAGGATATAGCGCGGGCTGAGCCCTTCAATGCGATTGAACCATGCTTCGAAATTCGCGATATGGCCAAAGGTGGATTGCCCATCAATCCCGGCATTGGCGATGATGATCTGCCGTCCCTCATCGGCAAAACGTGTCGCAAGTCGCGCCTGAAAGGTGGCCGCGTCGTCGAGATAGCGCTGATCGGTCGTGCTGCCGCCGACGGTCAGCAGGTCGATCTCGGATACCGCCCCCGACAGCCCGCGAAACCCGTTGGCGTCACGGGTGTAATGGATCACCGACGGTACATCACCCAGCGGATTGGGCCGCTCCAACGCGATATTGCGCGGTTTGGTGAACTGGTGCAGCGCATGAGCGCTGGAAAACCATGTGCCAAAAACCAGTTCAAGACCGATGAGCAGGCAGGCGAAAATGATCAGGTTGATCGAGATGAGTCGCAGCAATGCAAGGGGCCTCCGCTGGTTACACCCCCAGTTTAACGAAAGGTTGGGCAAAGCTGAACCGCCGTCATGCCGCGTGGTCAATTAGGCAGGGTTTCCTGCGCCGCGTCTGCGCGGTCTTGCCGTGCCCGGCCCACGCGATCATAAGGGCCGCATGAGTGTAGAAACCATCATCGAGGAAGCCCGCTGGACGCGGCTGGACATGGAAACATTGTGCGCCGCCGCAGCCGATGCGGCGCTGATTCATCTCGGGCTAGACCCGGAGGGGTTCGAGATCAGCATTCTGGCCTGCGATGACGCGCGTATCGCCGCGCTGAACACGAGCTTTCGCAACAAGCCGCTGCCGACCAACGTGCTGAGCTGGCCAAGCGCCGAGCGCGGCGCACCGGCATCCGGTGGCTCCCCGGCCGTACCGGATCCGGGGCAGGATACGGAACTGGGCGATATCGCGATTGCCTATGAAACCTGCACCGCCGAAGCCGCGGCAAGCGACAAGCCACTGCACGATCATGTCACGCATCTGATCGTGCATGCGGTCTTGCATTTGCTGGGCTATGATCACATGCGTGACGCAGATGCCATGTTGATGGAATCGCTCGAAATCGAAATACTTGGCAAAATGGGTCTGAGCAGCCCATATTGAGCTGTGTCGGGGCTGGACCCTGCGGAATGTGGAAAAAGGAACGATGGGCGACAGCAACGAAGATGCTTCTAACGCAGCGCAGGGCGCGCAGGCGGACGAGGATGAGCAGGGTGGTTTTTTCCGCCGTTTCATGGGGGCCTTTGCCTCGAACGATACAGAAGACGAGTACGAGCGGCAGACGAATGGCGCGAACGTGGCAGGGGTGCGCGGCATGCTCAACCTGCGCGATATGGTGGTAGAGGATGTAGCGATTCCCAAGGCCGATATCGTCTCGGTGCCGTCGGATATCTCCAAGGACGAACTGGTGCAGGTGTTCCGCGAGAGCGGGATGACCCGGCTGCCGGTTTACAAAGGTACGCTCGACACGCCCATCGGGCTGGCGCATCTCAAGGATTTTGCGCTCAAGCACGGGTTCAACGGCAATGGCGAGCCGTTCTCGCTGGTCGAGCTGCTGCGCCCGCTGCTCTATGTGCCACCCTCCATGCCTATCGGTGTTTTGCTGCAAAAAATGCAGAGTGACCGTCGGCACATGGCGCTGGTCATCGATGAATATGGCGGCGTGGACGGGCTGGCGACGATCGAGGATCTGATCGAGCAGGTGGTCGGCGAGATCGAGGACGAGCATGACATCGGCGAGGACGCGCTATGGACCGAGGAAAAGCCGGGCTGCTATCTGACACTGGCCAAAACCCCGCTGGATGAGTTCGAGGCCGAGATCGGCCAATCGCTGACCGATGTCGAGGACGTCAAGGAAGAAGAGATAGACACGCTGGGCGGGCTGGTCTTCATGCTGGTCGGCCGGGTGCCTGTGCGCGGCGAGGTGATCGAACACCCCGGCGGCACATCCTTCGAGGTGATCGATGCCGATCCACGGCGGATCAAGCGGCTGCGCGTGCGTGTTCCGGGTGCCGGGTCGGCGGCCGCCGGGAAATGACTGACTTCGCGGCGCCCGGTCGTTTCACGGTCTGGGCACATGGCTTGCGGCCCCGGACGCGGCTGGGGCTATGTGCGGTGCTGGGGGCGGTTGCGGGACTGGGGCAGGCCCCTTTCGGCCTCTGGCCCCTGACGCTGCTGGCGCTTGCGGCTTTCTTTGGCATTTGCACGTTTCGCTGGACAGCATGGCAGGCGGCATGGCTGGGGCTGGCGGCGGGTACCGGGTATTTTCTGGTGGTGCTCAACTGGATCGTTGAGCCGTTTCTGGTCGATGCGGCAAGGCATGGCTGGATGGCCCCCTTTGCGCTGGTGCTGCTGAGCGCGGGGCTGGCGCTGTTCTGGATGCTGGGGGTCTGGGCGGCGCGGCGGCTGGGCGGCGGTTCGGCGGCTTGGGTGGCGGCGCTGACGCTGACCGAGGCATTGCGCGGCGTGATCTTTACCGGCTTTCCCTGGGCGCAGGTCGGCCATGTCTGGATCGGCACGCCGATGATGCACTGGGCCGCGCTCGGCGGGCCGCTGCTGTTGAGCGCGCTGATCCTCGGGGGGGCGGCGGCGCTGTGGCATGCGGTGGCGGGGCGCCGGGTCCGGGGCGGCGTGGCGCTGGTGGTGCTGGCAGGGGCCTTTGCGTCGGGGCCGTTCCTGAGCACGCCGATCCCGGTGTCGCAGGACGCGCCTACCGTGCGGCTGATCCAGCCCAACGCGACCCAGCGTGAAAAATGGGACCCGGACAAGATACAAGGGTTCTTTGAGCGGCAGATAGCCTACACTGCTGCAGGCGACCCACCCGATCTGGTGGTCTGGCCAGAGACCGCGGTGCCGGTCCTGCTGAACCGCGCAGGCGATACCCTGAGCCATATCGCCGAGGCGGCACGCGGTGCGCCCGCCATCGTCGGGTTGCAACGGCAAGAGGACATGCGGTTCTTCAACACGCTGGCGCTGATCGCTTCGGACGGGGCGGTGACCGCGTCCTATGACAAGCACCACCTGGTCCCCTTCGGCGAATACCTGCCTTTTGGCGACGCTCTGGCAACGTTTGGCCTGCACGGGTTCGCTGCGCGTCAGGGCAGCGGCTATTCCTCGGGTCCGGGTCCACAGGTGATCGACGTGGGCGGGCTGGGCCGGGCGTTGCCGTTGATCTGCTACGAGGGAGTATTCCCGCGCAACATCGCGGGCGCGCCGGAGAGGCCTGATTTTCTGCTGTTGATCACCAACGACGCCTGGTTTGGTAAGGTGTCCGGCCCGTACCAGCATCTGGCGCAAGCGCGGTTGCGCAGCGTCGAGCAGGGCCTGCCGATGATCCGGGTGGCCAATACCGGCATATCCGCCATGATCGACGCGCGCGGGCAGGTGACAGGCGAGATACCGCTGGGGCAGGCGGGCTGGCTGGATGTCGCGTTGCCGCCCGCCGCGCCGCCAACACTCTATGCGCAGCTTGGCGACTGGCCGGTTCTGGCATTGATGCTGCTGGTCCTCGGTGCAGCCGCGTTGCAGTGCCGACGCGCACTTAGCGATTGACGCCGCGCGCGGCAGCACGCTAGCTACCACAAATTCGTCACAACGGCTTCCTGACGTGGCGAATTCATATGAATGGAGCATTTCATGACACGACAGAATTATATCTTCACTTCGGAATCCGTTTCCGAAGGGCATCCGGACAAGCTGTGTGATCGCATCTCGGACGCAGTGCTGGACGCCTTTCTGAAGCAAGAACCCGAGGCACGGGTGGCGGCAGAGACATTTGCCACCACCAATCGCGTTGTCATCGGTGGCGAAGTGGGGCTGTCGGATCCCGATAAGCTGCGCGAGTCCATGGGCCAGATCGAGAATATCGCGCGCGAATGCATCCGCGATATCGGTTACGAGCAGGAAAAATTCCACTGGAAAACCTGCGAGATCACCAATCTGCTGCACGAGCAATCCGCACATATCGCCCAAGGCGTCAATGCGGCCTCGGGCAAGGAAGAGGGCGCTGGCGATCAGGGCATCATGTTCGGCTTTGCATCGGATGAGACCGATGCGCTGATGCCGGCCCCCATTCAGTACAGTCATGCAATCCTGCGGCGCCTCGCCGAAGTGCGCAAGAACGGCACCGAGCCCGCACTCGGCCCCGACTCCAAGAGCCAGCTTTCGGTGGTCTATGAGGGGGGCAAACCGGTGCGTATCGGCTCGATCGTGCTGAGCACGCAGCATCTGGACGAAACGCTGACCAGTTCCGACATCTATGACATCGTGAGCCCCTACATTTACGAGGTGCTACCCGATGGCTGGCTGACTGACGAGACTAAATGGCATGTGAACCCCACAGGCAAATTCGTGATTGGTGGCCCTGATGGCGATGCGGGCCTCACGGGTCGCAAGATCATCGTTGACACCTATGGCGGTGCGGCCCCGCATGGCGGCGGTGCGTTCTCGGGCAAGGATCCGACCAAGGTGGACCGGTCGGCGGCCTACGCGGCGCGCTATCTGGCCAAGAACGTGGTGGCGGCGGGCATGGCGAAGAAATGTACCATCCAACTGAGCTATGCCATCGGCGTCAGCCAGCCTCTGTCGGTTTATGCCGACACCCACGGTACCGGCGATATCGCACCGGCGCAGATCGAAAAGGCGATTTCGAAATGCATGGACCTCAGCCCACGCGGCATTCGCGAGCGCCTGCAACTGAACCGACCGATCTATGAGCGCACTGCGGCATATGGCCATTTCGGGCGTGCCCCCGAGGCGGATGGCGGGTTCAGCTGGGAAAAGACGGATCTGGTGGGCGCGCTGACCGGCGCGATCTGATCGCAACGCACGGCACACGGACAAAAGGACGGTGGCCACGAAAAGGCCGCCGTGCAGGCCAATTTATCTAAAGCGTTTCGCCCCCATCTGATACCTCAGGTTAAAGAAGAAACGCTTGGTCAGAATAATCGAGACGCGGTTGCGCAGGTGGCCCGCGCGGGGTAGAGGCTGCGGCCATGATCAGGGACAGGCATCCATCCGGCGCGCCGTGGCGTAATTTCTACGGCCGGTTCAAGGGCAAGGCGTTGCGGGCCTCGCAGGAAATACTGCTGGATGAGGACCTGGAGGGGCTGTCGCCCGGGCCGGTGGACTGGGATGTGAACCCCGATCGCGCGCCCCTCGATCTGGCGGCCCGGTTCGGCGGGCGGCCCGTCTGGCTGGAAATCGGTTTTGGCGGCGGCGAGCATCTGGTGCATCAGGCCATATGCAACCCCGACGTCGCCATCATCGGCTGCGAGCCGTATCTCAACGGTGTGGCGATGATGCTTGCCAAGCTGCGCAAGTCGGGCGCAACGAACGTGGCCGTGCATCCGGGCGACGTGCGCGACCTGTTCGATGTGTTGCCGCAGGCCAGCATTGCGCGCGCCTTCCTGCTCTATCCCGATCCCTGGCCGAAAAAGCGCCACCATCGTCGCCGGTTCGTCACTCACGAGCATCTGATGCCACTGGCGCAGGCGATGGCGCCAGGTGCGATCCTGCGGGTGGCCACCGATATCGAGGATTACGTGCGGCAGACTCTTGAGGAAGTGCCCAAGGCAGGCTTTGAGTGGCTGGCCCAACGGCCTGCCGACTGGCGAACCCCGTGGCAGGACTGGACTCGCACGCGCTATGAGCAAAAGGCGCTGCGCGAGGGCCGGATGCCGCATTACCTGACGTTCCGGCGAGGTTGATCGCCCTGGAGCCGGAAGGAAACACTGTGTTTTCAATCGGTAAACTTGTTGCAGACAGAGAGTCCAGTTAGCATTAATAATCGGTTAACAGGTGCGGAGACCCCGATCAGTCCCACGCCATAGGTACGTTGGGGATGTACACATGATCTGGGCGATTGCACTGACGGCACTTGTGGGCTTCAGCCTGTTCGAAGTTTTCGATGATGACGACGATAGTGCGGATGAACCACCGCCATCGCCCGAGGATACGACCATCGGCCCAACCGATGACAGTGCCGTTGAGGGGACCAGCCTGAATGACATGATTTTTGGCGGAGACACCGATCAGGCCATCAATGGGCGCGGTGGTGACGACACCATTGAAGGCCGTGGCGGTGATGATGCGATAATTGCAGGGACAGGTAACGATAGCGTCGATGCCGGTGAGGGCAATGATCAAGTCTGGGCACGTGAGGGCGATGATCAGGTGGCAGGCGGGTCGGGTGACGATCAGCTCTATGGTCGCGAAGGTAATGACACCATGAACGGGCAGGAGGGCGATGACGCGCTCTTTGGCAATGAAGGTGACGACCTCCTGCGCGGTGAGATGGGGAACGATACGCTGAATGGCGGTGCCGGCGATGATCGGCTGAGTGGTCGCGACGGTGCCGATCGGTTGAACGGTGGTGCGGGTGATGACAGCCTCGACGCCGGTACCGGCGACGACATATTACTGGGCGGCGAGGGCATGGACCACCTCCTTGGCCGCGCGGGCGACGACACACTCAACGGCGGCGATGATGATGACAGCCTGTCTGGCGGCTCTGGCAATGACGAGTTGAGTGGCGGCGAAACCGGCGCGGATCACCTCGATGGCGACGCGGGCGATGACAAGCTCCTTGGGCACATGGGCGTGGATACGCTGCTGGGCGGCTCCGGTGACGACACGCTTGATGGTGGCGAAGGGGCGGATGAGCTCTATGGCGAGGATGACGACGATCTTCTGCAGGGACGGGGCGGCAATGACCTGCTGGCCGGTGGCCTTGGCGATGATCTGGTCTTTGGCCATGAGGGCGACGATTCGCTGATCGGCAGCGATGGGGCGGACACCCTTAATGGTGGCGGTGGCGACGACCACGCCGATGGCGGCACGGGCGATGACCGACTGCGCGGCGACGAGGGCGACGATACGCTGGACGGCGGCGATGGCGATGACGAGGTCTTTGCCGATGGCGGTGCGGATTTGCTGATGGGTGGTGCCGGGCTGGATACGCTCAATGGCGGCACAGGCGATGATACGCTTAGCGGTGGCGCGGATGCGGACCGGATGAACGGCGCAGGCGGTGACGATCTGATTGATGGTCTGGACGCAGGGTCGGACGGGGCCGATACGCTGCTCGGCGGCGATGGCAGTGACCGGCTGCGCGGCGATGACGGCGATATCCTGTGGGGCGATGGCGGGATGGATGTGTTCGAGGTGGTCGTGGGACCGACCGGGTCAGACCCGGTGGTGATCCGCGACCTTTTTGACGGCGGCGCTGCGGACCGAGTCCTGTTCTCCAATGCCGACGGATCATTCCTGACGGCGGGACAGGTGTCGGGCGGCGCATTGAACATCGTCGCCGAGGGCACCGGGTCGGCGCTGCAGATCGACGGCGCGACGGTCGCACTGGTGTCGGGTGTAACCCCGGCTGTGCTGATGGCGGGCGATGCATGGATCGCCAATCTGGTGCCCGGCGGGCTGGAGCCGGTTGGCGCCTGACCCGATAGTGTCTGGTGAAGCGTCTGCTCTGTCAGGCGGTCTCGGTGCCCAGCCGGTGCGAGAGGCGCTCAAGCATCCCGATGCATTGGCCCATCTGATCGCGGCTGACATATTCATCGGCCTTGTGCGCCTGATCGATTGATCCCGGACCGCAGACCACCGTGGACATGCCATATGCCTGGAAAATCCCCGCCTCGGTGCCAAAGGCCACGGTGCTGGCATCATGCGTGCCAGTCAGTTCCATCATGATCTTGCGCGCCTCGTTCGGGTCGCTTGGCTCCAGGCCTGCGACCTCGCCGACGATTTCGGTGGCGATGTCGGCGTCGGGAAAGATGGCGCGCATCTCGGGCAGCAATATCTCGACGCAGTAGTGGTGTAGATGGTCCTTGACGAAAGCGGCATCGCTGAGTTGTACCGGGCGCATTTCCCAATCGATGCGAGCCTGGCTGGGGATGACGTTATGGGCGACCCCGCCTGTAAGCGCGCCGGTGTTGATCGTGGTCCAGGGCGGATCGAATCGGCTGCCCTCGGGCGCGCGGGCGCGCAGCTGGTCCTTGAGTGTCAGCAGACGGGCAACAAAGCGCGTCGCGTATTCGACGGCATTCACCCCCTTGTCCGGGCCAGATCCGTGCCCGGCCAGCCCGTGGAAATGGGTGGAGTATTCATAGCAGCCCTTGTGTCCCTCGATCACGCGCATCATCGTCGGCTCTCCGATCAGTGCGACACCGGGGCGCAGATCAAGAGTACGCAGGCTCTCAACCAGAGCATCCGCGCCAAAACAGCCGACTTCCTCGTCATAAGTGAAGCTGAAATGCAGCGGGCGGTCACGGACGCGTTCGGCAAAGAGCGGTGCCATGACTGTGGCCGCAGCGATGAACCCCTTCATGTCGCAACTGCCGCGCCCATAGATCAGGCCGCCGGCCTCATACATCTGGAACGGATCACTGGACCACTCCTGATCGTCGACTGGCACCACGTCGGAATGGCCCGACAGGACGATACCGCCGTCACGCTCCGGGCCCAGTGTGGCAAAGAGGTTTGCCTTCTGCCCGGTTTCGTCGGGAAAGATATTTACACGCGCGCCCGCATCCTCCAGCCGTTCGGCCAGATGGTCAATCATCGTCAGATTGCTCCGATTTGACACGGTCGGAAAGGCGATGAGCTCTTCCAGGAGCTGGGTCGTGTTTGTGATATGTGCGTTCAATTCCGCCCCTCCCGCGATTGTATCGGACAGAGATTGATCCGTGCCACGCACCACGTCAAGTCATGCCGACCCGCGCGGGGTTTTACACAAGCATTGCGTGGGGCCGGGCTGTGTCATGCGCTATCGTAAATGGTGCCAAGAGCATTGCGGTTCTGCCCCGAGGCTATCGCTGGTCTGCACCGCCGACAAAAAGCAGCGCTGCAATACCCGAAAGCGTTTCGCGCGCCGTAATGCGCAGAAAATTCGGCGAATCTTCTCGGGATAGATTTTTCGCGAAAACTCTGGTGCGTCAGACGTCGAGCCAGATTGTCACCGGGCCATCATTGACGAGGCTGACCTGCATATCCGCGCCGAATACACCTGTCTCGCATGGGACGCCTTCGGTGCGCAGCTTTTCGGCAAAGAGCTGATAGAGCCGATTGCCCTCGTCCGGCGGGGCGGCCTGTGAAAAACCGGGACGGTTGCCGCGTGACATATCTGCTGCCAGCGTGAACTGACTGACCACCAGCGCTGTTCCCTGAGTGTCGCGCACCGAGCGGTTCATCTTGCCCGCTTCGTCGGTGAAAATGCGCAGTTTTGCGATCTTGGCGGCCATCGCGGCGGCGGCGGCTTCATCGTCACCCTGCATGGCGCAGATCAGGATCAGCAGGCCGGGGCCCGTCTGGCCGATAATGGTGCCGTCCACACGAACGCATGCTTTGGTTACACGTTGCAGGAGGGCGCGCATCTGGTCTGTCCTTTTGCCGTTTCACACGTGATGTATCAAAGGCTGCGATGGTGCAAGCCTATCTCCTGACGAGCCGAATATCGGGCTATCGCTAACGAATATGCCAAAGGCAATGACGGCAAGGCCTGCGATGGCAAGGCCGCTCATGCGCCATCCGAGAGGTGACTTGCGGCATCCCGTCCACCCAGAGCCTACAGAAAGCATCACGATGACGCTGCCTGCCGGCATCCCCGGCGGGTTCATTTGCGGCGTCTGCCGGCTCAGCTGTGTCTTGCTCCAGACGCTGGCCAGCAAACAGGAGAATGCCGCGCCGAGGACGGCCAATTGCCCGAGGTTGCGCGGGTCGTGTCCGTCTAGTGTAGGCGGCCATGACGATAGCCACGCCCCCAGACCGAGGAGCGCGCAGCAAGGAGAGCGCGCAGTGTGCCGACCGCGTCAGTGCCGCCGCTTTTCATCAGATTGCACCCTCGTTCAGCGCCAGCCCGTAGCCGATGGCCCCCGCGATCAAAAGCCCGATCAAGACTGCAAAGGCGATTTTCCAGGCCGACCAGGGGCGCGCGCCCTGCACCCGGCCGGTGCGGCCATTGACGACAAAACGATAGGATTTTCCCCGGTACTTGTAGGCAGCCAGCCAGACCGGCAGCAGGATATGCTTGAAGGTGACGTCACTTACCTGCGTCTGGATGTCGTGGATGCGCTGACGATCGCCGCCGATGTCGAATCGCACGTCCCGGGTAATGATTCTGTCCATATGCTGGCGTGCTTCGACGAAACCATCGTCGAGCGAAACAGTATAGGCTTCGGCACGAAAGCCTGCCAGGAATTCGGGGCGGTAGGGCTCCATCTCGCTGAGGTCCCAGGGTTCCAGCCCGTCGGTGTATTGCTTGGGTAATGCGCGCGAGGCGAGTACCAGCACATCGTCAAAGAATCGCGTGACGCGCCCCGTCACCCCGCGCCAGCGCACCTTGGCGACGCGGACCTGTTCGCGTTTGCCGTCACGCATCACGGTTTGGGTCTCATAATAGACAGTGCCGCGCTCGCCCCGGTAGGCCGATTTCGTATCGGCATCGAAGGTCCAGTAGGGCACGTATATGCCCTGCAATTTTCGCCCCTTGCGGGCATATTCCTGTAGCCCGTTCGGCGCAAACCAGAGCTTGCCCAGCCAGTCGGTCATGGCCGCGCGCGCGGTCCGCTCGTCGAGGGCAAAGGGCAGCACGCCGCGCGGCTTGATATGGCGGCTGGTGCCAGTATCCGTGACGATGGGCGTGGCACAAAACGGGCATTCGGCGGCATGGTTGCCGGGGTCGAATTCGATCTGGGCCGCGCAATTGGGGCATTGCAGCACCCGCGTCTCTTCCATGTCCTGTTCGGGCAGATCGGCGGCGATGGCACGGCGAAAGTCCAGCTCTGCCAGCGGGTTGGCCCAGGGGCTGTCATCAGCGACAGGTTCGGTATTGCCACAATGGTCGCAGACCAGTTGGCCGGTTTCGGGCGAAAAGCGGAAATCGGACCCGCAATTGTCGCACGGGAAGCGGTGGTTTTCCAAGGGGGCGTTGGCGGTGTCGGTCATGGGGCACCATGGATTGAAAGTATCGGTGTAGTGCGCGCGGTACAGGTCAGGCGCCGGGCGGAGGCGGTGGCATCACGGTAAACAGTTGAGCCAGTTCGGCGACATCCTCGGCGCGCAGCCAGCCATCCTGCCCGGCGGTCCAGACGTGGCTCTCGCGGGACAGCTTGCCGTCACGGACCATGCGGCCCATCGTGGCCTTGGAGTAGGGGCCGTGGGTCTCGCCGCCTTCGGCGATATGCCACACATGTTCGACCGGGGGCGGGGGTGGCATCTGTGCCGCAGGTGCGGCCGCAGCCGGGGCGCTGCCCCAGGGGCCGCCCTGGCCGGTCATCTGCTGGGCCATGGCGATCCCCATGCCTGCGCCCATGCCGGCCGCCATGCCGCCGCCTGCGGGGTTGCGGGCCGCTTCGGTCATGGCCTCTGCAGCCGAATACTGCGTGAACCGTCCCAGATCACCGGCGATCCCTACCGAGGTCCGCTTGTCCAGCGCGGCCTCGACAGCGGGCGGCAGCGAGATGTTCTCGATGTATAGCTCGGGGATGGCCAGGCCGTATTCGGCCACGGTCTGACTGATTGCGGCGGCCACCAGCTTGCCCAGATCGGCGGTGTTGGCGGCCATGTCGAGCACCGGAATTCCCGAAGACGCGACGACGCGGGAAAACTCTTGGACGATGATGTTGCGGATCTGGTAGCTGATCTCGTCCATGGTGAATTCGCCGTCGGTGCCGACGATCTCGGTCAGGAAACGCGCCGGGTCCGCGACGCGCACGGAATAGGTGCCAAAGGCGCGCAGGCGGGTCGGGCCAAATTCGGGATCACGCAACATGATCGGGTTCTTGGTGCCCCATTTCAGATCGTTGAAACGGGTGGTATTGATAAAGTAGATTTCGGATTTGAACGGGCTCTTAAAGCCGTGATCCCAGTGTTGCAACGTGGTCATCACCGGCATGTTGTTGGTTTCGAGCATGTAGAGGCCGGGGGTGAACACGTCAGCCAGCTGTCCTTCGTGGACGAACACTGCCGCCTGACCTTCGCGCACGGTCAGCTTGGCACCATACTTGATCTCGTGGCCTTCGCGCTGGAACCGCCAGACCATGGTATCGCGGGTGTCGTCGGTCCAATGAATGACGTCGATGAATTGGCCACTGAGAAAATCGAAAATGCCCATCTGGTGGTCTCCTGTTGTAGATTAAGCGGGGCCGCCGCCGTGCTCTGCGATCAATTCACGCAGGATCGGGTGGGCCTCTTCGGCGGTCATGCCGGGGGTCAGGCGGGGGGAATAGAGCAGGCGCAGAAGCTCTTCGTCATGGGTGGTGAGCAGCGCAAATTCGTCGTCGTCGTTGAAGATGGACGGGCGCGCGCGCGGGCTGTCATTGGCCAGGCCAAGACCCTGCGCCAGTTCTTCGTGCACGCATGAGCGGCGCATGAGGTCAGGGTGTTCGGCGCGAATGAAGGCGATGGCGCGGCGATAGGTGTGATCGTCCTCGGTGCCCGAGAATGCCACGACAAGGCAGTGGATCGAACGCGGCAGGGTGTTGATGATATCCAGCGATGTCTGGTTGATGTCGGGCACCAACTGGCGGATGCGCGCGACGGCGGCGGCGCGGTCGTCCTCGCCCATGATCAGCACGTGGAAATTGGCGCCATTGCTGGTGCCTGCCGAAATCGGATGGTCGGTGACGCGTGCGAGGCGCGCGGCATAGGCGGTGATGGTCTGCAGGTCTGCCTTGCGTTGTGCTTCGGGGACGCTATCGCCGAACTCGACCTTCATGCGCACCGGCGAGGTCCATTTGCGCAGCCCTCCCGCCGTCCCGTCTGAACGCGTCAGGCCGCGATTGCGCGCGTATTCGTCGTAGAATGCGATGCGGTCGAAATTGCGCAACAGATCGGTATCCGAATAGGGGGTGTCGACGCCGCCGCCGTCGGTACGCAACAGGCCCTGCGCCAGCAGGTTGGCTTGCACGCGGCTGTAGTAGCGCGTCATGTTCTGGCTGCGGAGCGACGGGCCTGCGGCATCCGGCGACGGCGGGGGTATGAGGGCGGCGGGCCGGGCTTTGGGCGGGGTCTCGGACGGTGGTGCGGGCATATCGCACGCTGCCAGCGCCACGAGCCCCGCGCCCACGATAGCCGCCCTTGTGATCGCCGCGATACCCATGCAGATGTTACGTTCCGGTCGACGTGGCGACGGTATCGCCGGTGCCGTCACCACGCGCCTTGGCCGAGGAAAGGGTATCGCGCAGCTCTGTCTCCATCTTCTTCAGTTCGGTCTCGGCTGCGGCGCGGCGGGCCTTGCCCTCATCTGCTATCTGCAGCGATTCCTGAATGGTGCCGATGAGGTCGGCATTGGCCTTTTTCACTGCTTCGATGTCAAACACGCCGCGCTCCATCTCGGTGCGGATCATCTTGTTGCTTTCGCGCAGGTTTTTCGCATTGGCGGTCAGCAGATCGTTGGTCAGGTCGTTGGCGTCGCGCACCGCAGCGGCGGCCTCGGCAGAGCGCTGGATGGTGACGGACTGCGCCAGTTGCGTTTCCCACAGCGGCACCGTGTTCACCAGCGTCGAGTTGATCTTGGTCACGAGGCTCTTGTCGTTCTCCTGTACCAGACGGATCGACGGCAGCGACTGCATGGTGACCTGACGGGTCAGTTTCAGGTCATGCACCCGGCGCTCCAGATCATCGCGGGCGGCGCGCAGATCGCGCAACTCCTGCGCCATCATCACCTGGTCCTTCTCGGGGGCCTTGGACACTTTGGCCGCTTTGGCCGGGATGTCCTTTTCGTCCAGAACGTGCAGCTTTTCCTCACCGGCCGCGATATAGAGGGCCAGTTCGTCATAGAAGTCGAGGGTTTTGCCGTAGAGCAGATCGAGCGATTTGATATCCTTGAGCAAGGTATGCTCATGCAGGTGCAGATCCTCTGTCACCTTGTCGATCTGGCCCTGGACCTCTTCGAAACGCGCGGTGAACTTTGCAAAGGGGGCGGCACGGCCCAGCAGGCGCTCCCACCAGGTCTGTTTGCGCCGCACGTCCAGTTCGGACACCGAAAATCCCCGGATCGCACTGACCATCCCGCGCAGGCTGTCACCTGCGGGGCCGACATCCTTGTTGCGCACGCCCTGTAGCATGGATTGCGAGATTACCTGCAATTCCGCCTGCGCGGCAGAGCCAAAGGAAACGATGGACTGGGTATCGGCCATGTCGATTTCGTCCATACGTTTGCGAATCTCGTCGCCCACGGGTTTGTCGGCATCCTTGAGTTTGACGATATCGCGCGCCTCGGTGGGTTCGGGCAATATGATGGCGTTGACTTCGGCGACCTGTGCCAGCGTGGCCTCGGCCTTTTGACGGACAGTGTCAGACATGGGGGGTATCCTCTCAGTTCGGGGAATTGCGGGTCAGGTGAACGCCTTCGCGTTCGAGGCGTTCGCGCAGCACTTCTATCTCGACTTCGAGATCGGTGTGACTGTCGCGCAGGAGCGTCTGGGTCTTGGCGTCGAAATTCGTTTCGAGGTCGCTCAGCAGGGTCAGGTAATCCTCTCGCACCTGCTTGTCAGCGCTGCGGACATAGATATCGGCGAACTTGATCGTCGCGTCGCGTGCGCCCATCAGGTAGACGCCGATGAATTTGCGGGCTGCGGTCAGATCGCGCGGGTCTTCCTCGACTGTGCGCAGCATGTTGCGC
Organism: uncultured Roseovarius sp.; assembly: GCA_947503145.1. Classification (GTDB taxonomy): domain Bacteria; phylum Pseudomonadota; class Alphaproteobacteria; order Rhodobacterales; family Rhodobacteraceae; genus Roseovarius. The sequence continues at coordinate 61,561 of CANNCP010000003.1, forward strand.
ACCGTGTCCTGAAACCGCTCCAGCCGGGCCTCTATCTGCCGGTCGCCCGCGCGCTTGATCGCGTCGCGCATGGCGTCCAGATGCGCCTCGGCCTTTTCGACGGCACGGGCCACCCGATCGGTCTGGAACTGGTCGATGCCCTCCATGCCCTTGGATTTCATCGGGTCAATGCCGAAGGAAAAAACGTGCAGCCCGGTAGTGACGGCCCCAAAGAGAAGCGGCGCGATCAACCCCGGCTCGACCTTGTAGGCCGCGATGGCGATGCCGAGCCCGGCGAGTGCGGACGAGAACAGCTTGCGCGGAATGCCCGGCGCACGCGCTACCTTGCGGCTGGCGAATTCGGCCTCGGCGCGCAGCCCGTCACGCAACAGCCAGGCCGAGAGCGCCAAGACCCCCGCAGCCACGACTCCCAGGGTCAGGCCCATCGCCCCGGCGGCAAGCGAGGTGAACAGGACCAGCACTGCGGGCAGGAACATCAGGTTGGCGCGCGCTCCGGCGGGATCGACGCGTACAGAAGCGCGGCGCGATGCATCGCCCCCCGAAGTGCCGGACTTGTCCGGGCTGAATTTACCGCCAAATTTCTGCGCCATGCCTGTCAAAGCCCTCCGAGCAGGCCGCTGGTCACGCCAAGCATGAGCACGAGCAGCGCCACAAAGCCGAGTTTCTGCATTATCGTCCTCCTTGCCGCACTCTCTGACAGGCTACGGGTCACCGCGCGGCTATCCTCGGCTGCATGCGATACGGTCGAGACCACCATCGCGGCCAATACGACCACTACCATCGCCGCACAAACCAGTAGAAGTACACGTGCCATCCGGTGTTCGTTTTCCGTTCCTGTTCGTTGTCGTTTTACCAAAACTTAAGTGATGGCGGGGTCGGTTGCTAGAGGGAACCTGCGCATGGTATTTTTCCGGGCGAACGATGCGTGCGGATACGATCTGGATAGATGGAAGCGGGCCAAAACCGGAAAGGCCCGAACTAAAGCGTTCCGCCTTGAACGCGGCATCAGCGATGGCCGATATTCTGCGCTGCCAGAAGGTCTGTCATCACTAAACTGCCCAAAGACGCCTCAATTGCTCACCGATATGATCCGGGGTGAAGTCGGATTGTCATATCCCAACTTGGAAAGGGGCCTACAGGTTCCGCGTCAGGTGGTGCGGCGTTTGCGCTGGGGTGTCGGGCGCTCTGACTTGGGCTTGGCGCCCTTGTCCTCCATCCCCAGTTGTTCGCGCATCACGCGTGGGCGCACCTCTTCGACGGTGCCGGGTTTCAGATCGGCCAGTTGGAACGGTCCATAAGACACCCGGATCAGACGGTTGACCGCCAGACCGACCGCCTCCATCGCGCGGCGTACTTCGCGGTTCTTGCCCTCGCGCAGGGCCACGGTTGCCCAGGCATTTGCGCCGGTCTGCCGGTCCAGCGTCACGGTCATCGGCTGGAATCGTTCACCGTCCAGTACCAGCCCCTTGCGCAGCGGAGTGAATGTGTCGTCGGTGGGGCGCCCCTTGACGCGCACGCGGTACTTGCGCAGCCAGCCGGTGCTGGGCAGTTCCAGCTTCCGCTTGATGGCTCCGTCATTGGTCAGCAGCAGCAACCCTTCAGAGCTGATATCGAGCCGCCCGACGCTCATCACCCGTGGCATGTCCTCGGGCAGTTTGTCAAAGATCGTGGTGCGTCCCTGTTCGTCGCGCGCCGTGGTCACGAGGCCCGCAGGCTTGTGATAGAGCCAGAGCCGTGATGGTTCGGGCGCATTCAGTGGCTTGCCGTCGACGGCAATGCGGTCCTTGTCCGTCACATTCAGTGCGGCTCGGTCGATCTTGACACCGTTGACGGTGACGCGGCCGGTTTCGATCATGCGTTCGGCTTCGCGGCGACTGGCGACACCGGCGCGGGCGATGACCTTGGCGATACGGTCGCCGGGAGGGGGCTTTTGGCTCATGCGCCCCGCTTAGCCGAAACGCGGCCCTTGCGAAAGCACGGATCGTGCGGCAGGAGAAGGTCCATGAGTTTTACCACGCACATGGATATCGCACTGGACGAGGCCCGCGCAGCAGCGGCTCGCGACGAAGTGCCGGTGGGCGCGGTGCTGATCGGACCGGACGGGCAGGTGGTGGCGCGCGCAGGCAACCGCACCCGCGAATTGAACGATCCGACAGCACATGCCGAAATTCTCGTGCTCCGTGCCGCCTGCGCCGCTGCCGGGTCCGCACGGCTGCCGGGTTACACGCTCTACGTCACGCTGGAACCTTGCGCCATGTGCGCCGCCGCCATTGCGGCTGCCCGGATTGCAAGGCTCTGTTTTGGCGCTTCCGACCCCAAGTCGGGCGGTGTGCTGCACGGTGCGCGCGTCTTTTCGCACAGCCAGAGCCACCATGTGCCAGAGATCTACGACGGCCTCGCGGCAGATTCCGCCGAAGACCTGCTCAAGACCTTCTTTGCCGCGCGCCGCACGCCGTAGACCAACATCCCTCGGCGGACCTGTGCCAGCCCCGAAGACTCGCTGATCGCCTTTCATTTTTCCAAAAATACTCAAAATCCCCCGATCAGAGATCAATCGGCACCATCACGTCCGGTTCGATCACGCGGATGTCGGGCAGTGCTCGGCCAGCACCGGGTTGCCGTTGAGCCAGGGAACCGAGACAGGTGATTTTCATGTCAGCTTCCCTGTGGTTTTCCGCCAATGTAGCGTAACCGCATCGGGAGGAAACCAGTCAGGCACCGATGTGCGCAGTTTGCCCCGCCACTGTGCCCTGCGGCGATATCGACCAGACCGTTCGAGGTTGGCGCACGCATGTGGTTGCGCGTCGCGGCCGCGGGGGATAAATGCAAAAGCCAGCAACGACCGGAGATTTGTCATGTCCATCGACCTGGAAACCGCCGCCAAGGTGGCCAAGCTCGCACGCATCCGCGTGGAGCCGGATGCGCTGCCTGCGCTGGCGGATGAGTTCAATACGATCCTGGGCTTCATCGAGCAACTGAGCGAGGTGGACGTGGAGGGCATCGAGCCGATGGTGAGCGTCACGCCCATGCGCCTCGCGCGCCGGGCAGATGTGGTGACGGATGGCGACCAGCAGGCCACAATCCTGTCGAATGCGCCTGATGCGCGCGAAGGTTTCTTTGCTGTACCGAAAGTGGTGGAATGATGTCTGATCTGAATATGCTGACCATTGCCGAGGCGCGTGACAAGCTGCGCGCCGGCGACATCACCAGCACCGAGCTGACCGAGGCGTGTCTTGCCCGTATCGAGGGCGCGGGCGCGCTGGGCGCGTTCGTGCACCACACACCGGATCAGGCACACGCGCAGGCGGCTCGTGCCGATGAGCGCCTGCAAGGGCGCGAAGAGGTGCCCGCCATGTGCGGCATCCCGCTGGGGATCAAGGACCTCTTTTGCACCAGGGGCGTCACCAGTCAGGCGGGCAGCGCCATCCTGAAAGGATTCAAGCCGGAATACGAATCCACCGTCACGCAGAATCTCTTTGATGCGGGCGCAGTCATGCTGGGCAAGCTCAACATGGACGAATTCGCCATGGGGTCGAGCAACGAAACCAGCATATATGGCAATGCGGTCAATCCCTGGCGGCGGAGCAGTGATGAAACGGCACTGACGCCCGGCGGCTCGTCGGGTGGTTCGGCCAGCGCCGTCGCTGCCGATCTCTGTCTCGGGGCCACGGGCACCGATACGGGCGGCTCGATCCGCCAGCCTGCGGCCTTCACGGGCATTACCGGGGTCAAGCCGACTTACGGGCGTTGCTCGCGCTGGGGGATTGTCGCTTTTGCCTCGTCGCTCGATCAGGCGGGACCGATGACCAAATCCGTGCGCGACGCCGCCATCATGCTTGAAGCAATGTGCGGATATGATCCCAAGGACAGCACCAGCGCCGATCTGGCGGTGCCTGACTTCGAGGCGATGCTGACCGGGGATATCAAGGGCAAGGTCATCGGTATCCCGCGCGAATACCGCATGGACGGCATGCCCGACGAGATTGAGAAGCTCTGGGCCGAGGGCACCGCGATGATGAAGGCCGCAGGGGCCGAAATCCGCGATATCAGCCTGCCGCACACCAAATACGCATTGTCCACCTACTATGTGATCGCGCCTGCCGAGGCGTCCAGCAATCTGGCACGCTATGACGGCGTGCGCTTTGGCCACCGGGCCAAGCTGGCGGAGGGCGACGGCATCACCGAGATGTACGAGAAAACCCGTGCCGAAGGATTCGGCGCGGAAGTGCAGCGTCGGGTGATGATCGGCACCTATGTGTTGTCGGCGGGTTTCTACGATGCCTACTACAACCGGGCCCGCAAGGTGCGCGCGCTGATCAAGCGCGACTTTGACAGGGTCTTTGCGGACGGTATTGATGCGATCCTGACGCCCGCGACGCCCTCGGCGGCGTTCGGTCTGGGCGAGATGACGCAGGCCGATCCGGTCGCGATGTATCTCAACGATGTGTTTACCGTCACCGTGAACCTGGCCGGCTTGCCGGGGGTGTCGGTGCCTGCCGGGCTTGATCATCAGGGCCTGCCGCTGGGGCTGCAGTTGATTGGTCGCCCGTGGGAAGAGGGTGACTTGCTGAATTGTGCCTACGCGCTGGAAACTGCGGCGGGTTTTGTAGCCAAGCCCGGAAAATGGTGGTAAAGCGTCGCCAAACAGCATGTTTCAGGACACATCACATAATGCGTAAATTGATGGCAAGCGCCGCGCTCGTCGCGCTGGCGGCGTGCGGAAATCCTATCCCCGAGAGCGGCCCGAGCACCGGGGCCGGTGTCGGCTTTGGCGATTACGGTGAATATCAGGCCCGGCGCGAGGCCGAGCTGGCGGGCAATCCGGTTCCGGCCCCCGAGATGGTCAGCACCACCACCCTGGGCGGTGATACGTCCGACGGCGCACAGGTCGCGGCTGCAGCGCGGGCCGCGCTTGATGCCGACGATCAGACCGAAGAACGCGCGGCCAATTCCGGCGAACGCGTCGTACAGGCCAGCCCGAACAACGCGCCGCCCGCCGTGGTCAACAGCGTTGGTATCTCGAACGAGAACAATTTCGATGCCGTGGGCAATCAGCGCACGATCCAGGATGACGCAGCGCGGATCGCGGCCAGCCGCCAGCAGTACCAGGTTGCTTCGGTCCAGGCCCTGCCAAACCGGGCGGGCGGACAGGGGGCCAATATCGTGGCCTACGCGCTCAAGACCAAGCATCCGGCCGGCACGCAGGTCTATCGCCGCGTCGGCGTGAACAAGAGCGGGCGTTATGCCAGGAACTGCGCAAAATATACCGGACCCGATCTGGCGCAGATCGACTTTCTCGAAAAGGGCGGACCCGAGCGGGATCGCCTCGGTCTCGATCCCGATGGGGATGGTTATGCCTGCGGATGGGATCCGCGCCCGTTCCGCAAGGCGCGGGACGGCTGAACCCGTGTGAACGCCGAGTTGCCCGAGATCGTCAAGAGACCTTCGCCCAACGCCAGTGACCGGCGGGGCGGGGTATCCCCTGACATCCTGCTGTTGCATTTCACCAACATGACAACCGCAGAGGCGGCGGTCGAGCGGCTGTGCGACCCGGATGTGGTCCCGCCTGTGTCGTGCCACTATGTGATCGCCGAGGATGGCCGCCTGTGGCAGTTGGTGCCAGAGGACAAGCGCGCCTGGCATGCGGGCCACGGATGCTGGGGCGCGGTGGACGAGGTCAACTCGCGCTCGATCGGGGTCGAGCTGGCCAATCAGGGCAATCACCCGTTTCCCGAACCGCAGATGCGGGTGCTGGAGTGTCTGGCGCGTGGCATCATGGACCGCTGGGCGATCCCGCCCGAGCGGGTCATCGGCCACTCGGACATGGCCCCGCATCGCAAGGACGATCCCGGCCCGCGCTTTGACTGGCGGCGGTTGGCGTTGCAGGGTTTGGCCGTCTGGCCCGGGTCAGGGGCGCAGGCCCCGCCGGAGGATTTCCGCAAGCTGACAGCACGGCTGGGATATGGCGCAGAGTTCAGCGACGCCGACGTGCTCAAGGCTGTGCGCCTGCGCTATCGGCCCTGGGCGCGCGGGCCGCTCAATGCGGCGGATATGGCGGTGCTGGCGGATATTGCCGAACGCTTTCCCGTTGACCAGAAGCGGGTGCGCGCTTAACTGTATCCTGCGCGGAGAGCCGGATGGCCGCTTGGGCAGGTTTCGATCTGCCCGGGAGGAAAGTCCGGACTCCACAAGGCAACGGTGCCGGGTAATGCCCGGCCGGGGTAACCCGAGGGAAAGCGCCACAGAAATGATACCGCGTCAGAGCAATCCGGCGTAAGGGTGAAACGGTGGGGTAAGAGCCCACCGCGGGGCTGGTAACAGCACCGGCACGGCAAGCCCCACCGGGAGCAATGCCAAATAGGGACCGCGCGCGGGGCTGGTCCCGGATCTTGGTCCGGGATACCGTCTGCAGGCACGTCTTGGCCCGGCGGTCCGGGTTGGCAGCTAGAGGGGCACCGGCAACGGTGCCTTTAGATGAATGGTCATCCATGGGGGCCTCGGCCCCCGGGACAGAATCCGGCTTACAGGCTCTCCGCGCGCACTGTCCGGACATGGAAAATTTTGCGAATTTTCCAAAGGTGCCGCGGTCGGCCTCGTGCAAGACGGTGACCACCGGCAGGTGAGTATTTGCTCAAAGAAGAAAAGCCGGACACTCGCGCTGCGTATTTGCACAATCGCGGTTGACTCGGGCACGCAGGCGGGTACAAGGCGGCATCATATCGAATTTACGGGGCGGCGTGACCCCCCGGCGCAGGAGAACACCAATGGCGAAGCCGACGACCATCAAGATCCGCCTGAACTCGACCGCGGGCACGGGCCATTTCTACGTGACCAAGAAAAACGCGCGTACCATGACCGAGAAGATGGCGGTTCGTAAATACGACCCGGTTGTGCGCAAGCATGTCGAGTACAAGGAAGGCAAGATCAAGTAAGATCGCCTGACACAGTTGTTTTGAAGAGGCCGCGCCGGTTTGGGTGCGGCTTTTTCCGTTCCGGCGCGGGCCGTTATCATGACGGGGGCGCTGCGCAGGGCGTGAACGAAAAAGGGCCGGTCCTCATTGGACCGGCCCTCATATTTCGCAGGCGTGTCTGCCCTTATTCGCGGCTACCGAGCAGTTGCAGCAGGAACATGAACATGTTGATGAAGTCGAGATAGAGACGCAGTGCGCCCATGATTGCCGACTTGCCCAGCCATTCGGAATCGCCGTGTTGGGCGTGGGCCAGATATTCGTTCTTGATCGACTGCGTGTCATAGGCGGTGAGACCCGCAAAGATCAGCACACCGATGATCGAGATCGCGAACATCACGGCAGGGCTGCCGATGAAGATGTTGATGATCGACGCCACGATGATGCCGATCAGGCCCATGATCAGGAAGCTGCCCCAGCCGGAGATATCCTTTTTCGTGGTGTAGCCCCAGAGTGACAGACCGGCAAAGGCAATCGCGGTGGTCAGGAAGACCTGTGCGATCGAGAAATCGGTGAAGATCACGAAGATATAGCTGATCGACACGCCCATCACGGTTGCGAAGGCGTAGAAAAACAGCTGTGCGGCGGCTGCCGACAGCTTGTTGATCACGGCCCCAAAGGCAAAGACCATCACCAGCGGCGCGAACATGACCACCCAACGCATCATGCCGGTGAACAGTGTCTCCATCATCATTGCGTTATTGCCCACGGCCCAGGCCGCAAGGAAAGTGAGCAGCATGCCTACGGACATGGTTCCGTAGACCTTGTTCATATGGGCGCGCAGCCCCTGGTCAATCTGGGCCGCGCGGCTACCCGCCGCCGTCCGGATTGTGTCAAATTCAGCCATCAGTGCCTCCGATATATGTTGGTAAGCCCCCGTTCGAAGGCTTTGGATGCAATATCGGATGAGTGGGCGTCTATTTCAAGTGCTCATAACACCTGATACGGCCCCGCGTTGGCCGAATTTATGTCGGCATGGCACAGGTTTGCGGCGCTGCGAGGCGCCATACTGAATGATGGAGGTTCAGGGGACTGTCACCACCACCTTGCCCGTGGATTTGCGCGCCTGCAGCAACGCCAGCGCGTCGGCGGCCTGATCAAGAGGAAAGGTGTGGCTGACATGCGGCGCGATGCGCCCGTCGCGGTGCCAGTCCAGCAACGTGGCCAACGAGCCTGTCACCACCTCGGGCCGGAAGGCCAGGTAGCCGCCCCAATAGAGCCCCATCACGCTGATATTCTTGACCAGCAGGTGATTTGCCGGGATCTGGGGCACCTCGCCACTGGCAAACCCGATGCTCAGGATGCGCGCTTCGGGGCGGCAGGCGCGGAAGGCGGCGGTGAACTGGGCGCCGCCCACCGGGTCATAGACCACATCGACGCCGCCGAGCGCGCGGCACGCGGCGCGGAGATCGTCCGTTTCGGCGTCGATCAGGTGATCGGCGCCCGCCGCCTTGGCGATTGCCAGTTTGTCCGCGCCGCGCGCGGAGGCGATCACACGTGCGCCCATCAGCTTGCCAATCTCGACCGCCGACAGGCCGACACCGCCCGCAGCACCCAGCACCAGCAGTGTCTCGCCCGGTTGCAGGCGCGCCCTGTGGGCCAGCGCCACGTGGCTGGTGCCATAGGCGATCTGGAAGGCGGCGGCGCTGACATCGTCCATGGCATCGGGAAGCACCACGGCGCGGGCCGCGTCAAAACAGCCGTATTCGGCCAGCCCGCCCTGACCGCCGAACACCGCTACCCGTGTGCCGGGGGCGGGGGCATCGGTGTCGGGCCCGGTGGCATCGACAATGCCTGCCACCTCCATGCCCAGCGTGAAGGGCAGGGCGGGGGTGTCCTGATATGTGCCGGTCATCATCAACAGATCGGCAAAGTTCAGGCCGCAGGCATTTATACGCAGGCGGATCTGCCCCGGACCGGGTTCGGGCAGGGGCAGGTCGGCGATCTGCGGCGGGCTGTCGAAGTTGCTGACTTGAAAGGCGCGCATACGCGATTCTCCGGATGTTGGGACGTTGGAGTGACAGGTGCCGATCCGGCGTATTCCCGAGGGGTGGGACTGTCAAATCTCTGGCATTGGTGGGAGGCAGATACGTTTGCGTATGCTCTGCTCGTTAAAATTGTCTGCGTTATGATCAAATAACTTATCACTTGCGAAAATTCTTGTATTATAGGATCAGGCTGATACCATTCTTTGACTGGTAAGTGGATTAACCAGATTTCTCGTTTTGAGTAATAGTTGACCTGCCATCGTTGTGAACCGCGCAAGGCAGGATGCAGTAGGAAGGATATTGGAATGCCCCATCCCGTGGACGTGCACGTAGGAAAACGCATTCGACACCGCCGGTGGCTGGTTGGAATGACCCAGCAGCAACTGGCCGAAAGCGTCGGGATTAAATTTCAACAGATTCAGAAATATGAAACCGGCGCCAACCGGGTCAGCGCATCGCGCCTTTGGGATATCGCGGCCTCGATGGATGTCGATGTCAGTTTTTTCTTCGAAGGGATCGAGGCGCAGCAGACCGGGGCCGGGGTGGTATCCGGAGGGGCGTCGGATCTTTTGGGTGACAAGGAAGCACTGGATCTGGTGCGGTCCTACTATGCCATTCCCGAAAACCAGCGGCGGCGTCTGTTCGATCTGGCGCGGGTTCTGAGCGACGTCGCTTGATCTGACGCGCCGGGCGGTCTACGCGTGCTGCAATCCGCGGCACGAGGAGGCTGGACATGGATATTCAAGCAATTTCCGAGACGGCGCATGCGCTGGCTGATGCCGCGCGCAACACGATCCTGCCTTATTTTCGCTCTGGCGGGCTGAAGACGGAAAACAAGGCTTCCAGTGGCTTTGACCCTGTCACCGTCGCAGACCGGGCCGCCGAGACGGCAATGCGTCAAATCCTGGCCGCCCGTCGCCCGGATGATGCCATCTTGGGCGAGGAATATGGCGCGCAACCCGGCAGCAGTGGCCTGAAATGGGTGCTGGACCCGATCGACGGCACTCGTGCCTTTGTCGCGGGCGCGCCGACATGGGGCGTACTGATCGCCGTCGCAGATGAGACCGGCCCGATCTATGGGTTGATCGACCAACCCTATATCGGCGAACGGTTCGAGGGCGGGTTTGGCCGGGCGCAGCTGACTGGTCCACAAGGGGTGATGCCGCTTGTGGTGCGTGGCGACCGCCCGCTGAACAGGGCGATCCTGATGACCACCTTTCCCGAAGTCGGCACCGCAGAGGAAGGTTCCGCCTTTGCCGAAGTGGCGAGGGCCGTGCAATTGACCCGTTATGGCATGGATTGCTATGCCTACGCCCTGCTTGCGGCCGGGCAAATCGATCTGGTGATCGAGGCGGGGCTCAGCGCCTACGACATTCAGGCCCCCATCGCGGTCATCGAGGCGGCGGGTGGCATCGTTACTGACTGGCAGGGCGGCCCGGCCCATGAAGGCGGGCGTGCGCTGGCCGCGGCAGGACGCGAGCAGCACGCGGAGGCCCTTGCGATTCTGAGAGCGTTTACATGAATGATCTGTCGATCAGGCGTGGCACAGGCAGCGGTCAGGAGCGACGTGCGGCATAATATCGTGATGCGGATTTTTTGATCAAGGCGTTCCGCGAAAAACCTGACTCACAGCCTTTGGCGGAACGCATTAAAAAGCGCCGGACTTCCGGGGGCAGTCAGTGCATCGCGCTGCGCCTGCCGTTTACCCAGACCTCGCGGATGGCGCGGTCGTCGCCCATCATGATGGTGGGAAAGACCGCCTCCCAGATGTCATCCGCACGGGCATGACGCTGGGCGATGGCGGGGGTCGAGGCCAGATCAAGCACCACGATATCAGCTTCCATCCCCACGGCGAGGTTGCCGATCTTATCGCCCAGATGCAGCGTCTCGGCCGATCCGGTGGTGGCCAGCCACAAGAGCTGCGCGGGGTGCAGCGCGGTTCCGCAGAGTTGGCCGATCTCGTAGGCCGCCGCCATGGTCCGCAGCATCGAGAAGCTGGAACCGCCGCCGGTGTCGGTGGCCAGCCCGACGCGCAGCCCCTCGGCCTTGCGGGCGGCCATGTCGAAGAGACCCGAACCGATGAAACTGTTGGAAGTCGGACAATGCACCAACGCGCCGCCGATCTCGCGCAGGCGGTCGCGCTCGCGCGGCTCCAGGTGGATGGAGTGGCCATAGACACCGCGCGCGCCCAGCAGGCCATGCGCGTCATAGGTGTCGAGATAGTCGCGCGCCAGGGGATAAAGGCTGCGTACCCATGCGATTTCGTCTACCTGCTCGCTCAGATGGGTCTGCATCAGGCAATCGGGATGCTCGGCCCAGAGCGAGCCGAGTGCATCAAGCTGCGCGGGCGTGGACGTGGGCGAAAATCGTGGGGTGATGATGTAGTCCAGCCGTCCGCGCCCATGCCATGTCCGAAGGAGCGCGCGGCTGTCATCATAGGCCGATTGCGCTGTGTCGCGCAGCCCCTCGGGTGCGTTGCGGTCCATGCAGGTCTTGCCCGCCAGCGCACGCATCCCGCGCGCCTCGGCCGCCTCGAAAAAAGCGGTGACGCTGGCGGGGTGGATGGTGCAGTAGCTGGCCATCGACGTGGTGCCGTTCGTCAGCGCCAGTTCCATGTAGCGGTCCGCGATCTCGGCTGCATAGGCGGGATCGGCAAAGCGCATTTCCTCGGGAAACGTGTAGCTGTTCAACCAGTCGATCAGGCGCTTTCCCCAACTGGCGATGATCGCGGTCTGCGGGTAATGCACATGCGCATCGACGAATCCCGCGGTGATCAGCGCGTCCGGATGGTGGATCACCTCTGCTGTCGGAGCGTTCGCATGAAGGGTGTCCAGCGTGCCCAGGGCGGTGACATGCCCGCCGTTGATGTGTACCGCCTCGTGCAGTTGCGCGGCGCCGGGAGCGTCGTCCGTGAACGGGCTGCGGGTGAAGGACAGGACCTGTCCGGTCAGGATGGTGCTGGAGGGCATCGGGCAAATCCACGTTGTTGAACATGCCCAGGATAGAGGGGCTGAGGCGGCTGGTAAATCACCCTATTTTCATTGTTATCCGACAGGAGCTTCTTTATCTCTGCAGCAACAATACCGCGCGAACGGGGGCAAGATGGCTGACGAGACCGACCGGCACGAGCACGGGCAGGAGCCCGAGCGCGCTGATGACGATTTCTATGGGCTCGACCCGGCGGCGGTGGCGCGGATCATTTATGCGGTAGATGTGGGCGAGCGTGATCGTCTGATCGAGGAGATGGAGCCGCTGCACGCGGCCGACATCGCCGACCTGCTGGAACAATCCACAGCCTTTGACCGGCGGCGGATCATCGAGCTTTACGGGCGTGAATTCGACGGCGACATCCTGTCCGAGCTGGACGATTCGATCCGCGAAGAGGTAATCGGCCTGCTGCACCCCGAAGTTCTGGCCGAGGCGGTGCGCGATCTCGACAGTGACGACGTGGTGGACCTCGTCGAAGACCTGCAGGACCACCAGCAGGAAGCCATTCTAGAAGTGCTGGAAGACAGCGACCGCGTGGCGGTGCGCCAGTCGCTGACCTATCCGGAATACTCCGCCGGCCGCCTGATGCAGCGCGAAGTGGTGATGGCGCCCGAACACTGGAACGTGGGTGAGGCGATCGATTATCTGCGCAACCAGGAGGATCTGCCCGAGCAGTTCTATCATATCATCCTGGTCGATCCGCGCCTGCACCCGGTGGGCAATGTGACGTTGGGAAAACTGATGGGCTCGCGCCGCGAGGTCATGCTGCAATCGCTGGTGGAAGAGACGTTTCACATCATTCCCGTCACCCGAGATGAGGGCGAGGTGGCCTATGTGTTCAACCAGTACCACCTGATCTCGGCCCCGGTGGTGGACGAGAATGATAGGCTGGTGGGCGTGATCACCATCGACGACGCGATGGCGGTTCTGGATGAGGAGCATGAAGAAGATATCATGCGCCTTGCCGGGGTCGGCGAGAGCGGCATCAATGACAAGATATTCGAGACCACGAGGGCGCGCTTTCCCTGGCTGGCCGTGAACCTGGTGACCGCGATCCTGGCCTCGCTGGTGATCGCGCAGTTCGAGGCGACGATCGCGCAGTTCGTGGCGCTGGCGGTACTGATGCCCATCGTTGCGTCGATGGGGGGTAATGCAGGCACGCAAAGCCTGACGGTGGCCGTCCGCGGGATCGCGACCAAGGATCTGACCGGCAGTAACGTGTGGCGGGTGATCCGGCGCGAAGTGCTGGTGGGGTTGATCAACGGTCTGATTTTTGCGGTCGTGATGGGCGTGGTTGGTACGCTGTGGTTCGGCGGGCCTGAACTGGGCTATGTCATTGCGGCGGCAATGGTGATCAATCTGGTGATCGCGGGCTTTGCCGGGACGGTCATCCCTGTGATGCTGGAGCGGATGGGCATCGATCCGGCGCTGGCCTCGGGCGCGTTCGTGACCACGGTGACGGATGTGGTCGGCTTCTTTGCCTTTCTCGGGTTGGCAGCGTTGGTGTTGCTGTGATTGATCTGACCAAAGTCAAGGCAGCGGCGCGCAAGGCAGCCTTTGCGCGGCGTCGAGTGGCGCACGACGCGGCGGGGCCTGGATGTGCGGCAGTGTTGTCGGGGGTTTTGGCCGGGTATCGGGGCGTGCCGCTGGCCGGATACATGCCAATCCGTACCGAGATCGATCCGCTGCCCGCGATGGAAGAGGCCGCGGCCCACGGCCCCGTCGGCGTGCCGGTGATCCAGGGCGAAGGTCTGCCGCTGAGATTCTCGCGCTGGGAGCCGGGCTGCGTGCTGAAGGACGGCCCGTTCGGTGCGCGCATCCCCGAGGTTGACGATTTCTTTGAACCGGAGATACTGATCGTGCCGCTGGTCGCGTTTGACCGCAGCGGCGGGCGGCTGGGTTATGGCGGGGGGTTCTATGACCGCACGCTGGAAGGCCTGCGCGCAAAGCGCGCCACGCTGGCCATCGGATTCGCCTATGCGGCGCAGGAAGCCAGCGGTTTACCGCTGGAGCCAACTGATCAGCCGCTTGACATGCTGGTGACAGAAACCGAAGTTTTCATGTTTTAGACTAGGCCGCTCATTCGCCCTTGCGGGCGGCTTCGCAATTTCCTGAGAGGAGACAGCATGGCAGAGTATGACTATACGGCCCGGGTGGTCTGGACCGGCAATCGTGGCGCGGGCACCGAGACCTATGAAGGGTATGACCGCAGCTGGAGCGTGGAAACCGCAGGTAAGCCGATCATCCACGGATCGAACGATCCGCTTCTGGGCGGGGATCCCTCGGAGCAGAGTCCCGAGGATATGCTGATCGCAGCGCTCTCGGCCTGCCATATGCTGTGGTATCTGCATCTGGCAAGCGATGCAGGCGTCACCGTGCTGAGCTATTCGGACGATCCGCTGGTGGTCGGCGAAATCATGACGAACGGCGCGAGCCGCTTCCTGCGCGCCACGCTGCGCCCGCTGATCGTGCTGGCCGAGGGCAACGACGAAGTGCGCGCGGATGCGGTGCACGAAGATGTGCAACAAATGTCCTTCATCTTCCGGTCGGTAAATTTCCCGGTGGATGTCGATGCGCGTTACCGCATCGGCGCATGAGACGGGGGGAGAATTTGGGACCTGTGAAGCGAACGGATGGCATGCCTCTGGTATGGTGGGCGAAACGCATCTTGCTCTTGCGCGCGCTGCAGCCTAACACCACTCTATGAAACTGTTATTTCTGGGCGATGTCGTCGGTCGTTCTGGCCGCAAGGCGATCACCGAGACCCTGCCGCGGCTGCGCGCGGATTGGGGGCTCGATTTCGTGGTGGTGAACGGCGAAAACGCAACAGGTGGTATGGGGCTCAGCCCTGATCATGCCCGGCTCTTGCTGGAGGCAGGGGCCGACTGTCTGACGCTGGGCGACCATTCGTTCGACCAGAAGGGCATGCTGCAATTCATCGAAACCGAGCCGCGCATCCTGCGGCCGCTGAATTTTGCCAAGGGTGCGCCGGGGCGGGGGCACCGGGTCTTTTCCGACGCGCGCGGGCGCAAGGTTCTGGTGGCGCAGGCGCTGGGGCAGGTGTTCATGAAACGCCCCTTTGACGATCCCTTCTCGGCGCTCGACGCAGTGCTGCGTGCGCATACGCTGGGCGGTGCGGTACAGGCGGTGATGGTCGATTTTCACTGCGAGGCCACGAGCGAAAAGATGGCTGCGGGCCATTTCTGCGACGGGCGCGCCAGTCTGGTGGTGGGCACTCATACCCATGTGCCGACTGGAGATGCGCAGATCCTGCCGGGCGGCACCGGATATCTGAGCGACGCGGGCATGTGCGGCGATTACCTGAGCGTCATCGGCATGGATCGCGTCGAGCCGATGCGCCGTTTTGTCACCGGCATGTCCAAGGGTCGATTCGAGCCGGCCTCGGGCGAGGCGACGCTGAGTGGCGTCTATGTGGAGACTGACGATCGCACCGGCAAGGCGCAGCGCATCGAGATGGTCCGGCAGGGCGGTCGGCTGGCGCAGGCGGGGCCATGACCGGTACGCCTTTTCTCTATGGCATTCTCTTTGTCATGGGGGCGGGCTGGGGCCTGACTGTGCCACTGGCGAAGATTGCGGTCAGCACCGGGCACCAGCCGATGGGCCTGATCTTTTGGCAATTGGTGGTGGTCGTGGCCTTTCTGGGGGCCGTGACGCTGTTGCGCGGCAGGCGGTTTGTGCTGGGGTGGCGGTATCTGCGGCTCTTTCTGATGGTGGCGCTCTGCGGGGCGGTGCTGCCCGACATCTTTTTCTACCTTGCAGCGGTAAAATTGCCGGGCGGGGTGATGTCTATCGTCGTATCGACGGTTGCGATGTTCTCTCTGCCGATTGCGCTCTTGGTGGGGAACGAACGGTTCGAGCTGCGCCGCTTGGTGGGGGTGTTCGTGGGGCTGATGGGCATCGTTCTGCTGATCGGCCCGGAGGCCAGCCTGCCCGGAGGCACATCGGCGTGGTTCGTGCTGCTCGCACTCTGTGCGCCGGCCCTCTATGCGACCGAGGGCAATCTGGTCATGAAATGGGGCACGCAGGGGCTTGATTCGACGCAGGTGATATTGGGAGCATCCCTGTTGGGCATGGTCATCTCGGCACCGATTGCAGTGGTGTCGGGGCAGTGGATCAACCCGATGCAGGGCCTGGGCATCGCCGAGGCGGCACTGGTGGCGGGCGCGATCGTCCATGCGGTGGTCTATGCCTGCTATGTCTGGCTGGTGGGGCGTGCGGGATCGGTCTTTACCGCGCAGACCAGTTATGTCGTGACGGGCTGCGGTGTGCTGTGGTCGATGGCGCTGCTGAACGAGAGCTATTCGTTCTGGGTCTGGATGGCGTTGGGGGTGATGCTGCTGGGCATGTTCCTGGTACAGCCGCGCGCCGTGCGGGTGCTGGTGCCGGCCCGCGTCGTCGAGGAAAACGCATCGGGTGCAGTGCGTGCCCATGGCGAAGGAAGCGGGCCAGGGTGATCGTGTATTTCGATCTGTCGCAGACGACGCAAGCCGTGATGACACTTGGCGTTGTGGTGCTGATGTTCACGCTCTTCGTGCGCGAGACCTATCCGACCGAAGTGGTGGCGCTGGCGGGGGTGGGCCTGATGCTGGCGCTGGGCCTGCTGCCCTATGATGCCGCCCTCGCCGTTCTGTCGAACCCGGCGCCCTGGACCATCGCCGTGATGTTCGTGATCATGGGCGCGCTGGTGCGTACCGGCGCACTGGAGGCGTTTACCTCTCTTGCGGACCGACAGGCCAGGACCAGGCCGAAGCTGGCCATAGTCATGATGTTGACGCTGGTGATCTTTGGCTCGGCCGTGATGAACAACACCCCGGTGGTGGTGGTGATGATCCCGGTTTTTGTGCAACTGGCGCGCACCATGGGCATACCGGCCTCGCGGTTGCTTATCCCGCTTAGTTATGCGGCGATTCTGGGTGGCACGCTGACGCTGATCGGCACGTCGACCAACCTGCTGGTGGACGGGGTGGCGCGCGCGCAGGGCATGGAGGCGTTTTCGATCTTTGAGGTCACGCCGCTGGCGGCTGTGCTCGTTGTCTGGGGTATGATCTATCTGCGTTTTATCGGGCCGATATTGCTGCCGGATCGCGATAGCATGGCCGACATGCTGTCTGACCGCAGCCGGATGAAGTTCTTTACCGAGGCCGTGATCCCACCGGAGAGTAACCTGATCGGGCGCGAAGTCGCCGGCGTGCAGCTGTTCAAGCGCGAAGGCGTGCGGCTGATTGACGTGATCCGGGGCGATCAGTCATTGCGGCGTGACCTCGCGGGGGTGACACTGAACGTGGGCGACCGGGTGGTGCTGCGCACGGCGATGACGGAGCTTTTGAGTCTGCAGCGCAACAAGAGCCTCAGGCGGGTCGATCAGGTTTCGGCGGTCGAGACTTCGACGGTGGAGGTGCTGATCACGCCGGGCTGCAAGATGGTGGGCCGCTCGCTGGGGGCAATGCGCCTGCGGCGGCGCTACGGGGTCTATCCGCTGGCGGTACACCGGCGGAACCAGAATATCGGTCGCCAACTGGACGATCTGATCGTCAGGGTCGGCGATACGCTGCTGCTGGAAGGAGCGCCCGGCGATATCCAGCGGCTGGCAAGCGATATGGACATGGTCGAGGTTTCGCATCCTTCTGCGCGGGGCTTTCGGCGCGGTCATGCGCCGCTGGCGGTCCTGGCGCTGATGTTGATCGTGGTGCTCGCCGGGTTTGGCGTTGCGCCGATTCTGCTTTTGGCGGTGGTGGCGATGGCGGCGGTTCTGTTGCTGCGCTGCATCGATGCGGATGAGGCGTTTTCCTTTGTTGACGGACGGTTGCTGGCGCTGATCTTCTCGATGCTGGCAGTGGGTGCAGCCCTGCAAGAGAGCGGTGCCGTGGCGCTGATTGTCGGCGGCGTGGCGCCGCAGCTGTCGCTGCTTCCGGGGGTCATGGTGATCTGGGCGGTTTATCTGCTGACCTCGCTGCTGACCGAGCTTGTCAGCAACAACGCAGTGGCGGTGGTGGTCACACCTATCGCGATCGGGCTGGCTGGGGCGATGGGGGTCGATCCGCGGCCTTTGGTGGTGGCGGTGATGGTGGCCGCAAGTGCGAGTTTCGCAACACCTATCGGTTATCAGACCAACACACTGGTTTACGGGCCGGGGGGGTATCGGTTTACTGATTTCCTGCGGATCGGTGTGCCGTTGAACCTGAGTGTGGGATTGCTGGCCTCGCTGCTTATCCCGTATTTCTGGCCGCTTTGACCTGAAGGAGCGCGCCGAGGCGCGCGCATTTTCATCATTTGCGCCCGCGCAGGTATGGATATTTCTGGCAAGAAGAAGCGAAGGCCGACGTGAGGCCGCAGGAGCAGGGTAGGCCAGAGCGTGTTGCGTTAAAGCGCTCCGCTAAAAGCTGTGATTCAGGTTTTTCGCGGAACGCTCTAAACAGGAGTCAAATATTCGCCCGGGCTATCAAAGTGTTTGTGGCATAGGACAATTCGATTGAACGCAACATGCTTCAGAGCGGCCAGAAGATGAGGATGGCCGGGACCGAGACCGCGATGACGATGACCTCAAGCGGCAGGCCCATGCGCCAGTAATCACCGAACCGGTAGCTGCCGGGGCCGAGGATGAGCGTGTTGTTCTTGTGTCCGATAGGGCTGAGAAAGGCCGAGGATGCGGCGATTGCCACAGCCATCAGGAACGGATCGGGTGAGACATTGAGCGACTGTGCCATCTGGATGCCCACCGGGGCGGCGACGATGGTGGTGGCGGTGTTGTTGAGCACGTCCGAGAGGCTCATCGTGACCACCATCAGCACCGCCAGGATCGCCCAGGGCGGCATGTCGCCCGTGAGGCCAATGAGTGCGCCCGCGATCAGTTCGGTGCCGCCTGCATCCTGCAGCGCCGCGCCGAGCGGGATCATCGACCCCAGCAGCACCACCACGGGCCATTCGATGTGATCATAGAGCTCGCCCAGCGGCACGATACGCGTGAGCACGTAAGCGGTGACCACGAGGCCGAGAGCGACGGGTAGATAGAGGATGCCAAGGCTGGCCGCGATGACGGCGGCGGCGAACAGGCCGATGGCAAGCCACGTCTTGCTGTCCTGAGTGATGTTGAGGCCGCGCGCCGCCAGCGGCAGGCAGCCGAGCCATTCGGCCACATCGTCGCCCCGGTCCTTGGGCACCAGCAGCAGCAGGATGTCGCCGGGTTGGATCTGTGTCTTGCGCACCTGTTCGGTGATGCGTTTGCCCTGACGAGATACCCCCATCAGGACCGTGCTGCGACGCCAATGCAGGCCGATGGACTGCGCCGTCTTGCCTGCGATCCGCGCGCCTTCGGGCACCACCAGTTCGAGGATGTCGAGGCCTTCGCCGGTCGCCTCCAGCCGCTCTGTGCGCTCTGCGTCCGCGAAGGCCAGGGAGAGTGTGGCGCGGAATTCGTCAAGCGCATCAGGATGCGCCTCCAGCACCAACGTATCACCTGCGCGCAGCACGGTATTTTGTGCCGTGCCATAGCGGCGCTTGCCGTCGCGGATGACGCCGATCAGCGCCACATCGGTCTTGAATGCGGTGTCCTGCAACTCGGCCAGCCGTTTGCCGATCTGGTCCGAGTCTTCGGGCACGGTCAGCTCGGCGATATATGTGCCGATATCGGAGGCGACAAGCACGTCGTCCTCGCGCTGGGGAATGAGCCGCCAGCCGATCAGTGCGACAAACACAAGGCCCGCGATGGCCGCGACGCCGCCCACTGGCGCAAAATCGAACATCTTGAACGGTGCGCCCAATTCCTCTTCGCGGATCGCGGCGATGATGATGTTGGGCGGCGTGCCAATCAGCGTGACCATGCCGCCGAGGATGGTGGCAAAGCTGAGCGGCATCAGGCTGAGCCCCGGGGCGCGGCCGGCCTTGCGCGCGGTC
The DNA here is from genome assembly GCA_947503145.1 of uncultured Roseovarius sp. Lineage (GTDB taxonomy): Bacteria > Pseudomonadota > Alphaproteobacteria > Rhodobacterales > Rhodobacteraceae > Roseovarius. The sequence continues at coordinate 81,416 of CANNCP010000003.1, forward strand.
TGCACGTCCACGGGCATCAGCAGTGCCAGCGCCGCCACGTTATTCATGAAGGCCGAAAGCACGCCGCCGATCCCGCCCATCAGCGTAATATGCATGCCAAGCGAGCGGCTGCTGTCGATCAGCGTGCGGGTGATCAGGAACACCGCGCCCGAGCGCACCAGCCCCGCCGAGACCACCAGCACCAGCGCCACTACCAGCGTGGCCGGGTGGCCGAAGCCTGAAAAGGCGTTCTGGGTTGGCACCACGCCGAGCACGACGCCCGCCATCAGCGCGGCGAAGGCGACGATGTCATAGCGCCAGCGGCCCCAGAGCAGGAGGCCAAAGACGGCACCGAAGAGCGTGAAGAGGATGATTTGGTCCTGTGTCATACGGGCGAACCTAAAGCCTTTTGTTTTTTACGACTCAGGGAAAGTGCAAAACGCCAGCACCCCTTTAATGTTGTGGGTGTTTTGCATCAAACCGGTAACTGAGTTCCGATACAGACCGCTTTAGTCCGCCGCGGGGCGCGCGTCACGCAGCAAATTGCACCCGGCAGAGTGCGGGCGGCATGGCGCGGCAATACGCTCAGGCGTTGCCCCTCGCGAAGTGAGCGGATATGACAACGAGAAATTCCGACGATTGGAGCATGACATGGCCGGCCACTCAAAATGGGCAAATATCCAACACCGCAAGGGCCGACAGGACGCGGCGCGGTCCAAACTCTTTTCCAAGTTCTCCAAGGAGATCACCATCGCTGCGAAAATGGGTGATCCGGACCCCGAGAAGAACCCGCGTCTGCGGCTGGCGATCAAGTCGGCCAAATCGCAATCCATGCCCAATGACAACATCGACCGCGCGATCAAGAAATCCCAGGCAGGCGACGCCGAGGATTACGAGGAAATCCGCTATGAGGGCTACGGGCCGAATGGCGTGGCGGTGATCGTCGAGGCGATGACCGACAACCGCAACCGCACCGCCAGCAACGTGCGCAGCACCTTTACCAAATACGGCGGCAATCTGGGCGAGACCGGCAGCGTCGGGTTCATGTTCGAGCGTAAGGGCCAGGTCACCTACCCGGCGGACGCAGGTGATGCGGATACGGTGATGATGGCCGCGATCGAGGCGGGCGCCGAGGATGTGGAAAGCTCGGAAGACGGCCACGTGATCTGGTGCGCGGACAGCGATCTGAACGAAGTCTCGGCCGCGCTGGAGATCGAGCTGGGCGAGAGCGAGGAAACCCAACTGGTCTGGCGCCCGACGACGGTGACCGAGATGGACCTTGACGGGATGCAGAAGCTGATGAAGCTGATCGATGCGCTGGAGGATGACGACGACGTGCAACGCATCACGGCCAATTTCGATGCCTCCGACGAGGTGATGGAGCAGCTCTAAGAGCGGGCGGCGGGCCTCTGCGGTCACGGTACTTTTCCGCTCGCTCAGGGTGAGAAAGATGCTGGTGGCCGCGCCTTTAGGTTCGATCACACCGCGCAGGGTGCTAATTATGCCGACGCCGGGGCGCAATTCGTCGCGCGCTGCGCCGGAAACCCCGTGGAATACAGCCCGAAATCACAGGGTTGTCAGGGAACCAGCAGGATATATAGTGATTTTTAAACGGGTCATATCAGGCGGGAGCCGCAGCCGACCATGGAAGGCGATTTCAGAACCGAATTTGTCCGCGCACCGGGGGCGTTGAAGCAGAATCCCGCGCTGGTGCTCAATGCCGATTACCGCCCGCTCAGCTATTATCCGCTGTCGCTATGGTCCTGGCAGGACGCGGTCAAGGCGGCATGGCTTGACCGGGTGGATATCGTGGCCGAGTACGACCATGTGGTGCGCAGCCCGACCATGCAGATCAGGGTGCCGTCGGTCATTGTCCTCAAGGACTATGTAAAGCCGCAGAAACGCGTGGCCTTCACCCGCTTCAATCTGTTTTTACGCGATGAATTCTGCTGCCAGTATTGCGGCACCCGCGGCGAGCTGACCTTTGACCATGTGGTGCCGCGCGCCAGTGGCGGGATCACCAGCTGGGAAAATGTCGTGGCGGCGTGCAGCCGGTGCAACCTCAAGAAGGGGGCCAGGAGCCTGCACCGGACAGGCATGGCGCTGCGCAAGCCGCCGCGCGCACCGGGGGCCGAGCAATTGCGTAATCTGGGGCGCAAGTTTCCACCGGGGCATCTCCACGCGAGCTGGATAGATTTCCTCTATTGGGATGCCGAACTGGAAGCCTGACCGCTGGGTGACGGTGTCGGTGTTGGTGTAAATGCAACCATAAAAGTCACCAAACGGGCGTTCTCAGGGTTTTGTTGCGCAATTTCTCCAGCGCTCGTGGGCTTCCACGGCTTTACGTTATTGCGTGGCGAGATGAGGGCATGAGCGCCGCGCGCGGCAATCGCATCAAAGCCTTTGCGGGCATTCCACTCACCTTCACCCTCGGATTTGATCCCGGTGCTGTCCGTTGTCGATGAGCAGATTCAGCAGACCGGTTCGTCCGCGACTTCCGGCGACGGCACAGCGTGCTGTAATCAGACAGATCCCAATCCAGGCTGACCATCTGCAACAGGCTCTGAGCGAAAGCGGTTGTTTGCCTCAAGGGCATCCCAAGCAGAACCTTCAACGTCAGACAGGTCTGGATCGCAGCATCACTAGATATGAGCAAACTTCTGATGCGAAAGGCGCGGGCGAGGGTGCGCGTGCCAAAGGCACGCTTCAGGCGGCGGACATGGCGCTGTAAGTGACGGTATTGCGCCCGCAGGCCTTGGCCCTGTACAGCGCGCGGTCAGCCTCTTCCAGCACCATGTCCAGGTCAAGCGGGTCGCGCGCGCAGCCAATGCGGTCGTCGTGGACCAGTGTCACACCGATGCTGATCGTCACCCGCGCGGGCGGCGCGCCACCGGGTAGTGCAATGGCCGCGTCGCCGATGAGCCGACAGAGCCTGTCCGCCGTGCCTCTGGCCACGACGCTGGGGGTGTCGGGCAGTACAATCAGAAACTCCTCGCCGCCGATCCGGGCGATCATGTCGGCATCGCGCAGGTTTCCCTGCAAGAGCGCAGCTACCTGGCGCAGAACGGTATCACCTGCCGCATGGCCGAGCGTGTCGTTGATCCGCTTGAAGTGGTCGAGATCAGCAACCATCACCGCGAAGGGGCGGGCGCGTTCATCCGGCTCCTCGATCAACTGCCGCAGGAATGGCAGGGCAAAGCGGCGGTTGTATAGCCCGGTCAAAGGATCGATCATCGCCGCGCGCAGCCCCTCCAGCATGCGGCACCTGAAATGGTCGGCGATCTGCTTGCGTCGTACCTGGTTGCTCAATCGTAGCGCCAGTTCACGGGCGTCCGTGGCACCGGTCATGATGTCGTCCGCGCCCATATCGAGCAGCGTCGCCATCAGGCGCGGGATTGCGTCCTGTACGACAGCGATGATGCGACTGTGGCGCGAGCCAGGTGACGCGCGCAGTTCTGCCATGACTTTCAGCCCGGTATCCTGGTTTCCCTGGTTGGCCAGGATCACGAAGATATCGGGCAGCCGCGTATCGGTCTGCGTCGGCATTGGCTGATCGGCAGAGACGATCGTCATCTGGTGTGCAGTGCAATGCGTCAGTCGGCTACGCAGGGTCATTGCCTCTGCCCTGTCTGTCGCGACGATGGCAATATGCCCGGGCATGGTAAAGCTGCCTTGCGCCTCGGCAAATCCGGTGACGTTGCCCGGTTCGGCATTGACGCACAGTTCCTGCAGGCTGTGGTACTGTCGCAGCAGGCTGCGGATACGCGCCATCAGGATACGTTCATCCAGCGTTTGCGGCACCACATCGTCCGCTCCGGCCTGCAGCGCGGCCATGCGCCCCGGCTGATCATCGGAGTTCATCAGGACGACGACCGGAATTGCGGCGAGATTGCGCCGGGTGCGCAGCTGTTCGATGAATGTGGGCAAATCCGCATCGGGCAGGTTCGCACCCGCAATGATCATGTCGGGCGGCGCCGTCGCGGCCGCGCGCAGTGCGTCGGCGGCGTTGGTGGCCTGGTTGACGCTGAAATGCGCCGATGTCAGCTTGACCTTCAGGACGATCCTGTTGGTCGCGGCAGAATCGACGATCAGAATGTTTCCTGCCATGGGCTGTTGCCTTTCTGACTTGCCCTTTTATCTGGTCCGACTATCCATGTGAGAAGTTAAGAAAACCTTTCCGGGATTGCTACGAATGGCTCAAATGCAGGAGTTCGCCGAAACCATCGGCTTGAAATGTCTGGCCTGGCTCATCGGCAATGAAGATCTGCTGCCGGTTTTCATGGGTGCATCGGGCGCATCCGAGGCCGATCTGCGCCACGGGGCGGGTGATCCTGCTTATCTCGGGTCGGTGCTGGATTTTGTGCTGATGGACGATGCCTGGGTCATCGCATTCTGCGACGCTGAGGGTCTGCAATACGAGGCACTGCGCCAGGCCCGCGCGGCGCTGCCGGGCGGAACAGAAATGAGCTGGACATGACGGGAATGCGCGACATCGGCGGCATCGTGTTCGACAAGGACGGCACGCTTTTTGATTTCCACACAACTTGGGCCGGTTGGACGCTGCGCCTGATGCAAACTCTTTCAAAGGCTCACAACGTGCCGATACGGCAGATTGCGGATGCGGCGGACTTTGACCTTGTCGCTGAACGTATCAAGGCCTCAAGCCCACTGATTGCAGCGACCAACCGTGAATGCGCCGAGGCGTTGGCCTCCGCCATTCCGGGCATCGACATTGATGCGCTGGAGCACGAGATGATGGTCAGCTCGGCAGATATGCCGCTGGCGCCGTCGGTGCCGCTGTCGCCCTTCCTCGAAGGGTTGCGCGGGCGCGGTCTACGCCTTGGCGTCATGACCAACGATACGGAATACGGCGCACGCGCCCATTTGCGCAGTGCGGGTGTGCTGGAACAGTTCGATTTCATTGCGGGATTCGACAGCGGCCACGGGGCCAAGCCTGCGCCCGGTCCGCTGCTGGCTTTTGCGCGCGCGGCAGGGATCGCACCAGAACACTCCGTGATGGTGGGCGACAGCACCCATGACCTGATCGCGGGACGGCGCGCGGGGATGCATACGGTCGGTGTGCTGACCGGTATCGCGGAACGCGGCGAACTTGCGCCGCATGCTGATGTGGTTCTGCCGGATATCGGCCATATCCCCGCCTGGCTAGACGGGTGAGGCGGCATCCGCTCTTTGGCCTGGGGCTGGCACTCTTCGGGGCGCTGGTCCTTACCCCCGATGCGATGCTGATGCGTCTGTCGCAGATGGACGGCCTGCAGATGATGGGCTGGCGCGGGCTGTGCATGGGGACGGTGATGCTCACCGGGTGGGCCTTTCTGAGCCGGACGCGGCGCGCGGATATTGCGGCGGCGGCAACCGGGTTCGGGGCGATGATCGTGCTGTGCCAGACCTTGAATTCAGGGCTGTTCAGTATGGCGATCGCCAGTGCCCCGGTGGCGGTCGTGCTCTTCGGTGTGGCGACTGTACCGGTGTTTTCCGCGCTCTTCGGCTGGGGCCTTTTGGGTGAACGGGTGCATCTGGCCACCTGGATCACGATCGCCGCAGTAATGACCGGCATCGGTATCGCGGTCTTTGGCGGTCATACGGGAGAGATCGGATTTGATCGGGCTTCGGCACTCGGGGCGGTGGCCGGGCTGGGGGTTGCTGCGGTGCTGGCGCTCAACTTTGTCGTGCTGCGGGCGCAGCCCGGTCTGCCGATCGCCTTGCTGATCGGGTTGGGCGCGCTTTGCAGCGGGATGACCGGCACGATATTGACTGGCACCGGCGCGATGCCGGACGGGCAGATATGGCCGATGGTGCTCACGGGGGCGGTGGTGCTGCCGATCTCGTTCTTTTCGCTGTCGTTTGCCGCGCGCCACACACCTGCGTCGAACGTGAGCCTCTTGTTGCTGCTTGAAACGGTGCTGGGGCCGCTCTGGGTGTGGCTGATACTGGACGAGACGGCCAGCCCCACGATGCTGCTGGGCGGGGCGATCGTGGTCCTGAGCCTGGCGGTCTATCTGCTGAACGAACGACGGGTGGTCCTGCGACGGCGCCGCAGCCTTGGCTGAGCCTGCGCGACAGTGCGCGTGATTGCGCTGATCTTGTCGCCGTCCTTCAAAAACGACAAGCAGTGTCGCAGAATGTCAAACTACGGTGCCGAACCCGTGCTTGTCTTGGGGCAGGCACCGGATGAGGAGACGTTCAGATGACCGATTCCCCCAAGCGCAGGAAACGTGGCGGTGGTCGCGCAGGCAATGCAGGCCGTCGCGGCAGCGCCGTGATCGAACAGATGCCCTGGGCGCCGCCGGTCAACCTGGACCGCCCCACCGAACCGCTGGACGAGGAGGGTGTCCAGGCGATCCATGACGGTGCCATGCGTATCCTTGAGGAGATCGGGGTGGCAATTCTCAACCCCGAAGCGCTGGAGATTTTTCGTGCCTCCGGGGGCTGCGCCATCGACGGCGAAAACGTGCGGATGGGCCGCGATTTCGTGATGGAGCACGTAGCCAAGGCCCCCGATGAGTGGACGATAACGCCGCGCAATCCGGCGCGCGCCATCACATTCGGCGGCAGGCACTTCAATTTTGGCAACGTCTCTTCGCCGCCCGGCTATTGGGACATGGAGATCGGCAAGAAAGTGACCGGCACGCGTGAGATGTGCCAGAATCTGCTGAAGCTGAGCCAGTATTTCAACTGCATCCACTTTATCGGCGGCTACCCGGTGGAGCCGCAGGACATCCATGCCAGCATCCGCCATCTTGATGTGCTCTATGACAAGCTGACGCTGACGGACAAGGTGGCGCACGCCTATTGCCTGGGCCGCGAGCGTGTCGAGGATGTGATGGAAATGGTGCGTATCGCGGGCGGGCACACCCACGAAGAATTCGAGTCCGGCCCCAAGATGTTCACCAACATCAATTCGACCTCGCCACTCAAGCACGACCATCCGATGCTCGATGGCTGGATGCGTCTGGCGCGGCGAAATCAGGGGCTGGTGGTGACGCCTTTCACGCTGGCGGGGGCGATGGCGCCTGTCACGATGGCAGGGGCCGTGGCGCAGAGCATCGCCGAGGGACTGGTGGCTGTGGTACTGGCGCAACTGATCCGGCCGGGCGTAGCCTGCGGCATCGGCACGTTCACCTCCAACGTGGACATGAAATCGGGCGCGCCTGCGTTCGGGACGCCGGAATACATGCGCGCCACGCAGATGACCGGCCAACTGGCGCGGTTCTACCGTCTGCCGCTGCGCGCCAGCGGCGTCTGTGCGGCCAATGTGCCCGACGGGCAGGCAATGTGGGAGACGTCGAACAGCCTGTGGTCGGCGGTGCAGTCGGGTGCGCATATGGTTTACCACGCCGCCGGCTGGCTTGAGGGCGGGCTGATTGCCAGTCCGGAGAAATTCGTGATGGATTGCGAAATTCTACAGCATATTCAGCGATATATGGATCCTTCCCTGACCGCGACCGGCCCGGACGAGATCGCCTTGGAGGCGATCCGCGAGGTCGATGGCAAGGGGCATTATTTCGGAATCCAGCACACCCAGGACCGCTACACGACGGCGTTCTATCAGCCCTATCTCAGCGACTGGCGCAACTTCGAGGCATGGGAGGCGGCAGGTGGCATGTGGACGGCACAGCGCGCGCACCAGATATTTCGCGACATCATCGCCAGCTTCGAGGCACCGCCGATGGACGCGGCAATCCGTGAGGAACTGGGGGCGTTTGTCGAACGGCGCAAGGCCGAAGGCGGAGCGCCGACGGATTTCTGATCACGCAGCGCCGATGACGCGCAGGACAACGGCGGCGGCGCACGTGAAGAAGGGTGAAACGGGCAGCGCGGCAACGAGGCGTATCATCGTCTCCTCGCATGGAGCTTGGGCGAGAAAACGGGGCATATGCGGCGGCCGGGCCTGTGCCATGTATGTTCCGTTCCCTGCGCCGGTATTGACCGGATCAGGTTCGGTGGTTGCTATATTGCGCCTCAGTCCGTTCTCAGGCGCAGTCCAACGGGTATCTGAGGCCGAGCAAGCGGCGCATACAGGTGCATGACCCGAGGTGTGAAGTGGGCCTGAATGCGCGCTGGCCCTGTTCAAGCGGGTGTGCGCTTGGCATAGATGCAGGGCAAAGGTGCAGGACCCACGGGAGACGGACAATGACAGAGCAATCCGCAAACGCGGCGATGCGTGGCTCTCTGGCGCTGGTTGGCGCGGTGGCGGGGCTGTCGCTCTGGGCGCTCTTTGATGTAATCCCCGATCTGGTGACGAACGCACGGCTGGTGCTGTTTATGGTGGCCGGCGGATCGGCCTTTTTTGGCGTGTTGCTGGCGCTGCTCGGGCCGGTGCGGCTGACGCCTGCGGTGCTGGCATCGGTGGCGCTCAGCGTGATGGCGAGTCTGCTGCTGATCTGGGCCAGCTTTCGCTACGACCTGCCCGAGTCGTTTCTGGATACTGAACATCACGTGATGGCTTTTGCCTATCTGCTGGCGATTGCCGTGCCCTTCGTGGCGGCGGGCCTGCAGGAGCCGGGGGGCTGGCGGTTCTATGAACTGCTGTTTGACACATCGTGGACCATCGTTGTGCGCTATGCTGCTGCCTTTCTCTTTGTGGCGGTGGTTTGGGGGGTGGTGATGCTGTCGAATGCGCTGCTGGGGCTTGTCGGCATCACCGCCATCGACTGGCTGCTCGACATCGAGCCGATGCCCTGGCTGCTAAGCGGTCTGGCGCTGGGCCTGGGGCTGGCGATCGTGAATGAGCTGAGCGAATACATCTCGCCCTTCCTGATCATCCAGCTGTTGCGTGTGCTGCTGCCGGTGCTGCTGGTGGTGCTTGGCATCTTTATTCTGGCGCTGCCGCTGCGCGGTCTGAGCGGGCTTTTCGGCGGGCTCTCGGCGGCGGGCACGTTGATTGTGGTCAGCCTTGTGGCGATCACGCTGATCACGACGGCAGCGCACCGCGACGATGAGCAGGCGGTCGAAGGCTACATGGCCACGGCGACCAAGGCATTGGCGCTCCTGACGCCGGTCCCCGCAGTACTGGCGTTCTATGCGATGTGGCTACGGATCGGGCAATACGGGCTGACGCCGGACCGGGTGGCGGGGCTGATCGCTGCGGCGGTGGTGGTGGTCTATGCGCTGGCCTATGCGGGTGCCGTGCTTAGCCGGGCAGGCTGGGCGGCGCGGTTGCGGCGGGCGAACCGGTGGATGGCACTGGGGACCATTGCCATCGCAGCGCTGTGGCTGACGCCGGTGCTGAATGCCGAGCGCTTGTCGGTCGCCAGCCAGGTCGCGCGTGCCGTGGCGGGCGTGCCGCCCAAGCAACTGGCATTGTGGGAGATGACACATGAATGGGGCCGGGCGGGCCGTGCCGGACTGGTGCGCGTTCTGGATCTGACGCAACGCGCCGATCATGCCGCACTGGTCGAGGCCGTGACGAGTGCCCGGACTGCCAGATCGCTATTCGAGTATGAGCGTGGGCTGGATGATGGGCAAATCGCCACGCTTGACGAGATCGTGCCACTGCGACCCGAGGGCGCCAGCCTGCCGTCGGGTGCGTTCGACCAACTAAGCGAGCGCGACCGGCGGCAGATGCACGAAGCCTGCGCGCGCGAGTTGCCGGGCGGTCACCCGGCCTGTGTGCTGGTGCTGGCCGACTATGACCCGCTGCGCCCGTACCCGCAGGCCATCGTGCTGTTCGCGCCGCGCGCGGACCGGGTGCGTGTTCTGGCGCTGGACCTGCGCGGTGACAGGTTCGTGGCACGGGGGGCGCCGGTTCAGGCGGGATCGGGCGGCATGCCGCCACTGGTGCCGTCGGTCATCGTCGATGTGCTGGAGGGCCGGTTCGAAATCACGTCGGTGCCGCGCAACGTCCTGGACATTGGCGGGATCAGGCTGATGCCGCAAAACTGACGCTTCTGCACTGGCGTTGAGGAGATATTAAGCCTCTGCTGCAATCCTGCCTTTCGTATCTGACACGGAGCGAGATATGCACGGGCTGATCAATCGGGCCATCGAACGGTTCGTTCGCGACACCTATGGGCGCGACACGTGGCATCATGTGATGTGCCTCGCCGGGCTGGAGTTTTCCGAGTTCGAGGCGATGCTGACCTACGAAGACCATGTCACGCTGGATGTGCTGGCTGCGGCGCAGGATGTTCTGGGCCGCCCGGTGCCCGATATCCTGGAGGATATCGGAACCTATCTCGTCTCGCACCCCAAGGCCGAGCCGTTGCGCCGCCTGCTGCGGTTTGGCGGTAGCACCTTTACCGAATTCCTGCACTCGCTGGATGATCTGCCGGCGTGGACGCGCCTTGCCGTGTCGGATCTGGAACTGCCGCAATTGGAGCTGCGCGAACATGCCGCTGACAGGTTCAGCCTGACCTGTCAGGCCAGACACGCCGGGTTCGGCCATGTGATCGTAGGTCTGCTGCGGGCGCTCGCCGATGATTACGGCGCGCTGGTCCTGCTGGAGCACAAGGGCGCGCGCAAGGGCCGCGAGATCATCGTAATACAGTTGCTGAGCATGGCCTATGCCAGCGGCCGACAGTTCGATCTGGGCGCAAGGGCAGGATAGATGCGCGGGCCGAATCTGCAGATTGCGGGCCTGCTCGACACGCTCTGCCCGATGCATGCGGTGCTCGACAGGACGGGTCACATCGTGCACGCGGGCCCGACCCTGTGCAAGCTGAGCCCAGGCTGCGCCGCGTCAGGCAGGCGGTTTTCCGAACTCTTCCAGATCCGGCGTCCGCGTATTGACGGTTCGATGGCGGCGCTGCGCGCACATGCGGGCGAAAAGCTGCATCTGCAGATTCGCGGGGCTGTGCGTACCGATCTGAAGGGCGTTCTGACGCCGCTGCCCGAGTATGGCAGCCCCGAGGCAGGCGGCATGGGCCCGGCGGGCGGAGCGGTGGTGAATCTGTCGTTCGGTATCTCGGTGGTGGATGCGGTGCGGGCGTTCGAACTGACCAGCGCCGATTTTGCCGCCACGGACCTGACCATCGAGATGCTCTACCTGGTAGAGGCCAAGACCGCCGCGATGGAGGCGTCGCGCATGCTCAACCTGCGGCTTCAGGGGGCGATGATTGCCGCCGAGGAAAAAGCCTATACCGATCAGTTGACCGGGCTGAAGAACCGTCACGCCGCCGAATACCTGCTGCAGCGGTTGCTCGACAGTGAGCAGGATTTTGCGCTGATGCATCTGGACCTCGATTTTTTCAAGGCGGTCAATGACACGATGGGACATGCTGCGGGCGATCATGTGCTGCGTGAGGTGGCGCGGCTCATGGTCGAGGAAACCCGCAGCGGGGATACCGTCGCGCGGGTGGGGGGCGATGAATTCCTCCTGATATTCACGCGCCTCACCGACACGCAGTGCATGCAGGATATCGCCGCCCGGCTCATCGCGCGGCTGGAGGCGCCGATTGCGTTCAACGATCAGATGTGCCGCATCTCGGCAAGCGCGGGTTCGGTGCTTAGCTGCGATTACGCCTACCCGGTGCGGGAACGGATGATGGAGGACACCGATATTGCGCTCTATGCCGCCAAGCAAGACGGGCGCGGTCGACATGTGGCGTTCGATTCAAGCATGCGGGTCGGCAACCGGATGGCCCGCCCGATCGAGGCAAAGCGGCGCGCCGAGGATTAGAGTGTTCCGCCTTGAACCCGAGGCACTCAGTCAAGGCGGAATGCGTGCAACGTTCATATGTATCGCTGCGTTCCGCCAGAGCTGATGCGGGTTCGTCACTGGTCTGGAGCGCCGCCCTTACCTTTGGTGTCGAAAAACACAGATGTTATGCTGTCTGAAGTCAGGAAGTTAAAATAGGGGTTCTTGGGCTCTCAAACATCCAACTCCTCCACAAACCTCGCATTTTCCTGAATATACTGGAAACGCAGTTCCGGTTTCTTGCCCATCAACCGTTCCACCAGATCGCCCGTCTCGCCGGGTTCGTCCTCGTCGATCGTCACCCGGATCAGCTTGCGCGACTTGGGGTTCATCGTGGTTTCCTTGAGGTCCTTCGCGTCCATCTCGCCCAGCCCCTTGAAGCGGCTCACGTCGATCTTGCCCCTGCCGCCAAGGCCCTTTTCCAGCCACGCGTCGCGCTCGGCCTCGTCGGTGCAATAGACCCGCTTGGCCCCCTGGCTGAGCCGGTAGAGCGGAGGGCAGGCCAGATAAAGATGCCCGGTGTCGATCATCGGACGCATCTGGGTAAAGAAAAACGTCATCAGCAGCGCGGCGATATGCGCGCCGTCCACATCCGCGTCGGTCATGATGATGATCTTGTCATAGCGCAGATCGTCGATGTTGAACTTTGTGCCGAGGTTGACACCCAGCGCCTGTGTCAGATCGCTGATCTCTGCATTGGACCCCAGCTTGGACGAGGCCGCGCCCAGCACGTTCAGGATCTTGCCGCGCAGCGGCAGCAGCGCCTGATTGACCCGGTTACGCGCCATCTTGGCCGAGCCGCCCGCGCTGTCGCCCTCGACGATGAACAGCTCGGTGCCCTCGCGGGTGTTCGATGAACAATCCACCAGCTTGCCGGGCAGGCGCAGCTTCTTGGTCGCGGTCTTGCGCTGAGTCTCTTTCTCTTGCCGGCGGCGCAGGCGCTCTTCGGCGCGCAGAACGAGGAAATCGAGGATCGCGCCGGCCGATTTCGTGTCCGCCGCCAGCCAGTTGTCGAAATGGTCGCGCACCGAGTTTTCGACCATGCGCTGTGCATCGACCGTGGCGAGCCGGTCCTTGGTCTGGCCGACGAATTCGGGATCTCGGATGAAGCACGACACCAGCGCACCTGCCCCTGTGGTCAGATCCTCACGGGTGATTGTCGCGGCCTTCTTGTTGTTGACCAATTCGCCGTAAGCCTTGATGCCCTTGAGGATCGCCGCCCAGAACCCGGCCTCGTGGGTGCCGCCCTCGGGCGTCGGTACCGTGTTGCAGTAGGACTGGATGAACCCGTCGCGGGACGGCGTCCAGTTGATCGCCCACTCCACCTTGCCGGGCACCTTGAATTTCTCGAAGGACACGCTCCCGGCAAACGGGCTATCGGCATAGGTCGTGGCCCCGCCCATCGCCTCGGTCAGATAGTCCGACAGGCCGCCGGGAAAGTGGAATGTCGCTTCTTGTGGCGTCTCGCCATCGTTGATGCTGGTTTTCCAGCGGATTTCGACGCCCGAGAACAGGTAGGCCTTGGACCGGGCCATCTTGAACAGGCGTGCGGGTTTGAGCTGGAGCGAGCCGAAGATATCGGGGTCGGGGTGGAATGTGACGGTGGTGCCGCGCCGGTTGGGGGCCGCGCCGACCTTGGCCAGCGGGGCGACAGGCAGGCCGCGCGAGAACTCCATCGCAAAGAGTTCCTTGTTTCGCGCCACTTCGACGCGCAGATGATCTGACAGCGCGTTGACCACCGAAGAGCCGACGCCGTGCAACCCGCCCGAAGTCTGATAGCTGTCGCCAGAGAATTTGCCGCCCGCGTTCAGCGTGCAAAAGATGATCTCAAGCGCGGATTTGGATGGGTCCTTGGGGTGCGGTCCGGTGGGGATGCCGCGCCCGTTGTCGCGCACCGACACATGGCCGTTTTCGTGCAGCTCTACCTCGATCCACGTGGCATGGCCCGCCACCGCCTCGTCCATCGAGTTATCGACGATCTCGGCCACCATGTGGTGCAGGGCGCGGTCGTCCTTGCCACCGATATACATGCCGGGGCGCAGGCGCACGTGCTCCATGTCCTCCAGGATCTGAATCGAGGAGGCGTCGTAGTCGCTCGCATCTGGCTGCGCGCTGAGAAGATCGTTCATAAGGCTGCTCATGGTTTCTTGGTTGGGTCGAGTATGCCAGACGGCAGGGCGGATTGGCCAGTGGCAAACTGAATCACGGATACCGGACGGTTTGTTGCAAATCTCAGGAGTAACGGTTTTCGTGACCACAATTTTGCCGATATCACCGGTTGCCAGACATCCGTTGGGTGCATTGCGCCCGGGCAGGGAAATCAGGCTGAAAGGGATTTCACACCACGAGCCTGCAATACTGATGGCGAAGCCGTGAGAGAGGCTTCTGTGTCGAAGAGTACACCGTTCACGCCGAAACCGAAGTTTATCGTGTGGGCGTTTTGAGAAAATTTGTGATTCATGTTCAATCTGTTCACGGACTGAACCCGAGACGCTATCCAGCTTCATCCTGTTGTGTGCGTCTGAATGTACGCTGTAATAGGCGAGTTTTCATTCACCGCGAAGCACACGGGCGCAGCCCAGCAAGGCGGCGGTGTCATTCAGGACGACATGGACGGGAATCGCCGCGAGGATGTGTCGGTAGGGGCCTTTATCGGTAAAGGTGTCGGAAAAGGCGGCGCTGGCGACGAATGGGGCTATCGCGCGGGCAAACCCGCCGATCAGGTAGAGGCCAGCCATAGGCAGATGCGCCAGTGCGATGTCGCCTGCGACGGTGCCGAGGATGTGCAGATAGTGGTGCAGGGCCTCGCTTTCCGGGCCGGTATCGGCGTGCGCCAACACACGTTCCGTGGTGTCGGCGTGCGACCCGCAGGCGGCGGCAATCCGCATCAGGCCGCGCCCGCAGAGTGCCGCCTCGATGGGCAGGTGGTCGCCATGCCAGCCGAGCGCGCGGATCACCGCGTCAGGCAGGTCCGGCAGCATCGGCAGACGGGTATGCCCGGTCTCGGAGGGCGGCACAAAAAGTGTGCCACCCAGCCGGTGCACCACGGCAATGTTGCACCCCGTACCGAGGCCGAGAACCAGTCGCGTTGCGTCCGGTGGCGCCGGGTGTCCGGCGATGAGGCAACGGGTATCTCCGGCGGTCAAGTCGTCCAGCGCATGGCCCTGCGCCTGCAGATCGTTAAGCAGATGCACGCGCCTTGCACCCAGCCTGCGGGCCAGATCGTGGCTGTCCAGATGCCAGTCGAGATTGGTCAACTGTGCCGCGCCGTCCTGCACCGGCCCCGCGACACCGGCGCAGAGCGCGGCGACCGGCCCTGCTTCGAGCTCTGTCAGGAACCGGCTTGCCAGTTCCGCGAAGCCCGGCGCCCCGGCGTTGCGGTAGTTGCGCACTGTCTGCGTCAGCAGATGCCCGCCCTGCGCCAGGCCGAACCGGGTGTTGCTGGCTCCGACATCGGCCAGAAGCCAGGTGTCAGTCATCGCCCCGCCAGCGGGCCATCAGCCCGCGTGCGGCCTGCGCAAACAGCACCACGTCGATACCCACCGCCAGAAACTGCGCGCCCCAATCGCGATAGGTCAGGGCGGTGTCGTGGTCCAGCGCGAGGATGCCTGCGGCCTTGTCCGAGGCGGCGATGCGCCCCAATGCGTGTTTGATGACCTGGCGCACCTCGGGCACGTTGCTGTCACCTGTATGGCCCATGTCGGCCGCGAGGTCGGAGGGGCCGATAAAGACACCGTCCACGCCCTCGACGCTCAGGATTTCGTCAAGTGCCGCGATGCCCGCCCGCGTTTCGACCTGCACCAGCAGGCACATCTGATCGTTGGCGGTGCCGATATAGTCGGGGATATCCGCAAAGCGCGAGGCGCGCGCCAACGCCGCGCCGGAGCCCCGGATGCCGGCCGGCGGATAGCGCATGGCGCGGACGATCTGGCGCGCCGCTTCGGCGCTTTCGACCATCGGGATCAGCAAGGTCTGCGCCCCGATATCCAGCACCTGCTTGATCGCCCATGCTTCGGCCATCGGCAGGCGGACCACGGGCGCGCTGTGCTTGCCGTCAAGCACCTGAAGCTGCGCCATGATCGTGCGCAGGTCGTTGGGCGCGTGTTCGCCGTCTATCACCAGCCAGTCAAATCCAGCGGTGGCCAGCATCTCGGTCGGGTAGGGGGCGGCGAACCCGGCCCAGCAGCCATATTGCATCTCGCCATTTGACAGGGCGGATTTGAAACGGTTTTCGGGTGCGGGCATGGGGTCTCCTTGGCTCGGTCCGGGTGCAACATAACCTGCCATGCGCGGGCTGGAAACAGGGGCCGGCATGGTCAGGGGCGGGGAAATACAGCCAGATGGCCCGCGATCACCGTAAACATCAGCAGGGTCAGGACCAGCAGGCGCTGGCGATCATTGCGATACGCGGGGTCGGTCAGGAAGTCGCGAAAGACGGACAGCTGTTCGGGGATCGTGGGCCACATTCCTGCGCGTGCCTCCGCCCGCGCCAGTGCCGCCCGCAAGAGGCGAAAGAGACTGTAGAGCATCTGCGCCCCCCAGACGGCAAACACCAGACCCGTGAGGGCAAACCAGAAGATTGATACGGCCGACATGCGGAACTTCCCCAAGGGCGATGGTTATGACTGTCCCAGAGTACTGCCAGGTTGTTTTGTATCAAGCCCGGAATACCGGTTTCGCACGAAATATGTGCCGCAGCGCAACACGCACCTGCCGACGGTTGAGGGCTTTACTTCGCCGAGGGTTTGGCGGAACTCTGACGTATGAATGAGCATCTCAAAGGCGTTGTCATCACCGCACTCGGCGTCTTGCTGGTTGTGCCCGACAGTCTCTTTGTGCGGCTGATCGAGGCGGATCCTTATACCATCACTTTCTGGCGCAACGCGGTTTCCGGATCGCTGATCCTCGTCGGGTTGCTTGTCTTTCAAGGCGTTGGTGCGTTTCGTGCGGTGGCACGTACCGGCTGGCCCGGGTTGATCTATACCGTTTTGATCGGTTGCAGTGCACCGGGATTCGTCATTGCGATCAGCCTGACCAGCGTCGCGAATGTGGTCTTTATCTTTGCGTCCGCTCCGATCTTTTCGGCGGTGATGAGCCGGGCCTTTCTGGGCGAGACGATCCAGCGCCGTATGGTGCTGACCATGATCCCCGTGTTGGCGGGGCTGGGGCTGATCGCCTACGGCTCGCATGATAGCCAGATATCGTCGTGGAAGGGAGATCTGGTGGCATTGCTGGTCTCGGCCACCTTTGCCGGTGCGCTTACGGCGGTGCGCAAGGTCAAGGCGACCTCGATGATCCCCGCCATTCCGGTGGCCTATCTGGTGGCGGGCTGCCTGATGCTGCCTTTTGCCGATCTGGGCGCGACGATGCCGAGCCAATGGAAACTGGTAGTGCCGCACGGGATGTTCATGGCATTTTCGACCTGCCTGCTGACGCTCGGGCCGCGCTATATCAGTTCGCCCGAAGTGTCGCTGCTGATCTTGCTGGAATCGGTGCTGGCCCCATTGCTGGTCTGGGCCGTGATCGGCGAGGATCCGGGGACCTGGGCGATCATCGGCGGGGGGGTCGTGATCGGGGCGCTGTTGGTCTCGAACCTGGTGGCGCTCAGGCGCAGGCGGCTGGTTCGGGTGTAATGTTTGAAAACGCTGAAAAGCCATGTATGGCTTTGCGCTGGCTTTGGGCCTGGTGAAATCCCGGGCGATGACGTGTGGAAAATTCTGCGAACTTTCTCTTGTTAATAAAGTGAGCAGAATTTTTTAGAGTCTCCGATTGGGGATCTGTAAACTCCGCGGCTTTGGTCGGCCGGGATCGCGCCATTCACGTCGTCGGCGGGGTCATTCTGCCCGCGATACAAGCCCCGAGCAGCATGTATCAGGTAATAATTGTCACCTGATCGTGCGAGCGCGTGTCTTGCGATGTGGGCTCGCCGCCGCCAGATAAAGCTGACCTGCCGCCCGCCTGAATAGGAGAACAAGACATGCAACGACGTCAATTCATCGCGACCGTGCTGGCCGCCGGATCGGTCACTGCGCTGGCCCGGCCCTCCATGGGGGAGGGCAAATTTGAACTCACCCGTACCGAGGCCGAATGGCGCGCCACGCTGAGCGACATGCAGTATGCCGTGATGCGCGAAGAAGCGACCGAACGCGCCGGCAGCTCGCCGCTGGACAAGCAATATGCAGAGGGCACCTATCATTGTCGCGGCTGTGATCTGGCGCTGTATACGTCGGAGACCAAATTCGACAGCGGCACCGGCTGGCCGAGCTTCTACGAGTCGCTGCCCAATGCCATCGGCACCAAGCAGGACCGCAGCCTCTTTTCGGTGCGTACCGAATGCCACTGCCGCCGCTGCGGTAGCCATCTGGGCCACATCTTTGACGATGGGCCAAAGCCCACGGGCAAGCGGCACTGCCTCAACGGTGTCAGCCTGGTGTTCAAATCCGCCTGAGATCTGCTGATTTTCAGAAGGTTGCCGAGGGTGATCGGGGCGGGTCGCCCCGTCTGAGGGCTGCGGGCGTAACCGGTTGCTGCATGCATGATGGCATAAAGCGTTCCGCGAAAACCTGACTCACAGCTTTTCGCGGAACGCAGCGATACATATGACCGCTGCACGCGTTCCGCCTTGACCCGAGGGCGGCCCGGTCGTGCCGCGCCTTTTTCGCCCCGATAGCGACATGGGCGCCGTTATTTGAAATTCCGGCTCTGCTTGATCTGCTCCCACGCCCAGACGACCTGTTGCAGCTGCTCTTCCTGGCTGCGGTCGCCGCCGTTGATATCCGGGTGCAGCACCTTGATCAGCGATTTGTAGGACTTGCGGATATCGGCCTTGGTCCAGTTGTCCCCGGCCTCAAGGATGTCGATCGCCTGACGTTCGGTCGGCGGCAGGCGACGCTGGCCCGAGCGGGACTTGCCGGGGTTGCGGGTGGCGTTGCCACCCAGCACCTGATGCGCGTCCTCGATGCCCAGCCGTGCCCAGGCGCGTGCCTCTGGGTCGCCCAGCGGTTTGGTCTCGCGTTCCCACACCTTGTCCTTGGACAACTGCGCGTTCATCTCGGCTTCGGTGGTGCCGTCGAAGAAGTTCCACTTGAGGTTGTACTCGCGTACATGCTGCTGGCAGAACCAGAAGAAATCGTCCAGCACGTCGGGCGCCTTGGGCGCGCGGTACTTGCCGGCCTCCTTGCAGCCCTCGTGTTCGCAAAGGCGTGTCGAGGTTTCGGACGCCCCTGACATCCCCCGACGTCCACGGGGGTTCTTCTTCTTGGCGGATGAGACAGACATATCGAAACCAAATGGGTCGGACTTGGTCATCGGGCACCTCTTTTCGTGTCGGAGCGGGAAGGCTAATGTATCTTTTGGTCATTCTGAAACAGAGAAAGCCAAAAACACGGTTGCGGACCTGTCACTCCTGAGCGTTACCTGCAGGTCCGGGATTCTGATTTCAAGCAGGGTACTCTAGGCTATTGGCCGATGGAGCGAAAGACTATTGACCGGGTAAGATAAGGGTAGAGTGGAAAATATGAACAGGTCGGCGGAAATTCATGAGGTGCTGCAAGGCGCGTTCGATGCAGAGTATCTGGAAGTCATCGACGAAAGCGAGGCACATCGCGGTCATGCGGGCTATCCCGAAGGGGGGCAGTCGCACTTTCGCGTGCGCCTGCGCACGCCCGAGTTACGCGGCAAGAGCCGCATCGCGCAGCACCGCGCGGTGCATACAGCCATCGGTCCCGCGCTGATGGGGCAGATCCACGCGCTGGCGCTGGAGGTCAGCGGCTGAGCACGACACCGGCGTCGGTAGCCGTATCGGGGTCACTCCGGCTTGTACGGCTCGTCTTCGGGATCGGTGTCCGGTGCGGGGGTATCCTCGGGTGCCGGGGCGCTTTCGGCGGAGCCCGCCTCTTTGGCCTCGGCCGGGGTGGTCGCCTCGGCAACGGCCTGCGCTTCGGCGATCACCGTGCCGACCACGTCGCCGACGGGGCGCCGGAACACCAGCACCGTACGATAGACCGTCTGGCTGGATGTCAGCCCCTGCCGCTCGCTGTTGGGCAGGATGTCCGAGCGCAGGTATTCCCAGCCCGCGCCGGCCTGTTCGTTCAGCAACAGCTCCACCGCATTGGCGTGGCGCGCTTCGGCAGTTTTCCGGCCCGGCGCCTTGACGCCCTTCACGGGCGGGGTGAGCACCTTGTATTCATAGCGGGTCATGGCATCGGTCCAGTCTTCGGAAAAATCAGCCTGCGCAATCTAACTGTCTGCGCGCCGGGGGGGAAGCCGGAATTGACTGCGCAGTCAGGGCGCAGACACTTTCGGCGGTAGCAACAGGAACGCATCAACGACGCGCATCATCGCCTCGCTGCGCCGTCGAGGGCATTTATCGCCCGGATGCGTCAGGGATGCCGATCCTGCGCCCGATCCCCTCGGGGCGCGGCAGCGTGTCATGAGCGGCCTGCATCCGGCCCATGCTGTCCAGAATATCGGCGGGCATTGGCACCACCTTGGGGCCGGTCATGTCCACATGCAGTGTCAGCCCCTCTGCCGTCGCCGCCAGCCAGCCATCCTCGTGATAGAGATTCTGAAAGCCGTGAAAGCGCTTCTCGTCATGAGCGAGCAGATGGAATGACACCCGCACCCGGTCGCCCAGATGCAGCTCTCGCAGGTAGCGGATGTGGAATTCTGCCGTGTAGGTGGTCAGCTTGCGGCGCTCGGCATAGTCCGGCCCGAAGCCGATCAACTGATAGACCTGATCGGCGCCGCGATCAAACAGCACGGTGTAATAAGCCATGTTGAGATGTCCGTTGAAGTCGATCCAGCCCGGCTCGATCTCCATCGGCTCCGACAGGAACGGCTCATTTGCGGGCTGTGGAACAGTCTGGGGCATGGGCGGCACATCCTTGGATCGGGGTCGCTTGGGGGTGTAGCCCGAGTGGCGCTGTGAGGGAAGGGGTTAGGCTATCCCTAAGCCACCATGGTTATGCCTGAACGACCGGTCGAAATGGGGGCCAGTTCATTGCCCTCCCGCCGGGAGGTTCCATCGTTCATGAGATTTAATTCGCCTTTGAACCGATTTTATCCTATGGGTGACAAGGATTCAGCCCAATGGGTGGCAAGAATAGTGCATTAAATGGAAAGCAAAAGCGTTATGACGAACCCTCTTTTCTACAAAAATGTCGTGCCGCTGAATACCGAAGCCCACAAGAATTTACGATTGACCACGCCGGAAAAGCCGTTGGCCTTCGCGCAGGATGCGAATTTGATTCCAGCGCTGGTCGATGAATTCGAGATGGCTCTGGATGATTTGCCGATTGCGTTCCTGCCGGGGCCTGCCGCGCCTGCGGCGGTGTTCGTGACCGGATTGAAACCCGGCATGAATGTCTTCGTCTCGGAAGAGGGGCTGTGGGATGGAAGGTATGCGCCTGCGTATCTGCGGCGCTATCCCTTTATCGTTGGCGACGTGACGGATGGTGAACCGATCCTGTGTGTCGATGACACATATGAGGGGCTGAGTGAGACGGAGGGCGACCGTTTTTTCTCCAAGACGGGTGAATCCGAAGAAACGCTGGTCCGGGCTTTGACGCTGTCGCAAAGCTACAAGCATTCAGCCGAGCGCACAGACCAGTTTACCGCGATGTTGCATGACATGGAGTTGTTCCACTCCATTTCGCTGGATGCGGTCATGCCTGATGGTGAAAAGACAAGCGTGCATGGCCTCATGGTCGTGGACGAAGCAGCGTTTTCCGGGTTGTCGGCGGACAACCTGAAAAAGTTGAACGATGCGGGTTTCCTGAAGGCGATCTACTGCCACCTGCTGAGCCTGAAGGCCATTTCGGGGCTGGCCAAGAACTTGGTCGCGGCTTCACCTGATGGCGACCGCGAGGCCCAGAAGGAAGCTTGATCCCCTGATCGAAGTGGAGGCGTATTGAGTGTGCACCCATGATCAGTTTCTGATCGCGGCGTGTTGACGGATTGCCGGATACATTGACGCAGCGTAAATGAGTTGAATTTTTTCCCAAGTTGACGCAAGGTTAATGGGATGAATTTTTACGTTAAGGGAGAGTCCATGCCTCGCCGTTGTTTTCTGGCCAAAGTTGGTCGTGTATCCTTTAGCGTCCTAGCTGTTACATTGATTGCTGGTTGGATGAGCTTGCCGGGCGCTGCCACTGGGCAAGCCGAGATAACGGCGCCCGCTGCCGCCACGCAGGCCGCCGCCGTTTCCGGCTTTCGCTCTGCCAAGTTCGGGATGAACGAACAAGAAGTGCGCGCCGCGATTGCCAAGGATTTCGACAAGACCGACGCAGATGTCAGTGAAAGTACAAACACCATCGAGCGTACCACACTGCTGTCGATTACCGTGCCGGATTTGCTGGAGGGCGGTGGGACGGCGCAGGTCTCGTATATTTTCGGCTACAAAAGTAAGGCGCTGATTCAGGTGGGGGTGTCGTGGAGCAAGGCCACGGATCCCGACATCACGGACGCGATGCTTGTCGCCAACGGCGATGTTCTGAGCAATCACTTTTCGACAGAGGGATTTGCGCCCGACACGGTTACGACCGGATCGATCGTTTCCAGCGGTATCCTGCTGTTTCGCGGTGTGGATGCGAAAGAGCGTTCTGCAATCCTTTTGCTGCAGGGCAAGTTTGAAGAGAACGAAGGTGGCCAGAAGGCTTTGGTGCCAGCGAGGCTGGCGCTACTTTATTCGGCTGATCCCGACAATCCCGACATTTTTCGCGTCAAGGATGGAAGTTTCTGATGACTGATTTCTTCAATGTATCGGACGTAGTGTTCCATCGCGTGGAAAAGACCAAAGGCGCGGCGGCGCGGTTTGCCAGCCTGATGGCGGGGGCCAGTCCCGTCGTTCTGGGGGCCATGTTTACAGCAGCGCTGCCCAGCGGTGGCTGGGCGCAGGCCGTCAACGTTGGCGAACTGACGGCGAACAACATTGTCCCGGATGGGCGAACAAAGACGACCGTCGATGTCAACGGCAACCATACCAAGATCAGGACCAATACTGTTTCAGCCGGTGTCGGTTTCAATACGTTTTCGGATTTCGAGCAGGCAGCTGGGCAGCGAGTCGATCTGTTTGTGCCGGAAAAGGCGGGGAGCCTGGTCAATATCGTCAAGAACGGCGCTGTCGTGATCAATGGCGAGTTGAACGCGTTTAAAGATGGCAAGATCGGCGGCAATGTCTTTTTCTCTAGTTCGGACGGTTTCATCGTCGGCAAAACCGGCAAGGTCAACGTCGGCTCTCTCACGGTAAACACGCCGACGCAGGCGTTTCTTGACAAGGTCGTGCGCGCCGACGGGACCGTGAACAATGCAGTTGCACAGCAGTTAATGCGCGGCGAGATACCGATGTCACCCAATGGAATCATCTCGATTGCAGGCCAGGTGAATGCGCAGGGCGGGATCACGCTGCAAGGCCATACGGTAGCGGTCAATGGAAATTCCGGACCGCTGACGGGACAGGATCTGGGCCAACGTACCAAATTCAACGCGACAGTGAACTCCACTGGTATGCTTGAAGGCGGTGCGCTGGTCTCGCGTGGTGGGCAGATTTCGATTGTTGCTGCGGGTGACGCACATGTGTCCGGTCGCATCGATGCGAGCGCAAAAACAGGCGGTCGCGGCGGCAATATCACGGTGACGTCTGGTGACGATACGACAGTTGCGGCGACGGCAGAGCTCAATGCAGATGGCGCTGGTACTGATGGCGCCGGGGGCGATATTATTTTCGTGGCGAGCCACAGTCTGGACGTTGAAAGCGGTGCGTACTTCAGTGCACATGGCGCGGGAACAGGCGCTGGTGGCTTTGTTGAACTCAGCGGGAAGTTTGCCACGATCGGGGCGGCGCAGCTTGATCTCAGGTCGGATTCGGGCCGCGCTGGGACGTTGTTGATCGATCCGATTGACCTTGTTATCACGGCCACGGACCATAGTCAGTTCACTACTGGCGGCAACATTATCGTACAGGCCGACAATTCTATCACCATCGCTTCGGGTGGCACGCTCGATTCAACGGGTGGGGGCGCGGCTGGTAGTATCTCGATTGAGGCGCCGAAAATCACCTTGGAGAACGGCTCGACCGTTACGGCAGGAGCGACAGGGGATGTGACCCTGACCGCGGTCCACACGGGCGGCGGCATGGCCGAAATCATCATCGGCCAGGGCGCGGGTGCCGCGCCTATCCTGCACGGTAACAATATCACGCTGAATGCGTCGTCGACAGTCGACAACGCATTGCTGTTGGTAGCTGTGCCAAATGCCACGGCGACAATTACCATCAACAGCGGCGACATCAATGCCGCCGGGGCGTTCTCGGCCAGCGCATCCGCCTCTGCAAATGGCGACCTCTCAGCCATGCCGCTGCCCGTTGGCGTGGTCGTGACCAATTCACTGGCGTTGATCGAAATCGGCGGCACGAGCGATGTGCAGGCTGACAGTGTAACGCTGTCAGCGACATCGACCGTCAATTCCAATATCCCGACGGAATCGCTCGCACCGGTTAACAGTGCCGCCGATGGCGCCGTCGCTGTCTCGACCATTACCAGCAAAGCGATTGCCCGGATTAATGGTGATGCAAAGGTGCAGGCGACGGGCGCAATCGATGTGACAGCGAAGAACCTCGTTACTTCCGTCGCAGACGCGACACCACAAGCGGCAGCCTTCGGCGCCAGCGTTGGCGTGAGCGTGATCACAGCAACCACGGTTGCCGAACTTGCGGACAACGCGGATGTGACGGCGGGAAGTGTCAGCCTTGACGCCTCGACAGGCGTTGATGTGCGGGTCACGGCCAAGGCCGCTGCGGGGGGCGCCACCGAGCCGACAGCCGGGTCGCAGGCGGCGACATTCCTGGCCGACGATAAATATGGCGATGAGGCCAGCACCAGTGAGGGCAGCGTTTCGGTTGTTGGGGCGCTCGCGATTTCTGATCTGACTTCGAACACAAGTGCCACCTACAACCCGACCATCTCGGCCAACATCGCAGGCGATCTACGCGTTGCCAGCAGTTCGGAAAACCATGTGTCGCTGACGGCGGATGGCTCAGCCGTGGACTCGGCGACTGGCGTCGGCGTGGCTGTCGGGATCAATATTGCCAAGATCAAGAATGATGCGCTGATTGCCAGTGCGGTTTCGGCGGGTAGCATTCATCTTTCGGCGCTCTCGGACAATCCGCTGACAGCCAGGGTGGGCAATACGTTTACGACCACGGCGACGTCGGGGGCAGGGGCCTCCAATGTGGGTGTGGCGGGATCGCTGGCCCTGAACCTGATTGATACGCAAAGCACGGCCACCATCGGCGCGGGTGTTGCGGTGAACATTACCGGGACCGGGGACGTGTCGCTTGAGACCGAGGGAGAAACAAAATCGACCGCCGAGGCGAAGCCGACGGGTGGTGGTGCGACGGGTGATACGGTTGGGGTCGGCGCATCTGTTGCGCTGAACATCGTGGCCAATCGCTCGGTTGCGGAGCTGGGCGACGGGGCGGCGCTGGTTGGCGCGGGTGAGGTGAGCCTGGACGCGGCGGGGATGCACACGGTGGAGACGCTGGCCGAGGCCGGGTCTGCGGGCGGTATTTCCCTGACGCCGGTGGTGGCGCTGTCGCTGGTGAACAATACGACATCGGCCCGCTTGGGCAGTGGCGCGGTGCTGGACACGTCCGGCGCGGTCAGCGTAGCCGCGGCGCAGGACGCATCGACGACAACGACGGCCAAGGCCGATGCGGCGGGCGCGACGGCGGCAATCGGCGCCTCGCTGGCGCTGGCGCTAGTGGATGACCGGGTGCTGGCCACCACCGCGCGGAACGTGAGTTCGGGCGGCAAGGTGACGTTCAGCGCGCTTGGTGCGTCGTCGTCTTCGGTTGAATCGGCAGCCAGCGCACAGGGTGCGGCGGCGGATGACGCGGGCGACGCCACTGCGGGTGGCGCGCCGGACGTCGATACGGCAGTGACCGGCCAGCTGAGCGCGGGCGCGGACAAGCAGGACAAGGCCAAGGTCGGCGATGCCGGGCAGCGCGGCGCGACCAGCGACGAAGTGGCCAATGGTGGCGAGGGGCGCTCGGCCTCAAGCAACGGCAGCAAGGTATCGGTGGCAGCGGGGGTTGCGATCAACGTGCAGAAGGCGACCGTTACGGCGGTGGTGCCGGATGGGGTGAGCGTCACATCGGCGGGCGCTCTGGGGCTGCGTACGGCCAGCAACGCGGTTGGCAAGGCTGTGGCGAGCGGTGCTGCGGTCGGCGTCGAGGATGCCGCTGGCAACACGCCCGATCCGTCGGCTGTGGGGATCGGCGCGGCCGTGGCGGTGAACTCTGTCAAGGTTCAGAACAATGCCATGCTGGGCGTTGCGGCGCATAATGTCGGCGGGCTGACCATCGAGGCGCTGAGCCTTGATGTGGCCAAGCTGATGGCGAGCCCGGCCAGCACGGATACGGCGAGGGACAGTTACGTGGCCAGCGCGACGTCTGGTGCAGGTGCGGGCAAGGTCGGGATCGCAGGATCGCTGGCGCTGAACCTGATCGATACGCAAAGCGCGGCGCGGATTATGAATGACGCGGCTGTGACGGTGACAGGCGGCGGGGATGTGAACCTCGTTGCGGATAACCGCACCGGGACAACCGCCGAGGCGAAGCCGACGGGTGGTGGTGCGACGGGTGATACGGTTGGGGTCGGCGCGTCTGTTGCGCTGAACATCGTGGCCAATCGCTCGGTTGCGGAGCTGGGCGACGGGGCGGCGCTGGTTGGCGCGGGTGAGGTGAGCCTGGACGCGGCGGCGATGCACACGGTGGAGACGCTGGCCGAGGCCGGGTCTGCGGGCGGTATTTCCCTGACGCCGGTGGTGGCGCTGTCGCTGGTGAACAATACGACATCGGCCCGCTTGGGCAGTGGCGCGGTGCTGGACACGTCCGGCGCGGTCAGCGTAGCCGCGGCGCAGGACGCGTCGACGACAACGACGGCCAAGGCCGATGCGGCGGGCGCGACGGCGGCAATCGGCGCCTCGCTGGCGCTGGCGCTAGTGGATGACCGGGTGCTGGCCACCACCGCGCGGAACGTGAGTTCGGGCGGTAAGGTGACGTTCAGCGCGCTTGGTGCGTCCAGTTCGACGCTCGACGCAAAAGCCAGCGCGGCAGGCGCGAAAGAGGGCGACGATGCGGATGCAGCACCCTCCAGCAGTGGGGAAAGTGTTGACAAGACAACAACAACCCAACTGACGTCTGCGACTGACAAGCAGGACAAGGCCAAGGTCGGCAGTTCCGATCAGAGAACGGCCAGCGCAGGCGAGGCTGGGAATGAAAGCGGTCGCTCGGCGAAAACCAGCGAGGGCAAGGTTTCGGCAGCGGCGGCAGTTGCCGTCAATGTGCAAAAATCCACGGTAACGGCTGTTGTGCCGGATGACGTTGATATCAATGCTGGCGGATCGCTGGATATTGCATCGGCCAATAATACCAATGGCTCGGCCACATCGGACGGCTCTGCGGTGAAGGGCGAAGATGGCGGGCAATCGCAGGTCGGGATCGGCGTTGCAGTTTCGGTAAACGTGGTCAAGGCAACCAACGTTGCCAGCCTGGGGAGCGGTACGCATAGTGCCCGAGGGATCAATCTGTCCGCGCTTCAGGGCACGGGGGACCCGACGGATACCTTCCTAGCCAAAGCGACATCGGGCGCGGGTGGAACCAAGGTGGGGATCGCTGGCTCACTTGCGCTGAACATCATCGACGTGACGACGATGGCGACAATTTCCGGGGCGGCGAGCGTAAATGCCACGACCGGTGCATCGAGCATCAAAGCGACGGAAAAGATGAGCGCGACGGCCACGGCTGCGCCGAGCGACACGGGTGCTATCGGGGGCAAGGTCGGTATCGGGGCATCTGTCGGGCTGAATTTCATTACCACGAATACGACCGCCGCATTGAACGATGGCGCGACGCTTAACAATGGCACCGGCCTGGCGATCGCTGCGACATCCGAGATCGACACCGTGACCGAGGCCTCCGCAGGGGCGGCTGGCGGTATTGCGGTGGATGCTTCGGTAGCGTTGGCGATGCTGGACCAAAGAACCATCGCACGAGTCGGCACCGGCGCGGCAATCAGCATGGGTGCGGGGGCCGTTTCAGTAAGCGCGTCGAACAAGGGTGCAAATACAGCGACATCCACCGGCGAGAACAAAGGTGGTAAGGTGAGTGTCGGAGCATCGGCGGCCGTGATCCTGGGTAACGGCGTCTCTGACGGCGTGCTTGAAAACACTTCGGTTACGTCCGCCACTCTGGTGCGGGACGTGACTGCCGGTTCGCTGATGCTCACAGCCGATTCCGACCGCACATATGATGCCAATGCGACAGCGACTGCGGAAGGCGGCAAGTTCGGCCAGACCGATGAGAAGAAAAACGACAAGACCGGCGGTAGTTCGACCACCGCCAACTCCATGGACAAGACCAAAGACTCGCAGCGCGATTCCGAGGGCAAGAAGAATGGTTCGAAGGTGACTGTCGCAGCGGCGGCGGGAATTGCGACAGCGCAGGACAACGTTTCGGCCACGCTGGGCGATGTCACACTGAATGTTTCTGGTCCGGTATACCTTGAAGCCAACAACAAGGTTGGTATGGCCGCCTCAGGCAGTGGGCTGGCGGCAAATCCCAAGAGCGATGTCGGAATCGGCATCGGTGTTGGCCTGGGAATCATCAACAACAAGACCTCGGCCACGATCAGTAGCGGTGCCACGATCAACAATCCCGGTGATGTGGTTCTGTCCGTCTCGTCGCGAGAGAATGCAGATGGCGGTTACGCGTCAAAGCTGACCGCCCTTGGCATTGCCGGGGCAAGTGGCAAGAAAGTGTCTGTCGCCGGCGCGCTAGCGGTCGGGATATCGACCGGCGAGACCAAGGCCACCATTGGAGACAATGTGACGATCACCAATGGTGGTGCGGTTGCTGTGAAGGTGGACAACACCAGCCATCTGGCGTCGAAGGCATTGGCCGGGGCGGTGGGCACATCCGGCACCGGGATAGGGGCGT
The DNA here is from genome assembly GCA_947503145.1 of uncultured Roseovarius sp. GTDB lineage: Bacteria > Pseudomonadota > Alphaproteobacteria > Rhodobacterales > Rhodobacteraceae > Roseovarius. The sequence goes on from CANNCP010000003.1 coordinate 110,047, forward strand.
CGATCGCGGTTGTTGTCTCGGACAAGGATTACACAGCGTCAATCGGATCGGGAAGCAATATCACGGCCAGCAGCCTTAGCGTCAAGGCATTGAATAATAAGATAGACTCACCGACACCGTTTGAATTTACTGATCTCGACGACCTCAAGGATAAGCTGACCACGGGCCAGTTGCTGGGCGACAACAACTATTACGTCGAGGCGATTGGCGGCTCTGCCGGAAGCAAGGCGTCGGTCACCGGCTCTTTTGCTGTGATGGTGTTCAGCGATGATGTGCTGGCAAGCGTTGGCGGTGGTACGATTGATGCCGGGACCGGCGATGTGACGATCCAGGCGGATAACCAATACCTCGCCAAGGCCCTGTCGGGCGCGATTTCCGCGAGCGGCGGCACCGGTGTTGGTGTTGCAGGCTCCGTGATTGTCAGCAGCGGGACGACACTCAGCCGCATGAATGCGCGGATCAGCAATGCGGGCGGGTTCTCCAATACTGCACTGGCGGCGCAGGACATCCAGGCGTTTGGCGTGTCGGTTGCAGCGGCTGCAAACAATGCGGTGAGTGGCGTTGCGACCGTCATTACCTCGCAAAACCGGGTTGAGGCCCTGATGGGCGTCGGTGCGAGGGTTACGGCCACGGGGGCTGTGAATCTGACAGCGCAGAACGATTTCAGCACGTTCAGCCTGGCTGGCGGGGCTGCGGGCGGTGGCTCGAACGGGATGGGGGCATCGGCCTCGGTCGTGACGGTAGAGAACATCACGCGTGCCGCCGTTGCGGATGGCACGGGCGTGGCGGATCGTGCAGAGATCAACACCGATGGGATCATCGAGATATCGGCGACAGCGACGGAAAAGGGTAAGACCATCGCAGCGGCAGGCGCGGCGGGGGGGGGCAATGCAGTGGGCGCTGGCGCTGCCGTTTACGTGCTTGATACCACGACCGAGGCGTTGATCGGGGATCATGCCAAGGTGGGTAATGCCTATAACACCGGTTCGCTCGATCTGACGGCGAGCGATGTCTCGACGCTGCTGTCGATTGGTGGCGCGCTTTCCGGCGGTGGCAGCACCGGTGCGGGGGCTGGTGTGGGCGTCGGTGTCATCACCAAGGCGACCCGCGCAAAGATCGGTCATTCGGCACAGCTTGCCTCGGGCAACATCGTGGTGAGCGCACATAACGCCCAGAGACTGAATGCAATTACGGCCGGCGTCGCTGTCGGGGGGTCGGCTGGACTGGCCGGGGCCGTGGCAGTTTATGCGGTTACCGCGGAAACCACTGCCGAGGTCGGCGATTCTGCCAGCCTTTATGCGGATGGCAACGCAGCCGTTCTGGCGGATGATCACACCAGTATCGATATGCTGGAAGGCGCGGTTGCTGCAGGTGGCTCGGCGGGCGTTGGTGCCTCGGTCGGGGTTACAGTGATTGACGCCACGACGCTGGCAGAGATTAAGGATAGCGCACAGGTTACAGCCCTCGGAAATGGTGGCGAGCAAGCCTACGTGACCGGCTACCGCGGCGATTTTCAGGCCTATGGCGGCACGGGCGGGTTCGTTTCGGCCGATATGGGCACGCAAACCGCCTCAGCCGGGGCCAGCCAGACCGGATTCGATCTGCTGACCAAAGAGCGCAAGGCGACCGCGCTGACCAAGACGGGCAGGGGCGTGATCGTGAACGCCTCTGTCACCAATGCCGTGCGGTCGATGGCGGTTGCAGGCGCGGCAGGCGGCAGCGCTGGGGTGGCCATTTCGGCAAGTGTTCCGGTGATCACCGTGAACACGCAAGCCGTGATCGGCGCCAATGCCAAGATTAACAAGATGGCCGGTGCGGTGCACGCGGGCCAATCGGTGGCAGTCGCGGCGGCAAGTGACGTGTATTCGCTGGGCTTTTCCGGCGCAGTGGGGGCTGGCGGTGCCGCTGGTATTGGCGCGGGCATCAATGCGGCAGTGGTCAACACAACGACCAAGGCCAGCGCTGGTGGCGGCACCTCGGATATGGCGGCCAAAGGAGATATTCTTGTTTCCGCTAAAGCGAGCGAAGATTTTGCAGTCTGGGCGATTGCGGGTGCGGGGGCTGGTACAGCTGCGATTGCAGGCAGTGGCTCGGCACTCGATCTGACGACGGTGACGACCGCCGAGTTGGGCGGCAAGGCAGTGGCACAGGGCAACGCTGATGTTGTCGCCCATGACACGACCCGCACCGGCATGATGGCAGGCTCGGTCGCTGTTGGCGGTGTCGCTGGTGTCGGAGCTGCGGTCGGCGTTATCCTTGTGGACAAGACGGTGGCGGCCTCCATTGCGCAGAGTGCAAACGTTTCGGCCTACGGGCTGGGCAGTAGCCGCATGGTTTACAACGGATCCGGGTTTGACGCGAAGACATCGGCACACGGCGTGAACGTCGAAGCAGACTCGGCGCAGTCGGCGCTGGCCCTGGTGGTTTCGGGGGCGGGCGGCCTTTATGCCGGTGTTGCCGGTGTTTTGGCGCTTGATCTGGTCGATGTGAAAACCTCTGCCTTCATTGGTGCGAACAGCACAGTCAACGCGAGCAATGCCAGCGGTTCGACCACACAGGATGTCAACGTCGCGGCGCGCGATTCGACGACTTCGTCGGTCGCTGCGGGGGCTGTTTCGGGCGGGCTGGTGGGCCTGTCGGGCGCGGTGGACGTGGGTATCTTCAAGAATTCGACGGCAGCTTACGTAGAAGACGGCGTGACGATCAACACTAAACGGGACGTGCGCGTCAGTGGCCTGGCCAATAAGGCGGGTGAATCGAAGGTTGCCAGCGGGGCGGGCGGTGCCTTTGCGCTGGCGGCGGGGATCGCGGTCTATAGCTATGGCGACGGTATCGCGTCGGGCGGCGCGGCGGATGAGCAGCTGAGCGACGCGAGCGATGGCGTGGCGGATATGGATGGCGTCAATTCGGACGCCCAGAAACAGGCGAAGAACGATGAGGTCTTCAACCTGTTGAAAGGGTCCGACGATGATCGCGTCAGGCAGGTCAACGCTGCTGCTAAGGCGCAGCGCGATACGATTGATGTGGCCGGGGCGGCATCGACGCTCGCGGTGCCGGGCGGGACCTCTGCCAGTGTCGGCAATGTCGTGATTGATGCCGGCGGACGCGTGGATGTGAACAGCTCTGATGCGCTGGATGTCGAGGTGATGGCCGGCGGATTTGCCGCTGGCGGCGGGGCGGTCGGCGCAGGTGTCGCAGTCGTGACTGTCGATACCGGCAGCACGGCCCAGGTGAAAGGCAATGGCACAGGATTGCCGAGCATCACCGCGGGCGGGGCTGTTAACGTCAAGGCGTTGACCGACCATACGCTGACCGGAAGTAGCTATGCCGGGGCGGCTGGTGGAATCGCGGTGAGCGCGGATATCGCGGTGATGAGTGACGCATCACGCACGACGGCGTTCATCGAAAATCACAAGCTGAACGTTACTGGCGCAGTTAACGTTAACGCAGATGCCACCCGAGCGGTTAACCTCAAGGGGTTTGGTGCGTCCCTCGGCCTCGGCGCGGCCGGGATCGGCGCATCGGTCGTGACCGCAACCATCGGTGGCGAAGTCGATGCCTATATGAAGAATTCCAGCGCGACAGCGGCGGCGCTGACGGTCGAGGCAGAGTCTGACGACACCGCAACCTCCGAGGCGATCGCGGCGAGCGGCGGCTTGGGTGCGGGTCTTTCCGGGGCGGCGACGATTGCCAAGATTGATCCGGTCGTGACAGCCACGATCGACAACTCCACCCTGATCGTGACCAATGCGGCCAACGTGTTTGCCAATGCGGTGACAGAGGCCAGCACATCATCGATAGGGGTCGCCGTCGCTGGTGGTCTGGCTGTTGGGGCCTCGGCAGCGGACTCGACGATTGGTGCCCAGGTCAAAGCGTCGATTGTCAACGGCTCCGACGTCAGCGCAGGTAGCGTCAAGGTGGGCGCAACCACATCAACGCGTGGTGTGACAGCGAAATCAATAGGCGCGGCGGGCGCGCTGGTTGGCGTGAATGCGACCGTTTCGACGGCAACGAACAAGGCGACGACGATTGCGACCGTGAATGACAGCACGTTGAATATTGACGGGTTGGTGGATGTGGATGCGCACTCGACCACCGATCAGAACGCAGATGCTTCGGGTCTTGCGGTCGGATTCGTGGCGGCAGGGTTCAACAAGGCAACGGCCAAATCGGAAACGACGACCCATGCCACGCTGACCAACCTGCGCAGCCTGACGGCAGGATCGCTGGCGCTGGAGGCGTACGGGACGGACAGCAACACTGTAAAGACAGTTGCCGGTAGCGGCGGGCTGATTGCCGGATCGGCGGCATCGGGGACGACGATCACCGCGAGCGATACCAAGGCGACGGTTGATGGCCCTGCGGTGCTGAACGTTGTCGGCGGTGACACCAAAATCACAGCAAACCACTACAGCAATTTCGGCGGGACGATTGATAGCACGCAGGCATCATTGGTGGGCGGTAGCGGGGCAAAGCTGAAACATACCGTGGACAGTAAGGTTGACGCCCATCTGGGTGACGGGATGACGCTTTATGCTAAAAATCTGAACATCAGCGCTCTGAACAATACGTTCAATGATTTCGCACCTGCCAACGCATGGAACGTGAGCTCTGCCTCGGGCGGCCTGGCAAACCTGCCCGCCGGTGGCGCGACGATAAAGGTCACCCATTCGAAAACCAACGCGTCCATCGGGGATGATAGCAAGGTTCACCTACTGCTGGATAGTGGCGCACTGTCAATGCTGAAGATGAGCGCGCTGAGCGATATCACCTCTAAACAGAAGGTCAAAATCGACTCCGGCGGTGCTGTGGCGCTTGCCGATGCGGTGATCAAAACGACGGTGGTATCTAATACCACCGCCACGATTGGTGATCGGGCCGAGGTCGTCGTCGATAAGGGCGATATTTTGATAAATGCGGTGGGCACGGCCGATATTGACGACCGCGCAGCGGCAACGACCTATGGCCTGGCCGGTGCGCCTTCGGGCAAGGTCGATATCGACTATACTGGCAGCAATTTGGTTACGATCGGACAGACTGCCCTGCTCGAGGCGTCGGACGGCATCAATCCGATTGACGGCAGCGATCCGTCTCATGGCACGATTGACCTTATCGCCGGCGCCGACAGCACCGGCGTCGATGGGTCACTGAAATTCAACGCGATCCTCGATATTTTCAACAAGACGGTGATCCCGATCCCCGCATCGCCGAACCCGACAGTGAGGGTTACGTCTGAGGGGCTTGTCAATGTCAAAGCGAGCGGCTCAACCTCGCGCAAAGGGGTGCGTGCGGCAGGCGATATCACGGTTACGGCAAGCCGAGGAGCGATTGACGCGACAGCTGTCGGCACAGGCAAGGACATCTACCGCGAGGCGCTGGCCAAGGCGGCAAGCGCCATTTCCAATGCGTTCGGTGGCGGCGATGTGACCTTTGATTATCACGGTGGGTCGACCAATACAGGCGCGGGGCTGTCCCAAATCACTGTCGATGGGATCATCCAGACCGGCATCCAGCGCCACAAGACACTGACGCTTAGTTATGTCGATACGGATTGCGATGCAAATGTGTCGGCTTGCCTTGCGGCTGATAGCGCTGCGAACATCACCTACAAGACTCCGGTCAGCGCACCCGTTGGCACTAATATTCTGGACCGGATGGCCGAGCTGAAAGGGCTCATTTCGGAATATGCCACCGATCCGATCGCCAAGGCGGCCTATCAGAACGAAATTCACTTTCTTGAGGGCAAGCTGGCAGATCTCGGGCTTGGCTCATACAACGATGCCGGAGTTTTCGTGCCTGGCACGTATGCAGGCCCATCACCCAAGGCGGCGCTGCTGGCTGAAGTAGAGATCATCGACGGGAATATCACTGCCGTCAGGAACGATATGTCTTCGGCGACCAATCTGGGAGTTTCCGGCGACTACGCAGATAATGCAAGCTATGCTGCTGAGAGCTACAAGGACACAAATTATGGTCTGACAGCCAACGGTGCGGCGGCGCTGACTGAAATTCAGGGGCTTAACGGGTATAATGGCGTTGGCGGTCGTGGAACCACGTCAACGAATATCGACACCGCGCTGAGCGAGGGGGCTGCAGCGGCGCAGATCATCGCAGATAAAAGAACGGACACGCTGGCGCGGCAAACGACGATCACCTCCAAGACCGTAGAGATCAACGCGCAGGAAGCCAATCTGGCGGCGGCTCTGATTGCTGGCGATTCAGCAGCTGCGACGGCGGCCAGCACGGCTATCGGCAATGCGCAGGGAGAGATCAAGTCGAACCTCGATCAGATTGCGCTCAACAACACTGCGATCAAGGCGCAAGCCGAGATTGCGAAGGGGCGTGCGGGTACGGCCAAATCGAACCTGAACACCTTGCTGGACGACGCAGTCGGTATCTCACTTGATCGCAGGAGTACAGCACAGTCAAATTATGATAACGCAGCAGATGATGACAAGACGGCCAAGCTTGCTCTTTTGAATACTGCAAAGGACAACTACACCAGCGATGTCGCCAAGAGAAATGCCCTGCGAGCTTCAAGCGCGGACGTTGCCAATGACAATGGCACACTGACCCGCGTGGACAAGGCTACGGATGGCTTGACCTCGATCCACACGGCATTGACGAATGCGGTCAACGCATCTGATACCAAGGTCTCAACCCTGAATTCCGGCGTAACGACAGGCGCGGATGCGACGACGCTGAATAAGTCTCTGGAGCAATATATCACCGTCTGGAACGGGCTTTCCACCGACTACGCGACCAAAACCAACGCGGCGAAAACTGCGTCGAGTTCTAGCGGCACGCCGATGGCCTTTACCGTCGAGATCAACGACGCGAGCGCTCGGCTCGGCAACCTTTCGTTCAACGCGGACGTGTTGAAAAGTACATCCGTCAGTGCGGCCAGCAGCAATGCTTATCTGAACGCGCCGGGTGATGCGAAGATCCAGATCACCAACAACACCTCAAATACTCTGAAGCTGAACAACCTCATCATTCCCACCTATGATGCGGGCAATGTACGGATGAACGGTGTTCTGGTTTACGGTAACGCCGACATCACGGAGCTGAACAAAGGCGGGGTTGCCGCCAATTTCAAGCAGGTGGAGACCTCGCGCACGTCAAGCCGTGGCTCGGTAGAGATCACATCGAATTACAACACTGAGGATTCGGTGTACTATGACGCCGACGCTGCGACGACCCAGCTTAATACCAGGCGGCTGGCACCTGATATCATCCTGAACACCGGCGCGATCATCGAGAACACGCGCGGCGAGGTAAAGATCGAAAGTGCGTCGGGTAATATCTATATCCGCGGCAAGATCAACGCAGGCTCTGTCGATATCCTGGCCAAGAACGGCGATTTTGTCTCAAGCTATGTCAATGGCTTCAACCACATCGGGGGCGACCCAGCGAGCTTCAGTGACCCAACAAACGCGACCGAAGCGGGCCAGGGCATCACGGCCAACGGCTCGGTGTCCATCGCGGCGCGTTACCTCAACATCAACAGCACGATCCAGAGTGGTATTGCCAACTGGAAGCTGACGCTCGACGATCTTGGCACCCAGAAGCTATTGACGGCCCGTCCCGAGGCGATTGGCCAGTCGCAGAGCGATATCAACGCCAAGATCGCGGCGAACAACGCCCTGCCGGTTCCTGAGCTCTCGCTGGATCTGGCCCCAGGTCTGACGCTGAGCTTTGTGCCGATCGGGATCGACCCGACCGAGTTGGCCGAGGTCGTGGCGCAATATAAAGGCGAAGTTCTGACGAACCCCGACACCTCACCGGTGCGCACCCTGACGATTGGCGGGAAACCGACGCAGGTGAATATCAAGGACTACCTGAGCGGTCAGGTCGATGGTCGGCTGGAGTTCACCAAGGCCTACGCGGATAACTATCAGGCCACCCATGGCGGGGATGGAATCTTTTCGGTCATTTCCACCGACCCAACCGATAATATTGGCGCAGCCTACGACGCGAAGAACGAGCAATACCTGGTAAACGGTGCCAGCGTTCACGGCGGCTATATCCAGCTATTTGGCCAGATCATGAACACCGCGACAAGCGGTGGGAAGCTGAACGTTCTGGACGGGTTCGGTACTATCGACATCACCAATACCAGCAACATCCCGGTAATCCTGAAAAACCTGAGCACCGGCGAAGACTCGACAGGGACGCTGCGCGGCGCCGAAGGTCGGATCGAGATTACGGACGTAACGGGGGTGAATGTCACCACGCCATCCAATCCGGTGATTTCCGTCCGCAAGACGGTCTATACCCGCGACTATGTGCCGGGCGATCCCACCGGCTCCGTGAAGATTGCGCAGCACGACGGCCATATCGATAACGCGACCGGTGCTCTGGTCTTTGCTTCGCCGAATCCCAGCATAACCATCGGCGGCGACCGGACAGCGAGCTACGCCCCCGAAGAGTATCAGCGCTATGTCTGGACGACGGGGGCGAAGTATACCTCCACTGCGCATTTCAAGAATACCACCACCGAGCTTTTCGGGGCCGACTTCCTATCGGTCGCGGAAGTTACGAGCCTGACCAGAACCGACGGGCCGTATCAAACCGAAATCAAGCGTCTGAGCGATGGCACGTATCTTTCCACCGACAGGACGCAGATCGGCAATGATGCGGTTGATTTCACTGCAAATGGTGTAGTGATTCAGAAATCACCGGCGACGGAACTCAATAACACTGCCACCGTGGATGGACAGCAGTTGGTTTCTTCTACATCGTCCTATGTTGATCCCAGCAAGAACGTTGTTTCGAAAAGCTCCACTTCCACGAGGAAATGCAACTGGTGGACTTTCTGCATCGTGTCGGACGTTACCTACTATTATTCGCTGAAACAGGAATACACCACGATCACCACCAATTCTCTCAAGGCGGATTATCCGATTGATGTGAACTTCATCGGCAGCAACACCGGTGCGATCAATATCACCTCTGCGAGCGATGTGGTGTTGAACGGGAACCTGTCGAACGTGGCCGGAACGACCCGGATCACGGCGAATGGCACCGAATCCTCGATCATCCAGGGATCAAAGAATGCTCTGCTCAGCGCGCAAATTGCCGATCTTACTGCGACCGGCTATGTGGGCGGCATCAAGAAACCGACAGATCCGGCGCACGCACCTGGCCTTGCACTGGCGGTCAACCTGACAGGCGCCGCGGCAGGCAACGGCTATTTCAACGCAGCGGCCGGTAACGGCAATGTCTCGGCTATCAGCCACGGTGATATCATCGTGGGTCGGGTCACGGCTGCAGGCAGTGCCGCACTGGACGAGAAAGCCTCACGCGGGAATGTCGATCTGGTGTCTTTCGGCGCGATCAAGGCGTATGATGCTGCCTCTCTGGTGCAGGGGTGGCGGGTCGGTCTGACCGCGTTTGGCGGATCGATCGGCGAAACACCGACATATGATCCGGCGACGTGGGGTGCTGCGGATGAAGCAAAGCTGCTGCATGTGAACACCGGCTACACCAGCGATCAGAGCCTGCGCCCGTTCAGCGAAGCCCCGTCCAACGCGGTTCTGGGCCTGACAGCTGTTGCCGCCGACGATATCGGCATACGCTCGACAGGGTGGGCCGGGAATACCGACGGCACTGCGTCAGATGGCACGATGCTGGTCAATCAAGCGCTTTCGCTGGGCGGAAATGTCACGTTGGCTTCGACCGGACAGATTCTGGACAATAATCCGGTGCAGACCATCGATATGCGCACCTACAATCAGTTGCTTGGCTACTGGGACAGCCTGGGCCTGCTGGCCCAGTCGAGCGGACGTGATGTTACGGGGCCGGATGGCGTGGTTCATGTCGATGGAATCGGCACGAACAACGCGGACAAGCAGCTTCAGACCATCACCGCCTATGAAAACGTCAAGACCAAGCAATACCGACAGTATTGGCAAATTCGGAACATGCAGGCGGACCCGTCGACATTCGATCCGACATTCCAGGTGACGCTGGACACCGACTCGGCGCAGTACAAGGCGCTGGACGCGCATTATACCGAGCAGATCAAGGCCGAGCACCCCGGTTATACCGATGCCGAAGTCAAGACTGCGGTGAAGGCGCGGATTTCTGCCCCTGCCGGTGTCGGTCCGCTCAGCTATGAAGCCGAGCAGACCCAGACCTATCGAGAGTTGAACGAACTGTTCGGAAATACGACGTTTGATGCGAATTACACATATATGGCGTCCAGCACCGAGCGGGATCAATTGACCGTCGGATCGGTCTGGACCGAGCGTGAACTGGCGTTCTCCATTGCGCCGGGCGCGTTGAAGACCGTGACCGGAACCAATCCGGTAATCAAGGATCCCAACGTCTCTGGGCGCACGGTGACTATTCTCGCCAACAAAGGCATCGGCGAGACCATCTCGGACGGTCATGGTGGTCTGGGCGTTTCCATCCGTTCCAGCCTCGATCCAGCGTTGCTGAGCACCGATCAGAAGGTGGCTTTGGCCGCGGCAGAAAGAACCGACCTGTTGCTGACGGTTACAACAGCAACTGGCGACGTGGTGATCCCGCTCTGGGAGAAGTACGAGAATTTGAACGTGGCGCAAAAGGCTGCATTTGATGCAGCGGCAGCCGGGGAAATCTCGGCTCAGAACACGCTTCTTACCGTGCTCAGCAAACGGCCGCTCAATTTCAATGCGACCGAGAAACTGAATGTGGATGTGGCAATGGCGGCGGGGGTTGATCCGCGCAGCGACCTTGGCAAAGCCAATCTCGCGTCGCGCAGTGGCGCGCTGCTGGGAGCGATCACCACGCACGGCGAAACCCGCATCAAGGTGCGCAACAGTATCGCAAACGCCGCAACCGACGACACGGTCGCAACCGGCAACCTGATCCTCGAAGCCTCGCAAGGCGGGATTGGGACGGCGGGCACGCCCCTGAAGCTGGCGCTTCCGTCCGGATCGACCACCACGGCGCGGGCGCAGAGTGGCGTGAACCTCGAATTTGCGTCGACCGGGGCAATCGATACGATTTATTCGCCGCAGGATGTCAAACTGACAGCGGTGAACGGCGATCTTCTCAATGCCAACGGTGATCTGCTGATCAACATCCTTGGCACCAATGTTGATCTGAGTGCCGTAAACGGCACGATCGGGACGGTAGGCAACAGTCTGAACGTGGGCGTGAATATCGGGGGCAAGATTACTGCGGATGCCCAAGATGGTATCTCGCTGCGCGGACCGCTTGGGTCTAAATTCATTGTATCACATGCTAAATCGACAAATGTCGGCACAATTACACTGGAAGGTGCTGGTGAGAGCATCATCGACGGCGACGTCGAGACTGCCGGGCAGATCAACCTGGTCGCTGGCGGGCGTCAAGTGCTGAGCGGAAATGCCAGTGTTACCTCAGGAGCGAACGGTGTTGGCGTTACTGCGGACACGTTCAAGATGCTGAACGGCTCTGCCGTGTCGGCGGCTGGTCGGGTGCTCATCACGACGGCCGGTGATTCACTGGTGACAGCAATCAAAACGACTAGCGGGTTGATTGACGCAGTCTCGATTTCGGCAGGTGGCCAGGTGTTTGCCGGCACGCTTGGGGCACGCCTCTATGATATCAGTGCGATGGCCGCAGGGGCAGGGGTCAAGATTGTTGCGGGGCTTGGTATCGGCGATAAAACCATGGCGAATGACACCGCCGACGATAGTACTGTCACCGATACTGCCAACCCACTGCGCATCCTGACCAACACGCTTTCGGTCGAGGCGAGCGATGGCGCGATCAATGCGGCAGCGCTCAGCGATATGACGCTGGACACGCCGATGGCGGCAGCCGGTAGCATCACGATCACCGGTAGCGGAACGCTGGACATCACTGACGCGACAAGCGGCGGCAGCCAGACGTTCATCGCGCAGGACGATCTTTCGTTCACGCAGCTGACGACGACGGGCCTTGCGTCCGATGTCGGTGACGTCGCGGTGACGTCGGTCAATGGCACGGTCACGGGTGGAAATATCGATGCACACGGCTCGATAGTGATCAACGGCAATGGTGTGTTCTTCGACCGGATTGAAGCGGGAGGTGATTCAACCATCACCTCGACCGGTGACATTATCGGCGACATTCAGATTGCGGGGGGCACAGTGCGCGATACTGCCGGGGCGGGCGGCCTGCCAGGCACGATTGATATCGGGCTTATCCGCGCGGTGAACCTGCAATTGCAGGCGACCACTGAGTTGATCCTGCCAAATATTGAGGTTGGCGAGAACGTCGAGTTGCGCTCGAACAAGATTGTCGCGGGTATAACGCAGGTTCCAAGTGGGCCTGCCCCCCTTAACATGACGCTGACTGGCGCAGATGACACCGTCGGAACGACGGCTGACGTGGATGTGGATGCACCGGCAGGGGTCATTGTGAACAATCTGAGGTTCGTTGATACGGTTTTCGATACCACCGCGACGACGACCGACATCAAAACCGCTTTCGTTCCCGGCTCCCTCAGGCTGACCTCGCCGTTGCAGACCATCAACGTGGATAATCGCACACCATTGCCGCAGCCCGGAAGCAACGTTCAGGTTCATGAGCCAAGTTTCAGCTTTGCGCTGAAGCTGGATGGCTATGCCACGTCAACGACAGGGATCGTGGTGAATTATGATGCCACCGCAGATCTGACGAACATTTTGCCGACGGCGCGTGGCGGTATCAGCCTGAGGCGCGATACGGTTCGCCAGATGCTGCAGGCTGATGATCCGATGATCGGATCATGGGGATCGATCAGGTTGAGTGACGAGGACGAGTCGGACGTGTCCGCGCTCGACGGTGAGGTGGTTGAAATAAACGGGGTCGAATACATGGTCTTTGTGCGTGGCTCGGGCCCGGCTGTCCTTCTGCCAGCACAGTGATGGACCCAAACAATGAATGATGATTTCAGCGAGCGGAGCAAGAAGGCTCCGCTCACATCCAGATTAGGTGCCTACATGTCAAATTTGTCTCGTCGCTTGCCTTTCACCGCTCTGCTTGCGCTGGTGTTTGGGGGGGGCTTGACCGGGGTGACACCAGCATGGCCACAGGCAACCACTCCGCAACAGGGTGCTGTTCAGGACAAGATTGCCCAGCAAACCAGGAAGACGCTTGAAACGCGCGATGCAGAGTCTCGCACAAAGCAGGCAGGCCCCGGCGTAGTGGCCGACCCGCTCAACCGGCGCGACTTGCCTCCGCCGGGCGGGCCGACTGTCTTGCTGAAATCCGTCACGTTCGCGCCCGAGTCGGCCTTTCTCACGCCTGCGGACCTTGAGCAGATAGCGGCAAAATACCGCGGAAACCGAGTCGATTTTTCGCAGATTTCCGAATTAGTTCGGGATGTGAACGATCTTTACGCCGAGAGGGGGATCGTCACGGCCGCCGCGATCCTTCCACAGCAGCAATTGAGTGACGGCAAGCTTCAGGTCAGGCTGGTTGAGGGCCAGGTTGGCAATGTTGCGCTGGTTGGCGAGCATCAAACAAATAACGAGTTCATCCTTGACCGCGTGACGCTGTCCAAAGGCACTACCGTTGACGTCCCGACCGCCAGCAAGGATATCCAGCGCTTCAACGCGGTAAACCGGGCGCAACTGCGCATGCTGCTCCAGCCGGGCGCGACGTTCGGTTATACCGATCTGCTTTTGGGAATAACCGAGCCACCGAAACACGAGCTCCAGTTCTTTCTCGACAATGAGGGGGTGGAATCGACGGGCAAGGCACAGGTTTCCGCGCTTTACCGCAGGTATGGTCTGGCGGGGATCGACGATACCTTGCTGGCCTATGCGTCGACAAGCGAAGGCAGCACAGCGGCGACAGTGCGGTATGAATTTCCGGTCAATACATTCGGCACGCGCCTTGCGGCAAGCGTTACTGCGTCGAATGTCAGCGTGGTCGCGGGACCGACACAGGTTCTCAACATCAAAGGCGATTCCAAATCCGCTAACCTGAGTATATCGCACCCGCTGTTGATCAATGAGAATTGGACGATCCTTGGTTCCGCCTCGGCGTTTTATGGCGAGAGCACGTCAAAGTCGTCCGCTGTCCCGTTGGTGGATAGCAAGACGCGGAAATTCGCATCTGGCCTGATATTGTCCTACTCTGGCGACTACGGCGCGATCACGACGCAGGTGCAGGGCGTCTTTGCAAAATCAACCGATCGGCTCATCGGGAATTCCCGTGATATTTTTCTGCTCTCGGGGTCATTCAACGGGCAATATTATTTTGACAACGGGCTGAGCCTGCTCGGCGTAGGTGCCTGGCAGCATACCGACGAGAAATTGGTTCCCGGCAACCTGCTTTTCCAGATCGGCGGCCCGACGACAGTGCGCGGATATCCGTCTGACGGGATCGCGGGCGACAGCGGGTATTACGGCAGCCTCGAATTGCACAAGCAGTTCACAATGCCGGACGGACAGAACCTTGACGGATTTTTATTTACCGATTTTGGCACTGTATTTTCGACCTTTCCGAAAAGGACCACGCTGATTTCCGCAGGCACCGGTATGAGTTACGATATCATGGATGACATAAGGTTGTCGGTCTCGATTGCTACTCCGTTGAAGCAGTCGCTGACCAACCAATCTGATTACGTCATATCGGCAACGATGACCATCAACACGTTTTGAACGGCAAACGCCGGAGGCCGAGACGCGGTTCATGAATGCGATGCAGGGGGGATTTCGACGGTTTGTCGGTCACGTCCCGAGCGCCTTCAACCTGACGCCTTCCGACATCCCAGCGCCCTTTATTTTGTGTCCAGCTTGTAAAACGTGGAAGGGCTCAGTCCGTGGCGACGGCATGTGTCGATCGTCGCGATCCCGTTCTGCTCTACGACTGGTCCTTTGGATCAATCGTAACCGGTCCATTGATACCGCAGCTTACGCGGCTTGATTGTTTTCAGCAGCGGTCAACGGTGCCCAATTCCACGGTAGCAATTCATCGATCCTGTTAATCCTGTGATCATTGACCTGCCCCCCGCTGGTCCCTCGTTCATAACGAGAGTCTGCGGGTTGGATTTTGGTAGCGGGGTTCGTCGTCTTGGGCAAGCGCGCTGTCCGGCAGATGGAGGATCGCATCCGCGAGCTGGAGCGCCAGCTTGGGCGCAAAACCCTCGAAGTCGAGATCCTGAAGGAGGCATTGGACAAGTCACGCTCAAAAAACTGACGTGGCTTGCGCAGCCGCAGCCGAAGGACGGTTCCCCCTCTCGGGCATGCAAGCATGCCCTGCCGGGCAGTGGATGAGCGCCGTGGCCGAGATCTTGGGCGTCTCCAGATCGAACCTGCATGCCCGGGTGACGGGAAGCGCGAAGCCGCGTCGGCGCTATCACAAAGCGCAAGATGCGGCGGTGATGTCGTTGATCACTGCACTCGTGGCTGCGCGACCGACCTACGGATATCGACGCATCATGGCCATCCTGAACCGGCAATTACGTACTTCAGGCGCAGCGCCTGTTAACCACAAACGCGTCTACCGGATCATGCGGGCCCAGAACCTGCTGCTGGCACGCCACTACACCGAGCGGCCCGATCGCGCGCATAACGGCAAGATCGTGACCATGCGCTCGAACCTGCGCTGGTGCAGTGGCGGCTTGGAGTTCACCTGCTGGAACGGGGACATCGTTCGCGGCGCATTCATCATCGATACCCACGATCGCGAGATCATCGCCTGGTGCGCCGTCGTGAACGCGGGCATCAGCGGATCGGACGTGCGCGACATGATGCTGGCAGCGGTAGAGGCGCGGTTTGCAGGGCATCGCGCGCCGCACCAGGTCGAGATGCTCAGCGATAATAGCTCGGCCTACATCGCCAAAGACACCTGCATCTTCGTCCGCCAGTTCGGCTTGAAACCCTGCTTTACCCCGGTGAAGAGCCCGCAGAGCAACGGAATATCAGAGGCATTCGTCAACACCCTGAAGCGGGCTTACGTGAACATCACGCCGCTGTCAGATGCCGTCACCGTCCTTGGATTGATTGCCGGGTGGTTCGAAGACTACAATGAAAACCACCCGCACTCGGGGCTGAAGATGCGCTCACCACGCGAGTTCATCGCAGCCCAAACCGCAACCGCCTGAGTGTCCGGTGAAACGGGGGCAAGATCATGCGGTGCCAATGGCGCGGTTACTATCAATCGGTTCATACGTTTCTTTGAAAACCTGAAACACATCCTTTTACGAAACGCACGCAATGCCTGAACCCTGTTACTTGATCGTTCCGATAATTTGCGTTTTGGTAAAAACGGTTCTTTTGCATACGCCTGTCTCTGTCAGGTCGGGCAGACTCTGCATCATGGTGAGGGATTTCGCGGCAGGGGGGCGCGGGATGAACATCGCATGTCGCTACTCATGCGCATGGCGCCGTAGGGCGCAACGTCATCCAAGCTGTTGATTTTGTTAAATGGTGGGCGACCCAGGAATCGAACCTGGCGTGCGTCTCCGCGAGGGAGTTACAGTCCCCTGCCACACCTTGCGGCCTGTCGCCCACTGTCGGGGCGTGCCCCGTACGTGGGGCGGTTATTACGAGGGTGCCTTGGACCCGTCAACCCGAAAATGCCTTGCACGTGCGGAGTGGCACGTGCATTTTGCAGCGCTTGAGGCAGGGCAGTGAGGAAAGCAATGAAAAAACCCCGTTGGGTGATCGACAAAGAGCAGGGCAAGAAGGCCGCGGCAGCAGAGACCGTGTGGCTCTTTGGTCTGCACGCGGTGCGCGATGCCTTGGCAAATCCGGCGCGCGATAAGCTGCGGCTGATCGTGACGCTGAACGCGCAGACCAGGCTGGAAGAGGCCATCGCTGCCTCGGGCATCACACCCGAGATTTCCGACGCGCGCAGGTTTTCCGCGCCGATTGATCCGCAATCGGTGCATCAGGGCGCCGCGCTAGAGGTCAGGTCGCTCGACTGGGGCGATCTGGAGACGGTCTGTCTGGGTGACGGGCAGCGTCCACCGCGCGTGGTCCTGCTGGACCGGGTGACCGACCCGCATAACGTGGGGGCGATCCTGCGCTCTGCCGAAGTGTTCGGGGCTTGTGCCGTCATCGCCCCGCGCCACCACAGCGCGCCCGAGACCGGCGCGCTGGCCAAGACCGCCAGCGGTGCGCTGGAGCGGCAGCCCTATTTGCGGGTGCGCAACCTCAGCGATGCGATCACCCAGTTGCAGGGCATGGGCTATCTGGTGCTGGGCCTTGATGGCGAGGCCGAGGTGACGATCGAGACGGCGCTGGAGGGGCTGCGTGACCGCCCTGTGGCACTGGTCCTGGGGGCCGAAGGACCGGGGCTGCGCCAGAAGACCCGTGAAACCTGTGACCGATTGGTGAAAATCGATTTTTCCGGGCCGTTCGGCTCTCTTAACGTCTCCAACGCGGCGGCGGTGGCCCTGTATGCGTCTCAGGCCCGGTAGGTTCCGGGCGCGATAGGCGAGGGACCGATGCCAAAAATCGCAACCGGGCTGCTACTGTGGCACCCGCATGGTGCTGGTGATCCGTGCCGACGGGCGCACGGCCTGTCCTGCGTTCAAGGCCCGAGGGCACAAGCCGACACGTCCCGTGTGCAGAAGTCCGTGAGGTGATCGAAGAGGTCTGGGATACGGTGGAGGATATTTTCGACTGATTTTCATGTCACGTGACATGGATTGCGTGAACAATTGTTACAGAATTGAACACGGTGATCACAGGTCTATTACAAGGCCTTTATATGTTGCTCAGGACACCTAGATAGATACCAGAGGCGGCGACATGGAACTGCGTCGCTTCACTTTACTGTCCCTCGTTCCGCGACTGGCGCCCAAGGTCCCCTTGGGCGCCTTTTTGTGCGGTCGGCGCTTGCGCGTGGTGCTGGGCGCATTAGGGTGCAAGCCATGACGCAAGCCTATAGTGACGCATTTCTCAAGGACATTCTGACCCGCACCCAGCACATCGCCGTGGTCGGAGTGTCGATGAACGAAGTGCGCCCCAGCTACTATGTTGCGCGTTACCTGACGCTCAAAGGGTTTGACGTGATCCCGGTCAACCCAGGTCATGCGGGCAAGACGCTGTTTGGCAAGACGGTCGTGGGCGCCCTGGACGAGATCGAGGGCGGGGTGGACATGGTCGACATCTTTCGCCGCTCGGAACATGTGCCGCCCATCGTGGATGCGGCGCTGGCACAGTTTCCCGACCTTGGGACGATCTGGATGCAGATCGGTGTCATGCACGAGGCCGCAGCAGAGGCGGCGCGCGCGCGGTGTCGATGTGGTGATGAACCGCTGCCCCAAGATCGAGTATCAGCGCCTCTTTGGCGAGTTGCGCATGGGTGGGTTCAACACCGGCGTGATCTCTTCGAAATTGTGATGCCGGGGCGCGAACCGCGCCATTGATCGCGTGGAAATTTGCTATTTTCGGCGCCAGTCTCTATCACTGGCCTGCACCACATAAAATTAACTGAGTACAATCAGCATGGTCAGATTTCTTTCGGCGGCGTGGTCTGACTACGTTTGCCCGATGTTCCAGCGCCCCAAGCGCCTGCAGGTTGCTGCGCTGTGTCATCGTGGCGCGGGTACGGAAATCGAGGTTCTGCTGGTCACAAGTCGGGGCACGGGCCGGTGGATCATCCCGAAGGGTTGGCCGATCCGGGGGCTTGATTCTCCGCAATCGGCCTTGCGCGAGGCGTGGGAGGAGGGCGGCGTATCCGGCACCGCCGCCAACAGCGATCTGATCGGCAGCTACAGCTATGACAAGATCATGCCCGCTGGTCTGGCTGTGCCGGTCGAGACGCTGGTCTATTCGGTTGCGGTCGAGCAGACCGCGACGCGGTTTCCCGAGGCGCATCAGCGCCGTCGCAAGTGGATGACGCCGTATGCGGCGGCGGATCTTGTGAACGAGGCGGAACTGAAGGCGATTTTACGAGATCTGGCCTGAACCTGTTGAATGAATCGGTTGATCTTTACCCGGCCGCGCGGTTAGGTCGCCGCGCAGCGGCGGGGGAATCCACATGAGCGCACCAAACGACAATGACCCACGTCACCTGGAGACGCTGGACCGGGATCTGGCACGATTTTCCAGTCTGGAACTGGCGGCAAGCTATGTCGCGCGCCCCATCGTGGGGCCGGGGCTGGCGCTCGTCTTTGTCATTCTGGCCGGACTGGCCGCCGTACTTTTCCTGGGGCAGACCAACAACACGCTGATTGTCGTCATTGCCGCCTGTCTCGGAGCTTACATGGCGCTGAATATCGGTGCCAACGACGTGGCCAACAACATGGGTCCGGCGGTCGGCGCCAACGCGCTGACCATGGGCGGGGCCATCGTGATTGCCGTGGTCTTTGAGAGCGCGGGCGCGCTGATCGCGGGCGGCGATGTTGTCTCGACCATCGCCAAGGGCATCATCGCACCAGACAGCATGGCGAATGCGACCGTGTTCATCTGGGCGATGATCGCGGCACTGCTGGCGGCGGCGCTTTGGGTCAACATGGCGACCTGGATCGGGGCGCCGGTCTCGACCACGCATTCCGTCGTTGGCGGCGTCATGGGCGCAGGTATCGCGGCGGCGGGATTCGCAGCGGTCAACTGGCAAACGATGAGCGCGATTGCGGCCAGCTGGGTCATTTCACCGCTGATGGGCGGGCTCATCGCGGCGGCGTTCCTGTGGGTGATCAAATCGCGCATCATCTACCGCGAGGACAAGATTGCGGCGGCGCGCCGCTGGGTTCCGGTGCTGGTCGGAATCATGGCCGGGGTGTTCGCCACCTATCTAGCGCTGAAGGGGCTCAGACAGATCATTGCCATCAATCTGGGGACTGCCGTGCTGATCGGGGCGGGGGTGGGCATTGTGACCTGGGCCGCAACGATCCCGCTGGTCGCCCGGCAATCCGTAGGGCTGGAGAACCGCAACAAATCAATCAAGACACTGTTTGCCATTCCGCTGGTGATCTCTGCCGCACTGCTCAGCTTTGCCCACGGGGCGAATGATGTGGCCAATGCGGTGGGGCCGCTGGCGGCGATCGTGCAGGCCTCGCAGTCGGGCGATTTCATAGGCGATGTCAGTATTCCGCTCTGGGTGATGGTCATCGGCGCGGTGGGCATCTCGTTTGGCCTCTTTCTCTTTGGGCCGAAACTGATCCGCATGGTCGGCGGGCAGATCACCAAGCTGAACCCGATGCGCGCCTATTGCGTCGCGCTGTCGGCGGCGATCACGGTAATCGTCGCCAGCTGGCTGGGGCTGCCGGTCAGCTCGACCCATATCGCCGTGGGCGGGGTGTTCGGTGTCGGGTTCTACCGCGAGTGGGACGCGGAGCGGCGGCTGAAAAAGGCGCGGTTGGCCATGCCCGACCGTGCCGTGTACTCCAAGGAGGAACGCCAGCGCCGCAAGCTGGTGCGCCGGTCGCATTTCATGACCATCATAGCGGCCTGGATCGTGACCGTGCCTGCGGCGGCGCTGCTGTCGGGGGTTATTTTCTGGGGGATCACCACGATCCTCGGATAAGGCCGGGCGCTATCCCTGCGGCGGGTTTGCCGTGAAATCCGCCGCGATACGCATCTCACGCATGGGGCGCACATGCGTCGTGCAGGCGGCATAGGTCGGATGCGCCTTGAATGCCGCAAGAGCCGCCTCGTCGGCAAATTCGGCATAGACCACCAGATCGGCGGCAGGCCCGGCAATCGGGTCGGTCTGCAGGTTGCGCCCCACCTCGAAATGCTGTGAATGCGGAATATCGGCAAGCATCATCAGACCCTCGCGGACCTCCTCGACGCTTACTCCGTCGGCGGCGCTGAAAAAGACGATGTGCCGGATCATTCGGCTGTCCCCGGACCTGTGCGCGCCGCCTTTTCGGCCAGCCCTGACTGGTTCTGCCGCCGGTCCAGTTCGGCCATGACATCAGCCAGCGGCACGTCGCGAGACTGCAGCATCACCAGCAGATGAAAGAGCACATCAGCCGCCTCCGAGGTCAGCGCGGCACGGTCGCCTTTTACCGCCTCAATGATGGCCTCCACGGCTTCTTCGCCGAATTTCTCGGCGCATTTTTCAGGGCCGCTGGACAGCAGTCTGGCGGTCCAGCTGCTGTCGGGATCTGCGTTCGCGCGGGCGGCGATGACGTTCGCCAGATCATCCAATGTCATGTCGCCAGCCTCATCGGGATACCGGCGGCTGCCATGTGTTCCTTGGCCTCTTGAATCGTGAACTCGCCAAAGTGAAAGATCGACGCGGCCAGCACCGCGCTCGCGCCGCCCTCCCGAACGCCCGCGACGAGGTGATCGAGTGTGCCGACACCGCCCGACGCGATCACCGGGATGTCCACGGCGTCGCTGATTGCGCGGGTGAGAGGGATGTTGAAGCCCGCGCGGGTGCCGTCACGATCCATCGAGGTCAGCAGGATTTCGCCCGCGCCGTTATGCGCGGCCAACCGGGCGAACTCCACTGCGTCGATGCCGGTGGCCTTGCGCCCGCCATGGGTGAAAATCTCCCACTTGCCGGGACTGACGGTCTTGGCGTCGATGGCGACGACGATGCACTGGCTGCCGAACTGATCGGCGGCGGCGCGCACCACGGTAGGGTCGGCCACGGCGGCAGAGTTGAAGCTGACCTTGTCCGCGCCTGCCAGCAGGAGGGCGCGGACATCGGCGGACGTGCGCACGCCGCCACCCACGGTCAGCGGGATATAGCACTGTTCGGCGGTGCGGCTGACCACATCGAACATGGTGCCGCGATTTTCATGCGTTGCGTGGATGTCGAGAAAGCACAGCTCGTCCGCGCCCGCCAGGTCATAGGCGCGTGCGGCGTCGACCGGATCGCCCGCATCGCGCAGACCGACGAAATTCACGCCTTTGACCACGCGGCCATCGGCCACGTCAAGGCAGGGGATGATACGGGTTTTGAGCATGGTTTGCCGCCCTTTGCATGTCACGCGATTGTTTATGGGCATTTGCAGCCGGATGCCAGAGGATAGCGGTGAAATTGCCTGGAAGGATTGATGATGAAACGCTTGATTGCGGCGCTTGCGCTGATTTGTACGACGACCCCGGCATTGGCCACAAACGACGATATCGTAAGGCTGAAATCGGCGCAGGATGTGGCCACCACGATGGACGCGCTGGAGGCTGCGGTTGCGGGTGCGGGGGCGACGGTCTTTGCCCGGGTGGATCACGCGGGCGGCGCGGCATCGGTGGACATGACGCTTGATCCGGTGGAACTGCTGATTTTCGGCAACCCCCGGCTCGGCACGCCCGCGATTCAGGATGACCCGCTTGCCGGGCTTTATCTGCCGCTGCGGGTGCTGGTTTACCGCGACGGGGCAGGGCAGGTATGGTTGGCCTATAATGACCCGAAGGCGATGCTGTCAGCTCTGGGCGGGATTGCGCCGGATGCAGATTACATCGCCAAGATGACCGGCGCGCTGGGCAAGCTGACGGGTAAAGCGTCTGGTATGTGACCAGCCCCGGAGCGTCTGATTGATGACGCGGCAGATGAATAACGAATGCGCATTCGCGTGTTGCGTCTGATCCGGGGTATGAGCGGGACAAGGCGCGGGGAGTGTTCGGTGCCCCTGCCGTTATGTCCCGGCTATGCAGTGCCCTTGAGGGCCTTCAGTGCCTCGCGCAGGTCGAGCGCCCCATCATAGAGCGCGCGGCCTGAGATCGCGCCGTTGAGCGGCGCACTGCAATCACGCAGCGCGATGAGATCGGCCAGCGAGCTGACGCCACCGGAGGCGATCACGGGGATGTCGACCGCGCGGGCCAACGCCGCTGTCGCCTCGATATTGGGTCCCTGCATCGCTCCGTCGCGGTTGATGTCGGTGTAGATGATCGCGGCTACGCCTGCGTCCTCGAAGCTGCGGGCGAGGTCGGTGACCATCACTTCGGTCTCTTCGGCCCATCCCTTGGTCGCCACGTGCCCGTCGCGGGCGTCGATGCCCACGGCAACCTGCCCGGGAAAGGCGCGGGCCGCCTCGCGTACCAGATCGGGGTTCTCGACCGCGACCGTGCCCAGGATCACCCGCGCCAGCCCTTTGGTCAGCCACATCTCGATGGTGGCCATGTCGCGGATGCCGCCACCCAGCTGGGCCGGAACGTTGCAGTGCGCTAGAATTGCCTCGACCGGTGCGGCGTTGACGGGCGTGCCGGCAAAGGCACCGTTCAGGTCCACCAGATGCAGCCATTCGCACCCGGCGGCGACGAATTCTGCCGCCTGCGCCGCCGGATCGTCGTTGAATACCGTCGCCTGTTCCATGTCGCCACGCAGCAGCCGCACGGCGGAACCGTCTTTGAGATCAATCGCGGGGTAGAGGATCATTGGCCTCTCCTGTGTTAAATGCCACGCGCGGTTTTACGCATGACCCTGCCGGGAATGCAACGCGACCCGACGTCATTAACGTATCCGCCTTTAACCTGAGACATCAGATAAAGGCGCAACGCTTGAATATCGCGCGCGTTTCGCAAAAAAAAGCTGTGAGTCAGGTTCTTGCAGAACGCCTTGGTGATCATGAGGCGGCGATGTCCGCCCCCCTGCACGTCATAGATGGGGTGCGCTCTATGAACAGGCTTGGACTGCCTGCGGTCCGGTTCTGATGGGCGCGGGCGTGGCTTCGGCCGATCGGCTGCTTGGCGTCTGCCGCAATGGCGACACCTGAAAGAAGGTTCCGTGAAATAGGCAACAGCGCCACAATGCATCGAATAATGCGCTGATACAGCAGGTCCTGCATGTATTTTATGGAAATAAGGGCGGCACGCCCCATATGACAGGAATACCGGCGACAGTGTCGGAATACGCGCCCTCCGGTCGAGGGTTCGCTGGTGGAGGATACGCCGGTGAAAACATCTTTCTTTTCCCTGATCGCCGTTGCCATGCTTGCCGTCCCGGCCTTGGCCGAAGACCCCATTGAAGGTGTCTGGCAGGCGCCGCCCGACGCAAAGGGCCAAGTCGGCCATATCGAGATCAAACCCTGCGGCGCGTTGATATGCGGTACGATCATTACAGCCTATGCGCCCGACGGCAAAGAGGTGATGACCCCGAATATCGGCAAGCGCCTGTTCTGGAACATGCGGGTTCAGGGTGGCGGCAAATATGGCGCTGGCCGGGTCTATGTGCCGACCCACCAAAAGGAATACGATGCCAAGATGAAGCTGAGCGGCAACATCCTGAAGGTCATGGGCTGCGTTGGTCCCGTCTGTCAGGGTCAGACCTGGAAGCGGGTGAGGTAAGGCGCAAGCCGCGCGGAAGGCGTGAGCGTCAAGCCAAGCGCCTGAACAGCCGATCTAAAGCGTTCCGCCCTAAACCTGAGGCACTGGGTTAAGGTGGAGTGCGTGCAACGCTCATATGTATCGCTGCGTTCCGCAAAAAGCTGTGAGTCAGGTTTTTCGCGGAACGCTTTAATCCGTCGGTGCACCAAAGACTGACCATCCCGTGAGGTCGGTCAGGCGCTGCATTGCCTCGGTCCCGAGCTTGGAGTTGTTGTAGTGGTTCAGCCCCGGCGCCCATACGGCGATGGACGCGATGCCCGGCGCGATGGTCAGGATGCCGCCGCCCACACCGCTCTTGCCGGGCAGGCCGACGCGGTAGGCGTAATCGCCCGACCCGTCGTAATGCCCACAAGTCATCATTAGCGCGTTGATTCGCCGGATACGGCTGGACGACACCATGCGCGGCGCGTCTTCGCAGGCCGTAAGGAAGAGCCCTGCATTGGCCAGTTGGGTGCAGCTCATCTCGATGGCGCATTGGTGAAAGTACGTGCCCAGCGTCAATTCTGGTGGATGCTGCAGATTACCATGTGACAGCAGATAATGAGCGAGCGCGAAATTCCGGTGGCCGGTCGCGATCTCGGACTGTGCGACGCTTTCGTTGATGTGGATGGCGTCGTCGCCCGCCGCCTCGCGGACAAAGCGCAGGATCGACGCCAACGCCGCTTTCGGCTCGGTCCCTTCCAGAACGGCGTCGGTGGTCACGATGGCGCCTGCATTGATAAAGGGATTGCGCGGGCGGCCCTTTTCCTGCTCCAGCAGGAACATCGAATCAAAGGCCTGCCCGGACGGCTCGCGACCGACCCGCAGCCAGAGGTGGCCCCCGATTTTCCCCAGGGCGACGGCGAGGGTAAAGACCTTGGACACGGACTGGATCGAAAAGGGCGTGGCGGCATCCCCGGCGACCAGCGTCGGCTGGCCGGGGCGGGCCACGGCGATGGCGAACTGATCGGGATCGACGCGGGCCAGATCGGGGATGTAGTCGGCCACACGGCCCTTGTCCGGGTCGGCCTGTGCGGCGGCGGCGACCTCGTCGAGGATGGATTGCAGGCGCTCAGACTGCATTGTTCAGGGTCGCCATGCCAGAAAGTTGGCGATCAGCGCCAGGCCGGTCTGCTGGCTTTTCTCGGGGTGGAATTGCGTGCCGATGATGTTGTCACGGCCCACAATGGCGGTGACGGGGCCACCATAATCCACATGCGCCAGCAAATGCGCGGGGTCAGCCACCTGAAACTGATAGGAATGCACGAAATAGGCGTGCTGCCCGGTCGGGATGCCCGACAGGACCGGATGGATCTGATCCACGACAAGGTCGTTCCAGCCCATATGCGGCACCTTCAGCGCGGCATCAGCGGGCGTGATAGGGACGACCGTGCCGCCGATCCAGTCAAAACCGGATGTCTCGCAATACTCCAGCCCGTGCGTCGCCAGCATCTGCATGCCGATGCAGATCCCCAGAAAGGGGTGACCGCGCGTGATCACCGTCTCGTGGATCGCCTCATAGACGCCGCGATGATCAAAAAGCGCCGCGCGGCAGGCCGGAAAGGCACCATCGCCGGGCAGCACGATCCGATCCGCGCCCAGGATCACGTCCGGGTCCGATGTCACGCGCACGTCGCCTGCGCCGCCTTCGCGTGCCATGCGCTGGAACGCTTTTTCAGCCGAATGCAGGTTGCCGCTCTCGTAGTCGACGATGACGGTGGTCATGTGGCCTACAGCGCCCCTTTGGTTGACGGGATGGCGTCGGATTTGCGCGGGTCGGTCGCGATGGCGTTGCGCAGCGCGCGAGCCACCGCCTTGAACGCGGCCTCGGCGATGTGGTGGCTGTTGATCCCGTGCAGCGCATCGACATGCAGAGTCATGCCGGAATGAGTGGAGAACGCCTGAAAGAATTCGCGCACCAGTTCCGAGTCGAACGTGCCGATCTTGGCGGTCGGAAGGTCGACGTTCCACACCAGATAGGGTCGCCCGCTGAGGTCAAGGGCTGCGCGCACCAGCGCGTCGTCCATCGGCAACAGGCAACTGCCATAGCGGTGGATGCCGCGCTTGTCGCCCAACGCCTCGCTCAATGCCTGACCCAGCGCGATGCCCACATCCTCGACCGTGTGATGATCGTCGATATGCAGATCGCCGGTGCAGCGCACCTGCAGGTCAATCAGCGAATGGCGCGCCAGTTGATCCAGCATGTGGTCGAAGAAACCGACGTCGGTCTGGTTGTCATACTGACCGGTGCCGTCGAGCGTGATTTCGACGACAATATCGGTCTCATTGGTCTTGCGGGTCACTGTGGCGCGGCGCATGGCTCTCTCTCGTTCAGAGGAATGTGCCGCCCTTATAGGCGCAAGCCACTGCCGCGCCAAGGGTGCGCAGACAGGGTGGTATGTGGTGGGTCATGGTCGGATCGCGCGCGGTGGCGCGTCCATTGCCGTTCAGTTTTCGGCGTCTTTGGCGGTGTCGGTGATTACCTTGCCGGCCGATTGGATGTCCTGGCCCGCGCCCTGTACGGTCTCGCAGGCAGCGAGGCCAAAAAGCGTCATGGCAGCGATCATGCAGCGCAGTGTCGGTGTCATCGGAAACTCCATTGGTCGGTATCTGGCTCTGCTTTCATAACGCACAGGCGCGGCATTGGTTCCGTCACGGCCAGGAGGCGGGGGGTAATCAGAAATCGACCTGCTCGGCATATGTATCCGCATCGTGCGCCTTGAACGTGATGTGCACTTCGTAGCGGTCGGGCGAGTCGTTGACCTCAAGTTTGCCATCAAGCTGCATCACAAAGGATTCGATCAGCTGCGAGCCAAGACCGGACGTCGTGCCATCGTCGGTGAATTCGGCGGTTTCGTCGCGCGAATTGACTACGCTGAGGCAATAGACCCGCTCACCCTGATCACGCAGGACCATCTGCATCCACGCGGGCTTGCCTCCTGCGGGGCCAGCATATTTTACCGCGTTCATTGCCGCCTCGGTTGCCAGCAGGCAGAGCGGGACCGCCTGATCGGGGGTTATTTCCGCCGGGCAGATATGGGTCGAGACCGAAATGTGCCGGTCGCCATCTTCCATGCCGCCTACCTTGACCAGCTGGCTGACAATCGCCTCAAGCAGGTGGTTGGCGGGCACGACTGCCAATGTGCGCGCGGTGTAGAGCGTGCGGTGGATCGCGGCCAGCGCCATCACACGGTCCTGGACGCGGCGCAAAAGGATGCGCGCCTCAAGGCTGCCGGATTTGCGGATTTGCATGTTCATGATGCTGGAAATCAGCTGAAGGTTGTTCTTGACCCGGTGGTGTACCTCCTTGAGCAGGATGGTCTTTTCCGCCAGATCCTCTTCGCGCAGGCGCACGTGTTCGCTCAGCTTGCACGCCATGTTGCGAAAAGCCTGGGCCACGACTTCCAGTTCTTCGGGCGGGTTGTCCAGGCTAGCATCGCTGAAATCGATCTGTCCGGCGGAATACATGCGCATCCAGTTCCGCAAGCGGTAGATGTGCCTCACCACCAGGCGGTTGACGCCGAAATAGGCGACCACCATCGCCACAGCCCACATCAGAAGCGGAAAGTAGAGGGCGATGGTCGAGGTCGAGCCGAGCTGCGCGCCGCTGTGCTGCAGCTCCCAGCTACCAAGACCGTAGACGATGCCTTCCACGATCGGGACTACCGCAAAATCGCGCTCTACTCCGGCGCGGTTCTTGTGCTGGAATGTGCGGGCGTCACCCGATACCAGATCAATCAGCTGTATGTCGGCCGGCAGGGCTATGCGCCGGTTGTCGTCAAAGGATTCAGAGGCCAGAACCTGGCCTTTTGCATCGAAAACCAGCAGATCGACCGCGTGGTCGTCGCCGGTCAGAAGCTGGTTGGCGATGGTGTAGGGGATCGCGATCCAGACGGCGCCCAGGTAGGAGCCCTCATCGATCACCGGAACGCTGACGCTGAGCACGACGCGTCCGTTCAGCACCTGGCTGGAGCGTGTCTCGACTTGGGGCGTGCGATTGGCCTGATTGTTGGCGAAAATGTCACCTTCGGCCAATTGGTGCCGCTCACCGGTCGAGGAGCACCGCAACTCGCCCGTTTCGGTGACGTATCCGGCAAAGATGTAATGCTCGTCCTGCTCGACGAGTTTTGCCAGTACCCGGTCACAGGTATCGGCGCTGGCGCGCAGCACCGACGCGGCGGAGGCGGTCGCCTTGGCCGCGCCGATGGCGGATTGGATCAGTTCGCGCTCGGCCGAGGTCATGGACTGGGTCCGTTGCAGTAACGCGGTCGCCGACAGCGATCGCGTCTCGCGCAGGACATTGGAGGTCTGGTAGACCGAGATCAGTCCGAGTGGCAGCATCGCGATGCTGAGGATCGCGATCAGCTGCACGACCAGCCGTATATGCGGCCGTGGCCCATTCGCCCACGGCAGTCGGATCATGCCGCCGACTTGCCCGAGACGACGGCCAGGGTTGCGGCATCGGTCATTTCCAGTTCATCCTCGTCACTCATATGCATCAATTCGGCCAGCCTCTTGCGGGCGCGGTTGGTGCGGCTCTTGATCGTGCCGACTGCGCAGCCGCACATTTCGGCGGCTTCTTCATAAGAGAACCCCTCGGCCCCGACCAGTACAAGCGCCTCGCGTTGTTCATCAGTGAGCTTGGCAAACGCCGTGCGGAAATCGTTCATCGCCAGTCGGCCGTCATGATGCGGCTTTTCCGACAGCTGTTCGGCCATCACGCCATCAGGGTCCTCGACCTCGTGGCGGCGTTTGCGGTGCAGCGAATAAAAGGTGTTGCGCAAGATGGTAAAGAGCCAGGCGCGCAGGTTGGTGCCCGGCTGGAACTTGTCAAAATTGCTCCAGGCCTTGACAACGGCATCCTGTACCAGATCATCCGCGGTGGCAGAGTTGCGCGTCAGGCTCATGGCGAAGGCCCGCATTGCGGGCAGATGCGTTACCAGTTCATCCTTGGGGTCCATATGTGCGGTCACTTCTGGTGCCCACCCTCGTGAACTTTGCTTTCGGCCTCTTGCTGGCGCAATTGCTCCAACAGTTTGGTAAAGCGGTCGGGGACCTGTTCTTGTACTGCTTCGGTGTAAACACGGCGTAGATTACTATCTATGTCTTGCTCCACACGGCTCGCTCTGTTTTGTTTTGGCATGTTTCCAGACTTTTTCGCTTAGTTTCACCGTCTTTACAGTGTATGGCTGTTTTTTTGTATCATCGGGAACCTAACACAGAGAACAGCGTTTGGTTCCCATAACATCGAAAAAAATTGAGGATGTCATGACGCAAACGATGGGACACACAAACCTTGCTGACGCAATCGGGCAGGAGTTGCCCTATCTGCGGCGCTACGCGCGCGCGTTGACCGGCAAACAGCAAACCGGCGACACATATGCCGCCGCAACGCTGCAGGCCATCCTCTCGGATCGAAGCCTGTTCGACAGTGGGCAGCCTGTCAAGGTGGCATTGTTCAAGGCGTTTAACCAGATCTGGGTGTCATCCGGCGCGCCGATCGACCAGACGAGCGACGAAGGCGACGGATCGCCCGAAGCCCGCGCACAATGGCGTCTGGCGGGCCTGACAAAACACAGCCGCGAGGTGCTGCTGCTGCATGCCATCGAGGGTTTGACCACCGATCAGATCGGTGACGTGATCGGGGCCAGTGCCGATGAGGCCGCCGAATTGCTGAAGATCGCACGCAGCGAAATGGCCAAGGCCGTCACCGGGCGCATTCTGGTGATCGAGGATGAGGCGATCATCGCGATGGACATCATGGCAATCGTCGAACAGATGGGGCACCGCGTTACCGGAAACGCCCGCACCCGCGACGCGGCGATCGAACTGGCGCGCAAGGATCCGCCCGATATGATCCTGGCCGATATCCAGTTGGCGGACAAATCCTCGGGTATTGATGCGGTGGCCCATATCCTGAAGGAGCAGGGCGATGTCCCGGTTGTGTTCATTACTGCCTTCCCCGAGCGCCTGTTGACCGGCGAGCGTCCCGAACCGGCGTTTCTGATCACAAAACCCTATACCGAAGAGCAGGTTCACTCTGCGGTGAGCCAGGCAATGTTTTTTGCCAGCACCGAAACCCTGTCCTCCTGACGCGTCGCGTATTGTCGTCCGATGGGCCTCCGCAGAAAATGCGGGGGCTATTTTGCTTGTGCGGGACGTATCTGTGTCGACAGGTGAGCGCTGTGCCCTTGGCCGTGTTCCGCCGGGTTATCCGCCGTTGCGACGTACAAGCAATACGATCAGTGCCAGCACGAAAAGCGCCAGAAAAACAAAGAAAAGTATCTGCGCGATTGCGGCCGAGGCTGACGCGGCTGCGACAAAGCCGAACACCCCTGCAATTATTGTGATGATGAGAAAGATCGCAGCCCAGTACTGCATTTTATGGTCCTTTCGTCGGGTTCTGTTGAATTCGAAACCCGTAACGATCGCTTCGGGTTCCACGAACTTGGGAATATGCAGTCAGACTGGCACGGTCAGGCCATTCGGGTGGAACCATTGTGCGGTCCCGGCGTTGTAATGGAAGCGACAACAAAACTCGTACCAAAATGGAGATTTTGACATGGCACAGGCCAAGAGTTCTACAAGTTCCGGCAGCGCAAGCGTCGAAGATCTGGCAGTTCAGATCGAAACCCTGAAGGGCGATATCGCCGGGATTGCAGAGATCCTCGCAGATCTCGGTACGGAGAAGCGCGCTCAGGCCACGGCCAGGGTGCGCGATGCCGCTTCGGAGGTGAAAGCGCATGGCGAACAGCATCTGAAGGACGCCCAGAACTACGCCGAAGACCTGAGCGCTCAGGCCACGGACGCGGTGCGGCGGCAACCCGCGATGGCTGTCGGAATCGCTGTTGGCGTCGGTTTTCTGATCGGCCTCGTGACGTCGCGGAGGTAGCGCATGTTCGGGATCATCGACACGTTTCGGCACGAGGCCCGCACTGCCGTGCGCAGTGCTGCGCTGAAATCCGTCGGGATGCTGCTGATGCTGGTCGGGTTGGGCTTCCTGACCGCCGCATTGTGGCTGTTCATCGTGACCGTCGCCACCGCGCTGATGGCGGCCATGGTGATCGGCGCGCTTTATTGCGGGGTGGGGTTGATCCTGCTCTCTGTCGCGTCGTTCCGGTCGCGGGCGCATGTTGCACCTCATGCAGCAGCCGCCCCTGCACCCGGCACGACGGCACCGGCGGTGCCGCTGGTGCAGCTTGCCGAAGGGTTCGCGATGGGAATGCAGGCCGGGCGCGCGGCGAGGTCGCGCGACAACGGGTAGAAGTGCCGCTGTTCAGCGCGCCGCTTGTGGGCCGCCCGGGTTCGGCGCGCTTTTCAACGCGTCAAGCACCATGGTGTCTGTGAAGGGGCGCGCCAGCAACGTCACGTCCGGGGGCAGCACGTCGCCAATTGCCGGATCGCCACGGGTGAGGACCAACTTCGCACCGCGGGTGCGCAAGAGCTGGTCGAGCCTGCTCTTGGTTACGTCTTCGGCGCGCATTTCGAGGAATGCAGCGGAAACGGTGCGGATGGAATCCAGCGCCTCGGGGATATGTGCGGGGGACTCGGCGTGAATCACCCGGCACGCAAAGGCGGCTTTGAGAGTTCCGATCAGATCGGCGGCAATGAGCGGGTTCGTTTCGAACACGACAAAGACCCGCATCGCGGGGTCCGCCGTGTCGCCAGGTGCCGCTTGGCACAGAATTCCCATGGTCTGTTTTCTCCACAATGCCGTACCATAATGGAACAATACGGCCCGCTGCGCATTAAGTTATGACGTATGTGAGGAAAATTAATAATGTCGACCGAATGCAGGGACTGTCCGCTTAGAAAATTTGCGTTATTCGCCGAGATGACAGAAGGCGAAGTAGAGTTCATGCAGGGCTTCAAAGTCGGCGAACTCGTCGTGGACGCCGGGACGACGTTGATGATGGAAGGGTCCAACAGCCCGCAGCTCTACACGGCGCTGCGCGGCATGGGCCTGCGTTACAAGACCTTCGAGAACGGTGACCGGCAGGTTCTGAGCTTTGTTTTACCCGGTGATTTCATTGGCTTGCAAGCAGGAGTCATGCGCGAAATGCAGCATTCAGTCGAGGCTACGACGCCGATGACCTTGTGCGTTTTCGACCGCAAGGCGCTCTGGGAGATGTTTCGAGACCACCCCGAACGGGCGTTCGATCTGACCTGGCTTGCTGCCGTCGAAGAGCATTTTCTGGGTGAAAGCCTGGCTATCGTCGGACATATGAGCGGGCTGGGACGGATTGCGCGCGCCTTTGTCAGGCTGCATGACCGCGCTATTGCGACAAATCTCTCTATAAACGGCGAGGTGCATCTACCGTACAAGCAGCAAGATCTCGCCGATGCGCTGGGGCTATCGCTGGTTCACACCAACAAGACGCTCAAGAAACTGCGCGAACAGGAGGTTGCCGTCTGGCGCAACGGGTGGCTCAAGGTCCTGTCCTATCCCAGGCTCCGTGCCCTGGCGGACCTGAACGAGACACCTCAGCCGATGGTGCGCCCGCTGATCTGAATGCCGCCGATTTACAATGGCACGACCGCGTCCGCGTGCATGCCCCGCGATTTGCTCTGAAAGGTGCCTGACATGTCCATTCGATCCGATAGCCACGCTGTGCAACGCACCGCCCTCGTCATTCTTTCCCTTATTACGACCTTTGTCGCCCTGAAGCTGGCCGAAGATATCCTGGCGCCGATGGTTCTGGCGCTGGTAACCGGGGTGATCCTGTCGCCGCTCAGTCGCATTCTCGAACGGCTGGGATTGCCGAACGGGCTGGTCGCGACGGGTGTGGTCATGCTGTGCATGGTGCTGGTCGGTACCATTGCGTTTCTGGTCGAGCCGCTGATCTGGCGGCTGGTCGATGCGCTGCCGCGGATACGCTGGGAACTGCGCGACTTTGTCGAACAGTTCCGTGACCTCATCCGGGGCTTGTCAGAGGTGAATAAGGAGGTCGAAGAGGCGCTGGGCACCAACTCGGTGACTGGCGCGGGGAACGGTGAGGACGTGACCCAAAGCGTGCCCAAGCTGACCGATGCGCTGTTTTTTGCACCGGTGATCTTCGCGCAAACGCTGGTTTTCCTGGGCACGTTGTTCTTCTTCCTGCTGACCCGGCGCGGGATATATGACTGGATTTCGGACCGCGTCACCGGCAGCCTGGAGGATACAGGTCGCGTGCGCAGGCGTTTTGCGACCGCTGAGGCACTCGTTTCGCGCTACTTTCTGGCTGTAACGGTGATCAACTTGGCGCTCGGCACGGCGCTGTCCGGCGCTTTGATGATCATCGGCTTGCCCGCGGCGCTCGTCTGGGGGGTTGCCGCTGCCGGGCTGAACTATGTGCCTTATCTCGGGCCGATGGCAGTTACGGCAGGATTGCTCGTGGCGGGGGTTGTGGCCTTTGACGGCCTGATGGTTCTGGCGCCGCCGCTGATCTTTCTGGCTCTCAACATGACCGAGGGCCAGTTTGTCACGCCGACCCTTGTCGGGCGACATATGTCGGTCAATCCGCTTTTGGTGTTTGTCTCGCTCGTCGTGTGGCTGTGGCTGTGGGGGCCGATCGGTGGCATCGTGGCGATCCCGGTTCTGGTGATCACGATGACGATGCTGGATATCTTCGGTGCCGACGACATCGCGACGCAGAGGGCGCAGGACCAGCCAGAGGCCTGACATCATCAGATGGCGTCGCGGACAGCTGCTGACGCGGGTCGAAATCCGAGATGACGAACCGGATGTTCACGCCCCTGTCCGCATCTCGGAACGGGTCAACATGCGGCCTCACGGGCGTCTAAAACATTCCGCGAGAAACCTGAATCACAGCTTTTCGCGGAACGCTTTAAAGGTGGGGACGTAAGCCGGTCAAAAAAGGCCCCCGCCGTAAAATACAGCGAGGGCCAATGTCGCACCCGGAGGGACACAAGGGTGCGAGGAGACAACGCCGGTTGTTCTCGGCGTGTCCGGGGGGACGGACGCGGCAATACAATTTGCCGGTCTGATGGATCAACCCGTAGCGCGGCGTTCGGTTCCGGTCAGGGAAAGGATTTTTTGTCTGGCTCTCGGAAGGGTTCGGTTTGCGCCGGATCATCCGCCAGCCGGGCGGTTCCTCCTTGATCGAGTACATGATCGGCCACCCACGCCTGCCGCCGCCCCGGCGGAGCCGGTTCGCCAATCGTGGTGTCGCGTGCTGTCGACAGCTCCAGTTCGGCATTCAGTTGCGCCCCCAGCAGCACCACATAGGCGCTGAGGTAGAGCCAGAACAGCAACGCCACCACAGCCCCGAGCGAGCCGTAGACTTCGTTGAAGCTGCCGAAGTTCCGCAGATAGATCGTAAAGGCAGCCGAACCTGCAGCCCAGAGGATCAATGCCAGAACCGCCCCCGGCGTCAGCCACGGCGATCGCGCACCGCGCCGGTTGGGGCCGTGGCGGTAGAGCAGGCAGATGCCGAAAAAGACCACCAGCAACACCACCACCCATTTCACCACGGCGATGGCGATTTCGGTCAGGGCGGGCACCGCCAGAAAGCCGAGCATGGTGGGCAGGATCACGATGCTGGCAAAGGCAAAGACCCCCACCAGGATCAGCAGGACGGTCAGAAATATGGCCACAGCAAACCGCCATAGCGGATTGCGTCTGTGCTCTTCCCGGTAGATAGAGTTCAGCCCGCGGATCAGCGCCGCGATGCCGTTGCGTGCGGTCCAGATCGCCAGCAGCAGCGACACAAGGCTGGTCAGTTGCAGGGTAGAGGTGTTGGCGGCGACCAACACGCTCACCTGATCGTCGAGAATGGTGAACGCGTCGGCCGGCAGCAGTTGTTCGGCGATACCCATCTGCTGGCCGATCATGACCGGGTCGGCCACATATCCCCAAAGTGCGATGATCGCAGCGAGGCCGGGGAAAATCGACAGGAGCGCGTAAAAGGCAACCCCGGCCGAAATCAGGCCCAGGTTGCGCTCGTCTGCCTGTTGCATGACCCGTCGCGCCACGCGCCACCAGATACGCCAGCCCAGATCCGAGGGGCGGGCGGCATCCGCGTCTTGTGGGGTTCTGTTCTGCAGGGGGTTATCCGTCATGTTGCCAACCTATCACGGCTCAGGCGCCACGCATACTGTGCGGTCCGGTGATCACCCGGATGAGGAACCCCGGCACCGACAGATATTCCATCCGCGGCGGTAAGGTGGCCCGAAGGCCGATTATTCCATGACTGATCGGAAAAATTTGGAGCGGGTGATGAGATTCGAACTCACGACATTTACCTTGGCAAGGTAACGCTCTACCCCTGAGCTACACCCGCGTCCTTGGGTAGGGCGGGGATATAAACTCCGCGCGGCGGTGGCAAGAGCAAATCGCGCCAGAATGACAATTATTTGCCTTTCATCTTCTTGCTCCAAATATCCTGGGGGTTTGGGGGCAAAGCCCCCAGGGTCTGCGTGGCCTGAACGCGAACCCAGATTCCGTGCCGCAGGCGCGCCATGTCTCAACTCGGAGCCGGAACGCGACAGCTCACTCGTAGGACAGCGTCTGACGTCCAGGAATGTCGAAATCCTCGGAATGCACGATCACGCCCGCCTGGGTGAGGTAGAGCAGGCCAAAGGCTCCCGGCTCGTCGATCGAGCTATGCACACCCATCCCCGGACGCAGAATTGGTGACTGGTGACAGCTGCTCTTGAAAAGCGCGGTGGGGATGCCGCCCGCACCGCCCGAGACGGTCCGGTGCAGATGGCCGCTGATGATCTGGCAGACCTGCGGGTATTCGCCCAACAGCGCCAGCAATTCAGCTTTGTTGGCCAGTCCGATCCGGTCCATGGTGTCGAATCCCACATCCATCGGCGGGTGGTGGGTAAAGACAATCACCCGACGCGCGCGGGCCCCCTCCAGCGCCTGCCGCAGCCAGCCAAGCCGCGCATCGCAGAGCTTGCCGGCATGCTCGATTTCCGCATCCTCATCGAGTGTATCAAGCAGGATCAGGCGGTACTCACCGGTGTCGATGACCTGCTGCACATGGCCCTCCGGCGTCACCGGCGCGTCCGGGAACGTCGTGCGAAACGCCGCGCGGCGGTCATGGTTGCCGATCATCAGATGCACCGGCAGCGGGCAGTCTGCCAGCGCGCTGCGCAGCCGCTCGTACTGTGCGGGTCGTCCGTGATGCACCAGATCGCCACAGATCACGATACGCTCCGCATCCGGCACTTCGGCCAGGGCGTATCGCAGACCGCTGAGAAAACGCTCTTCGGGGTCGAGATGACCGATGTGCTGGCCGTGTTCGACAAAATGGATGTCGGTGAACACCAGAATCTTCTGCATTGTCTCTCTCCTGCGCTTGCGGGTTACTCGAACTCGATCAACAGATCCTTGGCGTCGATCTGCCCGCCGGGGTGGACATGCACGGCCTTGACGGTCGCATCCCGCTCGGCGTGAATGCCGGTCTCCATCTTCATGGCCTCGATGGTCAGCAGCAGATCGCCTTCCTTGATCGCCGCCCCCACGCTTGCGGACACGCTGGCCACGACGCCGGGCATCGGCGCGCCGACATGCAACGGGTTGCCCGGCTCGGCCTTGGGCTGCGCCGCCGTCGTCGCCTGGGCCAGCCGATTGGGCACGCGGACCACGCGCGGCTGGCCGTTCAGTTCAAAGAATACCCTGACCTCGCCATCCTCGCCGGTCTCGCTCACCGCCTGCAGACGGATTTCGAGGATCTTGCCCGGATCGATTTCGGCAGTGATCTCTTCGCCCGGCTGCATGCCGTAAAAGAATGTATGCGTCGGCAGGCTGCGCACCGGACCATAAAGCCGGTGGCGCCCCATGTAGTCGAGGAACACCTTGGGATATATCAAGTACCCGCAGAGATCTTCGTCATCGACCGGTCTGCCTTCCAGTTCGGCGATCAGATCGGCGCGGGTCTGCGCCAGATCGACCGGCGGCAGGCGCTTGCCGGGGCGTTCGGTGTCGGGGACTTCGTCCTTCAGAACTTTTTTCACCATCTGATCGGGGAAACCGCCCGGCGGCTGGCCGAGATTGCCGCGCATCATGTCCACCACCGAGTCGGGGAACGACAAATCGCGTGCGGGGTCTTCGACCTCGGCACGGCTCAGACCCTGGCTGACCATCATCAGCGCCATGTCGCCCACCACCTTGGAACTGGGCGTGACCTTGACGATATCGCCGAACATCTGGTTCACGTCCGCATAGGTCTGCGCCACTTCGGGCCAGCGATCCTCAAGCCCGAGGCTGCGCGCCTGCTCCTTGAGGTTGGTGAACTGGCCACCGGGCATTTCGTGCAGGTACACCTCTGACGAAGGAGCCTGCATGCTGCTCTCGAACGCGGCGTAATGCGCGCGCACTGCATCCCAGTAATCCGAGATTTCGCGGATTGCGCCGATATCCAGCCCGGTGTCGCGGTCGGTATGCGCCAGTGCCTCGACGATCGACCCCAGCGTGGCCTGTGACGTGTTGCCCGACAGGGCGTCCATCGCGCAGTCCACCGCATCGACGCCTGCATCCGACGCCGCCAGAATGGTGGCGCAGGCGATGCCGGCAGTGTCGTGGGTGTGAAAGTGGATCGGCAGCCCGACCTCGGACTTGAGCGCGCGGATGAGCACCCTTGCCGCGGCGGGCTTCAGCAGACCGGCCATGTCCTTGAGCCCCAGCACATGCGCGCCTGCGGCCTCCAGTTCCTTGGCCATGCCGACATAGTATTTCAGGTCGTACTTGGCGCGGTCCGGGTTCAGGATATCGCCCGTGTAGCAGATTGAACCTTCGCAGATCTTGCCCGATTCTATGACCGCGTCCATCGCGACGCGCATGTTCTCGGTCCAGTTGAGGCTGTCAAAGACACGGAATACGTCGATGCCGGTGTTTGCGGCGACGCGCACGAATTCCTGCACGACGTTGTCGGGGTAGTTGGTGTAGCCGACACCGTTCGAGGCGCGCAGCAGCATCTGGGTCATCAGGTTGGGCATCGCCGCGCGCAGATCACGCAGGCGCTGCCAAGGGCATTCCTGCAAGAACCGGTAGGCCACGTCGAATGTCGCACCGCCCCAGCATTCCATCGAAAACAGCCCGCCGAGATTGGCGGCGTAGGTCGGCGCCACCTTGATCATGTCATGACTGCGCATCCGCGTGGCCAGCAACGACTGGTGCCCGTCACGCATCGTGGTGTCGGTGATCAGCAGGCGTTTCTGCTTTTTCATCCAGTCGGCGACGGCGGCAGGGCCTTTCTGCTCCAGCAGGTTGCGGGTGCCCATGGTTGGCTCGCCATGCGGCGCGGGCGGGCGGGGGTCGCGCAGATTGGCGCGCGGGCGTGGCCGGTCCTTGGTCTCGGGATGGCCGTTCACGGTGATGTCAGCGATGTAGGTCAGCACCTTGGTGCCTCGGTCGCGGCGGCGCGAGAACTGAAACAGTTCCGGCGTTTCGTCGATGAATCTGGTGGTATATTCGTTGCTCAGAAAGGTCGGGTGTTTCAGCAGGTTCTCGACAAAGGCGATATTGGTGCTGACGCCACGAATGCGGAATTCGCGCAGGGCGCGGTCCATCCGGGCAATCGCCGCCTTGGGCGTCTGCGCATGCGCCGTCACCTTGACCAGCAGGCTGTCGTAGAACCGGGTGATCACGCCGCCCGCGTAGGCGGTGCCGCCATCCAGACGGATGCCCATGCCCGTGGCGCTGCGATAGGCGCTGATGCGGCCATAGTCGGGGATAAAGTTGTTCTGCGGGTCTTCGGTGGTGATCCGGGTCTGCAGCGCGTGCCCGTTGAGCCGCACATCATCCTGTGACGCCTTGCCGGTGGCGTCCTGGATGGTCTGGCCCTCGGCAATCCTGATCTGGGCCTGCACGATGTCGATGCCGGTGACTTCTTCGGTCACGGTGTGTTCGACCTGCACGCGGGGATTGACCTCGATGAAATAGAACTTGTCGGTGTCCATATCCATCAGGAATTCGACCGTGCCTGCGCATTCGTAATTCACGTGTTTGCAGATATTGTAGCCCAGCTGGCAGATTTCGGTGCGCTGGGCGTCCGTCAGGTAGGGCGCGGGCGCGCGTTCCACGACTTTCTGATTGCGGCGCTGGACGCTGCAATCGCGCTCGAACAGGTGGTACATGTTACCGTGCTTGTCGCCGAGAATCTGCACCTCTACGTGGCGGGCGCGCTGGATCATCTTTTCCAGATAGCCCTCGCCATTGCCAAAGGCGGCTTCGGCTTCGCGGCGGCCTTCCAGTACCTTTTCTTCCAGTTCTGCCTCGGTCTGGATGGGGCGCATGCCGCGCCCGCCGCCTCCCCAGGATGCCTTGAGCATCAGCGGATAGCCGACTTCGGCGGCCTGCGCGCGGATCTTGGCCATGTCATCGCCCAGCACTTCGGTTGCGGGGATCACGGGCACGTCGGCCTCGATCGCCACGCGCCGCGCGCTGGCCTTGTCGCCCAGGGCGCGCATCGTGTCGGCCTGCGGGCCGATGAAGGTGATGCCGTTGGCGGCACAGGCATCGACGAAATCAGGGTTTTCCGACAGCAGCCCATAACCGGGGTGGATCGCGTCGGCGCCGCATTCTCGTGCGACGCGGATGATCTCGTCGATGTTGAGATAGGCAGCGACCGGCCCCAGACCTTCGCCGATGCGGTAGGCCTCATCGGCCTTGAACCGGTGCAGGCCCAGCTTGTCCTCTTCGGCAAAGACCGCGACGGTGCGCTTGCCCAGCTCATTTGCGGCGCGCATGATGCGGATCGCGATCTCACCGCGATTTGCGATCAGGATTTTCCGGAATTCTGTCACTGGCCTGTCTCCCCTTGCCGATTCTTGCCGCTGTACCTCTGGTTTAGCGGAGTATTGCCGCATCGCAGCATAAATTTTCTGCAGGTTGTAAGATTTGTGCAAGATTTGTGCAAGATTTGTGCAATAGCCGGGCCGGGTGGCAATGCCCGTCGGGGCGAAATTCCGGCCCGGATCGGGGCAGGGGTCAGCCGGATATGCGGCGCGCGGGCATATCTTTCAGGGTGCGGGCGCCCAGTTGTCCCATATTCGCGATCAGGTCGCTCCGCAGCATATCG
Organism: uncultured Roseovarius sp.; assembly: GCA_947503145.1. Lineage (GTDB taxonomy): Bacteria > Pseudomonadota > Alphaproteobacteria > Rhodobacterales > Rhodobacteraceae > Roseovarius. The sequence continues at coordinate 150,239 of CANNCP010000003.1, forward strand.
ACCAAGTGGTCGGGCCCCGCCGGGCCGAGCGCGGCCAGCGCGTAATGCCAGGGCCGTGCCATCATCACGAAATCGGCCCCGAGCGTCAGGGCGCGCAGGATATCCAGCCCACCGGTCACACCGCCGTCAAAGATCAGTGGCATCCCGGTCTGCGCGCGCAAGGCGGGCAGAACGTCGATGGTGGCAGGGGCGGCGTCGAACTGTCGCCCGCCGTGGTTGCTGATCCAGATGGCATCGACGCCGGCGCCCTCCAGACGCGGCACCATTGCAGGATCGAGCACCCCCTTGACCACAAACGGCCCGTCCCAGGCGTCGCGCAACCAGCGCAGATAGTCCCAGTCCGGCGAGGTGCGCAGCAGATAGCCCGCGTGCTGGTTCGACGGCAGGCCGCTGGTCTGGCCCGAATAGCTGTCGATCATCTTCATCCGGGGCATGCCGCGCCGGGCCATGCCCGCAGCCCAGGCCGGGCACATCACCACCTGCGCCATCAGGCGCGGCGTCAGGCGCGGCGGCTGCGTCAGCCCCGAGCGCACCTGCCGTTCACGGCGCGAGGCGACGGGCACATCAACCGTCAGGACCAGCGTGCCGAAACCTGCGGCGCGCGCCCGGTTCAGCATGTCGGTGCGGATCTCGGGATCGCGCGGCGGATACATCTGGAACCACGCATGGGAACCTGCGTGCGGGCCGACATCCTCGGGCGTCTGGCTGGCCACGGTCGAGAGCGTGTAGGGGATGTCTGCCGCCGCCGCGGTCCGTGCGAGATGTCGCTCGGCATCCGGCCAGACCAGACCGGACATGCCCACCGGGCCGATGCCAAAGGGCAGGGGCAGCGACTGGCCCAGCAGCTCGACGCCGAGATCGGGAGTGAATTCGCCGTGCAGGATTGATGGCATGAGATCGACGCGGGCCAGCGCGCATCCGTTTGCGGCACTGGTGCGTTCGGTGCCGGTGCCGCTGTCGAGATACTCCCACACGAAACGCGGCAGGCGGCGGCGCGCGCGCGCCTTGAGGTCTGAAATCGCCGGATATCTGGCATGCAGGTTCATGTCCGCTACTTGCCCCCGGTTCGCGTCATTGTCCAGTGGTGCAGACACAGGAACTGCGCAGGAACTGCATGGTGGTTGTGCGGCGTGGCAGAACGCCAGGGGGCAGGCCGGTCCAGGCTGCCGCCAGGCGACGATCTGGAGTTCATCCCGTTGTCCTGACCATTGACGCTGTGCAATGAGTATTTGTAGAAAAATGAAAGGCATAGGCGGTAGTCGCTCGACATTGCGCGCCCAATGATCTCTTTATGCTCGCATGAGCATGTCAGCATCTTCTCGCCCCGGTTGGGGTATCATCTGGATGATCGTCACAGGTGTCCTTTTTGTCGGCGTGACCGCGCTGGTCAAGGTGCTGGGCACGCGTATCCCGGCCCCGGAGGCGGCGTTCCTGCGTTATCTGCTGGGGCTTGTGTTTTTCATCCCGATGCTGCCGTCGATGCTGCGTGCGCGGCTGACGCGACGTATGACGGGCATCCTCATGGCGCGCGGCATGGTGCACACGGTCGGCGTGGCTCTGTGGTTCTTTGCGATGGCGCGGATTCCGATCGCTGATGTGACGGCGATGAACTATCTCTCGCCGATCTATGTCACGCTGGGGGCAGCGTTGTTTCTGGGCGAGAGGCTGGCGCTGCGGCGCGTGATGGCGGTGGTGGCGGCACTGGTGGGCGCGCTGATCATCCTGCGTCCAGGGTTTCGCGAGGTCGGGCCGGGGCATCTGGCGATGCTGTTCACGGCCGTCTTCTTTGGCGCGTCCTATCTGCTGGCCAAGTTGGCCAGCGATGACCTGCCGCCCGTCGTGGTGGTGGGCATGCTGTCGATCACGGTGACCATCGGGCTGGCCCCGTTGGCGATTGCCAACTGGGTCGTGCCGACCATGCCAGAACTTCTGATCCTGTTGGCGGTGGCTTGTATCGCCACCACCGGGCATTACACGATGACGCTGGCCTTTCGGGCAGCACCGTTGACCGTGACGCAGCCGGTGACATTCCTGCAACTGGTCTGGGCAGTGGCGTTGGGCGCGATCTTCTTTGGCGAGGGGGTCGATCCCTACGTCATCCTGGGCGGGTTGGTGATCGTGGGGTCGGTCAGTTTCATCTCGTGGCGCGAGGCGGTGCTGAAGCGCAAGGCCGTGACACCGGCGTTTCACCAGACCAAGAACTGATTACGCAGCTGTAACGCCGAGGGATATGAAAAACCCCGGCGCGTTGCACCGGGGTTTGACAATTTCAAGGATGACCGGAAGAATCCGGGCTTATGTGAACCACCAGCGCTCAGCCCAGCGTTCGCCATCCATGTCGAAGTTGGATGCGACCATTTCGGGCATGCTGATCTGCTTGTTTGCGGCAAAGACATAGTTGGCGAACATCGGAATGACGATCGAGCCGTCGGTGCTGACGATCTCCTGCATCTCCCAGTACATGTCCTTGCGCTTGTCGTGGTCCAGTTCGGCGCGTGCCGTGATAAGCAGGTCGTCGAAACGTTCGTTACACCAGAAGCCGTCGTTCCATTCCGCACCACAAGCAAAGGCGGTCGAGAACATCATGTCCGGCACCGGGCGGCCACCCCAATAGACGGCGCTAAAGGGTTTCTTCATCCAGACGTCTGACCAGTAGCCGTCGTTCGGCTCACGCACGACGTTAATGTCGATGCCTGCCTCTTTGGCCGAGTTTTGGTAAAGCACGGCGGAGTCGACCGCCCCTGCAAATGCCGCATCAGCTGCCGAAAGATCCACTTTCAGAGAATCCAGGCCGGCCTGTTTCAGGTAGTATTTCGCCTTGTCGGGGTCGTAGGCCGTCTGCTCCAGTTCGGCGTTGTAGAACGCGTCGTTCTGCCCGATCGGCATATCGTTTCCGACCGAGCCGTAGCCGAACAGGATCTTCTCGACCATTTCCTCGCGGTTGACGCCGTATTTCAGCGCCTGCCGGACGTTGTTGTCGTCAAAGGGCGCCTGACGTGCATCCATGGCGAAGCTATAATACTGCGGACCCGCAACCGAATGGATATTCAGATCGGGCTTGCGCGTCAGAAGGTCCACCGTCTTGAGGTCCAGCTTGTCGGTGGCTTCGACCTCGCCGGAAACCAGCGCGGTGGTGCGTGCGTTCTGATCAGACAGCACCAGCATTTCGATGGAGTCAAACCAGCCAACACTGTCGCGCCAGTGCGATGGATTGCGTTCGAGGTTGGTCGATATGCCCGGCTTGAAGGATTTCAGCACGTATGCGCCGCAGCCGTCGCCGGATTGCCAGTCGATACTGTCGTCCTTGGCGGGCAGGATCGCCAGGTGGTAGTCGCTGAGGATGAACGGGAAGTCGGCGTTGCCGCCGCTCAGCTTGAAGATGATCGTATCGTCACCCTCGGTCGTGATCTCATCGATCGAGGCAACGAGCGGACCGGCGGCCGAGGTCGAATCTTCGCCGCGGTGGAAATGGATCGAGGCCGCGACATCTTCGACCGTCACCGGCTTGCCCGAATGGAACGTCATTCCCTTGCGCAGTTTGACCCGCCAGGTTGCGGCATCCTCAGAGGCTTCCCAGCTTTCGGCCACTTCCGGTCCGATCGTGCCGTCGGCCAGCACTTCGGTCAGGTGGCCGTCCTTGGCGAAGGTCATCGCGATCACGTAGCCGTTGGTCCACTGGCCCGGGTTCAGCGTGTCGGAGGTGTTGCCGTGGCCCTTGCCAACGCGCAGGTGGCCGCCGCGCTTGGGGGCGGCCAAGGCACCGCCCATCGGCAACGTGGCCGCGATTGCGCCTGCTGCTGTGGTCTTGAGAAAGCCGCGACGGTCAAGTCGGCCGCTGTTGATTACTGACATGAGATATCTCCCTGTTTGTTGTCATTTATGCGATTGGCCCTGTCGCCCGATCCGGGTGCCGGGCCATTCCTGGTTTTGCTCCCTGGCAGGCAAGGACTGGCTGCATTGGGTTATTCAAGTAAGCCGAACCTCGCCAGTCGTTGGCTTTGGTTTCGCGTACTGACGCTATTATGACGTCATTATGACGTCGTGACAAAGCGCAATGCCATCGTGCGTATTTATTCAATTCAGCTCCGATTTTCGGGAACATGATTACCATTGACCGATAAGTCAATGAAAGGTTGAGTATTTCATATAGTGCCAGAGTTGCGGAGGTGATGCGAAACGCCCATAGTGCTGCTGGCTCCGGCACTTTTGTGCTTTGCCCAAAACCCGGAGGTTTAACGAGTTCCATTATCGGTATGTGTTGCGTGCCGGGCCGCAGATGTCTGTGCATCCGTTGTGGCCCTGCTGACATGCATCACTCACGCATTGAATGAGGCCAAACAAGAATGACACAGCCCAACATCCTGATATTCATGGTTGATCAGCTCAACGGGACGCTCTTTCCCGATGGTCCGGCGGACTGGCTGCACGCGCCCAACCTCAAGAAGCTGGCGGCGCGCTCTACCCGGTTCGCCAACGCATATACCGCCAGCCCGCTCTGTGCACCGGGGCGGGCGAGCTTCATGTCCGGGCTGCTGCCGTCGCGCAGCCGGGTCTACGACAACGCTGCCGAATTTGCCGCTGACATCCCCACTTATGCGCATCACCTGCGGCGGGCGGGTTATCAGACCTGCCTCAGCGGCAAGATGCATTTTGTCGGGCCTGACCAGATGCACGGGTTCGAAGAGCGGCTGACCACTGACATCTATCCGGCGGATTTTGGCTGGACGCCGGACTATCGCAAACCGGGCGAGCGCATCGAGTGGTGGTATCACAACCTGGGCAGTGTCACCGGCGCAGGCGTGGCCGAAATATCCAACCAGATGGAATATGACGATGAGGTTGCCTATAATGCGACCCGCAAGGTCTATGATCTGGCGCGCGGCCACGATGCGCGGCCCTGGTGCCTGACGGTCAGCTTTACCCATCCGCATGATCCCTATGTCGCGCGGCGCAAATACTGGGATCTCTACGAGGATTGCGAGCATCTGACTCCACAGGTGCCCGCAATGCAGTACGATCACCATGATCCGCACTCGAAGCGGATCTTTGACGCCAATGACTGGCGTAGCTTTGACATTACCGAAGAGAACATTCGCACGTCGCGGCGGGCCTATTTTGCCAACATCTCATACCTCGACGACAAGATCGGCGAAGTGATGGAAGCGCTGGAGAGTACCCGGCAGGAGGCAATCATCCTGTTTGTGTCGGATCACGGCGACATGCTGGGTGAGCGGGGGCTGTGGTTCAAGATGAGCTTCTATGACGGCTCCGCCCGCGTGCCGCTGATGATCGCGGCACCGGATATGGCGCCGGGGCGGGTTGAGGCGCCGGTCAGTACCATCGACGTCTGCCCGACGCTGTGCGATCTGGCAGGTGCCAACATGGACGAGATCACCCCGTGGACCACCGGCGAGACGCTGGTGCCGCTGGGGCAGGGTGGCGTTCGTGATGCGCCGGTGGCGATGGAATATGCCGCAGAGGCGTCCTATGCGCCGATAGTGTCGCTGCGCCATGGCCGGTGGAAGTTCAACCGTTGCACGCTCGACCCCGACCAACTGTTCGATCTGCAGGCGGATCCGCATGAGTTGACCAACCTCGCTGACGCCCCCGAGCACGCCGACACGCTGGCGCAAATGCACGCCCAGGCCGACGCACGCTGGGATCTGGAGGCGTTCGATGCCTCCGTGCGAGAGAGTCAGGCCCGCCGCTGGGTGGTCTATGAGGCGTTGCGCAAGGGCGGATATTATCCTTGGGACTACCAGCCGCTGCAAAAGGCGTCGGAGCGCTACATGCGCAATCACATGGACCTCAATGTGGTGGAGGAAAACCAGCGGTTCCCGCGCGATGAGTAGGGGGCCGACAACGCGCGGCGACCCCAGGGAGGCTTGAGCCTGCGCGGGAATTATCGCGGCGACAGCGCGACCTTTCCATCACGGTTTGATCCCGGTCAAACCGCCGGATGGGCAACCCGTCTAACTTGTCCTCTGAGCAGACATAAAAGGACCAGATACCATGTCATCGCATACCCCTCACGAACTGCACGAGGAATTTCCCGACAAGGCCGACAGGATCTCTGAGCTCAAGCAGTCAGATGCCCGTTTCGCGCGGCTGGCTGAGGAATATCACGAGATCAACCGTGCCGTGCACCGGGCCGAGACCAAGCTGGAACCAGTCGATAACCTGACCGAAGGCGAAATGCGCAAGAAACGTGCTGCGCTCAAGGACGAGATTTATGGCATGTTGACGGACTGATCGTCGATGAAGGACCACAGGCGCGGCATCACGGTGTCGCGCCAGACATTCTGATGCCCCGCGCCGCGCACGGCCAGAAACCACTTCTGCCGCGATCCGGCTGCGTGAAACACCGCGCGGCCCTGTGCGATGGGGATCAGCGGATCTATCTTGCCATGCAGCACCAATAGCGGCGCGCGCAGGCGTTTCGCGTGCGTGGCGCTGTCCCAGATGTTGGTCATCTGCGGGATCAGCGGCGCGAGGCGCGGCAGGCTGGCGCGCACCACGTCGGGCAGCGAGGTAAATGGCGCCTCCAGCACCACGGCGGCAGGCTGACCGTGCCGCGTGGTGGCTGCCAGTTTCAGGGCCACCCCGGTGCCAAGGCTTTCGCCGTAGAAGATGATGCGCGCCGACGTCAGGCCGGGGATCAGTGCCCCCAGATTGGCATAGAGCTGCTGCATATCGGCGGTGATCGCGGCTTCGGATGGGTGGCCGGTGCTGCCCGATGAGCCGCGATAGGCGGGCGCGATTACCCCGTAGCCGCGTGCGGTGAAGTGATTGAACCGCCCGGCGCGCAGGGCAAGGTTGCCGGCATTGCCGTGGAAATAGAGGATGACGGGCTTGCCCGGTTTCGGGGCGGCGACCCAGGTGATGGCAACCTCGCCGTCATGGGTCCGCACGACCTCGTGCATGCCCTTTGCGCCCGCTGCCTGCGGGGATACGCGGGTGGCGTCGAAGGGATAGACTGCCTGAGCCTCCAGCGCGGGCAGGCTGAGCCAGCCGCCGGTGGTCAGGATCACAAGGAAAAACGCCAGCTTGATCATCCACCTCACCCGACGTCGTAGGGCAGCAATCCGCGCTCGTCGGGGCGGACCTGCAGGCGGCGCTCCAGCGGCGGAATCGAGCGTTGGTGGCAATTGGTGCGCTCGCAGATGCGGCAGGAGATGCCGATAGGCTCAAATGCCGCCGGATTGCTGAGGTCCAGAGTATCCGCATAGACCAGCGCCTCGGCGTGTTTCACCTCGCATCCCAGCGCAATGGCAAAGCGCCGGACCGGCGCGCCAAAGCTGCCGCCGGATTTCGACACATCCCGCGCGAGGCTGATATAACGCACGCCATCGGGCGTCTCGGCCAACTGGCGCAGGAAACGCCCCGGCGTCTCGAATGCGCGGTGTACGTTCCACAGCGGGCACGCCCCGCCATAGCGGGCGAACTGCATCAATGTGGCCGAATGGCGTTTGGTGATCGTGCCGGCCTGATCGACACGCACGAAGAAGAACGGCACACCCTTCGATCCGGGGCGCTGAAGGGTCGAGAGGCGATGTGCGACCTGCTCGATAGAAGCGCCAAAGCGGCTCGACAGCACTTCGAGATCGTGCCGACAGTCCTGGGCGGTGGCGAGGAACGTTCCATAAGGCATCATCGCCGCACCGGCAAAATAGTTGCCCAGGCCGATCTTGGCGATGTCACGGGCTTCGCCGGACTGGAACCGGGCCAGATCGAGCGTCGCCTCAAAGAGCCGGTCCTGCGTCAGCAGCGCCAGTTGCAGCAGCGTCTGAAAGCTGCGTGTTTCCGGTGCGGCACGCGATGACAAGTAGAGAACACCATTGCCCCGGTCGAGCTGACGCAGCTTGTCGCTGTCCACGTTGATCACCGAAATGCCTATCTCGCCCAGCCGCATCACGGCGCGTTCCTGTACGCTCTGGCGGGGTGGCCCGTCGCTGCCGAACCGTTCGGCGGCGCGGTCCACCGCGTCGATGTAATTGTCGCAGTAATGAAAGAAGTCGCGCACCTCGTTCCACGGGCTCTGCTGGCTCTGGGCATCGTCGCGCCCCAGTGCCTCGTCCAGTGAGGCCAGCCGTTCATGGGTCTGTCGGTAGGCGCTGTGCAATTCCAGGAATGCGCGGGCGAGGGCGGGGGCGTTGGCCGCTGTCAGGCGCAGATCGGCCAGTGGAGGGGGATCGCTGAACACCGGATCGGCCAGCGCCTCGCGCATGTCAGAGGCCATGCGTTCGGCGTCGCCGGTGCTCAGCTCGGTCACGTCAAAGCCGAACTCCTGCGCCAGCGCCAGCACGACGGTGGTGCTGACGGGGCGGTTGTTGTTTTCCATCTGGTTGAGATAGGGCAGCGATATGCCGAGCCGGGCGGCAAAATCCTTTTGCGTGAGCGAAAGGCGCTGGCGCGTCTCGCGCAGCTTGGCTCCGGCATAGAGTTTCTTGATGGCCATTGGCGTCCCGGTGGTTTGCAACTTTGCTTTTGACGCAGGGTAGGTTTGCATAGTGGCGTTGGCAAGCCGGTTGGGACTATGGACCCTACGCGATAAATGGGTGGTGCTTGCTGGCGTAACCTGGTGAAATATGCGCGCCAGACACAAGCGCGCGGAATCAAAGCCCCCTTGAGGCCACCACGTGATCGCCAGGCCGCCCGCAAGGGATGGCAATCACACAGCAGCGGCCTGTCCGTCGGCCGGGCTTCAGCGCACGCCCACCTGTCGCGCACGCAGGATGACGATCAGGATCGACACAATCGCCAGCAATGCACTGATCAGCATCAGCCACAGCAGCGGCGCCGCGCCGCTTTCGGGTGTCAGCAGCCAGCCCGCCAGCGCCGAGAGCGCGGCACCGCCGCCGATCATCAGCGCACCGGCAAGACCGCTGGCAGTGCCGGCCAGATGCGGGCGCACCGACAGCGCGCCTGCGGTCGCGTTCGGGATCGACATACCGTTGCCGAGGCCCACAAACGCCATCAACCCGAAAAAGCTGATCGGCGTGCCGAGCCCGACATGGATGAGCCCGAGGTTTATCGCGATCCCGACTGCGTTGATCAGCGTGCCCCAATATACCATTCGGTCGACACCGATGCGCACCGAAAACCGCCCCGAGATGAAATTGCCGGCAAAATACCCGATCGCCGGCGTGCCAAAGTAGACACCGACTTCGGCGGGGGTCAGGCCGAACACCTGATCGCCGACATAAGGCGCGCCGCCCAGATAGGCAAAGAACGCGCCCGAGGACAGTGCGGCGGCCATCGAATAGCCCCAGAACCGGGGCGAGCGAAAAAGCGTCGGGTATTCGTGGAATTGTTGCCCCAGACTCAGCTGGCTGCGTTGCGCCGTCTCGCCCAGGTCGACCCAGGACAACCAGAGCACGGCAATGCCCAGCACCAGCAGCAGCCAGAAATTCGATTGCCAGCCGAAATACTGGTCCAGCAGCCCGCCGATGGCCGGACCGATCATCGGCACAACGGCCATGCCCATGGTGACATAGCCGATCATGCTGGCGGCTTCGTCCTGCGACACCATATCGCGCACGATGGCGCGGCTCAGCACCATTGCGGCCACGATGGTGGCCTGCATCATCCGGAATATGAGGAAAATGGTGACATTCTGCGCCAGCGCGCAGCCGATGGTCGCCAACAGGAATATCACCAATCCGCCAAGGATCACGGGACGGCGCCCCATCTGGTCGGAAATCGGCCCGATCAGCACCTGCAGAATGGCATTGACCGCCAGATAGAGCGCCACGGAAAGCTGCATCAGCCGGTAATCGGTGTCGAAATAGTCTGTCATGCCCGGCAGGCTGGGCAGAAAGATATTCATCGCCAGGGCCGACAGGCCCGCCATCAATATCAGCGTCGCCATATGGGGCGGCGTGCTACGGTCGAGGAACCGGGATTTTGGTGCATTGGACATTTGAGTTGGCTAGTCGCGGGGCACAGAAGAGTCCATGAGGGGCGGGCGGGCTTAGCAGGTTTGCATATTAGCAGGATGTTGTTTCCAATAATTTGCAAATTAGCCCGAAACTGCTTTCTGCGGGGCCGGTTTCCAGTATAGCCTGTGTCAAACGCGAGGGGGACTACCATGAAAGATATTCTGCAGACGCTCGACGATCGCCGGGGCGCGGCGCGCATGGGGGGCGGTGCGGCCCGCGTCGAGGCGCAGCACGCCAAGGGCAAGCTGACGGCGCGCGAACGGCTGGAGCTGTTGCTGGACGAGGACAGCTTTGAAGAGTTCGACATGTTCGTGGCGCATCGCTGCATTGATTTCGGCATGGAAGAGAACCGCCCCTACGGCGACGGTGTCGTGACCGGCTGGGGCACGATCAACGGCCGGATGGTCTATGTGTTCAGTCAGGACTTTACCGTGCTGGGCGGGTCGGTATCCGAAACTCATGCCAGAAAAATATGCAAGATCATGGATATGGCCGTAGCGAACGGCGCGCCGGTGATCGGTCTCAACGATTCCGGCGGGGCGCGCATTCAGGAAGGTGTGGACAGCCTGGCGGGGTACGGCGAAATATTCCAGCGCAACATCCTGGCCAGCGGCGTGGTCCCGCAGATCAGCGTGATCATGGGGCCGTGTGCGGGTGGCGCGGTCTATTCGCCCGCGATGACCGACTTCATCTTCATGGTCAAGGACAGCTCCTACATGTTCGTGACGGGCCCCGACGTGGTCAAGACCGTGACCAACGAGCAGGTGACCGCAGAGGAACTGGGAGGGGCCACAACCCATACCCGCAAATCCTCGGTCGCGGACGGCGCGTTCGAAAACGACGTCGAGGCGCTGGCCGAAGTCCGCCGCCTGGTAGACCTGTTGCCGTCGTCGAACCGCGAAAAATCACCCGTGCGCCCGTTCTTTGACGCGCCGGGCCGGATCGAGCCGTCGCTTGATACGCTGGTGCCGGATAACCCCAACACGCCCTACGACATGAAGGAACTGATCACCAAACTCGCGGATGAGAGAGATTTCTACGAGATACAGGAAGAGTTCGCCAAGAACATGATCACCGGGTTCATCCGGCTGGAAGGACGGACCGTGGGCGTCGTGGCCAATCAGCCGATGGTGCTGGCTGGCTGTCTGGATATCGACAGCAGCCGCAAGGCAGCGCGCTTCGTGCGGTTCTGCGACTGTTTCGAGATCCCGCTGCTGACGCTGGTGGATGTTCCCGGCTTTCTGCCCGGCACGACGCAGGAATACGGCGGCGTGATCAAGCATGGGGCCAAGCTGCTCTTTGCCTACGGCGAGGCGACGGTGCCGAAGGTCACGGTGATCACCCGCAAGGCTTATGGCGGGGCCTATGACGTGATGGCATCCAAGCACCTGCGCGCCGATTTCAACTATGCCTGGCCAACGGCCGAGATCGCGGTGATGGGCGCCAAGGGGGCTGCCGAGATCATTCACCGCGCCGATGCGGGCGACCCTGACAAGATCGCGGCCCACGCCAAGGATTACGAGGATCGGTTCGCCAATCCCTTCGTCGCTGCCGAGCGCGGCTTTATCGACGAGGTGATCATGCCGCACTCCACCCGCAAGCGCGTCAGCCGGGCCTTTGCGTCGCTGCGCAAAAAGGAAGTGCAGAGGCCGTGGAAGAAGCACGACAACATTCCGCTGTGACCGTCATGATCGGACATTGTGCCTTTGATATCACATTGCTCTCGGCGGAAGGGGCGGTACTTGGCTCGATCGGTGAGGCCCGCAATCAAGTCCGGTTTGTTCAAATCGCGGTGCAACCATTGACGGCAATGTGGTGGGGTGCACCCACGCTGCGCGGGACCTGCCCATGACCCAGATATACAGGAACCAGGCTTTCACCATCGCCCATGCCGATGACGGCAAGTTCGTGGGCGCGGGGCTGCGCGCGTTCTTTGAATACCGCGATCTGGGCATCAAGGACGCCACCAAAGGCAAGTTCGGCGCGCATGTGATCCGCGCCGTGCCGGGCGAGGAAAGCCCGGGTGCGTGGCATAGTCATGACCTTGAGTTTCAGATGGTTTACGTCACCCAAGGCTGGGTGGTCTTTGAATACGAAGACGAGGGCGAACATATCCTGCGCAAGGGATCCTGCGTGCTGCAACCGCCCGGTATCCGCCACCGCGAAGTACGGCACTCGGACGATATGGAGCTGATCGAGATCATCAGCCCGGCCGAATTCGACACCGCACCCGAGGAAGCACCGCAATGAGCCGCGACCGCTGGTATAGGCTGCGCGATGACGCGGATGGGCTGACGCTGGCGCGGCGCCTGCCGGTGCGGTTCGATCTGGCCGTGTCCACGCAGCTGCCTGCGGCGCACAAGGACCGGATCGCGCATCAGGTCCGGCAGGACATCTGGCGGGCGCTGCGCGGATTGCGCGGGTTTGCCCCGGCGGTGCGCGTGCGCGCTACGCCCGGCGGGCTGGCCATCACTGCAGGCGGGCAGGTGTCCGGCCAGTTCCCCCGCAGTCAGGCCGAGGCACGGCTGCGCGCGGTGCTGGAGGATGCCGGTAATCGCGCCCGCTGGGTCCGGTGTGCCACATGAGGTGCGCGGGAGCACTGGCAACAACGGCGCTGGCCACCACGGCCATGGCAGAGGACGTGCTGCTGGCACTGCCTTCGGGCCTCAGCGCGCAGCTGCATGAAGTGCTGACCGACCGGCCCGGTGATGGGCTGGTCTATCGGTTCCGTTTCATAGCCGAGGGGTTCGACCCACGCGCGGACCAGATCGAGACCGTGCTGGGGGACCTGACATATCTGTGCACCGAATACGCGCTTGACCGGGTGTCGGACATCGGACCAAACCCCCGTCAGGTTGTCATTTCGCTGGCGAACAAAGAGACCGAATTCGGCGTCGCCGACCCCACCGCACGCCAGGTTTTTGAGGCGTTCAGGGTCGAGGACGGCACCTGCATCTGGGAGATGTTTTGATTGTGACACAATATCTTGCGAGACAAAGCTCAACTGGGAGGGTTTGTGATGCTTTGCAGCCACAGCGCCCCCGCAATCGCGCGTTTTCGTTTCAATTTTGCGTGAATTGCTCTATCTTCAGGTCCGGATGCACCCAAGCAATCCAAACCTCGAGTCGAGGGCATGGGGTGGGCTCTGCCCTTACATCACACCTAGGAAGTGACAGGAGAACAATATGTCGAACATTATTAAGGGCCTTTTCGCGCTGGGACTGGTTGCAGTCACAAGCGCATGCGCACAACAAGAAGAAGAGTACGTCGTGGTTGAGCCCGAGCCGATCACGGTCGAGCCCGTTTCGACCGGCAAGTACGGCGGCAAATACTGATACGCGGTCTCGCGTAACGCAACGGGGGCAGGCCTTTCGGCCTGTCTCGACCTTCCCGCGTGATACGCTGACCCGATGCGGGGGAGCGTCATGATCAAACATCGCGGATTTCCCGGGCGTCTGCCCGGCACAGATTTTCAATTTACAATTCGTCGCGCCAATCCCAAGGGGGCCACACCCCTGATCGCGCGCGAGCGTTATCGTGACCGGCGGCCTGCGGACCGGCGTGCCGATGCAGGCTTTGTCACGGCAATATGGGCCTGTTTCGGAGCAGAGCCGTTCGAGCGTGGCAATCTTGATGCCGGGCGGCTCAGCTGGCTCTTTGGGCGCGAAGTGCTGCCCGCCGAAGACCCCTTTGATCCCGAGAGTTACGAGGCGCTGCTGGTCCTTGATGAGGCCGTCGCGCGCCGCGTGTTCCCCGAGGCGTTCCGGGTGGAGGACGAATGATGTGTGTCGGCACTGACCTCTCTACTCGTAGCGATGCGCGGATCGCTGCCGGTTCGCTATGGAGCGGCGCAAACTTGCGCATGACGTGTAAATTTACGCGGAGTTTAGCCGATCTTGATGCGCGCCGCAGTGGGCACTTGGCGCGCCGTTGCTTTGCGGTCAGCGTGGATATTGTAGTGGCGGGTCTACCCCAAGGATCCGAGACACTTAGTCTGAACCGTTACCCTTCCCCTGATGGGCGGTCTTGCGCGATGTTGCGCAGGCCGCCCTTTTTTGATGAAAATTCAAAATGTTACAGTGATCGGCGATCTGTCGCGCAATCTGGCTCGGCGCGGCTGTCGGGTATTGCGAATGCCTGCGATGGCGCTACCGGTAGGGGCACTTCCCCCCTTCATGACACGCGAGGCCCAGACCAATGTACACAACCTACAAGGCAGGCGCTGCCTGCATCCTCTTCATCGCCCTTGCCGGGTGCGGCGGCACCGTTCCCGAGCAGGCTATTTTCGGTGCGGGCGCAGGTGCCGGCACTGCGGCCGTGCTTGACGGTAACCTTGCGGCGGGTGCCGTCGTCGGTGCGGCCGGCAACATCGCCTATTGCCAGACGTTCCCGGATCGCTGTCTCTGATCCGGCCCGCGCGCACGGCGCACAATCCAGCCTCATTCAGCCATCGGTGCGGTTCCGCGCGCCGGTGGCTTTTTCGTCGTCACGACCCGACCGCAAGAGCCGGGCCAGCACATAAGGGGACATGCAATGTTCAAGAAAATCCTGATTGCCAACCGGGGCGAGATTGCCTGCCGGGTGATCAAGACTGCGCACGAGATGGGCATCAAAACGGTCGCCATCTACTCTGACGCCGACCGCAACGCGCTGCATGTCCGCATGGCCGATGAGGCGGTGCATATCGGCCCGCCGCCTGCCAACGAGTCCTACATCGTCATCGACAAGGTGATGGGGGCGGTCCGCCAGACCGGTGCCGAAGCGGTGCATCCCGGCTACGGCTTCCTCAGCGAGAACAGCAAATTTGCGCAGGCACTCGAAGCCGAGGGCGTTGCCTTCATCGGGCCGCCCAAGGGCGCGATCGAGGCGATGGGCGACAAGATCACGAGCAAGAAGATCGCGCAGGAAGCCGATGTCAGCACCGTACCGGGATACATGGGGGTGATCTCGGATGCTGACGAGGCGGTGAAGATCTCGAACGATATCGGCTATCCGGTGATGCTCAAGGCCAGCGCAGGTGGCGGTGGCAAGGGCATGCGCATCGCGTGGAATGACGAAGAGGCGCGCGAAGGTTTTCAAAGTTCCAAGAACGAGGCCGCCAGCAGTTTTGGTGATGACCGTATTTTCATCGAGAAATTCGTGACCCAGCCGCGCCACATCGAAATTCAGGTGTTGTGCGACGCGCATGGCAACGGGATTTATCTGGGTGAGCGCGAATGCAGCATCCAGCGTCGAAACCAGAAGGTGATCGAAGAGGCGCCGAGCCCGTTCCTGGACGCCGAAACGCGCCGCGCGATGGGCGAGCAGGCCGTGGCATTGGCGCTGGCGGTGGATTACACCAGCGCAGGCACGGTCGAGTTCATCGTGGACGGTGACAAGAACTTCTATTTTCTGGAAATGAACACCCGTCTTCAGGTGGAGCATCCGGTGACAGAACTGATCACCGGTGTCGACCTGGTCGAGCAGATGATCCGCGTGGCCAATGGCGAGGCGCTGACCATCACCCAGGCCGATGTGAAGCTGAACGGCTGGGCAATGGAAAGTCGCCTTTACGCCGAAGACCCCTATCGCGGGTTCCTGCCTTCCATTGGGCGGCTGACACGCTATCGCCCGCCTGAATCGCTGAGCGTGGAGGGCGCGATCGTGCGCAATGATACCGGCGTCTACGAGGGGGGCGAAATCTCGATGTATTACGATCCGATGATCGCCAAGCTCTGCACCTGGGGGCCGGATCGCGCGGCGGCAATCGAGGGGATGCGCAATGCGCTCGATGCTTTCGAGGTCGAGGGGATCGGGCATAACCTGCCGTTTCTCAGCGCGGTGATGGATCACCCCCGGTTCGTGTCGGGCAATATCACCACGGCCTTTATCGAAGAGGAATATCCCGAAGGGTTCAACGGGGTCGAACTGGGCGATGCCGCGCTGCGCCGCATTGCTGCGTCCTGCGCCGCGATGCACCGGGTCGCTGAGATCCGGCGCACACGCATCTCGGGCCGGATGGACAACCACGAACGCCACATAGGAGAGGATTGGGTCGTGTCGCTGCAGGGGCAGAGCCACGCGGTCACGATCAATGCCTACAAGGGCGGCGCGACGGTCCGGTTCGAAGACGGCAGCGAGGTGAAGGTGGTCAGCGACTGGACCCCGGGCGATCCGCTGGCGGTACTGGATGTGGACGACACGCCCCTGGTGCTGAAGGTCGGCAAGATCTCGGGGGGCTTTCGCATTCGCAGCCGGGGCGCGGACCTGAAAGTACATGTGCGCACGCCGCGTCAGGCCGAGCTTGCACAGCTGATGCCCGAGAAACTGCCGCCCGACACGTCGCGGATGCTGCTGTGTCCGATGCCCGGCCTGATCGTCAAGGTCAGCGTCGCGGTGGGCGACGAGGTGCAGGAGGGGCAGGCGCTGTGTACCGTCGAGGCGATGAAGATGGAGAACATCCTGCGCGCCGAGAAGAAGGCGACCGTGTCCAGGATCAACGCAGGCCAGGGTGACAGCCTGGCGGTGGACGACGTGATCATGGAGTTCGAATAACGCAGATGCGCGTGCCCGTCAGCCAGATATCGAATTCCGGTTATGGCCGGGCGGCGCTTGCCGGTTGCGAAATGGGCGATGAACACAGCGTCGGTCAGGATGCTTCACGCTATCCGGCCTCTGGGGATTTGCGCCATGTTCATGGCCGCTCCGGCTATGCGGTAGCACCCGCATCGGGGGATACTATTTGGCAAGCGAGAGAGGACCCGGCTCAGTTGTTGGCATCACGGCGATCATGCATCTCTTGTTGGCGCATCGGCAGCTTGTCGATGGTGCGGGTGATCTCGCGCACGTCCCAGGGGGACGGTTTGCGCAGGTATATGGTGCCGTCCTTGACGATCAACGCCAACATGAAGCCGCGCGGCCGCAATTGCTCGCGCAGCAGGCTTTGCACGGACGGATCAGTGTCGGTCAGGATGACGACGTCGCGCTCTTCGAGGTCCTCGATCCGGGCGTTCAGAAACTCCATCTGCTGGACAAAGCGTGGGTCGAATTCACTGTCGGCAAAGATCACGAGAGGCCGATTTTTCCATAAAAACTGGCTCAGGTCGATGTCCGTTCCGTCGATGTATATCGTCGGTTCGGGGGCCGCAGCGACATCGTCCGCAACCAGAGGCGCGGCGATAAGGCAAGCAAAAACAAAGGTCAGCAACTTTTTCATCTTGTCTCCTGTCAGGTTGGATATAGGACCTGACCAGCCGATTACGATGCCAGGCATCGGCGGTGGGGCGGAAAAATCCACGTTAATCGTATTCCAAGCATTGATAGCGCAAAAACAGGGGGAGACCACCCCCCGGCGGCCGCGTGGTGCGGCCCCGCTGCAAAAGGCGCGATCTGACATGGATATCATCCTGCATCCTGGGGCGCACCGCACCGCCTCGACCAGTTTTCAGCACTACATGTACCGCAATGCGGGGCCGTTGCACGCCGCTGGCACGGCGTTCTGGGGGCCGCGAGAGATGCGCCGCGGGCTGTTGGCAGGTGTGGTGCCGCGCCCGGGCCCGATCCCTGCCTCGCGGCAGCTCAGACGCGCATGCGGGCGTATCGAGCTGCAAATGGCCAAACTGCGCGATGCCGGGGTTGCGCGCCTGATCATCAGCGATGAGAATCTCATCGGATCACCCCGTCGCAATATCCGCGACATGCGGCTCTATCCCGCGATCGGTGAACGGATGGCACGCTACGGCGAGGCGCTGGGCGGGCGTATTGACAGGGTCGTGTTCTGCATCCGCGCGCAAGAGGCGTATTGGGCCTCGGTGCTGGCCTTTTCGATGTCGCGCCACGGCACCTTGCCGCGCGCGATCGAGCTGGAGCACATGACCAGCAGCCCGCGCAGCTGGAAGGGCGTGATCACCGATCTGGCCTGCGCGCTGCCCGGCACCGAGATCGTCGTGCTGTTGCACGAAACCTGTGCCAGCGTGCCCGAGAGCAAGCTGTCGGTGATGGCCGGCCTTGTACAACCGCCGCGACGTCACGCCCGTGAATGGCTGAATCGCGCGCCGGGTCTGGACGAACTGCGCGGTGTTCTGGCCGCGCGTGGCCAGGATCCTCGTCAGCTCCGGCAGGTCGCGGGTGACGTCTGGCACCCCTTTACCCAGGCGCAGCGCGCGGCGCTGCACGATGCCTATTGCCGCGATCTGGACTGGCTGCGCGCCGGGGCGGACGGTCTGGCGAAACTGACAGAGAACCCCGCCGGGGCGGGCACGGTGAAAGCACCGGCCGCCGATGGTTTGAGAAGAGGACAAGACGATGACATCGAAGCAAAAAGACTGGCATGATCTGGCGACCAAGGAGCTGCGGGGGCGCAAGCCAGCAGACCTGACCTGGCACACGCTGGAAGGGATCGACGTCAAGCCGCTCTATACCCAGGAAGATATCGCGGAGCTGGACCATATGGGCAGCATTCCAGGGGCCGCACCCTTTACCCGAGGCGTCAAGGCGACAATGTATGCCGGCCGCCCCTGGACGATCCGACAATATGCGGGGTTCTCCACGGCCGAGGAATCGAACGCCTTTTATCGCCGTAACCTGGCCGCCGGGCAGCAGGGCGTCTCGGTCGCGTTCGATCTGGCCACCCACCGCGGCTATGACAGTGATCATCCCCGCGTCGACGGTGACGTGGGCAAGGCCGGTGTGGCCATCGATTCGGTCGAGGACATGAAGATCCTGTTTGATGAAATCCCGCTGGATCAGGTCAGCGTCAGCATGACGATGAATGGTGCGGTCATCCCGGTTTTGGCCAGTTTCATTGTCGCAGGCGAGGAGCAGGGGCACGACCGCAGCGTGCTGTCGGGCACCATCCAGAACGACATCCTCAAGGAATTCATGGTGCGCAACACCTACATTTATCCGCCCGAGCCGTCGATGCGGATCGTGTCGGACATCATCGAATACACCTCCAATGAGATGCCGAAATTCAACTCGATCTCGATCTCCGGCTACCATATGCAAGAGGCGGGCGCCAACCTGGTGCAGGAACTGGCCTATACCCTGGCCGACGGGCGCGAATACGTGCGCGCCGCCATCGAGGCGGGCATGGATGTCGATAAATTTGCAGGGCGTCTGTCGTTCTTCTTTGCCATTGGCATGAATTTCTTCATGGAAGCGGCCAAGCTGCGCGCCGCGCGTCTGCTGTGGCACAGGATCATGACCGAGTTTGGCGCGCAGAACGACCGGTCCAAGATGCTGCGCACCCACTGCCAGACCAGCGGTGTCAGCCTGCAAGAGCAGGACCCCTACAACAACGTCGTGCGCACCGCCTACGAGGCCATGAGCGCAGCGCTGGGTGGTACGCAGTCGCTGCACACCAATGCGCTTGATGAGGCGATGGCGCTGCCCACCGATTTCAGCGCCCGGATCGCCCGCAACACGCAGCTGATCCTGCAGGAAGAGACCGGCGTGACCAATGTCGTCGACCCACTGGCAGGCAGTTATTATGTCGAAAGCCTGACCGCCGAACTGGCCGAGAAGGCGTGGGAGCTGATTCAGGAAGTGGAGGCGATGGGCGGCATGACCAAGGCCGTGGCCAGTGGTATGCCCAAGCTGCGGATCGAGGAATCCGCGGCTACACGGCAGGCGATGATCGACCGGGGCACCGAGGTGATCGTGGGTGTGAACAAGTACCGCCGCGAGAACGAGGACCCGATCGACCTGCTGGATATCGACAACTCGAAAGTGCGCGACAGTCAGGTCGCGCGGCTGGAGCGTATCCGTGCGAACCGTGATGAGGCGGCCTGTACCGCCGCACTGGAAGAGATGTCGCGCCGCGCCAGGGAAGGCGGCAATCTGCTGGAAGCCGCAGTAGAGGCAGCCCGTGCACGCGCCACGGTAGGAGAAATCAGCATGAGCATGGAAAAGGTATTCGGCCGTCACCGCGCCGAGGTAAAGACGCTGGCGGGCGTTTACGGCGCGGCCTACGAGGGTGACGAAGGTTTTGCTGCGATCCAGAAATCGGTCGAGGATTTTGCCGAAGATGAGGGCCGCCGCCCGCGCATGCTGGTGGTCAAGATGGGCCAGGACGGCCATGACCGGGGTGCCAAGGTGATCGCCACCGCTTTTGCCGATATCGGGTTCGACGTGGATGTGGGGCCGCTCTTTCAGACGCCCGAGGAGGCGGCGCAAGACGCGGTGGACAATGACGTGCACGTGATCGGGATCAGCAGTCAGGCAGCGGGCCACAAGACCCTTGCCCCCAAGCTGATCGAGGCGCTGAAGGCGCGGGATGCAGGCGATATCCTGGTGATCTGCGGCGGGGTCATTCCGCAGCAGGATTACGAATTCCTGAGGGGCGCGGGAGTGAAGGCGATCTTTGGGCCGGGGACGAATATCCCCGAGGCGGCGCAGGATATTTTGCGACTGATCCGCGCGGCACGGGGGTAGAGGCGGGGGACCGCCTCATCCGCCCTGTTCGGGCGTCTTCGGAAGGGACAGGACGCGCGTCGCGAAAGTGGCGCGCGTTTTTTGTCATATAAAGCAGTGTGTTATAGGCGGTTTGGGGGTTTCACTTTGCGAAGCGGCTGCCACTCTGGTTTGGATTTTGGTAGGCCGGGTCGCTTTTCCTGGAAAAGCGACTTTGGTGGCGTGGGGGAGACTCGAACTCCCGACCTAACGATTATGAGTCGTTCGCTCTAACCAACTGAGCTACCGCGCCATCGGGCGGTGAGGTATGACAGACCGCAAGTGGCGTCAAGGCGGAAATGGCGCAATGCTGTCTGGTGGTTGCGATCACGGATTGCAAAACCGGGACGGTTCCCGTCAGGTGTGGCAGGACCGGGGCGGGATTGACCTCGGGTGTGATCCATCGATTGATCCGCGCGGGGTGATGTGCACTATGAGTATTTTTGGAAAAGCGAAAGGTAAGAATGAGCGAGCGTGCACGAATCATGATCGGAATGGCAGCAGGGGCGCTTTGGGCGTTGGTATTGCTCTGGGCGGCGGGGCGGTATGTTGCGCTGCCGGTATTCACCCTGATGCCGACGATCATGACCGCGTTTCTGCTGCCGGGACTGTTCATGCTGGTGGTGATCGGGCGGCTGGCGCAGCGCCGGTTTTTTGATGACGATATCATCGACGGCGGCGCATTCGCGCCGGGCACAGGCGCCGAGATTGATCAGCGGGTTCTGGGTAACACGGTCGAGCAACTGGTTCTGGCGCTATGCATATGGCCTGCGACGGCGGTGCTGCTGGCCGGACAGGGGCCGGGGGTGATCGCCGCGCTTGGTGTCGGGTTTGTCATTGCACGGCTGGCTTTCTGGATCGGCTATCATCTCTCGCCGCCGCTGCGCGCCTTCGGCTTTGCAGCGACGTTTTATCCAACGGTCTTCGTGGCGATCTGGGCGCTGGCGCGGCTCGTGGGGGGCTGAGTTCGAGGCGATTGATCCCGAGGGTGGTTTGACCCTACACAGGGCATGATACCGTTCACTTCCGGAGGCTGCCATGAAACTGGATCACGTTGCCATCGCCTGCGACACCCTCGAAGCGGGGCGCGCGGCAGTGGAGGAGGCGCTGGGCGTGCGATTGCAGCCGGGTGGGAAGCACGCGCATTTTGGCACTCATAACCTGCTGCTGGGGTTGCAGGACGGGCTCTATCTGGAGGTGATCGCGATCGATCCTGCTGCACCGCTGCTGCCCTACGCCCGTTGGTTCGATCTGGACCGGTTCGCAGGCGCGCCGCGGCTGACCAACTGGATCTGTCAGGTGGAGGCGATGCCCGACACTCTGGATGCCCTGCCCGAGGCGGGCGCGCCCGTGGCGCTGGAGCGCGGTGCATTGCGGTGGCAGATGGCAGTGCCCGAGGATGGCGCATTGCCTTACAGCGCGATGTTTCCCGCACTGATCGAGTGGGGCGCGGGGGGTACGCATCCCAGCGCCCTGCTGGAGCCCTCGGGGTGTCGGCTGACCCGGCTGGTGGTCCGCCATCCGGACGCCGAGGCACTGCAGGCCCGGCTGCGCCCGCATCTGCGCGATGCGCGCGTGGTGTTCGAGGCCGGGCCGATAGGGCTGCGGGCAGAGTTCGACACCCCCGGCGGCGCGCGCGTGCTGGTGTGATCATCCGGGGCGCAGCGGCGGGGGATGTCAGGCGGTGCGGTGGCGTTTCATCAAGGCGGCCATTTACCCGGCGTGGGGCGCAGGCTCGGGCGTTGGATGAACTTGATCGTGTTGCAGAAAACGCTGACCGACCCGCCTGACATCCCGCGCGAATCTGGATAAGCTGACCGGCATGTCGATCTGGGTGCGCATTTCCGAGGCGATCTCGGCTCTTGCCAGTGGCGAAGGGCTGAGCGCGGTATTCGACAAGCTGCGCACCCCGCGCGAGCGTAGCGTCGCCTTTACCATCGCCGTCATCGCACTCGGCGCCAAGATGGCCAAGGCGGATGGGCTGGTGACACGCGACGAGGTGACGGCGTTTCGCGAGGTGTTCCAGATTGCACCAGGGGACGAGGCGGGGGCTGCGCGGGTGTTCAACCTCGCACGGAAGGATGTGGCGGGGTTCGAGGAATATGCCGCCCGGATCAAGGGCATGTTCGGGAGCGACAGCAAGATGCTGGACGATCTGATGGAGGGCCTGTTCCACATCGCGATGGCGGATGGGGTCTATCATCCCAACGAGGACCGATTTCTGGAACGGGTGGCAGAGATTTTTGGTGTTGCCGTCCGGGATTTTCAGGTGATGCGCAGCAGGTTCGTGCCCTATGCGATACCCGATCCATACACCGTTCTGGGTGTGCAGCCCGACGATACGCTGGCCGTCATCCGCGACAGGTATCGCGACATGGTCCGCGAGAATCACCCGGACCGGATGTTTGCGCGTGGGGTTCCCCAGGAGGCGATCAAGCTGGCCGAAAAGCGCATGGTCGACATCAATCGAGCCTGGGAAGAGATCAGCCGAATGCATGAGTCATGAGGCTGGCCACCTACAATGTCGAATGGTTTAACGCGCTCTTTGACGATAACGGGATGCTGCTGGAGGATGATGACTGGTCGGCGCGTTACAACGTCACACGCGCCCAGCAGATCACGGCGATCGGTATTGTCCTGACCGCGATTGACGCGGATGCCGTGATGATTATAGAGGCCCCCGACCATAACGGAACGCGGACGACCGTGCAGGCGCTGGAGCGTTTTGCCGAGGTGATGCAGCTGCGGGCGCGCCGGGCGCTGGTGGGCTTCACCAACGATACGCAACAAGAGATCGCGCTGCTCTACGATCCGGACGTGCTGAACGCGGTTCACGATCCGGTTGGCGAGGAGACCGGCAAGCGGGGCGCTTTTGACGCGCCACGATTTGACGGGGTCTTTCGCATTGATCTGGATATCGACGCGACCGAAGACCTCGTGCGGTTTTCCAAGCCGCCGCTGGAGGTGGCGTTGCGCACGCCCGGAGGTGGCACGCTGCGGCTGATCGGGGTGCATCTGAAATCCAAGGCCCCTCATGGCGCGGTGGACGAGGACGCGGTGATGCAGATGGCCATAACCAACCGGCGCAAGCAGTTGGCGCAGGCGATCTGGCTGCGGCAGCGCATCTGCGGTCATCTGGAGACCGGCGAGTCGCTGATCGTGATGGGCGATCTGAATGACGGGCCGGGGCTGGACGAGTATGAGAACCTCTTTGGCCGCTCTTCGGTCGAGATCATCCTGGGCGACGGTGAGCCACGTGAATTGCAGCTGTATGATCCGCATGCGCGCGGGGCGCTGGGGCGAAAGATCGGGGCGGCGCATACCTCGTCGCGATTTTACCTGTCGCATCAGAAACGCTACATGCAGGCGCTGCTCGATTATATCATGGTCTCACCCGATCTCAGGGCGCGCAGTCCGGTCTGGCGCATCTGGCATCCCTTCGACGACCCCGTGTGCTGGGACAATGAGGAACTGCGCCAGGCGCTGTTGACTGCGTCGGATCATTTCCCGGTAACGCTGGATATCAAACTGGCCTCTTAAAATTGTCACCCGGATGCTCTATATTGATGGACATGAGACGGATTATCACAATTACCGCTGTCGCGATGCTGGCTGTCACACCGGGCCTGGCGCAGGAGCAAGACACCGAGGAAGATGGGTTTTCTCTGATGGAGGAGGGCGCGCGCCTGCTCTTTGAAGGACTCAGCCACGAGATAGAACCAGCGCTGCGCGACCTGCTGGGACTGACCAAGGAGATGGAGCCAAAGCTGCGAGAGTTTGCCCAGCAGATGGGTCCGGCGCTGGCCGATATCATGGGCAAGATCGAGGACCTCAGCACCTACCATCCACCCGAAATGCTGCCCAACGGCGATATCATCATGCGCAAGAAGTTGCCGCAGGAAATGCTGGATCTGCCAGAAGAGGGCGAAGAGATCGAGATCTGAAGCGTTTTTCCTTTAACCTGAGACATCAGATAAAGGCAATCGCGCCGCGCCTGCGGCCTTTATTTCGCGCCTTGATCGGCTTTGCCAGAGGGCAGGCAGATCACCGCAGCCGCCCCACTTTTGTCTTGGCTCCCAGCGAGCTGGCCAGCGACAGGAAGCGTGCCTCGGCCACCTCACCGTAAAGGCCGGCGGCGTCGTCGGTCAGGCGTAGCTCCAGCAGCTTTTTCTTTGGATACCACCGCATCTTGCCCAGATCGGCGTCCTTTCTCAGCCACAGCATCGCGCCGAACCGCATGGCCTTGCCTAGGATTTCGGCCTCGTGCTGAGTGTGTTCGTCCACCAGTGCGCCCAGTTCGTGGAACCGGGAAACAGCGCGGTTGTTGGAGTAGCGGTGCAGCAGGGCGAGGCCCAGGAATATCCGTTCAGAGTGTTTCAGCCCGCCCAGATTGGCGCGCGTGGCGTTGTCGAAACAGACCTCGGCGCGGTAGTCGGGATGCGCCCGCCAACTGACATCGTGCAACAGGCAGGCGGCCTTGATGATGCGTTTGCGTTCGGGACGTGCGGATTTATAGATCGGTTGGATGAACTGATAGAGCGTCTTACCAAAGCCGGGCAGGCGGGCGTCCTTGGATTCGATGAAGCGGCAGGCCTCGATCAGTGGGTCGCGGTCGCGCAAGAGCTGCGGCATCTGTTCGTACAGCAGCCCCTCGCGGATGCCGTAGCTAGAGGCGGCGATATCGTGCGGCTTGAACGTATGCAGCACCTCGTTCAGCACTTCGGTCGCGTGCGAAACCAGCGCCATCCGCGCAGACGAGACCCCGGCGCGGTTGCGCAGCGCCTCGGTGTCCTCGCTGGCGATATAGCGGAATGTCTTGCGTAACTCCTTGGGTTGCATGCGGTATTCGTGCAGCACATGCAGTGGGTAGCCGCGCCGTTCCATGTCGATCTTGGCGATTGCGCGCCACGATCCGCCAACCAGAAAGAGCCGGTTCTTCTGCTCGCCCAGTTGTTCGGAAATGTTGGCCAGAACCGACTGGATGTATTTGCGGCGCTCTTTGCGACCGCCTTTCAGATCGCGCAGCTTGAGCGGGCCGAGCGCCGAGCTGACGCGGCGTCCGACATGGCCGCCATTGATCTCGGCCATTTCCATTGACGAGCCGCCGATATCACAGACCAGCCCATAGGAGCCGGGCCAGCCCAGCAGCACGCCTTGCGCCGACAGCCGCGCCTCTTCGCGCCCGTCCACCACCCACAGCCGCAGGCCGGTTGCGGCCTCTATCTCGCGGCAGAACTCGGGGCCATCCCCGGCCTCGCGCACGGCGGCGGTGGCGACGCAGGTCAGCGGGCCGGTTTCCAGCCCGACCGAGAGACGCTGAAAGCGCTTCATCGCATTCAGTGCGCGCACCCGTCCCTGGGGATTTAGCTTGCCGGTTTCGGACATGCCGGCACCAAGGCCGCACATGATCTTTTCATTATAGAAATAGGCGGGGCTGCGGGCTGCGCCGTCAAACACCACCAGCCGAACAGAGTTCGACCCGACATCGACCACACCCACCCGACGCAGTGCCCGGGCCGATGGCTTGTTGAAAAGCGCCGGGCCAAAGGGACCGCCGTCGGACTCGCCCTGCTCAGTGCTCGCGTCCATTTGGGCCCCCGGCTCTCGTCTCGCGCCTTGTTATGGTCCAAGGCACGGTTGCGGTCAATCTTCGGTGTGGGTCAGTTTCGGCACGTCTGCCGCACCAGCCGTGCCGCGCCCGGAAAGCGATGGGTTTTCCATGAAAAAGCGGTGACAGCTGAAGGCAAATTCACCTTCCGGCGTGGGCGTGCGGGTGAACGAGCCATCCGGCGCCATGACCCAGCTTTGTGCCACATCGGCCATGTTTGCCGCCATCACCTGGCTTGTGATCTGTGCCTTGACCGTCGGATTTTTGATCTCGACCAGCGTTTCCACGCGGCGGACGAGGTTGCGCCCCATCCAGTCAGCCGACGAGATATAGACGCGTGCCTTCTTGTGCGGCAGGCCGAAACCATTACCAAAGCAGACGATGCGGCTGTGTTCCAGAAACCGACCGACAATCGATTTCACGCGGATATTCTCGCTCAGGCCCCGGATGCCGGGGCGCAGACCGCAGACACCACGCACGACAAGGCTAATTTTCACACCGGCCTGGCCGGCAGCGTAGAGCGCATCAATGATGTCGGGGTCGATCAGTGAATTCATCTTGGCCCAGATTTCGGCCGGTTTGCCAGCCTGGGCATGGTCAATTTCTGCCGCGATCATCTCCAGCAGGCGCGGTTTCAGCGTGAGCGGGGAAATGGCGAGGTTTTCCAGCTGATCGGGCTGGGCATAGCCCGAGAGATAGTTAAACACCTTGGTAGCATCGCGGCCCAGTGTCGTGTCACAGGTGAAGAAGCTGAGGTCGGTGTAGATGCGCGCGGTGATCGGGTGATAGTTGCCGGTCCCGTAATGTGTATAGGTCACGAGATGATCACCCTCGCGGCGCACCACTGTGCTGATCTTGGCGTGGGTCTTGAGATTCAGAAACCCGTAGACCACATGCGCGCCTGCACGTTCCAGCCTGCGCGACTGACGAATGTTCGCGGCCTCGTCAAAGCGTGCCTTCAACTCGACCAGCGCAGTGACGGATTTACCATTCTCGGCGGCCTCGCACAGCGCCTCGACGATGGGCGAGCGGTGGGAGGTCCGGTAGAGCGTCTGCTTGATCGCGACCACGTCGGGATCGCGCGCGGCCTGCGCGAGAAAGCGGATGACCATGTCGAACGTCTCGTAGGGGTGGTGCAGCAGCATGTCCTTTTGCCGAATCGCGGCAAACATGTCGCCGCCATGATCGGTCACCCGTTCGGGGATGCGGGGGGTGAAGTTGGGCCAGAGCAGATCGGGACGCGATTCGAGGACCAGTTCCTTGAGGGCGGCAAGGCCCACCATGCCCTCAACCTCGACCACTTCTTCGGGGACGACGTGCAATTCATCCATCACCAGTTCGCGCAGGGCGGTCGGCGCGTCGGTCGAGATTTTCATGCGGACCACTTCGCCGCGACGGCGGCGTTTCAGCGCGACCTCGAATTCGCGCACCAGATCCTCGGACTCCTCCTCGACTTCCAGATCGCTGTCGCGCAGGACGCGAAAGGCGCAGTGCCCTTTGTAATTGTAGCCGGGAAAGAGGCTGCTGAGGTTGAGCAGCAGCAGTTCTTCGAGCGGCAGGAAGCGATTGGTGGCATCTGCGCCCGGCAGCGGCACAAAACGGTCGATCTGCTGCGGGATCGGCAGCAATGCGCGCAGCGGACGCTTGTCGCTCGCCCGCTCCAGTTGCAAGGCGAGCGAATAACCCAGGTTCGGGATGAAGGGAAAGGGGTGTGCCGGGTCGATGGCCAGCGGCGACAGTACCGGGAACACCTTGTTCAGGAACACATCTGCGAGATAGGTCTGATCGTCATCCGTCAGGTCGGCACGGTCGAGGATGACGATGTTTTCGGCCTCCAGTTCGCCGCGTAACGCCTGAAATGTTTCTTGCTGTGCGGCCAGTAGCTTGCGTGCGCCCTCGTTGATCAGCACCATCTGTTCGGCGGGGGTGAGGCCATCGGCGGCGGGGGTCGTATTGCCCGCGCGGGCAAGTTCGCGCAGGCCCGCGACGCGCACGTTGTAGAATTCGTCCAGATTGGTGGCCGAGATGGACAAAAAACGCAGTCGCTCCAGCAACGGCACGCGCAGGTTCTGCGCCTCTTCCAGCACGCGCCAGTTGAAACCCAGCCAGCTGAGCTCGCGGTTATAGAACCGGCCTGGCCCGCTGATGTCCAGATCGGGCAGGTCTGCCGCGTCTGGAAAGGGGCATTTCAGGAAATCGGCTTGCGACATGGCGGGGGTGTGGACCTGTGCTGTTACGAAGAGGTAACGGAGTGTGGCGTCACCCCTGCGAATTGTCCAGCAGTTGCGCCGCCAGTGCGCGGTTGACCGGCCGCCCGGACGACAGCGAGAGCGCATCGAGCGCCTCGACCGTGTCGCGTGCCGAGCGGAAGGAACGCGCGATACGCTTGGCCAGGTAGGGTATGGTGCCGGGGGACGGCAGGATTTGCCGGTCAGCGAATTGTTTCATCATCACGGCGCAGAGCAGCGCATCATCCGGCTCTCCCAGCACGCAGGTGGGCGTGCCCTGCATGCGGCTGGCAAGGTCGGGCAGCCCGAGCGGCCAGGCGCTGGGGGCGGTGCGCGCGGTGATTAGCAGGCTGTGACCTTCGGCCAGCGTGAGGTTGTGCAGGTGAAAGAGCGCGGTTTCAGCCGCGTCCTGTCCGGCGATGCGATCCGCGTCCTCGACCGCGAGGTTGCCGACCGCGAGCCGCGCGATATCCGCTTTGGCCAGATCGGCGGCGGGCAGGATGCGCGCGCCGCTGAGATCGGCCCAGACATGCGTCAGGTGGGTCTTGCCTGCGCCCTCGGGGCCGCTCAGGATCAGCTTGCGGGCGGGCCAGTCGCGCCAGCCCTCGACCAGCGCGACGGCGACGCCGTTGGCGGTGGAGACAAAGAAATCATCGCGGCCCCGTGCCGCGACGGCGGGGAGATCAAAGTTCAGTTGTCGGCTCATCAGTTGTCGTCCTGAGGTCCGCGGTAAAGTCGGCTGTTCTTGTACTGGCGGATTGCAAACCGGGCCAGCACGCCGATGGCCGCGGCAAGTGGCACTGCGACCAGCATCCCGACAAAGCCGAAGAGCGCGCCGAACACTGACAGCGAGAAGATCAGCCAGACCGGATGCAACCCGACAGAGTTGCCGACCAGCTTGGGCGTCAGTACGTTGCCTTCGATGACCTGGCCGACCACAAAGATGCCGGCGACCAACCCGATCGAGATCCAGTCCCCCCAGAACTGAAACAGCGCCAGCCCGATGGCCAGCGCCCCACCGACCAATGCGCCAACGTAGGGAATGAATGTGATCAGCCCGGCAATCGCGCCCACGACGAGGCCGAATTGCAGCCCGACAGCCATCAGAGCCAGCGCATAGTAGGTCCCCAGCACCAGAGAAACCGTGCCCATCCCGCGGATGAAGCTGGCCAGTGTCTTGTCGATGTCACCCGCCAGACGGCGGATGGTCGGGGCGTGCTCGCGCGGCAGCAGGTCGTCGATCTGCGCAATCATCCGGTCCCAGTCATAGAGCAGATAGAAGGCCACGACCGGCACGATGACAAAGAGTACGATGATGTTGAGTAGTGATGAGACCGACCCCAGGACCGCTTCGACCAACTGCCCGCCGCGTTCCTGTATCGTGGTGCCGAGCGCGGTCAGCGATTGGCGCAGCGTAGAATCGGTATCCCCAAGCTGCGGGAACGTTTCGGTCAGAAAACTTTGGAGATCCCGCACCAGCTGGGGCGCGGTGTTGGCCAATGACGTCGCCTGCGAAATCAGCGTCGGTATCACCAGCAGTGACATGACCACAAAGATCATCAGTGCAAACAGCGTGATCAGCGTGACCGACAGGGCGCGCGACAGGCCCATGCGTTCCAGCCGGTCCGCGACCGGATCGAGGAAATAGGCGATTGCGCCGCCCAGCACGAAAGGCAGGATCACATCGCCCAGAATCCACATAACCAGCAGGAACAT
Organism: uncultured Roseovarius sp.; assembly: GCA_947503145.1. Taxonomy (GTDB): domain Bacteria; phylum Pseudomonadota; class Alphaproteobacteria; order Rhodobacterales; family Rhodobacteraceae; genus Roseovarius. The sequence continues at coordinate 180,163 of CANNCP010000003.1, forward strand.
CGCCGAGGCGATCCCCCAGTATTTCAATTGTGTGTTGACGGGCAAGATCATGCGCGCTCCGAATGGGTGATACCACACATCGCCCATGCGTCGCGCCCTTTCAAGTCCCGCCACGGCAAAAGAAGGCCGCACGCCTCGGGCTGCGTCGCGGGGCGTGACGCGGTAACGCCCGCCGAGACGGCTTGTCTGGACCTGCGCAAAGCCATAAACGGGGGCTCAGTGCAACATATGCCCAGAGGTCAACCCATGCGTCTGTCCCGTTACTTCCTGCCCGTCCTGAAAGAGACCCCGTCGGAGGCGCAGATCGTCAGCCACCGCCTGATGCTGCGTGCGGGCATGATCAAGCAGGCCAGCGCGGGGATATATTCCTGGCTGCCACTGGGGTTCAAGGTGCTGCGCAAGCTGGAAAACATCGTGCACGAAGAGCAGATGCGCGCGGGCCATATCCCGATGCTGATGCCGACGCTGCAATCGGCGGACCTGTGGCGCGAGAGCGGGCGGTACGACGATTACGGCGAGGAGATGCTGCGTATCAAGGACCGGCAGGGGCGCGACATGCTCTATGGGCCGACCAACGAAGAACTGATCACCGACATCTTCCGCGCCCATGTGGGCAGCTACAAGGACCTGCCGCTGACGCTCTATCATATCCAGTGGAAATTCCGCGACGAGATCCGCCCGCGTTTCGGCGTGATGCGTGGCCGCGAATTCCTGATGAAGGACGGCTACAATTTCGACGTCTCCAAGGAGGCGGCCTTGCACGCCTACAACCGGCATCTGGTGACATATCTGCGCACCTACGAACGGATGGGCCTTCAGGCGATCCCGATGCGCGCCGATAGCGGCCCTATCGGTGGCGATGACACGCATGAATTCCTGGTGCTGGCCGAAACCGGCGAGAGCGAGGTTTTTTATGACAGTGCGATCACCGATCTGAAATTTGGCGATCGTCAGCTGGATTTCGATTCGGTCGAAGAGTGCCGGGCGGTGCTGGACGAGTTCACCAGCCGCTATGCCCGCACCGACGAAACCCATGACGAGGCGCTGTTCAACCAGGTCCCAGAGGAACGCCGCCGTATGGCGCGCGGCATCGAAGTGGGACAGATCTTCTATTTTGGCACCAAGTACTCCGAGTCGTTGGGCGCGACCGTTCAGACCCCCGATGGCAAATCCGTGCCGGTTCACATGGGCAGCCACGGCATCGGCGTGAGCCGCCTTGTGGGCGCGATCATCGAGGCCAGCCATGACGACAAGGGCATCATCTGGCCCGAGGGCGTCACCCCTTTCCATGTGGGTATCGTCAACCTCAAGCAGGGTGACGCAGAGGCCGATGCGGCCTGCGAGGCGCTCTATAAATCCGTGACCGCGCTTGGGTTGGACCCACTCTATGACGACCGCAATGAACGCGCGGGGGGCAAGTTCGCGACGATGGACCTGATCGGGCTGCCGTGGCGCATCACAGTAGGGCCGCGTGGCCTGAAAAACGGCGTTGTGGAGCTGACAAGCCGCCGCACTGGTGTCAGCGAAGAGCTGCCGCCAGAGCAGGCGGTCGAGAAGCTGGCACAGATCTACGCGCAGTATCACACGGCGTCTTAGGTAGGTTCGGTGGCGCAGCGGTTCCTTCACACCTGGATTTGATGCGGAACGCGGAAGGCTCGGACTGATGTTTTTCAGGGCGCTCACATTCGCAGGCGGGCTGGCGGGGGCGGCAGGACTATCGCAGTTTCCCGAATTCTCGCAGCAATACACCCAGCGTCTGGCGGGGGCTGTGGACGAGCTGAGCCGCTTTGTCGCCGAGTTCGATACCGACGCAGTCGAACAGGGGTTCACCCGCGAAGAGGCGCTGGTGGACCTGGCCCAAGGTGGACAGATGGGCGCGGCGCGGGCACAGACGATGGACCGGACGCTGGCGCGTTACAACCGCCTCAGCGCGGACCTGATCGTACTGCGCGAAGCGGGACCGTTTACCCGGGCCTACCGCGCGCGCAGCCTTACCGATACGGAGATCGTGCAGGCGGCCTGGGACGATTTCAAACCGGCCATGCCTCTGACTTTCGAAGGCGCGGCGTTCGCAGGTTTCGGGTTTCTGGCCGGGCTTGGCCTTCTGGGCGGGCTGATCGCGCTTATCCGCTTGCCTTTTCGGCGCAAACCGGCGCAGACCGCCGGGCGCGGCTGACTGCTGCCGTCCTACCTGCCGGGCTGTGCTTGACGCCGGTACAACCCCAGCGCACTCTGCGTGAAAACAACAATGAGGTACCCGAGTGGCAGGTTCTCCGGCCCCTTTCGCCCCTTTTGAGTGGATGATCGCCTGGCGTTATCTGCGCGCCAAGCGCGCGGAGGGTGGCGTCAGCGTCATGACGTGGATTTCGCTGATCGGGATCACGCTGGCGGTCTTTGCCCTCATCGCCACGCTGGCCGTGCGTTCTGGATTTCGCGCTGAATTCGTGGATACGATCCTGGGATCGAACGCGCATGTGACCATCTACAACGCGGGCGCAGTGGACCCGGTCACGGGCAATATCGACCGGATGCTGGAGGATTACGATGCGATGGCCGCGCGCGTCCGCGACGTGCCCGGCGTCACCCGCGTGGCCCCACTGGTCAAGGCGCAAGTGATGGCCAATGCGCGCGACCGCAACGCCGGCGTGCAGATCTTTGGTATCACGGTGGAGAACCTCAAGACCATCCCGCGCATCGCCAACCCCGAGACCGGGCAGGGCGATATCGACCGGTTTGCCGAGGGGCTGGCCATCGGGTCGGGCGTTGCGCGCGAACTGGGCGTCAGCGTCGGCGACCGGATCAAGCTGATTTCGCCGGGCGGGGTCAAGACCGCCTTTGGCACCACGCCGCGGGTCAACGCCTACGAGGTGGTCTATATCTTTACCGCCGGGCGTTATGACATCGACCGCGTGCGCATCTACATGCCCTTTGCCGAGGCGCAATCGTTCTTCAACCGCGAGGGGCGTGCCGATGAGCTGGAAGTGATGGTGGCTACCCCCGAAAAGGTGGATGAACTGGCGCTGGATCTGGTTCGTGCGGCGGGTGAACGGGCGGTGATCTGGACCTGGCAGGACGCCAGTGGCGGGTTCCTGCGCGCGCTGGAAGTGGAGGACAACGTGATGTTCATCATCCTGTCGATCCTCGTGCTGATCGCGGCGATGAACATCACCAGCGGGCTGATCATGCTGGTCAAGAACAAGGGCCGCGATATCGGCATTCTGCGCACGATGGGCCTGACCGAAGGTTCGGTCTTGCGCGTCTTTTTCATCTGCGGTGCGTTCACCGGGCTGATCGGCACCGCGTTTGGCGTCATTCTGGGCTGTCTCTTTGCGGTCTATATCGACCCGATTTTCAGCGCGGTGAATTACCTGATGGGCGGGCAGGTGTGGGATCCGTCGATTCGCGGCATCTACCACTTGCCAGCCAAGCTGGAACTGGCGGATGTGGTCTCTGCGGTGTCGCTGTCGCTGGGTCTGTCATTCATCGTGACGATTTTTCCTGCGCGCCGTGCGGCGCGGATGAACCCGGTGGAGGCGTTGCGCTATGAGTGATCCGGTGCTGCGCCTGAGCGGGCTTGAGAAGGTCTATAACAGGGGTTTGCAAAGCGAAGTTGCCGTGCTCCGGGGGGCTGACCTGACGCTGCAGCCGGGCGAGATCGTGGCGCTGGTGGCCCCTTCGGGCGCGGGCAAATCGACGCTGCTGCATATCGCCGGACTGCTCGACACGCCCGACGCGGGCGAGGTCGAGATCGGCGGCGTAGCGATGACCGGCCTCGGCGACCGGCGGCGCACCATCGTGCGGCGGAGCGATGTGGGCTTTGTCTATCAGTTCCACCACCTTCTGCCGGAGTTCACCGCGCAGGAAAACATCGTGCTGCCACAACTGGCGGCGGGCACACCACGCCGCGACGCAGAGGCGCGGGCGCGCGAATTGCTGGATCAGGTCGGGATTGCGGACCGCGCGAACCATCGCCCGTCGGCCATGTCGGGTGGCGAACAGCAGCGTGTCGCATTTTGCCGGGCATTGGCCAACGCGCCGCGCCTGTTGCTGGCGGACGAACCTACCGGCAACCTGGACCCCGATACTGCCGATCAGGTCTTTCGCACGCTGACGGAACTGGTGCGCGGGACCGGGCTGGCGGCGCTCATTGCGACCCACAACCTCGATCTGGCTGCGCGCATGGATCGGACCGTGAGGCTGGATGCAGGCCGTATCATCGCGGCGGGCTGATCAGCGTGTGGTAATTGACCGGTGCGGCGCAGTTGCACAGCCTTCGCTGCGATCCATCCAAAGAGGTCTCATACCTTCGATCACAGGCGATCAGATTGCAGTGCTTCAGACCTGCTGTGTGACAAAAACGCCTGCGGCCATGATGCCGATACCACAGGCGCGGGTGATCGACAGCGGTGACACCTGCGCGCCAAAAAGGCCGAAATGATCTATGATCGCCGCGCTGATGAGTTGCCCCAGCAACACGAAGAACACCGCATTTCCGACGCCGAATTTCGGCGCGATAAAGGTGATCGTCAGCACATAGAACGCCACCAGTGTCCCGGCGAGGAAAAGGTGCTTTGGGGCCGCCCACGCCCCCATCACCGCGCGCGGCCCGGACAGGGCCAGCACCGCAAGCGTGGCCAGCAGCGCCACGACAAAGAGGATCGCAGCCGCCGCCACCGGAGAACCGAGCCGTACCCCCAGTGCCGCATTGAGCGCGGCAAGGACCGGAATGCCGATCCCGGCGGTCAGCATGGTAAGGGCGTAAAAAGACGTGTGGGACATTGGGGCACTCCGCAGTTGTCAGTTGTCGACAAATTGGCACGCGCCGCGTCGCCGCGCCAGAGGTCATCGCCGCGCCGCTCGAATTGATCCCGAGGGCGTGTCACAAGCCGGGCACCGTGCGGTGCTCCCAGCGCTGATTAACTCCTTGTCGATACCTCCCTGAACCATCCGGGCGCGCCCGGAGTGGCGAAATACGAGATGTCCGGTTCCCGCCCCGCCCAGATCGGCCGGGCCGCGATCTGGATGCGGAAAGGGAATGACATGAACAAGGCAGTTACCGATGGCATCGTCCTGATGCCCCCGGCGTTTGAGGGCGGGCTCGATGTCTGGTCCAGTGGCGACGGAACCCCCGGTTCGGACACTTATGACGGTGCGGTGAATGCCGCTATCATTGCCGCCGATCAGGATCTTGGCAGCGCGATAGAGCTGCAAAAGACCGCAACGGTGCAAAAGCTGCGTTATATGGGGCAAACCCCGTTACTGCCGGGCTGCTATCTGAAGATCACCGCCCGGATCAAGGCGATTGCCGGCAACCTGCCGACCGTGCAGATCGCGGGCTGGGCAGGGGCATCGAATGGCAACCATGTCGGCGGCCTGATCGAGAGCGGCCCGGCCACCACGCTACAGAACTACGGCGAAGTGGTCGAGATTACCGCGATCGTCGGCGCGGGCAACCGGAACGGCGTAGATATGGCCTGGGGGGCGGTCCCGGCCTACGGCCATTTCGGACTTGACCTGACAGGCTCGAATGGCGGGATCGTGCGGATCGACGATATCGTGATCGAGGACGCCACATGGGTGTTTCACCGCGATCTGATGGATTGGGTGGACGTGCGTGACTATGGCGCCGTAGGCGACGGGGTCACGGACGATGCGGCCGCGTTCGAGGCCGCCGATGCCGCTGCGGGTGGCCGTCAGGTGCTGGTGCCTCAGGGCATGTTCCGACTGGGTGACAGTGTCACGTTCCAATCCGCCGTGCGGTTCGAGGGCACGGTGACGATGGCGGCTCAGCACACCCTGTCGCTGACCGACAATTACCACCTTCCGGCCTATATCGATGCCTTTGGCGACCCGGAGCTGGGCTTTTGCAAGGCATTTCAGGCGTTGCTGAGTAACACCGGCCACGAATCTCTGGACATGAAGGGGCGGATCATCTCGCTGACCGGACCGGTGGACATGCAGGCCGCGATCCCCGACAAGAGCAGCTATTCCCAGCGTCGGTTGATCAAGAACGGGCAGTTCTATGCCGAGGACAACGCCGCGTGGAGCACCGAAACCGTCACCTCGCAGGCGACTTATTCGCCCAGCAACAGCTTGCGTCTGACCGGCGTCACCAACGTCGCCAATATCCCGCGGGGTGCGGTGGTAGAGGGCAACGGCGTGGGGCGCGAGGTCTATGTCAGCGCCGTCAACATTGCCGCGCAGGAGATCACCCTGAGCCAACAGCTTTATGATGCGGCGGGCACGCAGGTCTTCACCTTTCGCCGGTTCAAATACATGCTCGATTTCAGCAATTTCGAGAAGCTCAGCAAGTTTTCCCTGATGAACATCGAGTTTCAGGCTGCGGGAAAATGCAGCTGTGTGATGCTGCCGCAAACCGCGACCAGTTTTCAGTTTCGCGATTGCTATTTCACCCGGCCCCGGGATCGCGGCATTTCCAGCCTGTTCAAGGGCGATCAGGGCATGATCGTGGATCGCTGCCAGTTCCTGTCGAGCGAGGACGCCGAACTGGTGGCGAACCGCACGTCCATTGCGCTCAACGCCAATGCCAATGACGTCAAGCTGCGCGATAACCGGATCACGCGGTTCCGCCATTTCGCCGTGCTGGCTGGCTCCAGCAACATCATTTCGGGCAACCATTGGTTTCAGGGCGACGAATCCAACGATGGCACGCGCTCTGCCGGGCTGGTGCTGACGCGCACCAACTGCCGCACGACAATCGACGCCAATTATGTCGACAATGCCTTTATCGAATGGTCGAATGAGCATGACAGCGCACCGGAATTTGCCAGCGAGTTTTCGTTCAGCGCGCTCAACATCACCAGCAACGTATTCCTGGCGGGCAATGTGGCGCAGTGGTTTACCTTTCTTGTGGTCAAACCGCACGGTGCGGGGCATTTCCTGAATGGGCTAAGCGTGACCGGGAATTCGTTCCGCATCATCGACGATCCCATCGACCGGGTCGATTCTGTCGATACCAGCTTTGCCGATCTGGATTACAATAGGATCAAGAATATATCGTTTCGGGACAACACGTTCGGAAACATATTTAATCCTGTCCTGAGCCCGGCGATGATAGAGTTCGAACAATCCAGCGCGACCTCGACCTGGACCATTGATCTGTCCGACAAGTTGCCCTTTGGGGCATTCGCGCAGACCGTCGAGTCGGCGATTCCCGCCGGTCCGCTGCTCAACGGATCGGGCGCAACGGTGCATGTCGCGCCCTATTATCAGGCCAAGCAGGGGCCGGACCGCAATCAGGTGCGGCTGCAATTCGGGACGCCGGTGCGCGGAGCAGTCACGATGCGGGTGCGCATCGACGATCCGCTGTAGAAGGGGCGGGCAGGGCGTCTAGAACTCCTGCCAGATCCCGAGTTTCACACCGAGTGCCGTGGTATTCCAGACCCCGGCCGTCACGCCGAATTCAAGGTGGCGGCCGGGATGCGTCTTAATCACGACCGAGGGCACGAGGCGCATATAGTCGGGATCGGCCATCGTCCCGCCATGTTGCAGCTGCATCATCCATTTGCTGCGTAGCCCGGTATTGTAGCCGAGCGTCAGATCGGTACTGAGCGCCACATCGCCGCTCTGGATACCGATTTCGGCGCGGGTTTCGATCGACATCCAGCCAAACCGGTCCAGAAATTCGAAACTGCGCCCGATGGCGATGCCGGGCCGGATAATCGCGTTGTCCTGGACCGTACCGAGACCGAATTCGGCGGAGATCCTGGTGTCTTGCGTTTGCGGCGTCAGTGGCAGAACCGCAAACGCGATTGCCTTGGAGTACCCCTGTTCGCCCGCCCCCAGATCAAGGCCGAGGGTCAGGTTCCTGCGCACACCGTATTCGGCATAGACCGCCCCATAACTGTTGGTCTCGCCGGATTTCTCGACATCCTCCAGCGTGACGGAATAGGACAGAAAACCGCGACCGACATCGCGTAGCCACGGCCCTGCCAGGGCCTGCCCCGGCACGAGCAGCAACAAGATCAAGGCGCGCAGCATCGGTCTACCTCCGTGCCTTACAGTCGTTAAATTTGGTAAACCGGAGGTTAAGATTAGCCGGACGTCCCCGCGCGGACGTTTGTGGCGTGCGGTGAAGCTGCGAATCGTCCGCACCGCCGAAGGGCATGGGCCTCTTGTTGCTTTTCGTGTTTCAGGAAAATCGCAAAAGGCTTTAAGCTGGGCGCGAAACGGAGGACGCCATGCCACAGATCAAAGCCAACACCAGCCATCAAACCGTGATCACCACATTCGAAATGACCCCCGGCACCTGTCAGGACCTGCTTGACGAGCTGACCCAGGCGTATGAGCAGTTCATCTCGCATCAGCCCGGCTTTATTGCCGTGGGCCTGCATGTGAACGACGCGCAGACCCGGATCGCCAGCTATTCGCAGTGGACGCGACGCGAGGACTTTCAGGCGATGCTGCGCACCCAGGAGATGCGCACGCGTAACCGGCGGATCAACGAGATGTGCAAGAGTTTCGAGCCAGTCATGTACGACGTCGCCGCCATCTTTGGCTGATCTGGATCAAGACGCGTGATGGCCCAGGGCCTATTATAGGGGCAACTCAGGAAGAGGAGACCTAAATGTACAAGAATATTCTGGTGCCGGTATCATTTGTCGAAGCCCCCGGATCGGAGATCTCGTTACAAGTGGCGCAGGCCCTGGCCGCAGAGGGCGCGTCGATCACATTGTTGCACGTGGTGGAGCATATACCGACGCATGCCCTGTCCTATATGCCCCCAGATCACATGGCCAAGCGCCGGGCAGAGGCCGAGGCCGAACTGGCCGAAATGACAAAGAACCTACCCGGTACTTTTGGTGGCGCGGTGGCCAGTGGCAGCCCGAGTCGTGCGATCCTGGACTATGCGGATGAGATCAAGAGCGATTGTATCATCATCGCCAGCCACCGGCCTGGAATGCAGCACCTGCTGCTGGGGTCCACCGCGGCCAGGGTGGTGCGGCACGCCAAGTGCAGCGTCCACGTGGTGCGGTAGAAGGGGCAGCCGTTTCGCACGACCGCGCGGCGGTATCAAAGCGGCCGCGCGGTCGGCAGGCCGTCCGGGTGGGATGGTCCCGCGGATCGCGTATCGTCATTTTGCGGACCGGCGAAGTCGCTCAGACTCCCAGCCGGTCCCGCAGCGCGTACCAGGTCATCGCCATCACCAGCAGCGGGCTGCGCAGGCGTGACCCGCCCGGAAAGACCGTGGCGGGGACCCGTGCCATGACGTCAAAGCCGCTGGTCTCGCCTGCGACAGCCTGTGCCAGAAGTTGGCCCGCATGGGTGGCGTTGCCGACACCGTGACCGGAATAGCCCGATGCGGTCAGAATGCCCGGCGCCAACCGCGCAAAATAGGGCATCCGCTTCATCGTGATACCCAGTGTCCCACCCCAGGCATAGTCCAGCGGCACATCCTTGAGATGCGGGAAAATCTCCAGCATCGGCTTGGATACCGTGGCCCGGATATCGGCGGGGAAGCGGTAGCCATAACTTTCGCCTCCACCAAAGAGCAGCCGCTTGTCATGGCTGAGGCGAAAATAATTCACCACGAATTTGCTGTCCGCCACGGCCACGTCGCGGGTCAGCACGCGCGCTGCATCCTCAGCCAGCGGCCGGGTCGCGACGATGAAATTGTTGATCGGCATGACCCGCGCCGCGACCTTGCGATCGAGCCCGCCGAGATAGCCGTTGCAGGCGAGGATCACGTGATCCGCCGTCACCCGCCCGTGATCGGTGCGCACCAGTCTGCCGTGCCGCGTGTCGATATCGTGCACGCGTGAATTCTCATGGATGCGCACGCCCGCCGCCTCTGCCGCGCGTGCCAGCCCCAGCGCATAGCGCAAGGGGTGCAGATGCGCCGCGCTCATGTCGAGCGTGCCACCGTGATAGGCGGACGAGGGGCAGAGCGCGTGCATCTGGTCGCGGTCCAGCTTCTCGATCTGATCATAGCCGTAGCGGCTGCGCAGATGGTCGGTCTCTTCGTGTTCCCCGCGCATCTCCTTGGCCGAAGAACACGCATGCGCGACGCCTGGCTTGAGGTGGCAGTCGATCTTGTGTCGCGTGATCAGGGATTTAACCAGTGCTTTGGTCTCTTCCGCCATCTCCCACAGCTTGGCCGCGTCGTCGCGGCCCACCAGCTTTTCCAGCCCGTTCTGGCCCATACGCTGGCCGCTGCCCAACTGCCCGCCATTGCGCCCCGAAGCGCCAAACCCCACGCGATGCGCCTCCAGCAGCACCACGTCCAGCCCGGATTCGGCCAGATGCAGTGCGGCCGAGAGGCCAGTATAGCCGGCGCCGATCACGCAGACATCGGCGCGCGCTTCACCCTTCAGCGGCGCGCGCGGCTCGGCCGGATCGGCGGTCGCGGTGTACCAGCTGTCAGGGTAGGTGCCCGGGCGGTCATTGACATAGAGCAGATCCATGTGGGCGCGCCTCAGACGTTCAGCAGCAGATGCTCGCGCTCCCAAGGCGAGATGACATGCAGGAACTCTTCGTATTCGGCGCGTTTGACGATGCTGTAGACGCGGGCAAAATCGGGGCCGAGCACCTCGTGCAGGCGCGTTGCCTCTTCGAACATATCAAGCGCGTCACCCAGTACGCGCGGGATATCGCCCTCGCCCTCATAGGCATCACCGACGAATTCGGGCGCAGGCATGGTGGCATCCTCCAGCCCCAGAAGGCCGCAGGCAAGGCTGGCCGCGATCGCCAGATACGGGTTGCAATCCATCCCCGCCAGCCGGTTCTCGACCCGTCGCGCACTGGTTGCGGCGATCGGGATACGGATGCCGGTGGTGCGGTTGTCGCGCGCCCATTCCAGATTGATCGGTGCCGCGTGATCCTTGACGTAGCGGCGATAGGAATTGACGTAGGGCGCCATGACCGCAATTGCGGCGGGCATGTGATTCTGCATACCCGCGATGAAGTGATAGAAGGCGTCGGTTTCCTCGCCCTTGGCGTCAATAAAGATGTTCTTGCCGGTTTTGGTATCCAGCACCGAATGATGGATATGCATTGCCGAGCCGGGTTCGTTGGCGATGGGTTTGGCCATGAACGTGGCAAAGCAGTTATGGCGCAGTGCCGCCTCGCGAATGAGCCGCTTGAAGTAGAACACTTCGTCCGCCAGCACCACCGGATCGCCGTGGTTGAGGTTGATTTCGAGCTGGCCCGCGCCGCCTTCCTGGGTGATACCGTCGATCTCGAAACCCTGTGCTTCGGCAAAGTCGTAGATATCGTCGATCACCGGGCCGAATTCGTCCACCGCGGTCATCGAATAGGCCTGCCGCGCGGCGGCGGGGCGACCGGACCGGCCAATCATCGGCTCGATCTCTTTGGCCGGGTCGATGTTGCGCGCGACCAGATAGAACTCCATCTCGGGCGCTACAACAGCCTTCAGGCCGCGCTCGGCATAGAGGGCGACGACCCGTTTCAGCACATTGCGCGGCGAACAGCCGACAGGTACGCCATCGCCGTCCATCGCGTCATGAATGACCTGGATCGTCCAGTCACCGGTCCACGGCGCTGCGGTGGCGGTGCTCATGTCCGGTTTCAGGATCATATCCTGTTCGATGAACCCCGCGTCGCCCGCCGCCTCGCCCCAGCCACCGGTGATGGTCTGGAAAAAGATCGAATCGGGCAGATGGAAATGCTTTTGCTTGGAAAATTTGCTGGCCGGTACGGCCTTGCCGCGTGCGATGCCGGGCAGGTCCGAGATAATGCACTCTACCTCGTCCAGCCTGCGCCCCTCAAGATAGGCGCGCGCCGCTTCGGGAAGTTTCGCGATCAGGTCGGACATCATTTACCTCGTTTGAGAAAGGCCGCCATGCGGTCGGCCATGATCTGATTGTCGGTGGGCAGGTCCACCTGCGCCAGCGCGTTGTCCAGCAGCGCATCGGGCACCAGCCCGCGCCCGCGTGAATTGACCAGCCGCTCGACGAAATCGGCGGTGTGTTCGGGATGCGGCTGCACCGTATAGATGCGGTCGTCGTAGAGCAGTGCGGCGTTGCGGCAGAAATCATTCTGCCCGACGACTTTGGCCCCTTCGGGCAATTCTGTCACCTGATCCTGATGCCAGGCGTTCAGCTGCATCTGGCGGCCTTCGATCTCGTAATGGGTGCGCCCGACGGACCATCCCTTGTCGAATTTTTCCACCTTGCCGCCCAGGGCCTGCGCGATGATCTGGTGACCAAAGCAGATGCCGACCATCGGGCGGCCATCGGCATAAACGTCACGGATGAACCGTTCCAGCGGGGGAATCCACGGATGATCCTCGTAGGCGCCATGCTTGGACCCGGTAATCAGCCAGCCATCGGCGGCAGCCGGGCTGTCAGGGAACGCGCCGTCCACCACGGCATAGCTGTCATAGGTAAATCCGTGACCGTCGAGTAGATGCTCGAACATGGTGTCATAGTCGCCCGTGACCGCCTTGATTTCTTCGGGCGCGTGCCCGGTCAGCAATATGCCTATCTTCATCGCGCGGGTCCATTCCGGCATCGTAATTTGATCAAATTCCAAGCTAGCGAAGGCCAACGGGGCCGACAAGCCGAAAAACAATGTGCGGCGGCTGCAACGTCAGACTTTTTCGAGATAGGTTTTCCAGTGCTCTTCTTCGGGCAGGACGGACATGATCGCAATCTCCTGCCGCTTGGTCAGCACCAGATTGCGCACCATCCTGGGTTCGAAAATGCGCGCGATCAGTGGATCTTCGGCAAAAAGATCGATGGCGGTCTGCCAGTCTTCGGCCAGTTGCGGCAGGTCCTGATCATAGGCGCTGCCCGAGATCGGGTCGCCGGGGTCCATCCCGTCCTCGATGCCGATCAACGCCGCGCCGAGGATCACCGCAAAGCTGAGGTAGGGGTTGATATCGCCGCCCGCGACGCGGTGTTCGATCCGGCGTGCGGCAGGCGGGCCGCCGGGGATTCGCACGGCCGCGGTTCGGTTTTCGTAAGCCCAGCAGATCGCGGTGGGGGCATGGGCATGCGGCACCAGCCGGGCATAGCTGTTGGCATGGGGCGCAAAGATCAGGGTCGAAGCGCGCATCGCCGCAAGACAGCCGCCAATGGCGGCGCGCAGCGTATCGGTGCCCTTGGGGCCACCATCGTTGAAGATGTTGTTGCCATCCTTGTCCAGCACCGAGAAATGCATGTGCATGCCGTTGCCGGAATCGACCACGAACGGCTTGGCCATGAAGGTGGCCGCGCAACCGAATTTGCGTGCAAGACCACGGATCAGCGCCTTGAAGAGCCAGGTATCGTCTGCCGCACACATGGCGCTTTGATGATTGAGCGTGATCTCGAATTGGCCGACGCCGGCCTCGCTGGTCGTGGTCTGGGCGTCAATATCCATCGCCGCGCAGGCTTCGTAGAGTGCCGAAATGAAGGGGTCGAACGCATCCATCTCGCTGAGCGACAGAATCTCGGACCCGTCCATGCGCCGCCCACTGCGCGGATCACGCACGGATCTGAGCACCTTGCCCGAATCGTCCACCAGGGTGAATTCCAGCTCGGTCGATGCAACAACCTGCCAGCCGTGCGCCTCGTAACGCTTCAGGACACCCGACAGCGCATGGCGTGGGTCGCCGTAGAACGGCGTGCCGTCCTCGAAATACATCTGCATCGGAACCAGTGGTTGCGCACCATCCAGCCAGGGCAGCGGGACAGCCCCGCGTGAGGTCGGCAGCAGGATGCCGTCAGCATCGCCGGTCTCGAAAATCAGCGGGCTGTCCTCGATGTCAGCGCCCTTGATATCCACGTTGAGCGCCGAGAGCGGCATGCGCACGGCGCCGCTCTGCAGTTTGTCGTAGTAGGATGCGGGCAGGCGCTTGCCGCGCATCTGTCCGTTGAGATCGCAGGCCGCAACGCGGAAAGTGGCAAAGTTTTCAAACTGCATCGGACCCACCTCTTGTCATGTGACGCCTAGATTTACCGAATAAGGTTCGGGCGCAACCGCAACTTTCGTCGCACCTCGTGCGGCAGATGCCGGTTGAGCCGCCGGTTGATCAGGCCGTAGACACTGATCACAGCCAGCGTCAGCAGGATGAAGTATCCTGCCAGGATGGGGTAGGGCACGAACGGGTTGAACGTCTTGTCAGCGAAATAATTCGCATAATAGAGCGCATCGCCTCGCTGCTGCCAGGCCGGAAAGCCGCTGAAGAAAACCAGCGTTGTGGCGTGAAACAGGAAAATCGCTTCGTTGGTATAGGCAGGCCAGGCCAGCCGCAGCATCGTGGGCCAGATGATCCGTCTGAACCGCGACCAGCCGGAAAAACCATAGGCATCCGCCGCCTCCACGTCACCCTTTGGAATAGAGCGCAGCGCGCCATAGAAAATCTCGCCGGAATAGGCGGCGGTGTTGAGAAACAGCACCACCAGCGCACCCAGCCAAGCAGAGGTGAAGGACGCAAAGACCGGGCTGACACCCTTGAGGTTGAGAAACAGGAAATAGGCAAAGAAGAACTGGATGAACAGCGGCGAGCCACGAAAGACGAAGATGAACCATTCCGAGGACTTGCGCAGCACGATGTTGCGTGATCCCTTGCCAAGCGCCACAGCGGTGGCAAGGAAGAAACCGGTCAAAAGCGCCAGCACGCCGAAATATACATTCCACAGCATGCCCGACCCGATCAGCACGAACTGGTCGCAGAGCGTGAAATTGTCACGCGGCAGCAGTCGCTCGCCAATGCCCAGGCTGCGCAACCCGTAAGCCTGAATAGTCTCAACGCAGAACATCAGCGCCCCCTGTTCCGGGCCTGTCCCGGAACCTGCTGGCCAATGGCGCGCGGTGACGCCGCGAGGCCCCGGGTCAGGCCCGGGGCGGGACGTGCCACTGTGGTCATATCGCTGCCTTTCGCCGGGAGTCGCCGCCCGTGGTTGCCTGCCCTTGGGTGAGCCGGCTCATCAGCCGTTCCAGAAACACTTCGGAGACCTTGGTGAAACCGAGGTAGAAGACAAGCAGCGCGAGGAAATACCACATGCGCCAGTCGCCATGCGGGTAATCGGTAAAGCGCGGATTGGCGGAGCCACCCAGTTCGCGCGCCCAATAGACGATATCCTCGACCCCCAGCAGGAACAGCAGCGGCGTCGCCTTGATCAGCACCATCCACAGGTTGCTGAGGCCGGGCAGGGCATAGACCCACATCTGCGGCACCAGAATACGCCAGAAGGTCTGCCGCCGCGTCATGCCGTAAGCCTCCGCTGTCTCCAGCTGGCCGCGCGGTACGGCGCGCATTGCGCCATAAAGGACATTGGCGGCAAAGGCGCCAAAGACGATGGCAAAGGTCAGCACGGCGGTGAAAAAGCCGTAGACCTCATGTACCCATTGCGGTGCGGTCGACAGCGGTAGCTTGGCCGCGGCGCAGACGACAAAATCATTGCCCTGCCGGACCGCTTCGGTCCAATCGGGGCACAGGATCTTGTGTCGCGTCCATTCGAACATCTGGTCGAGGGCAATGACGAAAAAGAGGAAAAAGGCGATATCCGGCACGCCGCGCACCAGCGCGATATAGGTCTTGCCGAACCAGCTGAGGGGCAACATGCGCGAGCGCGCCGCCATCGCCCCGCCAAAGCCGAAGGCCAGCGCTGTGGGTGCCGTGATCCCGAGAAGCAGCAGCACCGTGCCGAAACTGAAATAAAGCGCCATATGCTTGCCCGTGGTCAGGTAACAAGCCAGCCAACGGAAGGAGCCGAGAATCTCTGGATCTGTGCAAAAGCTGAAAATGGCGGGCCTCTGTGCGGCGGTGCTCTTTGAGTATTTTCAGAAAAATGAAGGGGGCGCATCGGCCCCCTTCCGGCTGTCTCACTCGAAGGTCGAGGACACTTCCCATTTTGTGATCAGTTCGTTGAGCGAGCCGTCATCCTTCATCGACTGGATGGCCGCATCGAATTTTTCGCGCAGCGCGCCGTCCGATTCGCGCAGGCCCATGCCGATACCGTCACCCAGCGCCACATTCTCGCCCACGAAGATCAGGTCGCTGTCTTCGGCCTCGATCGGCACGAGATAGGATTTGTCTGCCAGAACCGCGTCCGCCTCGCCGTTGCGGACAGCGGCGATGGTTTCTTCGGGGGTGGCGAATTCGACCAGTGTCGCGCCGGTTTCGGCGATGTAGTCGGCCTGGAGCGTGCCGGATTGCGCCGCGATGATGCCCGAAGTCACGTCGATCCCTTCGTCCATGCCGAGATAGGCGGACGGATCGGGGGGCGTGTAGTTCTGGGTAAAGTCAATGACGGCGTCGCGCTCTTCGTTGATCGACATGCCCGCGAGGATAGCGTCGTAGTTGCCCGAAACGAGGTTGGGGATGATGCTGTCCCAGTCGGTCGTGACCCATTCGCAGGTCAGTTCGGCGCGCGTGCACAGCTCATCGCCCAGATCGCGCTCGAATCCGTCGAGCTCGCCGGAATCGTTGATGAAGTTCCAGGGCGCATAGGCACCTTCGGTGCCAAGGCGGATCGTGTCCGCCGAGAGCGCCATGCCGGCCGAAAGCGCCAGCGCAGCGGTGGAAAGAATGAGTTTTTTCATGATTTTATCCCTTGGTTTATGGTTTGCGGATTTGATCAGCTGACCATCGTCGAGCTGAGAAACTGTTGTAGCCGGTCTGATTTCGGGGCGCCAAAGAGCTCCTCGGGCGCGCCTTCTTCTTCGATCAGGCCCTGATGCAGGAACACCACATGATCCGATACATCTGCGGCCAGCTTCATGTCATGCGTCACGATCATCATGGTGCGCCCTTCGGTGGCCAGATCCCCGATCACCCGGATGACTTCCTGTTCCAGTTCGGGATCGAGCGCCGATGTAGGCTCGTCAAAGAGCAGCGCCTCGGGCTCCATCGCCAGTGCCCGCGCGATCGCTGCACGCTGTTGCTGGCCACCCGACAACTGCGCCGGGTAGGCGTCGCATTTATCGCCGATACCCACCTTGTCGAGGTATTGGCGCGCGGCCTGCTCGACCTCGGCCCGGTCGCGTCCCAGCACCGTCACCGGCGCCTCCATCACATTTTGCAGGATAGTCAGATGCGCCCAGAGGTTGAACTGCTGGAACACCATGCTGAGGTTGGTGCGGATGCGCAGCACCTGGCTGGCATCGCTGGGGTGCCGGTCCAGCCCATTGCCGCGCCATTTGACCGGTTCGCCCTTGAAGATGATATCGCCCTGCTGGCTGTCTTCCAGCAGATTGGCGCAGCGCAGGATGGTGGATTTGCCCGACCCCGACGAGCCGATCAGCGCGACCACATCACCGCGATGGGCCGTGATATCGACGCCCTTGATCACTTCCAGAGCTTCGTAGGCCTTGTGCAGGTTTTTGATCTCGATAACGGGCGTGGCATCGGTCAAGGCGTTTGGGGTCCATCTGTTGGTGGTATCAATGCGACAATAGGGCGGAAAAGAAGGCGCGATGCAACTTGCAAAACGCGAGAGGTCGGCACGAACTGCCCGAAGTGACGCAAGTCAGCCCAAAACGGGCGCGCCCGGCTCCGGCGGCGGCGGATTTGGCACATTCAGGTATTCTGCGGCGGGAATACGAGTGAGGCCGCTCAGCGCCAGGCTGTTGCGGTGCGCTGTGGGCAGGGCGGTGATGGCGGCGGCGACCGCCCGGGCCAGCGTGTCGGCGTCACGGCCCGGCGCGGTGATGTAGGGCAGGATCGGGGTGGGGGGCGTGCGGGTGATTTCCCGCAGGTCGACTGCAAAAGGGTCGTGCCGCAAGATCAGCAGCCAGGTCAGCGCGTCGATGGCTGCCACATCGGCACGTCCTTCGGCAACCGCGCGCGCCGAGAGGACATGTTCGCCGGTCTGCACCGGGTTGGTAAAACGAAAGCCCTGTGCCGCGGCGTAATTCTGCGGTGCGGCCCAGCCCGATTGCGATAGCGCCGCGTTGAAGGCAAAGCGTGCCGCGGCATAGTCGGCCGGGCTGTCGCGCGGGTCATCCGCACGCGCGATGATCACCGAATTATAATGCCCCGGCGGACAGCCGGGCAGGTCATGCACCGGCGATCCGGCCAGTTGAACGTGCCCGTGCAGATGTGCGCGGTAGGGATAGCCGCAGGTCTGCGACAGGATCAGATCAGGGCTTTGCCAATGGTCCCACGGATCACCGCCGCGTGTCAGCGTTTGCGGCGTGGGCCAGGGCAGGCGCATACGGATTTCGGCCCAGAGCGCGTCATTGGCGTCGCGCGTCTCGGGGCGGTCATACATGGGCAGGCTGGCGATCATCCCGCCGCGACCCGTTGGCGGACAAGCGCGCTGTCGCGGTCGCTGACGCCGAGGAAGCGGGTGGCCAGGCGCAGGATCGCGTCCTCTGCGGCATCTCGCTGACCATCGGCCAGCGCGACCTGCCACAGCGCCTCGACCACCGCCAGGCGGTCCTCGTAGGCTACCGCGTCCCTGATGGCGCTGGTGAAGCGCACAGTATCGGGTGCTTCGGCCTCTACTGCCTCGGCCTCGGCGCGCAGGGCACGGGCGCCGGTTGGGTCCAGGCCGTAGCGCGCAGCCAGAATCCGGTCGATTCGCGCGATTTCATCCGCCGCATAATCGCCATCGGTGCGCGCCACGCGCACCAGAAGGGCCGACAGCGCCAGTCGCGCGTCATTATGGGCAAGGGGTTCGGTTTGCGGGGCGGTCAGGCGCTTGAAAAAATCTGCAATCATGACGCAGATATAGGGCGGGCAGGTGCGCGGGCCAAACGTTAATGCGATTCGAGCTCAAATCATTTTGCCACGGCCCGGGTGCGGGCTTCGTCGCACTCGGCGTCACTCAGGCCGAGTGCCTCGCGCACCTGGGTGAGCACGGTCAGTTCGGCGTCGTCACTGTCGCCATCGGCCAGCATCACCTGCCAGAGCGCTTCATGCGCCTCAAGCCGGGCCTCGAAACTGACGGTTTCGCGGATCAGCAGCGCAAACTTCCGTGTGCCCGGCGCCGCCGCTTCGATCTTTTCGCAGGTGGCGCGCATCTTGGCCGCCTCGACGGGATTCAGCCCGTTCATCTGCGCCAGAAGCCGGTCGATGAGGCTGATTTCCTCAAAGCGGTAATCACGGTCTGACTTGGCCACGCGCACCATCAGCGCGCCCAGTGCCAGCCGGGCATCGGGTTCCGGCAGCGGGTCGGGCTCGTGGCCTTTGAAGAGTTTCAGGATACGCGCGATCATGAGCCAAGCCTATCTGTGTCGGGGCGGCGGGCCAAGTGATTTCAGCAGCGCTGACGAAACGTCTCGAAGGTGCCACATTTAGCCCCAACCACCTACACGGTGATGCGAGATCGTGATCCACGATTGCAAGATAATGATTACCGGACGCGCCCCTGCCGCGCGGCACAAGGAAAGACACGCAATGCATGCATGGAACCGCCGTGACTGGGTGCGTCCGACGGTGATCCTGCCAGAGTAGCCGGGCACCAAACGCTTTTTCCGAGCCGGGAACGCCGCAAAAGGCCTCAGTTACGCGGCGGCACCAGTTTGCCGGGGTTCATGATGTTCAGCGGGTCGAGTGCGGTCTTGATCGCGCCCATCATGGCCCAGGCGTCGCCATGCTCGGCGCTCATGTAGTCCAGTTTTCCGATTCCGATACCATGCTCGCCGGTGGCTGTTCCGCCCAGTCTGAGCGCGCGGTCTACCATGCGCCCGGCGGCAGCTCGGGCGGCCTCGGCCTCGTGCGTGTCCTCCGGGTCGATCAACAGGATGGCGTGGAAATTGCCGTCCCCCACATGGCCCAGGATCGGTCCCTGCACGCCGCTGGCCTCCAGATCGCGGGCGGTCTCGTCGACCGCCTGCGCGAGAACGGAAATCGGTACGCAGATATCGGTGACGACGGCCCGCGCCCCGGGGCGCGAGGCGAGGATGGCATAGTAGGCATTGTGCCGCATGGTCCAGAGCGCAGAGCGGTCCTCGGTCCGGGTGGCCCAGTCAAAGCCCGAACCGCCGTGCATCCGGGCGATCTCGCCGAAGGTTTCGGAACATTCGGCAACCGCGCCTTGCGATCCGTGAAACTCCAGCAACAGGTGCGGCTTTTCCGGCAGGTGTATGCCGGAATAGATGTTCACCGCGCGAACAGAGGCCGCATCCATCAGTTCGATCCGCGCCATGGCCAGGCCCATCTGGATCGTATCCATCACGGCACTTACTGCGCCGCCAACATCGTCAAAGGCGCAGACCGCGGCCGAGATCGCCTCGGGCTGGCCGCGCAGGCGCAGCGTCAGTTCGGTGATCAGGCCCAGCGTGCCCTCGGCGCCCACAAAGAGCCCGGTGAGGTCATAACCGGACGCCGATTTGCGCGCCCGCGTGCCGGTCCTGATGATGCGGCCTTCGGGTGTGACCACCTCCAGCCCCATCACATTGTCGCGCATCGTCCCGTAACGCACAGCGGTGGTGCCGCTGGCCCGTGTCGAGGCCATCCCGCCGAGCGACGCATTCGCCCCCGGATCGACAGGAAAGAACAGGCCCGTCGCGCGCATCTCATTGTTCAGTGCCTCGCGGGTCAGGCCGGGCTGTACCCGCACATCCATGTCGTCGGCGTTCAGGGCAATCACGCGGGCCATGCGGCTGAAATCCACACAGATCCCCCCCTGAAATGCCTGCGCCTGCCCCTCCAGCGAGGTGCCGGTGCCCCAGCCGATCACGGGCACGCGGTGCCGGGCGCATATCTGCACGATCTGCGCCACCTCTTGCGTGTTTTCGGGATAGACGACCGCATCCGGCGGGGCGGGTGGGAAGTGTGACTCTGACCGACCGTGCAGATCCAGATCGGACTTGGACTGGACACAGCGTTCCCCTAGTAAGGTCCGTACTGCGGCGATTGCTTCGTTTATGCTCATGCATCATCCTCCGCTGGGCAAGTGCCAGACTAGAACATGTGGCATGAACGCGAAAGCCACGACAGCCCCGAACACGAAAGCTGCATGCCAGAACCAGAGAGAACCCAGCTGCCCCAATCTGCCACCGCCCTGGCTGCGGTCAGCCTGGAGGAGCATAGCTAAGTGAGTGTGTGGGGCGCCTCAGACCTGTTCGACCGTCACCGTGTCGCTGGTGTGAAAGGCCAGATGGCCCTTGATGGATTCCGCCGCCTGCTTCGGGTCCTCATAGCTCCAGGCGGCGTTTTCCAGCGTCTGGCTCTTGGTGATGATGTTGTAATAGGCGGCCTGCCCCTTGTGCGGACATTTGGTGGTCTGGTCGCTGGTATCGAGAAAAGCCATGGCGATATCGCTGCGCGGGAAATAGATCACCGACGGATGACTGCCCTCGCTCAGTGCCAGCCCGTTGGTTGTTTCGGCCAGAACGGCACCGCCTGCACGGACGGTCCATGTTCCCGGTGCCTTGTGAATTTTGATATGCGTCATGCGCCCTCCTGTCTTTAAATCAGTCCGATCCTGAAATGTTTCGACATATTGCCCGATCGAGACAATATGTCGAAACGTCCGCAACGCAATATTGTTGCGGGTGTCTTGGATTCAGGTTGTGGTTCAATCTGAACTTGGAACGTTCTAATCCGTATTCCGCCCCGCGCGCCAGAGATATGTCACAGCGGGCGCGTCGCTGACGTCAGCCAGCGTGCCGTGTCGCCGTCAAGATGCGGGCCGATCCGCTCGGCGCAGATCTCGTGATAGTCGTCGATCCAGTCACGCTCATCCCCGCTCAGCCGGTCTACGTCGATCAGTTGGCGGTCGATGGGCACATAGTTCAGCGTCTCAAAACAGAGCTTGTTCCCGAAATCGCCCCCCTCCAGCTGTACGGCCTCGGTTACCACCAGAATATTCTCGATCCGGATACCGAATGCGTCTTGGCGGTAATACCCCGGCTCGTTCGATACGATCATGCCCGGTTTCAGCGGCACTTCGCTGATGCGGCTGATGCGCTGCGGGCCTTCATGGACGCACATGTAGACGCCGATGCCGTGGCCGGTGCCGTGGGCGTAATCCTGATCCGCCAGCCACAATGGATAGCGGGCGATGGCATCCAGATCGCGCCCCGCCAGCCCCGCAGGCCAGCGCAGGCGGCTGATGGCGATCATGCCTTGTAGCACACGGGTAAAGGCCGCGCGCTCGTCCGCGCCGGGATCGCCGATCGACACGGTGCGCGTGATGTCGGTGGTGCCGTCCAGATACTGACCGCCACTGTCCAGCACCAGCAGATCGGCCTCCTCAAGCGTGCGGTTTGACGATTCCGAGACGCGGTAATGCGCCAGCGCCCCATTGGGGCCGCTACCCGCAATCGTGTCGAAACTGATATCGAGCAGCGCGCCAGTCGCATGTCTGCACGCCTCCAGATGCTTGACCACGTCGATTTCGGTCACCGTGCCCGGTGCCTGCGCGTCGATCCACGCCAGCGCCTCGCAGACTGCTGCTGCGTCGCGCAGATGTGCCTCTCGGGTGGCGGCCAACTGTGCCGGGTTCTTGCACGCCTTGGGCAGAGTGCAAGGTTCGGGACCGAACACATGCGCGATACCGGCCTCGGTCAGCAGGTTCACGATCGCTACCGGCACGCTGGATCTATCCAGCCGCACCGGCCCGGTCATCTGTGCCAATGCCGCGGCCAGTTCGGTGTCGGGCAGGGCGGTGACACCGCCGCTGCGGCAGCCCTTGGGCAGGCTTTCCAGCTTGGCCGGATTCACAAAGAACTGTGCGCGCCCGTCATCATGCAGGATGGCAAAGCCGTGCGGCACGGGGTTGCGCGGGATATCCGCGCCGCGAATATTCAGCAGCCACGCGATGCTGTCGGGCAGGGTCAGCACCGCCGCGCGTGCGCCATCCGCGCGCAGCGCTTCGGCCAGACGGGCGCGCTTGGCCGCGCTTGTCTCGCCTGCCAAAGCGTCGGGGTAGGCGGTGATCGCACCCATCGGCGGGCCGGGGCGGTCGGTCCAGACCGCATCGACCAGATTGGCCGCCGGGCTCAGCATGATCCCGCTGCCGGCCAGTTCCCCGACCAGCGCGTCGATCTCGGATGGCGTGTGCAGCCAGGTGTCGTAGCCGACGCAGCCGCCCTCCGGCAGCGTCTCTTTCAGCCAGTCCGCCAGCTTGGTCTCGGGCCAGTCTACAGGCTCAAAGGCCGTCGCGTCGGTCTGTACCCGCACCTGCGTGCGGTAGCGGCCATCGACAAAAACGCCGGCGCGCGCCGCTGTGATGGCGGCAAACCCGGCCGATCCGGTAAAGCCCGTGAGCCACGCCAGCCGCTCATCGCCGGGCGCGACATATTCGCCCTGATGCGCATCGGCGCGGGGCACGAGAAAGCCGCCGAGACCAGCCGCCGCCATCGCACCGCGGAGGGCCGAGAGGCGCTCGGGGCCTTGTTCCGGGTTGGTTTTTTCCTGGAAAGTCTGAAACATGGGGGCGGAGCCTCTTGCCATTGGTTTTCGCGCGAATTTTACCGATGAGATGGGAAATGACCAGCCCCCGGTCGTGTCTGTGCCGTGCCGCATCATGCGTGTTTGGCCGGTCGGATCGCAAGCGCGGGACAGGCACGGTCGTGACCCATTACCAGCCTTGCCAGGCCAAAGCAGATGGGCCGATCCGGCCCGGATCATGGGCCGTGATCACCTCGGATCAAGACGCCCAACTGGCCTGACGCATCCCCATTACCCGTGCCCGGGCACGCGGATCGCTGTCAAAGAGCGCTGCCAGCTGTTCGGTCATCGCACCGGCCAACTGGTCCACGTCCGTGATCGTCACGGCACGGTCATAGTAGCGCGTCACGTCATGGCCGATGCCGATGGCCAGCAGTTCGACCGCGCGCCGCTTTTGCACCATCGCGATCACGTCGCGCAGGTGCTTTTCCAGATAGTTGGCGGGGTTCACGCTGAGCGTGCTGTCATCCACCGGCGCGCCGTCGCTGATCACCATCAGGATCTTGCGGGCCTCGCGGCGCGCCATCATCCGCCGGTGCGCCCATTCCAGCGCCTCGCCGTCGATATTTTCCTTCAGCAGTCCCTCTTTCATCATCAGCCCGAGGTTCTGCCGTGTCCGGCGCATCGGGCTGTCGGCGGATTTGTAGATGATGTGACGCAGATCATTCAGCCGACCGGGCAGTTGCGGGCGGCCTTCGGTCAGCCATGCCTCGCGGCTCTGCCCGCCTTTCCAGGCGCGCGTGGTAAAGCCGAGGATCTCGACCTTGACGCTGCACCGTTCCAGCGTGCGCGCCAGCACGTCGGCGCAGATCGCCGCGATGGAAATCGGGCGGCCCCGCATCGAGCCGGAATTGTCCAGCAGGAGCGTCACGACCGTATCGCGGAACTCGGTGTCCTTCTCGACCTTGAAGCTGAGCGGCGTCGTCGGGCTGGCCACCACGCGGGCCAGCCGCCCGGCGTCCAGAATGCCCTCTTCGCGGTCGAACTCCCAGGACCGGTTCTGCTGCGCCTGCAAACGGCGCTGCAATTTGTTGGCAAGGCGGCTCACCGCGCCCCTGAGCGGCTCCAGCTGCTGATCGAGATAGGCGCGCAAGCGCTCCAGTTCGATTGGGTCGGCCAGGTCCTCGGCATGGATTTCCTCGTCGAATTCGGTGGAGTAGACCAGATAATTGGGGTCCGCGTCGGAAAACGCCTGCGGTGGGGGCGGGTCCAGCGGGGCCTCGCCATCGGGCAGCTCGGTTTCCTCGCCCGCGTCCTCGTCGGCCTGCTCGTCCATGCTGACCTGCGCCTGGGATGCGTCCTGCTGCTCGTCCTGGGACTGTTCGGGATCGGCGTCGGCCTCCTCTGAGTCGCTGTCATCCTGACCGGTGCTGTCGGGGTCTTCCTGATCTTCGGCGTTTTCCTCGGCCTCGTCGCCCTGATCGTCGTCCTGCGCGTCGGGGTCATCACCCAGCTGGTCGCCATAGCCCAGATCGTCGATGATCTGGCGGGCAAACCTGGCGAATTGTGTCTGGTCGGCCAGCGTGTCCTGCAGGCTCTCCAGCGTACCGCCAGCCTGCGCTTCGATGAACCCGCGCCACAGCTCCATCACGTTTTGCGCGCCCTGGGGCATATCGCGGCCCGTGGCGAGGTGGCGGATGAGATAGCCCGCCGCAGTGGCCAGCGGCGCGTCGGCGGTATCGGTGATCTGCTCGAACCCCAGACGCTGCGCCTCGGCGGCGATCTTGGCGTCGATGTTGCTGGCGGTGCCGGGCATGGTGCGTGCGCCCACCGCCTCGCAACGCGCGGTTTCCATCGCCTCGTAGATATCGCGCGCCATTTCGCCGGGCGGGACGTAACGTGAATGCGTGGCTGCGTCGTGATACTTGTGCCGCAGCGCCAGCGCATCGGCTGTGCCGCGCGCATGCAGTACCTCCTCGTGGGTCATCCGGCGGCTGACCTGTGGCAGGCGCATCGCATCGCCCGACACGCCTGCCGGGTCCATCGAATAGGTGATCGACAGATCGGCATCGTTCGCCATGACCTTGGTGGCCTCGGCGAGGGCCTTCTTGAACGGATCGGCGGGGTTGTCTGGCGGTTTGTTCATGGCGAATACTCAAGCTCGGGTCGGGGCCAACCTAGGGACGCAACTGTCCGAATACCAGCGGGCTGCTCCTCTGCCCTGTCGGGCTGTCTTTGCGAGGGCGCGCCCGCCAGGGCGGAAGAGCCGCTACCGCATGCTCACACTCGCCGCGCTCTCGGGTAGTTCATCGTCAAAGCAGCGCTGGTAGAATTCCGCCACGGTCTGACGCTCCAGTTCATCGCATTTGTTCAGGAACGTCAGGCGGAAGGCGTAGCCCAAATCGCGAAAGATCGTGGCGTTCTGCGCCCAGGTGATCACGGTTCTCGGGCTCATCACCGTCGACAATTCGCCGTTCATGAAGGCGGTGCGCGTCAGATCCGCGACCGTGACCATCTGGCTGATCTTCTTGCGGCCCTTTTCGGTGTTGTAGACGGGGTTCTTGGACAGCACGATATTCACTTCGGCATCGTGGCTGAGATAGTTCAGTGTCGCCACCAGGCTCCAGCGGTCCATCTGGCCCTGGTTGATCTGCTGCGTGCCATGATAGAGGCCCGTGGTATCGCCGAGGCCGACGGTATTGGCCGTGGCGAAGAGGCGGAAATAGGGGTTCGGCGTGATCACCTCGTTCTGGTCCAGCAGCGTCAGCTTGCCGTCCGCCTCCAGCACCCGCTGGATCACGAACATCACGTCCGCGCGGCCTGCGTCGTATTCGTCGAACACGATGGCGGTCGGGTTGCGCAGTGCCCAGGGCAGGATGCCTTCGTGGAATTCGGTAACCTGCACGCCGTCGCGCAGCTTGATCGCGTCCTTGCCGATGAGGTCGATTCGGCTGATGTGGCTGTCGAGATTGACGCGCACGCAAGGCCAGTTAAGCCGCGCCGCCACCTGCTCGATATGGGTCGATTTACCGGTGCCGTGATAGCCCTGGATCATCACCCGTCGATTATAGGCAAACCCCGCCAGAATCGCCAATGTCGTGTCGGAATCGAATTTGTAGGTGGTGTCGAGGTCGGGCACCCGATCCGTACGCTTTGCGAACCCCTTGATGTTCATATCGGAATCAATACCGAAAACCTCGCGCACCGAAATTTCTTCGGTAGGCTTTGCGTTCATGTCAATGCTGCCGTCGGCCATATGCGGGGCTCCTCGTCGGTCGTTAGCTGTCATCTTTCGTCGTGCAACATATCGCGACCAAGGGCAAGGGATAGCCAAAGATTTGCTGGCCTTCGCCGCGCGCCGACCTGAGCTCTCGGTCCTAGAGCATCCTGAACCTCTGGAATTACTTGTGAATCCTTGGTTGAGACAGGGTTTTGCAGGGATTTCGAATGTGGACCAACAAAAACTGCGGTCGTTTTGGTCGTGGTGGATTGCGCTATCCCGGCGATTTGACGAACGAGGAATGAACGATCATTGCGCCACTGAACCCGCCCGCCAGGCGGGGCGGTAACAAACGGACGGTCGTGATGCGGCTGGTCGTCAACGGGCTGATGTATGCTTTCGGCACCGGTTGCCAATGGGCGGTGTTGCCAGAGGGCTTGCCGCCGGGGGCAGCACGTGGTTAGCGGCAGTGCCGGGCGATTTCGCGTTCTTTCAGCCCGGTCTTGACGAGCAGGCAGCGGTCGCGCGCCTCGTAGTAATAGCCTCGGGCATACCACATCACCGCCTCGTCCATATCCCCGTCCGACACCAGCCAGGCGCCGCGCAGATACTTCACCGCCCAACGCAGGTTCGTTTCAGCATCCAGCAGGTCTTTGGGCTGGCCGCGAAAGCCCATGCCGCGCGCCGTGGCAGGCAGGATCTGCATCATGCCGTAATAGGGCCCGTTGCGCGCAGCCGGGCGGTAATCGCTTTCGCGCTGGACGACCTTGTGCACCAATGGGCGGGGCACGTCGTACTGGTCGGCATATTGATTGATCAGGTGGCGTACCTGCGGCGTCTCACCGGGATAAAGCGCGAGGCGGGTGGGTGCCTCTGGTTCTTTCGCCGCGCTACAGGCGCTGAGGAGCATCAGGAGAGCGGGAATACAAAGGCGTACAAGCATCTGGTGTCACGTCTGGTGAGGTCTGTCAGACGCAGAAAGGCCGTAGAAACGCGCCCAAGGCAAGCCCTGAAAGCCGCCTTGGCGGCTTTCCGCCAGCATGCAGGGCCAGCAAGCCGGGCAGCGGGTCAGTCCCGGACGCCGGAAAACCGCGTCTGCCAATCGTCGCGCTGCTCGTCGGTGATTTTGACAAAGAGCACTTCGGGCACGGTAAAGGCGTGCCCCGGAACCAGCGTCTGCAGCGCGGCTGAGACGTCATCCGGCCAACTGTCATCTTCGGTCTGCATGCCCGCCAGCATCGCGGCCGCGGCGTCGGGGATGAATGGCGCGCTGAGCACCGCGTAGAGGCGGATGAGGTTGAGCGCGAGGCGTATTTGCGCGGCGGCCCGGTCCGGGTCGGTCTTGAAGGTGGTCCAGGGGGTGACGATTTGCAGGTATTCGTTGCCAGCCACCCAGATTGCGCGCAGCTCGGCTGCGGATTTGCGCACCTCCATTGCCTCCATATGTGCCTCATAGGCACGGACGCGGGTGGTCAGCGTCTCGATCAGCGCCGCCTCGTCCGGCCCTGCCGTACCGTTTTCGGGCACGCTCTCGCCGAATTTCGCGCGGCAGAACTTGGTCACGCGGGAGACGAAATTGCCCAGCACGTCGGCCAGATCCTTGTTCACCGATGTCTGGAAAATATCCCAGCTGAATTCACTGTCGCTGCTCTCGGGCGCATGGCTGAGCAGCCACCAGCGCCAATAGTCCGGCGGCAGGATGTCCAGCGCCTGGTCCATGAACACGCCGCGCCCCTGCGACGTGCTGAACTGGCCACCATCGTAGTTGAGGTAATTGAACGACTTGATGTAATCCACCAGCTTCCACGGCTCGCCGGACCCAAGGATCGTTGCCGGAAAGCTGAGCGTGTGAAACGGCACGTTATCCTTGCCCATGAACTGGGTGTAACGTACGTCATCCGCGCCCATGTCGGTGCGCCACCAGCGCTGCCAGTCGGCATCCGAGAGGTCGTTTGCCTCGGCCCATTCACCGGCGCAGGCGATGTATTCTATCGGCGCGTCGAACCAGACGTAAAAGACCTTGCCCTCCATGCCGGGCCAGTCTTCTGTGCCGCGCTTGACCGGGATGCCCCAGTTGAGGTCGCGTGTGATGCCCCGGTCGCGCAGTCCTTCGCCATCGTTCAGCCACTTGCGCGCGATCGAGGTGGTCAGGATCGGCCAGTCCACTTTGCTGTCGATCCAGTCATTCAGCTGGCCGCGCATGCCCGACTGCTTGAGATAAAGGTGCTTGGTCTCGCGCACCTCCAGATCGGTAGAGCCGGAAATCGCGCTGCGCGGGTCGATCAGGTCGGTCGGGTCAAGTTGCTTGGTGCAGTTCTCGCACTGGTCGCCGCGCGCCTTGTCGTAGCCGCAATTGGGGCAGGTGCCCTCGATATAGCGGTCCGGCAAGAACCGGCCGTCAGTCTTGGAATAGACCTGTTTTTCGCTGACTTCATCAATCAGCCCGGCCTCGGCCAGACGCCCCGCGAAATGCTGGGTCAGGCGATGATTCTGCAGGCTGGAGGACCGTCCGAAATGATCAAAGCTGAGGCGGAAGCCGCGCGCGATTTCGGCCTGGACGCCGTGCATTTCGGTGCAGTATTCCGCCACCGGCTTGCCCGCCTTGGCCGCGGCCAGTTCGGCGGGTGTGCCGTGTTCGTCGGTGGCGCAGAGGAATAGCACCTCGTGGCCACGCTGGCGCTGGTAGCGCGCGTAGAGGTCAGCAGGCAGCTGACTGCCGATGAGGTTGCCCAGATGTTTGATCCCGTTGATGTAGGGGATCGCCGAGGTAATCAGATGCCGTGCCATGATGTGCCTGTTCCTGCGTCGCGCCGCCTTTCCTTAGCGCAGCTTGGACAGCGGTGCCAGAGCCGGTTAAAGTGTTTCGTCGATAACCTGAAACATCAGGCAGGGGTGAAATGTGCGCAACGTCTGTGTGTCGCGTGCGTTTTGCAAAAAAAGCTGTGGCTCAGGCTTTTCGCGAAACTTTAGTCCTTGTTCCGGCTTTGCCGGGTGAGCCGCCCGATGATGAACGACGTGCGCGGCGACCAGACATAGCGCGTGCGATCTTCGCGGGTGGGGCGCGCGAGCATCCGGGCAATGCCAAAGAGGATGAGCGCCGCGTGCCCGGCGGCGATCAACACGAACATCGCTGCCGGACCATAGAATTCGATCAGTTTCGAGGCCACCAGAGGCGCCGCAATGGCCCCGATTGCGTAAAAGAACATCAACGCTGCGGCCAGTTCCACCCGATCATCATTGCTGGCAAAATCGTTGGCATGCGCTGAAGAGACCGAAAAGATTGGAAACGACGTGAAGCCAAAGAAGAACGCCGCCCACATGACGCCGGTCTGACCCAGGTCGGACACGAGCACGGTCGCGATGCATGAGACGATCGCGGCCACCGACAGGGCGATCAGCACATGACGCCGGTCATATTTGTCCGCCAGCCAGCCCGCAGGATACTGTGCCAGCGCCCCGCCCAGCACGAAGGCTGCGAGGAAATAGGCGATCTGATCGACTGCCAGCCCGACCTGCTGGCCATAAAGCGGGCCAACCATGCGAAAGGTCGAACTGGATAGGGCGGCGACCACGACGCCGAAGGCCGCCAATGGCGAACAGACAATGGCGAGGCTGGGGCGCAGGCGCGGTGCGGTGGGGATTTCGGGTTGGCGCGCCTTGCTCAGGGTCAGCGGCAGAAGTGCTGCGCAACAAAACAGCGCGAGGATGTTGTAGGAGACATAAGAGGCCGGTTCGAGCACTGAAATCATCAACTGCGCCACCAGTGACGCGCCCATATCGGCGCCCCGGTAGGCGCCCATCGTGCGCCCGCGGCTCTCGTTCGTGACTTTGGTGTGCAGCCACGCCTCGATCACCGTGTAACAGCCTGCGACGCAGATGCCTGTCGCCACCCGCATCAGCGCCCACGCATAAGGGTCGATGACCAGCATATGCGCCATCAGCCCGATCGTACCGGCCGACGTCAACGCGGCAAACGCGCGGCTGTGTCCGACGCTGCCCATCAGGCGTGGCGCCCACCAGCAACCGATGAAGAACCCCAGGAAATGCGCCGATCCAAGAAGACCGATCTGTGTCGTGGTGAAGTCGAGCGCCAGACCGCTCAGTGCATCAAGTGGCCCGACACCGCCCGACGAGAGCTGCAGGAAAATCACGGACAGAAAGAGGGCTGCAAACGGAATCAGTGTGCGCATAATCTGCCTACATTGTCACGAAGCGCCGCTGGCGCGCCACGCGTATTCGACACCAGGGTGCCGTTTTTGACTGATCCCCACAGACGTGGGTCATTTCTCGATGCGCGCTATGATTCGCAACTCGATCCGATCGCCGACGACCCCCGAAAATCCACCCGCCCCAAAGGCCGCGCGGCTGATCGTGCCCGTCAACAGGACGGTCAGGCTGTCATCGCTGTTCGCGGGGGTGCCGCGCTGACGGTAAAGCCCCGCCTTCAGCGTCACGGGGCGCGTCACATCGCGGATGGTCAGATTGCCTGATATCCGTGCGGTGCTCAAATCACCTTTGATCCGGGTCGAGCGAAAGTGGATATCGGGAAATCGCGCGGTATCAAGTATATCTGGTCCCTTCATCGCCTGAGTGAGTAAGAAAGCACTCATGTGTGCGCCTGCGGCATCAAGCGTCACATCGACCTGGCTGGCGGACATGTTGTCCAGATCGATCAGCATGGTTGCCGCCCGGACGGGCATGACGCCGGATTGTCCGGTTCCCTCTGTGTCGATGCGGAACTGGACCTTGCTGCGCGCGACGTCGAGGCGATACTGCTCGGGCCCCGCGCTGGCGGCTGACACGGCGATCATCAGCGCAAGCATCGTGGCAGTGAAGCGGGCGAACATGGGGGCATCCTTTACATGGGGGTCGAGCTATATGGGGTACGCGGTACGAAACTCTTTACTGGCCCTGCGCGTCGGGTGTGTCTGCGATTTTGGCAAGGTACGCGGGCATTTCGCGGGCTGTAACGGCAGCCTCACGCACGAGATGGTCGAAGTGTTCGGTGAGGGCGCGCACGCGTTCGGTATCGCGAAAGGCCATGTAGTTGCGCCCGATATAGAGCACCGCCAGAAGCGGGCCAAAGATCGTGACCGGAGCAGAATAGACCCGCCGCGCATCGTAGAGGTAGAGCCGCAGACGCGGATAGAGCTGCTCTGTCATCTCGATCAGCCGGGTGATCTGGGCGTGTCGGATATCACGCGGCAAGCCGTGATAATACCCTTCGCCGCGGGCGCAACTGTGCAGCTCGTAGATCGGCAGGGCAATCTCATAGTCGGATTGTGCGCTGCGCATCCATGTCAGGCGGTCCTCTGACGCGCCGATCACCTGATTGGTGCTACGACCCAGGTGGGGCGTGTATTCCCATTCCAGCATGGCACGGGTCTTCAGCATGTCGGGCAGGCCTGCGGGTACGTGGCGGATCTTGTAACCCGCAGCTTCCTTGTGCCACTGGAAAATCTGCTCATCCACCAGCGCACGGGGGGCTTCGGTCAGCGAGAGTGAGTTGGCCAGGATATCCGCGGCGGTCTCGGGGCGGTCGGTGAGGCCCAGCAGCCAATCTGCCGAGATGCCCAACACCCGCGCGCATTCGCCGACCACCTGCGCGTTGGGCAGACGTGGGCTGTCGCCCGACAGCAGTTGCGAGATAGTCGAGCGATCGACACCAATGGCACGGGCCAGCGCGCTCTGGCTCATGCGGGTGCGCTGCATCGCTTCGGTCAGACGCCCACGAAAGAGCAACGATCGGGCACGTTTGTCAGTTTTTTCCGCCATACGATGATTTTTATCACAGATGCGGAAGAATGTTAACTACATACGGAATGCCCTCCTGACGATTTCTGGCGTAACGATTTTGTGAACACATCAATCAAAATCAGAACAGGAGGGCGTATGGAACGGCCGAAGCGGACATTGGTCAAAGCGGTCATCTGGAACCTGATCGGCCTTGTCACGATGGGCGTGGTGGGGTTGGCGATGACCGGGTCGGCCACGGTTAGTGGCGCAATGGCGCTGATCAACACTGCCATCGGGCTGAGCGTCTATGTGATCTACGAACGCGTCTGGGCGCGCATCCGCTGGGGTACTGCACGTGGATAGCCGCCCCGTAGAATGGCCGACGCTGGTCATGCTGGCGCTGGTCTATGTGATCTGGACTTTGGCGATCACGTGGGCCGCCGCACTCTGGCTGCCGCTGGGCATGGTGCTGGCGACGCTGTGCATCGCGCAGCATTCTTCGCTGACGCATGAGGTGCTGCATGGTCATCCGTTCCGCAATCAGCGCCTGAACGAGGCGCTGGTGTTTCCCTGCCTCGGCCTTTTCGTGCCCTACCTGCGGTTTCGGGATCAGCACCTAGACCATCACCGCGATTCGCTGCTGACCGACCCCTATGATGATCCCGAATCGAACTACCTCGACCCGAAAGTCTGGCACTACTTGCCGCGCTGGGTGCGGGCGGTCCTGAGTTTCAACAATACGCTGCTGGGGCGGCTGGTGGTCGGGCCGCTGGTAGGGCAGGTCATGTTCATGCGCGCCGACTGGCGGGCAATTCGGGCGGGTGACGGCGCCGCGCTGCGTGGTTGGCTGTGGCATATCCCGGCGGTGGCACTGGTGCTGTGGGGGCTGAACTACGCGGCGATGCCGTTATGGGCCTATCTGGTCTGCGCCTATGTTGGCCTGTCGATCCTGAAAATCCGCACCTTTCTGGAACACCGAGCCCATGAACGGTGCAGCGGGCGCACCGTGGTGATCGAGGATCGCGGACCGCTGGCGCTGATCTTCCTCAACAACAACTATCATGTGGTGCATCACATGCACCCCAAGGAGCCGTGGTATCGCCTGCCGGGTCTCTACGCGCGCAACCGGGCGCATTACCTGAATCGCAACGACGATTACGTCTATCTCAGCTACGCACAGATTTTTCGGCGGTATTTCTTGCGCGCCAAGGATCCCGTGCCGCATCCGCTCTGGCCTCGCCCGTGAATTAGGTGCATGCGGGGCGGATGGAAGCCTGGATCATCCTTGCCATTGCCGCAGCCGCATTTCAGACACTGCGCTTCATGCTGCAAAAGACGCTGAGCACCGGCACGCTGTCGGTGGGCGGCGCGACCTTTGCCCGGTTTTTCTATTCGGTTCCTTTCGTCCTCACACTGGCGGCGGGTTATCTGACGTGGACCGGCGCCGCGCTGCCGGGGTTTTCGGCACGGTTCTGGGTGTTTGCACTGGCGGGCGGGTTGGCGCAGGTTCTGGCGACATGGTGTGTGGTGGCGCTCTTCACGCAGCGCAATTTCGCGGTCGGTATCACGTTCAAGAAGACCGAAGTGGTGCAGACCGCCATTGTCGGCCTTATCGTGCTGGGTGACCGGATCAGCCTGCTGGGCCTCGGCGCGATCGTGCTGGGTCTAGTGGGGGTTCTGGTCCTGTCGGACACACCCGACCTGAGCGGGCGCTGGCACCGCAGGATCGTCAACCGGGCAGCGGGGCTCGGCCTCTTGTCCGGGGCGCTCTTTGCCGTCTCGGCGGTGGGCTACCGCGGGGCCACGCTGGAGATCGCCAGCGATGACGCGCTGATGCGTGCGCTGATTACGCTGGCGGCGGTCACCGTCTCACAGACCCTTGGCATGGCGGTGTGGCTGGCCTGGCGTGAAGGGGGGCAGATCACCTGCGTGATTGCGGCGCGCCGCACGGCGGTCTGGATGGGTCTGACCGGCATGTGCGGCAGCCTGTGCTGGTTCACCGCCTTCACGTTGCAGAACGCGGCCTATGTCTTTGCGGTGGGGCAGGTCGAAGTGATCTTTTCGCTTGCCGCGTCGGTCCTCTTCTTCGGAGAAAAAGTGACGGCCCGCGAAGGTGTCGGAATCGCGCTGATCACTCTGTCGGTGATGGCAGTGGGCGTATTCCTCTGAGGCGCAGGAACAGGCTTTCTTCGTCGTCATTGCGAAAGAAGGGGACTGATACGGGCGGCTCTGGATCGCCTGCGCGGGCCGCGATTTCGGCCAGTACGACCTCTGTGATGAACGGCAGGTCAAAGCGCCGCGCATCCTTCAGCGGCACCCACTGCAAGTGAGACAGCTCTTCGCAGGCAGCGCTGAAATCGTCGAGGTCACTGGACACATGGGCCGCATCCGCCAAAAAGAACCGCGCGTCGAACCGGCGCGGATTACCCGGCGGGGTGATCGCACGAAAGACGAATTGCAGTGCGGAGGCATCCGGCAGATGGCCGGTTTTCGCGTAGCCCAGCCAGTCGGGCGGCACATCGCCGGGCCAGGTGCCGGGCTGGCCCAGGACCAGGCCGGTTTCCTCCCACAATTCGCGGATCGCGGCGACGGCCAGTGGGCGCGCGATATCGCGCGCGCTGTCCTCGCAGAGGCGCTCGGCACAAAGCGCGGGCAGCGACCGGGCCAAAGGCACGGCGCTGTCCTCGGCATCTACCGCCCCGCCGGGAAAGACGAACTTGTTCGGCATGAAGGCCGCCTTTGCGCCGCGCTGCCCCATGAGGACATGCGGCGCGGATGTCGGATCGCGCAGGACAATCACGGTTGCAGCATCGCGAATCCTGGATTTATCGACCGTCATGTCCGCCTTCTCCCCGTTCGGAATGGGTGTCAGGCTTCGTTCCCGAACCCGTGCATCTGGCGGGCCCACTGAAACGCCACCACAGCCCCCTTCAGCCTGGGCAGAAGGTAAAGTGACAGGCTCACGCAGCCAATAGCGAATATCGTGAAGAGCACCAGAGGATCGGGCCGGAATTGCACAAAGGTGATATGCAGCAGCGGGGCTATGAGGTGCCCCACGATCAGGATCGTGAGATAGGCCGGGCCATCATCGGCACGGTGGTGCGACAGGTCCTGACGGCAGACGGTGCAGCTGTCGCGCACCTTGAGATAGCTTTTCAGCAATGGGCCAGAGCCGCAATTCGGGCATTTGCGGCGAAACCCCTTGCGCAGCGCAGGCCAAAGCGCGCGTTCCTGCTCGGCGGTTTCAACGATTTCGGCGGTATTGTCGGACATCCTGACCTCATTTTGATTTGTACGGAAAATGGGCGACTGCGCCGACAAATGAAAGAGAATGTGACATATTGCGTCGCAATGTCGCGCGTTAGTTGTTCAGTCCCGGCATCTGGCGAAACGCCGGGCAACTCCAGCCTGCAGGGTGACGCTGCTCTTGTTTCTGACCTCAGGCCAAAGCGCGTGTCACACGAAGCAGACCGCCCCGCGCGGGATGTCCGGCGCGGGGCGGTTGATCAGCGTGACAGATAGGACTGCGGTGCAGGCGGGCGCCGCACTCAGGTCTTGTTCGAGGTCGAACCGGAGGCGGAGGAGGTCGGTGTTGACGCGGGCTGCTGGGCTGACGCGGCAGGGGCACCGGAAGAAGGAAGGGGTGTTCTGGACTTGCCGCTCAGTGGGTCGTCCTGACGCTGTACCGAGCCTTCGAAATGTGCGCCGCTCTCGATCGCGATCGTCTTGTGGATGATGTCGCCCTCGACGCGGGCGGTAGAGGTCAGGCGGACCTTGAGGCCGCGTACCCGGCCGACGATCCGACCGTTGATTACCACGTCATCGGCGACTACCTCGCCCTTGATCGTGGCGCTCTCGCCGATAGTCAGAAGATGGGCGCGGATGTCGCCCTCCACAGTGCCCTCGACCTGAATATCCCCGGTCGTTTTCATGTTGCCGGTCACGTGCAGGTCCGAAGACAGCAGCGATGCGGGCGGTTTGGCCTTGGGCGTGGTTGCCTTGAACTCCCCCGCTCCGGTGGTGCCGGGCTTCGGCGCATCCAGCGAGTTATCCATGCCGGAGGGTTTCGACGCATCGCCGGTCCGGGGGCTTGGGTCGTTGATTTTGCTCTTAGAAAACATCTCTCGCAGCCTTGATATAAATCATTGGGTTGATGGCTTTTCCGCCCACACGAACCTCATAGTGTAGGTGGGTGCCGGTCGAACGTCCAGTGTTTCCCATATCACCGATACGATCCCCGCGCGAGACCCTTTGGCCCTTTTTGACGCGGATTTTGGACATATGAGCGTAGCGGGTTTCGATCCCGAACGCATGTTTGATCTTTACCAGGCGGCCATAGCCCGATTGCCAGCCTGCATGGATCACGACGCCGTCGGCGGTGGAATGAATCGGTGTTCCATGCGGCGCGGCCAAATCTGTGCCATTGTGCATCCGGCCCCACCGGCTGCCAAAGCCGGACGTATGGCGAAAGGCGTTCTTGACCGGGAGCGCAAAGGGCGCCTTGTGCGCGGCGATCCGGTACAGGTTCAGCCTGTCCATCTGGTTCAGGATTCGGTTGGCGCGCAGTTCGTCAGCTGACGGAACCTCGCCACGGGTGGAGAAGCTGAGCGGCGTGAGCGGTCCGCCCTGGCCGGAATAGCCGCTCTTGACAGTGTCGATGATCGTTTTGGTGTTCAGACCGGCAGCGCGGAACATCTTGTCCAGCGGCTCGACCGATATGCTCATCGCGTCTTCGAGCTGGCGGAAAATCTGGTCGTTCTGGTCTTGCATCAGACGGATCTGGTGGCTCATTTCCTCGGCTTGCAGGATGGCATCCTGGGCGTTGACGATAACCTTGTCACGCTCCAGCGCGGTATCGGCCAACGCGTCAGTGAGGAAGTCGAGGGTCGAAGCACCCGCGCTGTCATCAGAGACCAGGGCGTCACCGTTGCCGGTAGTCCTGGCCATTTCCACCTTCAGGGTTGCCGATTTCTGGCGCGCGCCGTCGCGTTCCTTCATGGTGCGGCGCAGGGTGTTCTGGATGACTTCGATGCCGGTTTCCATTTCGCGGCGGCGGGTCTCCGAGTTCAACAGCTCTGATTGCATGATCGAGATTTGCGCCAGCGCCGAGTTGAACCGTTCCTGGGCATCATGCGCCTCCTGGGCGCGCGTGTCGCGTTCGCGCGACAGTTCGTTGAGGCGATTCTCGTAGGTATATTGATCGCGCTTGGCCTGTTCGCGGAAATTGCCTGATCCGATGCTGTCCATCAGCAAGATGGCGGTGGCGATGATGGCCCAGGCGACGATGAGCGACGCCCCGGCAAAGGCGGCCAGCTGTGAGCCGGGCCGCAACCTGATGAACCGCATGTCGGTATCCGACCGCAGAAAGACCCGGCGTTCGGGAAAATATCGTTCAAGCAGGGTGTGAATTTTGATTGCTGCGCGTGTCCGCAAGGTGCCCCGTCCCTAGTTGTTCTGTCCAGTATGGCGTTCTTTATCCCGGATACATTAGGTGTTGCATCGAAACATCGCCTTGATCGCGTCCTACCCCAGTCCTTTACAATTGAGCAACTCTTTTGACCAGAACTATGGCCGAATCGTGGCTTGATCCCGCCGAACGGCAAAAAACTGCCGATCTGCAACGGGTTGAAATAGGCCGCTCACCCAGGGCCTGTGTCCGAATGTCGTAATTCTGCGGGGTCGTGGATGGCCAAGGCCCCTCGGTCCGTCATTGCGCTCTTGCTGCATCCGCGGCCGATGTGCATGGCGACGAGGGGATTGTGTGTGCGTGCGGGGCGGTGGTCCGGTGTCAGAGGGCTTTCGCCGCCTCCAGCACCTGTTCGGCATGTCCCGGCACCTTGACCTTGCGCCAGACCTGCGCGATACGCCCGTCGCCGCCGATCAGGAATGTGCTGCGCTCGATGCCGAAGAATGTCTTGCCGTACATGCTTTTTTGCTTCCAGACACCGTAGGCCTCGCAGGTTTCGGATGCTTCATCGGACAAGAGCGGCATGCCGAGGTCATGTTTATCGCGGAATTTGATGTGTTTGGAGATGCTGTCTTTGGAAATCCCCAGAACGGTCACACCGGCGGCCTGGAACTCGGGCAAAAGCGCGGTGAATGCACGCGCCTCTTTGGTGCAGCCGGCGGTGTCGTCGCGCGGATAAAAGAAGAGAACGACCGGTGCAGGTCGTAGCGCGCTAAGCTGAATTTCGCCGCTCCCGTCGCGGGGCAGGATGAAATCGGGTGCAATGTCAGAGATTTGTGGCATGTGCTGTCCTTGGTGAGCGAGATATGCATGTTATATTAGACCGGATGCAGCAAGAATAAAGGCAGCAAGTGCGACAGGCTCGACCTTTTGCCAGTGACCGCCCGATAGGATGAGATGAGCACGCCAGAGAACAACAGCCCCGATGCGGCGGACGCCCGGCATCTGCGCCGCCAGAGCCGCCGCAGGCGAAGGCGCAAGGCGGGGCTGTGGTCGTTGATCAGCATGGCGGCGATGGCCGGAGCGGCGACGCTGCTGATGCTGTCCTATCTTGGCACGCCAGTCACGGTGCCGGACTGGTTGCGCGCCCGGATCACCGAGCGGATCAACCAGAATACCGGCGAGATCCAGGTCGAGTTGGGTCATATGGTCGTGGCGATCGAGGAAGGCTGGATACCACGCCTGTCGCTGCGCGACGTGGTGTTGCGTGGCCCCGACGGCATGCGGCTGGCCAATCTGTCCGAGTTGGGCGGCAGGGTTGCCCTGCAACCGCTGCTGCGCGGCAAGCTCCAGCCGGGCAGCATTCGCGTTTCGGGTGTGCAACTGAGCCTGCGCCGCGACCGTAGTGGTGCGGTCGATGTGGCGCTGGACGGGCCGGATGCGGTGGACGGCCTGCGCGGTGCCACCGGGATCACCGCGATCATCCGCAGGATCGACGACGCGTTGCAGCGCCCCGAACTGGCGGCGCTGTCACGGATAACGGCCGACAATCTGACGCTGCGTTACGAGGATGCGCGCGCGGGCCGGGCCTGGAATGTCGATGGCGGGCAGATCGCGCTGACCCGTGAGGGCGACGACCTACAGATCCGGGGCAATTTCGCGCTGCTGGGGGCGCGGGGCTATGCCTCCACGCTGGAAATGAATTATGCCAGCCGCATCGGCGAACTCGGCGCCGAGTTCGGCGTCAATATTCAGGATGTACCGTCCGGCGACATTGCCGGGCAATCCCCGGCACTGGCCTGGCTGGTGGCGCTTGACGCGCCGATCTCGGGCGCGCTGCGGGTCGAGGTCGAAGACGATGGCGCGCTCGGTCCATTGAACGCGACGCTGCAGATCGGCGCGGGCGTGCTGCAACCCACCGAGGCGACCACGCCGATCGCATTCTCCTCGGTGCGCAGTTACTTTACCTACAACCCCCGGACCCAGACGATGCGGTTCGAGAGCCTGTCGATCAGCAGCAAATGGGTTACGGCACGGGCCGAAGGCACGGCGGTTCTCATCGGGGTGCAGGACGGCTGGCCCACCGAATTGCAGGCGCAGATGCGCATGACGGGTATCACTGCCGACCCTGCGGACCTCTACCCTCAGCCGATACAGATTGATGCGGCCACGATGGACATGCGGCTGCAGTTGGAGCCGTTCCACCTGAGCCTGGGGCAGCTCAGCCTGTCGGATCAGGGGCGGCAGCTGATCCTGAGCGGCGAACTGAAGGCCGAAGAGACGGGCTGGGATCTTGCGCTGGATGGACGGATAGACGGGCTGAGTTATCACCGGCTAATGGAGCTGTGGCCCGAATCGGCGGCCGACAAGACCCGCAGCTGGATCGAGGAGAATGTGAGCGCGGCCAGCCTCGGCAATGTGCAGCTCGCGGTGCGATCAAAGCCCAAGCACCGGCCCAAACTTTTCCTCGGGTTCGATTACCAGGGGCTGGATACGCGGTTCGTGAAGGAAATGCCGCCCATCGAGGGCGCCTTGGGCCACGCGTCGCTTTATGACGGGCGGTTCGCGATCCATGCCGAAGAGGGACGCATCAAATCCGCACAGGGTGGCTATATCGACATTGCCGGCACCAGTTTCGTGGT
Organism: uncultured Roseovarius sp.; assembly: GCA_947503145.1. Lineage (GTDB taxonomy): Bacteria > Pseudomonadota > Alphaproteobacteria > Rhodobacterales > Rhodobacteraceae > Roseovarius. The sequence goes on from CANNCP010000003.1 coordinate 220,422, forward strand.
GCCGGATGTCTGGCACAAGGGGGCGGCGGCCGAGGTAGAGCTTGGAACCGAGAGTACGATTACCGCCGCGCTGGCGTTGCTGGACGAAAAACCATTCGAATTTCTAAGCAAGCAGGACAGGCCGGTTACATTGGCCGACGGGCGTGTGCGGCTGAGCGGGCGGCTGAATTTTCCGTTGGTGAAAAAGGTCGGACCCGGCGATGTCGTCTTTGACGTGTCCGGCAACCTGAGTGAGGTCCGCAGCGAGGTGCTGGTTCCGGGCCGCGTGCTGAGCGCTGCGGCGCTATCGGTGCACGCGGACAACGAAACCCTTGAGGTGAGCGGTGATGGCCTGTTGGGGCAGGTGCCGTTCAATGGGCGCTGGCGGTCGCCGCTGGGGCCGGATGGGACCGGACAGAGCCGCCTGACCGGCTGGATCGAGCTGTCAGAGCGCTTCGCGGACGAGTTCGGCGTCGGGCTGCCACCGGGCAGCCTGAACGGGCAGGGGCGCGGCGATATCACCGTCGATCTGAACCGGGACGGCACCGGCGATTTTGCCCTCACTTCGGATATGGCGGGCGTCGGATTGCGTCTGGCGCAGCTAGATTGGGCCATGGCACAGGCCGCGCGTGGCCGGCTGGAGGTGCGCGGGCGACTGGGCACACCGCCACAGATAGATCTGCTGGAACTGGATGTACCCGGGTTGCGCGCACGCGGCAGCATTCAGCTGCGTCCGGGTGGCGCGCTGGACCGGGCGCTGTTTTCGCAGGTCGAGGTGGGCAACTGGCTCAATGCGCCGGTAGAACTGGTGGGGCGCGGTGCGGCGCTCACTCCGGCGGTGCATGTGAATGGCGGCACGATCGATCTGCGCCAGACCAAGCTGAGCGGTGGACGCGACGCCAGCCAGAAACAAGGGGCGCCGATCACTCTTAATCTGGACCGGTTGCAGGTTTCCAACGGCATGGCGCTGACGAATTTTACAGCGCAGCTTGACACATCGCGCGGCACCGAGGGCACGTTTGCGGGCCGGGTGAACGGCGGCACCGCGATCACCGGGCGCATCGTGCCACAGCGCGGGCGCAGTGCGTTTCGCATCCGTTCTGACAATGCCGGCGGGGTTCTGGACGCGGCAGGATTGCTCAAGAAGGCGCATGGCGGCAATCTGGATCTGATCCTGACGCCCGCTGCGGCCGCAGGCACCTATGACGGGCAACTGGAAGCGGAAAACGTCTGGCTTTCGGATGCGCCCGCGCTGGCGGCGCTGCTCAGTTCGCTGAGTGTCGTCGGCCTGCTGGAGCAGATGTCGGGCAACGGCATCCTGTTCAACAAGGTCGATGCGCGGTTCCAGCTGTCGCCGCGCCGGGTTACGCTGCTCAGCAGCAGCGCGGTCGGCGCGTCGATGGGCATTTCGATGGACGGCTATTACTTTCTGGAGAACAGCCAGATGGATATGCAGGGCGTGGTATCGCCGCTCTATCTGGTTAATCAGGTGGGCGGCATATTCACCCGTCAGGGCGAGGGGTTGGTCGGCGTCAATTACAAGATCAAGGGACCGGCGGCCTCGCCCCGAGTAATGGTCAATCCCCTCTCGATCTTGACGCCGGGCATGTTCCGCGAGATTTTCCGCCGTCCGCCCCCCACGGTCGCTCGCAGCCAGACCGAAGATGCAACCGGAAAGCCGGCACCGGAACCTGATCAACGCAGCGCGCCGAGGCAGAACCAGCGCCATGACCGCTGAACGCGCAAGGCGCGAATACCCAAGGATACCATCCCGATGAAGCTGAGCGATTTCGATTTTGATCTGCCCGAGGCGCTGATTGCCACGCGGCCGGCGCGCCCGCGCAGCGCGGCACGGTTGCTGGTGGCACATGGCGACCAGGTGGCGGATGCACATGTCCATGATTTGCCGGACTGGCTGCGTCCGGGGGATCGGCTGGTGCTGAATGATACGCGGGTGATCCCGGCGCGCCTTAACGGGCTGCGCCATCGCAGCGGTGCCGCAGGTGAAACCGAGGCGCAGATCGAGGTGACGCTGCTGGAGCCGCAGGTCGAAGCGGGCAACTGGAGCGCGATGATCAAGCCGCTCAGAAAACTGCGCGAGGGCGAGCGGATCACGTTCGGCGCTGGTCTCAACGCCGTATTGCTGGCGAAGGTCGATGGGCAAGGTGTTTTGCAGTTCAACCTGACCGGCGATGATTTCGACGCTGCACTGGCGCGGGCGGGAGCGATGCCGCTGCCGCCCTATATTGCCGCGCGACGCGCCGCCGATGCGCAGGACGCGCAGGATTATCAGACCGTCTGGGCACGTCATGCGGGCGCCGTCGCGGCACCGACCGCATCACTGCATTTTGACGCGGCACTTCTGGCGGCGCTGGAGGCGCGGGGCGTGCAGGTGAGTTATGTCACGCTGCATGTGGGCGCAGGTACCTTTCTGCCGGTAAAGGTCGAGGACGTGACCAGCCACAAGATGCATGCCGAATGGGGCGAGGTGACACAGGCCGCTGCCACCGAGATCGCCGCGACCAAACGGGCAGGCGGACGGGTGATTCCGGTGGGCACCACCGCGTTGCGCCTGATCGAGAGTGCGGCGCGCGAAAACGGTGAAATCAGGCCGTGGCAGGGCGAGACGGACATCTTCATCTACCCCGGGTTCACATTTTTCGTGACCGACGCGCTGATGACCAATTTCCACCTGCCGAAATCAACCCTGCTGATGCTGGTCGCGGCGTTCATGGGGCAGGGGCGCATGAGGCGGGTCTATGCCCATGCGGTGGCACAACAGTACCGGTTTTTTTCTTACGGCGATGCTTCGCTATTGATCCCTGATCAAATCGCTGCGACGGGGGCACAAACGACATCCGCGCGTCGCTAAAGGGGCTGACAGGTCCGGCTCTGCCCACTAGGCCGGGCAAATGAAATTGGGAGAGCCGCGATGATCAAGGTCTTGTCCAGCGCATGGGCGCTGCTCTTGGGGATGATGCTGCTGCAGGTCGGTAATGGCATGCAGGGCACGCTGCTGGGCATACGCGGCCAGATCGAAGGCTTTACCACGTTAGAGATATCGTTGGTGATGTCGGGGTATTTCGTCGGCTTCCTATTTGGCTCGCGGATGGCGCCCGAGATGATCCGACGTGTCGGGCATGTACGGGTCTTTGCAGCACTTGCCTCGTTGATCTCGGCGGTGATGATTCTTTACCCGACCTGGACCGACCCTTGGGTCTGGGGCGTGGGGCGTATCCTGATTGGGTTCTGTTTCTCGGGCGTGTACGTGACAGCCGAAAGCTGGCTGAACAATGCGGCGAGCAACGACAACCGCGGCAAGGCACTGTCGCTCTACATGATCGTGCAGATGATCGGGATCATATCGGCGCAGGGGCTGATAGTGGTGGCCGATCCCGGTGGATTTATTCTGTTCATCATCCCGTCGGTCCTGATTTCGCTGTCCTTTGCGCCCATCTTGCTGTCGATCAGCCCGGTGCCCGCATTTGACACCACCAAGCCGATGACTCTGCGCCAGATCATGAAGGTCTCGCCGCTGGGCTGTGTGGGCATGTTCCTGCTGGGAGGTATCTTTTCGGCCCAGTTTGGCATGGCGGCGGTCTACGGCGCCGAAGCAGGGCTGCGGATCGGGCAAATCTCGATGTTCGTGTCGGCCTTTTATATCGGGGCGCTGATCATCCAGTATCCGCTGGGATGGCTGTCTGACCGGATGGACCGCCGCGTGCTGATCAGCGTTGCGGCGGCGCTGATGGGCGTGGGGGCGATATGCGGTATGCTCTTTGGCGCATTTTTTCCGCTGCTACTGGTTTCGGCGTTCTTTGTCGGCGGGCTGTCCAATCCGCTCTATTCGTTGCTGATCGCCTACACGAACGACTTTCTGGCGCATGAGGACATGGCCGCCGCGTCGGGGGGCATGGTGTTCATCAACGGGCTGGGTGCGGTGGCTGGACCGGTGATCACCGGCTGGATGATGGGAATAATCGGCCCCAAGGGGTTCTTCGTCTACATCGCCTTTCTAGGGTTTGCCATGGCGATCTATGCGGCCTACCGGATGACGCAGCGGGCCTCGCCGTCCGTGGAGGATACCGACCGCTATGCTCCGGTCACGGCCTCGTCCTCGCCTGTGGCGGTCACATGGGCGCAGGAATACGCCATCGATATCGCGCAAGAAGAGGAGGACGAGCAGAATTCCTAGGAAAACGTGCGCGAATATGACGGATATGAAGCATTACGTTACTGTCAATGTTGCTAGAATTGTTCTTAACCTGTGGTGACAAAGCCTTTTGCGTTTTTCTGGCTCAAGAGAAATGGAAAATGCCCGCTCGCTTTCGATGTTGTGGGTCTTTTGCATGAAATCTGAGACGCAGAGGAACAGCAAAGCGCCTTGAGGCACGGAGTGAGCGGGCAATTAGGGAGTGGACCTGTGGTAACGCCTGATGATGTATTGAGTTTCTGGTTGGATGAGGTCGAACCGAAAGACTGGTACACGGTTTCTGACACGCTGGACGCGACGATCCGCGAACGGTTTGCCGAGGCCTGGCAGGGGGCACGTGAAGGAGGGAATGGCCTGTGGCTGACTTACCCGAACGGTGCGCTGGCATATATCATCCTCGTGGACCAGTTTTCGCGTAACATGTTCCGCGGCTCGGGCGAGGCCTTTGCCACCGACAAACATGGCGTGGCCGCCGCCAAGGTTGCGATCCATCGCAAGTGGGACTTGCGCGTGGCCGAACCCGCGAGGCAGTTTTTCTATTTGCCGCTGATGCACGCCGAGAACCTGTGCGATCAGGAACGTTGCGTTCGCCTGATTTGCGAGCGGATGCCAGAGGGCCGGGAGAATAGCCTGCTGCACGCGCGGGCGCACCGCGAGGTGATCCGCCAGTTCGGGCGCTTCCCCTATCGCAACGCGGCGCTGGGCCGGGCCAGCACCGAGTCCGAGCGCGCCTACCTTGAGGCAGGTGGCTATGCCGACACGTTGCGCCAGTTGCAGCAGAAAGACGCGGCATGATGCGACGATTGTGCTTTTGCACCGTGTCGGTATCCGCAACGTGAATTCTGGCATGTTCGCAGAAGCGCCAGCAGGTCCGTTATCGCGCTCCGTTCTGCGTTGTACTCGATTCTGACATAGTTTAGTACCAAACTATCGAAAAGGAGAGAGATATGGCCGCGAAATCCTTTGACATGATTGTAATCGGCGCAGGCCCCGGCGGCTATGTGGCCGCGATCCGGGGGGCTCAGCTGGGGCTCAGCGTGGCGGTGATCGAGCGCGAGCATATGGGGGGCATCTGCCTTAACTGGGGCTGCATCCCGACCAAGGCGCTGTTGCGCTCGTCAGAGGTGTTTCACCTGATGCACCGTGCCAAAGAGTTCGGGCTGAAAGCCGAAGGCATCGATTACGATCTGGATGCGGTGGTCAAGCGCAGCCGCGCGGTGGCCAAGCAACTGAACGGCGGCGTCGGACATCTGCTGAAGAAAAACAAGGTCACGACGATCATGGGCGAGGCGTCCGTGCCCGCCAAAGGCAAGGTTTCGGTCAAGACCGACAAGGGCACCGAAGAACTGAGCGCGCCGCATATCGTGCTGGCCACCGGCGCGCGGGCGCGCGAACTGCCGGGGCTTGAGGCGGACGGCGATCTGGTCTGGACCTACAAGCACGCGCTGTTGCCTCCGCGCATGCCGAAAAAGCTGCTGGTCATCGGATCGGGTGCCATCGGCATTGAATTTGCCAGCTTTTATAACACTTTGGGCTGTGAAACGACTGTGGTCGAGGTGATGGACCGCATTCTGCCGGTGGAAGATGCCGAGATCAGCGACATGGCGGAAAAGGCGTTCACCAAACAGGGCATGAAAATTCTGCAAAAGGCCGGCGTCAAGCAACTGGACCGCGCCAAGGGCCGCGTGACCGCGCATATCGAGCAGGACGGCAAGGTGACGAAACACGATTTCGACACGGTGATTTCTGCGGTCGGCATCGTCGGCAATACCGAAGGTCTGGGGCTGGAGGCATTGGGCATCACAGTTGACCGGACACATGTTGTTACGGATGAGTTTTGCCGCACCGGGGTCGAGGGAATTTATGCCATCGGCGATATCGCAGGCGCGCCATGGCTGGCGCACAAGGCCAGTCACGAGGGCGTGATGGTGGCCGAACTGATCGCGGGCGGTCATCCGCATCCCATGAAACCCGGCAGTATCGCGGGCTGCACCTATTGCCACCCGCAGATCGCCTCTGTCGGGATGACCGAAGCAAAGGCCAAGGAGGCGGGGCACGAGATACGCGTGGGCCGGTTCCCGTTCATGGGCAACGGCAAGGCGATCGCGCTGGGCGAGCCGGAGGGGATGGTCAAGACCGTCTTTGACGCCAAGACCGGAGAGCTGCTTGGCGCACACATGATCGGTGCCGAAGTGACCGAGCTGATTCAGGGCTATGTCGTGGGTCGCCAGTTGGAGACCACCGAAGAGGATCTGATAAATACAGTTTTCCCACATCCCACACTGAGCGAGATGATGCACGAAAGCGTGCTGGACGCCTACGGACGGGTGATCCACTTTTGACCTGAGGGCGTCAGGCCTTGGCCTTGAGATAGTCGCGCAGAGCCTCCGCGTTATTGTGCACTTCGTCCTTGGCGCCATAGACGAGGGTGACGTGTCCGGCGCGTACATGCTCCAACAGGTCCTCCAGCGGCGCGCCGCATGCGTCCAGTTCGGCAAAATAGCGGTCGCGGAATTCGCCCCATTTATCGGGGTCGTGACCGAACCACTTGCGCAACGCGCCGCTCGGCGCAACGTCCTTGGCCCAATAATCGAGCTGCGCATCCTCTTTCGAGATGCCGCGCGGCCAGAGCTTGTCGACCAGAATGCGCAGCCCGTCATCCTTGGCGGGCGCGTCATAGGCGCGTTTTGTATCAATATCCATCAGCTTTTCCTCCTGCTTATGCGCTGCATCACTGCCGTCGGTTTCCGATTTTCAGGTGTTCCGCCTTCGTTCTCGATTCCGGGTTGGAGACTCAGGGATGATACACTATCTGTTAACCTCGCAGGTCCGGAGGCATCATGGCTGAGCAGAAATACATCGAAGTGCGTGGCGCGCGCGAGCATAACCTCAAGAATATTGACGTGGATATCCCGCGTGATCAACTGGTGGTGATCACCGGCCTCAGCGGGTCGGGAAAATCCTCGCTCGCCTTTGATACGGTTTATGCCGAGGGGCAGCGGCGCTATGTCGAATCGCTATCGGCCTATGCGCGGCAATTCCTCGACATGATGCAGAAACCTGATGTGGATCACATCAGCGGCCTCAGCCCTGCCATCTCCATCGAGCAGAAAACCACGTCAAAGAACCCCCGTTCGACCGTCGGCACCGTGACCGAAATCTATGACTATATGCGTCTGCTGTTTGCCCGCGCCGGTACGCCCTATTCCCCGGCCACCGGCAAGCCAATCGAAGCACAGCAGGTGCAGGACATGGTGGATCGCATCATGGGCATGGAGGAGGGCACGCGCGCCTACCTGCTGGCGCCCATCGTGCGCGACCGCAAGGGTGAATACCGCAAGGAATTCCTGGAGTTGCGCAAGTCCGGATTTCAGCGGGTCAAGGTGAACGGAGAGTTCCACGAACTGGACGAACCGCCAACGCTGGACAAGAAATTCCGCCATGACATCGACGTGGTGGTGGACCGGATCGTGGTGCGCGAGGGGCTGGAGACGCGGCTTGCCGACAGTCTGCGCACCGCCTTGGATCTGGCCGACGGTATCGCAATCATGGAGACCGCGCCGGGCGAGGGCGAGCCGGAGCGCATCACGTTCTCGGAAAAATTCGCCTGCCCCGTCAGCGGCTTTACCATCCCCGAGATCGAGCCACGGCTGTTTTCCTTTAATGCGCCCTTTGGGGCCTGCCCGGTCTGTGACGGGTTGGGGGTGGAGCTGTTTTTTGACGAACGGCTGGTGGTGCCGGACCAGAACCTGAAGATTTATGACGGGGCGATCGCCCCCTGGCGCAAGGGCAAGAGTCCGTATTTCCTGCAAACCATCGAATCGATCGCCAAGCATTACGAGTTCGACCAGAATATCCGGTGGAAGGATCTGGATGCCCATGTGCAGCAGGTATTTCTCTATGGTTCCGGCGACGAGGAAATCGCGTTTCGCTATGACGAGGGGGGGCGCGTCTATCAGGTCTCACGCGTGTTCGAAGGTGTCATTCCGAACATGGAGCGCCGCTATCGCGAGACCGATAGCAACTGGGTGCGCGAGGAATTCGAGCGTTATCAGAACAACCGTCCCTGCGGCGCTTGCGATGGCTACCGTCTGCGTGACGAGGCGCTCGCGGTCAAGATCGCCGGGCAGCATGTGGGGCAGGTGGTGCAGATGTCCATCCGCGAGGCTCTGGCATGGATCGAGGACGCACCAAACCATCTGAGCAAGCAAAACAACGAGATTGCCCGCGCGATCCTCAAGGAAATCCGCGAGCGGCTGGGGTTTCTCAACAATGTCGGGCTGGAGTATCTGACGCTGAGCCGCAATGCCGGCACGCTGTCGGGCGGCGAAAGCCAGCGCATCCGGCTGGCAAGCCAGATCGGCAGCGGCCTGACCGGGGTGCTCTATGTGTTGGACGAGCCCAGCATCGGGCTGCACCAGCGTGATAACGACCGGCTGCTTGGTACGCTCAAGAACCTGCGCGATCAGGGCAATACCGTGATCGTGGTGGAGCATGACGAGGAAGCGATCCGAGAGGCCGACTATGTGTTCGATATCGGCCCCGGCGCTGGCGTGCATGGTGGCCGCGTGGTCAGCCACGGTGTGCCTGCGGTGGTGGCGGCGGACCCGGACTCGATCACCGGACAATATCTGTCGGGGGTGCGCGCGATCCCTGTGCCCAGTAAGAGGCGTAATGGGAACAAGAAAAAACTGAAGGTTGTCAAGGCGTCAGGCAACAATCTTAAAGACGTGACCGCAGAATTTCCGCTGGGGAAATTCGTCTGCGTTACAGGTGTGTCAGGCGGGGGGAAATCCACGCTGACAATCGAGACTTTGTTCAAGACCGCCTCGATGCGGCTCAACGGTGCGCGGCAGACGCCCGCGCCCTGCGAGACCATCAAGGGATTGGAGCATCTGGACAAGGTGATCGATATCGACCAACGCCCTATCGGGCGGACTCCGCGTTCTAATCCAGCCACTTATACCGGGGCGTTCACCCCGATCCGCGACTGGTTTGCCGGTCTGCCCGAGTCCAAGGCGCGCGGCTACAAGCCCGGTCGTTTTTCCTTCAACGTCAAGGGCGGACGCTGCGAGGCCTGTCAGGGTGACGGCGTGATCAAGATCGAGATGCATTTCCTACCCGATGTCTATGTCACCTGCGAGACCTGTCAGGGCAAGAGGTACAATCGGGAAACACTGGAAATACGGTTTAAAGGCAATAGCATAGCCGACGTTCTTGATATGACGGTTGAAGATGCGCAGACCTTCTTTCAGGCGGTGCCGAGTATCCGCGAGAAGATGGATGCGCTGGTACGCGTCGGGCTTGGCTACATCAAGGTGGGTCAGCAGGCCACGACCCTGTCAGGCGGCGAGGCGCAGCGTGTCAAGCTGAGCAAGGAATTGGCCAAGCGGTCGACGGGGCGCACGCTCTATATCCTTGATGAGCCGACCACGGGGCTGCATTTCGAGGATGTGAAGAAGCTGCTCGAAGTGCTGCACGAGTTGGTCGATGCGGGCAACACGGTGATCGTGATCGAACATAACCTGGACGTGATCAAGACTGCCGACTGGATCATCGACATCGGCCCGGAAGGCGGCGATGGCGGCGGCGAGATCGTGGCCGTGGGCACACCAGAGAAGGTCGCGAACGAGGCGGCCAGCCATACCGGACGCTATCTCAAGCCGATGCTGGAGGGGCGCGGCAAGGTGGCCGCGGAATAGCTGTTCTCGGGGCCTGGGGGTCAGCCGCGTCCGCGTTTCTCGAACCGGGGCAGCATTGCGCTGAAATCGCGGCCCCGGCCATCCTCGCCCTCGACGAACTGACGGTAGAGCGCCAGCGCACGTTCCCCCATGGGGGTATCAGCATCAACGGCCTCGGCAGCGTTCTGGGCGAGGCCGAGATCCTTGAACATCAACTCGGCGGCAAAACCGGGTTTGTAGCCATTGTCGGCCGGGCTCTTCGGGCCAATGCCCGGTGCGGGGCAATAGGCGTTCATCGACCAGCTATAGCCCGAAGACGTGCTGACCACGTCGAACATCGCCTGCCGATCGAGCCCCAGCTTGTCCGCCAGCGCGAAGGCCTCGCAAGTGGCGATCATCGTCACGCCGAGGATCATGTTGTTGCAGATCTTGACTGCCTGGCCATTGCCGGAAGGGCCGCAATGCACCGATTTGCCGCCCATGATGTCAAGGAGCGGCTGTGCCTTGGCCAGCCCCGCATCGTCGCCGCCGATCATGAAGGTAAGCGTGCCTGCGGTGGCCCCGCCGATCCCTCCCGACACTGGCGCGTCGAGCGCCGACAGACCCGCGGCCTGCGCATCTGCGGCCACGGCGCGGGCGCTATCGACATCGACGGTCGAGCAGTCGAGAAACACCGCGCCCGCCGACATGGCGGGGATGATTTCGGCGGCAACACTGCGCAGGATCTGGCCGTTGGGCAGCATGGTGATCACAACCTCCGCCCCGGTCGCGGCCTCTGCGGCGCTGGCGGCTTCGCGCGCACCTTCGGCAGTGATCCCCGCCACGTCAAAGCCAGTAACGTCGTGCCCGGCCTTTAGCAGGTTCGCCGCCATCGGCGCGCCCATGTTGCCCAGTCCGATAAATCCGATTTTCATGGCTTAGCCTTTCTTTTCAAAAGAGAGCTTGTCCGGCCCAAGCGGCGAAAGCATGCTTCTGACCGTCGCGGCGGGCAGGGCGTTCAGATCATGTCGCCAGTTCGGGTTACGGTCCTTGTCGATGATTGCGGCGCGGATTCCTTCGATGAAATCGCTGTGTTCCATCGCGCGATGGGTAAACCGGTATTCCAGATCGAGCGCCTTTCGGATGGTGAGTGTGTCGCCGCGCAGGCGATGCATCATCTCGATAGTGCAGGCCATCGACAGGGGCGAGTTGCGCCCGATCGCCTTCAGCGCGCCCTGCGCGAAATCTGCATCCTCGGGATCTGCGGCCTCTAGCGAGCGCAGGATATCGCCCAGCGTGTCGCCGCCAAAGTGCCGGTCCACGGCATCCTGCAGGCCGGGCAGGGTGGTCGCCGGGCTGCTATCGGCATTTCGGGCAAGGTTCGCAACATCTCCATTCGCAACCAGCGCGGCCTTGAGGCCGTCCCATTCCGCTAGGGGGATCAGCATGTCTGCAAAGCCCGCATAGACCGCATCCGCGCCCGTCATCCGTGTGGTGGTCAGGCCCAGATATTCGCCCATGCGCCCCGGAGCCTGCGCCAGTATCATCGAGCCGCCCACATCCGGCACAAGGCCGATGGTGCATTCGGGCATCGCGATGGCCGAGTCGCGATCCACGATCCGGTGGCTGCCGTGACAGCCGATGCCGACACCGCCGCCCATGGTAAACCCCTGAAGGAACGACACGATGGGTTTGGTGTATTCGAAAATCCGGGCGTTCAGGCGATATTCGTCGGCCCAGAACCGTTGGCCGTATGCGTAATCCCCGGCCTTGCCGCGCGCATATAGTTCATGGATGTCGCCGCCTGCACAGAATGCCTTGTCACCCACTGCGTCCATCAGGACCAGCGACACGGCGCTGTCATCTGCCCAGGCATCGAGTGCCGCCTCGATGGCAAGGCACATGTCATAGGTCAGCGCATTCAGTGCCTTGGGGCGGTTCAGCGTGATGCGTCCGGCGTGGCCTTCGATGCGGATATGAATATCAGGCATGTCTGTCTTTCCCGTGGTCTATCGTTCGTTCAGCATATGCCGGGCCACGATCAGGCGCATGATTTCGTTGGTGCCTTCGAGGATCTCGTGCACGCGCAGGTCACGCACCAGCTTTTCGATCCCGTAATCGGCGAGATAGCCGTAACCGCCATGCAGTTGCAGGCATTGGTTGACGATGCGCGATCCGGCCTCGGTCACGAACTTCTTGGCCATGGCGCAATGCTTGCCGGCATCCGGTGCGTTCTGGTCCAGCTTCCACGCGGCTTGCCGCAGGAAGACACGCGCGGCGGATAGCTCGATCTCCATCTCGGCCAGGCGGAACTGTAGCGCCTGGAACTGGTCGATGGATTTGCCAAAGGCCTTGCGCTCGGCCATGTATTTCTGCGTCAGGTTCATGGCATTCTGGGCGGCGCCCAGCGAGCAGGCGGAAATGTTCAAGCGGCCACCATCGAGGCCCGCCATCGCATATTTGAAACCTTTTCCTTCTTCACCTACCAAATTTTCCATAGGAATATCACAATTGTCAAACTGGACCTGACGCGTCGGCTGGCTGCGCCAGCCCATTTTATCCTCCAACCCGCCAAAGCTGAGGCCTTCGGTGCCGTCTTCGACCAGCACCGTCGATATGCCCTTTGCTCCGTCCCCACCGGTGCGAACCATCACGACGTAGGCGTCGGAATATCCGCCGCCCGAGATGAATGCCTTGGTGCCGTTGAGGGTGTATCCCTCATTGGAGCGTTCGGCGCGGGTCCTGAGGGCTGCGGCGTCGCTGCCCGACTCCGGTTCGGTCAGGCAATAGCTAAGGACGCATTGCATGCTCAGCACATCGGGCATCACCCGGGCCTTCATCTCGGGGCTGGCGTAGGTATCGATCATCCTGGCGCACATGTTGTGGATCGACAGGAATGCCGCCACCGACGGGCAGGCCATGCTGAGCGCCTCGAATACCAGCGTCGCATCCAGCCGCGTGAGGCCCGAGCCGCCCGTCTCTTCAGACACGTAGAGTCCGCCAAAACCCAGCTCGGCAATCTGCGGCCAGAGTGTCTTGGGGATGATGCCGTCGGCCTCCCACGTGCGGGCATGGGGCGCGATATTGTCCTGCCCAAAGGCATAGGCCATGTCGAAAATGGCCGTTTGTTCGTCACTGAGCGCGAAATCCATCAATGTGTCCTTCGGAGAGTGTAAATGAACATTTGTTTAATTGTGAAATCTAACAGGAGTATTGCAAGGCGCGCAAAGCCGCAGGCTAGCGGTCGGTATCCTTGTCCTTCCCGGCGTTGCGCCTTGCTTGCAGGTGTGCCGCTGTCGGGGCGGCGTTGGTGCCATTCTGCGCGATCTTGTGGGGGCGCGCTACCGCGTCATGCGGGTCGAAATAGCCAAGTCTTCAAAAGCGATCGCAGCCACATGGCAGGACACCTTTGTCAGGCGTGAAGTAAAAAAAGGGCCGCGGCATGAACCGCGACCCCTGATATTCGGCGACTTTTCTGTGATCAGTCCATCGCTTTAAAGTGGAATTCGCCGCCTTCCTTGATGCCCGAAGGCCAGCGGGCGGTCACGGTTTTGGTGCGCGTGTAGAACTTGAACGAATCCGGTCCGTATTGGTTCAGGTCGCCAAAGGCCGATTTCTTCCAGCCGCCAAAGGTGTGATAGGCCATCGGCACCGGAACCGGAATGTTGATCCCGACCATGCCGACATTGATGCGGTTGGCGAAATCGCGTGCGGCGTCGCCGTCGCGCGTGAAGATCGCAGTGCCGTTGCCGTATTCGTTCTCCATCACGATGTTTACCGCTTCATCATAGGATTTCGCCCGCACGGTGCTGAGGACCGGGCCGAAGATTTCCTGCTTGTAGATGTCCATGTCGGTGGTCACGTTATCGAACAGGTGCGGGCCGATGAAGTAGCCATCTTCATAGCCTTGCAGCTTGAAGTTCCGGCCATCGATGACAAGTTTTGCACCCTGCTCGATCCCCGATTCCACCAGCCCTTCGATGCGGCGTTTGGCTTCTGCGGTGATTGTCGGGCCGTAATCCACGTCGTCGCCTGCAGTGTAGGGCCCGATCTTGAGGCTGTCGATGCGCGGCACCAGTTTTTCGATCAGGCGATCGGCGGTTTCTTCGCCGACCGGAACGGCCACCGAAAGCGCCATGCAGCGTTCGCCCGCAGCGCCGTAACCTGCGCCAACCAGCGCGTCGGCCGCCTGATCCAGATCGGCGTCTGGCATGATGATCATGTGGTTCTTTGCACCGCCAAAGCACTGCACCCGTTTGCCGTTTTCTGCGGCGCGGGCATAGATATATTGGGCAATCGGGGTCGAGCCGACAAAGCCGACGGACTGAATGACCTCGTGATCAAGGAGCGCATCGACCGCGCCCTTGTCGCCGTTGACGACCTGCAGGATACCTTTGGGCAGGCCCGCTTCTTCGAACAGTTCGGCCAGCATCAGCGGCACAGAAGGATCACGCTCGGATGGCTTGAGGATCATGGCGTTGCCACAGGCGATTGCCGGGGCAAACATCCACATCGGGATCATCGCCGGAAAGTTGAACGGCGTGATGCCGGCGGTGACGCCAAGCGGCTGACGCATGGAGTAAAGGTCGATGCCGGGGCCCGCGCCGTCAGAGTATTCACCCTTGAGCATTTCCGGCGCACCGATGCAGTATTCCACGACTTCGAGGCCGCGCACCACATCGCCTGCGGCATCGGGCAATGTCTTGCCATGTTCGCGCGACAGCGCTTCGGCCAGCTTGTCCATGTCGCGGTTCAGCAGGTGAACGAACTGCATCAGAACGCGTGCGCGGCGCTGCGGGTTGGTCGCGGCCCATGCGGGCTGGGCGGCCATTGCCGCCTGCACGGCGGTCTCCATCTCATCGGCGCTCGCGAGCGGGCATTTGGCCTGCACTTCGCCGGTGGCGGGATTATAGACATCCGAGAAGCGGCCTGATGTGCCTTTGACATGGGCGCCGTTGATGTAATGTGTCAGCTCTTTCATGGAATCCTCCGGTCATATTCGTGCATACGGTACTCTTGCAAATTTCCTTATAAAAGGGGCAATCTATCAAAGGGGATTTGCATTAATGCAAGAGGGGCAAGCGCGTGGATACGCAATGGGATGATTTGAAGATATTTTTGGCAGTTGCCAGGCATGAGAGCCTGTCAGGTGCGGGCCGGGTTCTGAAGGTTGACCCGGCCACGGTGGGGCGGCGCATCGCGCGGCTGGAACAAAAGCTGAAGGTGGCGCTGTTTGCCAAGTCACCGCAGGGGTACGCGCTGACCAATGGTGGGCAACGCCTGATGAGCCATGCAGTGCGCGCCGAGCAGGAAATGCTGATGGCCTTCGAGGATGTGGGCGAACGGGGGCGCCAGCTGAGCGGGCAGATCAGGCTGGGCGCGCCGGACGGGGCGGCCAATTTCGTGCTGCCGCAGGTATGTACCGGGATTGTCGAACAGAACCCCGACCTTGAGGTGCAGATCGTGGCCCTGCCACGGGGCGTCAACCTGTCCAAACGCGAGGCGGACATGGCAATCACGGTCAGCCCGCCCACCGCCGGGCGGCTGAGTGTGCAGAAAATCACCGATTACAAGCTGCACCTCGTTGCCTCGCGCAATTACCTCAAGAATGCGGCCCCGATCCGCAGCCGCGACGATCTGCGCCATCACCGGTTCGTAGGCTATATTCAGGACATGATTTTCGATAAGGAACTGGACTATCTCAGCGAAGCAGGGCTGGACAAGGTGCATCTGGCCAGCAACTCGGTCCCGGTCCAGTTCAATTGGATTCGGCAGGCAGCGGGGATCGGATTCATGCATGATTTTGCGATTCCGTTCAGTCGAGGGCTGGAAAAGGTGCTGACCGACGAGATCAGTCTGACGCGCAGTTTCCATCTTGTCCGACACGCCGAAGACCGGCGGCTGGAGCGGATGAACCGATTTGCCGAGGCGCTGACCCTGGGCATCAGAAAAGAGGTGGCACGGCTGGAAGATCGGGTTTGAGTTGCCAGTGCAGCCTGCTGATGCCCCGACGATGCCCCGACGACGCACGGACACAGATAGCCCATCCGGCTGGATCTCTTGACAGGTTTCGCGGGATGGGGGACGCTGATGTTATATCGTCGCAAACAAGCAAGGGGCATGAAATGCTGGTGCAACAAATCCTGAAGGCCAAGGGCGACACTCCCGTGGTGACGATCAAACCGGGCACGCTTGTTTCGGACGCGGCGCGTATCCTTGCAGAGCGGCGTATCGGCGGGCTGGTTATCTCGCGCGATGGGGTCGAGGTAGACGGCATCCTTTCCGAGCGCGATATCGTGCGGTCGCTCGCGGTGCGCGGCGCCGGTTGCCTGGCCGAGAAGATCGACGAAATGATGACACGCAACCCGGTCTGCGGGTCGAAAAATGACAGCGCTGACCTGGTGCTGTCACGGATGACCGATGGCCGTTTCCGCCATATGCCTATCGTCGAAGATGGCAAGCTGGTGGGGATCGTGACGATCGGCGATGTCGTCTCGGCCAAGCTCACGGAGCTGTCGATGGAAAAGGATGCCCTGCAAAGCATGATCATGGGGCATTAAATCGCCTCGCGAAGCGCCCGCATCCCTGATGTGCTGCGCTTTGTGCAGGGCATTGCCGTCGAATATTTGCCGAAACGCCTTGATCGCGCGAGGGTGGGCATAAAGCCCTTGCATTGAGGCGGGCATTTCTGCTTTGTGCCTGCACTATCATCCACACTTTTCGATAGGCGGTACTCCTCATGCGCATCGGTCTTTATCCCGGTACATTCGACCCGATCACGCTGGGACATATCGACATCATACGCAGGGCCTGCCTGCTGGTGGACCGGCTGGTGATCGGGGTGGCAATCAACCGCGACAAGGGGCCGCTTTTTTCGCTGGAAGAGCGGGTGGCGATGGTCGAGGCTGAATCGATCACTCTGGCGCGCGAGACGGATACCGAGATCGTCGTGCATCCCTTTGACAACCTGCTGATCGACTGCGCCCGCGACGTGAACGCGCAGGTGATCGTGCGCGGCCTGCGCGCCATTGCCGATTTCGAGTATGAGTACCAGATGGTCGGCATGAACCGCGTTCTCGATGCGTCGGTCGAGACGGTCTTTCTGATGGCGGATGCGCACTATCAGGCGATCGCGTCGAAACTGGTCAAGGAAATCGCGCGGCTGGGTGGCAACGTGAGCAATTTCGTCACCGTGCCGGTGAATGAGGCGCTGCTTGAGAAATATGGCTCACGCGAAAAATGACAGGGTGGGACCTTGACCGGCTGTCATTGCGTGCTGGCGAAATACGCGCAACCTGTTGATCATCCGGGTGTTTCAGGAAAAATCGTAATCCAGGCCAATCTCAAGGCGCTTCGAGTACGATGTTCACGTCAATGTCGCGCGTCAGCCGATCAACGCCAGAAGGCCAGCCATTCGATCAGTTCCGTGAATTTCTTCCCCAGAAAGATCGTGCCATCCCAACCCTGTAGCGCATAGTCCAGGGTCAGCCCAAGCGCGATCAGAAGGCCGATGCCAATGGCGATCTTGTTGGTCATCTGCTCTATCCCGAAACGATTGCGGCCCCGTCGGGTATGCCTGACGGGGCCGCATCGCGCAAGATCGGGCGAATGGATCAGCCGAGACGCCCCATCAGCGCGGCCAGATCAGCCATGCGTACCGAAAATCCCCATTCGTTGTCATACCAGGCCAGCACCCGCACCAGCCGACCGCCGGTCACCCTGGTCTGGGCCGGGGCAAAGATGCAGCTTTCCTCGGTGTGGTTGAAGTCGATGCTGACCTTGGGTTCGGGATCGTAGGCCAGAATGCCTTTCATCGCGCCGTTGGCTGCCTTCTCGACCAATGCGTTCACTTCCTCGTCGGTCACGTCTCTGGACGCGATAAAGGTCAGGTCCACCGCCGACACGTTGGGCGTGGGCACGCGGATGGCCGAGCCGTCCAGCTTGCCCTTGAGCGCGGGCAGTACCTCGCCCAGTGCCTTGGCCGCGCCGGTGGATGTGGGGATCATCGACATGGCAGCCGCGCGGGCGCGGTAGAGGTCCTTGTGACGGCGGTCCAGCGTCGGCTGGTCGCCGGTATAGGCATGGATCGTGGTCATGATGCCGCTCTCGATGCCGATGCCGTCGTGCAGCACCTTGGCCAGCGGTGCCAGGCAGTTGGTGGTGCACGAGCCGTTCGAAATCATCCGCTCGCCGGGTTGCAGATCTTCGTGGTTGACGCCCATGACCACGGTGCGGTCCACGTTCTTGCCGGGGGCCGACAGCAGGACCTTGCCCGCGCCGCGCTCCAGGTGCTTGTTGGCTTTATCGCCGTCGTTGAACTTGCCTGTGCATTCCAGCAGGACGTCGACGCCGTCCCAGTCCAGTTCATCCAGATCGTAGGTCGAAAACATCTGCATCGGGCCGCGGCCCAGATCCATCGTACCGTCGCCCAGGGTGATCTCATTGGCAAAGCGGCCATGCACACTGTCGTACTTGATCAGATGCGCCGCGGTTTCCAGCGGGCCGGTGGCGTTCACCTTGATCACTTCGATGTCGTCGCGCCCGCTCTGGGCGATATGCGCGAGGGTGGCGCGGCCGATGCGTCCAAACCCGTTGATGCCAACTTTGACGGTCATGCGAATTCTCCTCTCGCGGCTGATGTTGACCGGCATATAGTCTTGTGGGCAGCGCACTGAAAGGTGAAAAGCATAAGGTCACAAGGTGATAGCGTTAACTGTGGCACGCAAACGCGTGCCGGGATACGTGGAGGCACCAAAGCGTTTCGCGAAAATCTGAATCACAGCTTTTTGTGAAATACTTTAATGGAACGATTACGGGCAAGGACGCTTGACCTGTAACCTCAAGGGAACGGGCAGGGAGAGGCGAAATGAGCGGATTGCTGGCGCTACTGGATGATGTGGCGGGGATCGCCAAGATTGCCGCGGCCTCTGTGGATGACGTCGTGGGCCAGGCGACCAAGGCCGGGGCCAAGGCAGCGGGAGCCATGATCGACGATGCGGCGGTCACGCCGAAATATGTTCAAGGTTTCGAGCCGGGTCGCGAGTTGCCGATCATCTGGCGCATTGCGCGCGGGTCGATGATCAACAAACTGGTGTTTCTGCTGCCTGCGGGGCTGGCACTCAGTGCATTCGCACCCTGGGGGGTTGCGCCGTTGTTGATGCTGGGCGGGGCTTACTTGTGTTTCGAGGGGGCAGAGAAGGTCGCGCATGTGCTGGGTCTTGGACATGATCACGGCGGTCCTGACGGCAGCCATGCGAATGTAAACCCGGCACATCTGGAAGAGGAAAAGGTAACGGGCGCGATCAAGACCGATTTCATCCTCTCGGCCGAGATCATGACCATCGCACTGGCGGCCATCCCGCAGAGCGGGTTCTGGATGGAGGCCGCGACACTGGCGACGGTCGCGGTGATGATCACGGTTGCCGTTTACGGCGCTGTGGCGCTGATCGTAAAGGCGGATGACCTGGGGCTGTTGATGGCGGCCAAGGGACGGCTTGGCCTGATACGCAGGCTGGGGCGGGGAATCGTGACGGCGATGCCGAAAGTGTTGAAATTACTGATGTTTGTCGGAACGGCAGCGATGCTCTGGGTCGGAGGCAGCATCATCCTGCACGGGCTGAAAGAGATCGGGTGGCCACAGCCCTACGAATTTATCCACCACCTCGCAGAGGCTGTGGCACATGGCGCCGGGCAATTCACAAATGCGGCAGAGTGGCTGGTCGTGGCGGGGATCGACGGGCTGCTCGGTCTGGCGCTGGGGTTCATCCTGATCCCGGTGGGGACCAAGCTGATCACACCGGTCTGGCGGACGCTGCGCAAGCTCAATCCGGTGGTCTGAAAGACGATTGGATGCCCCGAAGGCGCGCAATAAACTTTACAGTGCTTTGGCCAGCGAATTACGCCTCGTCGGGATACTGTGCAATGCATTGTCTCGTGCCGGCATCAGCTTGCGCTTTATACTTGGGCAAGAGTTTCAGGTATCCGGATAGTTTTTTCTTTTCCTGAACCACATTGATCGAAACCGGCGTTTCCACTGTCCGATAGGCCGTCGTCGGACAGGGATAGGGGATCGTGGCGTTGGTATTCGGATCGGTTCGGTAGCAGGTGTTCGGCACGACATAGGGCACCGATTGTCTGTGAACAGCGTAACCGCGTGCGATGTTCAGTTTCGTCTCGGAAATCGATGCCTGGAGCGTTCGGTAGTCCGCCGTGGCCCCCGCGATGCAATTCTCGCGCGGCGTGCTACAGGCTGAGATACCTGCCAAAAGGAATGCGGAAAGCAGAATTCTTGTTGGATATCTCATACCGTACACCTCGAACCTGATACGACAATACGTCATTATCAGTGGTCTTGTCGGCTATTTAAGTCAATCCGAGAGATATCAAAGCGTTTCGCGCGTTTCGCCTGTTTCTGATGGCTCAGGTCAAAGGCGAAACGCGTTGATCCTCCAGGCGCCTCTTTTCAAAGAGCTTCCCGGCTTTTGCTCAGAGCAGCGCCTTGACCTTTTCGGCCACCGCTTCGGCTGTGATTCCGAACTTCTCAAAGAGCGTGCCAGCCGGTGCGGACGCGCCAAAGCTGTCCATCCCGACGAAATCGGCCTTGTTGGCGCGACCGCGCTCGCCGCAGAGCCATTTGTCCCAGCCCTGCCGCACAGCCGCCTCGATGCCGACACGCACAGCGCCTCCGGGCAGCACGCGGCGGCGTACAGCCTCGTCCTGGGCCTCGAACAGCTCCCAGCAGGGCATGGACACGACGCGCGTACCGATCCCGTCTGCTTGCAGCAGATCGCGCGCCTTCATGGCGATTTCGACCTCCGATCCGGTGGCCATCAGGATCGCCTGACGCTTGCCCTCTGCCTCGGCCAGAACATAGGCGCCCTGCGCGGTCATGTTGCGGGTCTTGTGCTGGGTGCGCAGGGTTGGCAGACCCTGACGCGTCAGCGACAGGACCGAAGGCGTCTGCTTGCTGCTCAGCGCCAGTTCCCATGCCTCGGCGGTTTCCACCGTGTCACAGGGACGGAACACCCAAGTGTTGGGCGTAGCGCGGGAAATCGCCAGATGCTCTACCGGCTGGTGCGTCGGGCCGTCCTCGCCCAGGCCGATGCTGTCATGTGTCATCACGAAAACGGTCGGAATATGCATCAGCGCGGCCAGCCGCATGGCCGGGCGGGCGTAATCGGTAAAGCACATGAACGTGCCGCCGTAAGGGCGGATGCCGCCATGCAGCAGCATCCCGTTCATCGCGGCAGCCATGCCATGTTCGCGGATGCCGTAATAGACATAGCGGCCCTTGCGGTTGTCGATGTCAAAGACACCCAAATCGCCGGTCTTGGTGTTGTTCGAACCGGTGAGGTCAGCAGAGCCGCCGACGGTCTCGGACATGATCGGGTTGATGACCTCAAGCACCATTTCGCTGGATTTGCGGGTGGCCACCTTGGGTGCTTCTTCGCTGATCTGCTTTTTCAGCGCCTTGATCCGGGCCGAGAGGGTCTTGGGGACATCAAGGGCAAAGATGCGGGCGAACTCGGCCTGGCGGCGCTCCGACGTCTCGGCAAGGCGGGCTTCCCACGCGGCGCGCTCGGATGCGCCGCGGCGGCCGATCTCTTCCCAGGCCGATTTGGTGTCGGACGGCACTTCGAACGGGCCGGTGGTCCAGCCATAGGTGGCCTTGGCAGCGGCGTTCTGCGCGTCGTCGGTCAGCGCGCCATGGCCCTTTGACGTGTCCTGTGCCGCATGGCCGAGGGCGATATGCGTCTTGCAGGCAATCATCGATGGTTTGGACGAGGATTTGGCCTTGGTGATGGCGGTGTCGATCGCGTCGGGATCATGGCCGTCCACTTCGATCACCTGCCAGCCAGCAGCCTGGAAACGCGTTACCTGATCGGTGCGGTCGCTCAGTTCCACAGTCCCGTCGATGGTGATGTTGTTGTTGTCCCAGAATACGATCAGCTTGCCCAGACGGTGGCGGCCGGCCAGTGTGATTGCCTCCTGGCTCACGCCCTCCATCAGGCAGCCGTCACCGACGATCACATAGGTATGGTGGTTCATCAGCTTGGCACCATAGCGCGCGCGCAGCATTTCCTCGGCCATGGCAAAGCCCACGGCGTTCGAGATGCCCTGACCCAGCGGGCCGGTCGTGGTCTCGATCCCCGGCGCGTGGCCGTATTCGGGATGGCCTGCGGTGATCGCGCCCCACTGGCGAAAATTCTTGATCTGCTCCAGCGTCATATCTGCATAGCCGGTCAGATGCAGCAGCGAATAAAGCAGCATGGAGCCGTGGCCCGCCGAAAGAATGAACCGGTCACGATCGGGCCAGTCGGGGGCAGAGGCGTCGAATTTCAGGTGCTTTTCATAGAGGACGGTCGCCACGTCGGCCATGCCCATCGGCATGCCGGAATGGCCGGAATTGGCCGCGTTCACGGCGTCCAGCGTCAGCGCGCGGATGGCGGTCGCCTTGGACCAGTGATCGGGGTGCGCAGTGCGCAGGGCGGCGATATCCACGAGGCAGCTTCCTTTGAATGGCAACATCTGGGGGCTGAATACCACCTAAGAGGCAAAGATCAAGCGCCCGGATCATCGGTCAAGGGGGTATGCGCGCTGGGGGGAGCATTTTTCACAGTCCTTGGTTAAACTTGGTGCGATAAGGCACAGAAGCGATTCGCGATGCCCAAATTGAAGTGAGGATCTGAGGAGATGAGCGACATAGACGCCGTGCAGGGCCGTATCATGGCCGCCCTGGACCGTATCGGACAGGGGCTGGATGCGCTGAGCGCGGATAGCGGCGAAACCAGCAGCGAAGAGACCAGGAAGCTGCAGCAGAATCTGGAAGATGAAAAGCTGGCCAATGCCCAGCTAAAAGAGCGCGTGAAGACACTCAGGGCGCGTCTGGAAAAGGCCGAAACGGCCGCGAGTGTGGATGCCGGGGCACAGGACGCCCATGCCGAGGCGCTTCGCAAGTTGGATGCTGATCTGCAGGCGCTGCGTCATGTGAATCAGCAACTGCGCGACAACAATGCCGCGCTGCGCGAGGCCAATGCCACCGGCGTCGTCGAGCCTCATCTGATCAACAAGGCGATGATGGCCGAATTGGAAGGACTGCGCGCCGTTCGCGCTTCGGACCGTACCGAGGTGGACGCGGTGCTGGCAGAGTTGGACAAGGTCGTTCGCGCCGCAACTCAAGAATCAGCTCCCGTTGAAGATGGCGAAAAGACGGCTGAACCGGCTGCCCAGGAGGATGAATGATGCCCGAGGTTGATATCGAGATTGGCGGCCGCACGTTTCAGGTCTCCTGCCAGGAGGGCGAAGAGCACTACTTGCAGGCCGCGGCCAAGATGCTGGACGACGAGGCCGCGGTACTGACCACGCAAATCGGGCGCATTCCCGAGGCGCGCATGCTGCTGATGGCCGGGCTGATGCTGGCGGACAAGACCGCAGGCATGCAGGACAAGCTGCGCGAGGCCCAGGATTCGATGGCCGAAAAGGACGCCGAGCTGGCGCAACTGCGCAACGCCCCTACGCCCGAGCCCGAGCGCATCGAGGTGCCGGTGGTGCCCACGGCGATCACCGACACACTGGCCGAGATCGCCGCCCGCACCGAGGCGCTGGCCGAAACGGTGGACGGCAAGGCTGCGGGCTGACCCCGCGGCTGCCCCCGGAGGCGGGGTAGCACGTGAATAAGGGTCGATTGACGTTGGCCCTTGTCCCGGTGAGGAAAAGCCGCCGCCTGTGGGCGGTGCCCTTGCGGATGGTGGGCACGTCCGGAGGGGGCGCAAAAACGGTGGGAACATAGGTCGAACATCTCTTTATTTCACCGCAGCGGCGCGTTAGGGTTTGCGCTATGAGCAGTTATGACGAATCCGACGCCTTCGAAGGCGCGTCGCTGGCCGCACGGGCGATGGCCGCCCGGGGTGCGCCTTATCTAGAAGGTCTCAATCCGGCGCAGCGCGCGGCGGTCGAGACGCTGGACGGCCCGGTGCTGATGCTGGCGGGGGCCGGGACGGGCAAGACCAGAGCGCTGACCGCACGCATCGTGCATCTGCTCAATACCGGGCGGGCGCGCCCGAACGAGGTTCTGGCTGTTACCTTCACCAACAAGGCCGCACGCGAGATGAAAACGCGCGTCGGCAGCATGCTGGGACAGAGCATCGAGGGCATGCCGTGGCTGGGCACGTTCCATTCGATCTGCGTCAAGCTCTTGCGTCGGCACGCCGAACTGGCGGGGCTGAAGTCGAACTTCACCATCCTGGACACCGACGACCAGATAAGGCTGATGAAACAGCTGATTTCGGCGGCGGGCATCGACGACAAGCGTTGGCCCGCGCGGATGCTGGCGGGGATCATCGACAATTGGAAGAACCGCGCCTGGACCCCAGCGAACCTGCCAGCGGCAGAGGCGGGGGCCTATGACGGCAAGGGCCCGGCGCTCTATGCGCTCTATCAGGCGCGGCTGAAGGAGTTGAACGCGGTCGATTTCGGCGATCTGCTCTTGCATGTGGTCACGATCTTTCAGACCCATGATGACGTCTTGCAGCAATACCAACGCTGGTTCCGCTACATTCTGGTGGACGAGTATCAGGATACCAACGTCGCGCAGTACCTGTGGCTGCGGCTGCTGGCGGGGGCGCACAAGAATATCTGCTGTGTCGGCGATGACGACCAGTCCATCTATGGCTGGCGCGGCGCCGAGGTGGGCAATATCCTGCGGTTTGAAAAGGATTTTCCCGGTGCGCATGTGGTCAGGCTGGAGCAGAATTACCGCTCGACCCCGCATATCCTCGCTGCCGCGTCCGGCGTGATCGCTGGCAACAAGGGGCGGCTGGGCAAGGAATTGTGGACCGAGGCCGAGGACGGCGAAAAGGTCCGCCTGATCGGCCATTGGGACGGCGAGGAAGAAGCGCGCTGGATCGGCGAGGAAATCGAAGCGATGCAGCGCGGCACGCGCGGCGTTCGGCCCGTCGGCCTTGATGAGATGGCCATTCTGGTGCGCGCCAGCCACCAGATGCGCGCCTTCGAGGACCGATTCCTGACCATCGGGTTACCGTATCGCGTGATCGGCGGGCCACGGTTCTACGAGCGGTTGGAAATCCGCGACGCGATGGCCTATTTCCGCGTCGTGACCAGCCCCAGCGACGATCTGGCATTCGAGAGGATCGTGAACACGCCCAAGCGCGGGCTGGGCGACAAGGCGCAGCAGAAAATCCAGATGATCGCCCGCGAAAACGGTGTGCCGCTGGTCGAAGGTGCGCGGATATTGCTTGAGCAGGGCGGGCTTGGCGGCAAGGGCGCGACGGAATTGCGCAAGCTGATCGACGGGCTGGCCCGCTGGGGCCGTCTGGCCGATGAGGCGTCGCTAAGCCATGTGGAACTCGCCGGCCAAATTCTGGACGAGAGCCGCTACACCGAGATGTGGCAGAATGACAAATCGCCAGAGGCACCGGGACGGCTGGAGAACCTCAAGGAATTGGTCAAGGCGCTGGAGCAGTTCGAGAACCTTCAGGGGTTTCTGGAACATGTCAGCCTGATCATGGACAACCAGAGCGATGATGCCGGAGAAAAGGTCAGCATCATGACCCTGCATGCCGCCAAGGGGCTGGAATTTCCCGCCGTGTTTCTGCCCGGTTGGGAGGACGGGCTGTTCCCGTCGCAGCGCTCGATGGACGAGAGCGGCCAGAAGGGCGTCGAGGAAGAGCGGCGGCTGGCCTATGTCGGCATCACCCGCGCCGAAGAGGTCTGTACCATTTCATTTGCGGGCAACCGGCGGGTGTTCGGGCAATGGCAATCATCGCTGCCGTCGCGTTTTATCGACGAGTTGCCCGAGGAACATGTCGAGGTACTGACGCCGCCGGGTCTTTATGGTGGCGGTTACGGTGCTGCGGGCATGAACAGTGGCACCGGCTCTGGATTGGGCGGTGGAATCGAAAGCCGCGCGGCAGAGGCCAATGTCT
Organism: uncultured Roseovarius sp.; assembly: GCA_947503145.1. Taxonomy (GTDB): domain Bacteria; phylum Pseudomonadota; class Alphaproteobacteria; order Rhodobacterales; family Rhodobacteraceae; genus Roseovarius. The sequence continues at coordinate 246,218 of CANNCP010000003.1, forward strand.
ACAACTCGCCCGGCTGGAAACGCCTGCAGGCGCGCGCTGCACAGCGGCCCGTCAACCAGCCATCAGAGGCCCGCAACATCGTGATCGATATGAAGGCCACCAGCAGCCACAGCGTCGGCGAGCGGGTCTTTCACCAGAAGTTTGGCTATGGCGCGATCATCGCGATTGAAGGCGACAAGCTGGAGATCAATTTCGAGAAGGCGGGCACCAAGAAGGTCGTGGCGCGGTTCATCTCGGCGGCGGATGACATTCCGTTCTGAGCCTGCCGCGCACCGTCCGTAAACGACCTGCAAATGGCCGCAATCGGGTATTGATCCTCGTCGCGCTGCTGTTATCCTGAACCTTCCAAGGTGCCGCCCTCAGGGGCGGAGAATTGGGAAGCCGGTGCGACTCCGGCGCTGCCCCCGCAACGGTAAGGGAGGGTGATCGGTCGATATGCCACTGGGCCGCAAAGGTCTGGGAAGGTGACATGATCACATGGGGCCGACACAGGCCCGCCGACCAAGCCCGGAAACCAGCCTGGAACGTGACGTCGAACCGCGAGGGGTGGTTTGGGCGGCGGCCCGTTCCGGGGCAGAGTGCCCGGCCTGTACCGTGCCCAGCCGATTCCTTGCCCCAATTGGCCCGGGGATGGGCCGGGGAGAAGAACACATGACCGTGGGACAAATCATCGAAAGACTGGAACAGAGCGCCGCCACCGGAAAGGCGGCGCAGGATGCCGCACGACTGATATTTCTCGAATGGGCGTTGGCAGGCAATGGGCCTGCGACGGCGGACACGGCCCGCGACGCGCTGAAAGAATGTGCTGCACAGCACGCCTCCAGTGCCGCGGCGCAGGCTTTTGTGGCATGTCTGCATGAGGCGACGCACCAGATCTGCCGACCCGCGCGGCGGCGTGGGCGCGCCGCACGACCCCATTGATGGCCTGACCGTCAGGGGGCAATATCCGGCGTGGCCAAGGTTCCCCTGCTCCGTGCGCTCGCGTAGAGTGGGGGCAACCCACCGAACAGGAGCATGGCATGGCCGATCTTGAGACCCGTATCGCGCAGGGCAGGGGCGATGCGCCCGCCGATCTGGTGTTGCGGGGCGGGCAGATATTTGACCTCATGACCGGCGAGATGCTGACCGGCGACGTGGCGATTTGCGGCGATACCGTGGTTGGAATTTGTGCGCAGTACGAGGGGCGCGAAGTGGTCGATGTGAGTGGCCTCACGCTGGTGCCCGGCTTCATCGATACGCATCTGCATATCGAGAGCAGTCTGGTCACACCTTTCGAATTCGATCGCTGCGTGACGCCTCATGGCGTGACCACCGCGATCTGCGACCCGCACGAGATCGCCAATGTGATCGGCGCACAGGGCATCCGCTGGTTTCAGGCGGCCTCGGAACGCACGATGATGGATATCCGGGTGCAGCTCAGCTCTTGCGTGCCGTCAACCGAGATGGAGACTGCCGGCGCGCGGATCGAGGCGGCGGATCTGGTGCCGTTGATGGGCCACGCGTCCGGGATCGGGCTGGCGGAATTCATGAACTACCCCGGCGTCATTCACCGTGATACCGGCGCGATGGCCAAGCTGGCGCTGTTCGAGGGCGGCCATGTGGACGGGCATTGTCCGCAGCTGACAGGCCATGACCTGAATGCCTATATCGCAGCGGGCATCCGCACCGAGCACGAGGCGACAACGCCCGACGAGGCGTTGGAAAAACTGCGCAAGGGGATGCGGGTGCTGATCCGAGAGGGTTCTGTCTCCAAGGATCTGCACGCGCTTGCCCCGCTTTTGACCGAGCGCACCGCGCCCTACATGTGCTTGTGCACCGATGACCGCAATCCGCTGGATATCGCGGAAGAGGGGCATCTGGATTACATGATCCGCACGCTCATCTCGCTGGGCACGCCGCCGCTGGCGGCGTATCGCGCGGCGTCGCTGTCGGCGGCCGAGGCGTTCGGGCTGAAGGATCGGGGCATGATCGCACCGGGCCAGCGCGCCGATATCGTCGCGGTCGGCAGTCTGGACGATTGTGATGTGAAAATGGTGTTTTGTGCCGGGCAGCGGGTCACGCCAGAGGCCTTTGCGGCGCGCGGGACGCTGAAGCCGATTGGCAGGCATTCGGTCAAGGCACCCCGGCTGGCGCCCGCCAGCTTTCGCGCTGCGGCAAACCGCGAGGAGACCGACGTGATCGGCATCATCGAGGGCAAGATCATCACCGAACATCTGAAAGTGCAGATTGCGATCGAGGATGGCGACAAACACCCCGATCCGGCCCGCGATCTGGCACGTATCGCGGTGATCGAGCGGCACGGTAAGAATGGCAACATCGCCACCGGGTTCGTGCGCGGTTTTGGCCTGACCTTGGGCGCTATTGCCTCGACCGTCTGTCACGATCATCACAACATCGCCTGTGTCGGCGTCGATTACGCGGATATGGCACTGGCCGCGAACCGGCTGGGCGAGATCGAAGGCGGCTTTGTCGTGGCGCAGGGCGGCAAGGTGCTTGCCGAGTTGGCGCTGCCGGTGGCCGGGCTGATGAGCCTGGCCTCGTTCGAGGAGGTGCGCGACCGTCTCAGCGAACTGCGCGATGCGGCGCTTGGCCTCGGGGTGGAGTTGCGCGAGCCGTTCCTGCAACTGGCGTTTCTCGCGCTGCCGGTCATTCCGGCGCTCAAGATTACCGACCGGGGCATGGTGGATGTGACAAGGTTCGAGATCATCGGATAAGCGCAGGATGCAAACTAGGCGGGGGAGGTGCGAGGATTTTGGCTCGGCCCGCCTCGATGTCTTGCAGACGTTTCGTTATCGACGTGGTAGGCGAGACGGAAGAAATTCAACAGGAGAGATTTCATGATTGATCTGGAGGCATTCGGCGATCTGGCCGCCATCCCCTTGACCGATTTCGGGCCAAAGCCGACCACTCTGACAGAAGGGCAGCAGGAAGCGGCCAAGATGCTGTGGTCGTCTGCCGATGGCCGGACCACGATCGGAGTGTGGGAATGCACGCCGGGTCGATTTACTGCCGACCGTAGCAAGGCGGGTGAATACTGCCACATCATCGCGGGCCGTGCGACGGTCCGCAATTCGGATGGTCCGGGCAGCCGCGATATCGGGCCGGGCGATCTGTTGGTGTTGCCGCAGGACTGGATCGGCGAATGGGAAATCCACGACCATATGCGCAAACTTTACGTGATCAGCGCCTCGGCGGACTGAGTCTGGCTGCGGCGTTTGGGGCTCACTTGATCGCAAAATTGCCACCGGTGGTTTTGCAACGCGGCGGGGGCATCTAATCTGCCCGAAAACGGCAGGGGCAGGAGTGGACATGAGATTTTGCAAATTGCGCATAGGAGGCGCTGTGCTACTGGCCGCGCTGTGGGGCGGGCTGCCCGCACTCGCGCAGGACCGCGTAGCGATCCTGCTGGGCTCGCATCATGTCAATGCGACATCTGACTTCGAAGAGGTCAACCCGGGCGCCTTCCTGACTTGGGAGGGGCAGCGGTTCGACTGGACCGTCGGCGGGTTTCGCAACAGCTATGGCGGCGGGTCGGCGGCGGCGATGGTCGCTCTGCCAGTTTTTGAGCGCGGCGTGGCGCAGATCGCCCTGACCGGCGGGCTTGCGCTCTATCCCGGCGACGGGCATCGGTTCGATGTGCATGTCGGGGACGTGATCCCGCTGCTCGGCGTCCAGGCGCGGTATGGCAACGCTTTCGTTCAGGCATTCCCCGGCGACGGCAGTACCACCGACGCGGTCCTCAGCTTTGGCCTGACTTTCGGCCTGAGTGACGCCGAGCGCTGAGTGACAAGCGGTAAATGGTAGGCCCGGCAGGACTTGAACCCGCAACCAAAGCGTTATGAGCGCTCTGCTCTAACCAGTTGAGCTACAGGCCCGCTTGCGCGGCTTGGTACGCAGGGATGCAGGCGGCGTCAAGGCTTTCGCGATTGCGCGACGTCCGGCGATGGTCTAACTCGTCGCCAACTCTGGGAGTGCTGCCAATGACCGATACGAAAAACGGGATCACCTATGCCGATGCAGGGGTGGATATCGACGCCGGGAACGCGCTGGTGGACCGGATCAAGCCGGCAGCCAAGCGGACGAACCGGCCTGGCGTGTTGTCGGGTCTGGGGGGCTTTGGTGCGCTCTTTGACCTCAAGGCGGCGGGTTACGATGATCCCGTTCTGGTGGCGGCGACAGACGGGGTGGGCACCAAGCTGCGCATCGCCATCGATACCGGCCATGTCGAGGGCGTCGGTATTGATCTGGTGGCGATGTGCGTCAATGATCTGGTGTGTCAGGGGGCCGAGCCGCTATTCTTCCTTGATTATTTCGCCACAGGCAAGCTGGAGACAGAGCAGGCGGCCCGCGTCATCGAGGGCATCGCGGAGGGCTGCGTGCGCTCCGGTGCGGCGCTGATCGGTGGCGAGACGGCGGAAATGCCGGGCATGTATGAGGGGGGCGATTTCGATCTGGCGGGCTTTGCCGTGGGCGCGATGGAGCGCGGTGCGACACTGCCTGACGGCGTGGTAGCGGGCGATGTGCTGCTTGGTCTGGCCAGCGACGGGGTGCATTCCAACGGCTATTCGCTGGTGCGAAAGCTCGTGCAGGTGTCCGGCCTGAGTTGGGACGCGGATTGCCCCTGGGCATCCGAGGGGACGTTGGGTGCGCATCTGCTGACGCCCACGCGGCTTTATGTGCGGTCCGCACTGGCGGCCATTCGCGCGGGCGGGGTGCACGCTCTGGCGCATATTACTGGCGGCGGCCTGACCGAGAACCTGCCGCGCGTGCTGCCCGAATGGCTGGGCGCGCAGGTCGATCTGGACGGCTGGACGCTGCCGGGCGTGTTCCGGTGGCTGGGCGAGACCGGCGGCATGGCCGAGGCCGAGATGCTCAAGACCTTCAACTGTGGGATCGGCATGATTCTGGTCGTCGACGCAGGCACGGCAGAGAGCCTGATCACCCTGCTGGAAGCGGGTGGCGAGACAGTCACACGTCTGGGTGAGGTGGTCGAGGGGGCGGGTGTGCGTTACACAGGCACGCTTGCGTGACCAAACGCGTTGTGATCCTGATCTCGGGTGGCGGGTCCAACATGATCAGCCTGGTGCGCAGCATGACGGGCGATCATCCCGCGCGGCCCTGTCTGGTGCTGGCCAACAGCACCGGTGCGGGCGGGCTGGTACGGGCCGCAGAGATGGGCGTGCCGACCGAGGTCGTGGATCACCGGCTGCACAAGGGGGACCGCGGCAGTTTTGAGGATGTGCTGCACGGCGTGATTGCAGGCTATAAGCCGGATATCATCTGCCTTGCCGGGTTCATGCGGGTACTGACCGAAGGGTTCGTGGACCGCTGGCAGGGGCGGATGATCAATATCCACCCCTCGATCTTGCCCAGATATCGCGGCCTCAACACCCACGCGCGGGCGCTGGAGGCGGGCGAGACCGAGGCCGGCTGCACCGTGCATGAGGTCACGGCCGCGCTGGATGACGGACCCATTCTGGGACAGGCGCGGGTGCCTGTACTGGATGGCGACACCCCCGAGGCGCTGGCAGCACGAGTGCTGGAGATGGAGCACCGGCTGTACCCTGCGGTGCTACGCCGGTTTGCAGCGGGGGACCGGACGCCGGTCTGGCTGGGGTGATACGTTTGGGTTGATTACCGCTGCACGGCCCGGAGGGATCCGAGGGGAGCGCGTGGTCTGCATATGTGTGGCACTCGCACAGCGCCGAAACACATCATCCAGCCATTTTAATTCGCGGCGCTCTGCCCTATACGGGAGACTTCTGGGGGCCAAAGCGCCGATAACAACAAAGAAACGATCCTCCCCATGCAAACACTCACCACGACCGATACGCTCGCCGCCTTCTGCAAAGAGGCTGCCGGGCACCCTTATGTCACTGTCGATACAGAGTTCCTGCGCGAACGGACTTATTACTCCAAGCTCTGCCTCGTGCAACTCGCGATGCCGGGCAAGGGAGACGAGAATGCAGTGCTGGTCGATCCGCTGGCGGACGGAATGTCGCTGGAACCGCTCTATGATCTCTTTCGCGATGAAAGTGTGGTCAAGGTGTTTCATGCCGCGCGCCAGGACCTGGAGATATTCTTTGTCGATGAGGGGCTGATCCCGACGCCGCTCTTTGACACGCAGGTGGCCGCCATGGTCTGCGGATTTGGCGAGCAGGCAGGTTATGAGACGCTGGTAAAGCGGATCGCCAAGCATCCGTTGGACAAGTCTTCTCGCTTTACCGACTGGACGCGGCGACCGTTGTCGGACGCGCAGAAGACCTACGCACTGGGCGATGTCACACATCTGCGCAAGATCTACGAATACCTCGCGGAGCAACTGGAAAAGAGCGGACGTGACAAGTGGGTGGCCGAGGAAATGGCCGTGCTCAACGATCCGGCCACCTATGTGACCGAGCCGGAGGAAGCCTGGCAGCGAATCAAGACGCGCAACAATTCGGGCAAGTTCCTGGCCATCGTCCGGGAACTGGCGCGATTCCGTGAGGTGCATGCGCAGACACGCGATATCCCGCGTAACCGTGTGTTCAAGGATGACGCACTGGTCGAACTGGCGGCAACCAAACCCACCAGCGTGCAGGACCTTGGCCGGTCGCGGCTGCTCTTGCGCGAGGCGCGCAAGGGCGACATCGCCGAAGGGATACTGGCCGCCGTGGCGGCGGGGCAGGCGGTGGCGCCCGAAGATCAGCCAAAGCCGGACACCAGCCGGGACAAGCTGCAAGTCAACCCGGCGATTGCGGACCTCCTGCGTGTGCTGCTCAAGGGGATTTCCGACCGCGAGGGCGTGGCGTCAAAGCTGATCGCGACGGCGTCGGATCTGGATGCGATTGCTGCGGGGCGGCGTGACGTGGCGGCCCTCAGTGGCTGGCGGCGCGAGGTGTTCGGCGACGAGGCACTGCGGCTCTGTGCGGGTGAAATAGCCCTGCGCGTCAACGGCAGCGATATCGAGACGGTGGAGGTCTGAGAGCGCCAAGCGCTGGGTCCCCGGCTTGTGCGCGGGACCGGACCCGCCCCGACGAGGACGGGGATCAGCGCCGGGCGGTGGTGCGCGCGCCTGTCAGGCCGACGACGCGGATGGTGCGGACCTCACTCAGTACTTGATCGGAAACGAAGGCGGCCGCATTTATCGTGCGGCTACGCTGCGTACCCTGGGGCAGGTTGGTGGGCTGGACCGCCTCCATCACATAGGTCAGCACACCATTTTGCGGCTCGCCCTTGTTCTGCGCCTTGAGCCGCACATCAAAGGCCCCCTGACGCAGCGACACACCTGTGGCGCGCACAATGGCACCCCCCGAAGAGCGTTCGATCACCAGGTCTGAAACCGTATGAATCGGCGTGCCTTCATAGCTTTCTTCGGCGGACTTGCGTCGGAAAATGCTGTCAGCTTGTTCGGGAATCAGCGGATTCACCTCCTGGGGCGTGTCGGTCGAGGCGGCGCGACGCTCTATCCGGCTCTTGCCGAACCAGTTGCCGGGGTTCCAGTTGGTATCGCGGATGCCGCCACATGCACCAAGGACGAAGCTGGAGGCGACCAGTAGGAGTGTTGCGCGCTGCATGTATTCCGGACCCTTATCCGCCATTATTTCGACCCGACCCTATCCCGAGAGGGCAGGGGCGCGCAAGGCGCAGGTGCAGGTCGGGCTGGACCTTTTACGTCACGGCGCCTACCTGTGTGTCTGAAGCGTTACGGCATATACCGGGCGACAGCACCATGCGCAAAGCGCGGTGCAACATGCCTGATCTGCGTGCGTTTCGCGAAATGCTTTGGTCATGTGATAAGAAGGACCCCTGATGGCCCAACCTGCCTTTGAAGAGATAGTGGAAGATTTCGAATTCCTGGAGGATTGGGAGGATCGCTATCGCCATGTGATCGAGCAGGGCCGCGCGATGGATCCGCTGGACGACGCGCTGAAGGTGCCCGCGACCAAGGTTGACGGTTGCGCCAGCCAGGTCTGGCTACACCCGCGTATCGAGGCGGGCGTGTTTTCCTTTGACGGGGACAGCGACGCGATGATCGTGCGCGGCCTCATTGCAGTGCTGCGTGCGCTGTATAACGATCTGCCGGTGTCGCAGGTGCCGCGGGTCGATGCGGGCGGCGAACTGGCGCGGCTGGGCTTGAACGATCACTTGTCTGCGCAACGCTCGAACGGGCTGCGCGCGATGATCGAGCGGATCAGGTTGGTGGCGGGCGAGCACGTCTGAGACCCGCGCAGGGCATGCCGCATGGGGCGAGCGGACGGGAGGGGCCAGCCCCTCACACCGAAAATTCGCAGAATTTTCTGTGCTCACCCCGGGATATTTTTGGCAAGAAGAAAAGGCTGAGGCGTTTTGCCTCTGCATCTGATTGCGTAAACAACGCGAAACGCCTTATTGTGCCTGTCTGGCGAGTGCGCTTGCCAATTCTCCGTACCCGGTGAACCGATACTCGTATTCCAGTTCCAGCCGCCTGGCGCATTCTTCAGCCTTGGCGCGCAGGGCGGGATCGTCGGTCTGGGCCTGATAAATCAGTTTGGTGTAGTTGCCGAAAACCATCTCTAGCAGTTGTGGGTGGCGATCGAGCCCCATGGGCTTCCACACGAATGCATCGAACTGCTTGACCAGAAAATCCGTGAGATAGAAGGCGGTGATTTCATCGTCATGCTCGGCGAAGGCGTCATTGCCTTCGTAGAAGGAATAACAATGCGGCCCCGCGACCATCTCGACCCCGAGTTCGGCGCATCTTGCGGCCAGTTGTCCGCCGGTCCCGCAGTCAGCGTAGACGACGAAAATCTTGTCGAAATTGCCTTGGTGCTTCAGCACGGCGGCCTCGACGGATTCGGTGATCCGGTCGGGGTAGAGGTGCAGATTGGCCGGCAGGCAGGTGAGGGTCATGTGATCCCAGCCGTTGAGGCGAATGAGTGCCAGGATTTCACGGGCGAGCGCGCCGCAGGCAATCAGCAGGATGCGTCCGCACGGTGCGGCAGGTGCAAGCCCGTCCTGGGTGAGTGTCCGGTCATCAACCTGTTGCATCTAGCTGCACTCCTGTTCCATAGGCGACGATCTCGGATGCGCCGCTGGCGATTGCCGAAGTTTCCATGCGCATCGCCACCACCGCGTCTGTGCCCTTGGGGTGGCCGGTGATCTTGGATGTGGTGACGATAAGCATGCTCAGTGATCCATCTTGTCGTAATGGTCTTGCCTGGCGTTGCCGACCCGTTGGGAAATCACGCGAAAGACCACATAGGCGACCAACACGGCGGGGATCAGCCCCAGCCAGCCAAAGGGAACTTTGATGGCGGTTGCCAGCAGCACCGCGATCCAGACGGTTGCGCCTGCGGCAGCGACGACGCAGACGAGGATCAGCGCAAATTTGTCGGGTGGCATCGGCGGTTCCTCCTGTGTGCATGAAATAGGGCGCGCGGCGCATAAAAAAAGCCCCGCCGGAAGGACGGGGCCTTTGGGATCGTGCACAACGGAGCGCCTTAGCCGGTCGCGCCGCGGTTGTGCTTGCGTGCGATCCATTCCTTGGCCGTCTCGACCGCCACGGCGGCGTCACGGCAGTAGGCGTCCGCGCCGATTGCCTTGCCGAATTCATCGTTCAGGGGCGCGCCGCCGACCAGAACGATATAGTCGTCGCGCATGCCCCGTTCGACCATCGTGTCGATCACGACCTTCATGTAGGGCATCGTGGTGGTCAGCAGGGCCGACATGCCAAGGATGTCCGCGCCTTCGCTTTCCAGCGCTTCAAGGTAGTTTTCAACCGGGTTGTTGATCCCCAGATCGACCACCTCGAAACCCGCACCTTCCATCATCATGCCGACGAGGTTCTTGCCGATGTCGTGGATGTCGCCCTTGACCGTGCCGATCACCATCTTGCCGACGCGCGGAGCGCCGGTCTCGGCCAGAAGCGGCTTGAGGATGAACATGCCGCCCTTCATGGCGTTCGCCGCCAGAAGGACCTCGGGGACAAAGAGGATGCCATCCCGGAAGTCTTTGCCGACGATGGTCATGCCGCCAACCAGCGCCTTGGTCAGGACGTCGTAGGGGGCCCAGCCACGGCCGAGAAGAATGTTTACGCCCTCTTCGATCTCTTCCTTGAGACCATCGTAGAGGTCATCAAACATCTGCTGAACCAGTTCTTCGTCGTCCAGTTCCGACAGGATGATGTCTTCTTCTTCCGACATAGATGCTCTCTCCGTGTTTTATGGACCACTTGCGGCCAGATGGTGCGTGTCTCAGCTTTGGGCTGTTTGTTGCGTACGCACTTTCCGAATTGCGACACTGGCCGCGTCGCTTCCGACTTATAACGCTCATTTGTTCGACCGGTAATGAGGATTCGGGGGGGCGGACTGGAAAAGCCGTCATGATGATTATGGGGCCGCTGCATGTAGTCCCCTTGTGCGCGGGGTTCATGCAATGACACAGGCTGCGGCGATCGTCCTTCGGTCAATCTTTTCCGGGCGGCGGGGGATGTGATGCAGTTGGACGTCTCAGTCGGCCGAAGCCTTCGGCATGTTCGGATGCGGCGCGCCTTCGGCGATGATATCCATGAAGCTGCGGATCGTGCGCACGGTATTGCGCTGCCGCAGGCAGATCAGCGATTCGCTCATCGCCATCTCTGCATCCGCGATCGAGATGCGGGTCAGCCGGGCATCATAGCCGAATTCCGTCTCTGACACGAAGCCGACACCCGCGCCCGCAGCCACCACATCCTGTACCGCTTCGCGGCCCTCGACCTCGATCGCGGGGATCAGGGCGACGTTCCGCGCCGCCGCCGCCTTTTCCAGCTTCTGCCGGGTTTTGGAGCCGGCCTCGCGAAAGATCAGCGGGTATTTCGCGATCTGCGCGAGAGTCATTGCCTCGGGCAGATCCGGTATCAGGGTTTTTGCCGCAAAGGCGATGATCGGCGAGGCACCCAGGCTGCGAACCTCCATGTCGGGTCCGGGGTTGAGGCTGCCGACGACGCCGATTTCGGCGTCATAGCGGCGCAGCGCCTCGACGATCTCGGTCGTGTTGCCGGTCCGGACGGAGATGAATACTTTTGGATGCCGCTTGCGGTACGCCTTCAGCCGGTCGGTCAGGTGAGAAGCACTGTCGGCGATGATCCGCAGCTTGCCATCCAGTGCTGCGCGATTTTCCGACAGCACCTCCGAGATCTGGTCCTGGACCTCAAAAAGCTTTTTGGTGCAGATCAGCAGCTCTTCGCCCACTGGTGTCAGAGTCACCTGCTTGCGGTCGCGATTGAAAAGCAGGACATCGTGATCGCTCTCCAGTTTGCGGACCTGTTCGGATATCGCCGGTTGGGTCAGGCCCAACGCCTCTGCAGCGCGCGAGAAGCCACCGCAGCTGGCAACATGGTGAAAGGCGCGGATTTGACTGTAGCGCATGTTACGGATCGCCCCCATTGAATTGCAGCGGTGGCCATATATAGGCGTGGCTTTTGAACATATTGCAATTAACAATTTTTCATATGGTTCATCAGGACCTAGATATAGCACAGATTGTCGTTCCGAGGAGTGAAGCCCGTGACAACCCAACCAGCCCCGATGCGCCCGCCCGAACTCGGTGAACCCTATCTGCTCACGCCCGGACCGCTGACCACCTCTTATACGGTGAAACAGGCGATGCTGCGCGACTGGGGCAGCTGGGATGACGATTTTCGTGCGATGACCCGGGCGTTACGATCGGGATTGCTTGATCTGATCGGGCCGGGGGCCGAGGAATATGACTGCGTTCCGATACAGGGCTCGGGAACCTACTGCGTCGAGGCGATGCTTGGGACTTTCGTACCGAAGGACGGCAAGGTGCTGGTGCTGGCGAACGGCGCATATGGGCTGCGCGCGGCGCAGACGATGAAATGCCTGGGCCGTGAGTACCACCTGCTGGACAAGGGCGACTACCTGCCGCCGCGCGGGGCCGAAGTGGCCGAGATTCTGCAGGCCGACCCGGCGATCACCCATGTGCTGATCATCCACTGCGAGACCAGCTCCGGCATTCTGAACCCGGTCGAGGAGATCGCCGATGCGGCCCATGCCGCCGGGCGCAAGGTGCTGATCGACAGCATGTCCGCCTTTGGCGCGATCCCGCTGGAGGCGCAGCGCATCAAATATGCCGCGATGGTGTCGTCGGCCAACAAATGCATCGAAGGTGTGCCGGGCTTCGGCTTTGTCATCGCCCGCAAGGACGAGATGGAGGCCGCCAAAGGCAACTGTCATTCATTGTCGCTCGATATCCATGCGCAATGGACCACGATGGAGAAGACGGGCCAATGGCGGTTCACGCCCCCGACACATGTGGTCGCGGCCTTCATGACCGCATTGGCAGATCATAGCGCAGAGGGCGGTGTGGCCGGGCGCGGTGCGCGGTACACCAGAAACCGCGATGTCATGGTGGCGGGTCTGCGCGAACTGGGGTTCGAGACGCTGCTCGCCGATCGCTGGCTCAGCCCGATCATCGTGACCTTCTTTTGCCCTGCCGATCCCGCCTTTAGCTTTACAGGGTTCTACGACGCGATGAAGGCGCGCGGATTTATCATCTATCCGGGCAAGCTCACGGTCGTTGACAGCTTTCGCATTGGCTGTATCGGTCATATGGATGAACATGTCATGCGCCGGGTGGTTGACGCCGCGCGCGATACATTAGCCGAGATGGGGGTGACCTCAGCCGCGCCACCCGCCGCGGCGCTGGAAGAACGCAAGAAACTCGCTGCATAAATTCAAAGGATGACGAGATGCCGATTACTGACCCCGTGACAGCCAACGATCGCGATTACCCAGCGCCGAAGGTTTGTGCGATCGCGATTTGCCTGGATGGGTGCGAGCCTGCGTATCTGGAGGCGGCGATAGCGGACGGGTTGATGCCGCATCTGGCGCGGATGCGCGGGACGGGCACTGACCGGCTGGCGCATTCGGTCATTCCGTCCTTTACCAACCCCAACAATCTGAGCATCGCGACGGGCCGCCCGCCGATTGTGCACGGGATCTGCGGCAACTACCTTTATGATCCCGAAACCGGGACCGAAGTGATGATGAATGACGTGCGATTCCTGCGCGCGCCGACGGTATTTTCGGCGTTTTACGAGGCGGGGGCAAAGGTGGCGGTGGTCACGGCCAAGGACAAGCTGCGCGCGCTTCTGGGTGCGGGGCTGCGGTTCGACGAGGACCGGGCAAAGTGCTTTTCCGCCGAAAAATCAGATACATCTACCCTGGCCGAGCATGGGCAGGAGGCTGCCAGCAAATGGCTGGGGATGGCGCAGCCGCAGGTCTATTCGGCAGAACTGAGCGAATTTGTCTTTGCCGCGGGCGTCAAGCTGTTAACCGAATGGAAACCGGATGTGATGTATCTGACCACGACGGACTACGTGCAGCACAAATATGCGCCCGATGACGCGCAGGCCAAGGCGTTCTACGAGATGTTCGATAAATATCTCGGGCAGCTTGATGCCATGGGCGCGGCCATCGTGGTGACGGCGGATCACGGGATGAAGCCCAAGCATGATGGCAATGGTGATCCGCAGGTGATCTATGTGCAGGATCTGCTGGACGACTGGCTGGGCGAGGCGGCGGCGCGGGTGATCCTGCCGATCACCGACCCATATGTGGTGCATCATGGTGCACTGGGTGGCTTTGCCACTGCCTATCTGCCCGAGGGCGCGGATCGGGCGGACATCATCGCGCGGCTGGCGAAACGCTCCGAGTTGCTCGATGTGATGGGGCGCGAGGCGGCGGTCGAGCGGTTCGAGTTGCCCGCTGACCGGATCGGCGATATCGTGATGATTTCTACCGAGAACATGACCATCGGCACATCGGCGCACCGCCACGATCTGGCGGCACTGAATGAGCCGCTGCGCAGCCATGGAGGGCTGACCGAGCAGGTCGTACCGTTTATCGTGAACCGGGTGATCGACCTGCCGTCAAAGCCGGAATTGCGCAATTTCGACGCATTATTCTACGCCACGACTGCGGCGGCGCTGTGAGGGCAGGGTGATGATAACAGTCTGGCAAGGTTTGGCATATAAAGGTGGGGTGACGCGATGAGCAGATCGGAGATCAGGCATGAAGGTATGCGTATCGGCGGGCAGGAGGTGTTTACCGATGCGGTGATCGAGGTAACATACCCCTATACCGGCGAGGTGATCGGCACGGTGCCGGCGGGCGGGGCAGAGCACGCGGCGCGTGCGTTCCAGATCGCGGCGAACTATACGCCAAAGCTCAGCCGGTATGAGCGCAGCCAGATACTGCAGCGGGCGGGCGAGCTGATCGGCGAACGGCGCGACTATCTGGCCAAATGGCTGGTGCTGGAGCTGGGTATCTGCCACCAGCACGCGATCTACGAGACCCGGCGCGCGCAGGATGTCTACCAGTTCGCCGCGATGCAGGCGCTGCAGGACGACGGCGAGATATTCTCGTGTGACCTCACGCATAACGGCAAGGAGCGCAAGATATTCACCAAGCGCGAACCGGTGCGCGCGATCTCGGCGATCACGCCGTTTAACCATCCGCTGAACATGGTCAGCCACAAGATCGCGCCGTCGATTGCCACCAACAACTGTATGGTGTGCAAGCCGACCGAGCTAACGCCGCTGACGGCGATCGCGCTGGCGGACATTCTCTATGAGGCGGGGCTGCCGCCCGAGATGTTCCAGATCGTGACCGGCTGGCCTGCCGACATCGGCGAAGAAATGATGGTGAACGAACATATCGACATCGTCACCTTCACGGGCGGCGTACCGGTGGGCAAGCTGATCGCGTCCAAGGCGGGCTACAAGCGTCAGGCGCTGGAACTGGGCGGGAACGATCCGCTGATCGTGTGTAATGACCTGAGCGATGCAGACCTCGACAAGGCGGCGACGATTGCGGTGGCGGGTGCGACCGGCAATTCCGGCCAACGCTGCACCGCGATCAAGCGTATTCTGGTGCAGGAAAGCGTTGCCGACAAATTCGTTCCGCTGGTTCTGGCGAAGGCCAAGAAGATCAGGTTTGGCGATCCGCAAGATCCCGAAACCGAACTGGGCTGCGTGATCCACGCGCAGGCCGCCGAGCTCTTTGAGAATCGCGTGCTGGACGCCGAGAAGCAGGGCGCAAAGATACTCTACCATCCGGGACGGCAGGGCGCGCTCCTGCCGCCCATCGTGGTCGATCATGTGCCGCATGCCAGCGAACTGGTCATGGAAGAAACGTTCGGGCCGATCATTCCCATCGTGCGCGTGCCCGACGACGACGCCGAGGTGATGGCCATCTCCAACGGCACCCAGTTCGGCCTGTCCTCGGGCGTGTGCACCAACGACCTGAACCGTGCGATTGCCTATATCAACGGGCTGGACGTAGGCACCTGCAACATCTGGGAGCAACCCGGCTACCGGATCGAAATGTCCCCCTTCGGCGGCATCAAGGACAGCGGCAACGCCGTCAAGGAAGGCGTCATCGAGGCCATGAAGTTCTTTACCAACGTCAAGACATACTCCCTGCCATGGCCCAACTGACCTAGACCACGTTTTCTCCCGAAACTGCGGGGCTCAGGAAATGGGCCCCGCTTTTTTTCCGCGAGGTGCCAGATGGCGCAGATTGCCCATACCGAAGGTGAAGCCAACACGTCGCAGGCGCGCCGAGATTGGTCCGCGACCGAAACCGATGATGCGGCGCGCGACCTCTTGCGCCGCGATGCGGACGTGTTTCTGCATCAGAGCCTGTCCAGCCCCTGTGTATCGACCATCGCCCGGGCCGAGGGCATCTGGATCGAGGATGTGGCCGGGCGGCGCTACATGGATTTTCACGGCAATTCGGTGCATCATATCGGCTATGGTCATCCGCGCCTGATCGCCGCGATCAAGGATCAGATGGATGCGCTGCCCTTCTCGCCGCGGCGCTTTACCAATGATGTGGCCGTGAAACTGGCCGAACGGCTGGCCGAAATCGCCCCCGGCGATCTGGGCAAGACGCTATTTACCACCGGTGGTTCGGACGCCAATGAGGTGGCGCTGAAAATCGCGCGCGCGGCCACGGGTCGTTTCAAGACGCTGAGTTTCTGGGATGCGTTCCATGGCGCCGGGTTCGGGGCCGCCTCGGTGGGGGGCGAGGCGACGTTTCGCAGCCATATTGCCGGGCCACTGCTGCCCGGGGCCGAACATGTGGCGCCGTTTCACTGCTATCACTGCGCCTACGGCCATCCGGGGCCGGAAAACTGCGGGCTGGCTTGTGCGAAGATGGTCGATTATGTCCTCGGGCGCGAGGGCGATGTGGCGGCCGTCATCGCAGAGCCGATGCGCGCCGTGCCCGTGGTGCCACCACCCGGCTACTGGAAGGCCGTGCAGGCCGCATGCCACAAACACGGTGCGCTGCTGATCATGGACGAAATTCCCACAGGGCTGGGCAAGACGGGCGAAATGTTCGCGTTCCAGCATGACGGGATCATTCCGGACATCGTGACCCTGGGCAAGGCGCTGGGGGGCGGCATCCTGCCGATTGCCGCAGTCGTGGCGCGGGACGATCTGGATGTCTGCGGCGATTTCGCCATTGGTCACTACACTCACGAGAAAAACCCGGTCACGGCGCGCGCCGCGCTGACGACGCTTGATATCATCGCCGATGAGGGGCTGGTCGAGCGTTCCGCCACGCTGGGTCGCGCCGCGATGGACCGGCTGCGCGACAAGATAGGATCACACGCCAATGTCGGCGATATCCGGGGCAGGGGCCTGATGTTCGGGGTCGAGATCGTATCGGACAGGGCGGCACGCACACCCGACCCGCAATTGGCCGAAGCGATCTATTACGCCTGCCTCGCGCGCGGCCTCAGCTTCAAGATCAGCGCAGGCAATGTGCTGACCCTGTCGCCGCCGCTGACGATCCGTCAGCAGGATCTGGATGATGCACTGGGCATCGTTGAGGATGCAATTCGGGAATGCGCCGCTTGAACGCCGGGATTTTCCTGCTCGTTCTCTTTGCCGCATTCCTGCACGCGTTCTGGAATGCCATCGTAAAGGGGGCCGCAGACAAGGCGGTGATGTTGGGGTTCATCGCGCTGGGTCACGTCGTTCCGGGCATTGTACTGATCGCCATTTCCGACCCGGTGACCGCGGCGACGATCCCCTACATCATTGCATCGACGGTGATCCACTGGGCGTATTACATCCTGCTGAACACGGCCTACCGGGTGGGCGATTTGAGCGTGGTGTATCCCATTGCGCGCGGCCTTGCGCCGATCCTGATCGCATTGGGTGCGCAGTTCTGGGTGGGCGAGACGCTGCCTCTTGCGGCATGGATCGGCATTCTTGCGGTCTCGGCAGGAATCATGATCCTGGCGGCGCAGCGCAAGGCGGCACCAATGCCGGTGGTCGGATATCTGGCCGCGATCGGCGTTGCGATCTCCATCGCGAGCTATTCGCTCGTCGATGGTGTCGGTGTCCGGTTGTCTGGCAGCACGCTGGGCTATATAGGTTGGCTCTTTACAGCAGAGGCGCTTGTTGTAGCTTTCGTTTTCGGGACCAGGTGGCAACGCGTGCGTGTGCTTCCGGCAAAGACCCTCATGCTGGGCCTTTTCGGTGGCATGATTTCGGGGACCGCTTACGGTCTGGTACTGATTGCCAAGGCGCAGGCACCGCTGGGCATCGTTTCGGCGCTGCGTGAAACCTCGGTGATTTTTGCGGCGTTGATCGGCGTATTGTGGTTCCACGAAGGCCCGAAGCCTGCCAGAATCGTGGCCGCCATCGTGGTGGGGTGCGGCATTGTCGTTATCGCCGGAACAAAGGGGAGTTGAATGATCATGTTGACACGCTTGACGCATAATCACCGCCCCTGTGGCCAGGCAGAAGGCTGTCCGCCGTGCTGATCCTGTCGTTTCTCGTGCACTTGGCAGGGGCTACGATGCTGCTGCTCTTTGCGGTGCGCATGGTGCGTACCGGGATCGAGCGCGCGTTCGGGTCGTCCTTTCGGCGGGTTGTCACTCAAAATCGTAACCCGTTCAGTGCGGCCGCTGCCGGACTGATGCTGGCGATCGTGCTGCAAAGTTCCGCGGCGGTCGCATTGCTGGTGGCGGGTTTTTCGGCGGCGGGTGCGCTTACGTTCGGTGTCGGGCTGGCGGTCGTGCTGGGCGCCGACCTGGGATCGGCCCTGCTCATTCAGGTGTTTTCGTTCAATCTCGATTGGCTGGTGCCGGTTCTGCTGGCTATCGGTGGCGGGCTGTTCGTCAAGGCCGAGCAGCGACGGCTGCGCCAGTTCGGACGGATCATCCTGGGGATCGCGTTCATCCTGATCTCGCTGCGGTTCCTGCGCGAGACGATGGACCCGATCCGTGACAGCAGTTTTCTGCCCGCAATTGCCGATTATCTGGTTGCGGATTTTGTCACTGCTTTTCTGGTCGGTACGTTTCTGGCGTTCATCATGCATTCCAGTGTCGCGGTCATTCTGATGTGTGTCACGCTGGTTGCGGTGGGCGCCATCCCGGTCGCGGCCGGGGTCTCGCTGGTGTTGGGGGCCAACCTCGGCAGTGCGTTGATTCCGGTCTGGCTCACGCGGGGCATGAGCGGCACCGCACGACGTGTCCCGGCGGCCAACCTCGTGGTGCGCGGGCTTGGGGCGGTCCTGGCGCTGGTTGCGGTGAACCGGCTCGAACTGCTGCCCTATATCGGGCCGCAGGATTCGGCGCAGACGCTGATCAATGCGCATATCCTGTTCAACATGCTCCTGCTGTTGGTGACCATTTTGTTCTGTCACCGGCTTCAACGACCGTTTGTCCGGCTGTTGCCGGACCATGCGCCCTCATTCGAAGAACAATCGCCGATGTATCGGTCGACGCTGGACGATACGGTGCTGGACAAGCCGCATCTGGCGATTGCCAACCTCAGACGCGAAGTGCTGCGCATGGTCCAGCTGGTCGAGACGATGATTCAGCCGGTCATGGATTTCTACCAGACCTATGATCCGGGCCGCGCCCGCACCGCGATCGCGCAGGATAATTTTGTGAACACAGCTCTGGATGACATCCGGCGCTATGCTGCCGCCATCCAGGGCGAAGGCCTGGCCAAGGGCGAGAGCAAACGGGTGCGCGAGCTGACGGAATACGCCATCGCCATCGAGGGGGCAGGCGATATCGTGGTCAAGCGGCTGATTCCGCTGGCCAAGGAAAAGCACGAAAAAGGCATCAAGTTCTCGCCCAACGGACAAGCCGAGATTTGTCACATGCACGAGCAGGTGCAATCGAACATGGTGCTGGCGTCGAACTTGCTGATTTCGGACGACCTGGAGAGCGCACGCCTCTTGCTGGAGGAAAAGCAGGAAATGGCCCGGCTGGAGCGCAAGAGCCGCAAGCGTCACCTCAAACGACTGAGCGAGGGGGTGGAGATCAGCTTTGACTCCAGCGATATCCACCTCGAAACCGTCAGTTCACTGCGGGATTTCAACAGTTACATGGCCTCTGCCGCCTACCCGATCCTGCAACGCGGGGGGCAACTGCTAGAAACACGGCTGATCGAGCAGGATTACGACGACATTGAGATCAGGCAGCGCTGAACGCTTATGCGTTCGACCTGAATCCCACATTCAAAGCGATAGATTTATGCCCGTGCATGTTTTTCATGCACGGCTGCATTTGCGTGCATTTGCGCGGCAAGCTTTTGACCATTGTCACATGACTGTTGCGCGACGTGTTTAGGTAGAGCAGACTTGAAGGGTCGAGAGATCCCTGGATAGGCAGAGGTTATGCATTGGTAGGAAATATCGATTTGGCTTCTTGGTTGTCTTTGTAAGAAGGTTTGTGGAACGAAAAGGTCCGCATGAACGGTCCCGGCTAATAACCAACAGAGGAGATAGGGAATGAAAAAATTATCAAAGGTGCTGGGCGGTGTTGCGCTCGCGGCGCTGATGGCGACCGGCGCGCTGGCCGAAACGGAATTGACGGTCTACACCGCTGTCGAGGCAGTGGATCTGCCGCGCTACAAGGAAGCGTTCGAGAAGCTGCACCCGGACATCACGATCAACTGGGTGCGCGATTCGACCGGCGTGATTACTGCCAAGCTGCTGGCCGAGAAGAACAACCCCCAGGCCGATATCATCTGGGGCGTGTCGGCGACGTCGCTGCTGCTGATGAAATCCGAGGGCATGCTGGAGCCTTATAAGCCGGAAGGCGTCGAGAACCTGAAAAAGGGCTTCTACGACAGCGATGAGCCGCCATACTGGGTCGGGCAGGACGCCTATGTCGGGGCGGTCTGCGTCAATACGATCGAGGCCGAGAAGCATGGCCTCACGATGCCGACTTCATGGAAGGATCTGACTGATCCCATGTACAAGGACATGGTCATCATGCCGAACCCGAATTCCTCGGGAACAGGCTTTCTGGACGTGTCGGGCTGGCTTCAGATCTTTGGCGAGGATGAAGGCTGGGCCTATATGGACGCGCTGCACGAGAATATCGCGCGCTACACCCACTCGGGCTCGAAACCTTGCAAACTCGCCGCATCCGGTGAGATCCCGATCGGCGTGAGCTTTGCGTTCCGTGGCGCCAAGTCCAAATCCGAAGGTGCGCCAATCGAGATCATCGTACCCTCTGAGGGCGTCGGCTGGGACATGGAGTCCTCGGCTATCGTTGCGGGAACGGATGATCTGGAAGCGGCGCAGAAGCTGATGGATTTTGCCGTCACCAAGCAGGCAAACGAGATGTACAATCAGAGCTTTGCGGTCGTCGCGATGCCGGGTATCGCCAAGCCGGTCGAGCATTTCCCCGAAGGTCTGGAAGAGGCCATGATCGACAACGATTTCGAGTTTGCGGCCAACAATCGTGCCCGTATCCTCGAAGAATGGCAGAAGCGCTACGACAGCAAATCCGAAGCCAAGTAATCAGATGGGGGCGGCCCAGGTCGCCCCTTTTTCAATGCCAAATCAGACATTTCAGAATAAGGACGATCCCCACGTGCCCGAGGTGACGCCCGCCGATCCTGCATATCTTAAAATTGAAAACCTGTGGAAGGCATTCGGCGACTTCCTGGCGCTCAGCAACGTGTCACTGGACATCAAAGAAGGCGAATTCGTCTGCTTTCTCGGCCCCTCGGGCTGCGGCAAGACCACGCTCTTGCGCGCGATTGCCGGGCTGGACCTGCAAACACGCGGCACCGTCCATCAGGGCGGCAAGGACATCTCGAACCTGCCGCCGTCCGGTCGTGACTTTGGTATCGTGTTCCAGTCCTATGCGCTGTTTCCCAATCTCACGATCGAAAAGAACATCGCTTTCGGCCTCGAAAATACCGGCCGCAGCAAGGCCGAGATCGCCAAGCGGGTGGCCAGCCTGCTGGACATCGTGGGCCTGCCGGAACAGGGCCGGAAATACCCTGCGCAACTCTCGGGCGGCCAGCAGCAGCGTATCGCGCTGGCGCGTGCCATCGCGACCAACCCCGGCCTGTTGCTGCTGGACGAACCGCTGTCGGCGCTTGATGCCAAGGTGCGCGTGCACTTGCGCCACGAGATCAAGGAACTTCAGCGCAAGCTGGGCGTGACCACGGTGATGGTGACGCATGATCAGGAAGAGGCGCTGGTGATGGCCGACAAGATCGTGGTGATGAACCACGGCGTGATCGAGCAGGTCGGATCGCCCACGGAAATTTACCGCGCGCCCAAGACGCTCTTTGTTGCGGGCTTCATCGGTGAGATGAACCAGATCCCGGCGCAGGCCGGTGCGGCGGACGAAGTCGTGATTGGCGGTGTAACGATGAAATCGCAGTCGCATGGCTTTGCCAGGGGGGTGCCGATCGTCGCGACGGTCCGGCCCAACGACATCATCCCGCACGGTGACGGTGCCCATTTGCCCGGCGGCGATGACGCGATCCAGACCGAGGAAAACGTGCTTGAGGTGCTGGTGGACGAGATGGAATTTCTGGGTTCGTTCTGGCGCTGCAGGCTGAAACACGACTGTTTCGGTGATGGTGAACTGATCGCGGATTTTTCCGTGAACGCGGTCCGGCGGCTTGAACTGTCAAGCGGGCGGATGATGACGGTAGAGTTGGCGCAGACGCGAATGCTGGCCTTTGACAAGCCGGAGGCGTGATCCATGAGTGACGCAAGGATGGGTAGCATCCCGGCAGGGCCGCGCATCAAGGGAAAACTGTCGCGTGATGATCTGATCATGCGCGGCAGCATGATCGTGATCGCCCTCTACCTGCTGATCACGATGGTCTTTCCTCTCTATGCGATGATGTCAAAATCATTGTCGACCTACAAATTCGATCTTGCGGCCTACGAGGTCCAGGTCAGCGGCGAAGAAGGCACTGTTTTCTCGGACCCGGTAACATTTGCCGAGCTGAATGAGACTCAGGAGGCCCTGCATGCAGGCGACCTCCTTGCCGGATCGGACGGGCGGCTGGGCGTCACGCAATTCTTTCCCGATTTCAGTTTTCGCAGCCCGGTCAATTACCGCATCCGCAACCTTGACGAAGACGGGCGCTTTCTTGTCGGTTCGAAACTGATCGACAATACCGACTGGCTGGAACTGGACAGCAACACCTTTCGTCGGGTCCAGCTGCGCCCGAAAAAGGACATCGGGCTGGGCAATTTCACCACCTATTTCTCGACCCCGGCGCTGTCGGACTCGATCAAGAATTCGGTGATGATCGCGACAATCAGCACGATCATCACAGTCACGCTCGCCTTTTGGTTCGCCTATGCGCTAAGCCGGTCCTGCATGCGGTTCAAGGGCTTGTTCCGTCTCATCGCGATGGCCCCTATCCTGGTGCCGTCGCTGCTGCCGGGGATCGCGCTGGTTTATCTCTTCGGCAATCAGGGCATGCTCAAAGAGGCGCTTTTCGGTGCGTCGATCTACGGCCCTATCGGCATCATCATCGGATCTGTCTTCTTCACCTTTCCGCATGCGTTCCTGATCATCTCGACCGGGCTGGCGATCTCGGATGCGCGCCTCTACGAGGCGGCGGTGTCGCTCAAGGCGACGCGGTGGCGCACCTTCTGGACGGTCACGATCCCGGGCGCGCGCTATGGCCTCGTCTCGGCAGCGTTCGTGGTGTTCAACCTGGTGATCACCGATTTCGGTCTGCCAAAGGTGATCGGCGGGCAATTCAACGTGCTGGCGGTGGATATCTACAAACAGGTGATCGGTCAGCAGAATTTCGAGATGGGCGCGGTGGTCTCGGTGGTGTTGATCCTGCCTGCGATCCTGGCTTTCGCCATCGACCGCTTTGTCCAGAGCAAGCAGGTGGCGCTTTTGTCGGCGCGCTCGGTGCCCTACCAGCCCAGTCCCAACACGCGCATGGACTGGATCATGTTCGGCTATGCCAGCCTTGTGGGCGTTTTCCTGATCGGCATGCTGGCAGTGTGCCAGTTTGCGGCACTGGTGAAATTCTGGCCCTATGACCTCAGCTTCAGCCTGAACAACTATCAGTTCAACAAGATGGACGGCGGCGGTTGGGCTGCCTATTTCAACTCGATCAAGCTGGGGCTTCTGACTGCGGTCATCGGCACCTCGATCATCTTCTTCGGGGCCTATCTGGTCGAGAAATCCAACGGTTTCCGCACCGGGCGGACGATCTTTCAGATGTTCGCGATGCTGCCCATGGCGATTCCGGGGATGGTGCTGGGCCTTTCCTATATCTTTTTCTTCAACAACCCGGATAACCCGCTGAATGTGATCTACGGGACGATGACGATCCTCGTGGTCTGTACCGTGACGCACTTCTACACCGTCTCGCATCTGACGGCGACAACGGCACTACAGCAGATGGACCGTGAATTCGAATCCGTCTCGGCTTCGCTCAAGCAGCCGACGCTCAAACTATTCAGCCGTGTCACGGTGCCGGTCTGCCTGCCTGCGATCCTCGACATCTCGATCTATCTGTTCGTCAATGCGATGACGACGGTGTCTGCAGTGGTGTTCCTGTATTCGCATGACACAGCGCTGGCCTCGATCGCAGTGCTGAACATGGACGACGCGGGCGATATCGCACCGGCGGCGGCGATGGGCATGATGATCTTCTACACCAATGCAGGCGCGCGCATCATTCACCTGATCGCGTCGCGCGGGATCGTCGGGCGCACACAGGCCTGGCGCAAGCGATAACGGCCACGCACGGCCTACATCCAGCCGAATTTACCCGGAGCGCAAGGCAATTTTGCAGGGCAAGGACAGAGCGATGCGCCGCCGCATTTCAATCGCAATTGTTGCAGATGATGAAAAGCGGTGGAAATGCGTTTCCATCGTCCTCGAAGAAGATCAGGGCCGGGGGGGGCTCAGCCGCGCCGACGACGCGACTTGCGCGATGGTTCGGGGTTGTCGTCGCCGGTGCCGTCCACGGATGATGAAAACGCGCCAAGCGCGCCGGTGATCTGTTCCAGCGTCGGGCGCGGACCGCGCGGCCGGGATTCGAGTGCGGCGCGCATCTTGGACAGATGTTCGGCCATGGTGCCGCAGCATCCGCCGATGATCGTGGCCCCGGCGTCGCGCGCCAGACATGCGTAATCGGCCATCAGGTCGGGTGTGCCGTCATAATGGATATGACCGTCCACATATTTCGGAATGCCTGCGTTACCCTTGGCGATGACGGGCCGTTCCGTGCCCTGCGCGACAAAGCCCAGGACAGTGCGCAGCAGATCGGATGCGCCGGTGCCGCAATTGGCACCGTAGGCCAGCGGTGAATTGTCCAGCGTTTCGACCATATCGGCCATGGCAGAAGAGGTCATCCCCATCATGGTGCGCCCGGCGGTGTCAAAGCTCATCGTGCCGCACCAAGGCAAATTGGCCAGTTTGAATGCCTCGGCGGCTGCCTTGTATTCTTCTGGAGCCGAGATGGTTTCCAGCCATGCGACATCCGCGCCGCCCTCTTTCAGCCCTTCGGCCTGCTCGTGGAAAATTTCGACTGCCAGTTCGTGGGTCAGTGCGCCCATCGGCGCCATGATTTCGCCCGTTGGCCCGACCGATCCTGCAACGATGATCTCGCGATCGGTCTTGTCGGCCACTTCGCGGCCCAGCTCGGCCGAGATGCGCGACAGTTCGCGGGCGCGTTTCTGCGCGCCGTGCAGTTTCAGTCGCGCGGCGTTGCCACCGAATGAATTGGTCAGAAAAAGGTCGCTGCCCGCATCTACCGCCATCTGGTAGAGCTTGGTGATCCGCTCCGGGTGCTCGTCGTTCCACATCTCGGGCGGTTCGCCCGATTCCAGACCCATATTGAACAGGTTCGTGCCCGTGGCCCCATCGGCGAGTATCCATTCGCGCGAGGCCAGCATACGGGAAAGCGGGTTGGTCATGAGACCCTCCAGATCAGCAATAGCGGAGTTGTGTCACTTGGGACCAAGACGCGCAAATGCTTATTGTTCATCATGTTGATGAGGCGGTGTTCATGCAGGGATCGCGAAGCGGCGATACGATCAGAGTTCCTTCATCAGTTGCACCTTGGCCTCGGCCAGCAGTTCGTCCATCTTGGTGCGGATGGTGTCGGGATCGGCCTTGTCGCCCAGGTCGCCTGCGACCTTGCGCACCACGTCTTCAGAGCCGGCTTCTTCAAAGTCGGCCTTGATGACTTCCTTTGCGTAGGCCTGTGCGTCATCCCCGGACTTGCCCATCAGATCGGCGGCCCAAAGGCCCAACAGCTTGTTGCGGCGAGCCTCGGCCTTGAATTTCATCTCTTCGTCATGAGCGTATTTGTTCTCGAATGCGTTTTTACGGTCGTCGAAAGTGGTCACAGGCCATCTCCCTCAATGCAGGCGTTGCGTTGGCTTCAGATATGACCCGCGCAGCGCGGCTCTGCAAGTCCCGTGCTGCGGCTTGCGACAATCCCCGCCATAGACTAAGAGAGCGAAATGCACCAAAGGGGCAGGGCCCCGGGCCGTGCGCCTGCCTGCGGATGGAGAAAACATGGCACGTCGCAAAAAGATCTATGAAGGCAAGGCCAAGACCCTTTATGAGGGCCCCGAACCGGGCACTATCGTCCAGTATTTCAAGGATGACGCCACTGCCTTCAACGCCGAGAAGAAGGCCGTGATCGAAGGCAAGGGGGTACTTAACAACATTCTCAGCGAATATTTCATGACCGGGCTGAACATGATCGGTGTGCCGACGCATTTCCTGAAGCGTCTGAACATGCGCGAGCAACTGGTCCGTGCCGTCGAAATCATCCCGCTGGAAGTGATCGTGCGCAACTATGCAGCAGGCTCCATGGCCAAGCGGCTGGGCATGGACGAGGGCATGCAACTGCCCCGGCCCATCGTGGAATACTGCCTGAAGGACGACGCTCTGGGCGATCCGCTGGTGACAGAGGAACATATCGCGGCTTTCGGCTGGGCCAGCCAGCAGGACATGGAGGACATGCTCAGCCTGGCGCTGCGGGTGAATGATTTTCTGGCCGGCGTGATGTACGGCGTCGGCATCAAGCTCATTGATTTCAAGATCGAGATCGGTCGCGTCTATGACGGCGATTTCCAGCGCCTGATCGTGGCAGACGAAATCAGCCCTGACAGCTGCCGTTTGTGGGACATCGAGACCGGCCAGAAGCTGGACAAGGACGTGTTCCGCCGTGATCTGGGCAGCCTGGCGGATGCCTATACCGAAGTGGCCAGGCGCCTCGGCGTGCTGCCCAAGGGCGCCACCCCCATGGTACGGCCAACATTGATCAACTAATCCTGCGAGGAGGGCCTGCCATGAAGGCACGCGTGCATATCATGCTGAAGACCGGCGTTCTGGACCCGCAGGGCGAAGCGGTGCGTCATGCGCTGGGATCGCTCGGGTTTGACGGGGTGGACGCAGTGCGTCAGGGTAAGGTGATCGAGCTTGACCTGGCCGAGACCGATGCCGAAAAGGCCCGCGAGAACGTGACCGCGATGTGCGAGAAGCTGCTCGCGAACACGGTGATCGAAAGCTATTGGGTGGAGATCGCCTGATGCATGCCGCAGTCATCGTCTTTCCCGGATCGAACTGTGACCGCGATCTGGCTGTCGCGCTGGAGCGCGCAGGGGCACGTGTGTCGATGGTGTGGCACAAGGATACCAGCCTGCCGGAGGGCGTCGATCTGATCGGCGTGCCGGGCGGGTTTTCCTTTGGCGATTACCTGCGCTGCGGCGCGATTGCTGCCAATTCTCCGATCTGTCGGTCGGTTGTGGCGCATGCCGACAAGGGTGGCTATGTGCTGGGTGTGTGCAACGGGTTCCAGATACTGACAGAAACGGGCCTGCTGCCGGGCGTTCTGCTGCGTAATTCAGCGCTGAAATATGTCTGCAAACCGGTCGAATTGCGGGTCGAGACGGCGGCGAGCGCCTATACCGCCGGTTACAGCGCAGGCGATGTGGTCACGTTTCCGATTGCGCATCACGATGGCAACTACCATACCGATCCAGAGACGCTGCGTGCGCTCAATGCCGAGGATCGTGTGGCGTTCCGCTATGTGGACAACCCCAATGGATCGGTCGAGGATATCGCCGGTATCGTGTCGGAAAACCGCCGCGTGCTGGGCATGATGCCACATCCCGAGCGGATGGCCGAGCCCGCCCATGGCGGTACGGATGGCGCGGCGATGTTCGCCGGGCTGGTGGATCAGATGGCGAACGCCTGAGGGATGAACCGGGTGCCAGGCGGCCCCGGCTGGGGCTTTGGTGTCGGGCGGGTGAATTCGATTGAACGTGACATGCCCTAACCCCTTGAGGCGGCCCGCGCGTGGGCGTACCCTGCATATATGAGCGACAGAAGCGTTCCCGCATTGTCCAATCGTACCCGTATCACCGGCTGGCGGGTGCGGCTGGCGCTGTTTTTGATGACGGTGATGGCGATTGCCACGGTCTATGTCACCAACCGGCTGCTGACTGATCGCTTCACCGAAAACACCCGCAACCGGGCCGAACTGCGGCTGGTGCTCTATTCCGGTAATCTGTTGAGCGAGCTGCGCCAGAACGCCATCGTGCCGCAGCTTCTGGCGCGTGACCCGGCGCTGATTTCGGCATTGAATTCAGGTGATTACCAGCTATCGACCCAACGGCTGATTTCCTTCGTGGACGAGATCAGCGCAGCCTCGCTCACGCTGCTGGACAAGGACGGCCGCACGGTGGCCTCGACCGACCGGAACTCGCTGGGCAAGAACCACCGGCAGGGGGCGTACTATATTGATGCGATCCGGTCGAAAGACACCGTTTTCAAGCTGATACAGCGCGAAACCGGCAAATACGATTTTTTCTATTCGCGCCGGATCGAGAGCCAGGGCCTGATGGTCGGCGTGATCCTGGTGGAGGTTGATCTGGCCAAGTACGAACGCGCCTGGGCAGGAATTTCCGATGCGGTGGTGGTGACGGACAGCGAAGGGCATATCATCCTGTCGACCGAGCCGCGCTGGCGCGGCTTGACCGAGGCCGAGGCGCTGCATCGCGAACCGGTGACCAGCGCAATAGAGCGCGCGATACAGGCCACCGCCGACTGGACCCAATTGCCCGCCGACGCCTATGTGCAGGGCGAGGCGGTGATGCGGGTCGAGGGGCGCGTGGCGTTTCGCGGCTGGCGCATCGCCAGCTTTACCACCTATGCCAGCGTGCGCGAGAAGGTGAACGGGTTTCTGGCGCTCGAAATCATGGGGTTTGCGATTCTGCTGGCGCTGGCGTTCTACTTCCTGAACCGCAAGACGACCGTGCGCATGGCACTCTTTCAGCGTGAATCGGCAGAGCTTCGCGCATTGAACCGCCGATTGCAGCGGGAAATCGCCGAGCGCGAGCGCGTGCAGGAGAACCTCGCCGTGGCCGAACAGACCCTCGCCCAAAGCTCCAAGCTGGCGGCGCTGGGAGAGATGTCGGCCGCCGTCAGTCATGAACTGAACCAGCCACTGGCGGCGATGAAGACCTACCTTGCAGGTGCCCGCCTGCTGCTTAATCGCAATCGGCCGGACGAGGCGCTGTCGTCGTTCCAAAGGATCGATGACCTGATTGAGCGGATGGGAGCGATCACCCGGCAGCTGAAATCCTATGCGCGTCATTCCGGCGATACGTTCGGGCCTGTGAACATGGGAGATTCGCTGGCCTCTGCCCTGTCGATGATGGAACCGCAGCTGCGCCAGCGGCGGGTGACGATCGACCGCGCGCTGCCCGATTCGCCGGTGATGGTCATGGGCGACCGGGTGCGGATCGAACAGGTGATGGTGAACCTGCTGCGCAACGCGCTGGACGCGACCGAAGATGTGGAGAACGCGCAGATCGATATCGTGCTGGCCGTAGGCGACACCGCGACGCTTTCGTTGCGCGACAACGGGCATGGGATCAGGGACATCGATAACCTGTTCGAGCCGTTTTACACTACCAAGCAGCCCGGTGACGGTGTCGGGCTGGGCCTTGCCATTTCATCAGGGATCGTAAACGACCTTGGCGGGCGCCTGACGGCACGCAACGCTGTGGCTGGGGGGGCTGTATTCGAGATGCAATTGCCTATCTTGACCGAAGAGACGCCAGAAGAAACCCGGGTCGCCGAATGACGGCGCACCAGATAGCGGAGGGACGCCCATGGCCAATGCCATGAAAATCGCCATCGTGGACGACGAAAAGGACATGCGCCAGTCGATCAGCCAATGGCTGGCCCTGTCGGGCTATGACACCGAAACATTCGCTTCCGCCGAGGATGCGTTAAAGAAACTCGGGCCGGATTACCCCGGAATCGTGGTGTCAGACATCAAGATGCCGGGCATGGACGGCATGCAGTTCCTGAAAAAGCTGATGGGCGCGGACAGCTCATTGCCGGTGATCATGATTACCGGCCATGGCGACGTGCCGATGGCTGTCGAGGCGATGCGCGTTGGTGCCTATGATTTTCTGGAAAAGCCGTTCAACCCGGACCGCATGACCGAACTGGCCAAGAAGGCCACGAACGCGCGCCGCCTGACGCTGGACAACCGGGCACTGCGGCGCGAGTTGAGCGATGGCACGCAACTGATGAAAAAGCTGATCGGCTCCAGCCCGGTGATGGAGCGCCTCAAGGAGGATATCCTCGATCTGGGGCAGGCCGACGGGCATGTGTTGATCGACGGCGAAACCGGCACCGGCAAGACGCTCGTGGCCCATGCGTTGCATGCGGTGGGGGCGCGGGCGGGCAAGAAATTCGTGCTGGTATCCTGCGCCACCCACGAGGAAAATGCGCTGCTCAGACGGCTGTTCGGCCCGATGAACCCCGAGGACAGTCGCCTGCCGGCGGTCGAAGAGGCACGCGGCGGTACGTTGGTGCTGGAGGATATCGAGGCGCTGAGCGACAGCGCGCAGGCGCGGCTGCTGACCTACCTCAATGACGAGGGCATCCCACCCGAGACCCGCATCGTCGCGATCTCGAACCTGCAGGACGAGGGCAAGACATCCGAGGATGCGCTGCGTTCGGACTTGTTTTACCGGCTGGCGAGTTTGCGTATCACCGTGCCGCCGCTGCGCCAGCGCGGCGAGGATATCCTGACGCTCTTTACCCGGTTTGCCGACCAGTTTGCGGATGATTATGGCTGCGAGGCGCCGCAGGTCAGCGCGCAGGAGGCGGCACAGCTGTTGCAGGCCCCGTGGCCGGGAAATGTGCGCCAGCTCTTCAACGTGGCCGAACGTGCGGTGCTGCAATCGCGGCGCGGATCGGGCACGATCGTGTCGTTGCTGATGTCGGACCATCAGGACATGCAGCCGGTGATGACCACCGAGGGCAAACCGCTGAAGGAGTATGTCGAGGCGTTTGAGCGGATGCTGATCGACAACACCATGCGCCGCCACAAGGGCAGCATCGCGGCGGTGATGGACGAATTATGCTTGCCGCGTCGCACATTGAACGAAAAGATGGCGAAATACGGGCTCCAACGGTCCGACTATCTGTAGGCCAATGATGTAATTTTCTGCATTGTCATTCACGCACAGCTTCCCTTAGTATAGCCAAAGGGCAACGCACCTTCAGGTGCGGTCCACTGAGTTTCGCTGTTTCAGAAAATTCCAGGATAACTTTCCGGTAAATCTGTGCAGACCGATTGGATCCCGGCAAACGGGATCACATACATACCAGGCGTCCGGAATGCGGAAGTGCCCGGTCCTGAATGGGCACCTCGTCGAGGTGCTGGAGAAAAACCGCGATGACGCGCGCGAAAGAGGCACAGACACCGAGCGGGACCGATACCGGTGCTCGCCTGTCCACGTGCCTGCGCTCGATCGCCTTTATCAGACACCCCTTGCGAGTCCATGCCCCACCGGGGCGAGCGGGTTTGCCCGGGTGCACACGGAAAACATGGTTAAGAAAATGCTTATCGACGCCACCCACGCGGAAGAAACCCGCGTCGTGGTGGTTGACGGAAACAAGGTCGAGGAATTCGATTTCGAATCCGAAAACAAACGCCAGATTGCTGGCAACATCTACCTTGCAAAGGTAACACGGGTCGAGCCGTCGCTGCAGGCGGCTTTCATCGACTATGGCGGCAATCGCCACGGGTTCCTTGCGTTCTCGGAAATTCATCCCGATTATTACCAGATCCCCATCGCCGACCGCGAGGCGCTGATGGAAGAAGAACGCGCCTATGCCGAGTCCCAGAAGGCCAACGGTGACGACGAACCAAAGCCCAAGCGCCGTTCGCGCGGCGGGCGGAGCCGATCCAAGGCCGAAAAGGCACATTCCGACGATGCTACCCAGACTGCCGAAGTGCAGGATGATGAAATCTCGGGTATGGAGACGATTGATTTCAGCGATGACGATGAGGGCAGCTCGCCCATGGAACGTGTCGCGGAAACCCCGGTCGAAGAGCCGGAAGACAACGACCATTCGGATACGGATCAGACTGACGACAACGACGATAATGACGACGATGATGCTGATGGCGACGACAACCGGGCCGCACGCAAGGATTCCGACATCGAGGTGGTCGCCGACGAGGACGATCACGATGATATCCGCCCGCCGCGCAAACCGCGTCCGCGCCGCTACAAGATCCAGGAAGTCATCAAGGTCCGCCAGATCCTGCTGGTGCAGGTCGTCAAGGAAGAGCGCGGCAACAAGGGCGCGGCGCTGACCACTTATCTGTCACTCGCGGGCCGTTACTGCGTTCTGATGCCCAACACCGCACGCGGCGGCGGGATCAGCCGCAAGATCACCAACGCCCTCGACCGCAAGAAGCTGAAGGAAATCGCCAACGAGATCGACGTGCCCAGAGGGGCGGGCCTCATTGTGCGCACCGCCGGCTCCAAGCGGACCAAATCCGAGATCAAACGCGACTATGAATATCTCCAGCGCCTGTGGGAGCAGATCCGCGAACTGACGCTGAAATCCATTGCGCCCGCGAAAATCTACGAAGAAGGCGACCTGATCAAGCGTTCGATCCGCGACCTCTATAACCGCGACATCGACGAAGTTCTGGTAGAGGGCGAGCGCGGCTATCGCATCGCCAAGGACTTCATGAAAATGATCATGCCGTCCCA
This sequence comes from uncultured Roseovarius sp., assembly GCA_947503145.1. GTDB lineage: Bacteria > Pseudomonadota > Alphaproteobacteria > Rhodobacterales > Rhodobacteraceae > Roseovarius. The sequence continues at coordinate 278,560 of CANNCP010000003.1, forward strand.
CGCCAAGAACGTGCGTCACTATGTCGACACGATGCCGCTCTTTGCGCGGTTCCAGGTCGAATCGTATCTCAATTCGATGTTCAACCCGACGGTGCAGCTGAAATCCGGTGGTTACATCGTGATCGGCGTGACCGAAGCACTGGTGGCCATCGACGTCAACTCTGGTCGCGCCACCAAGGAAGGCTCGATCGAGGAAACCGCGACCAAGACCAACCTTGAGGCCGCCGACGAGGTGGCCCGCCAGCTGCGTCTGCGCGATCTGGCCGGCCTGATCGTGATCGACTTCATCGATATGGACGATCGCCGCAATAACACTGCCGTCGAAAAGCGCATGAAGGACCGGCTCAAGACCGACCGCGCGCGCATTCAGGTCAGCCGTATCAGCGGATTCGGCCTGATGGAGATGAGCCGCCAGCGCCTGCGCCCCGGCATGATAGAGGCGACGACGCAGCCGTGCCCATCCTGTCACGGCACCGGCCTGATCCGTTCAGACGACAATCTGGCCCTGAGCATCCTGCGCCAGGTCGAGGAAGAGGGCGTGCGCAACCGCTCGCGCGAAGTCCTGGTGCGTGCGCCGGTGGACATCGCCAACTTCATGATGAACCAGAAGCGCGATCATGTTGCACAGATCGAGACGCGCTATGGCCTGTCGGTGCGAATTGAGGGCGATCCGAGCCTGATCAGCCCTGATTTCACACTTGAGAAGTTCAAGACCGCGACCCGCGCCGTGCCCGAGATAACGGCACATGTGGTGTCGGTGGACAGCTCGATCATGGATGATGTGGATGACAGTACGGACGACGTCGACGACGACGATGATCAGACCGAGTCGGACAATGGCAGCCGCAATGGCGATAGCAACGGCAACGGCGACGGGGACGACAAGCCCAAGAAGCGCCGTCGGCGGCGCAGCCGCAGCCGCAGCCGTGGTGGCAAGAGCCGCAGCGATGGCGAGAACAACGGCGATAACGGGGACGACAACGGGAGCGACGAGGCGGACAACCCCGACGTGACCCCGGACGTCAAGGATGACGCGGACGCCAAGGCGATACCCGAGGTGGCTCAGGCCGATGCTCCTGCCACCCAGGAGGTTGCCAAAGAAGAGACGGCAAAGCCCAAGCCCAAGCCTACACGCACGCGCAAACCACGCAGCAAGAAGGCCGACGCGGACGCAGAGGCCGACACCCAGTCCGAACCGGCTGCCGATGCACCTGCACAGGAGGCTGCCACGGCGCCCGATACGGCAGAGGACGCGCCCAAGCCCAAGCGGACCCGCAAGCCGCGCGCCAAGAAATCCGACACTGAAGCGAAACCCGTTGCAGCCGCGCCGGAAGTCGCGCCCGAGCCAGCTGCAGAACCGGCGCCTGCTCCGGAGCCCGAGCCGCAGCCGGCCCCGGTGCCAGAGGCGGAGCCGGAAGTTGCCGTTCTTGACGCTCCTGTGACGCCTCCCGCGCCGGAACCGAAGCCGGAGGCGCAGGAGGACAAGCCGAAGCGCAAGGGATGGTGGTCCCTGGGGCGCTAAAGCGTTTCACAAAAGGTGGTGATACAGGGTTTTCGCGTAACGTCTTGAACGACGGGCGGTCACGCTTTCATCGCTCCGAAGATACTCAAGCTGACCGGCGCGCGGGATGGGATCCGCCCGCCGGTCAGTTCGCTTTCTGCACCCGGTAGATGCTGTGCCCATCGGTCTCTGTCACCGACATGAGGGTATGGCCGGCCTCGGCACAGAAATGCGGCACGTCGATCACGGCCGCCGGGTCGTCTGCCAACAGCTCGATCTCGCCGCCTGGCGGCAGCGCTCTGAGCCGCTTTCGCAGTTTCAGGACGGGCAGGGGGCAGAGCAGCCCGATGGCATCAAGTTTATCCATACCAACGCAGATAATCAGGCGCTGCAACACTGTCCACAATCTTGTGACATTGTGCGCGGTGACGCCGCCCCCGGAATGCGCTAAGCGGGGGCATGTTTGGAATTGAAATCATAGATGCGGGTCTGATTCCCGCGATGGTCGTGGCGCTCTTTGCGGGTGTCCTGTCCTTCCTCAGCCCCTGTGTGCTGCCCATTGTGCCGCCATATCTGGCCTATATGGGCGGCGTGACCGTGAGCGACCTGAGCGAGAATCGCGGCGCGCGCGGGCGGGCGATGGTCCCGGCGTTGTTCTTTGTTCTCGGGCTGTCCACGATCTTTCTTCTGCTGGGATTCACCGCGTCGGTCGTCGGCACGATGTTCTTGCAGTATCAGAGCGTTTTCAACACGGCGGCGGGCATCATGGTAATGGTGTTCGGCGCGCATTTCGTAGGCGTCTACCGCATCGGCTTTCTTGACCGCGAGGCGCGGATGGATGCGGGCGACCGGGGCGGCACCGCCTTTGGGGCTTATGTTCTGGGTCTGGCCTTCGCCTTTGGCTGGACACCGTGCATCGGCCCGCAACTGGGCGCAATCCTGAGCCTGGCCGCTTCGGAGGCGTCGGTGGCGCGCGGGACGTTGCTGCTGGGGATCTATGCCATCGGCCTCGGGGTGCCCTTTCTGCTGGTCGCGGCCTTCCTGCCGCGCCTTACGGGCACGATGGGCTGGATGAAACGGCATATGGAACAGATCGAGCGGGTCATGGGCCTGCTCTTGTGGACCATTGGCCTGTTGATGCTGACCGGCGGGTTCTCGGCCTTTGCCTTCTGGCTGCTGGAGGTGTTCCCGGCGCTGGCGGTGCTGGGGTAGGCACCACATGACTGGCTCAGGCGCGAGTTCCCAAGCCTTACTCTCGTCAAACTCCTGCACTAGCATTGCCAAGAGGCAACGCCCAAAGGGCAAGGCATGAGCAGCATGACCAACAAGACCGTGACGTCGCGCCGGGTGTTCTACATCCCCGGCTACGATCCCATTCATCCGCGCCGCTACCGCGAGCTTTACCGGACGGAAAGCACCGCACAGGCGGGGATTTCGGGCTACACGGTCACGCTGAAGCCCAGGACCGGCACGGCGCGCTATGGCTGGCAGGTGCAGGGTGCCATCGACCGACACGAAGTCCGCGCCGAGTTCGATGTATTGGTCTGGTCGGACATCGTGCGCGATTCGATGGCACAGGGAATAGTCGCCACTTATCTGCAACTGATCCGCACCGCCTGGACCTATATCGCGAGCGGCGCGCTGGGGCGGTTGATGCAGTTGCGCAAGGGGCCGGTGATCGCGGCCCTCTATCCGGTCGGGTTCCTGCTGGTTCAGTTGATACTGGCGCTGGTGCTGGCCTGGGGGCTGGGGCAGATATTGGCGCTGATCCACCCGTGGCTGGCCTGGGCGGGGCTGATCGTGGTGCCCTTCGTGCTGGAGTGGTTCCGCAAGAAGGATGGCAAGTTCTTTGCCTATTACCTGATGCATGACTACGCCTATTCGGCGCGTTACCGTGGGGCCAACCCGCCCCAGCTGGAGGCGCGCATGGATGAATTTACCGAAGAGATCGCCACCGCGCTGACCACCGATGTCCAAGAGGTGCTGATCGTGGGGCATTCGTCTGGCGCGCATCTGGCGGTGTCGATCCTGGCCGATCTGATCCGCGCGCGCCGGGTGCCCGCCAATGGTCCGGTGCTGTCGTTTCTGTCGCTGGGGCAGGTGGTGCCGATGGTGTCCTTCCTGCCCGAGGCGCAGCGGCTGCGCGCCGATCTGCAATATCTCAGCGAGCGGGATGAATTGACATGGGTGGACGTGACCGCGCCGGGCGATGGCTGCGCCTTTGCGCTGTGCGATCCGGTCGCGGTTTCCGGTGTGGCGACGGACGCAAAGCGCTGGCCGCTGGTGCTGTCGGCGGCCTTCACCCAGACGCTGAGCCCGGAACGCTGGAAGGAACTGCGGTGGAGGTTCTTTCGGCTGCATTTTCAGTATCTCTGCGCCTTTGACCGGCCCGGTGATTACGACTATTTCCAGATCACCGCAGGGCCGCAGACCCTGGCCGCGCGCTATGCCGGGCGCGCGCCCTCCAAAAGCCGGATCGAGAAGCCGGTGAACAAATTCCGGGATATTGCTGCATGACCCTGCCGCCAAAGCCACCTGCACGCGAAGGGCGCGTATCGCTCTGGCGGTATCTGCAGCTCTTTCGCCAGGATATCCTGTCGGCGCAACCTGCGCGCCTTTATCGTGCGTGGATGGCCGAATTCCGCACGCCGTTCTTCCGCTCGTACATGTGCAATCAGCCTGAACTGGTCGATCTGGTGCTAAAGCAGCGCCCGGATGATTTTCCCAAATCGAACCGCATCCGCGAGGGGCTGAAGCCCCTCCTGGGCAATTCGGTCTTTGTCACCAATGGCGATGTGTGGAAACGGCAGCGCCGGATCATCGACCCGGCGTTTGAGGGCGGGCGGCTGCGCGATGTGTTCCCCGCGATGTGCGCCGCCGGAGAAAGCGCCGTGGCGCGGCTGGCCGGGCTGGCCGATGGCAACGCCCAGGAGATCGAATCCGAGACCAGCCATGTGGCAGCCGATGTAATCTTTCGTACGCTGTTCTCGATCCCGATCGAGAACGAGATCGCAGCACGCGTCTTTGCCGAATTTCGCGAACATCAGCGCGCACAGCCGGTGGTCAATCTGGGCGCGCTTTTGCCGCTGCCTGCCTGGGTGCCACGGTTTCACGCGCGCAAGACCAAGACGACGGCGGCGGTCATTCGCGGGTTGATAACCCAGCTGACCGCGGCCCGCATGGCAGAGATCGAGGCCGGGACCGCGCCGGATGATCTGGCGACCAAGATCATGACCACGGCTGATCCCGTCGATGGCAAGACTTTCGAGACCGAAGAAATGGTCGATCAGGTGGCGATCTTCTTTCTGGCGGGGCACGAAACCAGCGCCTCGGCGCTGGCATGGGCGCTTTATCTGCTGGCGCTCTACCCTGACTGGCAGGACCGGATCGCGACAGAGGCCCAGGCGACGTTTGGCGATGGCACACCCGAGTTCGGCCATGTGTCCAGGCTGCGCGCCACGCGAGACGTGTTCCGCGAGACGCTGCGCCTCTACCCGCCGGTGCCGATGATGGTGCGCGAGGCGTCAAGGCCCGAAACATTCCGTGGGCGGGACGTGCGGACAGGCTCTCAGATCGTGCTCAGCCCGTGGCACCTGCACCGCCACGAGCGGCTCTGGGACGCGCCCGATGCGTTCGATCCGGGCCGCTTTGCCACCGAGAACGGCAAGAGCTGCATGCGCAGCGCCTATATGCCGTTCTCAGCCGGGCAGAGGGTCTGCACCGGCGCGGGGTTCGCGATGATCGAGGGGGTGCTGCTGCTGGCGATGTTGGTACGCGCCTATCGGTTCGACGTGGTGCCAGAGCGCCCGGCGATGCCGGTGGCGCATCTGACGGTGCGCGGTAAGGACGGGATTTGGCTGCGGATAACGCCGCGCAAGGCAGCGTAACGCGTGCGGCGCGATCACCGGCCCTGTCTATCATAAATTCCAGAGCGTTCCGCTGGCGAGCCCCTCGCCAGATCGGGGTCTCGCATCCGTCCCCCGCGGATTGGGCCGCTACCGGTGGGTCTGATCAACCTGAACAGTTGCAGGTGCCGGAGTGGATGCTTGAACCCTGTCAAACGCAACACGTTATAGCGCGCCCGGGCCTGACCCGGGGCCTCGTGTTGCGCCCGACGCTGGAGGTCCCGGGTCAGGTCCGGGACGCGCATGGATTTATCGCGGTGGCAGTTTCATCCCCGCATGCGCGCCCCATCCGCATCGAAAAGCGGTGTCGTGATCAGCGTGGCCGGGCGCATCTCGCCCAGTATCTCGATCTCTGCCGCAAGCCCGTCCTGTGCCTTGTCTGTCGCGATCAAAGCCAGTGCAATCGACTTGTCCGCGTGGTGCGAATAGCCGCCCGATGTGCAGAAACCGATCACCTTGCCCTCTAGCCACACGGGTTCGTATCCCGCCACATCTGCATCCAGCGCGGCCACCTCAAAGGCGCAGATCCGGCGTGCCGTGCCGCTGTCACGTTCGGCCTCGGCTGCGGCACGGCCGATGAAGTCGCTGTCCTTGGACCACTGGATGAACCGGTCCATACCGGTCTCGGCGGGGGTATAATCGGGGGAGAATTCGCTCAGCCAGGAGCCAAAGAACTTGTCCAGCCGCAGGCTCATCATCGCGCGCATGCCAAAGGGGCGCATGCCGTGGTCCTGTCCCGCCTGCCAGAGCGTGTTCCACAACGTGCGTTGTGCCATCGGATCGCAGTAGATCTCGTATCCCAGATCGCCGGTATAGCTGACCCGCTGCACCAGACATTCGGCCATGCCGATATTGGCGTGGCGCAGGTCCATGAACCGCATGTCGCCAACAGGATCGCGCGTGCAGGCCAAGAGCACCTCGCGCGCCTTGGGGCCGGCGATCTGGAACCCGTTCAGCCGGTCGCTGATGTTCTCGACCTGTACGTCGTCCGCCTCATTTTTCTGGAACCAGCGCATATGCACGGCCTGCGCGCCGTAAGAGGCAGTCAGCTGGAACGCCTGATCGCTGAGGCACGAGACGGTGAAATCACCCATCAACCGCCCGTTGGGCGACAGCATCGGCGTCAGGCTGAGTCGTCCGGGTTTGGGGATGCGCCCCGCCATGATCCGGTCGAGCCAGTCGCGCGCGCCTGCGCCCGTGACCAGGTATTTGCCGAAATTGTGCACTTCGTTGATGCCGACTGCCTCGCGCACCGCCCGGACCTCGCGCGCGGTGGCATCGTGCGCGTTGGAGCGGCGGAATGACGGGGTCTCGTATCGTGGCTCATTGCCTGTCGCAAAGTAATTGACGACTTCCAGTCCGAATTGCTGGCCCCAGACGGCCCCCATGCCATCGAATATGTCGTACATCGGTGTGGTACGGAACGGACGGGCGGCAGGCAGTTCTTCGTTCGGGTAAGAGACCGAAAAACGTTTCTGGTAGTTCTCGATCACTTTCGGCAGCGTGTAGCCCGGCGTGACGATATCGCCAAACCGCGCCACATCCATCGCCGTCACGTCGCGCTCGCACTCGCCCTGGGTCATCCATTGCGCCAGCATCAGACCGACGCCGCCGCCCTGGCTGAACCCCGCCATGACACCGCAGGCCGACCAGTAATTGCGCATCCCCGGCACCGGACCCACCAGCGGATTGCCATCGGGCGCAAAGGTGAAGGGGCCGTGAATGACCGATTTGACACCTGCACGTTCCAGCGCTGGAAAGCGGCGATAGGCGAATTCGATACTGTCCCCGATCTTGTCCAGATTGTCAGGCAGCAGTTCATGTCCGAAATCCCAGGGCGTGCCGCCCACTGCCCAGGGTTTGCAGGGTTGCTCGTAGAACCCGATGCACAGGCCGCGACCCTCCTGGCGCAGATAGGATTCGCCCGCCGGGTCCATCACATGCGGATGTTCACCGCCGCCCTCGATGATCTCCACGATCTCGGGCACATCATCGGTGACGATATACTGATGTTCCATCGGGTGCAGCGGCAGGTAGACCCCGGCCATCTGGCCGAGTTCGCGCGCCCACAGGCCGCCCGCATTGACCACATGTTCGGCATGCACGGTGCCCTTGTCCGTTACCACGTCCCAGCTGCCATCCGCGCGCTGGTTCATCTCGCACACCATGCAATGGGTCTCGATCACAGCACCGCCCATGCGCGCGGCCTTTGCATAGGCGTGGGTGGTGCCGGAAGGGTCGAGATGCCCGTCGAGAGGGTCATAGAGCCCGCCGATGATACCGTCGGTGTTGGTGACCGGCGCAATGCGTGCGATCTCGTCAGGGCCGACGATCTCGGTCTCAAGGCCCATGTAGCGATGCTTGGCCCGTTCGGCGAGCAGCATGTCGAACCGATCGCGATTATCGGCCAGCGTCACGCCGCCCACATGGTGCAGGCCACAGGACATGCCGGTGATTTCCTCCAGCTCCTTGTAGAGCTTGATCGTGTAGCCCTGCAACGCTGCCATGTTGGTATCGCCGTTGAGGGTGTGGAACCCGCCGGCCGCGTGCCATGTGGAGCCGCTGGTCAGCTCGGAACGCTCGACCAGCATCACGTCGGACCAGCCCAGCCTGGTCAGGTGGTAAAGCACGGAGCAGCCGACGACACCGCCGCCGATCACCAGCGCACGTGTGGTGGTTTTCATGTCGGACCTCCTCATGTTTTGAAACAGGGTGCGGATATGTCTGGCTCTACGCAAGTAAGATTGCGACACGCCTTGTCGTGAATGCACAGTTTTGGCCCGCCTCCCACCCGGAGACTTTGTTGACCGGGCGTGCAACGGCACGCTACCTTTTCGACGCGAGCGCTCTATGGGCTGGGCAAACCAAAGAATAAAACAGACAACAAGAAGCCACGGAAAGCCGCCGAAGTCGCTGAATATCTGATATGGGCTACTTGAGCACGTTCCGCACGGAAACCTTTATGATGGGGCCGGGTTAAGACATTATGGATGACATTCGCCTTCTTCCCGCGACGCTTCTGCGCGTGGCGCGCCAGCATCTGCGTAAACTCTGGGTGCGGGTCGTGGTGATGGGGTTGCTGGCCTTCGTATCGCTGGGGCTGACACAGTTGGGCGGGGCCTGGCTACCCGATGGGGTCAGGGGCCGTGTTACCGGTGCCTCTGCCGACCGCCTGCTGGATATCATCGCCAATGCCATGCTGGCGGTCACGATCTTCAGCATGACGGTGATGGTCACCGTCTACCGCAGTTCGTCCACACAGTGGACGCCACGGGTGCATCAGCTGATCATGCAGGACAAGACCACGCAGAGAACATTGGCGGCCTTCATCGGGGCCTATGTCTATGCGCTGGTGGCGATCGTCTTGCGCGAAGTGGGCGTTTTTGACGACGAACACGCCTTTGCCCTGTTTTGGATGACGGTGCTGGTGCTGGCATTCGTGGTCGTCAATCTGGTGCGCTGGGTGCTGCACCTTCAGACCTTTGGCAGCTTGCTGGACACCACACGCCAGGTCGAGGGCATTACCAGGCGCCAGTTTCAGGACCGGCTGAAGACGCCCTGCCTGGGGGCCAACCCGTTGACCGGCGCCCTGCCGGACGGGCTGAAGCCGATCCACGCAAAGCAGAGCGGCTATGTGCAGCATATCTATCCCGAGGGGCTGAATGCCGCGGCTGAACGGTTTGATGTATCGCTGTATCTGATACGGCCCGTGGGTAGCTTTGTGTATCTGAACGAACCGCTGGTCTGGGTTCAGGGCGATTGGGATACGCCGGAAAATGCCAAGGACGAGGATGACCGGCCCACGTTAACGGCGCTTATTCGCGATCACATCATTGTTGGCGATCTGCGGACCTATGATCAGGACCCGCGCTTTGGCCTCGTGGTGATGGGCGAGATGGCATCCAAGGCGCTCTCGTCCGGGATCAACGACCCCGGCACGGCGATAGATGTGATCACCCGGATCGGTCGCATTCTGTCGAGCTATTCGACCGAAGAGAAGCCGGGCACGCGGTCCAAGCTGGACCGGCTTTATGTGCCGCCGCTGTCTCCTGGTGACCTGATCGAGGACGGGTTCAGCGCGCTGGCGCGCGACGGCGCGGCGCTGGTCGAAGTGCAACAACATTTGCAGGCGACACTGGCGGCACTGATGCGGCACCCCGATGCGGGGCTGGCCGACGCGGCAGGACATGCAGCCCGGCGCTATCTGACCCGGGCGCTGCGGTCGCTGCCGTTCGAGGATGACCGCGAGGATCTGCGCAGTTCTGCGCATGCGGATGTACGCTGCAACGTCCCCAAGGCCACCGCGCCTGTGACAGATGAGAGCGGCTGAGACCATACGGAACAGATGCCCGGTTTTCTCCATCCTTATATGTCGATCACATTGCGGGATCTGCTCGGCAAACGCCGACACTTGTGCCCTTGCGACGTGATCTGTCGCCTAACGGCAATCTGGTAACAACGTGGGCGGTCAGGCTGGGGTCGTCACAGCCAGGGCAAGACCCATGAAAGCCCAGGGACAGGCCGTCGTCACCGGATGCTCGATCCTTTAGCACCTCACCAAACAGGGCTGGAGCGATGGCGCCCTGCTGGACCGCTACCTGCCATCCGTGGCGTACCGTTACGGCGAATATTACCTGCGTCAGAAGGGCAAGGGTCTGTTGATCGGCGCCTATGAGCGCGACATGAAGTTCTGAGCCGAGCAGGGAACGCCGCTGGATTTCGCCCATGACCTTTTTGCCGATGATCTGAAGCGGATCGAGCCGAACATGATGCGTGCCATCGACCGTGTGCCCGAATTCAAGGGGTATTTTTCTGTAACGGGGCCATTCCGGGCTTTTCCCAAAGCGAAAATGCGTAACCAGTACGCCCACCGCTTTGCCATCCATTTCCCCAACGAGGAGCGTAGCGCGAGCCGCCCCCGCCGCACCCGGCCCGTCTATGAGATCTAAAAGGAGGTGGGCGTGGTCATAGGGCTCAACTATGGCGGGGGCATCCATCATGGTTTGCCGACAATCCCGGAGCGCAGGACACCAACGGCTTTACCCGGCAGAACTGGTGGGCGTCCGCACCGGGTGGTGATCATGGCGGAGCCGCCGTTCGGCCCTTGGGGCGAGAAACTGCGCGCCTGAGGACTGGTCTTGAGTGGTATTGGGACGGTCATCTTTTATGCTGTTTGCCTGTCATGATATGGGCTTCAGACCCAGAGTGACAGTGGCGACGATCAGCATTTAGCGCACGCGAGACCACCTTGGTGCACACTTGTTTTTTGCGGGGTAGCTTTCGCAAAAAGGCCATAATTGCTTGTTATCAAAATCAACGCAGCAAATGGGAAAGGCAAGAAGACATGGATATGGCGTTTACCTCAGACAAAGCTCTTCTTGCCGCTCCACCTGCGCCCAAGGCTCCCGCGTCAGCTATGCTCGTCGAGATTGCTCGAAAGTATAATGTATCACCCTTTCGTCAAATGCGTGAGATGGTATCGCTGAATCGGGGCCCAGGCAGACTCGCCATGCATGAATATTACAGCAGCGGCACTTTCGATCCTGAACTCACTGTGGCTCAGAAGCGTGAATTCGTTGGGGAAAAAGGTAGCTTTAAACTAAACTGTAGGCTGTCACCTATTCGAAAAACGCCCTCGCGGGCGTTTATTCGCGATAAAGTCATGTATTCTGCATTGTTAGAGCAGCTGGGTTTTCGCACCACAGAAACTCAGGCCGTTGTCTTGAGTGACCGGTCATATGGCAGCATACCCGCGTTGCGAAACGTTGACGATATCAAGCAGTTTCTTGTGGACACAGCGGTTTATCCGATCTTTGCCAAACCGGTCGAAGGTTCCAAAAGTGTGGGATCCGCATTGATTGAAGACATTGATCGTGTTTCATGCCTATTACTGCTCGCGAATGGTCGAAAAGTCGACGTGGCCGCATTCGCAAATGAAGCCTTCAAGGACTTTGATAGTGGATTTATATTTCAGTCCGCCGTCGACCAGCATCCTGACATGTGTCGTATTACCGGAAGTGCTGTCGGCACTCTACGGGTTGTTACTATTCGCGACGAAACTGGCGTGGAGCCACTTTACTCGATATGGAAAATCCCGGCACCAACGGCCATGTCGGATAATTTCTGGCAGCCGGGGTCAATGGTAGCAGAAGTGGATATTTCGACCGGAAAACTCGTGAAATGTAAACGCGGTTCAGGCATAAGCGCAGAGTGGATCGACACACACCCGGTGAACGGCGAGGCTTTTTCGGGATACCAGATACCGCATTGGGAAGGCACGAAAAAGCTGGCTATTCAGGCTCATGAATTATTTCCCGAGTTCGGCGTCTTCGGCTGGGATATCGCCGTGACCCCTGATGGACCATTGATTATTGAGTGTAACGCAAATCCGTTTCACTCCCTCTATCAGCTTTCGACAGGGCGTGGTATATTGAACGAGGATTTCAAACCGCGCTTTGATGAGGCCGCAACCCATTCCAGATCAAGACTTAGGGCCAAGCTTAGAGCTGCCAATGATCACACCTAGGGTTCTGAACGAAAATACCTGATCCCGGACCGAAATCGAACGCTCTGAGCAATGTCTGCCGTCCGTCGGGTAGATGTTGTTTTGCGCTCCTGCTGCGCGGATTTGATCGTGGTCAAGGCGGTGATGTGCAAAACACGCTAGCATTGCCCCTGAGAACCGGGCGGCGTGGGTGCTGGCCGGGCGAAACCATTTCAGGAGATAGCAGAATGGTACGTTCGACCAAGAAGGAAAAGCAGGCCGTGTCCAGCGAACCTGACTTTGCAGTGATGCCCGGCGTGGCGGGGTGGCTTGAAGTCATGACGCAGAGCGCGCAGTTCGTAGCCGACCGCCTGCAACAGGACATGGAAACCCAGCGCGCGTTTCTGGAATGCCGGACGCCGCAGGATGTGATGAAGCTGCATACGGAATTCTACCGGACCGCGATCGAGCAATATACCGCCGAGGCGACCCGGATGATGCAGAAGTTGACCGAAGCCACCACACAATCCGCCAAGCAGGCCACAACGCTGACATCGCGGGCCTATGACGATATCCCGCTGTAGAGCATGTTGCGTACAGTCGAATTCACCCGGTGTCATGAGTGCATTTGCCCTGCAAACGCTGCCTCATGGCATCGGGCGAATACCTGAATCGTGCTAAACGCTAAACGCTGTAAAAGCAGTTAAAGTTTGCGAATCTTCAGCTTGGTGATCCGGTTGTCCTTGCGCGCGATCACTTCAAAGCGGAAGCCGTGAAAGTTGAACACCTGGTTCATCTTGGGGATCATCTGAGCTTCGTGGATCACCAGACCGGCCACGGTGTTGGCCGCGTCGTCGGGCAGCGCCCAGTCGGTGGCGCGGTTGAGGTCGCGGATGGTCATCGCGCCATCGACAAGCAGTTGGTTGTCGTCGCTGCGCCGCAGGGAATGTTCGGCCTCGGGGTCGAATTCGTCGGTGATTTCGCCGACGATCTCTTCCAGGATATCCTCCAGTGTGATCAGGCCCTGGAGGGTGCCGTACTCATCCACCACCAGCGCGAAATGGGTGCGCATACGCAGGAATTGCCGCATCTGGTCGTCGAGCGTCGTGGTCTCGGGCACGAAGTAGGGTTTCATCGCGACGCTGGCGACGTCGAAATTGCGCAGCGCCGAAGGGTTGCCGCCCCGGCCCAGCACCAGCTTGTGCATCGCGCGCAACAGGTCCTTGGAGTGCACCACGCCGATGATATTGTCGGGATCTTCCTTGAAGACGGGCAGGCGGGTGTGGCGGCTCTGCAGGCATTGCTCAAGGATCGCCTGCGGCTCTGAATTGCAATCGATCATCTCGATCTGGCTGCGATGCAGCATGATTTCTTCGACGGCGCGTTCGCCCAGATCGAGCGCGCCGAGAATGCGGTCGCGGTCCTCCTTCTCGACCACGCCTTCGGACTGGCCGAGATAGAGCGCCCCGGCGATTTCCTCGCGGACTGCCAGGATCTGGCTGTCGGGGTCGGTCTTGACGCCAAACAGGCCGAGGATGCCGCGCACCAGGAACCGGACCGCAGCGACGACGGGGGAACAGATGCGGATGATCTGCGTGATGAGCGGCGCCACGCGGCTGGCGGCGGCCTCGGCATTTGTGATGGCATAGGTCTTGGGCAGCACTTCGGCAAAGATCAGGACCAACAGCGTCATCACCAAGGTCGCCAGCGCCACGCCGTTCTGGCCGAATAGCCGGGTAAAGAGCGCGGTCGCCAGCGAGGCGGCGAGAATATTCACCAGGTTGTTGCCCAGCAGGACCGAGCCGATCAGTCGCTCGTTGTCCTCGGTGATCGCCAGCGCGCGTTCAGCGCCCTTGTCACCTTTTTCCGCGCGCGCGCGCAACTTGCCGCGCGAGGCGGCCGTCAGGGCGGTTTCGCTGCCGGAGAAAAATCCGGAGAGGATCAGAAGCGCCAGGATTGCGCCGGTGGTAAGCCAGAATGCTAGGTCGAGCGTCGCGCCGGTGGGGTCCATTGGGTCCTTCAAAATTCCTATGTCGAAACCGGTTATGGGGGCAGGCGGCGCGGTGTTCAAGGGTATGGTGGCTGTATGGCGTGTTTTTGGCTGATCAGAGGCGCGGCAGGCCATCGCGGGGATTACGCGGGGTCGCTTCAGCCCGCCCCATCCTTGGCCAGCGGGTGATGCTCCATCACCAGCGCCTTGAGTCGCTCTTCCAGCACATGGGTGTAGATCTCGGTCGTGGCCACGTCAGCATGGCCCAGCAGCGTCTGGATCGCACGCAGGTCGGCGCCGTGCGCCAGCAGGTGGGTGGCAAAGGCGTGGCGCAGCGTGTGCGGTGTGACGCGTGCCGGGCTGACACCGCCCGCGACGGCCAGTTCCTTGATCAGGCTGTAGAACCGGTGGCGCGTCAGGTGCCCCAGCTTGCCCGCCGAGGCAAAGAGATAGGGCGAGGCTGCAACGCCCTTGGCGCGCAGCGCTTCGGTGCGGGTATCGCAATCGGTCAGCCATTCTGCCAGTGCGACGCGGGCGGGGGGTGACAGCGGCACCATGCGTTCCTTGCCGCCCTTGCCGCGAATCAGCAGCATGCGCGGATCACCCCGCGCGGCGGAGATCGGCAGCGAGACCAGTTCAGTGACCCGCATGCCGGTGGCATAGAGCAACTCCATCAGGCAGGTGTTGCGCAGTCGGTCGCGGGCGTTGCGGCCGTGGTGGCGCGCGGCGTCCAGCAGTCGGTCGACCTCGGCTTCGGTCAGGGTCTTTGGCAGGCGTTGATCGCGTCCCGGCCCCTTGATCCGGATTGCCGGATTGTCTTCGCGCAGCCGGTCCTCGAAGGCAAACCGGTAGAGCTGCCTGATTGCCGACAGACGCCGCGCGCGGGTGGATTTGGCCAGCCCCTGAGCCTCGCAGTGGATCAGATAATTCTCGACATCATCCTGGCTGGCGCCCGCGATGGTCCGTCCGGCCTGCTCCAGCCAGCCGTGAAAATCGCCCAGATCGCGCGCATAGGCCAAAAGCGTGTTCTCGGACGCGCCCTGTTCAGCGGCCTGTGCCTCCAGAAAGGCCGATAGCCATGTGGTGCCGGGGGTCATTCCCGCCGGTCCAGGATGAGGATCTGCAATGCGGTGCGCCGCGCCGTGTCCTCCATCCCGACGGCGCGCAGGGTGGCAAGTGCCGCGGTGATATCGACCAGATCGCCCGAGGCCTGATCGGCCTGATTGGCCGCCGACAGGATCGCCTCGCCCAGCTTGCCCGCCGCCAGCAGCGAGGCGTGTTCGGCGGCGGCCGATACGGGGTTGGCAAAGGCCTTGACGATGGCACGTTCCGGCCCGGTGGCGGCCAGCGCAGCATCCGGTGCGCCACGTGCGACCGAAGCGAGGAACCGGGCCGCGCGCGACGGGCCGGGGCGGTCCGCAGCCTCTTCGTAGTCCGAAGTCAGCAGTGCGATCCGGTAGGCCAGCGCCGCACCGTGTGGCGGCAGGTCGAGCCGCGACAATTGCGCAGAGAAAAGCCGGGCAAAGGGAATCTCCAGACGTTGGGTGCGCATCAGCCGCCAGGCCGGGGGCAGGGTGCTGGTGACGCGCTGCACATCGCGGGCCTCCAGCGCGGCCTCGAATTTCTGCACGGCCGCGACACGGTCCCAGACCCCGCCCGACGCCGCCGGGCGCTGATCGGTGTAGAGACCCAGCAGCCGGTTTTCCGACAGCGCGCCGGTGCGCACCAGGCGCTCTGCCGCCTCCAGTTCGGCTTTCCAGCCTGAGGTGTTGCGCAGATCGGCAATGGCGAAGGCCAGCGGCAGGTTACGCGTCGGCAGCGGCCGGCCCACCGCCTCGTAGAGCCGGAAGAACAACGGCGACGGGTTCGAGACCGGCGCGAGTGGGATCGTTGTTTCGGCCAGTTCGGAATCGAGAAACTGGCCGAGAAGCTGTGCCTCGGTCGGCGCCAGCACCCTGAGCGCCTGCGCGGTGTCAAACAGCAGCGTCGCCGTGGACCAGTCACCGGTAAGCGCGGTGCAGTAGATTTGCGCGGCATAACCCGGGTGCAGGCCCGGCGTGTCGCGCAGTGCGGCGCATGCGGTCATCTCGTGGCCACTGAGCAGCGTCAGATCGAACCATGCGGGAAACAGTCGCGGCGTTGTCGGTCCCGCGCGCTCCAGCAGGGCCTGCGCAGGTTCCACCGCGCCGAGCCGGATCAGCGTATCGACCCGCGCCCTGAGAAATGCGCCATTCGCGCCCTGCGGCGGCTCCGCCTCGGCCAGCAGCAGCGTGTAATAGAGTGCCTGAATGGCGGGTAATGGCTCGGGCGAAGTGTTGCGCCAGAGCCGCAGGATGTCGGATGCCGCACTCGCCGACCAAAGCGTGTCGGGCAGGCCGGTGACGGAAGCCGGTAGCAGGCCGACCGCCTCGTGCCCCGGTTCTTCGAGCGACATCACCGTGACATCGGGGATGGTCACACCGGTGGCGACGGGCGGCTCGTTGGACAGCGGTTGACGTGGCGCGGCCAGCGGGGGCGCGTCCGGCTCGTTCAGCCAGTCGATGGCCGACAACGGTTGCTGGGCATATGCGGTCCCGCAAAGGCCGTAGGCCAGCAGCCCGGCGCAGAGAAACGCATCAACCCGTCTCAAGAATGATTTCCTGCCTGATCTCATTCACCGGTGGCGAAAAATCGGCGCCGAAGAACGGCCCGAGATACGCGTAGCCCACCAGCCCGGCAAAAGCCAGGATAGCCAAATAGAACAACCACTTGACGATTTTCAGCACGATGAGCCTGCCCGAATTGTTACTGCTTTTGCCTAAACTATAACTGGCCTTTCGAGCAAGATCACGTCATTGGTTCACCTCAGATGCGATTTGGGCGGGGGAGTGCCGAGGCGTGAGCGAGGCCAAGGCGTGGAAACTGAAGAAAGCCGTTGTTCTGGTGGGTATGATGGGCGCGGGCAAGACCGCCGTGGGCAAGGCACTGGCCGTGCGGCTCGGGGTGTCTTTCCTCGATTCCGATGCCGAAATCGAAACCGCGGCCAACATGAGCATTGCCGAGATTTTCGAGCGTGATGGCGAGGCGTTTTTTCGTGACCGCGAGACCGAGGTGATCGACCGTCTGCTGGAGTCGCAATGCGGTATCCTGTCGACGGGGGGGGGTGCATTCCTGTCAGACCGCAACCGCGACCTGATTTCCCAAAAGGGCGTGTCAGTCTGGCTGAATGCTGACCTGAAGCTGCTTTGGGGGCGGGTCCGGCACAAGGACACAAGACCCCTGCTGCGCACCGATAATCCCTATCAGACACTGCGCGCGCTCCATGATGCGCGCGTGCCGATCTATGCCAAGGCGGATCTGGTCGTGGCGGCGCGCCCGGAATATTCGATTGATCAAATGACAGATCAGGTGGTGGACGCGCTGGCCCGGCGTCCGGACGTATTGGAGGCAGTAACATGACCGAGATCGTGCATGTGGCACTAGGAGAGCGCGCCTATGACGTGCATGTGGGTCCGGGTCTGCTGGGCCGGTCCGGCGCACTTATCGCGCCGCTGCTGCGGCGACCGCGCGTGGTGGTCGTGAGCGATGAAAACGTCGCTTCGCTGCATTTAGAGTCGCTGCGTAACGGGTTGGCGATAAATGATATTTCAATGGAATCGCTGGTGCTGCCCGCCGGAGAGTCCACCAAGTCCTGGCCGCATCTGGAACGCACGGTGGGCTGGTTGCTGGATCAGAAGGTGGAGCGCAACGACATCGTCATCGCACTGGGGGGCGGTGTCATCGGCGATCTGGTGGGCTTTGCCGCAGCCATCCTGCGGCGTGGAGTGCGCTTTGTCCAAGTGCCCACCAGCCTGTTGGCGCAGGTCGACAGCTCGGTGGGGGGCAAGACGGGAATCAACGCCAGTCATGGCAAGAACCTGATCGGAGCATTTCATCAGCCGTCGTTGGTGCTGGCCGATACGGATGTTCTGGGCACGCTCAATCGTCGCGATTATCTGAGCGGATACGGTGAGGTGGTAAAATACGGACTTCTTGGTGATTCCAGTTTTTTTCAATGGCTTGAGGCGCACGGTTCAAGTTCTGCGGCAGGTGACATAGCCGCCCGTATCGCGGTGGTGAAACGCTCGGTCGAGATGAAAGCCGAGATTGTCGTGCGTGATGAAACCGAGCAAGGCGACCGGGCGCTGCTAAACCTCGGCCACACGTTCTGTCATGCGCTGGAGGCGGCGACGGGGTATTCGGACCGACTGTTGCATGGCGAGGGTGTCGCCATCGGCTGTGCGTTGGCCTTTGAGCTGTCGGCGCGTCTGGGGCTGTGCAGCCAGGAAGAACCGAGCCGAGTGCGCGCCCATTTACGCGACATGAGCATGAAGGTTGATCTAGCTGATATCGAAGGACAATTACCGGATGCGAATGCGTTGACAGAGCTGATGGGGCAGGACAAGAAAGTTGTCGATGGGCAGTTACGCTTTGTGCTGGCACGTGGGATCGGCGACGCGTTCGTGACGTCTGATGTGCCGCGTGATGCAGTTCTGGATGTGTTGACAGAGGCGCTGAAGCGGCGATAGCCGCGCCGATCAGACCAACGCGTTATGCATTTGATCGAGGGGCACGGCGTTGACGCAAAACACCCGCACCACCAACAAGGGACGCGGGCGTTTTGCGTTTTTCTGCTTCAGGAAGCCTGCGGGAAGGCTTTAACTGCCGAGTTTGACGATCGCGTGCCGCTTTTTGCCGGCGCTCAGCTTGATCGGGTTGGCCAGCGCGGCGGCGTCGATCATAAGCCCCGCATCCGACAGTGGCGCGTCGTCGATCCGCGCGCCGCTCTCGGCAATCAGGCGCTTGGCCTCCTTGCCGGACCCGGCCAGCCCTGCGCGCACGATAAGCTGTACGATCGAGATGCCCTCGCCGACGTCGTCCGCCGTGAGGGCGAGGGTGGGCAGGTCGTCACCGACGCCGCCCTTCTCAAAGACTTCGCGGGCGGTTTCCTTGGCGGTCTGCGCCGCCTCGGCCCCGTGCAGAAGCGTGGTCACCTCGTTGGCGAGGATGATCTTGGCGGCGTTGATCTCGGACCCTGCCAGCGCGCCCAGACGGTCGCATTCGTCCACGGGAAGTTCAGTATATAACTTGAGGAACCGGCCAGTGTCGGCGTCGGTGGTGTTGCGCCAGAACTGCCAGAATTCATACGGGCTGAGCATGTCGGCGTTCAGCCAGACCGCGCCGCCCTGGGATTTACCCATCTTGCGCCCGTCGGATGTGGTCAGCAGCGGTGAGGTCAACCCGTAAACTTCGGTCTCCAGCACGCGGCGGGTCAGGTCGATCCCGTTGACGATGTTGCCCCACTGGTCCGAGCCACCCATCTGCAACTGACAGCCATGGCGACGGTTCAGCTCAAGGAAATCATAGGCTTGCAGGATCATGTAATTGAATTCGAGGAACGACAGTGATTGCTCGCGGTCAAGGCGTGATTTCACCGATTCGAAGGATAGCATCCGGTTGACCGAAAAATGCCGCCCGATGTCGCGCAGGAAATCGAGGTAGTTCAACTCATCCAGCCATTCGGCATTGTTGATCATGATGGCGTCTTGTGGCCCGTCACCGTAATGCAGGTAACTGGCAAAGACGCGCTTCATGCCCGCGATATTGGCGTCGATCTGTTCGGGGCCCAGCAGTGGGCGCTCGTCCGAACGAAAGCTGGGATCCCCGACCTTGGTGGTGCCGCCGCCCATCAAGGTGATTGGCTTGTGGCCGGTCTTTTGTAGCCAGCGCAGCATCATGATGTTCAGCAGATGGCCCACATGCAGCGACTGCGCCGTGGCGTCGTAACCGATATAGGTGGGCACGACGCCCTTGCTCAGCGCGTCGTCCAGCCCCTGATAGTCGGTGCAATCGGCGAGAAAGCCGCGCTCCATCATTGTCGCCATGAATTCGGATTTTGGGTGGTAGGTCATATTGCTTGTCCCGCGCAGGTTTGCGCGGCATGTATATGTGTGGATTGAGCAAAGGAAAAGGCCATGTTGAAGGCCGGGCGGTTCTGGGCGCTGGGGGCGATGTCAGGCACCTCACTGGATGGTGTCGATGCGGCGCTGATCGAGACTGACGGACATGAGATATTTGCCTTTGGCGAGAGTGCGTATCGCGCCTATTCGGACGCGGAACGCGCGGTGCTGAAAGCCGCGCTGGGGCGCTGGCCGGGGCAGGATGTGGCGCAGGCCGAGGCCGTCGTCATGGCTGCGCATATCGAGGTATTACAGGGGTTTGAGCGCGGTGATCCGGTCGGGTTTCACGGCCAGACGCTGGCGCATGAGCCGCGCGGACGTGGCACGCATCAGATCGGCGACGGGGCGGCGCTGGCGGAGGCATTGGGGCGCGCGGTGGTCTGGGATTTTCGCAGCGCTGATATCGAGTTAGGCGGGCAGGGCGCGCCGCTGGCGCCGTTCTATCATTTTGCCTGCGCGCGGTATATCGGTGCGGATGCACCGCTGGCGTTCCTCAATCTGGGCGGCGTGGGCAACATCACCTGGATCGACCCGCGTAAATTGCGCCCCGAGGACGACGGCGCCCTGCTGGCGTTCGACACCGGCCCGGCGAACGCCCCTATCAACGATCTGATGATGACACGCCGGGGCGAGGCGTTCGACAGGGATGGTCGACTGGCGAAGGGCGGCAATGTGGTGGACGGCGCGCTGGAGCTGTTCCTGGACGAGCCGTATTTCATGCAGATGCCGCCGAAATCGCTGGATCGTGACGCGTTTGCCGACATGATCGGTCTGGTGGGCGAACTGAGCGATGCCGACGCGGTGGCGACGCTGACGGGCATGGTCGCCGCCTCGGTGCTGCGCGGGATGGAGCATTGCCCGACGCCGCCCGCGCGCATGCTGGTTACGGGCGGCGGGCGGCACAACCCGGTGATGATGGAGATGCTGCAAGCTGCCCTCGATTGTCCGGTGGAGCCGGTCGAGGCGGTCGGGCTGGATGGCGACATGCTGGAGGCGCAGGCCTTTGCCTATCTGGCGGTGCGCGTGGCGCGGGGGCTGCCCACCTCGGTGCGGGGCACCACGGGTGTCCGCGCGGCGGTATCGGGCGGGATTCTGAGCAAACCGGAGGCGTAGCACATGCACCACGCGCCCAATGAGGGGGCGGGAGCGGCACTTACAGCTTTGGCGCGGGTACCTCATCCGTCCTTACGGGCGTCTTCGGCGGCGGGCAGAATGATGAATGCGGGGCGGCGTATCCTTGCCAGAGGGACGGTGCTGCAATGGCGGGCTTTGCCAAATTGCGAAGCGCCCCCATATGATAGGGTAGTCTGGTGAATGGGGTTTGAGGGATGGGTGAAGAAATTCCGCGCAGGCCGCGCGGCGATGCCGAGGGCATCCGCTATGCCAGCGAGCTGACGGCGCATGTGCGCTGGCTCGACGGGATCACCGGCGCGGCGCTGGGGGTGCTGGCAGTGGCGTCTGGTATCTATACCTATCTGGGGGTGTCGTCGCTGCTGGACGATACCGGGGTTCTGAGCTTTGCGGCGGCGGTGTCCTATTCCGTTGCCGTCTCTGTCGGCATTTTCGTTTTCTGGTCCTATCTCATGCGTCTGCTGCCGGCGGTGCGCACGATGGGTTCGCGGATCGGACTGATGGTATCGATGCTCATCGGATCGCTGGCGATCATCGCGATGTCATCCTGGCTGAACGCCGCCGCGCTGGCCGGATCGGCGGCGGTGGAGCAGCACCTGGCCAAGACGGTGCAGGAGTATCAGGCGTCGCTGGAGCAGGCCAATCTGATCGCGGTGTCGGCGCAGGGGCTGGAACGGGATGTGACGCGGGTACGGCAATCCTTTGAGGACCTGAGCGAGCAGGAAGCCAACGGCAATCTGTCGGGGCTGGCGGGACGCGGGGCGGTGTTTCGCGTGTTGCGGCAGAAGTCGGATGAATTGAAAGGTCTGGAGGCGCAGATTGCTACCCAGGCGCCGTTGGTTGCGGCGGGTTTTGCAGAGGGAAATGCGATCCTCAGCCGGATGCGCGCGCTGACAGTGGCACCGGGGCCGGTCGAGCCACGCTCGGTTCAGTTCAGCGAGGAAGCGGTGCGACTGGCGGGGATCATCACCCGGCTGCGACAGTTGTCGGTGGCGCCACTGGTGGCGCGCGCGGCGCAGGATCTGGCAGCCTCGGTGGTGCTGCCCGAGCTTGACGGGCGCACCGGTGCGGCGCGCGGTGATCAGCAAAGCACGATCACCTCGGTGCTGACGGTTCTGGGGCAGCGGGCCGACACGCTTCGCAGTGCTGCAGAGGCGGTGGTCGCGATGCCGCCGCCCAGTGACACGACCTATACGCCGATTTCGGCGGCGGATGCGGTCATCCTGTATGCGGGCAATTTCGCGCCGTCCTGGGCGGGGGCGATCGCCATCGACCTTCTGCCCGCCGTGCTGGTGTTGATCCTGATGGTCACGCAAGCCGCGATCCGATCCGGCCGCGACGGGGTGCGGGTGGAAGAGACGCTGACCCTGACGGAGTTGCGCGGTGCGATGCTGGCGCTGCGCGAGATGGAGGATATGCACCACTTTGACGCGTATCAGGCGGCCCGCGCGAAATCGCCACCGGAGCCGCAGGCACATACAACGATGACCGCAGAACCCCGCAAGGGGACAGGGCTGAAACCGGTGGAAGACAGCGGGAAAACCGGATGAGCGCGGCCGAACCGCACGGGCGCGTGCGCCGCGGCTGGAACACACGCCGGGTGCTGCTGGCGGTGTTGGGGCTGCAACTGGGCCTGGCCGTTTTTCTGGCCGGACGGGACGTCATCGCAGCGCTACCGCAGATGGCGTGGCCGTCCAGCCAGCCGCAGCTGACCACACCTGTGGTGCCGGGCGATCAGAGGCGACGGTATGCGCCGCGCGACACGCCGCTGCCCGACGCCGGGCCCGGCAGTCCGGAGCGGCCCTTTCGGAATACCGCGGACATGCCGCAACGGTTGGAGTTTCACCGCGAGGGTGACGTGCTGCGCGCGACGGGTGGGATCGAGGCGGGTGATGCGAAACGGTTTCAAGAGGAACTGGCGCGCGAAGAGGGGCTGAGCCGGGTACGGCTGAACAGTCCCGGCGGATCCGTGAGCGATGCGCTGGAGATCGGCCGCGGGTTGCGCGCGGCAGGACTGGAGACGGTGATGGGGGCGGAAGATGTGTGTTTCTCGGCCTGTCCCTATGTGCTGGCCGGTGGCACGGTACGCCGCGTGCATGCGGATGCGCAGGTGGGGATGCATCAGCACTATTTTGGGAAGAGTACGGTGCTGCCAGCCTTTCTGGCGGTGGAGGACATCCAGCGCGGGCAGGGTGCGGTGATGACTTATCTCGATGCGATGGGCATCGACACGCTGGTGATGCGGCACGCGCTGGCGACACCACCGGACGAGATTTATGTGCTCCTGGCCGATGAGATGCTGGATTACCGCTTGGTGACGGAGGTGGTGGAGTAGGGCGGCGTGCTTATCCGTCCGAATGGGCGCTTTCGGCGATGGTGGGCTGAGTATTTTTGGAAAAATGAAGGTGACGGCTGCGCGTAGTCTGTTGTGGGCTTTCGAGTATCCGTGGCGCGATGCGACGCTTTAGTGGGTGAGCATCTTCATGCCCTGCGTGAGCCCTTCCAGGGTCATCGGGACCATGCGGGCCTCGAAAATCTCGTGGATCATCTGCGTGGACTGTGTGTGGTTCCAGCGGGTTTCCGGCACCGGGTTGATCCAGACGTGATCGGGCCACTGGTTGCGGGCTCGGGTCAGCCAGACCTGGCCGGATTCGGCGTTCCAGTGTTCGTTCGCACCGCCAGGATAGGCGATTTCATAGGGTGACATGGCGGCGTCGCCCACGAAGATGCATTTATAGTCGGACCCGTAGGTGTTGAGTACCTCCTGCGTCGGGGTCTGTGCGTCCCAGCGGCGGCGGTTGTCGCGCCAGACCCCTTCGTACAGGCAATTGTGGAAATAGTAGTATTCGAGATGTTTGAATTCGGCGCGAGCGGCCGAAAAAAGCTCTTCGACGACACGGATATGGTTGTCCATCGAGCCGCCGACATCGAGAAACAGCAGGATCTTGACGGCGTTGCGTCGTTCGGGGCGGGTCTGCACATCGAGATAGCCATGTTCGGCGGTGGCGCGGATCGTGCCGCCCAGATCCAGCTCTTCGGTCGCGCCGTCGCGGACCCATTGGCGCAGCCGTTTCAATGCCACCTTGATGTTGCGTGTGCCCAGTTCCACATCGCCGTCCAGATTGCGAAACTCGCGTTTGTCCCAGACCTTGACCGCGCGCTGGTGGCGGCTGCCATCCTGGCCGATCCGCACCCCTTCGGGGTTGTAGCCATAAGCGCCGAAAGGCGAGGTGCCTGCGGTGCCGATCCATTTGTTGCCGCCCTGATGGCGGCCTTGCTGGTCCTTGAGCCGCTCCTTGAGCGTTTCCATCAACGCCTCGAAACCTCCCAGCGCCTCGATCTCGGCCTTTTCGGTGTCGCTCAGGTGCTTTTCCGCCAGTTTCTCCAGCCATTCGGCGGGCAGGTCGACGGCGTCGAGCACGTCCTGGGCGGTGAGGTTGTCGAGCCCTTCGAAGCTGGTGGCGAAGGCGCGGTCGAAACGGTCGATATGGCGCTCGTCCTTCACCATCGCCGCGCGGGCAAGATAATAGAACGCCTCGACATCATAGGTGACGAGGCCCGCGCTGACCGCATCAAGAAAGGTCAGGTACTCGCGCAGGCTGACCGGAACACCGACCTTTCTGAGGGTGTCAAAAAACGGCAGAAACATCGCGGCGCTCAGCGCATGACGCGGTCAAGCAGGATCGTGGCGAAAAGCCCGACCAGTGCGAAGACCAGGGCGTAGACGGCAGCGTATTGCAGGATATCTGCGATGCTGCCCTTGCGGCGGCGGGCCGATATGGCCCCAAGCGCAGCCCCGATGAGGGCCGCTATCAAGATGATCATGGCTTATCCGTTTATTCCCTTCAGCGGGTTCAGGGCGGCAATTTCGCGCAGCTTTGCGCGTACGGCCCAATCCGCGCCATATCCGTAACGTGCCCAGCCAAGGCTGTCCAGACGCACGATGCGGGCCTCGGAGATGCGGCCGGTCAGTTCCAGCGCCTCGGCGCGCAGCATCATCAGCGAGGCGAGCAGGGCGGCGTTTTGGTGCTGTTCGGCCACGGCCATCTGCGGGGTAAGTAGATTTAGCGCGACATCACCGCGACCATGCGCGATGGCGTAGGCCGCCAGCTGTGCGGCGGCATGGGCGCGGTGCAGTGCGGTGCCGGGGCTGCGCCGGTAATAGGCGTCGGCGGCGGCGAACTGATTCTGCGCATATTCGGGATTGGTGTTCTGTGTCAGGCGGCCAAGGGCGTAATGGCTGAAGCCACGGCGGTGATCGGTCCAGCCCATCGTTTCGGCGATGCGCAACGCGGCTTGTGCAGCGCCGCGGCGCTGCACCGGGTCGGCGCCCGGGCCAAGGGCTGTCTGGATCGCGCGAATCCAGGCGCGGGGCGTGGTTTTGGCCGGGCGCGGGGGGATACGTTCGCCGCGCGGGTTGAGGCGGGCCAGAATGCCGGGCAGGCGGACGGCCACGTCGCGCCGGGACATGCCGGAATGCAACTCGGGGGCGTAGTAAGCACGCAGGATCAGCATGTCAAAACCGGTCAGGACGGTGTGCACGTTATCGTCATTGAAGACCGAATCCGATAGCCGGTAGAGATCGTTGAGCGGGCCGATCGCCTGTGCCAGTTCTTCGTGCAGGCAATCGCGCACCTCTTGCGGGGCGGCGTCGCTGGGCACGAAGATCGCGATCTTGTGGCGGGTGCTCAGCGTGCTCCAATTGGTGAGGCGCGACCGCTTGGCCGCGCGGTATTGCGACAGGCGCGAAATGTTGGGCACGACGAAACACGCAGCCTGCGGCAGGTGACGCCGGATTTCAGCGCGCGGCACCGCCTCTATCGTGATATTCGCATCGGCATTGGCGACCCGGCGGATATCGATGCCGGCCTCGGTGCGCAAACGGTGCAGCAAGCGGCCCAGATCAGGCAGCAGCGTGGCGGGCGGCGCGCCGACCACCTTGACCGAAATCGGCCCCTCGAAACGCGAAAGCACCTTGAGTGGGCGTCCGGATTCAAGCTGCAGACTGAGATCGAGGAAATCCCGCGCGATATCCTGATTGGAGCGCGCGGGCGGTGTCGGGCGAGCCACGGCGAAGCCCTTGATCGCGGGCATGGAGGTCTCGGTCTGGGTCGCGGCACGCGAGGGCATATCGCCAGAGGTGCCGGGCGTACACGCCCCGAGCATAAGGCAGATCGGCAGGATCAATCGGCGCATAGGGCCCCCGAGGTAAGTGCTGACACAAGCGTTTCGTTTGGTTTCTAAACTGGAAGCAAGGTGAAACGCACGTGACCTGTCAATGTTGCGGGCATTCCGCGTTCAATCCGGGGCACGAAGTGAACGCGGAGTGCTCTGAAAACCCTTTGGGCCAAGGTGGCGCGGTCGAGGCGTGATCAGGGCGAAAAAGGCAGGGACGACAGCCAGAGCGGGCCATGATCTCGTCACAGCCTGCGTCAGAACCGGATCAAGGGCAATGTTATGTCTCATCTTGACGTCTGTAAGGGGCGTTTGGGGCGAAAGTGCGGCAGATTACCGCTTAGCCACGGCGCCGCGCCATGAAGGCCAGCCGTTCGAACAAATGCACGTCCTGCTCGTTCTTCAGCAGCGCCCCGTGCAGGCGTGGCAGGGCATCGGCGCCGCTCTTTTTGAGGTCCTCGGCAGTCAGGTCTTCGGCCAGAAGCAGCTTGAGCCAATCGAGCACTTCGGAGGTCGAGGGCTTCTTTTTCAGGCCTTGTTGGTCGCGGATCTCATAGAATTGCGTGAGTGCCACGCTGAGCAGCGCGTCCTTGATGCGCGGATGGTGCACCGCGACGATCTTTTTCATCGTGTCCATGTCCGGGAAGCGGATGTAATGGAAAAAGCAACGCCGCAAGAAGGCATCCGGCAGCTCTTTTTCGTTGTTTGAGGTGATGATCACGATGGGGCGGTGGCGCGCGGCGATCGTTTCGCCGGTCTCGTAGACATGAAACTCCATCTTGTCGAGTTCCTGCAGCAGATCGTTGGGGAATTCGATATCGGCCTTGTCGATCTCGTCGATCAGCAGCACCACCTTTTCGTCCGCGTCAAAGGCCTGCCACAGCTTGCCGGGGCGGATATAGTTGGCCACGTCATGCACCTTTTGCTCGCCCAGCTGGCTGTCGCGCAGGCGGCTGACGGCATCGTACTCATAAAGGCCCTGATGTGCCCGCGTCGTTGATTTGATGTTCCATTCGATCATCCGCAGACCAAGGGCCCCGGCGACCTGACGGGCCAGCTCGGTCTTGCCGGTGCCCGGTTCGCCCTTGACCAGCAGCGGACGTTCCAGGGTGACGGCCGCATTCACTGCGATGGTCAGGTCATCGGTCGCGACATAATCGTCCGTGCCTTCGAATCTTATCACGTTTTCAATCCTTTTTGCGCTGTTTCTCATCAGCTTTGCGCCGCACAGTAGCGGCACGGGCAAAACACATCAATGCATCGTGATTGCCTAGTGACATTCAATGTTTCATGCAGTAAACGCTGCCCGAAAGGGAGCAAGATGTCGAAGCAAGATATCAAAACCAACCTTGATGTTGACGAGGGTGAGCCCATGAAAGCAGAAGTGTTCCTGCCAGACGACTATTCGCCGGCTGAAGACGAGCCATTCATGAATGAGCGGCAACTGGAATATTTCCGCCACAAGCTGCTGGCGTGGCGCAACGACCTGCTGGCGGGTAGCCGGGATACCATCGAAGGGCTGCAGGACGGCACCCGCGCAATCCCCGATGTGGCTGACCGGGCCAGCGAAGAAACTGACCGCTCACTGGAACTGCGCACCCGCGACCGGCAGCGCAAACTGGTGGCCAAGATCGACCAGGCTCTGCGCCGCATCGACGAGGGCGAATACGGCTATTGTTCAGTGACTGGCGAACCGATCAGCCTCATGCGGCTGAGTGCGCGTCCCATCGCGACCATGACCCTGGAGGCACAGGAGCGCCACGAGCGCCGCGAAAAGGTGCACCGCGACGACTGACCGCGCCAGAATTGACGATTTTACCGACGCCGGGGCTTTCGCTCCGGCGTTTTTCGTTTCATCACGGTTCACATGGATATGCACGCACTCAGGGTTGCCGTGATCGGTGGTGGCATTGGCGGTCTGGCGGTGGCCCGCGCCTGTGCACTGCGCGGCGCGCGTGTCACCGTCCATGAGCAGGCCAGAGCCATCACCGAAGTCGGTGCCGGGCTGCAGGTCAGTCCGAACGGATTTGCGGTGCTGCGGGCTCTGGGGCTGGGTGATGCGCTGCGCGCCGTGGGGCAGCAGTCCGAGTCCATCGCGCTGCACGACTATCGCGGCGCACGGGTTCTGCGGCTCGATTTGGGGTTGCTTGAGGAACGTAATTACTGGTTCGTGCACCGGGCCGACCTGATCGACATCCTGCATCGCGGTGCGGTCGAAGCGGGGGTGGAAATCCGGCTGGGGTCGCAGGTGAATGAGGCCGGGCCGGGGCCGACTCTGCGAACGGGAACAGGCATGCAGGAGGCCGATATGGTGATCGGCGCGGACGGGCTGCATTCGGTGCTGCGCCCGGCCCTCAATGGTCCGGCAGCGCCTTTTTTCACGGGTCAGGTCGCGTGGCGCGCGACGGTGCCTGCTCCGGGTGGGGCCGCAGCCGAAGCGCGGGTTCACATGGGGCCGCGCCGCCATCTGGTCAGCTATCCGTTACGCGGGGGGCGGACGCTGAACCTTGTGGCCGTCGAAGAGCGCGCCGAATGGACGACCGAGAGCTGGAGCCATGAAGGTGACCCGGATCAATTGCGCGCCCGGTTCGCGGACTTCGGCACCGAGGCGCAGGCGATGCTGGCGCGGGTCGATGTGGTGCATCAGTGGGGCCTCTTCCGGCATCCGGTCGCGGCGCTCTGGGGGCAGGGCGGTGCGGCGCTTTTGGGGGATGCGGCGCATCCCACGCTGCCATTCATGGCGCAAGGTGCGTGCATGGCGCTGGAGGATGCCTGGGTTCTGTCCGAGGCATTGCACACAGCGCCGGACATGGACGCAGCGCTGGCCGCCTATCAGTCGCGGCGCGAGGCGCGGGTGCGGCGGGTGGTGGCGGCGGCGAACGGTAATGCCTGGAAGTACCACCTGTCCTTTGTGCCGCTGCGTCTGGCGGCTCATACCGCGATGCGGCTGGGTGGCGCGTTGGCGCCGCGGCGGATGATGCAGCAGTTCGATTGGCTATACGGGCATGATGTGACGGTGGGGAATTGATCGGGCATTGAGTCGAGAAAGCCGCGCGGGGTGAATAATGCCAGCGGATCGCCTGACTGCAATGATCTACCGCTTCTTCAACGGCACACCGTAAAGTTCCATCTTGTGCCCGGTCAGACGGTAGCCCAGCTTGGCGGCGATCTTTTCCTGTAGCGCCTCGATCTCGGGGTCGACGAATTCGATCACGTCGCCGGTCTTGAGGTCGATCAGATGGTCGTGGTGTTCACGCTCGGCATCCTCGTAGCGGGCGCGCCCGTCGCCGAAATCGACTTTTTCCAGAATACCGCTCTCCTCGAACAGCTTGACCGTGCGGTAGACCGTGGCAAGAGAGATGCGCGGATCGTGCGCGTTGGCGCGGGCGTGGAGTTCGTCCACGTCAGGATGATCGTCGGCCTCTTCGAGGACGGCGGCAATAGTCCGCCTCTGGTCCGTCATGCGCAGACCCTTGGCCGCGCAACGCTCGATGATGGTGTCGTTCATGATCTGCCCCACGCCGGTGTTCTTCCACGCTCTTCCACGAATACGGGTTTCGGCGCGTGGTTTCCACCGCTTTTCCACTCGGGTTGGCCCGAGACGGTTGACTTTGCTGCGATGCAGTATCATATCGGGCTCAACCGACATTTCCTGCCGCGTGAGCAGCGGGTGGCCTACAGGGTACGCCACCTATCAAAGAAATGTCGCGGAATGTTCCCAAAATCACGCGTGGGGCCAGCCGTCTGAACGGCGCCTTGGCATATCCGCTGTGGCGTCAGGATCCGGACGGAACCACGACTATCGCAGGGCGCGTCGCGCTCTTGCGCAGAATTGCGGCGTCCTTTCATGGGCGTCCGAAAGGATATGAATTTGAACTTGTTTGAAGAAATGGGGCTGCCGGTCAGCCTGGTCAAGAAACTCGTCGCTCAGGGCATCAGTGAGCCTACCCCGATCCAGAGCCATGCGATCCCGCATGCGCTCAATGGGTTCGACGTGATGGGCCTGGCGCAGACCGGCACCGGCAAGACCGCCGCGTTCGGTCTGCCGCTGATCGCACGGATGATGGAAGAAAATACGAGGCCAGGCCCCAAGGCGGTCGCGAGCCTGATCCTGGCGCCTACACGCGAGCTGGCGGGCCAGATCAAGGACACGCTGATGCCGCTGGTGCGCGACACGCCGATGAAGATTGGCGTCGTTGTCGGCGGTCAGTCTATCAACGTACAGATCAAGCGGCTGGAGAAGGGCACGCATATTCTGGTGGCGACGCCGGGCCGTCTGCTCGATCTGCTGGACCGCCGCGCGGTACGGCTGGACGAGGCAAAGTTCCTGGTGCTTGATGAGGCCGACCAGATGCTCGACATGGGGTTCATCCATGCGCTGCGCAAGATCGCCGGCATGATCCCGGCAAACCGGCAGACGATGCTGTTCTCCGCCACCATGCCCAAGCAGATGGAGGAGATCGCATCAAGCTATCTCAAGAACCCCAAGCGGGTGCAGGTCGCCCCACCGGGCAAGGCCGCGGACAAGGTCACGCAAGAGGTGCATTTCATCGCCAAGGCCGAGAAGCCAAGTCTGCTGATCGAGCTTCTGGACAAGCACCGCGAAGAGCGCGCGCTGGTCTTTGGCCGTACGAAACACGGCTCTGACAAGCTGGCCAGGAAGCTGGAGTCGGCGGGCTACGCCGTGGCCACGATCCACGGCAACAAGAGCCAGGGCCAGCGTGATCGCGCGCTCAAGGCGTTCCGCGACGGCGATGTGAGGGTGTTGGTGGCCACGGATGTGGCGGCGCGGGGTCTCGATATTCCGAACGTCAAGCATGTCTACAACTATGATCTGCCCAACGTGGCCGAGAACTATATCCACCGGATTGGCCGGACCGCGCGGGCGGGCAAGGATGGTGCGGCAATCGCGTTCTGTGCGCCCGACGAGATGGGCGAACTGAAGGACATCCAGAAGACAATGGGCATTGCGATCCCCGTCGCGTCCGGGCGGGCGTGGGCCGATCTGCCTGACCCGACCGCCAAACCCAAGGGGCGCGGCGGCCCGGGTGGCGCAGGACGTGGCGGACGTCGGGGCACCGGCGGGCCGAAAGCCGGTGGACCGGGCAAGCCGCAACAGAGCCGTCGTCGGCGCAGTGGTGGAAGTGGTGGGCCCAAGGCGGTTGCCTGACTCAAAGCGTTTCGCGTTCAATCCGGTTTACGAATTGAGCGCGAAACGCCCACAACATTGACAGCTCATGCTGCAATTCGCCTTGCTTGTGACGCCGCAGGCAAGGCGAAATGCTTTCTAAAGCGTATCGCGTTTGACTGGGTTCAAGTCTTCACTGGGTGAATTCGACCGAACGCAGCCTGTTCCGGGTTCTGGTGGGCGCGCGGCATCTGACAGCCGCTGGTTGCGCACACCACACCACCTCCTCCAGAATTGGACAAGGCGCAGATAACTCAAGCCTGCTTCAGGTGCCGCAGTAGGTCTGTTGGACCGCTTCGGACGGCGCGGGCGGGCGCATCAGGTCGCACGCCTCGGGCTGGTCCTGGTAGGGGCGCGAGAGCACATCAAGCAGCCGATGGAACGGGGCCAGGTCATCCGCCACGGCGGCGGTGATCATCTGCTCGATCCGGTGATTGCGCGGGATGAACGCGGGGTTGGCGGCATCCATGCGTGCCTGCCAATCCGCCTCTTGCGCCACGCGGGCCTGCCAGCGGATCTGCCAAGGGTCGAACCGGGCGGGGTCAAGGAACTGATCGCGTGCTTCAGGGCGGGCCAGATTACGGAAAGTGTTGGTAAAATCCGCGCGGCCCTCGGCCATCAGCGCCAAAAGATCGTTGATCAGGATGCGATCAGGCTCGGACGGGTCCGCCAGACCGATCTTGGCCCCAAAGAGACGCAGCCATTCCGCCTCGGCGATTCCGGGCACGGCATGCACGGTTTCGGTAAAGCTGGCGACAGCCGCCTCTTGATCGGGCATCAGGGGCAGCAGCGACGTGGCAAACTGCGCCAGGTTCCAGGTGATCACATTGATCTGGTTGTCATAGGCATAGCGCCCCTGCGAGTCGATCGAACTGAACACGGTTTGCGGGTGATAGGCGTCGAGAAAGGCGCAGGGACCGTAATCTATCGTCTCGCCGGAAATGGTGGTGTTGTCGGTATTCATCACCCCGTGGATAAAGCCCACCGACAGCCAGCGTGCCACCAGTTCCGCCTGCCGTTGCGCGACCTCGCGCAGCAGCCCGTCCGGGCCATCCGCCTGCGGATAGTGCCGCTGCAACACGTGATCGCAGAGCGCCCGAAGCGCGTCCGTGTCGCGCCGGGCGGCAAAATACTGAAACGTGCCGACGCGGATATGGCTGGCAGCCACCCGGGTCAGCACCGCGCCGGGCAGTGCGCCCTGTTCGCGGTAGATCGGCTCGCCGGTGGCCACGGCGGCCAGCGCGCGGGTGGTCGGCACGCCCAGTGCATGCATCGCCTCGCTGACCACATATTCGCGCAGGACGGGCCCCATCCAGGCACGCCCGTCACCCATGCGGCTATAGGGCGTGGGGCCAGCACCCTTGAGCTGGATATCGCAACGGTGGCCATTGATATCAACGACTTCGCCCAGCAGGTTGGCACGCCCGTCACCGAGGCCCGGATTGAATCCGCCGAACTGGTGGCCCGCATAGGCCTGCGCCAGCGGCGCGGCGCCATCCGGTATGCGGTTGCCCGAAAAAACTTCGGTCAGTTCGGCCTCTGGCCCAGGCGTGATGCCCAGTTCATCCGCCAGCGCGGTATTAAAGCGCAAAAGCCGCGGCGTGCGCACCGGCTTGGGGTCGATGCGGGTGTAAAACTGCGGCGGCAGCAGGGCGTAGCTGTTATCAAAGGGGATATGCAGGGTCATGATCCCTACCTAAAGTGTTTCGCGAAAAACCTGAAGCACAGCTTTTGCAAAAGGCGCGTGACATACAAGCGCTGCGCGCGTTTTGGCCTTTGTCTGATATCTCAGGTTGAAGGCGAAACACTTTGACCGCTCCGCGGATGAATTCCCGCCTTTGTTTGCGGTTTGATTGGCGTTGACGGATATTTGACCAAAGAAAAAGACGAGGCAGGATCATGCCTGTTCTTTGGTTAAATACTCAAAAGTGCCGGGTCATCAGCATGTATTGTTCTCTTGGTTCAAAGTGTAGCTTGGCATAGAGCGCGCGCGCCTTTTCGTTGTCGCGCCGGACCTCCAGATGTAGCGCCTTGAGACCCGCACCGGCCAGTGCCTTGGGCAGGGCGTTCAGAATTTCGGTGCCGATGCCGCGCCCGCGCACACCGGGGCGAATGTAGATCTCATCCAAAAACCCGTCGAGCCCGCCAAATTCCAGCGACCAGCCAAAACAAATCACCGCATAGCCGATGGGCGCGCGCACCGGACCGGCGATGTAGACCGCGCCATGCGGAGACCCCGCGAGCAAGGGGGCCAGGGCGTTGCGCAGGCTGGTATCGTCCCGGGGCAGTTCCTGTTCGGTCTGGAACGCGGTGCAGAGCGGCATGAGCCGGTCCAGATCGTCGGGTTTGGCGAGGGTCAGTGCGGTCACAGGCGGGCCAGCCTTTCGGTCAACAGGGCAAAGAAGCGGTCGGCATCCAGACCGGCAGAGAGTGCCGGTGCAATCCGGCAGATGGTCACGCAAAGGGCGTGTGCAGCGTGTCGATGATGATCTTGCGCGCGACCATGCAACGGGTGCAGGGTTTTGTCCATGTGGCGCGGGATCAGTCGGGGGAAGATTGCCGGTAATGACGCAGCACATAGAGGCGTATCGCCGAGGCAAGGCCCAGGTCAGGCCCGCGCTTAACATCAATATCGGCAGCGAGTGCGTTGATCGGAATTGATTTTTCCGCTGCTATGTCACGAAAAGCCTGCCAGAACTCTTCCTCCAGCGAGACGCTGGTGCGGTGGCCGCGCAGCGTGAGGGAGCGTTTGGCAGGCCGTTGTGTCATGGTGCGATCAGGTTTCGCGTTTCTTGGCGTCCAGGTTTTCGGCGATCTTCTGTGCCTTGGCCTTCAGCAGTTCCTTTTGCGCTTTGGTCTGGCCGAACTGGACGGCGTTTTCGTCCGCACGGGCGCGGCGTGAGGCGCGGTTGCGTTCTTTCTTGGCCTTGTTCATGTTTGCGGGGGTGCTCATTTCGGTCCTACCATGTTTTCGGGGCGTACGACCCGGTCAAAGGTTTCGGCGTCGACAAAGCCGAGGGCGATGGCCTCTTGCTTCAGCGTGGTGCCGTTCTTGTGGGCGGTCTTGGCGACCTTGGTGGCGTTATCATAGCCGATTTCGGGCGCCAGCGCAGTGACCAGCATCAACGACTCGCGCATCAGTTTGTCGATGCGGGTTTCGTCTGCCTGCAGCCCGATCACCAGATTATCGGTAAAGGCCGAAGCTGCATCGCCCAGAAGTTGCATGGATTGCAATACGTTATAGGCCATCATCGGCTTGTATACATTGAGTTCGAAATGCCCTTGGGACCCGGCAAAGCCCACGGCGGCATCGTTGCCCATCACCTGGGCACAGACCTGTGTCAGCGCCTCGCATTGGGTCGGGTTCACCTTGCCGGGCATGATCGAGCTGCCCGGCTCGTTCTCGGGCAGGATCAGCTCGCCCAGCCCGCAGCGCGGGCCGGAACCGAGGAAGCGGATGTCGTTGGCGATCTTGAACAGTGACGCCGCCACGGTTTTCAGTGCGCCCGAAATTTCCACCATCGCGTCATGGGCGGCGAGCGCCTCGAACTTGTTCGGCGCGGTCACGAAGGGCAGGCCGGTGATCTGGGCCATGTTGCGGGCCACCATCACGTCCCAGCCCTTGGTGGTGTTGAGGCCGGTGCCGACGGCGGTGCCGCCCTGCGCCAATTCATAGACCCGCCCGAGCGCATCCTTGATGCGCCGGATGCTCATGGCGACCTGATGGGCGTAGCCCGAAAACTCCTGACCCAGGGTCAGCGGCGTCGCATCCTGCGTATGGGTGCGGCCGATCTTGATGATGTCGCCCCACTGTTCGGCCTTGGATTGCAGTGCTGCGTGCAGTTTTTCCAGCCCGGGCAGGGTGACGTCACGGGCGGTCATCGCCGCCGAGATGTGCATTGCGGTGGGGAACGTGTCATTTGACGACTGGCCCATGTTGCAGTGATCGTTGGGGTGCACCGGATCCTTGGAGCCGATGATGCCGCCGAGCAGTTCGATCGCACGGTTGGCGATCACTTCGTTGGCGTTCATGTTCGACTGGGTGCCCGATCCGGTCTGCCAGACGACGAGCGGAAAGTTGTCGTCCAGTTTGCCGGCGATCACCTCGTCTGCGGCCTCGATGATGGCATTGCCGCGCACTTCATCCAGCTTGCCCAGTTCGATATTGGCCTGCGCGCAGGCCTGTTTGATCACGCCCAGGGCGCGCACGATGGCTACGGGCTGCTTTTCCCAGCCGATGGGGAAGTTCAGGATCGAGCGCTGGGTCTGCGCGCCCCAATATTTGTCAGCGGGGACTTCGAGTGGGCCGAAGCTGTCAGTTTCGGTGCGGGTGGCGGTCATGTCGCGGCTCTCCTTGGAAGGTTGCGTCAAGTCATACCGTCTGGCGCAGAAAGTTCAATGTGATGTGTAGGGGCATGGTACGAACCGCGCGATCGCCGCTCATGCGGGCGGTTTGGCGGGCGGTCTGACGATCACGCGGCGGCCCGGGGGGCTTGATCCCGGACGGGTAAAGTGGGGTTGGTGGATCGCCTACTTGCGAAAGCTGTCGAGGCTGACCACTTCGGCGTGGGGCTTGTCTTGCGGGACAGCATCCTCGTCGTCTTCGGTGTCTTCGTCTTGGTCGCTTTCCTGGGTTTCGAACCGCAGGCCGAACTCTACGGAGGGATCGACGAAGGTCTGGATCGCGTCATAGGGTACATAGAGGTTTTCGGGTGCGTCACCGAAATTCAGCGTGATGCCAAAGCCGACATCGCCGACCTCCAGATTGTCGTACCAATGCTGCATCACCACGGTCATCTCGGTCGGATAGCGTTCCTTGAGCCAGTCGGCCAGCCGGGCGTCGGGATGAGTCGTGTCGAAAGTGATGAAGAAGTGATGCGCGCCGGGCAGCCCGTGAGCATTGATATCCTTCAAAACCTCTTGAATCAGGCCACGCATGGCCCGGTGCATAAGATTGCCATAGTTGATGGTCCCAGACATGCATACTCCCGGAGGTTTGGGTGCAGCATAATGGATTTGAAACAAAACAAAAGGGGGTGCGCGCACCGCTCACCACAGGAACATCGCGGCTCCGGTCAGGTCGACATATGGGGCCAATCATGGCCTTCGTTGTACCCGTCGCGCGCTCAGCGAAAGAACCCGTCACAAAGCGCCATGCCTGCCGCCAGCCGTAGCTGATCGTCGCGGTACAGGCGCGACAGGCCCGCTGAGACCGCCAGCAGGCCGGGCGCGACGGGATGCAGGTCGTGGTGGTTGGTGTCGGCGGCGCGCACTGCTAGAGTAAGCCGTTCCAGCGCGGGGCATTTTAGCTCGAACTCGTCAAGCATGGCGTCAAAGGTGCAGCGATCGCCGCGATGGGTGAAATGCACGCCGTCGATGTCGAAGGGGGTGGCATCGAACTGTTCTACGGCGCAGGCCATCTCGGACTCGGAAACGAACAAGAATTTGGCAGCCCGGTCCACAAATCGTTTGATCGGCCAGGAGCAGGCGATGGAGCCGATCCCGGGACCCGGACCGGGTGATCCAGGCGGTCGTCCCCGCCGGGTTGTAGGGCGCCGCAGCGACGGGCACCAGCGGCAGCCCCTCCTCGCGCCCGGCCTGTATGCCGCCCCTGAGGTATTCGGATGTGGCGCCGTTGGATTGCAACCAACTGACCACACCCTGGCCCAGCCCGCAGCCCTTATGGCAGGTGATCACAGAGGCGCGTCCTGCTAGACGGCCGATCAGACCATCCATATCGGTATGCCTGTGGCGGATCGCGCCGGGGATCAGACGTGGATCCCGGGAGAAATCCGCATCGGCGCGGACATCGACGACGATAGGGCAGGTGGGCGTGCCGATCAGATGTTTGAGCTGTCCTGGGGTGATCTTATTCGGGTCCGGCATATCCGTATTCTCTGGGTCGTGGCAGTGGGTGTGACCCAAGGCCAAGGCCTCCACGGGGCAGTCGCAGCGCGCCCGACGGTCGTCTGAGTGATGGAAGTCGTGTGAATTGTCAATCTGAGGTTTCCGGCGCCGCGCAACGCTCAACCGAACAAACAGATGGAAGGGCAGGGTCGCAGGAGGGTCAGATTATACCTGCCTAAACAATTGTTCAGTTAGTTTATCAGTCCTATTAAGTTTTTACTATCAGAAAGTTACATGCGATCAATTTTTGCGATCTTATAGCTTACATCCAGCTTGTGGAGTTTAGGCCGTAACATACCAATCATCGCACTGCGAGATATGTGGAAAGACGCGGCGATAGCCGTGCTGCGATAAGAGGCTGTGAATATCATCACGGATTGGTGCATAGTTATGCTCGCAAGTTATCGCATTGAACTGGTATTTTGAAAAATCGAACGCAGAGAGAATTTCAAACTCGCTGCCCTCGGTATCGATCGACAGATAGTCGATAACTGATGGCGCGTTGTGCTTCTTAAGCATATCAACAAGTGAAATAGTGCGCACGGTATAGGTCTCGCCCTTCATGCGGTCACGACGGCGGTTATCGGATCTGACCTGCCCCCCGAGGCTCCCTCATTCATAACGAGAGTTTGCGGGTCTGGTTTTCATAATCTTCGTCGTGTGGTTG